>JAZRLP010000024.1:0-256548 GCA_045646905.1 Muribaculaceae bacterium
TAACTTTGCATCATCAAACATTTAAAACAATCTTACTATGAAACCAGAAAATATCAAAAAAGTGTGGGAACATTATCGCGGATTTCAAATTCGCTATCGTATTGGTCGTTCACAATACATCATCGACGCCTTTAATAAAAATATGAATGGTGACTTCTCCCCATCACTATTCATCAACCCCATTGAGTCAAAAGTACACCTCATTGTGAAAGAATATATCAAATGCCTCCTTGAGCAAGAGGCCCTCGAACAAGCACAACAAGAACAAACCACTATTAACACCCAACAAAAATCCTCAACTGAAACTCAACCCCAAGAACAATCAACCCCAACCATTGAAAAAGCCCCAAAAGTACAAACCCAACAACTCAAAACCCATAAAGCCCACAGCTCTCCTCTTGAAAATTATCAAGTAATTTTTAGGAGGAGTACCCCGAAGGGGGGAGGTGGTTAAAAAACTATCCCCAAAATTTCAGCGCATTTCTGCGCTTTCCGCGTGAAAACAATTCTCAACTCTCAATCCTCAACTTTCAACTCTCTTTCGCCTTTCTGCGTGAGAATAAACTTTTATTATGTCAAATAACCCGAACAATCAGCATAAGATTCCTCTCCCTATTAGGAAACAAAAAAGAATGCAAGAGGGTGTCCTTGCATTCATATCTTATGGGGTTGATTGTGTATGGGGAATACGCGATTAACTTAACGACAAACCAAACTCGTCAACAAACGACCTCATGTTGGGCGATTGTTCAATCATGTGAATCAATACCTCGCGTTGATTCCACACATGGGGTGCTGCCTCACCTTGGTTGATTGCAACTTCAAATGTGATGAAATCGTTAGATAGTTGATTGGCAAGATATTGCTTTATGTCGGTCATAGAGTTGATCATCAAATCGACTTGTCCAGGGTTTTCAACGGTAATCACAAACCGAGTGCCCTCAATGCGTTTGGGGCGTGCAACACGCATCGTATTAGTGAGAATGTGTGCTGTGGGGTGTGATGAAATATATGTTTCCCACGCAGTGTCAATAGCTTGGTCAGAGAATGGGTTGTTTCGAGATTGCTGTTGAACTGCGACTGGAGCTGTGTCGTTATTCTCTTTATGAAGCCCTTTTAGCCCTAATTTGGGGATTTTTGAACCCGATGGGTGCGATGGGGCTTGAGTTGTGGCAGGTCGGGGCGTAACTGGTTGACGATATGTGGGTGCTGCCACAGGTGTGGGAGTAGCTGGCGCCGGCTGTGGTGCTGGCGATGCTACAGGAGTGGCAACGGGTTGCTGGGTCGCAGGATGTGGTGGTTGTGGAGTATTGGCCGGCGTAATTTTTTTGAGTTGCCCCTCTCCGTCGCCGGCATCTATAGGCGAGGGGCTAAGCAGTTGGCATAGTTTAATCAACAACAATTCAACGAGGAATTGCTTGTTTGATGCAGTGCGATAGTTGAGGTCGGCATCGTTGCAAAGAGCCATAGCCTTGTAGAAAAACTGTGGAGTGCATTTAGCCGCTTGTTGAGCCATCGCTTGACGGGCTTCGTCGCTCGCTTCGAGCAGACAAAGGGTTTTGGGCTCGCGCGCTACCATGAGATCGCGAAGGTGCGAAGCCAATCCGTTGATGAAGAACAATGAATCAAACCCTTTTTCGCGTATCTCTTTGTAGATTAATAGTGCTTGTGGCACATCTTGAGTGTGAAACGCGTCGAGTAGGCGATTATAGTATTCGTAGTCGAGAATGTTGAGGTTTTCAATCGTTGATTGGTAGGTGATATTCCGCATTGACGATGCAGCCACTTGGTCAAAAATCGACAATGCGTCGCGCATAGCGCCATCGGCTTTGCGTGCAATTACATTGAGCGCCGAGGGTTCAACCTTGATATCCTCTTGCGATGCCACATAAGTGAGATGATCGACCATGTCTTGGATGGTGATGCGGTTGAAGTCGTAGATTTGGCATCGAGAAAGGATTGTGGATAGGATTTTATGTTTCTCGGTGGTAGCTAAAATGAATATCACATAACTGGGTGGTTCTTCGAGCGTTTTGAGAAATGCGTTGAAAGCCGCTTGCGACAACATGTGTACCTCATCGACGATAAACACACGATATTTACCGGTAGTGGGTGGAATTTGCACTTGATCAACGAGCGCGCGAATGTCGTCAACGCTATTGTTTGATGCAGCGTCGAGTTCAATTATATTTAAAGAGCGATTTTCGTTAAACGCACGGCATGATTCGCATTCGTTGCAAGCATCACCCTCGGGGGTGCGATTAGTGCAGTTGATTGTTTTTGCAAAGATGCGTGCGCAAGATGTTTTCCCTACTCCTCGCGAACCACAAAAAAGATAGGCATGGGCCAATCGGTCGGTGGCAATAGAATTTTTGAGGGTAGTAGTAAGAGCTTTTTGCCCTACAACCGAGTTGAAGGTCGATGGGCGATATTTGCGCGCTGATACTAAATATTTTTCCATATATGAGGTGTTGTGCTATTTATCGCAAAGATATGAAAACTTTTTGAGATTACATTAGAGCTGTGTATATAAAATAAAAAAAGAAACCCCAAAAAATTTTGAGATTTCTTTTTTAGTGACCCCGGAGAGGCTCGAACTCTCGACCCAATGATTAAGAGTCATTTGCTCTACCAACTGAGCTACGGAGTCATAGCATTTTGCAAATGCGTTGCAAAGGTAGTGCTATTTTTTTATTCCACAAAACTTTTTTGTCGTTTTTATCATAAACATAATGACACAACGGAACAAAAAGACAAAAGTGTATTTTTGTAATAGGCTTTAATATTACTCCTCTTCAATGATGAAAATTGAAAAATTTACGCTGCCATAGGTGCGATGCGATGAAAAGTGAGGTAAGTGAGAGAAATCATAATTGCGCGAGTGCTCAATGATGAAAATGGTCCCGGGTTTGAGCATTTGTGAGTTGAGAATTTTTTCGGGTATCTCACCAAATCCTTTCAAGTCGTAGGGGGGGTCGGCAAAAATGATGTCGTATTTGGCTTGTGTTGAGTCGATATATCGCAATGCATCGCCACGCACTAAATTAAAGTTATCGCAACCGAGTTGGGCCGCAACTTTTTTCATAAAAGCATATTGAGTGTTGGCTTTTTCAACGGCAGTAACATATGCGCAACCTCGAGAGAGCAACTCAAAACTAATGGCGCCAGTGCCAGCAAAAAGATCAAGCGCTGTTAAATCGTCAAAATCAACCATATTTTCAAGCACATTGAAAATATTTTCGCGAGCGAAGTCGGTTGTTGGGCGAGCTGTTATGTTGGTGGGGACATCAAATCGGCGACGCCCATATTTTCCTCTAATTATTCGCATAATGGTAAAACTATTAAGTCAAATGGGGCTTTCATCGCATCTTTACCAGCCTTAAACATTGACGAAGGGAAAATAACCGGCATCACATAGGCGAGGTATTCGCGTAGGGTGGGGGTTATAGCATCGCGCAATGAATTGTCGCCAGCAATGAGCAACTCGTTGTCTTGAGCATCGAGTTTCAACATATCGCGACAAGCCATGATGTAATATATAGCGTCAATGGGCTCTCTAAAAGCAAACATATTGGCCAGTCTTATCGTTTTGTCGCCAAAAGTGAGCAGGTTGAGTTTATTATCGTGTAAATAAGCATACATTTTGCCCGAGTTGCCAAGTTGGCTATTGCGATTGAAATAAATGCAAAGAGGAGCAAGACAGTGTTGAATCTTGGGATTGTTGAATGTTCGATGCAAGAAGTTGGCCAACTCTTCATCAAGTCCCATTAATATTGAAGAGTTTAATTCATCAAGTTTGTTTTCAATAACAATTCCATCAAAAGAGGGGAATGTGGTGTTGAAAATTTTTTCCTGGATGTCGGGATTATCAATCTCGGCAGGGATAATGGTGAATTTATCGGTTTCAATAATGCAATCAATGCGCGCAAAATCGCTTAATAGTAAGGGATTTTCATATATCGCCTCTTCTATCGCTTTTTGAGTAGATTGAGCCGCTGTGTCGAGAGGGATTTCGCGATAAATGAGAGAGTTGTCCTCAACTGAGCAAAATAGCACCACATGCATTTTTTTTTCGTCAATGCGCAGTGCCAATCGCCATAAGCGAGGGTCTTTTATGAGGTCTTTATCTAAACGATTTTGTTCCATTAATGATGGTTGAAGATGTATTATAAATTATTGCGGCGGAGGCCACTACGATTGTGATTTGAGTTGTTTTGATTATAGCCGTTTGAACGATTGTTTGAGTTAAAGTTGTCATCGCCAAACTCGTCATATTCATCTTCTTCCTCTTCTTCTTGACGGTTTTTGTCACCTTTCTTTTGGGCAGGTTTATTTTTCTTTATGTCAAGAGGTTTTTGAAGGTCAAGAGGAAGTTCGTAGATGTTCCACGATTGCTCAATGTCCCAATTTTTCTTGGCATTGATGCGTTTATTGTAATAATAAATTTCTTCGGGTTGGCGTTTGGCAAGGAGGTTGCCGGTGTCATAAATGCCATTATTATTACTGTCGATAAATGCGCGAGCAAAATATTTGCCTGGGAGGAGGAAATTGAAAGATGCCTTGCCGTCAATGACGGGGGCTGTGGCTACAACTTTGTCGCTACCATCAAGAAGTTCTACAACGACAGGTAGGTCGGTGCCGGTAATATTGAAGAATAGATTTACATAATCTTCGGTAGGTCTCACCGAGAATTCTTGTTTGAATGCTTTGTTACACTCGTTATAAATCCCTATCAATGACGCCGAGTCGATTTCGAGTTTATACTTTGCGCCAGGTTCCCATTTGTGAGGGATAGTGTATTTGAGAATGCGACCTGTGGTGTCGGGGGTAATGCGAACAGGCCCTTCTGATTCCCATATAGTATCGCGTTTTATTGACAATCTCACCCCACCGTTGTCGATAAAAGCAAGTGGTTGAGACGAAAGAAAACGCAATGGTTTGTTTACATCTTGAGGGCTGGCTGCTTGGAGCATCCAGTTGATATGTTTCACCTTGGGGAGTGTGTCGGCTTCCTCTTCTTTCTTCTTTTTCTTTTTAGGCTTGGGGTCTTTATAGAAGAGTTTAAGAGTGTCGGTAGTCCACGAAAGTTCATTGTTGGTGTCGGTGCGCAGATATCGAGCCGCAACAATCATAGAGTCTTGAGCAAGAACGACCGAGTCGTTAATCCAATATTCAAGAGTGTCGAGAGTTTCTCCTGAGTTTAATAAAGCCCAATCGTCAATTTCGGCACCTGCTTTAGGCCCATTTATGAGCTTGATTTGGGGGAGGGTGTCGGATTTAGTTGCAAAGTTGAAATTTAAAATATTGCGACTGGGGCGTTTATAGTCTTTGAGGTATTGTGCAACATACCCCTCGTTAAACCATGTGAGGAGTATATTATTAGGCAAGTATTTTATCCCTTTGCGAGTGACTAAAGAGTCGGTGCCATTGTAGGCTTGAAGGGTGTCGACGACCTCAATGGGCTCGGTTGAAGGGAATACTGGGATATCATAAAACGCTACATCTTCGGAGCGATCCCAATGATAGTCGCGATTTTTATCGTTTAATGCAAAAACACGATAATAACCAGGCTTTAAACCACGAATGGTGAACTGTCCAAGTTGATTGGTTTTTGAAATGCGTTCAAGTGGGAGTGTTGAAATAGCCGAGTCAGAGAGATTGCTATATACCCCTACAATCATACCTTGTGCAGGCTCAAGATTGCGAGCTTCCATGAGCAATCCCGAAATGCGAAGAGAGTCAATTGAATCACCTGTAGCAAAGTCGAGAGCAAAACCATCAATGGGATTTGCTTCATTCAAGTCGCGAATAGCATCCGAAAAATCGAGAGTGTAAGTCGTGTTGGGGATTAGCGTATCGCGAAGTTCTACAATGATTTTCTTTCCGTTGGCAATGATTGAGGGCATTGCTTTTTGTGCTGGAGAGATTACAACCTTGTTTGAAACATCATCAACGCGTATGTTCTCGTCAAAAACAAGCTCTATTTTATTGTTTTTGACATTAGTAGCACCTTGAATGGGCTTACTGCTAATGAAAACTGGGGGCATCTCATCGCGAGGGCCTCCTTCGGGACGCCCTATACTTGCGCAGGCAGCCATAAAAATAGCCACTACAATCGCTCCAAAAATGAGTGTATATTGTTGATATTTTTTCATTCAGGCTTCAAAGTTACTCAAAATTTTACTGAAATAGGGACTTTATTGTAAAATATTCGTATATTTACAAAAATATTAATACTTAAATCTTGAATATGAAAAAAATCTATCTTGTGTTGTTGAGTTTAGTTGTAACTGCAACAGCTTTTGCTCAACCCAAATTGGTTGGGCACCGCGGAAGTTATTGGGGGCTTGAAAATTCTACCGAAGCCTTTATAAATGGAGCAAAGAAAGGGTATCATTATCTTGAAACTGATGTTAAAGTGACAAAAGATGGAGTGCTTGTGTGCTGTCATAATGACGACTTGAAATCGTGGGGAGGCACTCTCACCATTGCCGACAGCAATTGGGAGGATCTCAAGGCCGAAGAACTAAGCCAAACTCGTGGTGGAGTAAAATATACTGGACATCTCACTTCATTTGAAGAATATCTCGATATATGTAATGAGTATAATGTGTTGCCACTCATTGAATTGAAATGGGCTACAGGGATTAATAACAATGATTTTTCAAATGTGCCCAAACTCATCGAAATAATTGAGAAGAAAGGCTTTCGTAATAGATGTTTCATCTTCACCTCAATGAAAAACTGTCTTAATCATATCCACCAAAACTATCCTGATATTGAATTGATGCTTCTCATCTATTCTGAAAGTTTTGATAGTAGTTTGTCGTGGTGTATTGAGCGAGGCATTCATATTGGTTCGGAAATCGGAGCCGAAATCACTAAAGATGCGGTGAAGATGTATCACGATGCTGGTTTGTTGGTCGATGTGTGGTCAATAAACACTAATAACACTTATGAAACTTATGGTAATTATGGTTGCGATTTTATTACAACCGACTATCTCGACCCTGCTTCGTTGCCCGAACTTGATCCCGATGTATTGTTCCCACCCAACATTGTGGACTATCCCGAGGTTGAGGGTATAGTTAGAGGTCGTTATAACCCTGAATTGGTGTCAATGTCGGCCACTCCTACATATTTGAATGGCTTCACAATCAAACGAGCAATCGTTCGCGATGGAAAATGGTATGTGCTTGCTCACGATGCTAAAGCTAATGCTATGCTATCGGTCGTAGATGCCGAAACTGGTGAAGAAATCAAACGAATGAATGTTGAAGGTGCTAATAACCTAAACGATATAGCGTTTAGTGCCGACGGCTTGTTGCTCGGCTGTGATTTAGCAATTATGAATCCCGATTCGCCCGAAACTATGGCGTGGAATGTGTATAAGTGGGACGATGACAATGCTGCACCTCAATTATTGGTGTCGCAATCCAAGGCTCAATTACCTTTTGAAGTGGAATCATCTATCGAGATAGGTAGCAGTTTTGCAGTGAGTGGCACAATGAAAGATTTATATCTTTATTCAATGGCAACAGTTGATGGTGTCAATCAATACATGTTCTTAGGGACAAAAGTGTCAAACGGAGCAATCACTGCAACAACCTATGCCGCCGATCCTACCAACTATAATGCAACAAAATGGGGCAACGATGCATCAATTATGGTTACTCCATACTCTCGCAACAATCTATTAATCGACGGCAAGGCGATTATACCTGTGCAATACTCATTTGATTGGGACAAGAAAGGTGAACCTATGATGTGGCACTCACAATGGAAAGAGGGTCACATTGGCAATGAAGCACAAGGACATTCGTTCCTTCGATTGGCTAATAAGGTATATTCTTACTCGGCTAACTACGATGCTGGGTTGAGTGTGAAAATGTATGATGTATCGGATGGTATAGGTGCGCCAAATGCAGTTTCTCCAGCAATGCCTAACTCAACCGAGGCAAGTGAAGTAGATGATTACCTATTTACAGGTATTGAATATGCACAAGATGGCACTATATCGCTCTACATCTTCTCAGAATTAAAAGGGTTGATGAAATATGAGATAAAAGGCACTTACACCGAGCCATCGGAAAGTGCTGAATTTGTGCTCGAAACAGTGTGGGAAAACTCTCGCAATAAAGAGAATGCACCCGAAAACATTGATGGCACAAATGCACAACAAGGTGCAGCCTATAAAGGTAAATTCTATGTGAATGATTGTGTTGATGAAAAACTATATATATTTGACAACACAGGTTGTTTAGGTAGCATTCCTGGCGGTAGCGGATGGGGTACTGCTTGTGACGATGCCGGAAATATTATTGTTCGCGATGACAAAAACACAAGTGGAACTCATAAATATATCATATATCCATCGGGAGCAACTATTGAAACTCCTGGTACTCCTATCGAACTCGAAGTAACTATCCCATTAGAAGGTCAAACCAACTTCATTTCGGCATCGGGTGATGTGCTTGGCGATGGTGGTTACATTTATATGTATCCCAATCAACAAAGTAATGTGAATGTTATAGCCCTTGAAAATGGTAAGGTTATAGAGATTACACAATCGGACAAACTTTCTATGACAGGCTCAACAGCTGGGTATGTAATTCCTATTGATAATAACTCTGAAAACTGGATTTACAATGTGCGTGCAACAGGTCTTTATCGCTATCAAGGTGGCACAAATATTCCTATGTTGACAGGTCGTGGCTCAACTACAGCACCATCGCGCAACACTACCGGTGGCGGTGATTATTTTGTGCTCTCGGGTCATGAAATCTTGGTGCACCCATCGGGCGCTAATTATCGAGGTGGATTTACTATTCGCGATTGGGAAGATAATAGCGTTATCACATCGGTGGCTCCAATTGGCGACCTTGGATACTCTACAGGAGGTAACTACTCAACATTCAACTGGCTTTTTGCTGAACCAATCGATGAGTCAAGTTATTACATCTACTCTTATTGTCCTGCAAATGGTATGGCTGTGTATCGTTTCTATGACAAGAGTGTGGGTGTAGAAAGTGTGTTGGCCGACAAGGCAACATCGCTACGCGTTTATCCCAATCCGGTTGTTGATGAAATGACCATCGAAACGAGCGACGACATCCAATCGGTAGCAGTCTATAACTTGGCAGGAGCAATGGTGTCGCTCAATCATTGTTATGTTGACGACAACCGCGCAAAAGTAGATGTGGCATCACTCCCAGCAGGCATTTATCTCGTTGAGGTAAACAATAGCATCGTAGGTAAATTCATAAAGAAATAATAAATAAAGGAGGCGCTATTTCACATTTGTGTAAAAAAGAATTAACTTTGCCTTGCACTATAGGGTGCGGGGTGTAGCACAGTTGGTAGCGCGCCACGTTCGGGACGTGGAGGTCGGAAGTTCGAGTCTTCTCACCCCGACAAAGCATAACGATAGCCGAGTTAATACAGACTCGGCTATCGCTCTATATAAAAGTAGGCGCAGATAGAATTTGTTGATGAAAATGCTTGTTTGGTAATAAAATGTTTTGCACTTAGGATAATGTTTTATATATTTGTACTATAATCAATAACACTTTAATTTATTAGTAGATATGAATTACTATATTATTTACAACGGACAGCAAGTGGGTCCTATGCCAAAGGAACAACTTGTGGCTTATGGATTAAATCCTTCATCAAAAGTGTGGTGTGAAGGAATGCCCAATTGGGCCGATGCTTCGACAGTAGCCGATTTGCAATCATTGTTGTATCCACAGCAACCTCCTATGCCTCAACCTCCACATCAAGGTGGTTATCAACAACCTCCCTATAATGCTCAACCAGCCAATAACTATTCTCAAGAGATAGGTTTTGGTGATGCTATTAAGATTTGTTTTAACAAGTTTGCCGAGTTTGAAGGTCGTGCACGCCGTTCTGAATTTTGGTGGTGGTATCTATTTACTGTATTAGTAGGATGGATTCCATATATTGGTTGGCTTGCAAGTTTGGTATTCCTTATTCCATCATTGGCAGTAGGAGCTCGTCGTCTTCATGATACAGGTCGCAGTGGTTGGTTGCAATTTCTCATGTTAGTGCCATGTATCGGATCAATTATCTTGATTATATGGTGGTGTGAGGATAGTAAAGGGGATAACGAATATGGTCCCAGCCCCAAATATCCTGGTCAAATAGGATAATCAAGACTATTTATAAAATTACGGTGTGTCAAATTGATTGATGCACCGTTTTTATTTCACCTCTACCGATGGGTTGATGAGGTAGAGGCGGTGTGTGGCGCGTGTGATGGCGGTGTAGAGCCATCGATAAAAATCCATACCTTGAGCCTCGGGGGCAATATAGCCCATATCGATAAATACATTCTTCCACTGTCCACCTTGAGCCTTGTGGCAAGTGACGGCATAGGCATATTTAATTTGTAGGGCATTGAAATAGGGGTCGCTCTTGAGTTTTTTGAGCCTTGTTGACATAGGGATTTCGGGCGCAAAGTTGTCGGGATTGTTAATGCATTTGTTATAGAGAGTAGAGGCTTGCTCGGCATTTAATCCTGGTGTGTCGTAGGCAAGAGTCGATAGCATTAGTTTAGCCTCAAGTTCAATGTCACGGTCGATTAATTGTATTTTGGCGTCGGCAAAAAGAAATCCATATTTGGTTTCGGTGCCGTAGATTTTTGTTACAAGAGCAACATCTCCATTGGCAATAAAATCAACCCCTTTGACTTTTGAGCTCCACAAATAGTTGTTTTTTGCCACGAGAATCAACTCATCGCTACACAAATACTCCTCTTTTTCGAGAATGGTGTTGCGAATGGCGATGTTGAATTTTACAGCGCGTTGATTAGAACGAGTGATGAGAATGGTTTCCTCAATACCGTCGCGACAATAAGCATCGTTGAGTACCTCGGGAAGATCTTCGCTCGATACAGGGATAACATCGGCAAAATTAGATGCTATGAGTTGAGGCGAGGGCAATGGGTCGGTGAGCATAGCGCGTCGCAACCATGTAGCATTATAAAGAATGCCACTATCGGCTGCTTGTCGAGCAGTAGCCGTGAGGGTGGCACGAGTAACTCTCAGCCCTAACGATTTCAATACATTGACTGTCATAGCCGGCGAGAATTGGCAACCCACTGGGGGTAATTGGGCAGTGTCGCCAAGCAAAATCAATCGGCAATTGTCGCCACCATACACATATTCAATGAGGTCTTCGAGCAAGTCGCTCCCATTGTCGTTTCGCGAACCTATCATTGAGGCCTCATCGACAATGAAAATAGTGTTGTGGTGTCGATTTTCGGCCACAGTAGCCACATATGAAGTAATATCGCCGGTTGATTCTTGGCGATAGATTTTGCGGTGAATAGTATAGGCCGGGTGCTTGGCAAATCGGCCAAACACTTTTGCCGCTCTACCGGTGGGCGCGAGCAACACCGAGGGGATGTTTACTTCATTGAGAGAACGCACCAATGCCCCTGTGAGCGATGTTTTACCCGTGCCGGCATAACCATTGAGCAAGAATACCGATTCCTGTGGAGATAGTGGAGAGCAGAAACGCGCCAACGCCGCAATGAGCTGTACCTGTTGCTCATTGGGGTCATAAGGTAGATTCAATACTATGCGTTCGGCAAATTCCAGTGCGTCCATATGTGCAAAGGTAGTGCAAGCCGAGCGCAAAAGCAAATTAAGCTTGCTTAAAATTGCATTGCCGAGTCGCACCTAATACTTTAGAAAGAAAAAGACAGCAATAGAGTGAGCTCCCGAGGTTATTTAAGTTTGTTTTTGTAGAGAGAAAGTGAATTTTAGTCCACCTTGGGGGCGGTTTGTTGCTGTGATTATGCCTCCATGAAAAATTACGGCATGTTTAACAATTGAAAGTCCTAATCCAGTGCCACCAAGTTTACGAGAGCGACCTTTATCAATACGATAGAAACGCTCAAATATTCGTGATAGGTGAATTTCTTCAATCCCGGTGCCATCATCTTCGACTGTAAAATTATAATTATTGTTGTCAAAACTTTCAAGATTGATATAGATATTTTTGCCACCAGAATAGGACATCGCGTTATTGATGAGATTGCTGAAAATGGAACTTACTAACGAACGATTGCCCTGAATGATTAAAGGTTCATCAATATTAGAATGTATGGCAAACGAGGTGTCGTTTTGAAGATTAGCTTCATCAATAGCTTCTTGTATTATTTGCGACAAATCAATAGTTTCTTTTGGAATAAGCATTCCTCCCTCTTCCATTCGGGTGATAAGTGACACATCATTGAGTAGGTGTCGGAGCCGACGACAATTTGCATAGCTTCGATTTAAGAGTTCTTCCTTTTTCTCGTTGGAAAGTTGCATTCCCGAAAGGATAGTTTCGAGGCACACTTGTATTGAAGCAACAGGCGTTTTGAGTTCGTGAGTAATATTGTTTGAGAGTTGGCGTTTGATGCGTATTTTTTCTTGCTCTTCTCTTAACATAGCCTCATGTTCCATATCCCGTTCGGTGATGGTTTGTTGCAAGTCGGAATAAAGGCTGATTATACTATTTGAAATTTTACCTAAATCGTCTGATGGAAAAGTTAATTGTTTGTTTATTTTTTCACCCTTTTCGGCATCTTGTGCAAACTGTTTTAATTTAGTAATATTGTTGCCCAATCGGCGACTTGTAAAATATGCAACGACGCTAAAAATTACGCTAATGCTTATAATAGCCCAAAGATATAGCATATCTGCTTTCAAAAGTTCCTTCAATGAGTCGGAGTAGGGTATTGCAGACCGAACTATAACTCTTTTCCCTTTTGTGGCTGAATAGAAATATTTGCATCCATCGCTGTTGGATTGTCTCCCGATGTTAACTCCCGAACCATCTTTTAATGCATCGGCAATCTCTTGGCGCTTTATGTGATTGTCAAGTGAGTTGGCGTTGAGTTTTGAGTCATATACTACTGCGCCATCGAGCGAGATTATTGTGATGCGAATAGAGTCGAAAGGTGCAATATTTTCGGCGGTGTGTTTTTTATAATCTTCACCCGATTCGATTGCATTAATGAGATATTGGTTGTGTATTTGAAGTTGAGCATTAAGCGACTCGGTTTTGTATTGTTTCTCACGATAGTATTGAAACACGAGAATGCTCGCAATGATGCCCCATATAAATAGAAGCACCACAAGAAATAGTTTGTTGTTGTAAGATAGTTTTTTAATCTTTGAACCCATATCCGTAACCTGATCGTGTTATGATATATTTCCCATATTCACCGATTTTCTGCCGTAATCGAGTGATATTTACATCGATAGTGCGGTCTAATACTATAACATCATCGCTCCACACTTTGCTTAAAATTTGTTCGCGTGACAATATTTTACCTCGATGAGAAATGAGATAAGCAAGCAATTCAAATTCCTTTTTTGCAAGTTTTACCTCTTCGTTATCTACGATACAACGCTTAAATTCCAGATCGAGATGCAAGCCTTCTACTTGTATCATATTGTTTTTTTCGGGCGTTGCAATAGGTGCTTTTTGCTTAGCAGCGCGTCGTAACACACTCTTCACACGAGCTATCACATTGCGCACAGTGTAGGGCTTCATAATATAGTCATCAGCGCCAAGATTAAGACCTAAAATCATATCATCTTCGGTGTCGCGAGCAGTACAAAATATAATAGGAATATCAGCAGTCATCACATCGCTTTTAAGTATTTTTGCCATCTTGATACCACTTATTTCTCCCATCATAATATCCAATAAAATCAATGAGTATGACTTTAAATCATAGGTCAATGCTTGTTCGGCGCTGAATGCTATATCTACATCATACCCTTCGTTTTCAAGGTTGAGTTTCAACACCTCACATAGCGTTTCCTCATCATCTACAATTAAAATACGCTCTATTTCCATATACATATATATTAATATGATGCAAATTTATAGATAAAAAACGAACAAAATATCACCTTCCATTAGATTTAATAAAAATGTAATATTTTTCTTGAAACACCCTTTTAACTAAAGCCTAATTTTTTTGAAACTTTTATGAAACAATATGGTGGTTACTTTGCAGTGTAAAAAAACTAACAGAAAATATACATCAAAAACAAAATTAAAATTAAAATGAAAACAAAACTTATTATGGCAGGTCTTTTAGCCTGCGTTGGCTTCACTGCACAAGCCGAAAACGCTAAAATCGAAGAGCCTAAAGGAAAAGCAATCATTCAAGTGTTTGGTAATTTCCACACAGGATTTGGAGAAGAAAGAAATGACCGTGGATTTGAACTTCAACGCAGTTATTTGGGTTATGAATACAAATTAGGCAAGGGGTTATCAGTAAAAGGAGTTATGGATATTGGCAAATCATCTGACATAAGCGACTACCAACGCATCGCCTACATCAAAAATGCATTGGTTTCGTGGAAAACTGGCAACTTCACATTAAATGGAGGTCTTATCTCTACCACTCAATTCAATTTCCAAGAAAAATTTTGGGGATATCGTTACATTATGAAATCATTCCAAGACGAATACAAATTTGGAAGCAGTGCCGACCTTGGTATTTCTGCCTCATACAAATTTGCCAATTGGGTCTCGGCCGATGCAATCATCGCCAATGGCGAAGGTTATAAAAAAATTCAAAAGAATGATGGACTCAATTATGGTTTAGGTCTGACACTCACCCCTATTAAAGGTTTTCAAATTCGTCTTTATGGTGGTCTAAACGAAAGCGACACCGACAACAAAGCCGACATTGTTAATCTTGCCGGTTTCGCAGGCTACAAATGCGATAAATTCTCAATTGGAGCCGAGTATAACCACATGATGAACGCTTCTAATCAAAAAGGGAACGACCAATATGGGTATTCGGCCTACGGTTCGGTTAAAGTAGCAAAATTTGCCGACATTTATGCTCGATACGATGACATTTACTCAAAAAACAACTGGAACATATCAAAAGATGAATCTGCGGCAATCCTCGGTGCGCAATTCAAACTTGGCAAATATGTTAAAATAGCCCCAAATGTCAGAATGAATATACCTAAAGCCGATGGGCTAAACCCTGCTTATTCAGCATATGTAAATTGTTACTTTGGATTCTAATTGTATAAACATTTAATAATTAAGAATAATATGAAAAAGATTTTTTCGTCAGTAATGACAATTATTGCCCTCCTTGCGATGGCATCATGTAGCAGTAATACAACAACCGAAAAACGCCAAGCCCAAGAGCTTTCGGGTGCTGGTGCTACATTCCCACTCCCTTTCTATAACGTAGTATTTGAACAATTCTCACAAGCCAACGGCGATGTAGTTGCTTATGGTGGCATCGGCTCGGGTGGTGGTGTTCGCAACTTGCGCGATAAAATTGTAGATTTTGCTGGTAGCGATGCCTTCTTGAACGACAAAGAGATGGCCGAGATGGATTCAGTTATTCACATTCCCACTTGCATGGGTGCAGTGGTCGTAGCTTATAATCTTGATGGAGTTAACAACCTCAACCTCACTGGCGAGCTCATCGCAGACATCTTTGCAGGTGAAATTAAAATGTGGAATGATTCACGATTGGCCGCACTCAACCCAGGCGTAACACTTCCTGCCGAATCTATCATTCCAGTATTCCGTTCTGATGGTTCAGGCACTACATTTGTATTTACCGACTATCTAACAAAGGTGAGTCCTATGTGGGCAAGCAAATATGGAACAGGCAAATCGGTCAATTTCCCCTCTGGACAAGCAGCTAAGGGCAACCCTGGTGTAGCCGGCGTAATCTCTCAAACTAAAAACTCTATTGGCTACGTTGGCTCGGAATATGCTTTTGCTCAAAAAATCCCATATGCAAAAATCCAAAACAAACGTGGCGAAATGGTCGAACCAACTGCAAGCAGCATTTCAGCGGCTGCCTCAGGTGAAATTCCTATCGACACACGCACCTCTATTACAGACTCAGATGCTCCTGGTGCTTATCCTATCTCGACATTTACATGGGTAATCATCTACAAAGAGCAACACTACTCCGACCGTAGCAAAGAGCAAGCAATCGCAACCCTCGACTTAATTAAATATATTCTTTCAGATGAAGCTCAAAACGTCACATCTAAAGTGCACTACGCTCCACTTCCCTCTAAAGCGAAAGAATTAAGCATAAACAACCTCAAAACTGTCACTTACGACGGAGCATCGATACTCCAATAAAAAAACTTTTATGAACGATAAACTATACAGAATTGTATTGTTTGTAGCAGCGTTGATAATGCCTATAGTATGCGGGGGCGTGATTTACGCCCTCGTTGCTGACGCTTACGACGCGTTCGAACATTTTGGGTTTCTAAAATTCTTAACATCTTCTCACTGGGACTACACCGAGGGAGCCGAACAATATGGAGCTCTTCCATTCATCACTGGCACTCTTATGACCACACTATTGGCTCTAATATTTTGCATTCCTTTCTCTCTCCCAGTTGCTCTTTTCGTAGGGGAATATTTCAAAGGCACAAAGATTGCTTCAATTTTAAGCACTGTTACCGACCTTTTGGCGGGAATACCCTCTATCATTTATGGATTGTGGGGATTTTACACACTTCGTCCCATAATTATGGCATTAAACATCTCACCCCAAGGCTCGGGAATCTTAACAGCGTCTCTTGTGTTAGCTATTATGATTGTACCCTATGCAGCATCATTGAGTGCCGAGTTCATAAAGATGGTTCCTAACGACTTAAAAGAGGGGGCCTATAGCCTCGGGGCTACTCGTGCCGAGGTGGTGCGAAAAGTCATCTTTCCAGTTGCAGGGTCGGGTATTTTTTCATCTTACATATTAGCAATTGGGCGTGCATTAGGCGAAACTATGACCGTAACAATGTTGATTGGCAACACCAACAACATTCCCAACTCCCTTACCTCCACTGGCAACTCAATGGCATCAATCATAGCTAATCAATTTGGCGAAGCCGACGATTTACGACTATCGTCGTTAATTGCCATCGGGCTAATACTATTTTTAATTACAGCCGTCATCAATATGATCGGTAAAATAATGATTAAACGCGCAAGAATAGTATAATTATGAACAAACTAAATATAAGACATCGTTTAGCGAAAGACAAGCTAATGTTTTGGGGCGTTTGCTTTCTGGCAGCTCTTACTGCCGTGCCATTGCTTGCCATTTTAGGAGAGGTTTTAATGCGTGGCTATGACCAACTTACTTGGTCGTTCTTCACCGAGCCAACCCCCACAGCCTATAAGGCAATGAAAGCAATCGAAGCTGGGGAACCCATTCCTGGAGGTATCGCCAATGGTATTGTAGGCACAATAATAATGCTTGCCATGGCTGTTGTTGTAGCTGTTCCAGTAGGCATACTTTGTGGAGCTTTTTTGGCAGAGAATAGCAAAAATCGTTTTGCGCAATTCGTAAGTTATCTAACCGACCTTCTACAGGGCACGCCATCGGTTATTATTGGTATCATCACCTACATTTGGGTAGTTGTACCAATGAAAGGATACTCAGCAATTGCTGGGAGTGTAGCCCTCTGCATTATGATGCTTCCTCTTATCATTCGTTCAACCGAAGAAACTTTGAAAATCCTACCTGCATCATTAAAAGAAGCAGGGTTGGCCCTTGGAGGCAACAACGCACGCGTTATGCTAAAAATACAACTTCCTACGGCTTTTGGTGGCATATTTACCGGTGTATTGCTCGCCATCTCACGCGTTATTGGCGAAACAGCTCCTCTTATGTTTACAGCCCTCGGCTGTTCACTCATTCGCTTCTCCATCGACAAACCTATCTCGGCAGTGCCTCTTCTTATTTGGGAGTTTTTCAATGACCCCAATCTACAAGAACTCATTTGGGGTGCATCACTTTTCCTTTTATTATTTGTATTAACATTAAATATAACTGCAAAATATCTTGCAAAGAAATGGAATCAATAACACCTATACTTGAATTCAAGAAGACTTGTGTATCATATACCAAGCAAACTATGGCTGTAAAATATGTATCAGCAACCATAGAAAAGAACACCATCACAGCGATCATGGGTCCCTCGGGTTGTGGCAAGTCAACACTTCTTCGAGCAGTAAACCTCATGCATAATCTCTACCAAAACATTCGTGTTGATGGAGAAATATTGCTCAATGGTGAAAATATCCTTTCAATGGAACCTATTGATGTGCGTCGTCGTGTGGGCATGGTATTCCAGCGACCTACACCGTTTCCAACAATGAGCATTTACGACAATGTATTAGCCGGATTTACATTAAACGGCATCAAACTATCAAAGGCCGAAAAAGATGCCACAGTAGAGCGTTGTTTAAAGAGCGTTGCACTTTGGGACGAAGTTAAAGATGTATTAAACAAAAAAGGAACTTTCCTCTCGGGTGGTCAGCAACAACGATTATGTATTGCTCGAGCATTGGCAATGAAGCCCGACATTTTATTGATGGACGAACCCACATCGGCACTCGATCCTATCGCAACAAAACATATAGAGGAATTACTTTTAGAATTACAAAAAGAGGTTACTATATTAATTGTAACTCACAATATGGGACAAGCTCGACGCATTTCATCTAAATCAATGTTTATGTATTTGGGCGAATTAATTGAATATGGCGACACCGAGACAATGTTCTCCAACCCAATCAATGAGCACACCAAAGCTTATTTAACAGGGAAAATGGGTTAGCTACGGTTAGTTACATTGATCTTTAACATAAGCATAACCTACTTGAAATATTTTTGAAACATTTTTGCAGTTACTTTGTAGTTGAAAATTAATGTTTAACATATGAGTATATTGCAAATTTTTACATTGTTAGGAGCATTGGGTATGTTCCTTTATGGTATGAACTTAATGAGTTCAGGTCTGCAAAAGACCGCTGGTGATAGATTGAGAGGCTTTTTATCGGCAATGACATCAAATCCATTCAAAGGTGTTATGACAGGGCTGGGGGTAACCTCAATAATACAATCATCATCGGCAACAACTGTAATGGTTGTGAGTTTTGTTAACGCCGGACTTTTAACTCTAAATCAAGCGATAGGTGTGATTATGGGTGCCAATATTGGTACCACAGTAACTGCTTGGATGGTATCATGGTTGGGCTTTAAGGCAGATATATCGGTTCTTGCAGTACCATTGATGCTATTGGGCTTCCTTTTCTCTAATTCAAAAAACGACAATCGTAAAAATATTGGAGAACTTATAGTGGGATTTAGCCTTCTTTTCTTGGGCCTATCGTTTATGAAAGAGTCGGTGCCCGATCTTCGTCAAACACCAGAGGTGTTAGAATTTGTAACCTCATGGGCTTCTCATGGATTCGGTTCAATATTATTATTCCTTGCATTTGGAACGGTGTTGACACTTGTTCTGCAATCATCATCGGCTACAATGGCTATTACGCTCATTATGTTGAGCATGGGTTGGATTCCATTCAATATGGCTTGTGCAATGGTGCTTGGCGAAAATATCGGCACAACTATTACAGCAAATATTGCAGCATCGGTAGGTAACACTCAGGCTAAACGAGCAGCGATGTCGCACACTATTTTCAACCTGTTTGGTGTCGTATGGGCATTGATATTATTCCAGCCGTTCCTTCGTTTGGTGGGCTATGTTACTGAAACATTATTTGGATTGCCAAATCCAGCAGAAGAAGGTTTTGTAGTAAGTTCATCAACATCTCCCGAAGGTACGGCTGCTTTATATGGGTTGTCAATGTTGCACACAATGTTTAATGTTATCAACACATTGTTGTTGGTGTGGTTTACAAAATGGATTGGAAAGGCTGTGAGTTGGATTATTCGTGCTCCCGAAAGTCAAGAAAAAGAGATTTACAAACTCAAATATATCTCGGCAGGTCCACTCGCAACTCCCGAACTTTGTGTAGACCAAGCATTTGACGAAATTATCCATTTTGCTCAAATTTCAAAAAATGGAGCTCTATATGCAAAGGAAGCTATAAATGAATCAGATAGTGAAAAATTTGAAACATTGCGTGGTAAACTCGTGAAATATGAGGAAATTTCTGACCGTATTGAGTATGAAATTGCGACATTTCTCAATGGAGTATCGGCCGAAGAGATTAGCGAAAGCACATCAAAGAAGGTTAAATCGATGTATAAGATTATCGGTGAGTTGGAGTCGCTGGGCGATTCGGGTGAGACGATCAGTTGTATTTTGTCAAGAAAGAACATTCATAAAAAGACATTTGATGCCGATTCAATTAAGAATCTAAATATAATGGCCGATGCAGTAATTGAGGCGTATGATGTGATGATTGCCAATTTAATATCGGCTCACAAAGGCGAACTTGAACAGATTTCAAATGCATATAATGCCGAAGAACGCTTGAATACTCTAAGAAATAATTTTAGAGATGCAGTGATTGAGGATATTGATAGCGGTGAAAGAAATTACCAAACAAGTGTTTACTATATTGATATTATGAATGCATTTGAACATATGGGTGACTTTATGATTAATGTCTCGCAAGATCTCGAACGAGGATTTATTCATAGATGATTTTCATTATTGTGTTTTTAATGAAAAAATTAAGTTACCTTTGTAGTATTAAATTTGATAAACGAAGAATGAAAAAAGTATTATTGTTATTGAGTGGCATTGTGTTGATGGGTGCAAATGTAATGGCACAAGAGGCTACAGAAGAGCCTAAAGGGAAGGCCATTATTCAAGTGTTTGCCAATGCTCACACTGGTTTTGGTGCCGATAATGATGACCGCGGTTTTGAACTTGATCGCAGTTATGTGGGGTATCAATATTCGTTGACAAAGGAGTTGCAAATAAAGGCTGTGCTCGATGTGGGTATGTCGAACGATGTAGATGATTACCACCATATTGCCTATGTGAAGAATGCGCAGGTAACATGGAAGCCTGGGCGTTTGACTCTCGAAGGGGGTATGATTTCTACCACTCAATTTAAGGTGCAAGAGAAGCATTGGGGCTATCGCTATATTATGAAGTCGTTTCAAGATGAGTATAAGTTTGGTAGCAGTGCCGACCTCGGTATCTCGGTAGCTTATAAGTTTGCCGATTGGGTAAGTGCCGATGCTATAATAGTAAATGGCGAGGGCTACAAAAAGGTGCAAGTGAAAGATGGATTGCAATATGGTCTTGGCACAACCTTTACTCCTGTGAAAGGCCTCACATTGCGATTGTATGGCTCGGTTAATGAATGGGACGCAGGAGCGGCAACAAAAGCTTATAACTGGGCTACATTTGTAGGGTATCAACACAAATATTTTTCTCTTGGTGCAGAGTATAACATTTTCCAAAATGCCAAATTTGAGAGAGACCACGATTTATATGGCCTATCGGTATATGGCACAGCACATGTGAGCAAGGTGGTAGATATATTTGCTCGCTATGATAACCTTTCGTCAAATAACGATTGGAATATATTGAAGGATGAATCGGCAGCAATGCTTGGCGCACAAATAAAGTTGGGTAAGTATGTGAAAATTGCTCCTAATGTGCGTATGTCGATTCCATCAGCTTCTGGAGCCGATAATCACTACTCGGCATATGTGAGTTGCTATTTCGGAATATGAGAATAGGGGACGCATAGAGATTCGTTTATCAGAAAAAAATTAGGAGAGGTGTGTCAATCTTTTGAATTTGATACACCTCCTTTTTTGTGTAAAATTCCCCAAACCGAAAAAATAGGGGGTAATTTAGTGGTTGTAACCGAAAAAATAGGGGGTAATTTAGTGGTTATAACCGAAAAATTAGGGGTTAATTTGGCGGTTTAACGAAAAAGATTTATATTTGTAGCAAAATTAATGTTATGATTGCTAGGAAAATAGAACGACAAATATTAAAAGATTTTCGAAAAAAGAAAGTTTTGGTGATTTTAGGTGCTCGCCAAGTGGGTAAAACTACCTTGTTGTCGCAAATAAATCAAGAAGGGAAAAAGGTGTTATCGTTGAATTGTGATAATGCCGATGATAGATTGTTACTAGAAAATCGTACCACTACTGAATTGTCTCAGTTGTTGTCGTCATATGACCTTGCATTTATAGATGAGGCTCAACGTGTGGCAAATATTGGTATCACAATAAAGATGATAGGTGATTTAAAATTGGATACACAAGTGATAGTAACTGGGTCATCATCATTTGATATTGCAAATCGAGTTAATGAACCAGCTACTGGTCGCACTATTGAATATAAACTATATCCGTTTTCAATGCGTGAATTGGCCGATTATTCGTCGCAAAGAGAAGAACATCGATTGTTAGGTAATAGGCTGATATATGGGATGTATCCCGAAGTTGTGATGGAGCCAGCCGATGCGAAACGAACACTTGTATCGTTGGCTAATAATTACTTATATAAGGACTTGTTGTCATATAAAGGAATCAAGAAGCCCGAATTATTGCAAAATCTGGTAAAAGCATTGGCATTGCAATTGGGTAGCGAAGTGTCGTATAATGAACTAGGGAATATGTTAGGCGTAGATAAAGAAACGGTGGAGAATTATATAGATTTATTGGAAAAATGTTTTGTGGTGTTTCGGTTGTCGTCATTTAGTCGCAATATGCGTAATGAGATAAAGAAAGGTAAAAAAATATATTTCTATGACAATGGCATACGCAATGCTGTGATTTCTAATTTCGCCCCAATTGAAATGCGAACTGATGCTGGTGCATTATGGGAAAATTTCATAATTAGCGAACGAGTTAAACGCAATTCATATATGGGAAGTTATGCGCAATTATTTTTTTGGCGTACACACGACCAAAGTGAGGTGGATTTGATTGAAGAAGAAGACGGACTATTGCACACATTTGAGTTTAAATGGAATCCCCTCCGAAAAGCGAAGCTATCACAAGCATTTGCCAAAGCATACCCAAATTCAACATTCCAACTCGTTACGCCCGAAAATTATTGGGATTTTATTGGGTAAATTTAAGAGAATGTTATGTGTGAGGTTGTGTCAAGAACTATTGGCACAACTTTTTTTGAGTAATTATGACATTTATTCGTGATAGATTTGGAAAAACTATGGAAAAATATATTAATATACGAAATATTTTATAATTTTGCAGTAATCTTGGAGAGCAATAGCGATTGCATATCTAAGTGACATATTTTTAACGAAGCGTTTTTAGCTTTATTCTTTGTCAGAAAATCGCCAATTTTTAACACCGAAGAATGAGCAGTCAAGAACGTTTGCGCGTGCCTATATCCACCCTGGGCGGGTGTTGGTATATTGGGTATGGCGTGGGGTGGACTGTTTATTTCGGTGTGGGCATTTGGCGATGCCTCTGATAAGATAAACTGAGCAATGTCCCACGTCTTCGTGTTTTTAGATGACATGTCAAATTTGGGGATATTATAGACATAAAATTAATTAAAGATGAAAAAGTATTTTAAATTATTGTTGATGGCAGTGGCTATATTGTCGCTCAACTCATGTGATGAATTTGATGGACCATCTATGAATGTGACAAAACTGGCTGATCTTAATGGCGTGTGGAAAGCAACCAGTGTTGATGGTGTAGCTCCTAAAGGGTTAGATTATTTGGCAATTGTAGAAGGAGCCCGTTGGGGTATGCTTCGTGAAGGAGATATATGGGTTAACTCAATAAATACAACTATTGCTGGTGATGGTTCTAATGAGATTTATTTAACCAATGCAGGTACAGTGTATTTGAAAAAATTTACTGGAAGTACATTGGAAATTGAATACAAAGGTGAAACTCGTAAATATAAATTAGATAAAAAAGCATCTACAGCAATTATTCATAATAAAAAGATTACAGGTGGTGGACGCAGGTTTGTAGTATATGAGGAAGATAGTAATGGCAATGTTTTATACAAGATAGATCTTGGTGAATTGAGTACGACTCATTTTAGAGGACCTGTTTGTTTATATACTAATACTTTGTATGCCGATGTATATGACTATTATGGGAAATTGGTAGATCAAGTATATTGGACTGATTTAAAGGAAGGTGTTAATTATACTTTGACTTATAATTAATAACTGATTAATATGTCTATTTAATCACACATCCCCATTGAAACGTTTAATGTGTGAGACAAAAAGAGGCTAAACCATTGCAATTTGGTTTAGCCTCTTTTCTATGATTTGAGTTCTTTCTTACTTATTTACAACGATTGTTGCTTCGTTGGCTATGTTCCAGTTGAAGGTGATTGTAGCAGTTGAGTTTTTAGCGTTGTATTTTACTGATGCTTTTTTGCCGTTAATGGTCACTTTTGCTGGACGGGCAGTGATGCCGTTGAGTTCGATTGTCATTTTCTTTGATGCTTTAGCTCCTGCATAGGTGCCTTCACTTTTGAGAGTGATAGTTGTTGCGGTAGCAGTAGCATCGCCGTTGAAAGTGATGAGGCGATAAGCATTGTCGGCAAGTGAGCGAGTTGACATGCGGTCGTCCTCAAACATTGTGTAGCTTGATTTTACACCGTCAACTGGGAAGTATTTCACTGTATATTGGTCGTTGGTGTAGTCGCCAGTATTGCCCATTTTATAGTCGGCTTGAGGGATGAATGCCCCAGCGCGAACAAATAAAGGTAATACCTCGAGAGGTGCGGCATAGTTGATGGTTTGGCCACAGCCATATGTTTTTGTGGGGTTGTTGTAGTCAACCCAACGGCCACATGGGAATGTGATGTTGCGTGAAGTAGCGCCTTGAGTCATCACGGGAGCCACCATCACATCGCGTCCCCATAGATATTGGTCGTCAATGTTGTCAAAACGAGTGTTTTGCTTGCTGTAGAAGTTGAGTGGACGCACCATTGGAAGACCTTGTGAGGCATTTTCATATGCAAGAGTATAGTTGTAAGGCAACCAGCGATAACGCTCGTTGATGAGGTCGAGGATAATGTCGCGTTGTTCGGGGTATTTATATGGCTCTGCCACTTGTTGAGAGTGGGTGCGGAGGATTGGCGAGAATGTGCCGAGTTGCAACCAACGCACATAAAGTTCGGGGTCAACAGGGTTGGCAGGGTCGATAGCAAAACCACCCACATCGTGGCTCATGTAACCCATACCACTCAATCCCGAGTTGAGCATGATTGTAACTTGTGGTTGAAGACCTCCCCATGAACGAGAAACATCGGTAGACCAAGGATAAACGCTGAAGCGTTGCAATCCGGCTGTGCCACCACGCATCATTGTCATAAGTCGAGTGTTAGGGTATTCTTCTTTGTAGAGGTCGTAGATAATACGGCTCCATTCGTTGCCATAGAGATTGTGATATTCGCGAGCAGTCTTGCCATTGTGGTGGTAGATTGAGAATGGGTGTACTTCGGGTTCGCCAAGGTCGCCCCACCAGCCACCTACACCTTCGTCGGTGAGGAGTTTATAGCGGTCGCGTAGCCATTTGCGAGTGTCGGGGTTTGACACATCAAACATACCTCCCGAACCTACCCAAATAGTTACTTCGTGAGTGTTGCCCACCGAGTCACGGCAGAACATTCCTTTTGACGAAAGTTCGTTGTAATTGTCAATTGCACGGCCATTGGTCAATACATATGGTTGCGAAATGATGATAGTGTTTACACTTTTCTTTTTGAGGTCGGAGAGCATCTTTTTGTGAGATGGCCATTGGATTGGGTCCCACGAAAGGCGTCCCATATCTTCTTCCTTGCCATACCAGTAGAGGTCGAGTACCACACCATCGACAGGATAACCTTCGCGCTTGAGAGTGTCGATTACACCACGAGTTTCGGCTTCGGTTTTGTAACCATATTTTGATGTGATATATCCCATGGCCCAAAATGGGGGAAGCTCTTGACGTCCGGTGAGGAGTGTATATTCTTTCATTACACCTTCGAGAGTGCCTCCACCATTGATGAAATAATATGAAACAGGCTCTTTGCCTTCAGTGATATATTTCACGGGGTTGCCCATAATCATCTCGGCAGCTGCATAGTCGTCAAATAGCACTGCATAACCATTGGATGAAACAAAAAGAGGCATTGTGATATTCATCTGGTTAATGCGTTCTTCGCCTTTCATGTAACTATAGTTTTGCTTGTTATACATCACAAGCGTGTCGCCATTGAGCGAAAGGCTGTGACCACGTTCGCCAGCACCATAGTATGAACCAACACCAGTTGTTGCGAGTGAAAGCATTTGTTTGCCATCGGAAATAGAGCGCACACCATTGTCGGCAATCATGCGGTCGTTGCCAGCATTGATTGAAATGCTACCATCATTGCCATTAAGCACTACCACAACGTCTGTGGGAGTAGAAAGCATTTTGACGTTTCCTTGCGAAGAAGTTTCACCCTTAAACTGTTGAGGAGATAGTATCGCTGAATGAGATTGAGGGATGACCTCGCCAGCTTTTACATTAGTTACTTTGATTATATTATCGTTAATTGCAGTTGCAGTAACGATACGTCCCGAAGGAGTTTCGATAGAAATCGTTCCTTGGTTAGCCCATGATTGAACCGAGAGGCATAGCACAATCGCTATGCTGAAACATAGTTTGCTAAATTTAGATTTATACATGTTGTGTAAATATGATATTATTATTGATGCAAAATTAATAAAACATAGCCGATTATGCAATAAAGGTGGTCGATTCATATTATTTAACGATTATTTCCAATAATTAAGTAAAAATTTAGGACTAAAACCACTACCTTTGCAATGACTATTAAAAATGTTAATGAATAAATTAAGTTAGCATTAACAAAAGACTGTTTTGTTAGACAAATATTATATATACTTGAATTTTGGTTATGAGGGAGGTGTGCTGCTGTGAAGTAGTGCACTTTCGTTTTTTTATGAGTATAAATTAAAACACACTCTGTTATTAATTTTCAACTTTCGAGAGTATTAGTTATTTTTGTAGTGTAAAAATGTAAATGAACAAAAATAAGTAAATAGATATGTTTTCAGGTATAGTTGAAGAGGCTGCTAAGGTGGTGGCTATAGAGCGCGATGGTGGCAATGTGCATTTGTCGTTGACTTGCTCGTTTGTAAATGAGTTGAAGATTGACCAATCGGTGGCTCATAATGGTGTGTGTCTTACAGTCGTATCATTAAACGACGATAATAGTTATACAGTAACAGCGATTCAAGAGACTCTCGATAGAAGTAATCTTGGAGGCTTGAAGGTGGGAGATTTGGTGAATCTTGAGCGTAGCATGTTGATGAATGGTCGCCTCGATGGTCACATTGTGCAAGGTCATGTTGATTGCACTGCTGTGTGTGAAAGTGTAGAGGAGGCTGATGGTAGCCACTATTATAAGTTTGTATATGAGGTTGACCCTGCTATGGCTTCAAAGGGATATGTAACAGTCGAAAAAGGGTCGGTAACAGTGAATGGTGTGAGCCTCACAGTGTGCGACTCGGAACGCAATAGTTTCCGCGTGGCGATTATTCCTTACACTTTTGAGCATACCAATTTTAAAAACATCGTTGCTGGCACTCGTGTAAATCTCGAATTTGACATCATAGGCAAATATTTGAGCCGATTGATGGAGTTTCAAAATAAATAAACCTATGCCTTACACTGATTTGTATCAACTTATTGAGGCGCGTCAGAGTTGTCGTGCTTATGACTCTACTCGTGAGATAGAGCCAGAAAAACTTGCGCGCATCATTGAGGCTGCTCGATTGGCGCCATCGGCTTGCAATTCGCAACCGTGGCATCTTATCACGGTAACCGACAAGGAGCGTCGTGAGCAAGTGGCACAAGCATTGACTTCAATAGGGATGAATAAGTGGGCTCCACAAGCTACAGCATTTATCGTTATCGTGCAAGAGTCGCCCAATTTTACGGCTCGTCTTGGTGGATGGATAAAAAACAAGCATTTCCCATTGATAGATTGTGGCATAGTGTCGTCGCACATCACATTGGCGGCCACGCAAGAGGGGTTGGGTTCATGTATTCTCGGCTGGTTTGATGAAAAACTGATGCGTAAAATCCTTGAAATACCTCGTTCAAAACGAGTGTTGATGGTCGTTTCGCTCGGTTATGCCACCGATGAGCATCGACAACATCAACGCAAGCCCATCGAAGAAATGTCATCAAGCGAAAAATACTAATATCCTTTTTAGAAGGAAATAAATAAAAACAAATAGCGAGCAATGGTATCATTGCTCGCTATTGTTGTATATTGGGAATAAAATCGTTACTTGATTACAGTTTTGAGAACATTGCTCCAGGCTGTGTAACCTTTACCCATGAGTTTAAAACCGTCGTTGGTAAATTCGGCTTTGAGGTCGCCATTTTCGTCAATCATAGCGGGATAAACGTCAACCCATTGGATTTTGTGTTTCTTTGCCAATTTTTGGAGTTTTTTGTTGGCTGCTTTCACTTTTTTTGCCGTGCCTTTGAAGTCGGCATACTTTTCATAAGTAGAGTTTACAGGAATGAGACTTTGAAGCACGATAGAGGTGTTGGGTGATACCTCTTTGATGTTTTTGATTGCTTGGTCAACATATGCTACGATCGAGTCGGCGTTGAATGCACCACTGAGGTTGTGACCTTTTGCAAGATTTTTGCCGTTGTAGCTTGGAAGGAGCACGATTTGTTTAGGAGCTTTCTTTGCTACTGTTTTAGCGAGAGAGGGGAGTCCGTCAACAACATCGGCCCAAGAGTTACGTGCCTTTACGTTAGCATTGCCAAGGAGTTCGTGCCATTCAGGTCCGCCAATAAGTTGGTTGCCTACCAATACGATGTCATCGCCGTCAATAGGATATAGGTCGTTGGGGTTGAATTCTACATTGGGGTTGATATATTTGGCAATCTCTTGACACCAAATGCGATAACCTTCGTCATTGAGGTGAAGACCATCGTTTGTGAGGTGTTTGGGGAGTTTCATTTCTTTGTCGGCAAATGCGGGGAATAGATTTACCCAATTCACACCTTGACGGCGTGCTACTTGTTCGAGCATAACATTGCCGTGGAATATAACCATCTCTTTTCCAATCATGTTTTTATAACGTTTGAAATCGTTGTTGATTGGCAACCAACTTTGAAGATAGATTTCGGTAGTTGGAGTTTGTTGTTTGATTTTTACGATGAGTTTTTCCACTGCAGTAGTGATGCTGTCGGGTGTGAGGTGGTGCGACACATCGTTTACACCTATGAGAAGGAAAATCTTTTTAGGTTTGCCTTTTGTGATGAGTTCAAGACGATCAGAAACACCTTGCACCACGTCGCTGATGATACCGCGGTTTTTGATGTTGGCATCGTTGAATGCTTCGTTCCAACGTCCGTTGTCACTTAAACTGTTGCCAAGGATGATGATGTCATCGCCATCAACAGGGAGCTCGGCAAAGTGCGATGCGCGTTGGTAGTAATATTCGTTGTACTTATAGGCTTCAGGAGCCTTTTCTGAAAGATAGTCATAGATAGCTTGAGCGTTAGAAGTAAATGCGCAGAGCCCAAGCAATAAAGCTATAATCGCTGATTTCTTCATGATAATAAATGGTTTTATGATGTTAGTAATTTAATCGCAAAAATACATCATTTTAATCATAATTGCAAAATGAATTTTAGATGATTCATTGTATTCGGATTTTCAGCTTGTATAGGGTTAAAATGTGTTAAAAATTAGGGGGGGGTAAAAGTTACTTATATTTGTAAAAAATGTTTAATTCAATAAGTTACTAGTTGTATGGATAAGAAAGAAGAAAAGGAATTTGAGAAGAAAGCAGAAATAATGGCTGAGACTATGCTGAAAACACACGGTAAATGGTCTTGTCAAGGTATGTTGTTGCTTTTTGGCATAATAATATTTTTATCTCTAATTTTATCGTGGTGTACTTCTGATGATACCGAAGTGGATAATATAAATAGTGTAGCAGTAGAAACAACAATCGGCTCTAATGAGAGTGACTTGGAGATGCTGGTGGCAGAACCTGTAAAAGAAAAAGATTCTGTAAGATGGCAAGTTTCGGAGAGTGTTGATGAGATGACTGACTCGAAAAATGTGTGGAAATCATTAGTTAGTGAAAATTTGGTTCATTTTAGTTTCCCATACGAGGGTGGGTCTTCCTTAAATGTGTGTGTTCGTTATATGAAAAAATATGGGACTAATGTAATATTAACAATCTCTAAAGGGCAATTATTGTCAAATGAATATAACGGAACGAATTATGTTACAGTAAGGTTTGATGATGATGCACCTCAAAAATTTTATACAACTGAACCCGCAGACGGAAGCAGTGATTGTTTATTTTTGACAAATGCAAGAAAATTTATCAAGCGAGCAAAAACAGCAAAATCAATTAAAATTCAAGTCCCGGTTTATCAAGAGGGGAATCCTACCTTTACATTTAAGGTTGATGTGCCATTGACTTGGGAATATTAAGGATTATTGCTGTTCAATAAAAATTGAAAAGAGGAAGGAGGAATCTCAATTACAGAATTTATGAGGTTGATATTTCTTTTGTTGTAGAAGAGTAAATAACGAAAGGAGTTTGCCAAGGGCATATATTTTTTGAATTATAAGGGATAAAGGTCAAGTTAACAAAAAGGTTTTATATACACATAGTCTTAACATGTTAACGAAATCCTCATTTGCTTGACGTTTTTGAACTTTCATGTTAACGAAATCCCGATTTGATTAACATATACTTATTTTGCCGTGTCGTTTTTCTTTATATTTTCAAGAGAACCTATTAAGAATAGAGACATTAATCCCTTATTTACATAATAGTTTTCACGGCCTAATTTTATCTTCTCCAATAATCCCGTTGACACGATTTTATCAAGATATTTAGATGCTGTCTGACGACTTATTGACATATCTCGTTGGAAATATTCGAGTTTAGTATAAGGGTGAAAGAATAAGTTGTTTAATAGTTCATGCTTATAATATTTCCCGAAAAGAGGTCGAAGAATGTTCTTGTATTCAATCATAAGCTCCCCGATCCCTTTTACTAAATTAATGGTGTCAAAAGCTGTTTCTTCTACTGCATGAAGCATAAAAAGAATCCATTCTTCCCATTCAGAAGCATTATTGGAGTTTTTATCGCGAATGGCTTGTATCAATCGATAATATTCAGCTTTATTGCGAGTTATATATCTACTTAGGTAAAGTATTGGCAAATCCAATAATCTATTTTGAACTAAATAGAGTACATTTATGATACGACCAGTTCTTCCATTTCCATCATAAAATGGGTGAATACTTTCAAATTGATGATGTATAATTGCCATTTTTACAAGAGGGTCAAAATCACACATATAATCGTCGTTAATGAAACTTTCCAAATTCTTCATGTGTTCGGCGATTTCAGTTGCGTCTTGAGGCGGAGTATATACAACCGTTCCGTCGTTACGCTTAAGGGCAGTTCCTGGTACGGTACGGAATCCGGCACGATTGTATTCTAATCGTTCTTGAATTTCTTTTATTACATTATTTGTCAATAATTGCCGTTTGCGAATAAGATTAAAACCATGTTGCAATGCTTCTCTATAATTCAAAACTTCCTTTGTTGCAGCAGATTGTAACTCTTGATTAATACTTACAGAAGCTCTATAGAGGTCGTCTTGAGTGGTTACAATATTCTCTACTTCAGAACTCTCCTTTGCTTCTTGCAGAGTGAGAGAACTAATAAGAATTTGCTCATTGGGTATAGTTGCAGCTAAACCTTTTAATTCCGCTAACCGACGATGAGCAATCGTAGCCTGTTTTAATACAGCCTTAGTTTCTACATCTTCAGATAATGGCAAATTGGGAATAATGTATTTATTCATAAGGTTGGTTGTATTTTACTGGTCTTTATGGTCTTTGTGGTAAGGGATAGATTAGATAGCAAAGATAATATAATTTGCAATAAAAACCAATCAGCATAAAATTAAAAAAAATCATTCAAATGGGAATTCTATTTCCAATAGGTTGCAGAATGATTTAAGAATGAAGTAATTTTGAAGACCTGAATCTAAACAATCAACATTAAAACGGGAATGTTTATGTTTAAACTTAGACGCAGAAATTACTATTTCATTAGGTTCTTCAGTGTATTCATCAAGGAACATAATATCAAAATATGGATATTTGATTGAAAAGCAATATATCATATTCCAAAAATTAGGTTCAGAACAGAATAACGCCGCACAATGCAAAACGAAAGCATTCAATTGCTCTTTAAAGTCTTCATAATCAATACACAACTTTTTTGCAATCATCTTTCGTAAATCATCTTCTTTATTCATAAATGTTTGGCTATAACAAATATCTAATATTTCTTCAATGTTCCTCATGTAGCAAAGATGAAGTTTTTATGTTATAAACAAATAAAACAAATGCTGTACCAAAATACTGATACAGCATTTGTTTTGAGGTTGAAATTTCAGTCTTATTTCTTAATCGACCATTCGAAGCCGTCTTTGGTGTCTTTGACGTCGAAACCTATTTGCGCCAAGCGGTCGCGGATGAGGTCGCTGGTAGCCCAGTCTTTATTGGCTTTGGCAGTGCGACGCATTTCAAGAATGAAATCAACGGCTTGTTCAAATGGACGGAGTGCATCTTCGTTGCCTTCGCCAGTGGCGATTGTTTCGGTGCGAATGCCAAGTATCTCAACCAAGAAGGTGTTGAATAGTTTCTTCAAAGTTTCGATATCTTCGGCTGTAGCAGTTGCTTTGCCGTCGTTTACTTGGTTAATAACGCGACACGCATCAAAGAGGTGAGAAATCACGATTGAGGTGTTAAGGTCATCATCCATCGCTTCGTAACATTTTGCTTCATAACCACTCACATCGATTGAAGATGTTTCGCTTGGAGTGAGTTCTTGCAAGCGTTTCCATCCTTCGAGCATACGATTGAGTGCTTTTTCTGATGCTTGCAATGCTTCGTTGCTGAAATCGACAGTGCTACGATATTGAGCTTGAAGAATGAAGAAACGAATGGTCATTGGGGTGTATGCTTGAGTCAATAGTGGATGTGAACCGGTGAAGAATTCATCGAGAGTGATGAAGTTGCCGAGTGATTTACCCATCTTTTGACCGTTGATGGTAATCATGTTGTTGTGCATCCAATATTTCACAGTCTCTTTGCCGTTGTGAGCTACCGATTGCGCAATTTCGCACTCGTGGTGAGGGAACATGAGGTCCATACCACCGCCATGAATGTCAAATTGTTCGCCGAGGTATTTTTCGCCCATAGTCGAACATTCGAGGTGCCAACCGGGGAATCCGTCGCTCCAAGGCGAAGGCCAACGCATGATATGTTCGGGAGCTGCTTTTTTCCAAAGGGCAAAGTCGGCAGGGTTGCGTTTCTCTTGTTGTCCGTCGAGAGCACGAGTAGTAGAAAGGAGTTCTTCTACATTGCGACCCGATAGTTTGCCATAGGGAAAGTCTTGGTTGAATTTGGGTACATCAAAATATATTGAGCCTTGACTTTCGTAGGCATATCCACTTTCAAGGATTTTTTTGATATATTCAATTTGCTCAATGATGTGACCCGAAGCGTGAGGCTCGATTGAAGGTGGCAACACATTGAGTTTCTCCATCGCTTTGTGGTAGCGATTGAGATAGTGTTGCACTACTTCCATAGGCTCTAATTGGTCGATGCGCGCTTTTTTTGCGATTTTGTCTTCGCCGTCATCGGCATCGTGCTCAAGGTGACCCACATCGGTGATGTTGCGCACATAACGCACTTTATATCCGAGGTGGTTGAGATAACGAAATAGAATGTCGAAAGTGATAGCTGGACGAGCGTGGCCCAAGTGGCCGTCGCCATAAACTGTGGGCCCACACACATACATTCCCACTTTTCCCTCGTGAATGGGTTTGAACAACTCTTTGCGACGAGAGAGGGTGTTGTATATAAATAGATTGTGATTAATCATTTTGGTATGATATTGATTAAATTGATTGTGTGAAATTATGCCATGAAAGGGTTGGGGATATCGTTGCCACCATTGCCTTGGTTGCCATTTTTAGGCATTTTGCGTTCGATTTCGCCAAAAGTAGCTTCATATTTTTGCACATTGTCGCGAAGCGCAAAAAGGAGATTTTTTGCGTTTTCGGGAGTCATAATGATGCGTGATTGCACTTTTGCTTGAGGCATATTGGGCGCAACAGTGATGAAATCGAGAAAAAACTCGCCTGCTGAATGTGAAATTACAGTGAGGTTAGAATAATGTCCATTAGCAACTTCGGGAGTAAGTTCGATTTTTATTTCATTCTTTTTTTGTTCCATGATTATATAATGTTTTTAAGTTTTATTGCATTGGGGTGAGAGTGATTTTTTTGAATTCTATTTTGTTGTTTCCAAAGTTGGAGTCGTTGACATGCAAGGTGAATCCTTTGCAAGTGGGGCGATTCCATAAGTTGGCAATATCGATAGAAGCAATAAAGCCTTTGTATGAGGCGTTTTTGTTATTGTCTTTTTTGTATGACAAGTACACATCGGGCATTTCATTGTCGATAGTAGAGGCGTCAATCATGAGCATGAATTCCAATGGCTCAATAATATAGGTTAATCCACATTGAATGTTGAGATATGTGCCTGAACGTTGTATAATATCAACGAATATGGGGTTATAATTGGGATTAGGTAGTCGATTCAACTCTCCTGTACGAATAGAGTCGTTGAAAACCGAAGCAACACTATTAACCGTAACATTGTCGTCAATATTGTGTATGCCAGTCTCAGGTGTGTAGGCGAGCAATACGCGTGAATTTACTTTAGTTAATGCTGTGTCGAGAGCAATGTTATTGGCACGAAGAGTGGTCAATCGAGAGTCGCCCTCTTTTTGGAATTGAAACACCGAGTTGTGATTATTGCTTTCGGGATTGCCCACAAATGTAACGATATCGTGCATTGTCGATTGGTCAATAATAGGGGAGTCATTGTCGTCATTCAAACAAGCTGTAGCACTCAATCCTAAGCATAATATTAATAGATACTGTTTTAGCGTTTTCATCGTTGTAGTTATTTAGTATTTGAATTTTTGATGATATCAACTATCTGACCATCGCGCATCTTTATTATTCGGTCACAATCGGCCGCGAGCGATTCGTCGTGAGTGACTATGACAAATGTTTGATTCATATCGCGACGCAAGTCGAAGAATAACTTGTGTAATTCTTGGCGATTTTTTGAATCAAGACTGCCCGAAGGTTCATCGGCAAGCACCACTTTGGGCTTATTAATGAGAGCGCGAGCCACAGCAGCGCGTTGGCGTTCACCTCCCGATAATTGGGAAGGGCGATGTGTTTCGCGATCTTTAAGTCCAAGGTAATTTATCAATTCTCTTGCGCGTTCATAAGCATTAGTGCGACTGATACCTCCTATCAAGGCGGGCATAGCCACATTTTCAAGTAATGAGAACTCGGGCAAAAGTTGATGAAATTGAAATACAAAACCTATGTTTTCGTTGCGAAAGTGTGCAAGATGCGACTCTTTGAGCGCGAAAATATCGGTGCCATCATATTTTACTTGCCCCGAGTTGGGACGATCGAGCGAACCGATAATTTGCAACAATGTAGTTTTGCCGGCACCACTTGGTCCCACAATTGACACTACTTCACCAGGTAGAATGTCAAGGCTTATCCCTTTCAATACCTGCAATGAGTCGTAACTTTTTTCGATGTTGCGTATTTCAATCATTGATAGTTGTAGATATGAAATGCGAAGATACGCATTTTATCCCATTATGTCAAATAAATTGTGAATTTATGAGGTAAAGTTTAGGGATAGAGGCATTAAGGTCGTTAAAGTCATTAAGGACTCTACCGGCTTAGAGGAAAACACGATTGATGGTTGTGGACTATTTCTTGATTTGTTTAGCGATATATTCCACCATTTCGGGGGCGTTTTGACAACCAAGCATATATTTGTGTCCATTGGAAAGTTCAACGAGGAAGCAGTCAGATGCTTTTCCGTAGTAGGCGAAGTATTTGCCAAGGTCTCGTTCTTTAAACCATCCCCAATAGCCCAAAAATCCTCCACTGCCACAAACGCGTATTGCTCCCATTGTTGGTGGACATAGTTTAACCGAAACGACATCGGCCATAGGGATTGCTTTTATCTTTAGACTGCGATTGATATAAATAGCATTTTCATCAGCACCTATGCTCATGGGCATGTAACAAAGGCTAATGATGAGCATAATTACCACGAATATACCCCAACCGATTTGCCACCATATTTCGGGGATTATGAAAGTACAACCAATAAGCAATACCAAACATGCAATGGTTGATATAAATGAAAAAGTGCTTAATTTAACTTGTTGTTTCATAGATGGATATGTTTTAATTTGTAGAATCGGGCTTATATTCAACATCGCCATGAAGGAGTAATTCAAGAGTGTCGTTGGGTGCGTTAGTCGTGTCGCAAATGTTGGTGGTATCAGCTATGTTAGGGACACTTCCCACTACATTGCGTTTTAATTTGTCGTTAATCGAACAGCTTGAACATGAAGCCATAAATAGTCCCGCGGAAATACCAGCGAGGGCAATGGCTTTTCCTGCAGCGTGACGAGCCGATAGCTGTTGTTCGAGATATTGCACTTCGGCTTCGCATTTAGGGCATGTGCCGAGGCAGTCACCTTGAAACCGGCACTCAGATGTGATATATTCAATATCATTTGCATCGGCAATTTGTCGGCGTATCTCTTTTAGGATACGGCATGTTTCTTTTCCTCGCTTCATGTTGTTTGTTTTTGGCGTTATAAATGCAAATATATTGAATTATGTTTTAATAGTCAACAGTTTTTGCATTTTTTGTGGAATAAGTGAATGTGTCGAATTGCTTAAAGCCCATTGCTTTGAGTTGGGCTTTGCTTTTATCTTGGTGGGCTGTGGTGTTGAATTGAGGAATAAGAGGGATACGAATTATGGCGTCATCTTGACGATTATTGTCGATTAGTTGTTGTAAGTTGGTAATCACATTTTTGTTGTCGCGACCGGTGTAGCGTTGATAAATGTCGGGGTTCATGTCCTTAATGTCGACAATAAAACGGTCGATAATGGGGATTAGTGAGGCAAATTGTTGGGGAGCAACATTGAGCGATGTCTCGAGCGTGAGTAGCCACTCTTTGCCACAAAGGTTGCGAAACTGAGTGATGATATCGGCTTGCAAGCATGGCTCACCTCCGCCAAATGTTACACCGCCTCCTGTGGCAATGAAATAGAGTGCATCTATCTTTGTTGCTTCATAGAGTGATGTGGCATTGTGAGAGGGGAATCGTTCAGGCTTCACGAGCGATTGAGGATTGAGACAGTATTTGCAACGCAATGGGCAACCATGGAATGCCACCAGAGTAGTGACACCCTCACCGTCGGTCGTCAACCGATGGCGGCAAATCCCGATTATGGATGCATTATTAGTCATAAAAGCCTTTAAATTTCATTTAGAGGCATGTTGTATAGGTTGTCGATGCCGTTAATTACATCATCAATTGTGATAGAAAGCCATTTGCCTTTATTGGAGCCTTCTTGGCGGAAAATGAACTTAAATCCTTCAATGCCAAAGTAGTATAGAGCCTCCCAAGTGTCAAGGTCTTCTTGGGTAGCGGTCATCTCTTTAAGAAGTTCATTTTTAAAGGTATTGATATCGCCTATATCATTAAGGTCAACACTATTATCAAAAATAAAGGTAGATTCAATTAGACCATCTTTCATTGTGGTGTATAGATCAATCAATCCATTTTGGCCCACATATGGCCTTAGCGCCTTGTTAAACTCTAAAACTAATCCGTTGATGATTTCATCGGTGTTTAGATCGGAGAAATCATATTCGTCATTGTATTGATATTCGTCATTAAAGTGGAGTATCTCATCAAAATCAACAATGAGAGAAACCGATTTATGGGTTGTGGCATCGGTGTAGATGAATTTATATCCTTTTACTTCAAGAATATATTTCAATGAGGTGACAATTTCTTCGTTATAATTGGGCTTGATTTCTTTGATATAATTAATTTTGCTTTGATTGATAAATTCATCGGTATATCCTTCAATACTATTAACATTGCATATTATATTGATGTAATTGTTGGCAATATAGGTGTGTGTGTTTATGACACCATTGCTTCCTATCCATGAATTAGTAATTTCGTCTAAATCTTGCATAAAAGATGAAGTGTAGGCTTGTTTCTCTTCTTCCGAAAGTGATGCGAGATATTCTTCAAGCGATTGTTCGAGGGCTTGCGTAGAGGCATATTTTGCGCTAAACAACTCTTCTAAATCAATGGGGACAGAGAAAGAGATGTAGTCATAGGCGTTGGATATTGTCATATAAAACCCTTTTACCCCTTCGGCATATAATAATTTGTATTGTTCAATGCGTTCATCTGACGAAATGGTGCTTGCAATAAAATGTTCTTTGTAGGAGTTTGGGGCATAATTGCCGGCGTTGTCATTCACGCCGTCAACAATAATAGTTATTGCAATATAAGGGTCAAGTAGCTCTACCTTAATATCAAGGATACCACCTGTGCCTATAGATGATTGATAGTGTTTTTTATATTGTTCTATGGTCTCAAGCACATAACTATTTTGTGATAGGGAGTAATTATTTTCGGCTGACCCTAATTGAGCTTCATTTTCTATAACTTCTGACAGATCCTTAACCTCTTTATTCTCGTCGAATCGAGTATCATCAACAATCTCAACGCAAGTGATGCTATCGGCTGCGATAGTGTCATATGCCTCAAACACCTCCTCTTCAACTACATCTTGTGACCCTAATTGAGCATCGTCATAAAAATGGAGAAAGTCGTCAACGGTGATTGTGGCTTTAGCTGTCGCTCCAAGTTGGTTGGAATATTCGAGTATTAACCCATCAAAGCCAAATGCTTTAAGTTGGTTGGCGTAACCATGTATTAAAACACGAGAGCCTATTGAACCTATGTATGATTGTTTTATTCTTTCGGGGGTGAGAAATTTAATTGTTTCGTCATCAAAAGTGGTTAATATACTTGTTTTTACACAATTCCCTTCTTTAGTGGCTTTTGCACTAATTACATTAACACCATCTATTTGTTTTTGAAGGAGGTTGTTGTGAAAAAATATGCAGTAGTTCGACATTTGTTCTTTGTCAATGCCGAGTTCTTCCACCGACTTAGTCATCATATCATCGATGTCATCGGGTGTGAATATGTGCGAAACGGCATGCCCTTGAGAGTCTTTATATGTCATCTGCCATTTGCTATTGGCTTGGCGTAAAAGAGATGAGAGGTTAGAATAATATTCTCTTTGATTGTGTGTGTTTACTAGGGTGTGAAATTGTAATGTAAGCATATCTGAAGTGAGATATCGGATATCACTTTGTGGGGTGTTTACGAGGATGTCCATTTTTAATGTCTCGCAATCATAACTTATATTTTCATATTGAATTCCACCAAAGTCAACACCTTGGAGGTCAGACAATTCTTTGACGATGTCGTAAAGTTTTAGCTGTGCTTCATAGCGAGTTGACTGATTTGTTTGTGCGTGAATGGATGGTTGCGAAATTAATAACGCAAACAAAATAGTAATGATTGATTTAAAAAGGTTTGATTTCATAGAGAATGTGAAATTTAGGTGTAACGAATGTTTATTTACTACAAATGTAGTGATAAATAATTAGAAATGTGCAAGTTTATGTAAAAAATAAAAAAAGCGAATAGGGAGAGCCTATTCGCTTTGTGATATGATAGAAGTGATTGATTAGTCTTCTTTCATGTTGTGGAACACATTTTGAACATCGTCGTCGTCTTCGAATTTTTCGAGTAGTTTTTCGAGTTGAACGCGTTGCTCTTCGTTAACTTCTTTGAGGTCGTTAGGGATGCGTACGAACTCTGAACTCTTGATTTCAAATCCGTTTTCTTCGAGATATTTTTGGATTTCAGAGTTGCATTCAAATGGAGCAGAAAGTACGATTACATTTTCTTCTTCGTCGAAGTCGATTTCATCAACACCAAAGTCGATGAGCTCGAGTTCAAGCTCTTCAAGGTCAACACCTTCTTTGGCGATAACATGGAATGTACATTTGTGTTCGAAAAGGAATGTCAAACTGCCTGAAGTACCAAGGCTACCACCAAATTTATTGAAATAAGAGCGAACATTAGCAACAGTACGAGTATTGTTGTCGGTTGCAGCTTCAACAACGATAGCGATACCGAAAGGACCATATCCTTCGTAGATGATTTCTTTGTAGTCACCAGTATCTTTATCGGTTGCTTTTTTGATAGCGCGTTCAACGGTATCTTTTGGCATGTTTGCAGCTTTAGCATTTTGCATCAAAGCGCGCAAACGAGGGTTGGTATCTGGGTCGGGACCACCTGCTTTAGCAGCGATGGTGATTTCTTTACCGATACGAGTGAATGTGCGAGACATATTGCCCCAGCGTTTGAGTTTTCTTGCTTTGCGATATTCAAAGGCTCTTCCCATTGTGGTTTATTGTTTTATATTGTTAATTTTTAATTTGTTTAATTATCGGAGTGATGCGCCAAGTCGTTTTTCGAGGTTGGTGATGATTTTGTTCATCACAGCTTCGATTTGCTTGTCTTGGAGAGTTTTTTCGTCGTCTTGGATAGTCATTGCAATCGCATATGATTTCTTGCCTTCGGGGAGGTTTTTACCTTCATATACATCAAAGAGTGTTACATCTTTGAGTAATTTGCGTTCGCTTTCTCTCACTACGGCTTCAATTTGTGCCATTGTAACGGCCTTGTCGATGAGGAGTGCAAGGTCGCGTTTCACAGGTTGAGTTTTGGGTAGTGGAGCAAATGTAACTTTCTTCTTAACGGCGAGTTTTACGATTGCATTCCAGTCGAGTTCGGCAAAGAGTACCTCTTGCTTGATGTCGGCTTTCTTGAGGATTGCTTTAGCGACGATGCCCATTGTGCCGAGTTGCTTGCCGGCACGAGTAGCGATATTGATTGATGCGCTATATATCTCGTCATTACCTTCAGTGAGGGCTATCTCGCGAGTAGAGATGCCGAGACGAGCGAAGATGTTGGCTACAATCGCCTTAAGGTCATAAATAGTTGCTGCTTCTTCGCTGCGAGCCCAGTTGCCTTGGCGAATGTTGCCAGTGAGCCACAAAGCGAGTTTTTCACTTTCGCTATATGGTGCAAGTGGAGTTTCGGCAGTTGATTCTGCTTCAGGGTTGAAGTGATATACATTGCCAAATTCATACATCATCAAGTCGCTTGAACGGCGGTTGATGTTGTGTGAGAGTGATTCAAGACCACCAAAGAGCAATGTTTGACGCATTACATTGAGGTCGTTGCTCAATGGATTAAGCAACTTCACGCAGTTGGCAACAGGGTATTGAGAGAGTCCTTCGTAGTAGCTTTCGGCCGAAAGAGAGTTGTTGAGGATTTCGTTGAATCCTACAGCAGTCAATTGGTTGCTAATGAGTTCACGAAGGTCGTTAGCACTGTCGGTAAATGTTTTGTAAGAGAGTGTTGCGTGGAGAGTGTTATCAAACTCAATGTTGTTGTAACCATAGATGCGCAACACATCTTCAACTACATCGCAAGGGCGTTGCACATCAACGCGATAGGTGGGCACTTCAAGGTCGATTTCGCCGTCGCGACGGTCTTTAATCTCGATTTCGAGTGAACGGAGTATATTATCAACAGTCTCGGCGGGGATTTCTTTGCCAATGAGATTGTTGAGGTATTCATAAGAGAGTGTAACAGGGAATGGCTTGATTTCGTTGGGGTAGATGTCAACGATTTCGCCACAAATTTCGCCACCTGCAATTTCTTTTACCATCAAAGCTGCAAGTTTCAACACATAGATGGTGTTGCTTGGGTCAACGCCACGCTCAAAACGGAATGAAGAGTCGGTGTTGAGCCCGTGACGACGAGCAGTTTTGCGCACTGTTGTGGGATTGAAGTAAGCACTTTCAAGGAATATTGATGTAGTACCTTCGGTAACGCCCGAGTCAAGACCACCAAATACGCCAGCCATACACATAGGCTCTTCGGCATTGCATATCATCAAGTCGGCGCTATTGAGTTTGCGTTCAACTTCGTCGAGAGTGGTGAAAGGAGTACCTTCGGCGCAGTTGCGAACAACGATTTTATCACCTTTTACCTTGTCGAGGTCAAAGCAGTGGAGAGGTTGTCCCATTGCGTGGAGAAGATAGTTGGTGATGTCAACAATGCTGTTGATGGGGCGTTGTCCAATCGCTGTCAAACGATCTTTAAGCCATTGAGGGCTTTCAGTAACCTTAACATTGCGTATTGTAAGCCCAGCATAGCGGGGACATGCTTCGGCATTTTCAACGGCTACTTCAATTGCGCCATCTTGGCGGTCGATGCTAAATGCGTCAACCGATGGGCGTTGAGGAGTGGCTTCGCCTTTGTTTTGAGATAACCATGCACAAAGGTCGCGTGCTACGCCATAGTGTGAAGCAGCGTCGATGCGGTTGGGAGTTAGGTCAACCTCAAGTACATAGTCGCTTGTGAGGTTGTAGTATTCGGCAGCAGGAGTGCCTGGTTTTACATCGTCGTTCAATACGATAATACCATCGTGAGAATGTCCGATGCCTATTTCGTCCTCGGCGCAAATCATACCAAATGATTCCACACCGCGAATTTTAGACTTTTTAATTTGGAATTCTTGGTCGCCATCATAGAGAGTTGTTCCCACAGTTGCCACTACAACAGTTTGTCCGGCAGCAACATTAGGTGCACCACACACGATTTGGGTGGGTTCACCATTGCCGAGGTCGCAAGTAGTGATGTGTAGGTGGTCGCTATTGGGGTGTTCTTCGCATGTTAATACTTTCCCAATTACGATGCCACGCAAGCCACCGCGAATTGATTCAACTTCTTCAATACCACCGGTTTCGAGGCCGATAGATGTGAGAGCGGCTCCAAGCTCCTCAGGGGTGAGGTTGAAGTCGGCATATTCTTTGAGCCAGTTATATGATATATTCATAATTAAGATTTGTAATAATTACGCAAATTTACAAAGAATTTTTCAGTTATAGGTTAATAATCAGCAATAAAAATACCAAAAGCATCTACCTTTGTGAGATAGATGCTTTGAGGTAGCCCATAGGAGAATCGAACTCCTCTTTCAAGAATGAAAATCTTGCGTCCTAACCGATAGACGAATGGGCCAACAAATATCAGGCTGCTAAAAATTAAGCAGAGATTTTGCTGATGTGGTGAGCGAGTTTGCTCTTGAGGTTAGCAGCTTTGTTTTTAGAGATAGTCTTTTTAGAAGCAAGACGATCGAGCATAGCGCTAACTTTTTTATAAGCTTCTTGAGCTTCAGCGAGGTCGGTCATAGCACGAAGGCGACGAACGGCGTTACGAGCAGTTTTAGCATAGTAACGATTGCGAGCGTTACGAACCTTAGTTTGACGAATTCTCTTTTCAGATGATTTATGATTTGCCATTATAAATAAATCTTTAAATCTTTAAGTTATTGTTTATTAAATTGTAGCCCATAGGAGAATCGAACTCCTCTTTCAAGAATGAAAATCTTGCGTCCTAACCGATAGACGAATGGGCCATGAGGGTTTCCCCAAAATTGCGAGTGCAAATTTAGGGACAAATTTTTACATGTGCAAATATTTTGAAAGAAAAGCAGAAAAATAATTCATTTTTTTATGTTTTTGGCGGTAAAAAGGGGAAAATAGGTGCGTTTTTAGTATCTTTATCAAATATTTTGAGTTATGTATCAGCCTCTACATTGTATAGCATTACGCACAATAAAGTATAACGATAAGCATTCAATCTTGAGTGTATATTCTCTTGAGATGGGACGATTGTCGTTTCTCATATCGGCAGGGAATGGTCGTGAGGCCAATCGTCGCCGGGCATTGTTTATGCCGTTGAGTATCTTTGAGTGCGTGGCATCGATAAAACCTGGGCGAGAGCTACACACAATGCGCGATCCACGAGTGTTGGTGCCGTTACATGGGTTGCATTCTCATCCGGTGAAGGGGGCTGTGTCGATGTTTATTGCCGAGGTATTGAATGCTGTGTTGCGTGAGAGTCAAAGTGATAATGCTACTTTTGCGTTTTTGGTTGATGCGATTACGCGTTTTGATGTGATGGCCGATGGTATTGCCAACTATCATCTTTGTTTTCTTTATCGTTTAGGCCGATTTATAGGTATTGAACCCGATATCTCAAGTTATCAAAAGGGGGCTGTATTTGATATGCAAGAGGGGCGATTTAGAATGACCCCTCCATTGCACCACAAATATCTTAATGCCGACGATGCGGCTGTGTTGGCTATGTTATCGCGCATCACATTTGATAATATGCGATTCTATAAGTTTAATCGCAATCAACGCAATGACTTGCTCGATAAAATTCTTGAATACTACACAATCCACTATAGTTCGCTCTCTCAAACGCAATCGCTCGATGTGTTGCGAGCCTTGTGGGTGTAGGATTTATTATTCTTCTACTTCGCAACCGCGGAAGTGGAATTCTTCGGCAGCTTTTTCTTTTGTTACGCAGTAGTAGGTAAGTTCGCCTTCGGAGCAAATGCGTCCTTTTACCGATAGTGTTACATCAATGATGGCAAACATGCGTTTTTGTTCGCGCAATCGTGCGCGTGCTTCAACTGTGACATTGTCGCCAGTGGGTATTGGACGGCGATATTTCATGTTGAGGTTGGTGGTAACGCCGGTAGTTTGGAGTTTGCGAGCGATTACCCATGCTGCGATTTCGTCAATCACTGTGGCTTGTATGCCTCCGTGGAGTGTGTTGAGCCATCCTTGGAAGTTGTTATCGGGATTCCAAAACGAAACAATATCGTCGCCATCTTCCCAAAATTCCATTTTGAGCCCGCAAGGGTTGTTGGGAGCGCAAGCAAAACAGTTGTAACCTTCGTGAGCGAGGTCGAGCCAAGGGTTAATTATCTTTTTCATATAATTGGTTGTGGAGATGAGTTATTGATTGATTTAAAATGGGGTGTACCCAATGGGGGTTGAGATGCATCATGGGGGTGAGTACGAAGTCGCGAAGGTGCATTCGTGGATGAGGGAGTTGTAGTGTGGGTGAATCGACGACAATATCATCAACTGCAATGAGGTCAATATCAATCTGGCGATCGATATAGTTGCCGTTTTCATCGCGATGTGATGCTGCTGAAATGCTTTTTTCGATTTTGAGCAATTCTTGCAGTAGGTCGATGGGGGGTATATCGGTTTTGATGGCTATCCCGATGTTTAGGAATGGGTGTGGCGACTCAAAACCCCAAGGCGCCGATTCGATAATGGGCGATTGCTGGCACTTCGCACCACATAAAAACTCAATATGGGCAACCGCTTGCTCAATGAGAGCTTGGCGGTTACCCATATTAGAACCTATATTTATGTAGGCTATTGGCATTAGCCTAAGATATTACAAAGAACGAGATACTTCAACTTCTTCAAATCCTTCGATGATGTCGCCTTCTTTGATGTCGTTATATCCAGCAATGTTAAGACCACAATCGTAGCCCGAAGCAACTTCTTTCACGTCGTCTTTGAAGCGTTTGAGTGAACCCAAATCGCCAGTGTAGATTACGATGCCATCGCGAATGAGGCGAATTTTGCAAGCGCGTTTGATTTTACCTTCACGCACCATACATCCGGCAATTGTTCCCACTTTTGAAATCTTGTAGGTTTGAAGAACTTCGGCAGTACCTGTGATTTCTTCTTTGATTTCGGGAGCGAGCATACCTTCCATTGCGTCTTTAACCTCTTCGATAGCTTGGTAGATGACAGAGTAAAGACGAATGTCAACTCCATCACGTTCGGCAGCACGACGAGCAGGGAGTGAAGGACGCACTTGGAAACCGATGATAATAGCGTCGGAAGCAGCAGCGAGTACAACATCACTTTCAGAAATAGCACCCACGGCTTTGTGGATAACATTGACTTGAATTTCTTCGGTAGAAAGTTTGAGAAGCGAGTCAGACAATGCTTCGATTGAGCCGTCCACGTCACCTTTGACGATGATGTTGAGTTCGTGGAAGTTGCCGAGAGCACGACGACGAGCAATCTCTTCAAGTGTAAGACCGATAGTGGTGCGTTCGCGTTGTTCGCGTTGAAGTTGTTCGCGTTTTGTTGCAATTTCGCGAGCTTCTTGGTCGCTGTCCATCACATTGAATGTGTCGCCAGCAGTAGGAGCACCGTTGAGACCGAGAATCAATGTAGGTGTAGCAGGACCGGCTTCGGTGATGCGTTGGTTACGCTCGTTGAACATCGCTTTCACTTTACCATAGTGAGTACCTGCAAGGATAGTGTCACCTACGCGAAGAGTACCGTTTTGAACGAGTACTGTTGCAACATAGCCACGACCTTTGTCGAGTGAAGATTCGATGATTGAACCCACAGCTTTGCGATTAGGATTGGCTTTGAGTTCGAGCATTTCGGCTTCAAGAAGCACTTTTTCCATCAATTCATCTACGCCAATACCTTTCTTGGCCGAGATGTCTTGAGATTGATATTTACCGCCCCAGTCTTCAACAAGATAGTTCATTGCAGCAAGAGCTTCTTTAATCTTGTCGGGGTTGGCAGTAGGTTTGTCTATTTTGTTGATAGCAAACACGATGGGGACACCAGCAGCCGATGCGTGGTTGATAGCTTCGACAGTTTGAGGCATCACGCTATCGTCGGCAGCAACAATGATGATACAAAGGTCGGTGATTTTAGCACCACGAGCACGCATCGCGGTAAATGCTTCGGGACCAGGAGTGTCGAGGAATGTAATGTGACGACCGTCAGAAAGTTTTACATTGTATGCACCTATGTGTTGTGTGATACCACCAGCTTCACCAGCAATAACATTGGCATTGCGAATGTAGTCGAGCAATGAAGTTTTACCGTGGTCAACATGACCCATCACTGTTACAACAGGAGGACGGTTGGTCAAGTCTTCTTCGCGGTCTTCTTCTTGTTCGATTGCTTCAGAAACTTCGGCCGAAACATACTCGGTTTTGAAGCCAAATTCTTCGGCAACAATATTGATTGTTTCGGCATCGAGGCGTTGATTGATTGAAACCATAACGCCAAGGTTCATACATGTAGCAATGACATTGTTGATGGGCACATTCATCATCACAGCCAAGTCGTTGGCGGTAACGAATTCGGTGAGTTTCAATATTTTGCTTTCTGCTTGTTCGAGTTCGGCAGCTTCGCGTTCGCGGTTAGCACTTGCTTCGCGTTTTTCTTTACGCCATTTAGCGCCTTTCTTCAAGCCTTTGTCCTTACTTGTGAGACGAGCAAGGGTTTCTTTAATTTGTTTTTGTACATCTTCTTCGTTTACTTCGGTGTGGATAGGACGCTTGTTTTTGTCTTTACCACCCTTTTCGCGACGAGGATGCTCGTTTTTGTTGTTATTGTTGTTGTGGTTATTATTAACCTGTTGTCCTGCTTTTTCGATGTCGATTTTTTCTTTGCTGACAATGCGTTTGCGTTTTTTGCGGTCGCCGTTTTGAGCATTACCGTTGTTTTGTTGCGTAGCGTTGTCTTTAGCAAGGCGTTCTTTGCGTTTCTCCTCTTTAGTTTTTTTCTTTGGGCGAGTTTGTTGATTTATAGCCGAGAGGTCGATTTTACCTACAACATTGATAGTAGGAGTCACAGTGGGGCGACTCATTGTGAAGATTTCGTCTTCTTTCTTTTCTTGAGGTTGTGGTGTTGCCACTTCTTGTTTAGGTTCAACTTTGGCTGGCTCAACCTTTTCTTTGGCTACTACTGGTTGTGCTTTAGGCTCTTCTTTTTTCTCTACTTTGGGTTGAGTTTTTTTCTCGGGAGCAACTTTTGCTTTAGGTTGTTCGGGAGCTTTTGCCTCTTCTTTTTTAGGTTGTTCTACTTTTTCGGGAGCTTTAGGCGCAGGTTTGCCAATGTTGTTAATGTCGATTTTGCCCACAATTTTAGGTTGTGCAGTAGGCTCTACCGACAATGTGATTTCTTCAACCGGCTTTGTAGCTTCTTTTTGAGCAGGTTTGGTTTTCTCTTTTTGGCGTTCAGATGAGAATTGTTCCGATTTGATTTTTTGGTCTTTATCGCTACGGAACTCATTGATGAGAATATTCACAGCGTCATCCTCAATGCGAGCATTGGGGTTGTCTTCAACTATGATATCCTTTTTACGCAAGAACTCAATTGCAGTAGTAACCGACACATTGAGGTCTTTTGCTATTTTACTAATTTTTGTTTTCGCCATATATTACTTAAAGGTGTTACTGCTTAAATTAAATATTGAGGAGATGAGTTAAATATGAAGGTTGATAGGATTAGTCTTCAAATTCGGCATTGAGAATTTCGAGCACGAAGTCAACGGTGTCTTCTTCGAGGTCGGCTTTGTCGATGAGGTCTTGGCGAGGAGTGTTGAGAACAGCTTTTGCAGTTACGCAACCCATGCCTTTGAGAGCATCAATAACCCATGCATCGATTTCGTCTTTGAATTCATCGAGATAGATGTCTTCTTCGTTAGAGAATGTGCCTTCGCGATATACATCAATATTGAAACCGGTGAGCATAGATGCCAATTTGATGTTGAGACCACCCTTACCGATAGCCAATGAGATGTCTTCGGGGCGAAGGAATACTTCGGCTTTCTTTGCTTCGTAGTCGATGCGCATTTGAGGTGTCATTGAAAGGTTGAGGGCACGGCCTATGAGTACCTCTACATTTTGAGAGTAGTTGATTACATCGATGTTTTCGTTGCGAAGTTCACGAACGATGCCATGAATGCGCGAACCTTTAACACCTACACAAGCACCTACAGCGTCAATGCGGTCGTCGTAACTTTCAACGGCGATTTTAGCGCGTTCGCCTGGGATGCGAGCTACGGCACGAATGTTGATGAGGCCGTCGTGAATTTCGGGAACTTCGAGTTCGAGAAGGCGACGAAGGAAATGCTCGCTTGTGCGCGATACAGTGATTTTTGGGTTGTTGTTGTTGTTGTCAACATTAGCAACAACGGCTCTGATAGTTTCGCCTTTGCGAAGGAAATCGCCAGGGATTGATTCGCTCTTTGGCAAAAGGAGCTCGTTTTTGTCGTCGTCGAGAAGGAGTATTTCGTTTCTCCAAGTTTGATATACTTCGCCCACAACGAGGTCGCCTTCAAGTTCTTTAAATTTAGCGTAGATAGCTTCTTTTTGAAGGTCGAGTATTTTAGATTGGAGAGTTTGACGCAAGTTGAGAATAGCGCGACGGCCAAAGTTTGAAAAAATAATTTCTTTAGAGAAATCTTCGCCAATTTCGGCATCGGGGTCACCTCCGGCATGAGCATCGCTAAGACTAATTTCTTTATTTGGGTCAGAAACTTCTCCGTCGGGAACAACTTTGAGGTTTTGAAGAATTTGAACATCTCCCTTGTCGGGGTTAAGAATAACATCGAGGTTATCCTCAGATCCAAGCATCTTAGATAGCACATTGCGGAATGATTCCTCCAACACGCTAATCATAGTTGTTTTGTCGATGTGCTTGAGTTCTTTAAACTCGGCAAATTGTTCCACCATATTAGGTGTTTCTTCTTTTTTAGCCATTTTTATTGGTCGTTTTATTTGAAGTTAATTAAATATTTTACTGACTTGGTATTACTTATTTCGAGCGTAATAGGCTCCATTATGATTGAAGGGCGTTTTGCTCCAGGCTCTTTCACTTTTTTAGCCACTTCAATGGTGAAATCGTCATCGCCTACGGCGGTGAGAGTTCCTTGCATCTTGCGACCATCGCGGGTGAGCACCTCTACTTCGTTGCCAATATTTTTGAGATATTGACCTTTAACCTTAAATGGAGTAGTGAGCCCAGCCGACCCTACTTCGAGCTCGTAGTCTTCGGCATCGCGGTCAAATACTGCTTCGATTTTGCGAGTAATTGATGCGCAAGTATCAATATCAATGTTCTCGGGGCTATCAATCTCCACAACAATTGCATTGCCAGGGTTGATTTTTATATCAACGATGAATATTGATGAGCCTTCGATTGCTTGCTCTATTGTTTGAGTGAGTAGCTGTTTGTCAATCATTTTCGATATGTTTAATAAAAAGGAGGAAGCTGTTGGCCTCCTCCGTGACTATTTCAAGTGCAAATTTACGATATTTTTTAGTGTGTTACAACTCAAAGCATTAAATATAATGATGAGAGTTGTTCTCTATAACATTAATTAACCGCAGATGTGTGTAATTTAATATTTTTTAACCACAAATTACTCTATTGCTTGTCTATTAATGCAACAGCGAAGGCTGCTATCCCTTCGCCACGACCAGTGAAGCCAAGGTGCTCGGTAGTAGTGGCTTTAACCGATACGCAATTGGGGTCGATTGATAGGTCGTCGGCTATATTTTGTATCATTTGAGGGATGTGTGGTAGCATTTTAGGCGCTTGAGCTGCAATGGTGACATCAACATTGCCAATGGAGAATCCGTTTTCGCCGAGCATTTCGCTCACACGGCGTAGTAGTACTCTTGAGTCGGCACCTTTGTAGGTGGGGTCGGTGTCGGGGAAGTGGTATCCTATGTCGCGCATAGATGCAGCGCCGAGTAGCGCATCGCAAAGAGCATGTAGAGCAACATCGGCATCGCTATGACCAAGGAGTCCCAAATGGTAGGGGATTTTCACCCCAGCAATCCATAGGTCGCGACCTTCTACAAGTTTGTGAACATCAATGCCTTGTCCTATTCTAATCATGGTTATCGTATGAGTTCTTTAAGACCGTCCATGTCGAACGCAAGGGTGAAACGAAGTGTTTGGTCAAGAGGTGAAGTTTGTGCTGTTGCAATCATGTATGAAGCGTCGAGCTTAATCACATTTAAGGCAAAACCTGCACCGATGCCAAAGTATTGGCGATTTCCCTTGAATTCGTTTTCGTAGAAATAACCTGCGCGAAGGAAAAATTGTTGGTTGTAGTTATATTCGGCACCCACCGAATAGGTTATTTCGCGAAGTTCTTCTTTGAGCCCTCCAGGAGCATCGGTAAATGATTTGAAAATACCCGATATTGACGACATATTTTCCCAGTCTTCAAGGGCATCAAGATAGGCTTGTTGCCCTTCGGTGTCCTCGCTAAAGTCGCTTTCGCGTGGTTTAGTAGGAACAAGAAGTTTATTTAAATCAACCGAAAGTGCGAGGGTGTGATAGTCGGCAAGGGGGAATGCAAAAGTAGTACCCAAACGAAGGTTTGTGGGAAGGAATGCAGGGTCTTCGCCGTTGTTGTAAGAAACTTTAGAACCAATGTTTGAGATGTTCCAACCCCACGACCATTGGCATTCATTGCGACCTATAACAGGATAGGTGTTGAAGAATCCCGAAATGTCGGCAGCAAAGGCTGAAGCTCCCGAAGTTTGATCACCAGCATATGAGTCAGAAAATCCGAGGTCGGAGTAGATGTAACGGAATGCTACCCCCATTGAGAATTTTTCAGAAAGTTTGCGTGAGTAACCAAGGTCAACGGCCATTTCATAAGGGTTGAGACTTTGAGTGGTAACGCCCGATTGGTCGGATGTATTTACCTCGCCAAGAGAGAAGTAGCGAAGCGATGCACTTAATGCTTGATTGTCGCCACTACCTACTTTCCAATAACCCGAAAGGTTGGCAAGGAAGATGTCGTTAACAAGTTTTCTCAACCAAGGAGTGTAACTTAACCCTACCGAACCTTTGCTATATGCAAACGCATATTTAGAAGGGTTCCAATATTGAGAGTTAACATCGGGGTCGGTTGCAACACCGAGGTCACCCATTGATGCACTACGCGCATCGGGAGCGATATTTAGCGATGTAACACCTGTTTGCACGGGGTTAAATTCGTTTTTGCCAGTTGCATCTTGGGCAAAGGCCGAAGGTGTGCACATGGCTATGACTAAAAGTCCTATTAAGAGAGATTTTAATGTCTTGTTCATATTATTTTACTATGTAGCTAAATATATAAACTCAAAAAAGTGTGTTTTATTGCTTACAGCGTGCAGTTTATGATATTTTATGAAAAAATAAGCCCTCTAAAAATGTCATTTAGAGGGCTGGGGTGTTATTTAAATTGAATTATTTTACCACGATAACATCAATTTTATCGGAGCTACCATAAAGGTTGCCACCTTTAAGAATTACATAGGCCTTGTAGTTGCCGTCGTTAACAACTTTTCCGTTAGTGTCTTTGAGGTCCCATGTGTAGGGGAATGAACAGTTGTTTTTTGTGAATATGCAATTTCCGTTGGCATCTTCAATGATGATACGTCCCATAGGCTCATCCATGAAATTGTGGTCGAGTGAGAATGTTGCTTCTTTGCGAGCGGGAGTTTCAGCAATGTTGAGTGTTGCAGAGGCGCTACGATTAACTACTACAAATGAAATAGTCTTTGAAGAACTGTTGCCAGTATTGTCTTTAACGCTTAATGTTAATGTGTGATGTCCATCCTCGATGTCGTTAATGATATATTCAAGCGAAGCACTGCCATCGGCATTGATTGTGATTGCTGAGTTGGCAAATGGGAACGATTTCTTGCCATCGAGTGAGAGTGTTGCCATCGCGCCAATATTGTTGGCTGTGTTGATGCCAGTTTCGTCGGCACTAATAGAAGCAAAGAATGTGAAGTCGCTTCCTACAATATCTCCATTTGCAAATGAAATGTCGTTGATGTAACAGTTCTCGATAACTGGAGCTGTAGTGTCATCAATAGCAGTTTCGGCGTTATAGTCGCCCATTGTTACATAGTTGAGATATCCCGATGCGCGAGCGCTCTTGTCGTTGCTGATTGCGAAATAAGAGATGCGATTGATTGAATTGGGCTTTTGAGCTATTGGGGTAACTAATGAAATTTCAAACTGACCATTGGTTACTGTTGTTGAAATTTCGGCCATTTGAGTTTCGTCAAAAACTATCGCAAGGCTATCGCTCTTATAATAAGACTTAACTGGTGCCTTGATTGTTGAATCGTTGTATTCAATAACAGCAGTAGATGTGTTACCGCTCTTCTTAGTGTAGGCCGATATGATTGAAGGACCATCATATATTGAGAGGGTAATGGTGCCATTGAATGATTTTTGGATATTACCATTGTTGTCAACGATGTTCCCTTTAATGATGTTTTTAGAAAGGGGTGAAATTGATGGATAGGTAGTTGATTCTTTGTCGATGGTCGCATCATTGATTGATGTAGTATTAACCTTGAGCGATGGTTTGTATAAAGGAAGGGCTGGGTCGCCTGCAAGGTTGTAGCACATGGTGTTTACGCCTAGTGTGCGGTCAGAAATGGTAGTTGACGCGCGATTGCGTGCTTTGCGGAAGACATCGCCAATGAGGTCGTTGTTGGTGGCGTTAAATAATTCGCAAGTGAATGCGCGATTGATATATTGGTTAAATTGCATGTAAACTGTGCGGCTTGCTGCAACAACTGCAATGAAACCACCATCTTCTTTGTAGAGTGATTGCTCGGCCATACCACCATCTTTGCGGTCGAATGAGAATGCATCGCAAGTAGCAAACATTGCAAATGGAGGATAGCTGTAGGATTTTTCTTTAATATCTTTTGCCGACCATAGGTTCTTTGGCGCAGCGAAAGATGTTTCGGCACCGTGTCCAGCAAAGCTAAAAAGAATTTGTCCTTTATTTAATGCTTGAGTCACTAAATCGCGAGCTTCGTGAGCATCGTTATCGGTTGAAGGATAGAATGTGAGGAATGCACGAGTGCAGGTAGTAGCTGGTGATATTGATAAAATAGAGTCAATATTTTCTTCTTGTTGCATTGCGTGTCCATAGGCATCACCTTCGTCGGCAAGAATGACGGCACGGTTAAATACCGGTTGCGTAGGTGGGTTTTGAAGATAATTGATGATTTTGTTTGTAGCGGCTTGGGCATTGACTTCGGATTGAGCGGGTATGCGACCGATGCCGAGTACTACTTCGGTATTATAGAAGTATTCGGGCACATATTCATCGTTGAGCATTCCAAAGTATGAGTCGCCACAGAATGCCTTGGCTGCACTGCGAGCATCTTCAACGATTTCGGCTTGGTAGGTAAGAAGGCGATCGTCTTTGGGGAAGATTACTCCACGATTGTCCCACGAACCTTCGCCAAACAATAGAAGGTATTTAAGTTTATTCTTGTTGCGGTCGTATAACATTTTGAGGAAACGACGATATCCCATTGCTGAGGGTGTCCCCGATGAAAATTCATTGAATATTTTTTCTTGGTTTACTACCAATACGCTCAAGTTTTGATAGTCGCGGTGAGCTTGTGCGACTTTTTCGGCATATGGCTCGCAAAGGTTGTTGGTTATGATGACCATATTGGGTGTTGAGATGTTGTGGAGATTTTGGTTTTCCACTTTCCCAGCAAATTCCACTTTGTGCATCTCTTTTGTTGGGTCAAATGCCACAAGGCAAGCCTGACCAGTATTAGCAAAAATATAACTTTTGTCAAATGTACCGATGAGGCGTTTTGAACTTTCATAATACTTTGTAGAGTGAGGATAGATGTTAAATGGATTTGTCACATTCCACACTTGAACATTTTCGTTGCCGTTAGAGAGGATGAAGTTGGTATTGGCATTAATGCCAGCAAACGACATTCTCAATTGAGCATTGTTGTTGAGGTTGTTTTGTCGACGATAAATGATATATGCATTGTCAACGGCTGCATATGTGGCAGTTTTATCAGAAGGGAATGAGATGGTAAACGATAACTCACGAGCAGTAGTATCGTTGGTTTTAAAAGTTATTTCGCCATCGCTTGTGTAGAAATATTGTGATTCAAGCGAACTTGGAATAACTTGATTGTTTTTTGTCTTGGTGATGAGTGAAGCAGGGTAGTCAAAATCTACATTTAGTGCTGTATAAGCAGGAACTTTAGCACCATAGTTGTATTTGAAAATTGCATCGGCATCGCTTGAATAAGGGTCAATGAGGTTAAACTTATATGTTTGAGGCCCATTGAGAAGGTTTTTGTCAAAGAAGTAGGTCCCAGCCATACCGGGATTTTCAACTTCGTTTTCAATGTATAATATGTTGTTATGATATTCACGGCTGAGTATGTTGCTCAAGTTGTATCCTATAGCCGAGGGTATGGGAGTTGTAGTATTAGAGTAATCGCTCAAAAAATAGTATCCGGCCGAAGAATACATATTGCGCAATACTTCGATCTTTTTTTCATCAGAACCGAGATTAATTTTATAGTCGGGCTCACCATAGAATATGATTTTGTCATCGCCATAATATACTGGTTGAGCGGGAAGGTCATCGGGTAAGTTTGCGTCGAAGGTGTTTTTGGTCAACTGCGAGCCACCATATCCATATACGCACACTTTTGAAGGGTCAGAAAATCCCCATTCGCGAAGTTGGTCATAGGTGATTTCTTGCATCCCTATTTCGGTAACTTTAACTTTTACCCAGTTGCCCGAATTGAGTTTTGAGTTGCTTGTATAGTATGACGGAGTATATGCGCCAGCAAAGTTGAAACAATTTAATGCAATAAAGCAAACGATAAATTTAGATATGTTTCGTAATATCATAGCAATATGTTATTTAAATTTTAATCTTATGTTGTTTTCTTCGTTTAATTTGCCATCGATGATGGTGTTGATTGTGATGTCGTCACCTATTGCTAATGCAACAGGTGCTATGATGTCGCCGATTTTAAGAGTAAGATATCGGCTTAAAAGTTCAATGGTTTTTTCAATAGCAAGTTGTTCAATGTTGATTGAAACCTTTTGTGAGTCGATTTCGATTGACAATGATTTGAAGCTATCTAATGACTCAAATTCTACCCAGTCGCCAATGATGAATGCACCATCAAAAGCTGTAGTAATGGCCGAAGCCTGAATTGATTGTTCGAAGTCGATGGGGCGAGTGCGCACAGCTAATGCTATGGCATCAATATAGCGATGAGCAAATTTTGCTGCAATGTTTTTGCCCAATCGTTTTACCCTAAAGGCTATGGTTACCTCATATTTCCATTGTTGAGAAAATGAGGGGATGAAAAATGGTTTGCCCTCGCGAATGATTGCCGAATCGGGGATAATCGATAGATGGTTTATGGCTTCATCTACCGGTTGATTGAGGGCTCTATTTATAGCGAGGATTTTCATTTTGGTTGTTGTTTTTGGTTGTCGAGACGATTATACATTACGGCAAGATGTGAATATATTGAGGTGTTTTGCACCACAATATTTTCTGATAGTTTAATGCGCGATGGGGTGAAATTCCATATCGCTTTAATGCCGTTGGCAACGGTTAAGTCAGCGACATTTTGTGCTTGGTCGACTGGTACTGCAATGACAGCAATTTCGGCATTAAGCGATTTGCGTTTTGTTTCAAGGTCAGAAATGTTGTAGATGGGAATGCCACAAATTTTTGACCCAATGATGGAAGGATTTACATCAAATCCAGCTACGATGTTCAGCCCATATCGCGATAGCCCCGAGTCGTGAATGAGCGCACCTCCCAAACTACCCACACCTATGATGATGGCGTTGTGAACTTCCTTGAAACCGAGGAAGTCTTGTAGTACCATTTCAAGCGTTTTTACCTCATATCCTATGCGAGTTTTTCCTTTGATGTTGAGGAAAGATAAATCTTTTGCTATCTGTGACGCATCAACATTGAGGTCTTTGGCTATTTGGGTCGATGACACATGCTCTACATTGCGAGAATTTAGCATTGTTACATAAGCCAAGTACCAAGGCAACCTTCTCAAGGTTGGCTCGGGGAGAATTTCTCGTGTATTGTTGCGTATGTCGCTCATTGTCGTTAGGATATATTTGCGACAAATTTACTAATAATTATGATTTTACGCAAATGAAAAGTGATTCTTGTGCTAAAGAAAAAATATTATAGGTCTATTATGTCATTTTCAACACAATAGACCTATTATGGGGTATCGTTTACTTCAATGCTTATTATTGGGCTGCAACTGCAAGTTTGCGAGCGCCCGAACTGAAGTCTTGTCCGTTGGTAGAGATAGATGCTTTATATACATATATGCCGCGATTTACGCGTCGGCCCACCATGTCGCAAAGGTCCCAATTGATGGGGGTAGAGATGAACATATCGCTTTGCCCTGTGCGAGTTGATTGCCACACGAGTCGGCCCATGAGGTCAAATACCTCAATCGTAACGGTTGCCATAGCATTGGGGCGGTCGTGCTTGATATAGAAGTTTACATCGGTGTGAGCAGGGTTTACATCGGTATATATATCAAACATATTTGGAACCATTCCGTTGACTACTTTTATTGAAACGGTTTTCTCTGAAGAGTTGCCCGATGTGTCCCAAACTTTTAATTTGATAGAGTGGTTTCCGTCGGGAATGTTTTCGATTGGGTAGTTAATAATTCCACTTGAAATATCGCTAATGATGGGGGTGTAGTATAATGCCACATCGTTGTAGTCTTTTTCTCCGTCAAGGCGTATTGACATTTGGTGTCCCACGCCTGCCGAAGATAGGTTGATGCTCACATTGTCAGATACTTGAGCAATCAATAAGGGTGATTCGTTTACGACATCGCCATCGGCAAATCCTTCGTGATTGAGATAGATGTATTCAATTACTGGGGCGATAGTATCGGGTAGTGCCGAGTTGTCAAAACCATAAACATAGAAACTTCTATTGCACCCTATGGCTTCCATGCCGTTGTCGGCTTGAGCATATAGGTTGAGAGTGGCTTCGCGGAAATTGTTGGCAATTTCGGTGGGCATGGGTATTGTAATGGTGAATGCTCCATTAATAACCGAGTCGCGACCAGCATAAAGTTTTGAACCATGTTCTTCAAACACAACTTCTTTGCCGTCGTCTTCATGTGTGTAACCATGCGAAGTAGTGCTCTTTTCGGCATCGTATAGAGTAGAGTGAATGATGCCCGTGAAGTTAGAAAGATCGGTGTCATTGACATCGGTAATGCGTCCTTTGATAATGGCATTTTGGCGAGCTTGGATAACACTTTGCTCTCCTTGATCAACATAAGATCCGTTTATCTCCGATACTTTGGCCAATGAAGAGGGTATGTCTAAACGCATTGCAGGGTCGCCCATGAGTGTGAAGCGCAGTTTGTTGCGGTCTTGAACTATTGCTCCGTTTTTAGAAATATTGTTTTTGGCTTGTTGTAATATTTCGCCGAGGGTGAGTGGTCGGCCGTTTTCATCGCGTTTTAGCGCATAGTTAGCAACTGCGGTTGAAAGCAAGCCGTTGTTTGCGATATATACAGGACGAGTGGCCGATATGGCGCCAATGATACCGCCATCGGGAATGTGATACATCACTTCGGCACCCGATGCCGAGTTGCCATCCCAACGAAGATAGTCGCAAGTTGCAGCATAAAGGAATGGTATTTTTTTGAGATATAGACTACTCATCTCGGTGTATGATAGCAGGCCGTCGTGAGTCCAAGAAGTAGTGTTGGCGTGGCCTACATAGTTCCACCAAAGAGTTCCTTCTTCAAGCAGACGGAACATTTGAGCCTTTGCTTGAGGATATGTGTTGCCTTCGCGAGTAAAGGCATCAATATATACTTTATTGTAAATGAAGTCTTTGCCCGAGGTGCTTTGTGACATGATGTTCCACATGTCTTCGGTTTGCTCCATGTGGATACCGTTGTCCATATCATCGGCAACGAAAAGTACTTGGTTTTTCCATTCGCTCTTGTCCGAAGAGTTGACATATCGGTAAAGTTTGTCAACGGCCGACTTGGCTTCCTCTTCGCTACGCACAGGGATGCGTCCCACGGCTATACAATAGTGGTCGCTACCAAAATTAGTGCCTGAATTATCGTTTAGGAATGCAAGAATATCATCGGTACAGAAACTTTCGTTGTCGTCAAGACCTTTGTCGGATTGCCAAATGGGTATTGTTTTGTATCCAAGTGTTTGCATTTCGCTGGTTAAGTGGCGATTATCAAATGTGCCACGGCCAAATAAAAGGACATATTTAAGAGGCGATGCTCCTTCTTGTCCACGGTCCCATAGCATCTTGAGCATTTTGCGAAATGCATTAACATCGGGAGCGCCCGATGCAAACTCATTAAATACTAAGTCTTGATTCACAACCAATACATTGAGCGAGTCTTCGGAGTTGCGATGTAGGTCGGCAAGTCGTTCGGCTTGAGATTGCCACTCGTCAATGGTGAAAATTACCATGTCGGGGGTCTCAAGGTTGTGCAGATTTTGGTTACTCACTTTGCCCACAAATGTAGGAGAAGGAAGTGCTGCATTTTCGTTCCATGCCACATATTCGCGAGCCCCAGTATAACTGTTTTTAAAGGCAATGCCATCGCTCGATGAGATAGTTTTTATAGCGCTGATTTCGAGCGGTTTTGTAATGTCCCACACATGGGTTGTGTTATCACCACCGGTGAGTGTCAACAATGGCTTTTTTGCACGGAATTTGAGAGTGCCGTTATGTAGTTTTAACTTGCGAGTATAGTTGATTGTGATGTAGTTGAGGTTGGCAAGTTGTATTGATGATTGTGATGAGAGTTTTACTCCTAATGATAGTTCGTTGTTTGAAACCTTGAAGGAGTGGCGAGTTGTGGTTGAACGAGCATGGATGTAGGCGCTCTCGGTGCAAGCCGGAATCTTGTCGGAAGAAACACCTTGTAAAGTCTCACCATTGGCGGTGAAAGTTAGCATTGACGGTGCTGCTACGGATTTTGCGACGAAACTACATTCCATCCACACTTCTTGAGTGTTGTCAATGTCGGGGAGGCTGAATTTAAATGTTTGCGATGGAGAATATTTAAAGTCTTCGCCCACCAATAAGTGCCCTGTTTCTCCGTGATTTATCATGTCTTTTTCGTGATAAATCGATTCGATGAACGAGCTTATGGCATCGGTTAAATCAGATTGTGAAATATCCTTGCCAATAACGGGGATTTCAGATGATTGAGCCGACTCGCGGTCGCTGATGAAATAATACCCTTCGGTTGAGAATGGGTTGATTGATTGAACATAATTGCCGTCGGTCGTGGTCCATGTTTCGGGGCCTTGAGCATAAAAAACGATACCTTTATCGGTGTGATGAGAACGCACGATGGGGAGGTCGTCGATGAATGATGACGAACTTAAGGCATCGGGGAGGCGTTTGCCTCCATATCCATAAACATTCACCTTTGAAGGGTCGCTAAAACCCCATTTTTGGAGGTCGGAGTTAGATATGAGATATACCCCCGATTTTGGAACACTGATTTTGGCCCAGTTGCCCTCGCTTAATGCCGAGTTTTCGCTATAAGTAGTTAGCGAAAACGCATTTAATGATAGCGGGTTGGCGATAAAGAACAGCCCTATGATGAATAGTGCTATTCGTGATAATATGTTGTTGATATTCATATAAATTTAAAATCTGCAAAAATGCGATAAAACGCCATTTATTCCTACATATAAACGCAATTAAGGTGAATTTATTGTGTAGCAGTTGGTAAGAGATGAAAAGTGATTGATAAATTACCTTTACATAAGTAAAATTCTATGGTAATGAGCATAAGAAAAAGAATTTTATTTGTTAACTTTGCATTCTTAAAAAATAAAATAGGTATGAGCACTTTAGACATAGTGATGATAGTGGTAATAGTAGTGTCGGCAGCATATGGATACTACAAGGGCATATTGTCGCAAATGGGTGCGTTGGCTGGCGTGCTTGTGGGGATAGTTTGTTGTCGCTTATTTGCGGCAGAATTAGCCTCGTTTATGAACGAAACATTCCTCGACCCAGCAACCTCAAAGGCCTCTTCGCGCTTTATGAACTCGGTGTTAGCTCAAGTTGTTTTATTTTTAGCTGGATATTTTGGCGCTCGTTGGGCTGCATCGCTAATCGCTACGGTACTCAAAACTATAAAATTGGGTGCTGTGAATAGGTTTGCGGGAGCTGTGTTTGCCGTAGTGCAATGGCTTGTGGTATTGAGTTTGATACTTAATGTGTGGATAGCAATATTCCCCGAAACTGAGTTGCTGAAGTCGTCGAGTGGTATTGCCGATGAACGATTGATTAATCTTGCCCCCGATATTTTGGGGTCGGAAACTGCTCAAGAAATGTTTGAGTCGGCAACTGAATTGATAAATAACGATAAATGATAAATGACTTATCGCATAATATGAAAGAGTCACAAAAAGATAAAAATAAAGACAAAGATAAAAAGGTCACTCCCCAATCGAGCGATGACATCATTAATGATGTTACATCGGGCGATTACAAATATGGGTTTGTGACTAATATCGATACTGAAATCATACCACAAGGATTGAATGAAGATGTGGTGCGATTGATTTCGCAAAAGAAAGGTGAACCCGAATGGTTGCTTGAGTTTCGACTCAAAGCATTTCGCCATTGGCTCACTCTTGAGGTTCCCACATGGGCACACCTCGATATCCCCGAGATAGATTTCCAAGCGATAAGCTATTATGCTGCGCCTAAAAAGAAAGAAGGGCCAAAGAGCCTTGATGAGGTAGATCCTGAATTGCTCGATACTTTTAACAAGCTCGGAATTCCTCTTGAGGAGCAAAAAATACTTTCGGGCATGGCGGTTGATGCCGTGATGGACTCTGTGTCGGTGAAAACTACCCACAAGGAGAAACTTGCCGAGTTGGGAATTGTATTTTGCTCATTCTCAGAGGCTGTGCGCGATTATCCCGACCTTGTGCGTCGCTATCTTGGTAAAGTGGTATCATATCGTGATAATTTCTATGCTGCACTCAACTCGGCGGTGTTTAGCGATGGCTCGTTTGTGTACATTCCCAAAGGGGTGCGTTGTCCAATGGAACTATCTACCTATTTCCGCATCAATGCATCGGGCACAGGACAGTTTGAACGCACACTCATCGTTGCCGATGATGATGCATATGTGAGTTATCTCGAGGGTTGCACGGCTCCTATGCGCGATGAAAATCAACTCCACGCTGCTATTGTGGAAATTATCGTTGAAGATCGTGCCGAGGTGAAATATTCTACAGTGCAAAACTGGTATGCCGGTGATAAAGATGGTAAAGGCGGAGTTTATAACTTTGTGACAAAGCGTGGATTGTGTCGTGGCGATAACTCAAAACTATCGTGGACACAAGTCGAAACTGGGTCGGCTATAACATGGAAGTATCCAAGTTGTGTTCTTGCTGGCGATGGTGCGATAGGGGAGTTTTATTCGGTGGCAGTGACTAATAATCGCCAACAAGCCGATACAGGAACAAAAATGATTCACACAGGTCGCAACACTCGTTCTACAATCGTTTCAAAAGGGATATCGGCAGGATATAGCCAAAACTCTTATCGTGGACTTGTGAAGGTGGCTCCCGACGCCGATGGTTGTCGCAATTACACTCAATGCGATAGCCTATTGCTAGGGTCGCATTGTGGTGCACACACATTCCCCTATATTGATGTGTTGAACGACACTGCTGTAGTTGAGCATGAGGCTACAACATCAAAGATTAGTGAAGATCAAATATTCTATTGTAACCAACGAGGTATTCCCACCGAGGAGGCTGTGGCATTGATTGTCAATGGTTATGCCAAGGAGGTGATGAATAAATTGCCTATGGAATTTGCGGTAGAGGCGCAAAAATTGTTGCAAATTACTCTTGAGGGGTCGGTAGGATAACGAAATAGAAAGAATATAAATTGAATCATCAACCAATGAATATGGACAATATATTATTAGATGTAAAAAATCTGCGTGCCGGTATTGAAGGCAAAGAGATATTAAAAGGGGTAAACCTCACAGTGCGCCCTGGTGAAGTGCATGCTATAATGGGACCTAATGGTGCAGGAAAGAGTACCCTTTCATCGGTGCTTGCTGGTGATCCTTCATTTGTGGTTACTGAGGGCGAAGTGAATTTTCATGGAGTTAATTTGCTCGACCTTGCGCCCGAAAATCGTTCTCACGAAGGGTTGTTCCTTTCGTTTCAATACCCAGTGGAAATTCCAGGGGTGTCGATGGTGAACTTTATGCGTGCTGCTCTTAATGCTAAACGCAAATACTTCAATCAAGAGCCTCTCTCGGCAAGCGAATTCCTTAAACTTATGCGTCAAAAACGCGAGGTTGTGGAGCTTGATAATAAGTTGGCTTCGCGCTCGGTAAACGAGGGATTCTCGGGTGGTGAGAAGAAACGAAATGAAATTTTCCAAATGGCAGTACTTGAGCCTCGCCTTTCAATTCTTGATGAAACCGATAGTGGACTCGATATCGATGCATTGCGCATCGTAGCTGGTGGTGTAAATAAACTCAAAACTGCCGACAACGCTACTATCGTGATTACTCACTATCAACGATTGCTCGATTATATTAAGCCCGACTTTGTGCATGTGTTGTATAAAGGTCGCATTGTTAAAACTGGCGGTCCTGAACTTGCACTCACTCTCGAAGAGCGTGGCTATGACTGGATTAAACAAGAAATTGATAATAAATAATTGCCAATAGTGAAAAAACTATGAGTGCATTATCTCAATATATAGAACTTTTTGACTCACATCGCGACACGATTAATAGCAAGTCGGCTCAAGTGATGAACGATTGTCGTGCTACCGCTCGTCAAGCCCTTGAAGGAAAGCAATTGCCCATGAAAGGGAGTGAGGGGTATGAAAAAACATCGATTGATGAAATGTTTTCGCTCGATTATGGCGTAAATATCAATCGTGTCAATATTCCAGTTGATGTGTCGTTGTCGTTTAAATGTGATGTGCCCAATATGAGCACTATTATGGCATATGTGGTGAATGACACATTTGTTGCTTCATCAACATTGCACAACAAGATGCCCCAAGGGGTTATTATTGACTCGTTGGCAAAGGTGGCTCAAGAACAGCCACAATTGGTGAGTCAATACTATAACCAACTTGCCGATAATGAAAATGTGGGGGTGGCGCTCAACACAATGTTGGCGCAAGATGGAGTGTTTATCTATGTGCCTCGTGGAGTAGTTATGGAGCGTCCTATACAGTTGGTGAACATATTCAACTCGGCAGCATCGTTGATGGGTGTGCGCCGATTGTTGATTGTTGTAGAGGAGGGTGCTAAAGCTCAACTATTGATATGTGATCATACTCAAAACAGTGAATATCGCTACTTGTCATCACAAGTGCTTGAGGCATATGTGGCACAAAATGCTTCGCTCGATATCTATGATATAGAGGAATCGTCAGAGACAACATCGCGCTATTCGCAACTATATGCTCGTCAAGAATCTCACTCTACATTACTCATCAATGGGGTAACACTCACATCGGGCACTACTCGCAACGATTACCATATTGATTTAGTGGGTGAAAATTGTTCTTCAACGCTTGCTGGCATGGCAATAGGCTCGGGCCGTCAACACATTGATAACAACTCTTCTATTCGCCACCTATCAACTCGTGGCAATAGTAACCAATTGTTTAAATATGTGCTTGATGAAGAATCGACCGGAGCATTTGAGGGTGCTATCTATGTAGCCGACGGTGCGCAATATACCGAGGCTTATCAAAGCAATCGCAATCTATTGGCTTCAAAGCAAGCACGCATGCACACCAAGCCTCAACTCGAAATTTATAATGATGATGTGAAGTGTAGCCATGGTGCTACCACTGGGCAACTCGATGCCGATGCATTGTTTTATATGCGCTCGCGTGGTATCCCCGAGCAAGAAGCACGCATGATGTTGATGCAAGCATTTATGGTTGATGTTATTGACATGGTGAAGATGGATGGTTTACGCGATCGATTGCGCCATCTAGTTGAAAAGCGTTTCTATGGTCAGCAAGCTAAATGCGCCGATTGTGGTGCTACTTGCCACGATGTGAAACAAGATTGAAAAATTAAGAATTGATATGGAAGGTCTTGATATAACACAAATACGCAGTGAATTCCCTATACTTAATCGCACAGTGTGTGATAAACCTATGGTGTATCTTGATAGTGCGGCAACATCATTTACACCTCAATGTGTGGTTGATGAGATAACACGAGTATATACTACATGTAAAGCAAATGTGCATCGTGGAGTTCACACTCTTTCGCAAGAAGCTACCGACCTTCAAGAGGCTACGCGTGAAAGTGTGAGAGAGTTTATCAATGCCAAGTCAATACAAGAAATTATATTTACTCGAGGCACTACCGAGGCTATCAACCTTGTGGCTTCGTCATATGGAAGTTTGATTGAGAATGGCGAAGAAATTATTATTACGGCTATGGAGCACCATGCCAATATTGTGCCATGGCAATTGCTTGGTCGCAATAAACGCGTCATATTGCGTGTCGTTCCTGTGAAGAAAGATGGCACGCTCGACATGGTTACATATCGTTCATTCTTTAATGAGCGCACCAAGTTGGTGGCTCTATGTCATGTTTCAAATGTGTTGGGGACGGTAAATCCTGTTAAGGAGATGATTGCCGAGGCTCATCAATATAAAGTGCCTGTGCTCGTTGATGGCGCACAAGCTGTGTCGCATCACAAGATTGATGTGCAAGACTTGGATGCCGATTTCTATGTATTCTCGGCTCATAAAATGTATGGTCCCACAGGGGTAGGGGTGCTTTATGGAAAGCGTCATCTGCTCAAACTGATGCCTCCCTATCAAGGTGGAGGTGAAATGATAGGCACAGTGAGTTTTAAGAAAACAACCTATGCCGAATTGCCATTTAAATTTGAAGCCGGAACTCCCGATTTTGTGGGTATCGCAGCGTTTAAAAAGGCTATTGAATTCATGCAACGACATGGAGTGGAACGCATTGCTGCACGTGAACAAGAATTAATGCGCTATGCAACTGAGAAAATGCAAGAGATTCCTGGAATGCGCATATTTGGCACAGCCCCTCAAAAAAGTGGGGTAATATCTTTCCTCATTGGAAATGAACATCATTATGATTTAGGAATGTTGCTCGATAAGTTGGGCGTTGAAGTGCGCACAGGGCATCATTGTGCTCAACCATTGATGCAATCACTCAAAATTGACGGCACTGTTAGGGTTTCTTTTGCAATTTATAACACAAAAGAAGAAATTGATACATTTATAGCCGCTTTGAAGCGAGTTTCTGCAATGCTTGGTTAATAATAATCTCTCTTTTTGTAGAGGAAAGGGCCGTTTTGTAGATGTAAACGCCATTGAATTGGTAAAAATGGCTAAAATTACATTTTTTAAGACTTTTTATTGGTAAAAATGGATTAACTTTGTTCTGTCTAAAATAAAAAAATGATGGAACAATCTTTGCATATAGCCCAATTGAGTGGCATAAAACGATTTTCGTTTGATTATAGTAAGTTTGGTGAAGACTATATGTTTTCGCATTTCATTCCTGGAGAGCAAACATTGGAATACTTTTTATCGCCAGTGAGATTTGATGGGATGCTTTTTGTGTTATGCTTAAAGGGAAAATTGGAGTGTGAAATAAATCTTGAAAAATTGGAGTTGACTCAAGACTCGTTGTTGATTTTGAGCCCCGACAAGATTATCTCTTCACAACAAAAAAACTTCTCTGACTTTGAAGCTTATTTCTTGTTTATGTCGCCCAAATTTCTACGAGATATAAATATAGATGTAAATATAGTTAATAATGCAAGCCGATTTGCATCATTAAAAAATAGTCGCCGACCTATAATGCCTCTTGATAAATCCGAGTCGGAATTATTGCAGAAGTACATGGAATTACTGCATTATAACACTGCTGAAAATGTTGATGAGGTGTATATTAAAAGTATATCTCGTAATATCATTGCATCGGTGATATATCAAATATTTCAATTTGCGGCAAAACGCGCTCCACAAGATGAGATTGAAGAGCGTCCTCTTTCTCGCCGAGCTAATTATGTACAAGAGTTTATGAACTTGGTGCATAAGCATTATAGCAAAGAGCGTTCGGTGGGATTTTATGCCGATAAATTATTCATTTCGCCCAAGTATCTGTCGCTAATAATAAAAGAGGTGACAGGGCGTTCGGCTGCCGAGTGGATTGATGAGTGTGTGATTCTTGAAGCCAAAAATTTGTTGCGCTACTCGGGTAAAAACATTCAACAAGTAGCCTATGAGTTGAACTTCTCTAATCAATCTTCATTTGGTAAATATTTCAAACATCTCACAGGCATGTCACCATCTCAATTCCAAAAATCGTAAAAGTTCTTTCTTCTCAATAAATGTTTTTAGGTTAAATAATAAAGTAAGCGAGTAAAACTATCGAAGTTTTACTCGCTTTTGTTATGAGAATAAGAAATAATTTGAGTGTATATATACACTTGCTATAGTGCTTGGCAAGTGGACTTATTCGTCGGCAATGATTTTATGGAGATACCATTTACCATCGATGCGTTCAAACTGGAATGTGTGGGTGAGATATGAATCAACCCATCCGCAATAAAGATAAGTCTTTTGGTATTGAAGCTCGCCCCATGATTGGTAATACATGTCATCATCTTTTGCAAAAGGTTCTTTTGCGGTGAAATTAGATGGAACAAGCAATTCGGCAAACTCGGTGCTTTGATCTTCGCTGAGTTTGATGCGCGACTTCATAAATTCTTCATCGGTAGAGAATTTTGCAATAAAAGTGTTAAACGCTTCAGGCCCTTTGTTGCAAAGAGCTGTTTTGCTCTCCATCTTGGCAATAGTTTCTTTTACTTCTTGAGCAGTTTGGGCATTAGCCGATGCCATTCCTAAAAATATCGCAACAACGGCGAGAATAAGTGATTTGATTTTCATATGCTATAAAATAATTGGTTTTATATCGATTGGAATAAAAAATATATAACAAGATACACAATGCCTACAACTAAGAGTAATGTGCTTGAAAGAACAATGCCTCCTATTGCCATGTTTTTAAACCTGCCTTTGACACCTATAGCCGAAAGGAGTAACCCTATAGCAGCACATGCCAAACCACTCCATTCATAGTGATATAGTGTGAGCCATGCAATAATAGCAATGATTATACCCACCAAGCCGAGGATGTTTCCCTTTTTGGCTTTTGTAGGAGTAGTGTTGTTGGTTGATTCGCTCATAACTTGTTATATTTTAACGCAAATTTAGGGAATTACACTCAAATAACCTAAAATGCAACAGATTTTTTGTATATGACTATTTATTGCCGTGATAGTTTAATCATCTTAAAACCAAAGCTAAATTAATGAAACAAAAATATTTGTTTTGACTAAAAAAATTATGTAAGTTTGTGTTGATATATCAAATCTATCAAGATGGAAAAGTTGATGCAATATGTGTGGCAGCATCGATTGTGGATGCCACAAGCAATGTTGACTGTTGATGGCCGTAAGATACAGGTCATTGACCCAGGGAGGCTCAATACCGATGCCGGCCCCGACTTTTTCAATGCCAAAGTGAAGATTGACGGAGAAATGTGGGTGGGAAATATTGAAATCCATGTGCGCGCAAGCGACTGGTTTCGTCACCACCACGACACCGATAGTGCCTACGATAATGTGATACTCCATGTGGTGGAGAAGGATGATATGCCCGTGAGGCGAGCCAATGGAGAGGTAATCCCTCAACTATGCATGCCATGCTCGGCACAGTTTAGTGAGCAATATTCGCGATTGGTGGGTAGCGCGGCAAGCGAATTGCCATGCGCTCAAGAGATATCATTATTGCCATCGATTTATATAACCGATATGATTTCAACGCTTGGGTATGAGCGACTGTATTCAAAGGTAGAACGCATTGAATCGCTATTGTCTCGATTGGCCGGCGATTGGAACGAGGTGTGTTATGTGTTGCTGGCTCGTAGCTTGGGCTTTGGTGTCAATAGCGATGCTTTTGAACGCTTAGCTCTTGCAACTCCACTCAAAGTGCTGGCAAAACATAGTGATTCGCTCACAGCGATAGAGGCGATGCTATTCGGGCAATCGGGGCTGATTGATAATGCCCCCAACGATGATAGTTATGTCGCAACATTGAGAAATGAATACAATTTCTATGCGCAAAAGTTTGGGTTAAAGCCTCCTACTACATTAGGGTGGAAAATGGCGCGTATGCGTCCTCAAAACTTCCCTCATCGTCGCATTGCGGTGCTTGCTGCGATGATTGAAGGAGGATTTAGCTACGCCTCAAAGATGATGACAGCTAAGAGCGTTGATGAGGTGAAACAATTGTTTAAGGTAGAATTGTCGGGCTATTGGTCAACTCGTAGTTCGTTTAATGCTCCGGGAGGAGGAAGGGTGACAAATGGGTTGAGTGAAAGTTCGATAGATATACTCATTATAAATGCCGTTGTCCCCATGATATATGCCTATGGTCGATTGCAAGGCGATGAAGTGGCGTGCAATCGAGCAGTTGAAATGCTACAAGCGTTGAAACCCGAGCGAAACTCTGTGGTGGAGTTGTTTACTCGTGCCGGAATAAAGTGTAATGATGCATTTACCTCGCAAGCGTTAATTGAACTTCGCCGCAACTATTGCGAAACACGCAAATGCCTATATTGTCGCATAGGTCATCGTATGCTCGCCCGCCACGCCCGCAAAAGAGTGTGAACGCGCGAATGATGAATTTCTAAAATAAAGATTACCCCTATTTAAATCGGTTGTTGTAGTTGTCGAGCATATACTGGATGTTGAAGTAGAATCCAGTAGGGGAGTTGTCGGATAGTTTTTTGAGTATTATGTAGTCATAATATGGCTCGACAAATTCTTGATGGTCAACGATGTAATTGGGGTTGATGAAGTTAATCAATGCATATTCGTGAGGTATGCTTATAACATGCCATGCCGATTCGGGTTTGTCGCCTGCACCAGTTGATAAAATAGCATTTACGATGTTGTTGAGGCGTGTTTGCCAATGCTTTGCCAAGTTGTGTTTCTTCTTTGTTTGATAAGCATAGATGAGGTAGTTCATCTGTTGCAAATCAAATGGATCTTCTTCAAGCGAAAGTTCGGCATATTTGATTATTGAGTCACAGTCAAGGCGATTTAAATGTTCTTTATAATAAAGTGTTGATATTGACTTTGAATAGTCGGTTTTATCATATGGGCTATATTCGGGTTGGAATATGTAACCAAAGTATAGTTGTCGATAGTCATCAACAGTCAATGATTTGTCGTTATTTTCATAACGAGTCATTAGTTTATTATATTTGCGTGAGTCTTTAGCAAAGTCGCGAATCTTTTCCATATCAGGCGACTTGCCCACAGTAGCGGTAGCCTGTGCGTTGATTGTCACACTTGTTGCAAGTGTTGTTACAATCATGATTAGTGATATAAAAAGTCGTTTCATGTTGTTATATGTTTTTAGTGTTGAGATATTCTTTATTTCAAATAAATGCTTACAATCGTAAGTAGTTCGTTGAGGGTTGTTCCTATGATGCTCATCGAAACTATGATGGGCAACCCTTTAGCGGCAAGTTGCATAATCCACTCTTTAGAGGGGAATCGCAAGGCGAGTCCGTTGGGGGTGCGACAATATGCCATGAGCCCCATTGCAGCTCCTAATGCTGAGCCGAGTATGATGCCAGCATGTGACATTAACATACCTACCACGCAACCCACTAATGCTCCGGTGGCTATGTAACCCATTCCATTGCTATTGGGTTTGTCGTGTTGTTGTCCCATGCGTATCAATAGCACCATCATTGTGGCAATACCCCAAAATAGGAGAGTGTTGCTGCCGATGTATATATGTTTGCCAAAATTTAGCACCCACATTGCCACATAACTCAATATCACCGAAGGCACCCAAGGGCGATAAGCCGTAACGATAGCGCCTATCAATAACACGATTCCTAATATGAGACACAATGTTGCCATACTACAATTTATATTTTTACAAATGTACTAACAAACGAGCAAAATATAAAACTTGTTTTAATATTTTTGAGCGAGTGTAAGGTATATTTGTAGTCTTTTACAAATATAATGAATTATTTTGTAAAAAGTTGGCGCTTCCAGAATTTTCTTAACTCTATTTTTGTTGATTTAGTGAAAATTGCTAAATTTGTGAAAACAAACTAATATTAAATCTTAAAACTAATATCAGTCATGAGGAAATTTACGGTTATCACATTGTTACTTCTTTGTATCTTTGCGCTTAAAGCTAACACAGATCAATCTTATACCGAAGTGGTTAATGGGGTTGAGTTTGAAATGAAATATGTGGAGGGAGGTAATTTTAAATCCAATGGGCTTGAATATCATCTAGAAAATTATCATATCTCTGCTACCGAGGTGACACAAGAGCTGTGGGAGGCGGTGATGGGTACGACCGTGGCAATGCAACGCGATAAAATTAACCCCGCCATGCCCTTAGCCGGCGTGGGAGATAAACACCCCATTTATTATGTGTCACAAAAAGAGGCGAAGGAGTTTTGTGAGCGATTAAGCCGTCTTACCGGTAGAATTTATTCTTTGCCTATTTGGCAACAATGGCAATATGCCGCAAAGGGTGGAAAACACTCCGGAAATTATAAATATAGTGGTAGTGATAATGTCAACGATGTGGCTTGGATTAATAGCGAGTCAACCCACCCGGTTGCCACTAAAGCACCAAACGAATTAGGGATTTACGATATGAGTGGCAATGTGTATGAATGGTGCGATGGTGACGGACAATTGCGTGGAGGTAGCTGGATGTGCGATGCCCCTTGTGCTGAGTGCAATAATATAAATAACCGCGATGCTCGTAGCTGTGATAAAATTGTGGGGTTTAGAATTGTGGAGAAACAAATAATAACCAAAGTAGGAGATAATATCGAAATAAACGTCAAAGGAGTTCGCTTTAAAATGATATCTGTAGAGGGTGGTACATTTCAAATGGGCTCTAACAATGGAAATGAGAAGCCAATCCACAGCGTCACCTTGAGCGACTACTATATCGGCGAAACCGAAGTGACACAAGAATTGTGGGAAGCGGTGATGGGTAGCAACCCGTCAATATTTAAAGGACCAAACAAACCGGTTGAGAGTGTGACGTGGAATGACTGCCAAGAATTTATTAGGAAATTGAATCAAATAACAGGCATAACCTTTTGTCTTCCCACTGAGGCACAATGGGAATATGCCGCCCGAGGAGGAAATAAGAGCCGAGGATATAAATATTCGGGTAGCAACAACATCAGCGATGTGGCGTGGTATGCTATCAATTCGTTAACATTCACTCATCCAGTTGGCACCAAATCACCTAATGAATTAGGGATTTATGATATGACAGGTAATGTATGGGAGTGGTGCAGTGATTGGTATTGGTACTATTGGGATGAAAACGGTAGAACGCCATCTAAGACGAACCCTACTGGACCCACTTCAGGCTCTTATCGCGTACTCCGTGGTGGCGGTTGGAACGAGAGTGCTCAGTTCTGCCGAGTATCGTCGCGCGATTACTATCGCCCGGACAGCAACTTCTTCGTCAGCGGTTTCCGGTTGGTGTGTTCCTCAGAAAAAAAAGACTCGAAAATTAAAGAACAAACGATATTAACAGATAAGAATGTTCCTTCAAAAGGGCAAAATACAAAAAACGGCTCAAATAAGTCTCTGAACTATAAAGATGCAAAAAACATTACGGAAAAGGTCAATGGAGTTTCTTTCAAAATGATTAAAGTAGAGGGTGGTACGTTTAAAATGGGTTCCAATGACAGCGGAGCTTATAGCGGTGAAAAACCAGTTCACCGCGTCACCTTGAGAGACTACTATATAGGTGAAACTGAAGTAACGCAAGAATTATGGGACGCAGTGATGGGAACTACCATCGTCCAACAACTAGATAAAGCCAAAAACTATCCTATGTATTATATCTCATGGGAGGATTGTCAAGAGTTTATCGAGAAATTGAATCAAATAACTGGCAAGAATTTCCGTCTCCCCACCGAGGCAGAATGGGAATATGCAGCACGTGGTGGCAATAAGAGCAAAGGATATAAATATTCAGGTAGCAACACCATCGGGAAAGTTGCGTGGTATGAAGTAAATGCTTATAATGTGGGTTCAAGTAATTCAAATTATGGCAGACACCCGGTCAGCATCAAATTACCTAATGAATTAGGGATTTATGATATGACAGGTAATGTATGGGAGTGGTGCGGTGATTGGTATGGGGATTACATATCGTCATCGCAGACGAACCCTACTGGACCCACTTCAGGCTCTTATCGCGTACTCCGTGGTGGCGGTTGGAACGAGAGTGCTCAGTTCTGCCGAGTATCGGTTCGCCGCAGTGACACTCCCGGCGCGCGCTACTACAACCTTGGCTTACGCTTGGTTTTGTCTATAGATTAGGGTAAATTACCTCAATTCCTAAGCTAAAAACATTCAGAGCATAATAACAATTCCGAGAAAGGGGCGTGCGGAGCCGCCCAATGGGGGGAATTGAAATTATGCGATGCAAACGCAAAAAAATATAAAACAAGAAAAAATAATATAGATATGAAATTAAATATCAGTCAAATAGTAATCGTAACCATTATCGCAACTTTTTTTGCGAGTTGCAGTTCTCCCAAAGCAATATATATGGGATCGGATTATGGTAAAGAAAAATATATTTATAAAAATCAATGGCCACGTGAAGATAAGCAGTGCTATTATTGGAATACCGGCAAAGGTGAGAACTGGTACATTGCCCAGGTTAAAAAGACGGGGAAGCGAGGAGTTATAGACAAGAAAAGAAATATAATAATACCAATAAAATATAATGATATAGCTTATCTAAATGGCGTGTTTAAGTTGACTGACGATTCTGCAAAGTATTATGCAGTATATGATACGTTAGGACAACCTATTATAGATTGGAATTGTAAATATACCGATATATCCGTAAAATATGGATCTATTGGAGGGAAAAATGTTACATATTTTATATGTGAGAATAATATAATTCGAGATATAAGAGGTAATATGTATGATTTGAATTCTGTAGATTTTAGCCGTGAAAAAGAAGTAGTTGGGATAGAGGTGAGGTGGTATGGTAGTGCTTTTGCGTTTAGTTCTTTATTATATAATCAAGAAATTGGTTTTTTTGCCAAAGAAAAAGATTATATAGGAGGATATAGAGTGTTTAATGTAAAATTAGATGCAAATGGTCATCTATATCGCAGTGGGAATTATAAGCCTGAAACGCAAACCAAGAATTACTCTGTTGGAGAATATAATAAAGAACGCAATAGCTATAAGTGGTATTCCACAAGCAGTGGCTATAATAAGAAAGGGGCACAGTCGACCGACGGCACTACGATAGTTCCTGCCCAATATACCAAGGTGGAATATGTGCCATATTATGATGGGTATTTCGTGGTGTGGAGCGATGGCTGTTCGGGTGTGTATAACTGCTATGGAAATAATTTGATACCAGTGAGCCGTGGCTATTCATCGTGTGTGAAGACTTGTTCCGACGGAAGATATTACTATCGAGTATGTAAAAACGGGCTTTATGGTGCGTGCGATTTGCGTGGACGAGAAATCATTGCACCTAAATATGGTTATATAATTTTATACAACGGAGTATTTCTTTACAAGGATAAAAATGGGGAGTGGATACCATTGAATTTAGGTATTGACCGTCAAAATAGAATAGTGAAAAATCCTTCATATACTCCTTGCAATAATAGATATTATGAGATTACGCTCGAACAAAATCAGCTCGAAGAATCATTCGGCAAATATGTAGAGGTCGAACAGATTTCTACTACCGATGGAAGTCGCGCGTTTAAGTTGGTGTTTGACGACAAGATTTTGTTTGAGTTTGGCAAATACAACCTCAATAGCGAGGCTCTTGATTATATCGACGAAGTGGCATCGGCATTGAAAAAACTGCCATCGGCACAAGTGCGCGTAACCGGTTACACCGATAATATTGGTGGTCTTGAGTCTAATCAAATTCTCTCAACACGCCGAGCGCAAGCAGTAGGTAATAGATTGCAACAAAAAGGAGTCTCTGCCTCACGCATCACCACCAAAGGGATTCCATTGGCTGATTATGTGGCAACAAACGATACCGAAGAGGGTCGCGCCCTCAACCGCCGCGTAGAAATCATTATCGAAGAATAGGATTAAAAGGAAATAGCTTGGTGCAATACCGAGCTATTTTCCAATAAAACTTTATTAATCCGTCCAACTTATTGGGTGCAGTTTATTTTTGACTCCACTTCGTTGCGCAAAAACAATGGAGGAGCTATTTCCTCTTTTCTTTCTCCACTCTGCAATTTTATAATATTGCTTGGACTTCTTTGAAGGCGAAGGAGCGAGATGTGTTGTGAGTATCGGTGAGGGTGAGAATGCCGTCGGGGGCTACATTGGTGATGCGTGCCATGAATTGTGTCCCATCGGGTGTAGAATAGGGGTGGAATTCATCGCGACGCCATAGCATAGATATGTAGGCATCGTGGAGCGTATCGAATTGTGTGGATGTGTCGTAGTGGTCAAATGTTGCAACAATCTCGTCGGTCACTTCGTTTAAAATATCGTCGAGGGAGGTCTCGCTATTGGTGAAGTGGATTAACGAAATGGGATTGGGTGCATCGGAAAGGAATTCACGCTGATTGATGTTTAAACCCACTCCCACGATTGACTGGGCTATGTTACAGCCCGAGAGGGTGTTTTCGATGAGTATGCCACATATTTTCATGTCGCCTACATATATGTCGTTGGGCCATTTGATTGCGACTTCGGCATTGGTAATATAGCGTCGCAAGGTGTTAACAATCGCAATGCTGACGGCTTCGGAGATGTAGAACTGCTGACGGGCTATGATGTTATTGGGGCGTAATAGCACTGAGAAAGAAAGGTTTTTGTTGGGCTGCGACTCCCATGTGTTGCCACGCTGTCCGCGACCAGCTGTTTGGACATAGGTTGATACCACTGTGGCATGCGACAAATCACAAGCTCTACCCGATAGATAACTATTGGTAGAGCCTATTGATTCAAGTTTTATAATATTTTTAGATGGGATTGCCATCACGATTATTCAATTGTAATGGTGCGAGTATCGTCGTCATTGACAGTGATAGTTACTTTAACGGTGTCGTTGGGAAGTATGTCGGCAACGCGTTCGGGCCATTCAAGGAAACAAAGAGCGCCCGAGTCGAAATAGTCTTCAACACCTATATCAAACGCTTCTTCGAGCGACTCAAGGCGATATAGGTCGAAGTGGTAGATGAGTTCGGCAGTGGTGTCGCTACGATATTCGTTGATGATAGAGAAAGAAGGTGAATTGGTAGTGTCATCTTCCACTCCCAATTCTTTGCAAAGCGCATTGATGAAAGTGGTTTTGCCTGCTCCCATCTCGCCATAAAACGCATATACTGTTTCATCGCCCATAAGAGCCACAAATTCGTGAGCCGCTTGAGCAATGTCGTTGATTGATTTGAGTTGTATAGTTTTCATATCGATGATTTATTTGCTTGATAATGTGATTAGTGGAATAATCATTTCTTCGAGTGAAATACCCCCGTGCTGGAATGTGTCGGTGTAGTATTGCACATAGTAGTTATAGTTGTTGGGGTAGGCAAAGAAGTCGCGATTACCAGCAAAGATGTATGTGGTTGATACATTGGGCGATGGTAACCCATATGCTTCGGGTCGTTTTATTTCATACACTTGCTTGGGGTTGTAACTCAAGTTTTTGCCAAGTTTGTAGCGTAGGTTGGTATTGGTGTTGCGGTCGCCAACAACTTTTATAGGGTTTTCGGCGCGAATTGTTCCGTGGTCGGTGGTGAGTATGATTTTATACCCTTTATCGGCGATTTTACGGAATAAATCAAGGGCCGAAGAGTGTCGGAACCAAGATTCGGTTAGCGAACGATAAGCAGCGTTTGACGCAGCCAATTCGCGAATCATCTTTGACTCGGTGCGTGCATGTGACAACATGTCGATGAAGTTGAGCACAATGATGTTGAGGTCGTTGTTCTCAAGATTGGAGAACTCGCGTATGAGTTTTTCACCTGCGACCGAATCGTTAATCTTGTTATATGAAAATTTGCACTGACGGCGATATCGATTAAATAATGTTTCAATCAATGGTGATTCGTTGATGTTTTTGCCTTCATCGTCATCTTCGTCAATCCATAAGTCGGGGAACATTTTCTCAATTTGAGCTGGCATTAAACCCGAAAAGATTGCATTGCGAGCATATTGAGTAGCTGTGGGCAATATTGAGCAATAGAGATCTTCATCAAAGGTGAAATAGTCGCTCAATAGAGGTTTGATAGTGCGCCATTGGTCAAGACGGAAGTTATCGATAAGAATAAAGAACACCTTTTCGCCATTGTCGAGCAACGGAAATACTTTGGTTTTGAAAATATCGGGACTCATCACCGGATGATTGTCGCCAGTGAGCCATTTTTCATAATTCTTTTTGACAAATTTGTAGAAAGTAGAGTTGGCTTCGGTCTTTTGCATATTGAGCAATTCATCCATGTTGGTGTCGGCCGAGGCTAATTCTAATTCCCAAAATACCAATTTGCCATATAATTCATACCAGTCTTCAATAGATGACGCATTTGATATGAGCGAAGTGATGTTGTTAAATTCTTGTCGATAGTCGGATGTGGCTTGCACCGATACAAGTTGCTCGCTATGCAGATTTTTCTTTATAGAGAGCAATATCTGATTGGGATTAACGGGCTTTATTAGATAGTCGGCAATTTTATTGCCAACTGCTTGGTCCATAATGTTTTCTTCCTCACTTTTGGTAATCATAATCACGGGAATATGAGGCGCGATTTGTTTTACACGCGATAGGGTTTCCAATCCTGTCAACCCGGGCATATTCTCATCGAGAATAATGAGGTCAAAGTGTTGCGACTCAACCAATTCAAGCGCATCACGGCCATTGTTGACAGTGATGAGGTTATATCCTTTGTTTTTGAGAAACATTATGTGGGGCTTGAGAAGATCTATTTCGTCATCGGCCCAAAGTATGGTGTGAGTACTCATTGCTTAAATTGTTGAGGTTAATAATTATGGCATATCAAATAATGGGTCATCTCCTTCTGAACCAGTAGGATATGTCGTTTGTTGTTGTTTAGGCTTTTCGGCTGGTTTTTGAGGTTCGTTTTGAGCAGGCTTTTGAGTCTGTTTTGCCTTTTCTTCAACTTTTGAGTCTTTTGATGGTTCAGCCTTTTTGCTTTTTTTATCTTTCTTGTTTTTCTTTTTGGCTTCTTTTTTAGTTTCGGCCTTGGGAGAGTTGTCAGTCACCTCTTTAGATGGCTCTTCAATAGGAGCAGCGACTGAGTCGGTCGATGGTTGAGGTGTGGGTATGCCTTCGCTTTCGCCAAACTCTTCGGGTGGCAATACGCTCTCTTCGGTAGCTTTGTAGTCTTCTTCGCCACTAAATATGAAGTATTCCTCAAATGAACGACCTTCGTTTATCAATATTTTGAAGTTGCTTTCGCTAATTTCTACGGGACGCACTTGTGGAGGTAACTTAAAGTCGGCACTTTCGTCCATGATTTTGCGATATTGCTTCAACTCTTCAAGATTTCTACACCCTTTAATGATAACCAATCCGAGTTTGTCAAAGTTCATAAGTTCGAGGTCAAAACTCTTTATTGTAAATGCAGTGAAGTTGTGTCGAGCCACTTCAAAGAGCAATTGATTGGCCGAAATTACATCGGTGGGGAATAGAAGCACTAAATAGTGGGGCTCTTGCTCGTTAATAGTGAATTCGGCGGCTTTAGAAGCATTTGCATTTGCAACAGAGTCATTGCCGAGTTTAGTTTCCCAGAACATACCACGAAGGTTAGATGAACTGCTTTCGAGTTTGCGACCTTGCGCCATCTGTTTGAGGTATGATGATGCTAAAGGAGTGATATCGGTGTCTGGGTATTTCTCAAGCAATTCTTTGAGCGTAGCATTGAATTGCTCTGAATCTTTTTCGGTAATGAACGATAGAGCATGCAAGAACATGAATTTGGGCATGATGCGACTCAATGGAAATTTTTCGGTCATGTATTTATAGGCATCATGCACCTCTGCATTGCGATTATTGAGATATGCCTCATAGGTTGACTCATATAGAGTTTCTTGTTGCACATTCATCATCTTGAGGTTGTCAAAGTAGTTGGGGTCGCGCATCGCAATGCCATAACCACTTTCGGGGAAGTGCTCAAGAATCAAATCGCGATATTTGTTTGACTCGGCGATTGAATTTTCGCGAACAGCCATAATATACATATTGTAATATACATCAAGGCGATAGATGTTGTCGGGGTATTGAGAGAGGAGACGGTTGAATTCAGAGCGTGAAGCATTGAAGTCTTCCATCTTATCTTTGAGAATAATACCCATATTATAGAGCCCTTCTTGTATAATTTCGTGGGCGGTATTTCTTTCTTCGTCGGTTTTAGGTATTTGTTTTAGATAATATTCGGGGAAATGAGGGTCTTCGGCTCGTTTGAGCTTTTCTTGTTCCTCTTTAGATAGTTCTTTTTCACCACCTTCATCGATGTCGGTGCTGTCAACACCCTCTCCATTATCATCACCATCGCTCGACTCAAAATCAGAGGCATTAAACGATGCTTTGTTGCGACGGCGCCAGTCGTCTTCAAGTTTGCGACTACCCCAAGTTTTTTGGAACTCGGTTTTTCCCGCATTTTTTGTCGCAGTGTTGTAGAAATACCACGAGTCGTCGGTATTGAGAGTGAAAGTTTTGGGGGCTGAAGTGCCAGTGTTTTGAAGGTTAGAGCCTTGAGCTTTTTGTTGTGCGAGATATTCTTCGCGTTGCGCATTTTCGGCCTCTTCTTTTTCTTTCTTTTTGAGGTCGTCGATGATTTTCTCTATTACTTTGTCTAACTCTTTGGGCGACAATTTTGATAGACGCAAAAGTGAGTCTTGAAGTGTTACATTTTGAGAATATACGGCCAATTCGTCAAGCACATCTGATCGGCGCTTGATTTGAGCATAATTGGGATAAGTTTCGGGTAATTGTGGCACAGCCTCGGAGTAGCAAGGTTGTGCTTTGTCGTAGTTGTGGCGAATGTAGTATAGGTCGCCAAGGGTGACTTGGTTGATAGCTTTGTCAATGCCGTTGCGTGTACTCTTCTCGTTGGCCATTTCATAATTTTCAATGGCGTTGAGAGTGTCTTGGCGAGAAAGATATAAATTGCCTATTGCATAATATATTTGGTCGAGATATTCTTTGTTGCGGTCATAGCGAGTCATGCGCTTGAGCGCTTTCACTTCGGGCTCAATATTTGCTCCCGAATATACCTCGCTTTGCTTTATTCGAGCGTTGAATTGTGTGCGATAGGGAGCATTAGAAGCGCCACCAGCTTTCTTAAATGCTTCGTAGGCTTCTTGTTTTTTCCCTATGCGTGAGTATAGTTGTCCAAGTAGGAAGCGAAGTCGTATGGTTTGCGAACCATCGGCATAGTCAATCGCTTTCTGTAGATAAGGGATTGCTTTTTCGTATTCGTTGAGTTTTATGTAATACCCAGCATATACATTGTTGTATAATTCTTTGAGGGTGTTGTTGGTGAGTTCGTCTTCTTTGATTTTGATGATGATATTTTCGGTCTCAAAGAGCCATTCAAGGGCGCAATAACTGCGAGCACGCCACAATTTGGCTTCAAGAACAGTTTCGGGCAACCACCAAAAGTGTTTTGAAGTGTAGAAGAATGTCGATGCAGCACCCAAGAAATCTCCATTATAGAATTGGCTGCGTCCCATCATCATCCATGCATTGTGGAGAAATGGGTTATATTCTTCGCGCTTGAGCCATTCTTTATATTTAGCATCTTGTTTGCCCGATTTTTTCTTGGGGCGTTTGGTTATAGAGCGCAATTGTATTGCCTTTTGGGCTTTTTCAATCGAACGGTCAAAGTTTCCATTGGGTTGAGGCGCTTTGGTGTTGATGCGCGCTTCGGTGGGGTGCATATAAAGCAATTGACTATAGTCGTCTTCATATTTACCCTCCATTTCCTTGAGAGTTTCTTTGAAATGGGTGTCACCATTGTAGTAGATATTGTATCGAGTGATAAATGCCTGATATTTGCGCGATGCTGCCGTGTTTTTCTTTGGCGAACACGATGGTAGTGCTGCAATAGAGGTTATCACAGCAATGAGAAGCAAAATATGTAGGCAACGGCGATATTTCATCTATAATTTAACGGCGAAACTATGGCGTTTATTGCATCATTGTTGATTGTCAACATTTCATAATTGAAGCGTTGGCGATTGTGTTGTAGTGGGAGTTGTGTCGGTGGGATATACCACGCGAGAGTGATACATTGTGCTCACACGATTAATAAACGCTTCTTTAATCACTTTTATATCGCGGAATGAGATAGGCGATTCGTTGTGCAATCCTTCTTCAATTTGAGCATCAATGATGCGGTTCACTAATGAAGTTATAGCCGAAACCGAATGGTCGCTTAATGAACGAGATGCGGCTTCGACCGAGTCGGCCATCATCAATACCGATGTTTCCTTGGTCAATGGGTTAGGCCCGGGATAGGTGAATGGTGTTTCGTCAACAATTTCATTGGGATGGCTTTGGCTGTAAGTAATATAGAAATATTTGGCTTTGCCACATCCGTGATGTTGGGCAATAAAGTCTTGAATTACTTTGGGTAATTTGGCTTTATTGGCGCGTTTGAGGCCATCGTTAACATGACTTATCACTATTTCGGCACTCGTTTTGGGGTCGAGAGAGTCATGGGGGTTAACACCTCGTTGGTTCTCGGTGAAGAATGCAGGATTGCTCAATTTGCCAATATCGTGATACAATGCACCTGCTCGAGCAAGTTGAGTGTTGCCGCCAATGCGTCCCACTGCGTCGGCAGCAAGATTGCTCACGGCCAAAGAGTGTTGGAATGTGCCAGGGCATTGTTCTGATAGTTCTCGGAGAAGAGGGTTGTTGATGTCGGATAGTTCAACTAATGTAACCACCGATATGAGTCCAAATGCTTTCTCAATAATAAACATGAGGATATAGGCAAATGATGTGAGCACCGAGTTGATTGCCATAAAACCAAGAACTCGCCAAGCAAATCCCGATAGCGAGCCATTGAGGAGTATCTCAATTGAGAGGTATGAAACGGCATAAGCAATGAATACAAAGAGGGCTGTACGCAATAGTTGTGAGCGTTTTGATAGTTCTTTGAGTGAATATACTGCAATTGCCCCTGCGCAGAATTCTACAACGATAAATTCAAGTGGGAATGGCGCGAATGATGCACAAATCAATATTTCAATGATGTGGCAGAAAATCGCTGTTCGAGCATCGAAGAATACCAATATCAAAACCGGGATTATTACAAACGGCACAAGGTAGATGCCACTGCGGAATAGTGTTGAGGCAAATGTGGCGCATATGGCAAATGTAGTAATCATCAACAAGATAAATAGCAAGTTGCTTTTGCTGTAAATTGTGTCGCGACAGAAACTTTGAAGGTAGAGATATAACACAAAAACTAATATCAACACATACAATGATTGCCCCAAAATCTTGAACCATTTAGAGCGGCTTGATTCGGGCGATTGTTGTTTGAGCATCTCTTGATATGTGTTGAGCACGCGAAACAACTTGTGAGTAACGATTTCGCCACGGTCAATGATGCGTTCGTTTTGCATTATGATGCCTATGGGAGCAGTCGCTCGAGCCAAGTCTTCATCGTAAGCCTTGTTTGATTGCTCTTCGTTGATAACGATGTTGGGGATTAAGTGTTGTTGGAGATTGACACTTTTGAGGACTTTGCGGGAGATAGAGTCTTGCACTAAAGAGTCAATCATGAGATATAACTTGCGAGGAGATACGAAGTCTTCGGTTGAAACTTTTTTGAGGAATTTGCCATCGAGAATGCGTATAGTGGGTAACTGTCCGCGTTCGATTTTTTCATACATTTCGGCATCAACTACTCCTTGCTCATATTGAGAGATGATTTTAGGGGCAACGCGTTGGTAAATCAACGGATTTTGAGATATGATAGAAATGACGCTATCGAGAGTTACGGCGTTGCGTTGGCATATGGGGGTAAATGCCTTGTTGAGCGAATCAATAACCTCGGCAGTATCGGGATATATGTATATCTCAAACGGTGCGCTGAGCATGCCATGATCCCACGGCCTGTTTTCTTCATATGTGAGAGTCTCTTCCTCGCTACGAGGAATAAAATATACTATGGCTACTATGGAAAGAATTAACCATAGGATGTGTGATGTTGTTTTTTTTGAGTTAAAATTCATGATATGAATTGGATTTAATACACGCGACGCGTTTGTTTTACTCCGTTAATTTTGTTTATTTTATTACAAAGGTCGGTCACGACTTGGCTATCATCAACGAGAACCGATAGCTCGCAACTGAATACTTCGTTTTTTGCTTCAATATTAAGACGACGAATATCGATTGAGAGATTGGTCGAAATCAATTGAATGAGTTCTTGCAAAATCCCAAAACGGTCGAGCCCCTCAATGTGTATTGTTGCAAGGAATTTTCCTGTTGACACATCCCACTCGGTCGAAAGAATGCGTGACCCGTAACTTGCCTTCAATGCTATGGCACGAGGACAGTCAAGGGCATGCACTACTACCTCGTTGTCTTCATCAATAAATCCTAATACCTCATCGCCAGGGATAGGACAACAACAATCGGCAATTTTGAAATTGGCACCATTTTCATCATGTTTGAGAATATAGGCTTCTTTAGTGTTGATTGTTTTCTCGGCGAGAGGTTTCTCGGTGGTTTTGTTTGACGATTTGCGTCGGAATATCTTTGATAATAGTGATTTAGAATCTTGCTTGGTGAGGAATTTCACCATATTGTCGTTTAAAACAATTTCTTTTAGCCCAAGGGCAAGGTGTAGTTCTTCGCGGTTGGCAAAGTGTAGTGTACCCAATATCTTTGTGATGACTTCGTTGGTTGCCACAAGGTTGTTTCGTTGAAGGAACTCTTTAAAAATTTTTTTTCCTTCTTCAATGACAGGCTGTTGCTCACGGCGTAGGGCCGCGCGTAAGCGAGTTTTGCCTTTGGCTGTGGCAAGGAAGTTAATCCACTCGGCGCGAGGTTTTTGTGATTGAGAAGTGAGGACTTCTACCTGGTCACCACTTTTTAACTTGTGAGATAGTGGAACGAGTTTATGATTTACCTTACCGGCTATACAGTGTAGTCCCAATTGAGTGTGCAACTCAAAAGCAACATCGAGCACAGTTGAGTTGTTGGGCAAGGTGAGTAGTTCGCCTTTGGGGGTAAACACTACAATTTCAGAGGCAAACAAGTTGAGTTTAAGGGTGTCGAGAAAGTCGATTGCGCTTGGCTCGGGATTGTCGAGAATGTCCTTAATGGTGCGTAGCCACACATTTAGTTCCGATTCTTCATCACCTTCGCCTATTTTGTATTTCCAGTGAGCAGCAAAACCTTTTTCGGCAATCTCATCCATGCGACGACTGCGTATTTGCACCTCAATCCAGTTCCCTTCAGGCCCCATTACGGTGAGGTGAAGAGCTTGATATCCATTCGCCTTGGGGCTACTAATCCAGTCGCGAGTGCGGTCGGGATGCAGTTTGTAAAGGTCGGTAATGATAGAATATATATTCCAACAGGTGACTTTTTCTTGGGCTGGGTCGTCGCAGTCAAAGATGATGCGCATAGCATAGATGTCGTATATTTCTTCAAATGGAACTTTTTTCTTTTCCATCTTGTTCCATATCGAATATACCGTTTTCATGCGTGCCTTCGCTTCATATTTGAGCCCTATCTCTTTGAGTTTGGTCTTGATGGGTGTCGCAAATTTTTTATAAATTTCATTGCGATGCAGCTCCGACTCTTTTATTTGGTCGCTAATGCGTTGATAGGCTGCCGGATGTTCATATTTGAAACTCAAGTCTTCGAGTTCACTTTTGATAGAAAAAAGTCCCAATCGATGAGCCAATGGAGCATAGATATAGAGTGTCTCGCCGGCAATTTTATACTGCTTGTTGGGTGCCATTGACCCCAATGTGCGCATATTGTGTAGGCGGTCGGCCATCTTTATTAGCACCACGCGTATGTCTTCCGACATGGTGAGAAGTAGTTTGCGAAAGTTTTCGGCTTGAACCGAGGCCTTGTCGCCAAATATCCCACCCGAAATTTTTGTTAATCCAGCAACGATTTGTGCTATTTTCTTGCCAAAATTTTGTTCAAGGTCTTCTATCGTGTACTCGGTGTCTTCCACCACATCATGGAGCAATGCAGCGCATATAGAGGTAGAGCCCAATCCAATCTCTTGACTCACAATCTTGGCAACGGCAATGGGGTGTAAAATATATGGTTCACCCGAACGGCGTCGCACGCCCTTGTGTGCTTCTTTGGCAAAATTATAGGCGCGCGTAATCTTCTCCACTTTTTTTCGGTGGTTGCTTGCGAGATAGCCGTTGAGCACATCTTGAAAAGCTTCTTCAATCATTGCTTCTTCGGCTATTGTGTCAAATTTATGTCGCTCCATAATTTTTAAATGCGGTTAGAGATAGGTGTTACAGATTGAGTTACCGTAATTTCATTATACAAACATACGGAAAAAACACGGAACAATCACAAAAAAAGTATTACTTTTGTAGAAAATTTTGCTTTAACTAAAGTTTTTGGCAAAAATATCATAAAAAGAACATCAAAAATCGATTTTTAACCTTTTGACCAATGGGAAAATATGACTTTGATCAAGAAATTGATCGTTGTGCAAGTGGGGCATTGAAGTGTGATGCTTTGCAATTATTGTTTGGTGATGCAAATTTGACACCACTATGGGTTGCCGACACTGACTTTGCAGTGTGCCCTGAGATTTCTAACGCATTAAAGCAACGAGTGGACCATCCCATTTATGGGTATGCGTCAACCCCCGAAAGTTATTGGCAATCAATCATTAACTGGTTGAAAAATCGTCATCAATTTGATGTTGCTCGCGAAGAATTGACCTTTGTTCCTGGTGTGGTGCGAGGTATAGCATATGCTATTAATTATTTTTCACAACCAGGCGATAAAATCCTTATACAACAGCCAGTATATCACCCTTTTAAGAAGGTTATTGAGGGGAATGGCCGAGTAGTGGTAAATAATCCATTGCGACTTGTTAATGGAGGTTATGAAATGGATTTGGAACAAATGCGCCAAGTTGTTGAAGCCGAGCGTCCTAAAATGATGATTCTGTGCAATCCTCACAATCCCGTAGGGATTCAATGGGATGCCGATGTGATGCGTCAAGTGGCAAAGATATGCCGTGAGAATGGTGTGGTTGTAGTTTCTGATGAAATTCATGGCGACTTGATGTTGTATGGTGAGCCACATATCCCGTTTGTATCGGTTAACGATGATGCGCGTGCTATTACAATTACCCTCGGAGCTCCTTCTAAAACATTCAACATCCCTGGATTGGTGAGCTCATGGATGGTGATAAAGGATGAAAAACTACGCGACGAGTTTTACCATTGGCTTGAAGTAAACGAGTTTAGCTCGCCTACATTGTTTGCCACAATAGGAGCCGAGGTGGCTTATACTCATGGCGAAGAATGGTTGAACGAGATGCTCGCATATGTTGAGGGTAGTATCGACATGGTAGAAGACTTTTTAGAAAAAAATATCCCACAAATTAAAATCTTCCGTCCTCAAGCATCGTTCTTGTTGTGGCTCGATTGTAGAGATTTGCAATTAACTCAACCACAGTTGGTTGATTTGTTTGTTAAAAAGGCTCATTTGGCGCTTAACGATGGCACTATGTTTGGCGAAGAAGGCGCGGGATTTATGCGCTTGAATATAGGGTCGCCACGCAAAGTGATATTAGAAGCATTGCAATCGCTTGCCGATGCTGTTAAGGCGTTATAATATAAATAATTGAGATGAATTATCGCATATTCCCACCCGAGGAGATGATTGATGCAACAATCACTCTCCCTTTGTCAAAAAGCATTAGCAATAGGGCTTTGATAATAAATGCGCTCACTCACAATGCGTTGCCACTTGATGCTATAGCGCAGTGTGATGATACCGATGCTATGGTAGCGGCATTGGCTGCTGATGGCAATGAGATAAATGTGGGGGCAGCAGGAACGGCGATGCGATTTTTGACTGCTTATTTTGCATCGAAGCCAGGACGCATAGTCACACTCGATGGTTCGGCTCGTATGCGTCAGCGTCCTATAGGTGCACTTGTAGATGCTCTTCGCAAGTGTGGCGCTAAAATAGAATATATTGAAAATGATGGGTTTCCTCCTTTGCGCATTGAAGGTCAAGAACTTGAAGGAGGGGAGGTGTCCTTGCCCGCTTCAATAAGTTCGCAATATATATCGGCGTTGCTCATGGTGGCGCCATTGATGAAGCAAGGGTTGAAGATTGACCTTGAAGGAGAAATTACATCGCGCCCATATATCATGATGACACTCTCAATGATGCGTCATTGTGGAGTGAAATGTGACTTTGAGGGAAATGTAATTAAAGTGCCCCATGCTACATATAAAGCTGTGGCATTTGATGTTGAGGCCGACTGGAGTGCTGCGTCATATTGGTATGAGATTTCGGCACTTTCGGCTGGGTGTATAGCGTTAAAAGGATTGTATGAGGAAAGTTCTCAAGGCGATAGCCGTTTGATGAAATATTTTGAAGAGTTGGGCGTAGATTCGCAGTTTGAAGATGGCGAGTTGTCGCTTATGCCATCGCCCGAGCAACGGTCGCATATTGAACTCAATTTAAGTGAACAACCCGATATTGCACAGACGATTGCTGTTACATGTTGCATGTTGCGCATTCCGTTTAAATTGAGTGGTTTAGCGACACTTAAAATCAAAGAGACCGACCGCATGGAGGCTCTAAAAGCCGAGTTGGCGAAGTTGAGTTTTGACCTTCGAGTTGAGCAAGATTCGGTACTTATTTGGGACGGAGAACAACATCCGGTGTTTGAGATGCCCAGCATCGACACTTATGATGATCATCGCATGGCAATGGCTTTTGCTCCTGCTGCATTGTATATTCCTGGGCTGGTTGTCAATAACATTGAGGTAGTGGCAAAGTCGTATCCTCAATATTGGAATCACCTATCTGAAGCAGGGTTTACTTTAGTTGATGCCGATATCCCGTTTGATGAAAATTTAGTTCCTGAATAACAAAGAGGCTATATGTTTTGTTATATAATATATGTGTAATTTAATGAAAATGCATTAAGATGCTCGACCTATTACAATATTCATTTTTTACCAATGCATTGCTCGGCATTGTGATAATAAGTGTTGCTGCAGCATTTATAGGCACATATATTATAACTCGTCGCTTGGTTTCAATATCGGGTGGCGTGACGCATGCCTGTTTTGGCGGACTTGGGTTGGGTTATTATCTTGGGGTAAATCCTATTATGATGGCAGCCGTATTTGCTATAACAGCCTCGGCAGGAGTAGAGTGGATGTCGGAGCGTTATCGAGTGCGTGAAGACTCGGCTACTGCTGTGGTATGGGCGTTAGGAATGGCAATAGGGGTGTTGTTTATATTCCTCACACCAGGATATGTCCCCGAGCTCAATGCATTTCTCTTTGGAAATATCTTGACGATTTCAACCAGTGATTTATGGGCATTTGCCATTTATACCGTGATACTTGTGGCATTTTTTGCGTTTTTTTATAATCAAATAATTGCGTGCGCTTTTGATAGAGACTTTGCACGAGTGTCGCAAATGCCTGTAAAAATTATCTCATATTTGATGACTGCTATGGTAGCTGTGTGCATAGTGCTCACCATTCGTCTTGTGGGCATAATGCTTTTGATGTCAATGCTCACTTTGCCACAGATGATTGCCGAAATGTTTGCTCCACGATTTAAAATGATGGTGTTGCTATCAATGATAATCTCGATAGTGTGTGGCGTAGTGGGGTTGTTTATTTCGGCGGCTATCAATGTGCCATGTGCTGCAATAATTGTTATTTTGTTTGCAGTTTTGTTCGTTTTGGGTAGAATTATCCTTTCTATTAGCCGATAAATCAGTTTGTTTTTTAACGAAATTAGAGTATATAAAAATGCTTAATAAAAGTTAAATTGCAAAGAGGGTTTATATTTTTTTAATAAATAAATCTGTATATTTGCAACTTATAGTGCATAAATCTAATTATAAATAATCATATTAATTAACTTCTTAAACCAATTTCTACATGAAAAAACTCGTGTTAACACTTGCTGCAGTAGCTGCATTAACAGTTCAAGCACAGCAATTTGAAGTTGTTAGTACTCAACAACTTTCAGTAGGGGTAGAAGACATTTTCCATCCTAAATTTACACCCGATGGAAATTCACTTTTGGTTTCTTCTGCCGGTTATGATGGTATTGGTATCATCGATCTTAAAACTCAAAAGTATCAAAAAATTACCGACATGCGCGGTGCTGGCTGGATGCCTGCTATCAGCGAAGATGGTAAAACTTTGGTAGTGCGTCAAAAAGATGATGAAATCCAAGGTAACTCGCTTTACAGCATCAATCTTAACACATTGGAGCGTACAGCTATTCTTCAAAAAGCTGACCACTTCAATCAAGTAAGTTTTGTTAATGGTAAAGTTTCTGTAGGTTTGCAAGGTAAAGTTACAACTAAACAAGTAACTCGTCCTATCTCAGCAGTTCAATTGCCTAACGAAGTATTCGTAGCAGAAGAAGATCTTAAGATTGCTGTTTACAACAACGGCCGTCGCATCGAACTCGACCCACTTAAAGGTCAATATGGTTCATGGGATCCTCAATATTGCTGGGTAAGTCTTTCTCCAGACAAATCAAAAATTCTTTTCCACTGTGCAAACAATTCATTCGTTTGTGACCTCAATGGTAAGAATGTTGTAAACCTTGGTGAAATGAACTGTCCACAATGGCGTGGTAACACTCATGTTGTAGGTCACAATGAAGACCATGATGGTTACTACTTGACTAAAGGTGAAATCTTCATCATTGGTGCAAATGGTAAAAACCTACAACAACTTTCTACTACATCTTCTGAAATCAAAACTTTCCCTGCGGTTAGTGCCGATGGTTGCAAAATTGCATTCCACACTGAAGATGGCAAGCTTTATTTAATGACTATTAAAGAAAAATAAGCCATGAAAAAGATATTAATTTCAGCATTATTAATGGCTGGTGTCGCTTTTGGTGCCGACGCTGTCACTTATGCTTATGATGTAGCATCAAACTATACTGGAACTTATGCGCTTTCTTCTCCTGCTAACTACAAGAACGGAAATACATCAATAAGTTCTAACTATAATAAGAGTGGTAAATGGTATGTGAACGCAGGTCACGGTGGTTTCGAATCAGACGACCGTCCTACTCCAATGCCATTGCTTTCAGGTGGTGAATATTTCTATGAATCAGAAGGTAACCTCGACCGTGCATTCCACATGCAAAAATTCTTGGAAAAGAATGGTGGTACAGTAAAGATGTCTCGTACAACTAATACATCTTCTTCTGACTTGAACTTGACTTCAATCGCTACTTATTCATCTTCTTATGGTGGTTACTTCATCTCTATGCACTCTAACGGTGCTAATGCAAGTGCTAACTACCACGTAGCTCTTTATAAAGGTCAAAACTCTTCTAACCACATTGGTGGTTCAGAGCGTATGGCATATTGGGATTCTTATAACAACTATAAAAATGGTTGTTTGTCAGAATATACTTACGGAACACCTCGTTCAATGGCCGACTACGACTTGATGGGATGGCACTATGGTGTGCTTCGTACCAACACTCAACCTGGTTACTTGGTTGAAACTTGGTTCCACGACTACCGTCCTGAATCATTGCGTTTCAAATCTTCACTCTACAACAAGTTCCTCGCATGGCAAATTGCTGTAGCTCGTTTGACAGCTCCTGGTGGTTCTGGTGCTCTTCCTGGTTGCATCGTGGGTGACGTTCGTGATACATCTAAAGGTTGTGGTTACTCTAACTACACAACTCGTGGCCGTGACTCTTACCTCGCTTTGAACGATGTTACTGTAACATTGAGCGGTAATGGTCTTAACCAAAGTGTAACTACTGGTTCTAAATGTAATGGTGTATATGCATTCTTCGTTCCTGCTGGTACATATACTCTTACATTCAAAAAGAATGGTTATAAAACAGTTACTAAAACTGTAACAGCTCAAAACAATGTTGCTACTCAAAACGACATTAACATGAGCGAAGGTGTTGACACTGGTATCTCATTGAATCCAACTTCTACTGGCTTCGGTGAAACTGCTGTAGGTAACACTTCTGCTAAAACTATTACTGTAACAGGTACTTCACTTTCTGCTAACATCACTATCTCAAATAGCGATAACACTAACTTCTCTATCAACAAAACTTCTCTCGGCACATCAGGTGGTACATTTGAAGTTACTTACAAACCTCAATCAGCTGGTTCACACTCTACTACTATCTCATTCGTAAGTGGAACTCACAAAGCTTCTATGGTTGTAACTGGTACAGCTAAGAACCCTCCATTGAAGTTCACTGAAGGTTGGAACTACTCTGAAAATTCTAACAAGAAAGCTGCTTGGATGGCTAACTGGACTAACTATCGTAACATGGCATTTGGCGACGGTAAACTTTATGTAGTTGACGCTGCTAATGGTGTTGTGAAAGTTATCAAAGCTCAAACTGCTGAACACATCAAAGACCTTAACATGACAGGTGTTGAAGGTGGTGCATTGAAACTTGTTGACGTTGCTTACGTTGATGGTAAAATCATCGGTACTAACATCGCATTGGCAACTAATGAAACAATGAAAACTCTCAAAGTTTACATTTGGGATAATGATGATGCTGCACCTCGCGTACTTCTTGAAACTACCGACCTCGGTGGTATGACTCGTATTGGTGACGCTATCGAAGTTCAAGGTAACTTGACAAGCGGTAAACTCGTTTACTTAGCTCAACAAACTCGTGATTATAAAGATGCTGATGGTAACACTAAGAACGGCAACTGTAACTCACTTGTTACTTATGCTCTTTCTAATGGTACTGCATCAAAAACTCCTGTAGTTGCTGATATCGACGGTTTCATCATCGGTATGTCTCCTCGTGCTATTCCTGAAGGTAACAACTACTGGGTATGTGGTCAACAATACTTGCCATCACAAATCACTGGTAATGGTCAATTGACTACTTCTCTTCCATTGACAGCGTTCAATGTTGAAGCTGCATTCCATGGTTGTGGTAACGACTTCGTTCCTTTCACTTTCAAAGGTAACAAATATGCATTTGCAGCTGACTATCAAGCTGTAACTAAAGCTGGCTCTACTGCTACTGCTGACGAAATCAAAACTACTACTCTTCTTGGTGGTCGTGCTATCCTCATCGACGGTAGCGCTGGTTGGGCTGTTGAAGGTCTTAAGAACTCTGGTAGCTATCCATCAGCTGGTATGAGTTCTAAAACTCGTAACACTACTCTTTCTTCAAGCATCTGTGTTAATGTAAATGGTGACAAGGGTGTTGAAATGTGGGTATTGATTCACAACCAAGGTATCGCTTACTACAAAAATGGTACAGTTCCTACTTACACTTACGAAAAAGTTCCTGAAATCACTGCTCCAGCTGAAGTAGCATTCAAAACAACTGAAAACATTGCTACAACTCAAAAAGTATCAGTAGGTGCTCAACTCCTTACGGGCAACATTACTGCTACACTTTCGGGCAATGCTTCATTTGCTATCGACAAAACTTCTCTTGGTAAAGATGGTGGTGACATCACAGTAACTTACCGTCCTACTGCTGCTGGTACTCACACTGCAACTCTTACATTGTCGGCTGCTGGTGCTACAACTAAGACTGTTGCGTTGAAGGGTACTGCTGAAGCTGCTATCCCAACAGGTCTTACTAAAGTATGGCAAAATACTTCAAGCGTTCCTGGTTTGGCTACTGGTGGCGACCTCCGTTTCGCAGCTGTATCTAACGGCAAACTTATCGTAACTGATAAATCAACTAACTTGCTCGTTGAAGTTTCTGCTACAGGGAACACTACTTACTACAACCCTGCTTCTGCACTTTCAGAATACTACGGACAAACTATCTCAACTGCTATCGGTTGTGACGACGCTGGTAACTTCCTCGTATCAACTGGTTTCTCTGGTGTAGCTTCAGGACAAAACTTCGCAGTTATCTCAGCTGACCTCAAATCAACTTACAAAATTGACTTGAGCGCTATCGAAGGTTATACTCCTGCTCGTTTCGACCAATTAGGCCGTATCCGTGGTAACATGCTTTCAAGCGAAGGTGGTTATGCATTCATCGTTCCTAATGGTGGTACTAAAGTGCTTGTTGTTAAGATTAAGAATGGTGCAGTTGATACTGACTACACTCAAGTAACTAACGCAATCGCTGGTGTTGGTCTTTCAACTTCTTGCTGTCCACAACCTGCATTTGCAACTGTAGCTGAAATCGATGCCCTCATGGACGACAATAATGACCTTTCAAATGCATTCATTATGCGTTCTCGTAGTACTCCTGGTAGCGTATGGGCATGGAATGATGGCAACACCGACATGGCTAAAGCTTGGACATTTGGTGCTGCTTCTGGTAACTATACTACTGCTAACGCATCAGTTGAAGGTTTCGATTGGTTCGAACTCTATGGCAAAAAATACTTCATCATGCCTGTAACTACCGACGGTACAACCGGTACTCGTGGTTCTAACTTCGCTATCTATGACGAAGAAGGTACTTGCGTAGCTACTTGGACTGAAGGTCAAAAAGCGGGTCTTGGTGCTTGTATGGGTAGCTTCATCGCAGTTCCTAACAACGATTACTCAGTTTACATCTACCACTATGTTCCTGGTACAGTTGCTGAAAAACTTTGCTTCGCAGTTGAACCAAAAGCAGATCCAAGTGGTGTTGAAAACATCGTAGTTGAAGAAATGGAAGAAATCGATGCTCCAGTTGAATACTACAACCTCCAAGGTGTGAAAGTTGCTGAACCTTCTAATGGTATCTTCATTAAAGTTCAAGGCAAAAAAGCATCTAAAGTTTATGTTAAGTAATTAACAATAACCCCTCTATAATGAGCGAGCAGTCCATTGGGCTGCTCGCTTTTTTATGGTAATGGGGCAACGATGGGAAATGTGGAGGTAAAATGGTTTGGTATCAGTACATGACTACAACGTGCCAACCCCACGATAACGATTTGATATAGTAATCACATGATATAGGGCAAAACACGATATTAAGGGAGTAAAAATGCTATTACACATAGCGCTGTGAGATGCAATGAAGAGGAGCGGCTAATTGCGAGGCCGTGAGTTTTAAAGGTTCTAGAAGAGACTATGCGCGCGAAGCACGTGAAAGCGAAATGTTTTGCAATAACCGGAGGAGGTGAGCGAAGCGATACTCTCGGGATAGAAACTTACCACCCGCTATATTTCCCACAGGGTTGAGATGATATGAACGCCTTTATTTATGCTATAAGATGGTTTTGCGTCTATGAGATGCATATGGAGTGGATTGTAATAAAAGGAGGTTTCGGGCTAATGCACTCAACTACGAGGTTATTCATGTTGAGATGTTCACACATACTTTGCACGCATTTGTTCTTGATAAAGGTTCATCTGATACAAATAAAGAGATAAACAAAAAACAACCATCGGAGTGAACCGATGGTTGTTTCGTTTATTAGGAAGAATAATTTTTACTTAATTACAAGGCGTGCGGTGCGTTGTGTGCCGTTATCGAGCACCGAAACGATGTAGATGCCATTAGAGAGGCCGTTTGTGGCGATTTGATTGCCATAGCCTTTAGCGATTAATGCACCTGCTGCGTTATAGATGGTGTATGATGCTTGAGACGATGCGTTAATTGTAACTACTGCACCTGCTTCAACAGGGTTAGGAGCAATGATGAGTGCATCGTTGGCATTGTCGGCTATAATATTATCGACACCGGCATCGGGTGAAATAGCTGTATATACGCCGTAGATATGAGGAATCTCGATGCGTCCTACAGTGTTTACTGCATCGCTAAAGTAAACCGAAATAGCATTGATTGTGAGAGGATAAATGCCAGCGTCGGTGATGTCGGCAAGTTCGCTCACAGGGATTGCAATGCGGTTAACGGTGTTGGCTGTGAGAGTAGGAGTGATAGTGATGTTAGATGCTTTTGCACCTTGACTTGGCGACACTTGAATGGTGATTTGTTTGATTGTAGCGTTGCCTGGGTTGAGTTGCAACTCAATAGAGTCGGGACGGCTCCAAATAGCCAATTCTTTAGCCATTCTCACATATGCGTTGCGCGAAGAACTGATAGTGTAGTCAACAGCAACACCATTAGAACCTAATGCGCTTATTGCTTCGTTTTTAACACCACTCTTAGTGAGTTTCCAAGTAGCGATGTCGATGTTTGTTTCAGCATCTTGGTAGCGTATTTCGGGGATTTCTACTTTAACGAGGATAGTGTCGGAGAAGTCTTCAACGACTCCAATTACACGAGTAGTGCCATTTTTAATGCCTTTCACTACGCCTGCAGCATCAACGGTGGCGATAGAGTTGTCCATAACGCTCCATGTCAATGCCGAGTTTTCAAGAGGCATTTCTTTGTCGCCAACGATTGCAGTTACCTCCATTGCATAGTCGTTATAAGAGTCAACTACTACACTGTCGAGGCGGAATGATGGAGCACCACTGCCTATTGTTACGATAACCTCGGCTTTGGCATCACCATAAGTTGCAGTGAGCACGTGTGAGCCTTCGCCGTTAGAGAATAGTATAGTGCCATTTTCAACGATTTCGCCCAATTCTTTAGGACATGATAGGGTAGCTCCTTCAAAGTCGTCAGAAATCAATACACCATATTTATTGAACGCATACACGCGAGGGTTATAGAAGCCATATTTAGGTAGCGCTGTTTTGAAATCTTCAAAAGCGAGAGCTGCAACAGTGTTGTCAACAGGGGCATTTGATACGGCAAACACACCATTTGTCACGGCGCGTTCTTTGCCGTCGCTGGGGTCGTTGCGCACACCAAGCACCTTGGTGTAAAGAGCCGAAGAACCACCACCATCGAAGTTCATAGCTTCGCTACAACCCACTTCGCGCATAATGTCGGCAAGTACTTTTGATACGCAACCTTGAGATGCAGTAGAGCGACCATCAACAACGAGCAACACGAGTTTTGTGCCAGTAGCATCGTAACCTACGGCGGTGCGAGGATTGAGTGCAGTCAAGTGGTCAAGAGCGCTCTCGGTGTTAAGAACTACACCTCCCGAAAGAATCATAGGTTGTCCACCAGCCAATTGTGTAGGGATAATAGTATTGTCGCCGAGCTTCATTTGGGTGTCGATGGTGATTTTTTCGCCTTGAGTGAGGCCCGAAACGAATGTTGCTGCTGTGCCGTGGCCCGAAAGTACATAACTACCAGCAGGAATTGTAGTCGAACCTTTTACATGAGGAGTCTCGGCAACGGTCATCTCCATAGTGCCAAAACGTAAAGTGCCCTCAACAGGAGTGATGATTACTTCATACCCATAGTCGTTAGTGCCCGATGTAGTGCCATATTTAGGAGTATAGATAACGAGGTTGTTTTCGGCACGAGCATTGTTGACCGATGTGAGTTTGGCCGATGTGCCATTGCTTGAAGTAACAGTACCGCTAAATGTAGAGTTGCCCAACAATGTTTTTTTATCGGCATCGATGCCCCAGCCAGTCCAACCGTTGTTGTTGGCATACCATATTTCGTTGTTGATAACGGTAGAGCCAATGGGTTTGCTATAGCCAAAGAAATCGGCATTCACGCCTGCAAAATATTGTACCTCATCGGTGGTGTTGGCTTGAGCCATTTTTGATACAGCAGCACCACCAGCAAGAGAATTTTTGTTGGCAGGAGCTACTCGCATTTCCACATTGGGGTGAGCGAGGTCGGTAGTTGTGTAGAATACATTGAGGTTGTAGGCACCCTCCACGCGAAGCGATGTTTGGGTAGTTCCTGGTCCAATGGGAGCGTGATACAATGTATCAACTGTGTAAGTGTTGCCTTGCAAAGTCCATTGCTTTGCCGCCCACGATGCAAAGGGGGCTAATAGGGCAAGTGAGATTAAAAGAGTTTTTTTCATAAAAAAGTTATGTTATTTAATAATTATTTTAGTCGTTAGATTGTCGCAAGAGATGAAATACACCCCTGGCACAAGAATACTGGTATTAATCGTGTTTCCAATCTCGGAGGCTATTAATGAGCCTGTAATGGTATATATCTTGTAGGGTATGTTGTCGTGAATATTGAGTGTGATTGTTTCGCCTTGAGATGCGGGGTTGGGGTAGGCAAAAAGTGTAGTTGAAGCGTTGTCGATTAACACATCTTCTACTCCGGCATCGGGCGCAATTGCTGTGTGAACACCATAGATATGAGGTATTTCGATGCGTCCCACGGTGTTTACTGCATCGCCAAAGTAAACCGAAATGGCATTGATCGTGAGAGGATATATGCCGGCATCATTGGCATTGGCAATGTCGCTTACAGGTATTACCACACGATTAATGGTGTTGGCAATGAGTGTGGGGGTTATTGTTATATTTGTGGCTTTAGCACCATGGCTTGGTGTTGCTTGAACGGTTATTTGCTTAATAGTGGCGTTGCCCGGGTTGAGTTGCAACTCAATAGAGTCGGGACGGCTCCATATTGCCAATTCTTTAGAGAGTCTCACATATGCGTTGCGTGATGAACTGATAGTGTAGTCAACAGCAATGCCATTAGAGCCTAATGCGCTAACCGATTGGTTTTTTACGCCGCTTTTGGTGAGTTTCCATGTAGAAATGTCGATATTTGTTTCGGCATCGTGGTAGCGCACTTCGGGAATCTCAACCTTCACGATGATAGTGTCGCTAATGTTGTCAACTATGCCATAAACGCGAGTTGTGCCGTTTTTGATTCCATGAATAATACCATTTTCATCAACCGAAGCGGTAGAGTTATCGGCAACGCTCCAGTCTAATGCAATATTGTCAAGAGGCATTTGACGGCCAGATACGGTGGCCACAACTTCCATTGTGTAGTCATAGAAAGAGTTGACAACAACACTGTCGAGGCGGAATGATGGCACACCTCCCTCGATTGTTACGGGGATGGTTGTTGTAACATTACCAAGGCTTGCTGTAAGCATATGGCAGCCATCGCCTTTGGCAAATAGGGTAGAACCCTCATTAATTATGTCGCCCAATTCACTGCTACATGAAAGGGTGTAATCGTTGACATTGGTGTCGATGAGTAGCCCATATTGGTTGTATCCGTAAATTACAGGTGTGTAGTTGCCATATTTGGGCATTTTTACGCTCCAGTCGGCAAATCTTATTTCGGTTATAACATTATCGGTGGGGGCATTTAAAACGGCAAATAGACCATTTGAAACGGCTCGTTCTTTGCCGTCGCTGGGGTGGTTGACGATTCCAAAAGGCTCGAGATACATTCCCGACGAACCCCCACCATCAACATTGACAGCATCGTAGCAACCGAGAATCTTCATCAAGTCGGCACCTTCGGGGTATGTGCAGCCGGTAGAAACACCACGACCATCAACAATGCACCACACCATTTTGCTACGGTCTTCGTTGTAGCCAAACATTGTGCGAGGGTTGTTGCTGTCGCGACTATTAATGAAGCGTATTGCTTCGTATATGACTTCACCTCGTTTAAGGATGACTACATCGCCACCGCTACATTCCTTTATGTCGGGTGAAATACTATAATCTTGTAGAGAGATATTGCAATTTAATGTAAGTTGGTCGCCAACTTTGAGTTTGGCCAAAAGAGCTTCTTTTTCGGCTCCCATTGCGCTAATAACAACTTCGTCGTGAGTGATGGGAGTGCATCCAGCTGTAGTGGGCTCGGCAGTGACTATGAGTTTTATGGGTCGATTTATTCCCCATGATTCGCCATCGGCAAGTCGCACTCTCACATCGGTGCAACCACTCACGCGGGTTTGACGGCCATATTTTGAGTTAAATAGAACTATTTCGTTGTCGTAAATATCTTGGTTTATGCGAGGGAGATTCACAACAGTGCCGTCGGGCAAACTGATTGTGAATGATTGAGTAGGATTATCACACCACATATTTTTGTTATAGTCCATAAAGAAATGGCCATAATCGGCAGCTGCGAGATAACCTGTTCCAGCAATTTCTCCATTCATTATGCAATCCATATGGGGTTGTCCGGCATATTGGGGCACATATGAAGTGGTAATATAGAAATCGGCATTTACTGCGGCAAAATAGTGAGTGTTTTCGTTTGATTTTCGTTTGGCAATGCTCGAGATTTGCTCGGTGGTGAGGGTGGTGTCATTGCCTATTTCCATACGATATTCAACATTGTCATATCCCTTCATATCCATTTCAAGGATGAATACATTGAGATTTTTTGTCTCGGAACGCATATTTAGTGCTGTGTGAGTAGTGCCAGGTCCAGCCTTGTAATGTTGCAAGGTGTCAACTGTAAACTCTGCCCCTTGTAGCATCTCAACGCGATTGGCATAGCCATAAAAGGAGAGTAACAATGCAGCAGCAAGAGAGATGATAAATCGCATGGTATTATAATTTAAAAGCCATAGGAGCATCACGCTCCTATGGCAATGTTATTAGAGTTGTATATTATTTAATAATCAATTGAGCTACTGCAACAGTATCGTTGTCGATGACTTTCACGATATAAGAGCCACTTACGAGGGCTGCAGTAGCAAGTTGATTGCCTTCACCTTTAGCTACCAATGCACCTGCAATTGAGTAGATTTCCCATGTAGCATCTTCCGATGCGTTGATGGCTGCATTTTCACCTTGAGCAACAGGGTTGGGGGCAACAACTAATGATTGCATATTTGCACCGTCGGCGATAATGCCTTCTACACCAGCTTCGGGAGCGTTTTTGTAAACAGCTTCAAATCCGCTTATGTCGATGTGGCCCACTTCGTTGGTTTTGCCTTTGGGTGAAATAGAGATTGATTTAAACAAGATAGGATAGATGCCTATGTCGTTAGGGTCGCCAATTGCGCTCACTGGGATTGAAAGAACATTTTCTTTATTAGCTTCAATTGTAGTGAAAGAGGTGTTTACTGCACGACCATTGTTAGGAACAAGGTTGATACCTACATTAGTGATTGAAAGAGCGCCTGGGTTGATGCGAATTTGGATAGTGTCGGGGAGACTCCAAATCTTAATATCCTTTGACAAGGTGATTTTAGATGAACGAGAAGAAGAAATGATGAAGTCGAGAGCAAAGCCTGAAGGAAGTTGGCTCATTGCTAATTCCTTAACACCACTCACGCTCTTTGACCAAGTTGAATCAACGATTACTGGGTCGATAGGCATTGTGCGAGAAGTAGGACACTCAACAGTGAGGTTTAATTTGTATTCTCTATCACCAAACAAGCCGATGAGGTCAGTTGAACCGTTGGCTTGACCTTTAACGATACCATTTTCGTTTACAGTAGCAACAGCAGCATCACCCGATGACCATGAAAGAGCACGAGGGTCGAGAGGCATATAGGTAGTATTTACCATTGCTTGCACATCAACAGGCCATTCACGATAGTTATCGATGAGCACTGAGTCATATTTCAATTCGGCTGTGCCAGTAGTACTAATTGTTACAGGAATAGTAGCTGATACACCATTGTATGTAGCAGTGAGGGCGTGAGTGCCTTCGCCAATGGCAAAGAGGGTAGAGTCGTTGAGGATTTCACCAAGACCTTCGGGGCAAGAGAGTGTAAAGCCTTTGAGGTCGTTGTTAATCATTTTGCCATATTTGTTATAAGCATAGATTGTGGGAGTATATGCACCATATTTAGGAGCTTCCATTACCCAATCTTTAAATTGAATTTCAGCAACAACATCATCTTCGGGAGCTTCAAGAACAGCGAAGATAGCATTACCTACAGCACGCTCTTTGCCATCGCTACAGTTGTTGCGCACGCCAAGACCTTGAGTGTAGAGGGTAGATGAACCACCACCATCAACATTGAGCGCTTCGTAGGCACCTGCATAGCGCATTACATCGGCAAGCATTGATGTGCGTACACCAGCCGATTGAGCCGAACGACCATCAATAACCATCATGATGATACTATCGCCAGTTTGGCTCACACCAAGCGATGTGCGAGGGTGAAGAGCCGATGCGTCGGCGCGTTCTGATTCGGTATCGAGAGTTTCGCCACCACCCACATTTTTGGGGTTGCCCGATACGATTTGAGCAGGATAGATGCGTTTGTCGCCGAGGAGAACAATTTGATCAAATTCCACGATATCACCAACCTTTAACGATTTTACAAAGTCGATTGCGCCAGTGTTGCAACCACTTGTGCTGGTGCCATTGCCATGGATAACAAAGCCGTCAGAAGGGATAGCACGGTCACCATCGGTTGTTGCAGTAGAAGTGATTTCCATGCGATATTTGCCACCTGCATAGAAGTTGTCGCCTTCAACAAGTTTTGCAGTAACTTCAGCACAAGCTTCGGCTCTGTCGGTGTTGTTGGTAGTGCCAAAATAGCGAGGAGTATATATAGTGATACCATTGCTTGGTGACATCACATTGACACCTTTAAAGAGTGTAACTTTATCGCCAAGAGTAGCTGTGCCAGTGTAGTAGTTAAGGCGTCCCACATGAGCATTGCCATCGGTGTCGATAGTGAATTGGTAGTTAGAGTTAGAAGTTTTGTAAACTTCGCGGTCAACAGTACAAGAGGTTGTAGGACGACCTACAAATGAAGAACCGTTGGTAGCATTACCGCTTGTAGAGTAGAAGTCACCATTGGTTCCGGCAAAATAAGAAAGGCCTTCGGTCGATTTGTTTTTTGCCATTGATGAAGGAGTTGCAGTTCCACCTACTTTGTCGGTAGCACACACCGCACGCATTGATACACCAGGGGTGGTTTTGTCAATGGTGAGGTAGAATACTTGCAAGTTAGAAGTGGGACCATTGAGTTGTAATTGGGTTTGAGTGGTTCCAGGACCTACTTTTGCGTGGAAAACAGTGTCGAGGGTGTATTGAACACCACGAATGTCGATAGTCTTGGTATATCTACCGGCATTTGAAATGGTCGGCATTAGGGCTATTGAAGCAGCCGACAAAGCTAAAAGTAAAGATTTTTTCATATATTTAGGGTTTAAGATTATTATTCGTAAATGAGTAATATGCAAAGATATAAATTATTCTCAATAATTATATAATAAATACCAAAATTTTGAAAAATAAAAAATAGAGGTTGCTAATTGAGAAAAAGCAACCTCTAATGATATGTTTTGTTGATTAAGGTTTAATCTTTAATTATTTCTAAAGTAGTCAATCCGTTGCGTTGCCCCACTACATAACGAGCATCGGGATTTGGCTCGCCATTCTCTTCGGCGCGTTGGAATAAATCAAGGTATAATTCGCGCCCTTTTTCAAATAGAAGACAAGAAAAACTGTCGCCGGGGTTGATAGATGAATTTTCGGTGCGTATCACTTCAAAGCGATTGTTGCCGAGGTATTTAATCTCGCAAATGCGGTCGGGCTGCCAGCCAAGTAATAAGCGAGTACCTTCTTTAAGAGATTGAGCGCTAATGGCTTTTGTGAGGAATAGGTCAGACTCTTTGCCACTCTCAATGCGAAGAATGTTGCAAAAATTATCCCAGTTTTTTGCTCCAATATATCGAGAGAGTACATCAAGAGTGCGTCGCGATACGGTATCATATCCACGAGTTGAGTAGCCCCACACTCGTTCAAGTGTGGTTTCTGACATGTGTTCGTGTAACTCCTTTTCCAATTCAGCAACCAATTGAATGAAATGGAAATGAGTGTCAAGAGCCAATTGGGATTTCTCTTTTACGCGACTGCGTAATGTGGCTATTTCGGGTAGATTTGTTTTAAAATTCATAACAGTTACAAAAATAATTACTATTTTTGGGATTGCAAAACCATAAAAACACCCCAAAAACGAGAAAATGATAAGTGAAACATTTCGCCCGGTAACTTCAGGAATGAATCTAAATGACTCATACACAGATGTGATGCTATTGAGAGAAGGTAGCATGTCGCGGTTGTATAGGGTGAGTAAAGCCGGCAAATATTTCATTATAAAGACAACGAAAGACAACACGGCAATGCAACTTTCTATGCTAAAGCGTGAATATGAGTTGTCAATAAAGCTACAACATTATCATTTATCGCATGTATATACCTATGAAGAACAATCGCCCGTAGGTCCTGGGATTGTTATGGAGTATATCGATGGGCGTGATTTGAATGAATATCTTGCCGAAAATCCCGATATTGATAGCCGTCGTAGAGTGTTTGCTCAATTACTTGAGGTGGTGAGCTATATACATAAGAATGGAATTATACACAACGATTTAAAACCCGAGAATATTCTCATCTCACGCGCAAATGATGATGTGAAGTTGCTCGACTTTGGGTTGAGTAATAGCGATGCTCATTATTTGACCAAGTCAATGGGAGGTACTCGTGAGTATGCATCACCCGAGCTGTTGGCTCAAAGCGAAGATATCGATGCGCGCAGTGATATTTATTCATTAGGGCACATATTGCGAAAAATGTTCCCTCATAATTATCGAGGTTGTGCGCGCAAGTGCCTGTGTGTGAAGCGCGAAGATCGTTGGGTGAATGTCGATCAACTATATCGCAATTTCCGTCGCAGTGGGCATCCAGTATTTGGGCTGATAATTGTGATTTTGATAGGCGCAGTTCTTGGTGTGTCATATTTGCTAAATGATGGAGGAATTAATGAGGAGCAACAACGCGAATTGCTCGACTCGCTTTCAATCGCACGCGATGCAATGGTGAAAGCGCAAAAAGATGCCGCCGAAGCAAAACAAGAAGCCACTATTGCGCAGCAACAATTTGACTCAATTCGTGATGTTCAAGCCAAAACCGAGGCCGAACGCCAACAATGGGAGGAAACGAAAAATTTGGCGGTAAATGAAATGAAGAAGCAACTGAATGGTTGTTATCAATTGGCATCTGATTCAATTGAAAAGACACCATATATGAGTTTTGCTTATCAAATATTAAAAAATTATACCATTAAAGCACAAGAGATAAAGAATAAATATATTGCATCGGCCGCTGATGAAACGATAGGAAGTATAATAGTTTCAACATTTGAAACGAGCAATTCGGAATATTCTAACGCATTAAATAACAAAGCAAAGTCAAAGCCAAATATGTATGATAAAATTGATGAATTGGGAGTCAAGAAAATTGAGTTCTATAATTCGTTATTGCAAAAGGGGCTGCCCTTCCGAGAATATGAAGAATAGTGGCTTTGTTTGGACTAATTTTATGCAATTTGTGGATTGAAAGTGTTATCTTTGTAGAATGAAAACATTTGAAGAACTTGGAGTGAGCGATGAACTGTTGCTTGCTATTAGTGAAATGGGCTTTGAAATGCCCATGCCTGTGCAGGCAAAAGTGATTCCTCACTTATTAAAAGAAGATAATGATGTTGTAGCGTTGGCGCAAACGGGTACTGGTAAAACTGCAGCGTTTGGTTTGCCAGTATTGCAACGCATTGATGCATCGTTGCGTGAACCTCAAGCCGTGATACTTTCGCCCACTCGTGAACTTTGTTTGCAAATAGCCGAAGACCTTGCCGACTTTTCAAAATATCTTCCCGATGTAAAAGTGTTGCCAGTGTATGGTGGTTCAAGCATTGAGAGCCAAATACGCTCGTTGCGCAAAGGAGTACAAGTGATAGTGGCTACTCCTGGGCGTTTGCTCGACTTGATAAAACGAGGAGTGGCGCATCTCGAAAATGTGCACACTGTGATACTTGATGAGGCCGATGAAATGCTAAATATGGGCTTCCTTGACTCAATCAATGAGGTGTTATCGTATGTGCCCGAGCAACGCAAAATGTTGATGTTCTCGGCAACTATGCCCCCCGAAATTGGCAAGATTGCAAAGAAATATATGCACGACCCTGTTGAATTTGTTGTGGGACAACGCAATGAAGGGGCTGCCAATGTGAATCATATTTATTATATGGTGCATGCGCGCGATAAATATCTTGCACTCAAGCGCATTGCCGATAATAACCCAAATATATATGCCATAATCTTCTGCCGCACTCGTCGCGATACACAAGAGATTGCCGATAAACTCATTCAAGATGGTTATAATGCCGACGCATTGCATGGCGACTTGTCGCAACAGCAACGCGACTTGACAATGAAAAAATTTCGCGACCGCGTGATTTCTATTCTTGTGGCTACCGATGTGGCTGCTCGTGGACTTGATGTAGATGAACTCACCCATGTGATAAACTATGGATTGCCCGATGACACAGCTGTATATACCCATCGCTCGGGTCGTACAGGTCGCGCTGGTCGCACAGGGGTGTCGGTGTCGATTGTTCACTCTCGCGAAAAGAGTCGAATTCGTGACATTGAAAAGATTATTGGTAAAAAATTTGAACGCAAAGAAGTTCCTTCGCCCGAACATATTATTGAGAAGCAACTTTATAATCTCGCTCATCGATTGGAACAAGTTGAGGTCAACGACGAACAAATCGATAAATATTTCACAGGTGTGAGCCGTAAACTTGGTTGGCTGTCGGGTGAGGATTTGTTGAAACGCATTCTTTCGCTTGAGTTTAATCGCCTACTTGAATATTACAAAGATGCGCCTGTGATAGAGGTTGTAGAGGATAAGAAACCCAAAAATGAGAAGAAAGAACGAGGCGAGAATAACAAACCTCGTAATGATAAAGAAAAAGATCGTCGCACGGCCGAAAAAGGTATGGCTCGCGTATATATCAACCTTGGAAAAAGTGATGGGTTTTATGCAGGAAATCTCATTGAGATAATCAATAAATGGGTGCCTGGTGCCCGTGTTGAGGTGGGACGCATCGACCTATTGCCCGGATATTCACTATTTGATGTGAAGAAAGGTGATGCAAAGCGTGTGGTGGCTTCGCTCAAAGGTAGCGATTTTCTTGGTAAACGAGTGTTTACCGAGATTGCCGACCCCGAACGCGATTATGCTCGAGCATCGGCTCGCCGCAATCGCAAGAAAGCAGCTGGCGATGATGTAGATGAAAACGAAAACTTTGAACAATTTAAGCGAAAAGGGCGTGGTGGTAAGAAAATATCGCGTCGTAAGAAGTAGAAACATCAAGAAAACCGTTATACACGATATGAGAAGATTTATATTGATTATAATGTGCCTATGTGTTGCCGGTATGTCGCTTATGGCAAAGGAAAATCGCCGACAAGTGGCTGCTAAACACTTGTTTGTTGAAGCGCCTCAAGAGATATTTCCGTCAATAGATTACAACACGCGTCTTGATATGATTGATTACTATGAAAGCGAGTATAATCGTCCATCGTTGAGCGTATTTGAAGATTCGTGTATTATAACTTGTAGTGATACTACTTGTATTGAGTTAAAAGCCTCGGAGGTGTTGAGCTATCAGTTGTCAATGCCCGTTTATGATGTGATAGTGCTCATATCGACACACTCTATCCCTATGCCCGACAGTGAAATCGCATTTTATGACTTTGAATGGAAAAAACTCCCCTCCGACCGATTTTTTGTAGAACCAAAGTTAGCCGACTGGCTCACCGATGAGGGAAAAAAAGTGCGTGCCGATGTGGAGAATGTGGTGCCATTCATAATTGCCAGTTATAACTTTGATGTAGAGACAGGAATGTTGACTATAGCCAACCGTTTGAGCGAATATTTCGATAAAACTACATGGCAAAAAGTGTCAAAATGGATTCGTCCTCAACTTAATTATAAATGGACTGGTAAAAAATTCAAGAAACAATAGTATTATAGAAAGCCTTTGATAATGAATGAACAATCACTCACTCTATTGCAACTCAATCAACGCATTGCAGCGTTGATGACTGTTCCCGACACACAAAATGTGTGGGTTACTGCCGAGTTGAGTGATGTGTCGGCTCGTGGTGGACATTGCTACATGGAACTGTTGCAAAAACACCCCGAAACGGGTGCTACTCTTGCCAAAGCGCGCGGAGTGATATGGGCAAATGTGTATTCGCGTCTTTCGGTCGATTTCTTTAATGCTACCGGTCAACGATTTGCATCGGGACTAAAGGTGATGGTGCGAGCATCGGCATCGATGCATCCTGTTTATGGTATGTCGCTTGTGATAACTGCCATTAATCCCGAATATACTATGGGCGACTTGCTGCGTCGCCGTCGTGAAATTTTGGCGCAACTTGAAAAAGATGGAATTCTTGAAATGAATCGCCAACTCGAATGGTGCGAAGTGCCACTGCGCATTGCCGTTGTTTCGGCTCGTGGAGCTGCTGGATATGGCGATTTTATCAATCAGTTATACAATAATGCCTCACGACTAAACTTCAAAACTCAACTTTTTGAAGCCACAATGCAAGGCGATCGCGCTCCGTCAACGATTATTGCCGCCCTTAATGATATTGCAACCCAACAAGATGAATGGGATGGTGTGGTTATTATTCGTGGAGGCGGTGCAACGAGCGACCTTGAGGCGTTTGAAAATTATGACTTAGCTGCTCATATAGCACAATTCCCATTGCCAGTAATTGTGGGGATAGGTCATGAACGAGATATTACTGTGCTCGATTATGTGGCTAATATGCGAGTGAAAACACCAACGGCTGCTGCCGAGTGGTTGATAAATCGTGGAGATGAGGCGTTGAAATTTCTTCGTTCAATGGGCGCATCAATATTGCAAGTAGTGAGCGACCGCATTGCCGGATGTAACGAGCAATTATCTCGCTATGAGGCATTATTGCCTACAGCACCTTTGACTGCAATAGAAAGAGAATCGGCACGATTGAGAGGCGATATGTTGTCATTGGCACAAATAGGCGCTCGACGCATTACACCCGAACTCGCTCGACTTGAACATATTATGAAATCAATTGCATCGGCAACCGATGTGGTGCTTCGCCGCCGCAATGACCGTCTTGACTCGATGCAAGAGATGCTCAACGCTCTCTCGCCCGAAGCCACTTTGCGTCGTGGATATTCTATTACTCGTGTTGAGGGGAAAGCCGTAACCGATGCATCGCAAATCCCATCGGGAACAGAGATAGAAACAACTCTTGCAAACGGCACTATTATATCAGAAACAAAATAAAAAACTATACTAACTATGGCAAACGAACTGCAATTTAAGCCTGTAAAGGAGATGACTTATACCGAAGCTGTGAGCGAATTAGATTCAATATTGCAAATGATGCAAGGTGATAAATGCGATATTGATAGATTGGCCGACTATACTCGTCGTGCAACCGAACTCCTCACAGAGTGTCGCTCACGACTCACTACTACCGATGAACAACTTCGTACAATTCTTTCACAATTAGAAAAATAATAAAATTATGAGACGCAAGTATTGTATGTTTCTTGTAATGTTGCTTTGTGGATTAGTAGTTTCGGCTGCTGATTTTGTAGGGCATTGGAAGGGTAAAGTCGCAAATCTTCCTATCGTGTTCCACATTGCTCATGATGGAGAGTGGAGCGCAACGCTTGATTCGCCTATGCAAGGCGCAAAGGATATCCCTTGCGGAAAGGTCGCAGTAGAGGGTGACTCAATAGAGATTGATATGCCTGCATTGCGAGCAAATTATAAAGGAGTGATTGCTCAAGATGATAAATCAATAACAGGAACATTTACTCAAGGAATGTCATTACCTTTAACTCTTACTCGCACTACGGCCGAGACTGCTCAATTAAATCGCCCACAAGAACCTCAACCACCATTTGTGTATAATGTCAAGGAGGTTACTTTCCAAAATGGTGATTTGATATTTGCCGGCACATTGACGACTCCATTTTGGGGCAAAAAGCATAAAGCAGTAGTGCTTGTGAGTGGTAGCGGAGCGCAAAATCGTGATGAGGAATTGATGGGGCATAAACCATTTGCCGTTATCGCCGATTATCTTACTCGCCATGGTATCGCAGTATTGCGATATGATGACCGTGGGGTGGGTGGCTCATCGCGTGGGAGAGCCGATGATACAACTCTCGACTTTGCTACCGATGCGATGGCTGCAATCAATTATCTCAAAACACGCAACGATATTGACACTACACACATAGGTATCGTAGGCCATAGCGAAGGCGGATTAATTGCTGTGATTGATGCCGCAATGCATCCCAATGATGTGGACTTTATTGTGACGCTTGCCGGACCATATGTGAGTGGTCGGGATATATTGATAAAACAAAATCATCTTATATCGGAGATGGCGGGAATGCCTCTCTCGACACAACAAGCAAAAGATATTGAAGCAATGTTTGATGCAATATATAATTCGACCGATTCATTGCAACTTGCTACTCGATTGAATGAAATAATGAGCGCGACTGGAAATCATAGCGTAGATGAAATTAATAACACGATTAAGGTAATGACCTCGCCTTGGTATGTGGCATTTGTGAAACTCGACCCCACTCAATATTTCTCGCAGGTGAAATGTCCAGTATTTGCATTGAATGGTACATGGGATTATCAAGTAGAAGCGACTCAAAATCTTGGCGCAGCGCGAAAAGCATTGCCTCATGCAACAATAAAGGAATATGATGGACTGAATCATTTATTCCAACCTTCATCGTCACGCCAAGCAAGTATGAACTACGGAGCAATCGAAACAACAATCTCAGAGCAACTTCTCAACGATCTTGCTAAGTGGATAATTGGATTGAAATGAAAAATTGAATTTATAAAACATCACTAATATTAATCCTATAATTTATTTAACCATGGCACTAGTAAAATGTTATGAGTGTGGAGCGTTTATCTCAGATCGAGCATCCACTTGCCCTCATTGTGGAGCACCTATCGAGCCGATTGATTATTCACAATGTAGAAAACTTCAAATAGAGTGGGAAGGAAAATGGATGGCTGTCGATACAAAAGTAGCAGTGTTTGTAAATGGAAATAAACTTGGAGAGTATTCATTTGTTAAAGGGTTCTCTATTTCTACGCCTATTACATCGCAAACAATGTGCATAGAAGTAAAATATGGATTTAGAACAGCAAAATCAACCTTCAATTTTAACCCAAATGAAGATTATTCAGTAAGTCTAGATTATAGTCGAGTAAGTGGTGCATTTGGAATTGTATTGCAAAACGCAGACGGTTTTATTGAAGTAGAGGATAAGTGTCCATTATGGATGACTCTAATTGCATTTTTATTCCCTATTATAGGTGGAGTGTATGCGTTTTGTGTAAAAAATAGCAAACCATCGGCGTTTAAATCGGCAATAACTACATCAATTTGTGGATTTCTCTTGGGTATTATTTTTATGTTTATATTGGAGATTCCATTCCCATTAACAATTATTTACTCAATTGGAGGAGGGGGACTCATAGGTGTTTATTGTTGTTTGTGGAGTTGGTTTAGTTGGCTTAGTTAATACTCAATTACGACACTATGATAATTGCAGAAAGTTACTTTATAGTGGCTTTTTTGCTTGCTTGGTTTATATGAAAATTATTGCTAAAAAATAAACCCCTCGGCAATTAAGTCGAGGGGTTGTGTATTTGAGGGGAAATGATTAAGCGAGTGCTTCGATGTTTTGTGGGTTGAGGAGTTGTTTTCCTTCGGGGGTGTACATATAGGCAATGCGGTCGGCATAGGCTTTTTCGATTTTGCCGCGTACCATCTTCATTGTGCTATTAATCATTTGGTTTTGTTCGGTAAATGGCTCAGCCAATACTGCGATAGCAGCAGGTAGCCAGCGGTCGGGGAACATTGTTTCGTGTTCGCCACCTTTCTTGAACATAGCCACATCGGCTTCAACCAATTTCAACGCCTCGATGCGACCTTCTTCGGTGTCGAGCGATAGACCTTTGTCTTTCAATGCGCGTTTCAAATAGTCTTTATTTGGAACAACAACGGCTGTAGTATAGGTCGATTGGTTGTTATAAAGCATAACTTGGTCGATAGATGGAGCCAATTGTACCATTGCTTCCTCAATACCCTCGGGGCTGTATTTTTCGCCGTCGCTTGAGATGAGAAGACTTTTGAAACGACCTTTAACATATAGCAAACCTTCTTTTGTCATATAGCCCAAGTCGCCAGTATAAAGGTAGCCGTCTTTGATGGTTTCGGCTGTAGATTCGGGATTTTTCCAGTAGCCAGCCATTACATTTTCGCCTTTAACGACGATTTCGCCCATTTCGCCTAATGGAAGTTCTTTGCCGTTGTCGTCGCAAATCTTCAAGTCGATAGGAGTAACGAGTTTTCCGCTTGAGCCGAAACGATATTTTTCGGGTCCGTTAGAAGAAAGTACAGGAGTCGCTTCAGAGAGTCCATATCCTTGATACATAGGCATTCCCACACCTACATAGAATTTCTGTAAATCTTTGTCGAGCAATGCACCACCACCGATGAAGAAACGGAGTTCGCCACCAAAGTTTTCACGCACTTTAGAAAAAAGAATTTTGTCAAAGAGCGCAACGAGTGGTTTGAGTAATAGACGGAAACCCTTGAAATCGAGGTTACTATCGCCATAATAGGTTTGTTTGACTTTTAGTCCGAAGTTGAATAGGTTTTCGGTAGTTTTACCTTTGGCGCGAATAGCTTGCTCGATATTTTTCTTGAAGGTTTTGGCCAAAGCAGGCACACTCAAAATGAAGTGTGGTTTCACCTCTTTGATGTTTTGAGGAATGTTTTTGAGTGTTTCCAATGGAGTGCGTCCTACTTGTACAGTGGCAACCGTAGCACCTTGAGCCATCATGATGTAGAAACCTACCACATGAGCAAAACAGTGGTCGAGTGGGAGGATGATGAGCGTGCGCCATGTTTCGTCAATGTCAACGAGTGTGAGCGATTGCTCAACATTGGCGGTATAGTTGCGGTGAGTGAGCACAACGCCTTTAGGGTCGGCAGTTGTTCCACTTGTATATGTAATTGTTGCGTAATCATCGTTTTGAATTGATTGAGCCACGCTTAAGAACTCATCCATTGTGTGTGAAGCGAGGAATTCATCGCCCATTTTTAGCACATCTTCAAGAGCAATTTCTTTATCTTCGTAGCTTTCTTGCTTGTCAAAAATGATGATATGTTTCACTTCGGGGAGCTCATCTTTGATAGCACGAACTTTCTTGAGTTGAGTGCCCGAAACCATAATATATTTTACATCGCCATGAATGAGGCGAAACATTAGGTCGTTGCGTTCTTCAAGTTTGATTGAAAGGGGGACATTGACTGCTCCAGCATAGAACATTGCAAGTTCGCCTACAATCCACATGTTGCGACCTTCGCTCAATAGAGCCATGTTTTCGCCTTTCTTCACACCGAGAGCTTGAAGCCCTGCACCAAGGCGATATACTTGATCTTTAACTTGAGAGTATGTGGTTTTAGTCCACTCTTTACCTACTTTTTCTAATAAGAAAGTGTTATTAGGATATCGTTTAGCCGATGATTCAAATAGGTCAACAATTGTTTTCTTCATAATCTTATGATTTAAATTTGAGTGTAAAGGTAGTAAAAAAAGTCAAAAAGTCATAAAAAATGATACTTTTTTCGCATGTTGAATATGTATTCCCATTTATTAGTAATTATGCTCAAGTTAAGTTTGTAAAAATTACTCAGTTAAATTTGAAATTAAACATAAATTTTGATTTTTATAAAGAATTTTTTCTTTAATAATAGTTGTTAAGACGACTTATTTGCATTAAATTTGCATTAGATTTACACTTATAGTGTCAAATAGAATTTTCAAACTAACTAATTAATAATTTTAAATTCAAACTTCTATGTGGTTAACTAACTCATCTATAGGAAGAAAGCTCATTATGTCAGTAACAGGAGCTTGTCTTATCCTATTCCTTACGTTTCACGTATTGATGAATGCAGTTGCTATCGTGTGGCCTACAGCCTACAACACGATTTGTCAACTTTTAGGTGCCAACTGGTATGCGCTTGTGGCATCTATGGGTCTTGCAGCACTTTTTGTGCTTCACATTGTTTATGCGTTTATCCTCACTTTGCAAAACCGCAAAGCTCGTGGTAACGACCGTTACAATGTAACAACTCTTCCTCCTCATGTTGAATGGTCATCTAACAACATGCTCGTTCTCGGTATCGTTGTAGTGGCATTCCTCGCGGCTCACATGATTCAATTCTGGGCAAAAATGCAACTTGTTGAAGCTATCTCTCACGACCCTGCAACTTGGGCTCTCGTTGATGGCGCTGCTGCTAACCCTGCAATGGGTACTTTGTTCCTCCACGCTGCATTTAATGAAGTGTGGACTCCTATCGTTTACATCATTGGCTTCGTAGCTCTTTGGTTCCACATGAACCATGGTTTCTGGTCAATGTTCCAAACTGCTGGTTGGAATAACGATACTTGGTTGCCTCGTTTGAAAAAAATCGCTTGCTGCTGGACTACTATCGTAGTAGGTCTTTTCACTATCCAAGCAGTTTGGTTCACTATCGAAGCTAAAAACGGAACTTATCTCAACGACGAAGGTCTCCAAAAACAATACTTCGAAAATTATGTTGAAGCTATTCAACACGACCAACAAGTTTTCCAAGAACAAATGATGGAAATTCAACTTTCAGGCGTTTCTGAAGCTGAAATGGGTGCTAAGATGGCTGAACTTCAAGCTAAATCTGAAGCTAAATCAACTGTCTTGACTAAAGCTATCAAAACTTTCTGTAAAGATCTTCCTCAAGTGAAAGCGTTGATTCAACAAGAGTTGGCAATGCAACAAGCTCAAATGCAAGGTGCTGGTGCTCCAATGGGTGGTGGCGAAGAAGTTCCTGCTGAAGCCCCTGAAGCTGCTCCTGCTGATACAAACAATGTTAAACCAGAACAAAAATAATAAGCGATATGACTAAAATGATTGATTCAACTCCTATCATGAAGGATTATGCCGACATGTCTTCGGCTGCTGAAACAAAGATTGATTCTAAAATTCCTGAAGGTCCTGTCGCTGAGAAATGGACCAACTATAAAGCTCACCAAAAACTCGTTAACCCTGCTAACAAACGTAACCTCGACATTATCGTTGTAGGTACTGGTCTTGCAGGTGCTTCAGCTGCATCTACTCTTGGTGAAATGGGCTTCAATGTGCTCAACTTCTGCATCCAAGACAGTCCTCGTCGTGCTCACTCTATTGCTGCTCAAGGTGGTGTGAACGCTGCTAAAAACTATCAAAACGATGGTGACTCGGTTTACCGTCTCTTCTACGATACTGTAAAAGGTGGTGACTTCCGTTCACGCGAAGCTAATGTATATCGTCTTGCTGAAGTTTCTAACAACATTATCGACCAATGCGTTGCTCAAGGTGTTCCTTTCGCTCGCGAATATGGTGGCTTGCTCGCTAACCGTTCATTTGGTGGTGCTCAAGTATCTCGTACTTTCTACGCTAAAGGTCAAACAGGTCAACAACTTCTCCTCGGTGCATACTCTTCACTCAACCGTCAAATCGAAAAAGGTACAGTGAAATCATTCAACCGTCGTGAAATGCTTGATGTTGTTATCATCGATGGTCGCGCTCGCGGTATCATCGTTCGTAACCTTGTTACTGGTGAAATCGAACGCTACGCTGCTCACGCTGTAGTTCTCGCTACTGGTGGTTATGGCCGTGCATTCTTCCTTTCTACTAACGCTATGGGCTGTAACGGTTCGGCTGCTATCCAAGCATTCCGTAAAGGTGCTTACCTTTCTAACCTCGCGTTTACTCAAATTCACCCAACTTGTATCCCAGTTCACGGTGAAGACCAATCAAAACTTACTTTGATGAGTGAATCACTCCGTAACGACGGCCGCATCTGGGTTCCTAAAAAGAAAGAAGATGCCGAAGCTATCCGCGCTGGCAAGAAAAAACCAACCGAAATTCCTGACGAAGATCGCGACTTCTATCTCGAGCGTCGTTATCCAGCATTCGGTAACCTTTGTCCTCGCGACATCGCCAGCCGTGCTGCTAAAGAGCGTTGCGATGCTGGTTATGGTGTTGGTACAGGTCAAGCTGTATATCTCGACTTCAAATATGCTATCCAACGCCTTGGTGAAGATGTAGTTCGCGACCGTTATGGTAACTTGTTTGAAATGTATGAAATGATTTCAGATGATAACCCATACGAAACTCCTATGATGATCTTCCCTGCAAGTCACTACACAATGGGTGGTATCTGGGTTGACTACGAACTCCAAACTTCAATCAAGGGTCTCTTCGCTATCGGTGAATGTAACTTCTCTGACCACGGTGCTAACCGTCTTGGTGCATCGGCTCTTATGCAAGGTCTTGCTGATGGTTACTTCGTGCTTCCTTACACAATGCAAAACTACCTCAGCGACCAAATCAAGGTTCCTCGCTTCTCTACTGAGGCTCCTGAATTTGATAAAGCTGAAGCTGATGTTCGCGCTCGTATCGAAAAATTGATGAACATCAAGGGAAGCAAATCACCCGACGAAATTCACAAACGCCTTGGTCGCGTAATGTGGGATCTCGTAGGTATGGGTCGCACACTCGACAGCCTCGTTAAAGCTCTTGCCGAACTTGAAGAAGTGCGTAAAGAGTTCTATAACGACCTTCGCATCGTAGGTAAAGCTGACGACCTCAATACTGAGCTTGAAAAAGCACTTCGTCTTGAAGACTTCATCGAAATGTCAAAAATGATGGCTATCGACGCTCTTCACCGTAACGAATCTTGTGGTGCTCACTTCCGTGAAGAATACCAAACTCAAGATGGTGAAGCTGCTCGTAACGACGAAGAATATATGTATGTGAGCTGCTGGAAATACAATGGCGAAAACGAAAAACCAACATTGTATAAAGAGCCTCTCAAATACGAAGCTATCGAAGTTCAAACTCGTAACTACAAGTCATAATAGTAACCACGGGGCAATCAGAGTCGCCTCATAAGTGGCTCTGAAAGCCTACCAAATAATTAAAATTACAACAATGGAAAAAACAATTAACGTAAACTTGAAAATTTGGCGTCAACGTGGTCCTAAAGAACCTGGCCAATTCAAAACTTATCAACTTGATAAAGTATCAACCGATAGCAGCTTCCTTGAAATGCTCGATATGCTCAATCAACAACTCGTTGAAAAGGGCGAAGAGCCAGTTGTATTTGACAACGACTGCCGCGAAGGTATCTGTGGTATGTGTTCACTCTACATCAATGGACACCCACACGGACCAGTTCAAGGCATCACTACTTGTCAATTACACATGCGTAAATTCAAAGATGGCGACACTATCACTATCGAACCATGGCGTTCTGCAGCATTCCCTGTAATTCGCGACTTGACAGTTGACCGTAACGCATTTGATAAAATCCAACAAGCTGGTGGTTACACTTCAGTAAACTGTGGTGGTGCTCCCGATGCTAACGCAATGCCTATCTCTAAAGAAGTAGCCGACATCGCTATGGACTCTGCTACTTGTATCGGTTGTGGTGCTTGTGTAGCTGCTTGTAAAAACGGTTCTGCTATGTTGTTCGTTTCGGCTAAAGTTAGCCAATTTGCACTCCTTCCACAAGGTCAAGTTGAACGCGCTCGTCGTGCTCGTGCAATGGTTAAACGCATGGATGAACTCGGCTTCGGTAACTGTACCAACACCGGTGCTTGTGCCGCTGAATGTCCAAAGAATGTGCCTTTGAGCAACATCGCTCGTCTCAACCGCGAGTTTATCAAAGCTAAATTCCAAGACTAATAGAGATTAACCACATTTATCTCATAAACCCAGCGAGGGAGTTGCATTTGCAACTCCCTCGCTTATTTTGTCGGAATGTATTATAAAAAAGGAGGTAAATTTCTATCACTCATTTTCTTCGAGATTGCTTTTTAAGAAAATTGTCGTAGTTTAATCGTTGTTAAACTCAAACTTGTAGTATTTAAAATTGCATCTTTCAAATCGTTTTTTCAAAATAGTTTCGTTTTTAGAGTCGAGGCGACCATAGACGATAAGTTCTTTTATGTCCATCTCGTCCATCCAAGAGGGTAATTCCACAGGTCCACAAAAGGTGAGATTTAAGCGTGATATATATTCTAACTTCTGCAAAATTGGTGGTACAGTTTCGCCTGGTTTTATTGTAATATAGATTCCTTGATATTCATTTTGGCCAATTAATCGCGAAAGAGATTCTTGCTCTGCGTTGGATTTCCTTATGAACCATCCTATTTGAGGCGTTAATGAATGAGTTGATTCATCTTCTTTTATTCCTATGAATCCTGCCCACAATTCCATAGGAATCTCTTCACATTTTTTATTGGGGTATTCTTTGATGTATTTAAATTCAACTCGCATTATTTCGGAGTCTTTTTGCCAATTGACACTGCTTGTTTCTAAATCTTGTAGTTCATCATCTTCTTTTTCTTTAGAAAAGGGGAATAAAGCAACACACCAACCGTCAATCATAGAGGAGGATGGAATACACCCACCACCTAAATCGATATTCTTTGAATTGTTTCTAATCACAATGCTTTGCCAAAATTCCAAATTGGGGAATCCTTTTGCTGCTCTAATAAATTCGTGTAATATAGGTTCAATCCATTCATGCCAATATTCAAGGCTTAATTGCTTTAAAATCTGAGCTTTTTGTAGAACTAATTCCCAGTCTTCAACTTTTCCCAATAGCGTTATGTTGGGAATTCCACATATCATATGATGTACAATATATTCAAAGTATGATTTAACTGATCCCATTAATGTTGTAACTGATGCAATCTCCTCTGTTGGTCCAGTTGTTGAGAAATTACATCTCATATTAGTCGCATAGTCACCATTCGTATTATCATCAATTTGTTTCCAAAATTTTTGCAATATTGCAGTCCAATCAACATCTTTTGCAAAAAGATCCTTTGGGGATTTTATTGTTAAAACTTTTTTCCCTTCAAATGCTACAAGTGTATGGCGAAATAGGTCGGGATTGTTGTTTATGTGTCTTGCTATTGATTGACTTATTAGTAACCATATCATGTCGGGAGAAAGCACCAATGGTCTATGGGTGGCGTAACTCATAATAAAACTGTTATACATAACATCTGCTCTATTATAAAAAAGGAGGTCATTCTCAAAACTTGAATTTATGATATTGAATAATGTTGGTGGAATTTGCTTTTTGGATATTATATTCTCAATGACCTCATAGCCAGTTAGCTGTTCTAACATGTCTTTTGGCTTAGATATGTTTCTGTTTACAATAAACTGGATAAGATTGTCCTCTTGTTTTATAATCTTGCAAACTTTTATTTTGTTGTTTGGGGTGTTTGCGAGAGAGATTAAGTCGGTCTTTTTCATTGCTTAAAAAGGTTGGTTTTATTATGTGTTGCAAAGATATATATTTTTTACTATATACCTATGGGATTTATAATAAAAAGCCCCATAATCAACGATTGTGGGGCTTTTATGGAGTGTATTAAGGTTTTTATTTTTCACGCATAAACACGCATATGGGAGTGCCTGAGAATTCCCAGTTAGCACGAATCTTGTTTTCAAGATATCGGCGGTAGGGTTCTTTTACCCATTGAGGTAAGTTGCAGAAGAAGATAAATGTGGGTACGGGTGCGCCTTTAAGCATTGTCACATATTTAATCTTCACATATTTACCTTTGTTGGCAGGTGGTGGATATGCTGCAATAACTTCGAGCATCACATTGTTGAGTTGTGATGTGGGCACAAGGCGTGTGCGGTTGTTATATACTTCAACGGCAGTTTCGAGCACCTTGTAGATGCGTTGTTTGGTTAACGCCGATGTGAAGATAATGGGGAAGTCGGTAAATGGAGCAAAACGCTCGCGAATAGATGCTTCGTAGTGCTTGATTGCTTCGAGTGATTTGTCTTCAACCAAGTCCCACTTGTTTACACACACCACAAGGCCTTTTTTGTTGCGTTGAATCAACGAGAAGATGTTAGTGTCTTGAGCCTCGATGCCACGAGTTGCATCAATCATGAGGATACACACATCCGATGCTTCAATGGCGCGAATACTGCGAATTACCGAGTAATATTCAATGTCTTCGTTTACCTTTGTTTTCTTGCGGATACCAGCTGTGTCAACGAGGTAGAAGTCAAAACCAAATTTGTTATAGCGAGTGTAAATACTATCACGAGTAGTTCCTGCAATATCGGTTACGATGTTGCGCTCTTCGCCAATGAAAGAGTTTATTAGCGATGATTTACCGGCATTTGGACGACCTACGATAGTAAACTTGGGTATGTTTTCGAGTTGCTCTTCGTTGTCGTCCTCTTTTTCGGGGAATTTAGCTACAACATCATCAAGGAAATCGCCAGTGCCATATCCACTTACAGCCGATACGGGGTAGGGATCACCAAGTCCAAGGCTATAAAACTCGGGAACATTGTAAAGCCAATCGTTAGAGTCAACTTTATTGGCTACCAACATTACTGGTTTCTTTGATTTGCGAAGTATCTCGGCCACATGGTCGTCGAGGTCGGTGACACCATTCATGGCATCTACGACAAAGAGGATTACATCGGCTTGCTCAATTGCAAGTGCAACTTGTTTATTTATTTCGCCTTCAAATATATCTTCAGAGTTCACTACCCAACCGCCTGTGTCAACGATTGAGAATTCACGGCCACCCCATTCAACTTTGCCATATTGGCGGTCGCGAGTTGTGCCGGCGGTATCATCAACGATAGCTTGGCGCGACTCGGTCAATCGATTAAAAAGTGTAGATTTACCTACATTAGGACGACCTACTATTGCTACAAGATTTCCCATAATTCTAATTTCTGATGGTTTTTCAATTGTTTGATTACAAATATAACAATTTTATGTGAAAGGCTTTCAATTTTATTCAATATATCCAAATAAGCGCAATTTATTTTCGCGATTGCGCCAGTTGGCCTCTACTTTTACAAACATTTCAAGGTATATGCGTTTGCCAAAGAATGTTGAAATGTCTTTGCGCGCTTCTACTCCTACTTTTTTGAGCATTGAGCCACCTTTGCCTATGATAATCCCTTTCTGACTGTCGCGTTCGACATATATCACTGCCATAATGTGGATTGCGTCGTCGCTTTCATCAAATTTTTCTACGATAACCTCTACCGAATATGGTACCTCTTTGTCGTAGTTTAAGAGAATTTTTTCGCGAATAATCTCGGTGACAAAGAATCGAGCAGGTTTATCGGTCAATGCGTCTTTGCCAAAGTATGGTGGACACTCGGGCAATAATTCAACGATGCGAGCCATTAGGGTCTTTACATTGAAATGCTCTTTGGCCGATGTTGGAAAAATTTCGGCGTTTGGCAATCGTTCTTTCCAACGAGTTACGATTTCGATTAGTTCGTCTTGACCTTTTAAGAGGTCTATCTTGTTTATAACTAATAATACGGGTATTTTTTCTTTAGCAACCTTTACCAAGAACTCGGCATTTTTTTCGGGGTTTTCCACCACATCGGTTACATAAAGAAGGATATCGGCATCGGTGAGAGCGCCTTCCGAAAAGTCAAGCATGCTTTTTTGGAGCTTGTATTTGGGTGATAACACCCCTGGGGTATCGGAAAAAACGATTTGATATTCGTCGGTATTAACGATGCCCATGATGCGATGGCGAGTTGTTTGGGCTTTGGCTGTGATAATGCTCACGCGTTCGCCCACCAAGTCGTTCATTAGTGTAGATTTTCCTACATTGGGGTTCCCCACTATATTTACAAATCCCGCTCTATGCTCTTTAGTCATAAATTATAGGTTATAGTTTTATACAAAACAAACACGAAAATAGCCAATTCTCACATAGGGAGATGAGCCATTTTCGTGTTGATATAATTTTTTTGAAAGATGTTGCTTGTTAATGTTTTATTAAATATCCCAAACTACATACATCGCGCCCCAAGTGAAGCCTGCACCAAATGCAGTGAGAATGAGTTTGTCACCTTTCTTGATTTTCGCTTTATATTCATCCAAGCACAATGGGATTGATGCAGCGCTTGTGTTGCCATAATGCTCGATGTTGACAAGCACTTTGGCTGGGTCAACGCCTGCACGGCCTGCAACTGCCTCAATTATGCGCAAGTTGGCTTGATGAGGTATAAACCAATCGATAGAGTCCATTGTAAGCCCATTGCGTTTGGTTACTTCTATTGAAGATTCGAGCATGTTGGTAACAGCATGTTTATACACATTGCGACCATCTTGATATACATAATGCTCACCGGCATCAATGCTTTCGTGCGAAGCTGGTTTTACCGAACCTCCTGCTTTCATTAACAAGTGTTCGATGTGAGTTTCAACGCGGAATACGCCATCAATTACACCCACATTGGCATCGTTGGTTGGTTCTACCAAAACAGCAGCAGCAGCGTCGCCAAACAAGGGGCAAGTGGTGCGATCAGAGTAGTTTACCATTGACGACATCTTTTCGGTTGCGACAACGATAACTTTCTTGTACATTCCTGAACGAATGTAGGCAGTAGCCTCTTGGAGTGCAACAATAAATCCTGCGCAAGCTGCTTGAATGTCATACGCATAAGCATTTTTAAATCCACATCCACCTGCAATTATAGAGCCTGTCGATGGGAAACGATAGTCGGGATTAGAAGTGGCGCAAATCAACAAATCAACCTCTTCGGCATTTACGCCTGTTGATTCAACCAATTTGTTTACGGCGTTTATACCTAAAAATGAAGAACCTACACCCTCTTGTTTGAGGATGCGGCGTTCTTTAATCCCTACGCGAGTGGTTATCCATTCATCATTTGTGTCAACCATTTTTGACAACATCTCGTTGTCAAGAATGTCTTCGGGTACATATGATGCAATACCAGCTATTCTTGCGTTAACCATTATTGATTGGTTTTATTTACTAATATAAAATGAAAAACATCTCCTAAAAATCAATTCAGGAGATATATAATTATCCACAGGGAATCTCCCTATCGCTCGATTAAACAGCTGCGTTCTTTTCGATAGCGACTTTGCCACGGTAGTAGCCACATTCGCCACATACAGTGTGATATACATGCCATGCGCCACAGTTAGGGCAAAGAGCAAGTGTAGGAGCTACTGCTTTATCGTGAGTTCTACGTTTTGCAGTTCTTGTTTTTGATTGTTTTCGTTTAGGATGTGCCATTTTATTTTAATATTTTATTTAATTGTTTTCGCTTAATTCTTTAAGTTTTGCCCAGCGAGGATCAATAGGTTGCTCCTCATCTGAAACCGATTGTCCACCTTCTCCGGCTTGATGTTGTTGCAATATTTCGTTCATTGCTTCATTACATTCGCCCTCGGGATGAACATGCATGATAGGTATCTCTAACGATACTGTATCATAAATTAATTCAGCAACATTAAAGTAGTTCTCGTTTTCGGGGATTTCAATCACTTCGTCTAAGTCGTCGCAATATTCATCGCCATATTTTATCACAATGTGATATTCTACATCTACCGGTTGTTGCATCTCATCGAGACAACGGTCGCAAAGCAGTGTCATCTCTCCTGTTATTTCAAAGTTTAGGTCATAGATGTCACTCTTGTGGGTTACCGATAGATTCACAGTTAAGTTGGCATCATGAATATCGGAACTTTCCATATTAGCGAAAAATTCCTTGCCCAAATGGTACTCAAATTGCTGATTACCAATAGGCATACTCTTTAGCGGCAGCTTAAACTCTGAAAACTTTTCCACTTTATGCTTTTTGAAAAAACTGTGCAAAGTTAGTCAATATCTTCTATATAGGCAACTTTTCTGCAAATAATTTCATTTTTGGCGCCTATTTTTGACCCAATTTTGGCTCTTTAACTTGCAATCTATCGCCTGTTTCATCAACAATGCTGCGATGATATCGCTCGTCGTATCCTGGGAATTTAGGAGAAGCGGGCATACCATAGGGTGTGCGTTCAAATTTTCCGTTCTTTTCCTTCTTAACATTTCCGTCGAGATATTTTACCAATAGGTAGTCGCCAAGTTTTTTATATTGGGTTACATATTTTTCTGACCATATGTTTGACAAGTCTTGTAACAGAGTGCTTGCTATTTGTGGCGAGAATTCGGCTATTTCGCGTTCAAGCATTGCAACATCTACGGCTATTGAGTCCTCTAAACTTTTTTGCACTTTGCGCACATCATCAATCATTAATGAGTAGCGTTGGTAAGTTTGATTAGCCACATAGTTTGTTACCCAGAATGCAGCATCCCACGATATGTTATATAAGTCACCATTGCCCACTGCAAATTGGCGTGGAACGGTAGTGGTGCAGTTGTAGAATGGGACATATACACAAGTGTTGGCATCGTCAACGCCAAACCACAAGATTGTTTTCATGTAGTCGGGTTTATGTGGACGCAATTGAGCCACAAGTGAAAACCCTGTTTGTTGTGTAGCGATAGCGCGTTCGTGAGTATAGGTTTTGCCGTCAACTTTGTAGGTCAATGGACGCCAACGATATGGTAATTTGAAAGCGCCAGCGCCAATGTCTTGAGTCATGTCGAGTGGAGTGCCTTCGAAGTGGTCGCGCATCATGTTTTGCATATCGCGCACACTCACTTTGCGAGTAGGTTTCACCCACAAAGGCAATACTTCACCTTCGCCACTGAGCACCCATGGGAGGTATGAATCCATCTTGTCGGCAAAACGGTTGTAGTAGCTCCACACACGGGCATCGCATCCGCGTAGTGCGCTTGCATCGGTAATGGCATAGGCCAAAGAGAAACTAAACTCTTCATCTTTGCCGTTGAAGTATCCTTGTTTGCGAGCAAACTTGATAACATCGGGCGAGTAGATGCAGTTTTCTTTATCTTTTAAAGGGAAACGATGTATGCGAGAGTGGTTGGCGTGTCCCGAAATGCAATCGTCGGGAATGCGTATAGCTACCCACACAGCGCCTTTTTCTTTACTGCCTTTGCCTATAAGTTCCATAATCCACACCTCGTTGGGGTCGGCAATGGTAAATGATTCGCCCGAGCTGGCATAGCCGTAGTCTTTAACTAAATTGGTCATTACCGAAATGGCTTCACGGGCAGTTTTAGCGCGTTGAAGAGAGATGTATATCAAAGAGCCGTAGTCGATAATACCTGTAGTGTCAACGAGTTCTTCGCGACCACCCCAAGTGCTTTCAACGATTACAAGACCATGTTCGTTCATGTTGCCTATTGTGCGATAGGTGTGGGCAACTTCGGGTATTTCTCCCAAATATTTGCCAGTATCCCATTCGATAACCTTTCGCATTGCTCCGGCTGGATGGTCGGCGGCAGGTTGGTTATACAATTCGCCATATAGGATGTGGCTATCGGCGGCATAAGTCACTAAAGCGCTGCCATCGGTAGTGGCTGCTTTCCCAGCAATGAGCCCGGTGCAAGCGATAGCTTCGGCACCTGCAACCAGCAACATTGTTACTGTAATAATAATCGATTTTATTTTCATATCTTAATTTATTTGATTTCTACGATTTTCCCTTTTTCAACATACCACAAGAACCCTCTCACTGCTTGGTAACCCATGTCGGTGAGTAGATTCATATAGTTCTTTACTTGTTTTTGATATTGTTCTTTATGCTCTTCGCCAAACTTGTAGTCAATGACATCGATAGTGCCTTGAGAGGTCCACACAACGCGGTCGGGGCGATACATTCCTTCGGCATTTTTTAATGAGATTGATTGTTCAAGTAGCACCTTGTCATAGTTACTAAACCAGTGCGATACCCTATCATCGGCAATTGCCTTTGATAGTATTTCAAAGGCTTCTTCTTTCTCTTTTGCATCGAGTCGAGCACGGTAGGCAACTCGGTCTAAAGCCAATTTTAAGTCATCGGGAGTGCGCACTTGGCTCATGACGTTGTGCAAGAAGATTCCTCTTTCGCGAGCTCTTGCGGTAGCATCTTCGTCGGTGATGTTGAGATTTTCCCACACATCATCGCGAGAGTTGACAAAGTAGTATGCTGCTTCGCAATTTTCAACACGCTCGGCAGGGGGAATGTTGCACTTGTCATCGCTTTCAACAATTGCAGTGGTTGGTTTACCTATCTCAAGAATTTTATTGTCAACTATGCCATCAAGGGGGATGAATAACTCGCCATTGGCTTCGCTATAACGATCTTTGAGTGAATCGCAGAAAGTAGAAGTGGCGAGTTTAAACGCTTCGTTGATGTCGGTTGCAATATTACGACCATTGTTGGCGTAGTAGATACAATTTATACATAACTCATCAATGGCTCGTGTAAATGCCACATAGGTAGCATTTAATTCGTCAATTTTGTCGGCTTGTTTGCTGGCTAAACATTCTGCTTCAAAAGGAGTGCCTTCAAGATCCGTTTTTGAGTTACTTAATGCCAATACAGGAGGCACAATTTCGTTCTCAAAGCCATCAATCTCAATGCCTTTAAACCATTTTAAATCGCTTTTCCCTGCGAGTTTCCAATTTGCTAATGGAATGTGTACACATTTAAATTCTAACCCCTTTGATTTGTGGATAGTCATAACTCTAATAGCATCAATTTCGGTTGATGAAGTTATGATGTGTTCGGCTTGAGGGGCGTCCCACCATTTTAAGAACGAATTGATGTCGCTTTTGCCATGAGAGCAAAAATCGAGCACCTCGTCTTGAAATGCAGTTAAAAATATAGCCTCACGAGTGCGAGTGTCTTTGTCGGTTATATAGAATTCAATAATGCGCTCTACTAACGATGGCAAATTGAGGCATCTCATATCTAACACCTTTTCGAGAAGGTTGTCAATCTCTAAAGGGTCTTTGTTTGAAGCTAATTCGATGGCTTCATTGGGCGACTTGCCGTTGGTGGAATAAAAGATGTATCGATGAGTGAATTTTTTGGTATTGTGTTGTGGTGAACGGCGTGAAGACATATCAGCCTCATCGTTGATAAGACGCAATACGCTCAATATAAGTTTTACCATAGGTGACGAATCAATCTTAAATGAATCGTCAGAGATTATGTTTATTTTAGGGAAGTCGGCATCGGGGTTGGCCATGAGCGTCATTAAATATTCAATTATTTTATGCCCTTCATCATTCCCTCGCGCTAATATTGCTATGTCACTTTGCTTATAACCCGAGTTTAACTGTCGCTTAATGTCGCATGCCATTTTGTCGAGAGCCAATAGCTTCCTTTGTTCTTTATCGGTATCGTTATCGCCAAAAAACTCAACCCTCACATATCCATGGTGCGAAGAGTGTTTAGCAGATACTTGTTGCGTAACATTGGAGTAAACATCGTTGACTCCTAAAATAGATGCTAATGCCGAAAATAAAGTGTTGTTAAACTTTATCACTTCGGCCGAGCTACGCCAGTTGGTATTCTCTGTGATGTTGTCTCCTCGCTCAATGATATTTCCTTCAAATTCACGCGACACTTGCTCGCGCAATAATGAGGGATCGGAGTTTCTAAAGCGATAAATACATTGCTTTTCGTCGCCAATTATGAGATTGTCATAGTTGTTTGATAAACTTTCCGAAACCAATGGGTTGATGTTGAGCCATTGCATTTTAGAGGTGTCTTGAAACTCATCGATTAAGAAGTGTTTCAGTCTCATTCCCATGCGTTCGTAAATAAATGGAGCTTCTTCTTTGCTTATTATTCGTTGCAATAGGTCGTTAGTGTCCGACAATAAAATGAGATTATTTTCTTCTCTATATTGCTTCACATTTTTCAATATATCGCCAACGAGCCCAAGCATATAGATGTCTTTATGCAATAAACTTAATAATTTAAGTCGTTGCACTTTTGAGGTGATGGAAGCAACGGCATTGGCGATGGGCTCTTGTTTACATAAAGAGGCTGCGTTTGTTTTTTTCTTAATATATTCACCTTTGAAAGGAGACCGTTCTCCGGTCCCTACTTTTATAAATGAGGCTGTTATCTGAATTTCTTCGCCGCGTTTATATTTCGCCCATTTTTGTAATGGATTTAGTGTATTAGGTTTGTTTAATCCATTTAACTCATCTTCAGTTAATATGCTTAATGCCGATTTAGCCGAATCATTTATTTGTGGAATGATATTGTCTATTTCGGTTGTTAGTTTTTCTTCAAACTTAATGATGCGCGAAGAATCTTCAAAATATCCTATCACTTTATCATCTAATAGCAGTTTGAATTGTTCGTTTGATGTGTTTTTTACAAATTTATATAGGTCATCGAATGCTTGAGATCTGCGATTAAATACATTGAACTTCTTTCCGTTGTCGATAAGTGAAAACATATATTTTTTCATCCATTTCGACAATTGTTGCGAGTGTGCGTCGTCCTTATATCGAATGGTGTTGAGCAATTCAGTTATACCTGCTACAAACGCAAGAGAATCGTGGAGCTCAATCTCATAATTGCCATCGAGTTCGGCTTCAAACGCAAATGTGCGCAATACATTTTGGAAGAACGAGTCAATGGTGCTCACATTGAAGAATGTGTAATTAAAGAGCAATTGAAATAGCGCTATGCGGGCAGTTTCGCGCAATTGTTGAGGCTCGCAACGATATAGTTTCAATAAGTCGTTAAGGTATGGGCTTTTTTCATCACCCATCGAAGGCATTTCGGCAATGAGGGCAAGTTCCTTGATAATGCGACGCTTCATCTCTTCGGTCGCTTTATTGGTAAATGTTACGGCTAATATGCTTTGATGTTCCTCTTTGGGATTGGTCCTTAAATGATATATTCCTGTGTCGGGGTCTTTATATCCCAATAAGAATTTTATATACTCATATGTGAGAGTATATGTTTTTCCTGAACCAGCCGATGCCTTATATACTGTGAGCATATCTTTAGTGAAAAAAATTAGATAATACGAGCTTTGTAGTCTTGTTTGATGAGGAATTTTAAAACGGCGTCGCGCTTATCGCCTTGAATGAGTATCTCGCCTCCGCGAGCCGAACCACCTGTGCCAAGAGCCGATTTCATTTTGCTTGCCAATTCGGCAACCTCATCGTCCGATATGGTGAAACCAGTGACAATTGTTGCAATTTTGCCGCCACGACCCTTCTTCTCGAGGATAATGTCGAGTCGAGGTTGCTTTGTTGATGTTTTTTCTTCGGCAATAGGTGTTGATTCTTCCCCTTGGGGTAAATCGGGGTTAGAGTCGAGAAATGCCTGTAGGCCGGCTTGCCAATCGTTCATTCCCATACTTTATTTTTTGCTCTTTTTATTGTTGTTCTTTTTTTTGTGTTCATCATCTTTATGACCTTCGTCGTGATGTTGGTGCTCGTCGTCGATGCAATCTTCATAGTCTCGGTCGGATATGTCGCAAGGAGAGTCTATGGCACCCGATAGGGTCTTAAGCATTTCGCTAAATTGCATATCCTCAACAGGGATTTCGGCAAAGAATGCTGCTGCCGAATCGGCGTTAATAGACATGGCTTCACGATAGCATTTTGTGGCCATTGACATGTTAGCATCTTCTTTTGACTTTTCAGCAAGTTTGGCATAAGCCAACGATAAACGGCATAAATCGTTGATAGAAATCTCTTTTAAGTTGGCGTCGTCGGCAATGTCGTCGCATATATCTTGAGCCGATTCATAGTTTTTGTCATCGATAAATTGCTCTATTGCCGAAACCTTATTTGTGTCAACACTCTCCGAACAAGCCGTGAGTGTCAACATCGCTATTAATATCGAAAAAAGTTTCTTCATATCAAGTTGTTGAGAGTTTAAAAAGCAAAGATAATATTTTTAATTTATAATGCATAATCACATGGATATATTTTGTGGGTTGGAAGAGTGGTTGACTATAATAAAATAGAGTGGGAGGTAGGTGAAGATAGGTAGGGTATAATGTTTTTTTGGCCAAAACATCTATTTGTTGACTCTTTTTTGAGTCGCTAATGACTTTATAGTTTCAAATCTCGATTTTTTTTGCTAATATTGCAGTTTGTTTTGAAAATAATATTTAATATCATAACTCTTAACACAATTAACTTAATGAAAAAGTTTACCTCTCTAATGTTGTTCCTCATAGCGGCTGTTGTGGCAAATGCGGCAACTCCTATTTTGGGAACAAATGTGGCAACGGTGGAACGAATGTATCAGTTTGTGAAATCTAAAAATAGTTCGTTTGACCGTGAAATTGCCGAACAATTTATGGCAGTATCTCCCATTTATGGATTGCGTGGAGATATCGCACTTTGCCAATCAATCATTGAAACAGGATGGTTTAAATACACAGGTGGGACTGCTGTAACCCCCGACGATCATAACTATTGTGGTCTTGGTGTGACTGTTCTTGGTCAAAAAGGTTGCCAATTTTCTACAGTAAAAGAGGGCGTGACTGCGCAAATACAACACCTCTATGCCTATGCTTGTACAAAGTCAATCCCTGCAGGCGAAACACTCGTTGATCCTCGTTTTAAATATGTAACTCGTGGTATTGCACCCAACTGGGAAGACCTCAGTGGACGATGGGCTACAGCAAGTGACTATGGTACAAAAATTATGAACATGTATAAAGATATGATGGCGTTTAATGTCTCTGGCGAAGAAACTCCATCTACATCGCTCAAGGCGAGTACCACATCGGTGTCGTTGACAGGTGTTCAAGGTGGCACAGCTCCATCTACAACCGTTACAATTACTGGGACTAATCTCACAAGTGACATCAATTTCAGTAGCAGTTCATCGGCATTTACTGTTACTACATCGGGCTGGAATAGTCGCACAGGTGGTACATTGAAAATAACTCTTGATACATCTAAATCAATCGGCTCTTATAGTGGATATATCGCAGTGCAAAGTGGAACTACTCGCATTCAAATTAATTGCACAGGTACAATCACATCGTCATCAGAGCCAGCTCCTGGCACTCCATCGCTCAAGGCAAGCACTACATCATTGTCGTTTACAGCACAAAAAGGAGCTACAGCGCCATCATCGTCGGTGACAATTACCGGAGCCAACCTCTCAAGCGATATCGTGTATAATAGTAGTTCATCGGCATTTAAGGTGACTACATCGGGCTGGAATAACCTCACTGGTGGTACAATGACTATAAGCCTTGATACATCTAAAGCAGTGGGTACTTATAGCGGATATGTTGCAGTGCAAAGTGGTTCAACTCGCATCGAAATCAATTGCACTGGTACAATTACCGAAGCAAGTGAGCCAACTCCTACTCCTGGCACTCCATCACTTACTGCAAGCACAACTTCATTGTCGTTTACTGCACAAAAAGGTGCTACAGCTCCATCGTCAACAGTGACAATTACTGGCGCCAACCTCACAAGTGATATCGTATATAATAGTAGTTCATCGGTGTTTAAGGTGGCAACATCGGGATGGAATAGTCGCACTGGTGGCACAATGACTATCAGCCTCGATACATCAAAAGCTGCTGGCTCTTATAGCGGATATGTTGCAGTGCAAAGTGGTTCGACTCGCATTGAAATCAATTGCACTGGTACAATTACCGAGGCAACTTCATCTGATACTCCGTCAACTGTGACTATTCCCACAATCTTTACCAATGATTGGTGTTACTCTGCTGCTAATAGCACATCGGTGTCATGGATGAATCCAGCCAATGATTACACTCGCAACATGGCGTTGAAAGGTGACAACCTTTATGTAGTGCAACGCGATCCCGATAATGCTACAAGTAGCATCCACATCGTTAATGCCAATACAGGAGCATCAAAAGGCAAATTGTCTGATACAGGAATTGCATCAGATGCCTATAAATTTACATCGGTGGCTAATATGGGTGGCACTATTGTAGTATGTAACCTCGCTTTTGGTGCTACAAGTACATTAAAAGTATATAGTTGGAGCGGTGATGCTGCAACGCCATCGGTATTGCTCGAAACAACCAACCACGGAGGTCGTTCGGGCGACTTGATGAGTGCATCGGGTACAATCAACAATGGTAAACTTTATTTTACTTCAAACACAGGTTATGAAGGTAAAGTATATGTATATACAGTAACAAATGGCGTGGCCAATCCCACTCCTACCGAAATTACGCTTAAAGATGCCAATGGCGCAGCATTTAACTATGGTGGTTCATATGCAGTAATAGAAATTCGTGCCAACGAAGATGGAACATTCTGGGCAACCGGTAAAAATGGTGCTCCAGCATTGTTTAATGCAAGCGGTACACTCATTCGCGAATTAAATACTGCTGCACTCGATGGCAATAGTTATGGTACAAGTTATTGTCCATTTACATATGGCAATTTCAAACTTGCTGCTGCTGTGACTTATAAAACATCGGTTCAACAAGGTTATCTCAATCTCATCAATGTGACCGATGGTGAGGCTTCGGCTCAAAAACTCAATAGCTATCCTGTGCTTGGTGCAAGTGGTGTGTCAAACGGTACATTTGTTACAACTGCTCTTGCAAAGGTTGATGGCGCAAAAATCCACTTGTGGACACTTATTCCTAAACAAGGTGTGGCTAAGTATACTGCAACTTGTGAAGTGTCGGGCATCGAAAAAGTTGAAGCCGATGAAAACATCACAATGGTTGTGTGTGACAATAAAATTGAAGTGAAAGGTGCCGAAGTGATTAATATGTCAATTTACAATTTGACAGGTGTTGAGGTGGCAAATGCTCAAGGTAATGAAGTGGCTACCGACAACCTCGTTCATGGCATATATGTTGTTTTGGCTAAAACAGCACAAGGTAAAATCTTCTCTGAAAAAGTGTATATTGATTAAGAAAGAGATGAAAATATAGTAAAATGGAGATGTATCAATGTCGATACATCTCCATTTCTTTTATCTGAAGTAAATAATAGGTCGTTTAGAATGTCCACTTTGCAGCGAGGGTGGGGATGGCATAGAATTTACCAAACTCGGCAAGGTAGTTGGAGATTTCAACTTCGGCTCCTACGCTGATTTTGCAGTTATCGTCAACCCAATCAAGTGGAGCAAAGTTGAACCAAAATTGAGGTTCGCTACTAAATGAAAGGTTGCTCTTTAATGCAGTGTTACGAGCAAGGTCGGCATATCCACTAAATGTGCAGAGGCCTTTTGCAAAATGTATGCCCCACACAGCAGTTAATTGAAAGTTGTAGGGTGAAGCAGTTTTTACATCGTGACGATACATCGCTTGCACCGAGAATGTTTTGCTAAAATCACTATTTGCCCAATTGTAGGCAGCCCCCGCGAGGAATGCATTATTTAGTCCGATGCCACCATTGTATTCGAGATGAATGGCTACGGGTGCTTTCCAGAATTTCAATTCTCGAGAGATTTCTCCATATACACTTGGAACAGTGTTGTGGGCAAAGTTTGCATCGATAAAGAAGTATGTGCTCCCCCATTTATCGGCAGTGAAGTTTTCAACAGTTGCAGTCCATTGAGGACGAGTAGAAAGATTTTTTCCATAAATAGCACTCCCCATGTCGTAATGGAATTGCACATTGAGTTGAGCCGAAACTGTAATTACGCTGGCAAATAATGCTACGAGACAAAATAATTTTTTCATAACAAGGATGATTTAAAAGTGTTGGAATTTTTAATATGAGATTGGTCTTATGTGATTTAGAACTTTAATTATCGTTTGCTTTTAAAAAAACATTGCATAAGGTCTTTACACTCATCGGCAAGCACACCAGGGGTGATTGTAGCCTTGGGGTGGAAAGGATGTCGGTTAGTAAATACCGAGTAACCACGCTTATCGTCGCCAGTCCCATAGACAATGCGTGAGAGTTGGCTCCATCCAATGGCTCCGGCACACATCATGCAAGGCTCTACGGTGGCATATAATGTGCAACCTTGTAGGTATTTGCCTCCAAGAGTGTTGGCTGCCGCTGTGATGGCTTGCATCTCGGCATGAGCAGTGACATCGTTTAGCATCTCGGTGAGGTTGTGTCCACGCCCTATAATGCGCCCTTGGCACACAACAACTGCTCCTATGGGAATTTCATCGGCTTCAAATGCTTGTTGCGCCTCATCGAGAGCAGCACGCATAAATTTTATGTCTTGTTCAAATTGTGTCATAATAAGTCTATTCTCATGCCATCATTGGCAAGTATCGTATTGGGGAATATCTCGGTGGCTTCATTGATTAGAGGTGATTCATCGCGATATCTTTTAGAGAAGTGCCCCAATATGAGTCGTGATGCTCCAGCCATTTGGGCTATGCGAGCAGCTTCTTGGGCTGTTGAGTGTCCACGGCTTCCTGCCAAGTGGGCAAATTCGTTGGTATATGTTGCTTCGTGGTAGATAGTGTCAACGCCACACACCATTTCGGCCACTTTGGGGTTAAATGCTGTGTCGGAGCAATAGGCATAACTCATAACCTTGTCGGCATCGGTGGTGAGTCGGGCATTAGGTACCACTACACCATCGGGTGTAATAAAGTCGTTCCCCTCTTTTATGCCTTGAAGTTCCTTGATGGGTATGTTGTGAAACTTCACCATGTCACCTTTGAGATGACGCAATTTGGGCTTCTCTTTGAATAGAAACCCTACGCATGGCACTCGGTGAAACAATGGGATGGTTTCAATAGTAATTGCGTGCGACTCAAAAATAGTAGCCCTTTGGGGCGTGATGACATTGAATTTTATTTCAAAAGGTATGTCGCGACAAAAGAACTTGAGTTGTTGGTCAAAAAGTTCGGCACCTTCTTCAAAAATGTGTATTGTTACCGACCCCGCTTTCTCTTGTAGAGCCATTGACGATAGTAAACCTATCAACCCAAAACAATGATCACCATGAAGGTGACTTATGAATATGTGGTTTAGTCGATTATATTTAAGCCTCATTTTGCGCATAGTTAATTGTGCCCCTTCGCCACAATCAATCATAAATAGATTGTCTCTAATGTCGAGAATTTGTGCCGAAGGGTTATGTCGAGCAGTGGGTATTGCCGAGCCACAACCAAGAATGTTTAATTGAAATAAAGCCATATGAAAAATGGATTTTATGTTTGTCACACAAATTTATATATAAAAACCGGGACAAATTGTGAAAAAATATTAATTCTTGGGCAACTATATAACAAATGAGACTTTTTTCCGTATTGTAAATACAACACAACAGCAAAATAAAGAATAATAGACATTGGCAAGGTGGGATTTCCCACTAATGCAGAAAATTTGAATTAGTTTTTTCATAGGATTAGATTTTTAAGGTTTACAATGATAGGGTTGTCGTGAGATAACCCTATTGTTATTTTATAGCAACTATGATATAGTTATAGGTGAATTAATTGAAAAAAAGATGTAACTTTGTCAAAATAAATAAAAATTATCATGAAAGCTCTTAAAGATAGAATAAAAAAAGATGGTCTTTGTTATCCTGGGGGGATATTAAAAGTTGATAATTTTATCAATCATCAGATGGATCCTATTTTGATGAAGTCAATGGCTGTCGAATTTGTGCGTCGTTTCGCAAATACTCAAATAAACAAAGTGTTGACAGTTGAAGCAAGTGGTATAGCACCTGCTATTATGGTGGGTTATTTGCTTGAACTCCCTGTGGTTTTTGCCAAGAAACGCAAACCCAGTACGATGGAAAATATGTTGACAACAGAGGTGTTCTCGTTTACCAAGAACCAAACATATACAGTGTGTGTCAGCAAGGATTATCTGCAACCAGGCGACAAAGTCCTGTTTATTGATGATTTTCTTGCAAATGGAAATGCGGGTAAAGGAATGATTGATTTGGTGCAACAAGCCGGAGCTGAACTTGTGGGCATGGGATTCCTTATCGAAAAGGCATTCCAAAAAGGAGCAGATATGCTTCGTGATATGGGGGTGAGAGTTGAATCATTGGCTATCATTGAAAGCCTAGATGATTGTCAAATTAAAATTAGAGAATAACGGATTTAAAGAGTCAATAAATATAAAATTTAAAAGATGGAAATGTCCGAAAATAATAAACCCCAAGGGTTGATATATGGATTAGAGGATCGCCCTCCATTACGCTCAACATTCTTTGCAGCATTACAACATCTATTAGCCGTGTTTGTGGCTATTATTACTCCTCCACTTATTATAGCAGGAGCGTTAAATTTGGATTTGGATACAACAGGTTTTCTTGTTTCAATGTCACTGTTTGTATCGGGTATAGCTACATTTATACAATGTCGCAAAGTGGGACCTGTGGGCTGTGGATTGTTGTGTATACAAGGAACAAGTTTTTCATTTATAGGCCCAATTATAGCTGCTGGGATGGTTGGTGGACTACCAGCGATTTTTGGCGCAACAATTGCAGGCTCGGTAGTGGAGATTTTAGTAAGTCGAGTATTGAAATATACTCGTCGCATTATCACACCGTTAGTGTCGGGTATTGTGGTGACATTAATAGGCTTAAGTTTGATAAAAGTAGGTATAACTGCATGTGGTGGAGGTGAGGCTGCTAAAGCTGCTGGCACTTTTGGCGCATTTGAGCATATAGGATTGGCCGCTTTGGTGTTGATTGTTATTGTGCTATTTAATCGTAGTAGCAATCAATATCTGCGCATGAGTTCTATTGTAATAGGACTTGCTGTAGGTTATATCGTAGCATGGTCGGTGGGCTTGATAAATTTCTCATCAATGCAGAATTTTGGAGCATTTAATATCCCCATCCCTTTTAAATATGGAGTTACATTTAACTGGTCATCAATCATCGCATTGGGACTTGTGTATCTAATTACAGCGATTGAGGCCTATGGTGATATTACTGCCAATTCGCTTATATCGGGGCAGCCAGTAGAAGGTGAAGTATTTATGAAAAGAGCTTCAGGAGGAATTTTGGGCGATGGTGTCAACTCTATGTTGGCAGGTATTTTCAACTCGTTCCCCAACTCTATCTTTGCCCAAAACAATGGTATGATTCAACTCACTGGTGTAGCAAGTCGCTATGTGGGATTCTTTATTGCAGGAATGCTAATGTTGTTGGGCTTATTCCCTGCAGTGGGATTGGTGTTTTCGTTGATGCCTGATCCTGTATTAGGTGGTGCTACATTGTTAATGTTTGGCACTGTAGCGGCTGCTGGTATTCGCATTATAGCTTCGCAAGAAATCAATCGCAAAGCAACATTGGTTATTGCCATCAGTTTCAGCTTTGGGTTAAGCGTCGAACTCGTTCCTGAAATTTTATGCCAATTGCCCGAGACAATCCGTAGCATATTTTCATCGGGAATCACTACTGGTGGTGTGATGGCAATTTTGACAAATGCTTTAATTCGCATTAAGGAGGGGTAGAGATAAAACGGCAATAATAAGGCGGTTGACTTGAAAATTACAATCGCATATATCGTTTTGATTTTTATCAGATAACAATAATATAATAACAGCCCGAAAACAAAATTTCGGGCTGTTATTATTGTGATTTAATTGTAGATAAATTATACTATGAAATATCTTGCGTTGGGATGCGCAATTATATAGCCTGTGGTTGAGGCAGTAGGATAAAGAGCCCCGTTTTCGGTGAGTGAGATTCCTATTTCGGCGTAGTTAAGAACTTTGTCGGCAAGGAAAACGAGGCGTTGGTCGGGTAACGAAGGGAATCCTATTGCTGGACGAATCCCTTTTGTCTCAAATCCCCACAACTGTTCACGCACCTTGCGATATAGTAACTCGGTAGTCGCCTCAGCAAGACGGTCGGCAAGTGATTGATAAAGAAGTGCCTTGTATTCATCACCAACATCGTGCCATTTATTGATGATTTGTTGTAATTGGTCTCCTACTGTAACGGCAAACGCGCCTATCCAGTCGTTAAGTTCTCCATTATTACCTATAGGCTTTACAAAATCGGCAAGTGCGAGTAATGGTGCTTCGCCATGAAGTTGCCGAGGGGTGGGGAGTGTGTGGATTATATCATTGTGGCAATAAATAATGTCTTCATCACGGCTACCAGCAGGCATTAATGCCAAGCGAGCCTTTATTCCATCGGTTAATGATGTGTTGAGGTAATCGAGTGCTCGATTGGCCTCTTTAAAGAGTTGCATAGCCTCGGCGGCTTTGGAGCGTTGTTCTTGTGGTATAGCAGCAAGCCATTGAGCTCTACAGTGGTCACAACCGTTGACATTTGCAATCTCGGCAAATGCAGCGTCGAGTTTCCATACAGCAAAGAATGCTCGCCAGTTGATTAAACTACGAACTTCGTTGACCGATATTGATAGGGTGTGAATGCCGGGTTGATGAGGAGTGGGTGATTGATAGTTGTTATCACACACAAAACGATGTTTGCGAGCCTCCTCAATAGTGCATTGTGGAAGTGATTGTGCATGTTGTTGACGCAATTCATCTTGGGCATGGTTGAGTGCTTTGATATATTCATTTGCAGTTGCTTCGTTGGAAAATGCACCTATTTCGGTAGGAATCAAGGCTGCATCTTTGATGTATATAACAGGATGGCTGTAGCACGGCGCTATCTTCACGGCAGTGTGCATTTCAGAGGCAGTAGCACCACCTATGAGTAGCGGTATAGTCATTCCGTTTTGCTCCATAAGACGGGCTACATGACACATCTCTTCGAGCGAAGGGGTAATCAATCCACTTAATCCTATAAAATCGGCGTTTGTTTCAAGGGCTTTAGCGATAATGTCTTCGGCCGGTACCATTACTCCCATATCGATAACTTCATATCCATTGCATGAGAGGATAACGGCAACAATATTTTTGCCTATATCGTGCACATCACCTTTGACGGTGGCAAGGACTATCTTTTTAGAATTGAGAGTTGAGATTTGAGAATTAAGAGTTTCTGTTGCCTTAATTTTTATTGAAGCATCTTGTGATAATTGATTTTTATCAATTCCCAATTCTCCATTCTCCATTTTCAATTTTTTTATGATTGGGGTGAGAATATCAACGGCATGTTTCATTGTTTGGGCGCTTTTTACCACTTGGGGAAGGAATAACTTGCCTTCGCCAAATAGTTGCCCAACGGTGTTCATGGCTGGCATCAATGCGTTGTTGATTACATTGAGAGCATTTCCTTCAATAGCCATAACGGTATGTAGGTGTTGCTCCATGCCATCGGTATTGCCACGAAGAATCATTCGCTCAATGAGTTGATGTGGTGACAGCGATTCGTTGGCAATATTGAGTGATTGAACCTTTTCGCCACACTTTTCTTCTTTGATGCGTTGAGCTATCTCAATGAGTTGCGAAGTCGCCTCTTTGTCACGATTAAATAGCACATCTTCTATGGCTGTTCTCACATCTTGTGGAATGTCATCAACAGGCATTAATGTTGCGGCATTAACAATCGCCATATCCATTCCCACTTGAATGGCGTGGTAAAGAAATAGGGCATGCATAGCCTCACGAATATAGTTGTTGCCACGGAATGAGAACGATAGGTTGCTCACGCCACCACTCACTTTTGCCCCTGGGAGATTTTGTTTAATCCATTTGGTGGTATTGATAAAGTCGAGTGCATAGGAGTTGTGTTGTTCTATGCCTGTGGCTACAGCAAGCACATTAGGGTCAAAGATGATGTCGCATGCAGGGAAGTTTACCTTTTTGATAAGGATTTCATAGGCGCGACTGCATATCTCGATGCGACGCTCATAGGTGTCGGCTTGACCATTTTCATCAAAGGCCATCACCACCATTGCTGCACCCATCTCGCGAATGTGACGAGCCTTTGCAATAAATGCTTCTTCTCCTTCTTTGAGACTAATAGAGTTGACTATGGCTTTACCTTGCACAAGTTTTAACGCCGAGGTGATAACCTCCCACTTTGAGGAGTCAATCATGAATGGTACGCGAGCTGTTTGGGGTTCTTCGCCAAGTTTTGTTATGAATTGAGACATCTCTTTTTCGGCATCGAGCATGGCATCGTCCATGTTTATATCGATAATTTGAGCACCGGCTTCAACTTGCGAACAAGCAATCTGTAGTGCTTCGGAGGTGTTCCCTTCGTTGATTAATCGTAAGAACTTGCGGCTACCTGCCACATTGCATCGCTCACCCACATTCACAAAGTTGCGTTCGGGGCTTATCTCAAATGCTTCAAGCCCTGCAAGAAGACATTGAGAATTGAGAGTTGAGAATTGAGAATTGAGAGTTGAGGGTTGGGGGGTGAGAGATTTTTCCTTCACACTCTTTCCTTTTTTCTCTTTAACAAGGTCGGCAATGGCACTGATGTGAGCGGGGGTTGTTCCACAACAGCCTCCTATTATATTTATCATTCCTTTATCGAGCAAAGGTTTGATTTTAGAGGCCATTGTCTCGGGCGTTTCATCATATTCGCCCATCTCATTGGGTAGCCCAGCGTTGGCATGCATGCTCACGGCATAGGGTATAGATTGCAAAGCCTCAATGTGAGGTGTCATTGTGTCGGCACCAAAACCACAGTTTAACCCTATTGATAACGGATCGCAATGAGATATTGAGGCAACGAATGCTTCAAGCGTTTGCCCCGAAAGTGTACGGCCATTTTCGGTGAGTGTTGCCGAAATCATTAACGGCACTCTCACTCCTTCATGCTCCATTGCGCGACGAGCGGCATATGTGGCAGCTTTGGCGTTGAGTGTATCAAAAATTGTTTCTATGAGAAGAATATCGACACCTCCTTTTATCAATGCTCGCATTTGGTCGATATAAGTTGCTACGAGAGAGTCCCAAGTCACATCTTCATCGAGAGTTGAAGCCATTGATAGAGATTTACTCGTTGGTCCCACGCTTCCTGCAACCCAGCATTGGCGGCTGGGGTTGTTGCTCATATATTTATCGGCGGCCTCACGAGCCACATGAGCGGCTGCACGGTTGATTGCTTCAACTTCGTTCTCAAGGGCATAGTCGGCAAGCGAAAATGCGTTAGCATTGAATGAGTTTGTCTCAATTATTGATGCCCCGGCCTCGAGATATTGCAAGTGAATATCTTTGATGATGTGTGGGGCTGTGATACATAGAATATCGTTGCACCCCTTGAGATTGCATTGCCATGATGCATATTGTGAACCACGAAAATCGTTTTCCGAGAGATTGTATTTTTGAATCATAGTGCCCATAGCGCCATCAAGCACTATGATGCGTTTGCCTAATTGGGTAATAAATTCTGTTGAACTTGATTTATATTCTATGTCATCGATATGCGCCATGAGCGAAAGGAGTGAATTTTATTTATACAAAATGGTGGTTACGCTTTGTTGTCCGAGATAGTAAAGACGCGCACGAATTTGAGTAGCATTGGTAGCAAAAGGCTCGGTGTAGATAGGTGAATTGAGCGAGGGTTCGCTGCCGTCGAGACTGTAGCGTATAACAGCACCAGGGTAGGGAGAGTTCATTTTAGCCATTCCGTCTTCAATAATAATGCCTGGTTGGCGAAGGTGGAAGTTCCATCCACGCAAAGCGAGTCGAGGAAGTTCCTTATTGCCTATGATGTTGTTGAATTGGGCAGGAGTATATGTAGCCGAGTTGTTCCATGCGCGTTCGGCAAGTCCAAGCATTTTAGGTAATAGGAATGATTGGAGTTGAGGGAATGAACGCATAGTTTCGGCAAAGACATGTCCGCTTATACCCACAATTTTGCCAGGAGTAGTTGAGTCGGTGGGGCATAGTTGTGCTGGATAACCCGCAAGGGAGTTGAATTCATCAACAGTGCCACCCCAGTTTAATCCTTTTTCCAATGGGTGGTAGTTGTAGGTCATATCGAGATAAAAATGATTTACATTGCTCAATATGATAGGATAACCGGCGTTAACAGCATCGCGAGTGACTCCACCATGTCCATGTGAGGGGAGTGTGCTCCAGCAGTTTACACCACCTACCAACGGAGATATTTCGGCATTATATTCGGGGGTGTGTCCTACTGCAATTTCTTGCCACCCATTCATTTTTACTCCTCGTTGTGAAATAATTTTTGCCAATTGACGCACGAAATAGGCATGTAACCCTTTTTCGCTACCAAGATTCTCTTTCTCAATCAAGGCCAATGCCGATGGCGATCCGTTCCATGCGCCACGAGGCACTTCGTCGCCACCTATGTGGATAGCAGTCAATGGTGCACCGGCTTCGCGATACATTGCAATTATTTCGTCGATAACCTTTTCCATAAATTTATACGGGCCAGGTAATGCCGGATTCATTACATTGTCGTGAAAAGCTTGTGCCGATGTGTAGCGCGATGTGTCGCCATCTTCAATGAGGCGATATGAGGCATCACCAGTGTTGCGATAGCGCGCTTCCATTGATTTGATGGCTGCACGAGCATGGCCGGGCGATTCGATTTCGGGCACTACATTAATACCATATTCGTTGCAGTAGCGAAGAAATTCAATGAATTCACCACGAGATATATAGCCATTAGCAGTGCCTTCGGCTGTATTTGGGTCGCCATTGCCGGCAAATATTTGTACAAGGTGATTATGCTCATTGAGCGTGTAGCCACGGCGTGAACCCACAGCGGTCAATTCGGGCAAACCGGGGATTTCCAATCGCCATGCTTCATCGTCGCAGAAATGGAAATGAAGAGTGTTGAGGCGATAGCGAGCAAGCATTTGCACCACAGTTTGAAGGTCGCTCACGCGTTGGAAATTGCGGGCAATATCAATCATCACTGCGCGATAAGGTAGGTCGGGGTAGTCTTCAATTACGGCACATGGAAGAGGGGTGCCGTCGCCTGGAATATAGTTGTGAGTTGAAAGCACTCGATGAGCAATTTTCAATGCAGCGTCCGATGCATGTTCGATAATAACGCTATCGGTAGTGATTGAGATGCGATAAAATTCGGGATTTTCGTGCGTGATAGGTCGCGATTTTACTTCTCCATCGCCTTTGTAATATCCACCGAGAAGTTTTACACTCTTAAACGAGGGTATTACATCGTAAACACTTATTGAGTCGCTGCAAGCAAGTGATTCGTTAAACTTGTAGATGCCGTCGCCATAAGGCATGCGGTCTTTCCCTTCAATGCTCCATTGTTTGGGCTGCTCGATGATTGATTTACGCGAATATTTCACGCTTGAAGTCAATCCACGAGAGTCAACGGTGTGAAATCCATCGGGGGCATAACAAATGGCTGCGAGAGTTCCTTTGACGCGAATGTCAATCACTACGCTGTCGGCCTTTGTGCCAAATTGAGGCGAGGTGATATAGTAATAACCTGGAACAATTTCCACTACCGAGTCGGCACTATTGAGGGGTTTCATTTGTCGTGCAAACTGATTGAAACACAATCGGTCAATTTTTGCGATGTCACCTTTTATGGTAAATCGTTGTATATAGTAAGCGGTGTTTGAGGCATCTTTAAAGTTGCCAAGATTTTCCCACACAACCGATGTTTTGGCCGAAGCAATAAAAGCCATAATGAGCAATAGAATTGAGGTTATTTTTCGCATAATAATTATTAATTGAGTTTTTTATTGTATGGACACGGCGTACCGTGTCATATGGTGTGCCAACAATTTATTTAATTACTTTTGAAACAATGTCATAAAGATTTGCACAACCATTTTGAAGCAAATCGAGAACAAGTTCAAAACCCTCGGCGCCTTCATAATAAGGATCGGGGATATAATCATAACGCAATGACATATTAATAAATTTTGCCATAGGTATGATTTTTATTTCGTGTTCGGTAGTTGGGGCAATACGACGGAGGTTTGACTCGTTGCTTGCGTCCATAGGTATTATGAGGTCAAAATCGTCAAAGTCGGCCACTCGCACTTGGCGACAAATGTGAGTTAACTCAAGCCCACGACGGCGAGCATGAATGCGCATACGGTTGTCGGGAAGGTCGCCTATGTGATAGCCACCTGTTCCCGCCGAGTCAATCTCCCAACGAGCCTCATCGCAGTGTTCCTCGACAATGGCATGCATAATGCCATCAGCAGCCGGTGAACGACAAATGTTCCCCAAGCACACAAACAACACTCGCACCTTCTCTTTCCCTTTCAAGCGACTAATCGCTTCAATTGATTCTATATTAGTCATAAGAAATTTTATTGTTATTTATCACAAAGTTAATCATTTTATTTATGAAGCAATATGAAATGATTATTTCTATCGTTTTTTTCAAAATTAATTTGTACTTTTACATAAATTTTAGAACCTATTGCATCATGATTACAGGCGAAATCAAGAATCGTATTGACTCTATATGGGATACCTTTTGGACAGGAGGTATTACTAACTCTATAACTATTCTTGAGCAAATGACTTACCTCTTCTTTATGAAGATGCTTGATGATGCTCAGCGTACCAAAGAAGCAAGTGCTAACGCTTGGGGTACTGCTCTGAAAGACCCTACTTTCAAAGAAGGCATGTGGCACAATCCCGAAACCGACAAAGATGTGCCTTATGAAGACCTTCGATGGAATGTGTTCCGGAACAAGGAAGCCGAAAAGATGTATCAAATCATCAGTCGAGATGTCTTTGTGTTTATCAAAACTCTTGGAGAAGGGAAAGAGAGTGCTTATAGCCGATTTATGGCAAATGCCTCGTTCTTAATTCAAAGCCCACGCACATTGACAAAGATTGTTGAGGGCATTAATGACCTCGATATGAACAATCGTGATACTATGGGTGATGTCTATGAGTATGTATTGGGTAAGATGGCTGCAAGTGGCAATAATGGCCAGTTCCGTACCCCAAGGCATATTATCCGTATGATGGTTGAATTGATGAAACCCACATTGAAGGACACCATCTGCGACCCTGCTATGGGTTCAGCAGGCTTTATTGTGGAGAGTGCAAAGTATATTCAACAGCATTACAAGAGCGAACTTCTCAAGAAGGAAAACTCCGACCACTATAAGAATGGTTTGCTCCACGGTTTTGATACTGATGCAACAATGTTGCGTATCGGTGCAATGAACCTGATGTTGCACGGAGTGGATAACCCCGATATCGCATATCGTGATAGTCTTTCAACCGACAACACCGATGAAAATCGATATTCCCTCTGTCTTGCTAATCCACCCTTTACGGGGAGTCTTGACAATGAGGCTGTGAGCAAATCCCTACTTGCAATTACAAAGACAAAGAAAACAGAATTATTGTTCCTTGCCTTGTTTGTGCGTATGTTGCAGACAGGAGGTAGATGTGCGAGCATCGTTCCTGATGGAGTGTTATTTGGTAATAGTACAGGACACAAGTCTATACGCAAAGAGTTGATTGACAACCATCGACTTGAAGCGGTAATATCAATGCCAAGCGGTGTGTTTCAACCCTATTCTGGTGTGAGCACTGCAATCCTTATTTTCACCAAGACCAATGCAGGAGGTACCGACAAGGTGTGGTTTTACGATATGAAAGCAGATGGTTATTCTCTTGACCAAAAGCGTAACGAAATAGCAGAGAATGATATTCCTGATGTTATCGCTCGTTTTCATGACCTTGCATCAGAAGAGGAGCGCACCCGTAAGGAGCAATCATTCCTTGTGTCTGTCGGTGAAATTCGTGAAAAAGGATATGACCTCTCAATAAACAAATACAAAGAAATCGAGCGCGAAGTGGTAGTCTATGACGCTCCCGAAGTAATAATGGAACGCATCGAGCAATTGGAATTAGAGATACAAAATGCAATGGTTGAAATTAAGAAGATGATATAAGTTATGATATCAAAAGACGAATTATTGGAATTGCTTAATTGTACCGAAACTTATCGTGTAGAGAAAACAATCTCAACAACCAACATGGATAAGTTTTGTGAAGCCATTTGTGCTTTCGCCAACGATATGCCCAATAGTGGTAAATGTGGTTACTTGTTGATTGGAGTGAACGATGATGGCTCTCGTAATAAATTGCATGTTGATGATGAGCTGCTAAAGAAAATAACAGCAATAAGAACTTCTGGCAATATTTTACCTCTTCCGGTAATGAATGTGGATTATATAACATTTGACGATGGCGATGTCCTTGTTGTTGAAGTAACTCCATCAATTTTGCCTCCAGTTCGTTATCGGGGGCGCACATTTATTCGCGTAGGGCCTCGAAAAGACATTGCAACAAAAGAAGAAGAGGATATATTGACCGAACGACGGAGTGCAAAATTCCCAACTTTCGACACCACCCCTTGTCCTGAGGCAACAATTGATGATATTGATGTCAAACTTTTTCTTAATGAATATTTGCCGGTAGCCATTGACAATGATATTTTAGCATCTGATACAAGAAGCATAAAGGAGCAGATGGCTTCATTAAGATTATATAATCTCAAGCATGATTGTCCAACTTATGCCGCAATTATATTATTCGGAAAAAATCCCGAATATTTCTTAATGGGGGACTATATTCAACATGTAACTTTTGATGGTATCAATAATGCTTCTGAGATAGTAAATGAAAAAGAATTTAAGGGTAATTTAGTTAAGATGTTACCTCGGCTTGATGCATTTGTTGATGCTTTAATACAAAAACGACCTATTCCAATCTCGGCATTGAGAGAAGACTCTAAATACAACTATCCCAAATGGGCTATCAGGGAATTATTAATGAATGCCGTGATGCATAGGGACTATAAGAGCAATACCCCAACTAAATTTTATCAATATCAAAATAGATTAGAAATAGTAAATGCCGGAGGCTTATTTGGGAATGCTCGTCCTGAGAATTTCCCCAATGTAAATGATTATCGAAACCCAATCGTTGCTGAAGCAATGAAACTTTTAGGGTATGTCAACAAATTTAATCGTGGGGTTTCGCGCGTGCAAGAGGAACTTATTGCTAACGGAAATGGCAATGCCGATTTTTGGGTAGATAAAATAACCGTCTTTGAGGTAAAGATAAATAGCGTTGAAGCAAATGAAACACTATCGTTAACTAACCTAATAAAGACACAATACTATCCTAATCAAACAATGGATTTTAATAGGCTATTTCGCTGGTTTTCAAGTGAAACAGCCGATGCAGATGATAATTTACCTCTAAAAATCACTAACCTAATCACTAACTCAATCAAAACGATTGAGATACTGAATAATTTGCAGCACAAGGAATCTTTGTCGGGGAAAGAGTTATTAGAGTCAGTTGGGTTATCGGTCCAATCATATAATCGTAAGCGATTTATTTCTCCACTTTTAGACGCTAATTTAATTTTAGGTATTGGCTCTAAAACCAAAATAAGATATTCACTTACGATATTAGGATACTTATACTTGCGTTATATTTCAGAAAGAAACGACAAATAACTCACAAAATAATATGCTCAAAAAATGAAGAATTTTGAGCACGAAAATAAGAACTAAATGACCGGCGAAACGAAAATATTATTTGAGCAACTTGCTGATGCAATTAATGCAAATCAAGTAGAATTCAATAGAATAGTCGAGGCTATTAATAGCCCCGATTGGTGGACTATTGGTATTACTGCGGTCAATGCTGTGATTATGGTGTGGCTTGGATGGAAGCAATATAAGTTACAGAAGCAGCAAAATAAAATACAGGAGTATCAAACAGAACTGCAAAAACAACAAACAATTGCTCAACAACGACAAACGGAGGCATTAGACTATGAGATATATCGACGACTATATCTGTTATTGAGTAAAGCAAATGCCGAAATAGAAGGATTTATATTTAATATTCATGATACCTTTTGGGAACCAAATTATAATATTGACAAGGATTACTTGAGTCGAAAGAAAATTGAAATAGATAAACTAAAGGAAGATTTAAAAGAAGGCTATATTGATTACGAACTTAAATTTTCAAAGGAAGTATTAGACATAGATGGATATATAAATATTCTTGGTGTAATGTCAAATATTCTTTTTAAAACAATTAGGTCTATTAGTAATAAAGAAGTCTCTTTTTATCAGATGCAACATATAGAGTGTGAACAAAATAAGAAGGATGAGGCTTTTGTGCGTGCTATTATATCATGTTTGAAAAATAAGGATACACAATATATTTTAGCTAATAATTTTGCTGAATTTATAAAACAAAAAAGAAATTTAGCAATTAATGATAAATTGATATCTGAAATTCGTAATCGTTGTAAAATTCAGTAACTATTATGAAACAAGGTTGGGAAAAGATACCATTTGAAGATAGCATTGTCAAGGTAAAATATACTACAAAAATTCTAAGTAATGATTACCTTGAACAAGGTGTATACCCTATTGTGTCACAAGAAGAAGGTTTGATAAGTGGATATTGGAATAATGAAGATGATGTTTTTAAGATTGCATCTCCCGTTGTGATTTTTGGAGACCACACAAGAATATTGAAATATGTGGACTTTGATTTTGTATTGGGGGCAGATGGTGTTAAAATTTTACAACCCATTGATTGCATCAAAGCAAAATTCCTTAAGTTATACTTGGAATCTTGTAAAATACCGAGTTTAGGTTATTCAAGACACTACAAACTATTAAAAGAGTTGCAAATTCCCGTCCCTCCACTTGTGGAGCAAGAGAAGATTGTAGCGGAGTTGGATTGTTTGAGTGGGGTGATTGAGAAGAAGAAACAGCAGTTGAAAGAACTCGATGCCCTTGCCGAGTCAATCTTCTACACTATGTTTGGCGACCCCATCACGAATGAAAAGGGATGGGAAGTTATTCCGTTATCTTCGGCAGTTGATGAAAAATGTCCAATTTCTTATGGAATAGTACAACCTTTGGATGATATAGAAGGTGGTGTTCCGATTGTTCGCCCCGTAGATTTAACAGATACATTCATTTACAACAACGGACTGAAAAGAACAAGTAAAGAAATTTCAGATTCATATAAGAGAACTATATTAAGGGGAGATGAAATATTGATGTGTGTTCGAGGAACGACAGGAATAGTGTCTCTTGCCTCAGAAGAATTATGTGGATGTAATACAACGAGAGGAATAGTGCCACTATATTTTTCCGAGATGAATAGATGGTATATGTTCTATTTATTCAAAAGTCGCCCTATGGTTAATCTAATAGCAGATTATACTCAAGGCATTGCTCTAAAGCAGATAAACATAAAGGATTTGAGGCAACTACCTATTATCAAACCCGCTATCAATGTTCAGCAAGAATTTGCAGATAAGATTGAGGCAATAGAGAAGCAAAAGGAATTGATTAAACAATCAATTACTGAAACTGAAACCCTATTCAATGCAAGAATGCAATATTATTTTGGCTAAAGCCCATCAGGGCTAACGCATCCCCGTAAGGGGTGCGCTACTCCGTTAGGAGTGAGACCTTAAGGGCTTTAAGGACTTTAACGACCTTAACGACTTTAATGACACCGCCAGCACCTCCTGCAATGCCCTTAAAAACTAAAATCTTTTATCTAAAATTTCATTGAATTAGAAATAGTTTTTATCTTTGTGATTATGAGTGAAGAATTGATTCCACATAGAGGTAATTATAAGAAGCTGTTGAGCTATCAGAAATCTGATGTAATTTTTCAGCTCACTTATTATTTTTGCCACAAATATCTTCAACGTGGTGATCGCACTATCGACCAAATGGTGCAAGCGGCTCGCTCAGGGAAACAAAATATCATAGAGGGCAGTATGGCCTCATCGACTTCGGCGAAAACGGAGATAAAGTTGGTTAATGTGGCAAAAGCGAGTTTGCACGAGTTGCTTGAAGACTATGAAGATTATCTTAAAACTCGTGGTCATCAACAATGGGAGGAAGGCTCTGCCGAATATGAAGCGATGCGTCGCTTAGGTCGCGAACATAATGATAGCGAATTCTTCATGAACTTGGCACAATCACGTCCTCCCGAAACAATCGCAAATATGGCGATAATCTTAATAAAACAAGCCGATTATCTCCTGTATCGACAATTACAACGATTGTCGGACGATTTCATAAAAGAAGGAGGGTTCAGCGAGCGCATGACAAGAATAAGAATAAACAATCGCAATAACTATCCTCCTAAAGGGTCTAATAATCTTAAAGCCTCTAAAGACTTTAAAGGCTTTAACGATTAAAATAAGAAAACGATGCGAAACTTTGACTACATAAAGGATTTGGGTATTGATACTCTGCATAGGTTTTGTGCTGCAGCAGAGGAGAATCAAGTGAGCGATCCTGAAATATCTGCTTTCAATGGTCGTAGAGCATTGGAGTATATCGTCAGAGAGATATACAAGATGAAGCGCATTGAGATAAAGGAGCGTACATCACTTTTTGAATTGGTAGATGGCGACCCATTCCGTGAGTTCATCGGTGATGATAAAGTGATGATGGCAGTTCACTATGTGCGCAAAGTGGGAAATAATGGTGCTCATGGCGCTCATGTATCCAAGAAGGAAGCATTTTTCTCGCTCCTCAATATCTACAATGTGGTGGGTGCAATTCTCGTGAAATTGCGTGTAGTTGAAGATGTAAAACCATTTGACAAGACCTTAATTCCCAACTCTATTCAGAAGCCTGTTATAGTGCCTCCAAAGGTGGATACATTACCTACCGACAAGGCTCTGAAGGAGGTTGATATAGAGGTTCTAAATACAACTGAACCTGTTGTGGAGATTGCTTGTGATATATCAGAAGCAGAAACACGCACGATGTATATCGACCTAATGTTGAAGGAAGCAGGATGGGATATTAACCCTACAGAGGGTGCTGTGGAACCGCTCAAAGCGTGTATTGAGGTTGAGGTAAAGGGTATGCCTAATGCTCACGAGGTGGGTTATGTAGATTATGTGTTGTTTGGAGGTAATGGTAAACCTCTTGCTGTGGTAGAGGCAAAGCGTATATCTGCATCACCTATCAAGGGGAAGCATCAGGCCGAACTGTATGCCGATTGCTTGGAACAGCAGTATGGCGTGCGACCTGTGATATATTATACTAATGGATTTGAAACATATATCATAGATGGATTGGGTTATCCCCCAAGAAGATTATATGGATTCTACACTGCAAATGATTTGGAATTGATGATTCAGCAGAGAAGCAGAAAGGATATATCAGACTTCTCTGTGAAAGACCATATCACTGACCGAGCATATCAGAAGATGGCAATCAAGGCAGTGTGTGAACACCTCAACAAGAAACATCGCAAGGCATTGCTTGTGATGGCAACGGGTACAGGCAAAACTCGTGTATCAATATCGCTCGTAGATGTGTTGATGCGCAATGGTTGGGTAAAGAATGTATTGTTCCTTGCCGACCGCATTTCACTTGTAAACCAAGCACACAAAAACTTTGTGAAGTTGTTGCCTTCGACCACAACAAGTGTGTTGAGTGATAGTGGAGAGAAAGACCTCAACGCTCGCATCACATTCTCGACTTATCAAACGATGATTAACTACATCGACACAGAGGATAAACCTTTCTCGGTGGGTAGATTTGACTTGATAATCATCGACGAGGCTCATCGCTCGATATTTGGCAAATATGGAGCGATATTCAACTATTTCGATGCAATGCTTGTGGGATTGACTGCAACACCAAGAAACGAGGTAGAGAAGAGTACATACGACATCTTTGAGATGGAACATGGTGTGCCTAACTATGCCTATGAGTTAGAGGATGCAGTAAGTGAGGGTTATTTGGTGAACTATCGAGGATTCAAGCGTGGTTCAATGATATTGAAGGAGGGTATTAAGTATAATAATCTCTCTGACGAAGAGAAGAAGCAGATGGAGGCAGTTTGGGAGTATGAGATGGCAATGAAAGAACTTGATACTTATAGTCAGATTGCTGCAGAACCTCAGGTTGCATACGGAAACCAATTCGTGCGAGATATTAACAATAATGAGATATTCAGTTATATATTCAACGAAGCAACGATTGATGCTGTGTTGCAAGATTTAATGGAGCATGGTCTCAAGGTACAGTATGGTGAGCGTATAGGTAAGAGTATCATTTTTGCCTACAACCATCGACACGCAGAGTTGATAGTGGATAGGTTTCATAAACTTTACCCTGAATATGGGTCGGAATTTTGCGCTCTGATAGACAATTATGTTACCTACTCTCAGGACTTGATTGATAAGTTTGAGGTTAGAGATAACAATCCACAGATTGCTGTGTCGGTAGATATGCTTGATACAGGTATTGATGTTCCTGATGTGCTTAACCTTGTTTTCTTCAAGATTGTGAAGAGCAAAATCAAATTTATGCAGATGATAGGTCGAGGCACACGATTGTCGGAGGATATTTTTGGCAATGGCAAGAATAAAGAGTGCTTCTACATATTTGATTGGTGCAGAAACTTTGAATATTTTGAGAAGAATCCTGAGGGTACAGCAGCAACATCAACAATATCACTTACAGAGCGCATATTTGGATTGAGAGCAGATGTGGCATTCCACTTGCAACATCAGAAATATCAAGAAGATGACTACTGTCGTGGATTACACAATGAACTCAAAGAAATATTGAAAGAACAGGTAATGGCCCTCTCAGATAGTCATATCTCAGTGCGCTCAAAGTGGGAGGAAGTAAGTCATTTCAAAAAGGAAGATAATTGGTTATCATTGTCAGAGGTAGATGTGCATGCCTTGAAGAATGATATTGCACCATTGTTGCCTAAAAACACTATGGAACCTACTGCTAAGATGTTTGATGCTTTGATGTTAAACATTGAACTTGCTTGTGTGAATGATGAGGTAAAAGCAGACAAGAAGATATTACAGGTACAGAATATAGCAACCCTACTCGTTGAGAAGAAAGCAACACTTCCACAAGTACAGGCAAAGATGGCAACCTTGAAAGAGGTATTGTCGGTTGTCGCGTGGGAGAATGTGTCTTTGCAATGGTTAGAGAAGGTGCGTAAAGACCTTAGAGAGTTGATGCAATTTCTCAAAGGCGAAAAAGGCAAATGGTTTGTTGTAGATATTGAAGATGTAATTACTGATGATGGAGAGGCAGAGGGCATTACAATGAGGGTGTCTTATAAACAGCGTATTATTGACTTTCTTGCAAATAACCGCAACTTACCTGTATTGAAGAAGATTTACAACATTGAGCAGTTGTCGGTTGAGGATATAAAGGAGTTAGAGCATATTCTATGGTCGGAACTTGGCAGCAAAGAAGATTATGCCAAATATACTCAAAATATGCTCTTTGGTGGTAATGTAGCAGCATTTATCCGTTCATTGATAGGTGTAGATAGGGGAGAAGCATTGAATATGTTTAGCGAGTTCCTGTCAGATAACGCCCTAAACTCAGAGCAAGAGGACTTCTTAAATACCATCGTGCAGTATGTGTGCGAAAATGGGGATATAACAAAGGAAATTGTGGTCAATGAGGCTCCATTTGATGAGAAGTTGGTGTTATTCACTCCATATATGATACCACTCGGAAAGTATATTGATAATATCCATAATGTGATTATTCCTCAAGGATATACCTCAACAGGTATTTACGCATCATAAGCAAGTGCCAACGACTCTCTAATTGACTAATTCTTCAACAATGAGTCGTGCTGTTGTTTGGGCGGCTTTGTTAGTGCCGAGGCGTGAGCGCATATGGGTGTAACCGTCGAGTTGGGCTTGGTGGTTTGCCCCACCGGATATCACTTTGCTCAATTCAAGGGCAACACCTTCGGGCTCGCAATAATGCAATAGCATCTCTTTTACGACCTCGCGATTTGCGATTAGGTTGGGGAGTGATACAAACGGAATTTTTAAGATGTGTTTGAAAAGGTTGTACGAAATTTTTGAGCCATTGGCTCGATAGCACACAACTTGTGGAGTGCGCAATAGGGCGGCTTCGAGTGTGGCTGTTCCCGATGTGACAAGAGCTGCCTCGGCTACGCTCATCAATTCAAAAGTGGCACCAGTTACGACTGGGAGGTTGCTCAAGGCTGAATACATTGAGCCATCAATGCCCGGAGCACCAGCTATAACTGCTTGATATTGGGGGAAGCGTTTTGCCGCTTCAAGCATAATGGGGAGATTGTTGCGAATCTCTCCTCGTCGTGATCCTGGCACAAGGGCAAGAATGGGGCGTGCCTCAAGGTTGTGTGTATTGATGAAATCATCGACCGATGGTAGCGATTGCATGCGTTGTTCAATCTCTTCAACCGATGGGTTGCCTACATATGTTACATCGTAGTTGTGTTTTTGGAAGAACTCTACCTCAAAGGGAAGAATGGAAAACAATCGGGTGACATATTTCTTGATATCTTTCACGCGATACTCCTTCCAAGCCCACACTTTGGGCGATATGTAATAAAATACAGGTATGCCTAACTGATGGGCTGCTTTGGCAAGTTTGAGATTAAAACTGGGATAGTCAACAAGTATTAAAGCGTCGGGACATGATTGGCGTAGGGCCTCCTTTGCACGACGGAGGTTGCCAAACACTTTGTCAAGGTTGCGCAACACCTCGCTAAATCCCATATAAGCCATGTCGCGATAGTCAACCACAGGATCGCGACCAGTAGCCTTGCGCATGAGGTCGCCACCGAGATACACAAACTCGGCTTGAGCGTCAACTTGTTGCAATTCTTTGATTAGTTCGGCAGCATGTATGTCGCCCGAAGCTTCACCTACCGATAAAAAATATTTCATGTTGTTAACTCGTTAATTAATCCTTTTACAAAGATACAACAAAGAATCGAAATGCAAAGGGCTTAATTAAATGAAGCACAATATTGCCCTTATAAAAGTAAAAAGTGCTGTGGCGAATTGAGAAATTGCGCAACAGCACCTAAACTATTTTGATAACTTGTTATTTAGTTACAGGGTGAACCAAGCATTCTTCGTAGCGCTCTTCATAACCGATTTTTACAAAATCTTTGGTGATCATCAGAGAGTATGCCGAATCGTTGTATCTGCTTTCGGCTGAGTCGGCAGTCCAGAACGCACTGCTATATTCGCCATTTTTTACAGGGAAGAAGATGTAATTGCCGTTGATTTTACTGATGGCCTTGCATCCGTAAATGCGTCCCAACTGAGTCCACTCCCAGGTGCAGTTATCGAGCAATTCTTGAACCTCCGCCTTTGTTGGAAGTCGCCAAGTGCCACCCCAAAGAGATTTTGCAACGTCGTATTTTGAGTTGGCTTTAATACTTGCAATCTCTTTTTTGTCTAAGCTGGTGCGACCATTCTCTTTGTCTGTTGCAGGTTTTAGAGCTCCCCATTCATATTCGGTGCCGTATTCCTCTGAAGATGGTGCGCCGATATGGCATGTAGCCCATTTTACACCCGATGGCAAACCGAGGTCAACCCACTTGTGACCATTAGTTTGACCTTGTGACGACACGGTTATCATAGTGCTGTTTGTTGAAACTGGGCGCACGCCAAATCCTGATGAACGTTCGCCTGTGCCCATCTCGCCGAGTGCTGCACCGAAGTGATAGTTCCAAGCGCCATTGTTGTATGAATCCTTGTAAGGAGTTGAAGCCCAATAGTTGCCACACACGTTGGCATTCTCTATCTTTGATGAACGCTCTTTATAACCGGTTGAAGGTAGGAAAATTGAACGACCATTTTTGCTATTGGTAAATAAATGCCCATAGAGATTGCCTTTTTTGATGTAGTCGTAGTCGCAATATTGTAATAATTCGTCAAACTCAGCTTTTGTAGGCATTCGCCACGCTTTGCCCCATTTGGCGGTTGCTACATCGTAGGTTGCATTGCCCGAAATGTCGTCCATTTCTTTGCCGTATGTTTTGCCGTTTGAAGGCATGTAAGATGTCTTTGTTGCAGTTTCGCCCCAAGCATAGAGACCACCAGGCTGTTCGGGCTTTGTGGCTCCCACATTGCAAGTAGCCCATAGTGTGCCCGAAGGAAGACCTAAATCCACCCATTCGTGTCCGTTGATTTTGCCTGTTGCAGGGCCTTCACTTTTTGGTGTATCTGCTTTCTTTGTCCTAACGATTTCGCCTTTCGCTTCTAATAGTTGGAGGTGTCTTTCGTTTTGATTTTCAGAAGATACCTCTTCTTGGCTTGAAGAACTATTATTGTTGTTATCATCACTTTGGGTTATAACCTTTGACGCTTTGTCGACACCTTTCTTTATCTGTTTTACGGCCTCTGATTCAACAGCTTTCTTTATTCTTTTTAGAAGACTTTGTGCGTTTGTGTCAATAGTTCCTATAGAAAGGAGTAGCGCTAATGCAATAACTAATTTTCTTCTCATGATATTTAATTTGATAAATGTGTAAGATGTAAAAATCAGCGTAAATTTAGATACTTAAATTTGTAATGTCAAGTTTTGTAGCATGTTATTTAGCATAAAAGAGTAATAATCAAAAATGGAGGCTCATATGAAACGACTTTAAATTCTTTTTAGATTATGATAATTGTTTGAGTAGGATTTTATGCAAAAAAACGAAAATCAATACTAATAATATATTAAGTGAGTGGGTTTTGGTGCTTTTCTTTGTGAAGAATTAGGCATTTATGAATTGTTATTGCTATCTTTGCGCCTACGATGAAAGATTTAATATTAAGTAAAGAAACAAGCGAAAAGGCTGTGCTCGTGGGACTCATTACTCCTCAACAAGGGGAGGCAAAGGCTAATGAGTATCTCGACGAGTTGGCATTCCTTGCCGATACAGCTGGTGCAGTTACTGTAAAGAAGTTCCTTCAACGCCTCGATCACCCCAATACTGCTACATTTGTGGGAAAGGGTAAACTTGAGGAGATTAAGCAGTTTGTAGAGGAAAATGAGATAGGTATGGTGATTTTTGATGATGACCTCTCAACAAAACAGGTGTCAATTATCGAACGAGAATTGCAAGTGAAGATTCTCGACCGTACAAGTCTTATCCTTGATATTTTTGCTAAACGAGCGCAAACTGCTAATGCTAAAACGCAAGTGGAACTTGCTCAATATCAATATCTATTGCCACGATTGACTCGAATGTGGACTCACTTGGAGCGTCAACGAGGTGGTATAGGTATGCGTGGTCCTGGTGAAACGCAAATTGAGACCGACCGCCGTATTATTCTTGACAAAATTTCGCGCCTTAAAGCCGAACTTAAAAATATCGATAAACAAAAGTCTATCCAACGCAAAAATCGAGGCAAACTCACTCGCGTGGCTCTTGTGGGATATACCAATGTGGGTAAATCTACCTTGATGAACCTTTTGAGTAAGAGTGAAGTGTTTGCCGAAAATAAGCTTTTTGCGACACTCGATACCACTGTTCGCAAGGTGATTATTGAGAATCTGCCCTTCTTGTTGACCGATACCGTTGGGTTTATCCGTAAGTTGCCCACCCACTTGGTTGAGTCGTTTAAGTCAACGCTCGATGAGGTGCGCGAAGCCGATGTGTTGCTTCATGTGGTGGATATTAGCCACCCTCAATTTGAAGAGCAAGTAGAGGTGGTAAATAAAACCTTGCAAGAAATATGCGATAGTGCCGATAAGCCCATGATTATGGTGTTTAATAAGGTTGATGCATTCACATATACTCCAAAAGATGAGGACGACCTCACACCTCGCACTCGCGAAAATATTTCGCTCGACGAATTGAAAGCAACATGGATGAGTAAAATGCACGAAAATTGTGTGTTTATCTCGGCCAAACAACAAATAAATATTGATGAGTTGAAAGAGAAAGTTTATGCAAAGGCAAAGGAAATTCACCTTTCGCGTTTCCCCTATAACGACTTCCTCTTCCAAACATATGACCAAGAAGATTGGGATAGCGAGTCGTAAACGACTTGCTCCCTGTCTTTGCTCCATAAAATTCTCTACCCCGGAGTTTAATCGCTCCAACTCATAACCAAAAGTGAAACTCATTGCGAGTTTAATAATAACCTTTATTGTAATAGTGTGACAGAATGATGAATTATCGCAAACTCACTGCGACTGAGATAAAAATGCTCAAGTCGCAAGGTTGTGTGAGTGAAACATGGAATTGTATTGAGGTGTCAAGCGATTTCAATCCTCATCACTACCGTAATGTAACTTTTTCGGGCGTTGTTCGCCTTGGTGCAACCAACAAAATTTTTTGTCGCGACAGTAGCGTAGAGTGCCAAAGTGGTATCTATAATGCTACTATTCACAATTGTATTATAGGCGATGATGTGTATATCGCTAAAGTTTCTAATTATATTGCTAACTATGACATTGCCGACGGGGTATTTATTGAAAATGTAAATCGCATAAATGCTACTGGAGAATCAACCTATGGCAATGGTGTGCAAGTGTCGGTGTTGAACGAGTCGGGTGGACGAGAAGTGCCCATCTGTGACCAATTGTCGGCGCATGTGGCTTATTTCATTGCAATGTATCGTCACAAACCACGATTGATTAATTCGTTGAGAAATTTAATCATTGAATATGCCCAACGACAGCGCTCTGAACGAGGCCGAATAGGCAAGAGCTCTATAATCATAAATAGCGGTGACATTGTTGATGTGAAGATAGGCGAATGTGCTCGAATAGATGGTGCATCACGCCTTAAAAATGGCACGATAGCATCAACGCAAGTGGCTCCCGTGAAGGTAGGGGTGAATGTGATTGCCGATGATTTCATTTTTATGTCGGGCGCCGAGGTTGATGAAGGAGCCGTGATGACACGAGTCTTTGTGGGGCAAGGTGCGCGAGTGGCACGATTGTTTTCGGCGCATGACTCGTTGTTTTTTGCCAACTGCACATGTGAAAATGGCGAGGCGGCATCGGTATTTGCTGGGCCAAACACTGTGTCAACCCATAAGTCGAGTCTATTGATAGCAGGAATGTTCTCGTTTCTAAATGCTGGGTCGGGTTCAAATCAAAGCAATCATATGTATAAACTTGGACCTATTCATCAAGGTATTGTAGAGCGAGGCTCAAAAACCACAAGCGATTCCTATATATTGTGGCCAGCACATATTGGAGCATTCTCGTTGGTAATGGGGCGTCATGTTGGGCATCCCGATACCTCTCGACTGCCGTTTTCATATCTTATTGAAAAATCGGGCAAATCATATCTTGTGCCAGGGGTGAATCTTAAGAGCGTAGGCACTATTCGCGATAGCAAAAAATGGCCACGACGCGACCGTCGCACTGGTCACGACCTCCTCGATAAAATCAATTATAACCTATTGAGCCCCTACACAGTGGCAAAGATGATAGAAGGAGTTAATTTGCTCCAAAGTATAAAAGAAACTTCGGGCGAAACGGCCTCGACTTATTCTTATCAAGGAATGACCATTGACGCGAGGGCGTTGGATAATGGTATGAAATACTACCAATATGCTATCGATAAATTTATGGGTAATTCGGTGATTAGCAGGCTGAAAGATACGACGGATATTGATGATGCTAATTTGCCCCGACTGTTGTCAGCAATTGCATCGGCAGGTGAAGGAGAGTGGATTGATGTAGCGGGGTTAATAGCCCCCAAAAGTGAAATTACACGATTGTGTGACGATATTGAAACTGGAGTGATTGAGGATGTGGAATCAATCAACACGCGATTGCGCGAAATGCATCTTTGCTACTATGACATGGAATGGAATTGGGTGGCGGAGCACTTCAAAATATGGTGGGGCAAAGAGTGTAGCGAACTCACCACCACTGACCTCGTGGCAATCATAAAACGATGGCATGAAAGTGTGATTACGCTCGATAAATTGCTTTATGACGACGCTCGCAAGGAATTCTCGTTAGAGAAGAAAGTGGGATTTGGCGTAGATGGAACTTTGCAATGTAAAGAGCGTGACTTTGAGCAAGTGAGAGGAGAGTTTGAAAGCGACTCATTCGTGAAAATGGTGCTTGCTCACATCAATGACAAAACAGCCCTTGGCCACGAAATGCTCCACCGCTTGGGCGTTGAAGTAGGAGGCATAGGCGAGAACCAAACATTAAAGATAGAATAAAATGGCGATTTTATAGTCACTTTTTAAGTCGGCCCTTCCGATAGCAGGTGGGGCTGACTAATTTTTTGATAAAAATTGCAGAAATGAAAAATAAACTCTAATTTTGCACTGACTCGGTAGCCTGGAGGGGCTTCGAGGGTTACATATTATCGACGTTTACAAGCGTTATCTTTAAGTCATCGAATCTCGCAAATTCATCACTCCCTAAAGATAAAGCAACTGTAGATGTCCATCGTGATGTCATATATTAACATCATTTACATTATTGTCACTAATCGTGATGATATGTTGAGATGTTTTATATACACATCTGGCGTGGGCTGCTGAGTTGCTTATCCGTGGGAGGTGGCCAATGCGAGAGCCTGATGACTGGGGATAAGTAGTAACAGAATCCCACGTCATCTTTTTATAACAGTCTGATTTTGGGGAATTCATTCAGACAAAAATCTCGCATCACGATGCACATAGGCGAAATAATACGACTCACCGTAAAACAACAAGGGCTCACCACCGTGTGGCTTGCCCGTCAATTATCATGTTCACGCACCAACGTGTATAAAATCTATGCACAACATTCACTCGACACAAATACTCTGCGTCGAATTTCAATCATCTTAAAAACCGACTTCTTCGCCCTCTACTCCGAAGACATCGCTTCGCGTTTTAATGATAACAACAATATTTAAGCGTTCTATTTGCTGAATTGGTTAATGTGTTGTATTTTTGTGTATTAAGTAATATATATTGCATATGCTATGTGCATGTTACAAAAATCTCAAAATCTTTACTTTTTCAATACCTTCCCCAATAAAGTCTTTATTATAAAACTCAAGATTCTTATTTTTTTCTATTTTTCATCATAAACCCCAAAGGGTTCAACGAAGCATATTCGAGTTAATTATGAATTATGTATTAATTGACGTTGCCCCCAATCAGTTTACATGTCAACTACTCAATTACACTAATTCCCAATACTATCCTTTTTAATTTAATACCTTTGACAAAATAATTTCCGTTTAACACATCTCAAAAAAATTATTACTTATGAAATCAAACAAAAACGAAGAATTAAAATCACGTCGTGATTTCTTCAAAAAAGCAGCAAAATCAGCCCTCCCTATCCTTGGGGCTGTAGTTCTCGCAAGTTCACCTATGGCTTCTAAAGCCGCAGAGATTGCCCGAGGGTGCAATGGCAGTTGTTATGTAGGATGTGGATCCAATTGCTCCGGAGGTTGTGATGGCGGCTGTAAAAATTCTTGTTACACCCATTGTAATACAACCTGCAAAGGTACTGCAACTAATTATTGGAAATAACAGTAGCTACATCTTAAATTATTGCGTGGTGTAAAATTTACACCACCATTTTCACATTATTTGTTTATGAGAAAACTCTGTGTAAATTTATTATTATGCTTGATGTCCAACCTATCGGCACAAGCCACTATTTATATTTTTCAAGTAGGTGGAGATATATGTACACCTGTCACATTAAGAACCTCCGACGGCGATTATACTATATATAATTCTATAACCATTGAGGAATATAACATTAGTTGGTTTGAAGCCTTTGATTGTCAAGGTCGCAAACTATTAAACCCAAGTGGGAGCGTATCATATGGCACCAACGAACCTACAGTTTATACTTATGTATTTAAAACATTGTTTCCTAATTCTTCCTACGATAACAATTCAGGAGGATATGATAATGACGATAGTTATGGGAGCTCAGAAACAAATGGAAATTGGTCCCAAAACATTACAGATGCCTCAAAAGATTTTATAAAAAAACCAGAGGCATTCCAGTTGTGGGTTACCCTAATTTATCATTCAATATTGGGGCCTCTCGAGTTTATGGAGAGTTTGCAAGATTAAAGACTTGTCTTGGTGGAGCCGGAGGATACACACTTTATGGTGGAGTAGGTAAAGATTGGCTTTTTAAAGGTGCCAATAGTGACAAATTGTCTTGGCACGTTGGTGTAGGTTATTACGGAGTGTTTGGTTATAATCAAAACCAAGAGTTTGATTGGGGAGTGACTATTTCTGAAACGCCTGTATGTGAAGGCTATGCTTTAGATATGGATTTGGTATATACTTATTATTTTAGTCGAAGTAAACGTTTTGGCTTTTTTGTTGGAGCTGGATTTGGTGGTGGTAATTTAGAAGGAAGTACCGATGATTTTGAATTCCTTTGGGACATTCAAGTAGGTCTTTCAGTGAAACTATTTGGTAGCAAATAATAATTTTAACAAATAAATTAATCTATTATGAAAAAGGAAAATGATGAATTGAAATCACGCCGTGATTTTTTTAAACGTGCAGCTAAGGCATCACTCCCGATTCTTGGCGCACTTGTGATGACTAACATTCCTTTAATCTCCAAAGCGGCTAATTCAAGCCGGCGTTGCGCCACCTGCTCAGGAAGTTGTCAAGGAGGGTGTGAAGGCTGTTATGGCAGTTGCAAAGGCACTTGTTCAGGACGTTGCACCGGTTCTTGTCGCGGCACTTGTATGAATCAGTGCAAAGGAGAGGGAGAGAATGTTCTACAATTAGGACCCCGATATAGGTAATACACATTCTTCATTTAGAAAGTAGTTATGAAATTTAAATATTATACAATATGACTAATCATGAAAGATAAAATTCAAACACGACGTGAGTTCTTTAAGGGCGCGGTAAAAACATCATTGCCAATATTAGGAGCAATTATGATGTCATCTCCAATTATAACTCAAGCGACAAATGTTGCAATGAATTGTCAGACCGGATGTTTTTCAGTTTGTCGAGCCGACTGCTATAGTGATTGTGATTATAGTTGTGGTAGGGGTTGCCAAAATAGTTGTGACACAACATGTAAAGGAAGCTGTAGGCAAACCTGTAGAGGCGAATGTAAACGTTCTAATGAATAAGTGACTATTCTATGAAAAAAAAATAATGTTGAATTACAGACACGACGTGAGTTCTTTAAGGGTGCAGTAACAAAAGTTATTCCTATTATTGCCGGAATGGCTATAGCTTGCTCCCCTATTGTCAAGGCCGCCCAAGCAAGAAATAACTGTAGTACTTGTGGTCACTCTTGTTACTCTAATTGTATGGATAGCTGCAGAGGGGGCTGTCTTAGTAATTGTGGGAGTGGTTGTGTAAGCTCGTGTTTTAAAAATTGTGAAAGTAGTTGCACCGGTCGATGTACCGGAAATTGTATGGGAGATTGTATGGGAGGTTGTGTAACTTCTTGTCAAGGTGGCTGTGAACGAAGTAGTAGATAAATATTTATGAATGAACAGAATAAAATAAAATTAAATGCTGAATCTTGGCAAGATGGCATAGCGAAGAATATCACGTTTATTGTGACCAAGGATTGCCAATTGGCGTGTAAGTATTGCTATCTTGTTGGGAAGAATGAAAAGGAGCGAATGAGTTGGGAGGTGGCTAAGGCTGCCATTGATTATATCCTTGATAATGAGCAGGATTTCCGTGAGGCTTCGGTGGTGTGGGATTTCATTGGCGGTGAGCCGTTCCTCGAAATTGACCTTATCGACAAGATTTGTGATTATATCAAGGTGGAGATGTATCGCCGCAACCACCATTGGTTTGACTCTTTCCGCTTCAGTTTCTCTACCAATGGGATAAACTACCATACCGACAAGGTACAAGATTTCATCAAGAAAAATCGTGAACATTTATCAATAGGCATCACTATTGATGGCACTGAAAAGAAACATGACCTTAACCGTATATGGAAAGGAGATGGACCAGAACAAGGTTCGTATAAAGATGTGGTCAAAAATATTCCTCTTTGGTTAGAGCAATTTCCTAATGCCGGCACTAAAGTAACTATTAGTAGTGCAGATATTCCATATATAAAGGAAAGTGTGTTGCACCTTTTTGACCTCGGTATTCATGAGGTTAATATCAACTGTGTATTTGAAGGTGTGTGGAATGAAGGTGATGACGCTCTGTTTGAAGACCAATTGATGCAACTCGCCGATGCTATAATTGATAAAAACCTCTATAAAGAAAACGCGTGTTCGTTCTTTGCTGAACATATGGGCAAACCGATGGATTGCGTTCTTGATAATGGCAACTGGTGTGGAGCAGGTCGCATGCTGTCAATTGATGCAGCGGGCAATTTTTATCCTTGTACTCGTTTTGCACAGTACTCATTACGCGACAAAAAGGCATGGATTATTGGCAATATCCATGATGGAATCGATAAAAACAAGCTCCGACCATTTCTTATCCTCGATCGTTGCACTCAATCTTCGCAAGAATGTATCGATTGCGAGGTGGCAAGTGGTTGTGCATGGTGTCAAGGGGAGAATTATGATGCAGCTGAAACTCCAACAGTTTATCAACGTTCCACTGCGATATGCAAGATGCACAAAGCACGCGTGAGAGCCAATAACTACTATTGGAACAAACTATTTCGCAAATTGGAGTTGGAAGGAAAACGAGAAGAATTTGAGCAAACTAAAAAGAGTGTAAACCCCGAAATCTGCTAATCGCTATGCTACAATATTTGATTATACATCTTGATGACACTTCGGCTTCATATTGCCATTATGAGAATAATAAAAAGGAACACAATCTCATTTCTCTCGACGACCTCAAAGCCAGCATTCTCTATGCGATGAAAGAGAATTTGATGATTCAAATGGTTTATCCCGATTATCAACTTCCCAAAGAATACGAAGCGACAATCGAAACAATTGACCATGTAAAAATCAAACCGATATCTCAATCAACCGACGCTAATGTCGTCGTTATTGACTCGTGGAATAATTTGGAATCATTAAAAGTTGATAAAGAAATCGCATACGTATTGCGCACTGACAAAACTTCATTCTTTGAATGTTACTCTCGTTTGTTGCCCATTCTCGATGAGGTTTCGCGCTTGAATGTGGTAATTAAAGATGTCGAATCGTTTACCGATGATGATTTTGCGCAATATAAAACAATCCTTGATGAAATCGCATCAAAAGTTAAGGATTGCTACGAGAAAAATCACGCAGTGCAACTCAACTTGTTGACCGACCGCATGATGCTCGACAAGATGAACAACTGCAATGCCGGTTGGGAATCAATCACACTTGCTCCCGATGGTTGTTTCTACGTATGCCCAGCTTTCTATCTTGCTGATGGCAATGAGGATTTCGGCTTAGGCAAAGCAAAATACTCGATAGGAGATTTAAAAAATGGTCTTGATATCAAAAATCCTCAACTCTATCGTCTTGACCATGCGCCATTGTGCCGCAAATGCGATGCATATCAATGCCGTAGATGTGTGTGGTTAAATCGCAAAACTACCTACGAGGTCAACACCCCATCACATGAGCAATGTGTAGTAGCACACATTGAGCGTAACGCCTCTCGCGATTTGCTTGCCTCAATACGAACTCTCGGCATATTCCTCCCCGACAAAGCTATAAAAGAGATTGATTATTTAGACCCTTTTGATGTGAAAGATGAAATATAATCATTTAAAAATTATCATTATTTTTTCATTGCAATTCTGTATTTTAATGGAGTTACTATGTTCATGTAATGATGATAATTGGGAAAATTACAACGGAGAATTAGGTGATTGTCCTTGGTGCGAGAATGGACTTCTTGAAGATTTGAGAGACTGCCCTCATTGCGACAATGGCATTTTAACAAAAATACAATATTGTGGCAGTTGTCATGGTTTTGGCCAACTAAATTGTACTTGGTGCAATGGGTTTGGTGGAGAGTGGGTGCTTGGGGCAGATGGAAACAACCATTTTGAAGATTGCAAATCGTGCAATGGTAATGGTTGGAAAAAGTGTAACGTTTGCAATGGCAAGGGATATTATTTTATTGACGAATTAGGCTATCGTTCGCCGTTTTAACTTGATTATATGAGTTCGATAAATCAATGAAATTTTTTCAAATTATTACATATTTCTTTATTACACTATTTATATCATTATCTTCTTGTTCGATATTCAAGACCGACCCTTATCAATGCGAAACTTGTCACGGGAATGGCTATATACACCAATCTTGTAGTGCATGTCAGTCTACAGGAAAGAAATATTGCAATTTTTGCCAATCAGGCAAACAAACGTGTACGCTATGTCATGGTTCTGGTTATACAAAAATTTGCGGACAATGTAATAGAGGGTATACGATATGTCATTTTTGCGATAAAGGATACGTTGTTCATAAAATGTTTGATGGAACAACCGTAAAAAATGTGTGTAGAACATGTGGTGGAACATACCGAAAACTCTGCACAACGTGCAAAGGGAATTATAAACGAATGTGTTCTTTATGCAAAGGTTTTGGGAGCAAAACATGTAATTGGTGTCATGGAAATTATGTTAAAACTTGTAATATATGCTTCGGCAGAACTTACTTGTGCACTGACTGCAACGGCTCTGGACGAATTGATACTACAATGTTTTCACTGTAATAAATATCATGCTGTGATATAAGGATTTAATTAATTATACTTAATATCCAATTAAATGAGAATGATCAACCGCAGAAAATTTTTTAAGAAGGCAATTAATAAATGCTTGCCTATCATAGGAGCAATAGTTGCAACAACTTTGCCCATCAAGGCAGACTCAATCCCCAACGGGTGCAAGGATAGTTGTTCGACCGGGTGCAATGATCATTGTTCCAACTCTTGTCAAAGGCGATGCTCATATACTTGTGCATCAGGATGTACTAACCGATGTTTGGGCATGTGTGTAAATCAATGTTCCCACAAGGAATGTATAGGGAAATCATACTGCACTCATAAAAAAGATACTTTAAAATTAGAAAATAAATGAAAAAAATTGTAGGACAAGTAACAGAGGCGGAGCGTGATGAGATTCAACGCTTATTTGAACGCCGTAACGGATTAAATGAATTGGCTCGCATATTAACTACCGATAATGCCGAATTATATGAAAAATTAGTCAAAGACCTTGGCGAAACCGGCACTAAGTTTCAAGGATGGTGGGACTCAATGGCCGCCAAATATAATTGGGAAAGCACTCCCAACGGCAACTGGGAAATCAACTTTGACAGTTGCGAGATTTATTTAGTTGACAACACTTTATAATTACCTATATGATGGGAACATTATGCATGATTGGCGCGACTGAGATTATAGTTGTGTGCGTGTTGGTATTGCTACTTTTCGGAGGGAAAAAAATACCCGAATTAATGAAAGGATTAGGTCAAGGCGTGAGAAGTTTCAAAACTGCCATGAATGAGCCATTGCCCGATGAACAACAACGTGAGCAAGAATGGCGCAATCAACAAGCGCAAGAGCAACAATCTCAACAATCTACTCCGAATGACTCGGAACGAAAATAATTCGACGAATCCCGATGCCGTAGATGATGAAATCCATCACGAGGGTTTCATTGAAGAAGCTAATCAAAACGAAGACGAAGAAAACTTCGACAAAGAACCGGCAGAGGGCATGATGACCATGGGCGGGCACTTGGAAGTGCTCCGCCGCATGTTGTTTCGTATTGCTGGTGTGATACTGGCGATGGGAATTGCTGTATTCTGCTTCAAAGATGAAACTTTTAATATATTATTAGCTCCACACACCAATGATTTCATCACATTTAAATGGGTGGAACAATTGATGGCGATGATAGGAGTAGAATTCGCATTTGACGCCTATAACGTGCCATTAATTAGTACTGAATTGGCGGCTCAATTTATGACCCATATATCCACATCGTGTTATTTGGCTTTTTTAGGTGCTTCGCCATACATTTTATTTGAATTATTTCGTTTTGTTTCACCGGCTCTATATGAAAATGAAAAACGATATTCTCTCATAGTGGTATTTGTCGTTTACTTTTTATTTGCACTTGGATTGTTGATGAGCTATTTTGTGATTTTCCCTATCTCATTTCAATTTCTTGCCACATATCAAGTTGACCCTACAATCAATAATACTATCACATTGTCGTCGTATATTTCGACCTTTACTACATTAACATTGATGATGGGGCTAGTATTTCAATTGCCTGTAATTGCTTTTGTTTTAGCCAAGATGGGAATTGTTGATACCTATCTATTGCGACATTATCGTCGGCACGCATTGATTATAATTGCTATAATTGCTGCAATAATTACACCAACAACCGATATTTTTACATTACTACTTGTGACGGTTCCTATTTACATGCTTTATGAGTTGAGTATCATTGTGGTCAAACGAGTAGAGGCATAAAAGTAGTTTGTTAAAAGCGTTAAAAAGGGGTTTTGCTTAAGAATGGGGCGAAAAATGCAATAAAAAGTATTGTTATATAGAAATTTATGCTTAACTTTGCACGCTAATTGGGGCGTTGTGTGCCCTAATGCTTATTTATTAACCTATTTATTAACCTATTTAAATGACTGAATTGAAAAATTCACCCATCGAAGATTTCGATTGGGAAGCCTACGAAAAAGGCGAAACCGTAGGAGAGAAATCTCGCGAAGAACTTACAAAAACTTACGACGAATCTCTCAACACCGTTAAAGACAAAGATGTAATCGAAGGTACCATTATCGCTCTTAACAAGCGCGAAGCAGTGGTTAACATCGGATACAAAAGCGACGGTATCATTCCTGTAAGCGAATTCCGCTACAATCCTGAAATTAAAATTGGTGATGTAGTAGAAGTATTCATCGAAAATCAGGAAGACAAGAAAGGTCAACTCATCCTTTCACACAAAAAAGCTCGTGCATCTCGCTCTTGGGATCGCGTTAACGAAGCTCTTGAAAACGACGAAATCATTAAGGGTTACATCAAATGCCGCACTAAGGGTGGTATGATTGTTGATGTATTTGGCATCGAAGCGTTCCTTCCAGGTTCACAAATCGATGTTAAACCTATCCGTGACTATGATATCTTCGTTGGTAAGACTATGGAATTCAAAGTTGTTAAAATCAACCAAGAATTCAAAAACGTTGTTGTATCACACAAAGCTCTTATCGAAGCTGAACTCGAACAACAAAAACGTGACATCATCGCTAAACTCGAAAAAGGTCAAGTACTTGAAGGTACAGTTAAAAACATCACTTCTTATGGTGTATTCATCGACCTTGGTGGCGTAGATGGTCTTATCCACATCACTGACCTCTCTTGGGGCCGCGTAAACCACCCAGAAGAAGTTGTTAAACTTGATGAAAAAATCAATGTTGTTATCCTTGACTTCGATGACGAAAAGAAACGCATCGCTCTTGGTCTTAAACAACTTCAACCACATCCATGGGATGCTCTAAACGCTGACCTTAAAGTGGGTGACAAAGTACAAGGTAAAGTTGTCGTTATGACTGACTACGGCGCATTCATCGAAATCGCTCCTGGTGTAGAAGGTCTTATCCACGTTTCTGAAATGTCTTGGTCACAACACCTCCGTACAGCTCAAGACTTCATGAAAGTTGGTGACGAAATCGAAGCTGCTGTGCTTACTCTCGACCGTGACGAACGCAAAATGTCACTCGGTATCAAACAACTCAAAAACGATCCTTGGGAAAATATCGAAGGCAAATACCCAGTTGGTAGCCAACACACTGCAAAAGTGCGTAACTTCACTAACTTCGGTGTATTCGTTGAAATCGAAGAAGGCGTTGACGGTCTTATCCACATCAGCGACCTTTCTTGGACAAAGAAAATCAAACACCCATCTGAACTCACTCAAAATGGTGCTGATATCCAAGTTCAAGTTCTCGAAATCGACAAAGAAAATCGTCGCTTGAGCCTCGGTCACAAACAACTCGAAGAAAATCCTTGGGATGTATTTGAAACAGTATTTACTCTTGGTAGCATTCACGAAGGTACTATCGTAGAATTGGTTGAAAAGGGTGCTGTTATCGCTCTTCCTTATGGTGTTGAAGGTTTCGCTACTCCTAAACACCTCGTTAAAGAAGATGGCTCTAACGCTGTAGTTGACGAAAAACTCAACTTCAAAGTTATCGAATTTAACAAGGATTCAAAACGCATCATCCTTTCTCACAGCCGCATCTTCGAAGATGAAGCTAAAGCAGAAAAGGCTGAAGCTAAAAAAGCTACAAAACGCGCTTCTAAAAAAGTTGCTGAAGAAACTGCCGCTGTTCCTGCTGTTGAAAAAACAACTCTTGGTGACATCGAAGAACTCGCAGCTCTTAAAGAAAAGCTCGCTGGTAAGTAATCAATCGATTATAAACCATATATACGACGGCATCTCATGGCGAGATGCCGTCTTTTTTTTGCTCAAATTTGTCGGCCTGTTTTATAACAAAACATGGATTATGCATTATTTAACGAGTTAAGTTTGCGTGATAACCAAAAATAAACTAATTTTACCTTTTAGAACAAATGTAATGCCTATGAAACGAATAATTATTGCAACTATGCTTATCGTATTGTCACTCTCAAGCAGTGTGGCATCGGATATAAAATTGCCCCAACCTCAAATGGAGGGAGGAATGCCATTGATGGAAGCATTGGCAAAGCGTAAATCAACACGCGAGTTCTCAGCCGAAAAAAGGCTCGACAATCAACAACTTGCCAACTTGTTGTGGGCAGCGTGTGGATATAACCGCGAAGATAAATTGACAATTCCCACCGCATTGAACAAGCAAGAAGTGTCGGTGTATGTGATAACTCCCGAAGGTGCATGGCGATATGCTGCAAAAGAACATAAATTGGTGCAAGTGACCGATAAAGATGTGCGTGACTATGCTGCAGCTCAAGAGTATGCCAAGAAAGCACTTCTCAATATTGCAATCGTGAGTGATAAGGAATTGATGGAAAATGATCTTTATGCAGGAACCGATGCTGGTGCAGCAATGCAAAATATCTATTTGTGGTGTGCAGCAAATGGCATTGGGACTGTGACTCGTGGTTCATTTGATAAAGAAGGGTTGGCAAAGGCTTTAAATCTAAAACCCTCTCAGCGTGTAATTCTTGTGCAAACTGTAGGTTATTGATTATGAGATATAAAGAGAGAAAAAAATACCGATTGTTGTTATTAGCATCAATTGTTGTTTCGTTCTTTTTAGGGCGCTGTAGTGCTACTGGCTGTAGCGAATCGAGCGATGGAGAAGAACAAAAACAAGATGCTGTTGCCGTAGTGGCAGAGAAACAAAATAAAGAGAGTAAAAATAAAAAGGTTATTCCTAAAAAGGATACTATTGCCAAGAAAACACCCGAGGTGACTAAATATGATACGGTTGCAGCCGAATCAAAAAAGGCTGTTGAGGTGTTGGCACGCATTCCCGATGCAAAATGGAATAAATTCCTTGAAATTGATGATTCGGATGTGGCTCAACCGGTAAAGACCTATTTTGAAGGTCGCCGTTCAGAGGTGTTTAACGATAGTAATAGCGTGCATCTCGAGGCAGCCGAAGTGGTGGGAATTGCTCCTATTACCGATATGTCATCGGCATGGAATATATCAAAACCACTCAAACTTGTTGCTTCGTGTGAGAATTATTATCTTGAAGAACTCACTCACTCGTTCCCATTCTTGGTGCCCGAAGCTCATAAATTGTTGAATGATATAGGTGAGCAATTTAATAAACGACTATGGGAGCGCTCAAAGAGCAAATATCGCATAAAAGTGACAAGTGTATTGCGCACACCTGCAACGATTAGAGATTTGATGAAAAAGAATCGCAATGCAGTAGCAACATCAGCTCATCAGTATGGAACAACATTCGATATCAGTTATTCTAAATTTATACAAGACCAACGAGAAAAACCATGCTCATTTGCCAACTTGGCCGACTTGTTGTCGGAAGTATTGCAGGATTTACAAGAGCAAGGGCGTTGCTATGTGAAATATGAGTCAAAACAAAGTTGTTTCCACATAACAGTGCGTCCGTTAAAAAAGTAATAGTATATGAGTGAATCAAAGTGGGCTAAAAAGAACGAAAAGACTCCTCGCAAAGGTAGTTGGTTGAGTAAAACGCTTAAATTTGGATTATGGTCGGTAGTGGCCATTGTACTACTCGTGTGTGGATTGTTGCAAGCCACTATAAGCATACTCACCCCCGAGCGTCTCACCCCTTTGGTCGAAAAATTCTTGACAAAAAGTTTGAACGCCGATGTGGAGGTGAGTCGAGTAGAACTAACGGTGTGGGAAACATTCCCCGATGTTACTCTCGAAATTGACTCGCTATCGGTGAGAAGTAGGGCATTGGACGGATTGACCGACTCGATTAAGCAACAACTACCGGCAAATGCCGATAGCCTTGCATCGCTAAAATATTTTCATGGGGGCATAAAATTACATGAATTGTTGGTAGGAAATTTGAGCCTATATGACATTCAGTTACATGAGCCTATGGTGAACCTGGTAAAGGTTGATTCAACGATGGCCAACTATGATGTGTTGCCACCAAGCGAGCCCGATACCGTACCCGATACATCGACTACTGAATTGCCCAAAATCATTATAGACCATTTTATTATCAAGAACGCCAAACCAATCAGTTATTTCTCTCTCGCAGATAGTATTGATGCAAAGGTGTTGTTGAAAAATGTAGAACTAAAGGGTACTGAAGCTCCTCAATATGAAATTGAATTTAAAGGCGACTTGAAGTCTCCTTTGTTGTCGTTGATAAATCAAAGCAAATCACCATTTATTATTGACGGAGGTGTCGAATGGAATCAAGATGAGCCTACATTGTTGGCATTGAATGATTTTGATTTAGGTTTTGATATTGTGAATACTCACATCAATGGCAAATTTGATTTGGGACAAAATATGGCAATTAAGGAGTTTAGCATTTTGTTTGACTCGTTTAAATATGCCGATGTTTATGCTCGAGTTCCCAAGGAATACTTGCCAATGCTCAAGGGTATATCGACCAATGCGACGATTGACATTGATGCCCAACTTACAAAACCATTCTACCTCGACAAGGATTCAATTCCGTCGGCTGTGGTAAATGTGAAGGTGCCCAATTGTAAATTTAAGTATGACAACTTAAATCTTGACCGATTCTCGGCAAATATAAGCGCTATTCTTAACGGAAACAATCTCGATAAGGCTGTAATAGATGTGAAGAAGGTGGCTCTTAATGGGATGGGCGTAGGGTGCTCGTTGTCAACCAAAGTGACATCGATTATATCTGACCCATCGATTGATGGCGAATTTAATGGAAAAGTTGACTTGGCTAAATTGCCCCCTATAGTGTCGAAGGCAATAGCCGGACGCGTGTCGGGCATATTAAACGCCGATACACAATTTAAGTTGCGACAAAGTTATCTTGATAAAAATAAATTTCACAACATATTGGTTAAGGGTGGTGCCGAACTGCAAAACTTTAGGCTTAAAACAACCGATGCACTAACCGATGTGTATGTGCGTAACGCCGAACTTACTTTAGGAACAAATGAAAGCTTTATCAAAAGCACACGCAAGAGCGATAGTTTGCTGGCCGTATCGGTTAAACTCGACACTTGTGCATTGTTCTATGATGGGTATGATGTTAAGATGTCCGATTTTAAGGCTGGTGTAGGCTGCTCAAATGTGGCAACCTCTACCGATGCATCGCAAATTAATCCCATTGGTGGGGCGATGAGCATAGGACGATTGAACTTTAAGTCGCAAGAAGACTCAATGAAAGTGCGTTTGCGCGATGTGAAATGTATGTCGGCATTGCGTCGATTTAAGGCTATGGAAAAAGTGCCCGAATTGATGCTAAACATTGATGCTAATAGAGTGGGTGCTGTGACAAAAGAGATGAGAGTAAATCTTCGAGAAAGTGCAATTACATTAATAGCACACCTCAAACCTCGTCGCAAAATGTCGCCACAAATGAAAAATGAGTACGACAAAATAATGAAGGCCAATCCTGGGTTGACCAACGACTCGGCATATGCTATGGTTCGTCGTCAAATGATGTCACAACGCAAGGCCAATGCTCGAGGCGGTCGTAGAGATAGCATGGCGTCGGAGATATCAACGATTGATTTTGATGTTGATAGAAGCATCAGGGCATTGTTGAATAGATGGAATGCAAAGGGCTCAATAAAATCAAAGCGTGTTCGCTTATTTACTCCATATTTCCCATTGCGCAATAGATTGTCAAATGTAGATGTTTCGTTTACGACCGATAGCATAGCCTTTAATAAAGTTGATTATAAGGTGGGACGTAGTAATTTTGCAGTCAAAGGGTCAATAAGCAATATAAAGAAAGCTTTAAGTGGCCGAGCGCGTCAGCCGTTGAAAATGGCATTTATGTTGCGTAGTGACACTATTGATGTCAACCAAATCGCCGAGGCAGTATTTGCTGGAGCGGCATACTCCGAGTCGGCAGTTAAGACATCGGTCAACCTTGATGAGGAAAATGAAGAACTGCTTGAAGCTAAATTGGAACAACAGGCCGAAACCAAACAATCTGGTGCGTTGTTGGTACCAATGAATATTGATGCGCTATTGCGTGTGTCGGCCAAAAATATAATATATGGCGACATGTTGCTACATAATATGTCGGGCAATGTGCAAGTTTATAGAGGCGCGTTGCACTTTGACCAACTACGAGCGTCGGCCGACATGGGTAGCGTGAATCTATCGGCTTTGTATTCAGCCCCCACAAAGAAAAATATGAGCTTTGGCTTTGGCTTGCAGATTAAAGATTTGTATATCGATAAAGTGCTTGAACTCGTTCCAGCAGTGGACTCGATAATGCCACTATTGAGCGATGTGAAAGGTATTGTGAATGCCGACATTGCAGCCACAACCGATGTGGATACAATGATGAACCTAAAGATTCCTACATTAAACGCAGCAATAAAGATAGAAGGAGACAGCCTTGTATTGCTCGATGCTAAAACTTTCCGCACGGTGTCGAAATGGTTGTTGTTTAGGAATAAGAAAAAGAATATGATTGACAAGTTGTCGGTCGAAGTATTGGTAAAAGACTCTCAACTCGAGTTATTCCCATTTGTGTTCACTATGGACCGTTATAAATTGGGTGTGTTGGGCTATAACGACTTGGCACTAAATCTCAACTATCATGTGTCGGTATTGGAATCGCCCATACCATTCAAGTTTGGCATAAATGTGAAAGGTAATCCCGATAAATTGAAAGTGCGTCTTGGTAGAGCCAAATTTAAAGAAAATATGGTTGCCGAGCGTGTTGCAATAGTCGATACTACTCGAGTGAATTTGTTGCGTCAAATCAAAGATGTATTCCGTCGAGGTATTGACCGTTCATCTCGATTGAGTCTATATGATTCGGGACAAAAAGTAGAACGCTTTACCGATGACACAAACGATACAATATCGCACGCCGATTCGTTATTGTTTATTCAAGAAGGATTGTTGCCTGCGCCTCCTCAACCACAGGTTGTGACGACGCCTCAAGAATCTGCTACTGAATCAAACTCAAAGTCGAAAAAGAAGAAGTGATGGAGATAAATGATGATATAATATTGTCGTTTTTGCGTCGTCGCCACTATAAGCAGTTGCAACCTCTTGCTGCACTCATCGACATGGATGGCACTCTTTATGACTCAATGGGTAATCATGCCGATGCGTGGCATCGATTGGCCACCGAATTAGGAATAGAGTCAACGCGCGATGAATTCTTCATGTATGAAGGTCGCACAGGTGCTTCTACGCTTAACATACTTTTTAATCGAGCATATGGGCGCGATGCTACATCGCAAGAGATAGAGGAATTATATGCTCGCAAAGCGTTGTATTTTACTCAAATGCCCGCCGTAAAACCAATGCCCGGAGCAATGTCGATGCTCGACTTCTTTAAGGAGGTGAATATGCGTCGCGTGCTTGTGACGGGGTCGGGGCAACGCTCATTGATTGACCGTCTTGAACGAGATTTCCCTGGCGCGTTTACTCCATCAATGATGGTTACCTCGCGCGATGTGAAATGTGGCAAGCCTCACCCCGAGCCATTCATAAAGGCGATGGAAATGGCTCGCGTGCGCCCCTCACAAGCAATCGCTATCGAAAACGCTCCTCTTGGAGTGAAATCGGCAAGCACCGCAGGTGTATTTACGGTTGCCGTAACAACAGGCCCTATCCCTCGCGAAGAACTTGTGAAAGCCGGCGCAGCCATCGTTTTTGACTCTATGCCACAATGTGCCGAAATGTTGCCTCAATTAGTGTTTAAAATGCTCAATCTTGCAGTTGATTAAAGAGATATAATGATGAAACATCAAGATTTGATATTTAGCAACGATGTGGCATCACATCTTGATGCCCTGGTCGAAAAATATAACCCCTCAACACTGTTTGTCCTTGTTGATAGCAATACTCGTGAATGTGTGTTGCCTCAATTGCTCGTTGAATCGAAGGCCATAGCTGGAGCTTCAGTAATAGAAATAAGTGCTGGCGATGAGAGCAAAAATATTGAGTCGTTGATGCATATTTGGACTCAATTGGTTGAAGGTGGTGCTACTCGCAAATCAATGTTGATAAACCTCGGTGGTGGGGTCGTTACCGATATAGGAGGTTTTGCTGGTGCTACATTCAAGCGTGGCATACGATTTGTGAATATTCCCACCACACTATTGAGTGCAGTTGACGCTGCTGTAGGTGGTAAAACTGGAATAAATTTCCATGGCTTTAAGAACGAGATAGGCGCGTTTTGTGAGGCCGAAGCTGTGATTATCTCTACACGATTCCTTGCCACATTGAGCCAAGAAGAATTACTCTCGGGCTATGCCGAGATGCTTAAACATGGATTGATTTCTAATGTAGATATTTACAACCGACTTCTTGCAAAAGATGTGGCAAATATTGATGCTGAAGAGATGTTGCAGTTGCTTGAAGAAAGTGTGATGGTGAAAAAGCGTGTCGTTGAAGAAGACCCTACCGAGAAAGGCATTCGCCGTGCGCTTAATCTTGGACACACTGCCGGACATGCATTTGAATCGCTCGCCCTTCAACGCAAGTTGCCCATTCCCCACGGATATGCAGTGGCATGGGGATTGGTGGTGGAGCTTATATTATCGCACATGCAATTGAAGTTCCCATCTAATGAACTCACTCGTTTGGCTACATATATATATGAGAACTATGGGGCGTATAATATCACTTGCGATGATTATGATGCGCTAATAGAATTCATGCGACACGACAAGAAGAACGATTCGGCCAATGCGATAAACTTCACAATGCTTAAGCAAGTGGGCGATATAAATATAGACTGCATAGCCCCCGAAGATGGTATAAAAACAGCTCTCGATATCTACCGCGATTTCATGCACATTTAATTTTATTAGTAACTCTGATAATCGTTAGAGACCTTAATCACTACTTTATAGAAAATAAAAAAATCCCTCGAGTCTATGACCCGAGGGATTTTTGCTTATATAACAAGTTTATTACTTGCTTTCAGGATCTACGCCCCATTGTTGTTGAGCAAGGCGGCGGTAGTTGTTGTAACGCCATTGAGCATTTTCCTTAGCAGCAGCGAAGAGTTCAGCCGCTTCTTCGGGATATTGCTTCATAACTGATGCGTAACGAACTTCACCTTTGAGGAAGTTTTCAAATTCATCCCAGTTAGGCTCTTTGCTATCGAGAGTGAATGGGTTTTTGCCTTCAGCTTCGAGAGCAGGGTTGTAGCGCCACAAGTGCCAGTAACCGCAAGCAACTGCGTTAGCTTCTTCTTGTTGAGCTTTACCCATACCAGCACGGAGACCGTGGTTGATACATGGAGCATAAGCGATGATGATTGATGGTCCGTCGTATGCTTCAGCTTCGCGGATAGCTTTGAGTGTTTGAGCTTGGTCAGCACCCATAGCGATTTGAGCAGCGTAAACATAACCATAAGTTGACGCGATGAGACCGAGGTCTTTTTTGCGAACGCGTTTACCAGCAGCAGCAAATTTAGCGATAGCACCGATAGGAGTAGCTTTAGAAGCTTGACCACCAGTGTTAGAGTAAACTTCGGTATCGAGAACGAGGATGTTTACATTCTTACCTGAAGCGAGAACATGGTCAAGACCACCGAAACCGATATCGTAAGAAGCACCGTCACCACCGATAATCCATTGTGAGCGTTTAGCGATGTATTGTTTTACAGAGAGGATGTTTTTGCAAGTGTCGCAACCGCAAGCTTCGCAAGCAGGAACGAGTTTGTCGGCGATTTCGCGAGTTTTAGCAGCATCTTCTTTGTTTTCAAGCCATTCAGCAGCAAGAGCTTTGATTTCTTCGCCACATTTTGGACAGTTGAGAGCATCGTTCATGTAACCTTCGAGACGAGCACGCATTTTTTCGTTAGCGATAGTCATACCAAGACCAAATTCGCAGAAGTCTTCGAAGAGTGAGTTAGCCCAAGCAGGACCATGACCACGCTTGTTGGTAGTATAAGGAGTTGAAGGAACTGAGCCAGAGTAAATTGAAGAACAACCTGTAGCGTTAGCTACCATTTCGTGGTCACCATAGAGTTGAGTGATGAGTTTCACATAAGGAGTTTCACCACAACCTGAACAAGCGCCAGAGAACTCAAACAATGGAGTTGCGAATTGGCTATTCTTAACATTGGCTTTAACATCAACGAGATTTTGTTTTGACTCAACCTCTTCTACGCAGTAGTCCCAAGTCTTTTGAACTTCGAGTTGAGATTCAAGAGGCTTCATTTCGAGAGCTTTCACTCCCTTCTTGCCTGGACACACATCAACACAGTTGCCACAACCAAGACAGTCGAGAACATCAACAGCTTGAATGAATTGCATACCTGTGAATTGTTTGCCGATAGCAGGGATTGCATCAGAAGAAGGACATGCAGCCATTTCGTTAGCGACGAGAACGAATGGACGGATAGCAGCGTGAGGACAAACATAAGCACACTTGTTACATTGGATACAGTTTTCAGAAATCCATTCAGGAACAAATGCAGCTACACCGCGTTTTTCATATTTAGCTGTGCCTTGAGCCCAAGTACCATCTTCGATGCCTTTGAATGCTGAAACTTTCAAGAGGTCACCATCTTGAGCGTTGATAGGACGAACTACTTCGTTGATGAATGCTGGGTCGTTGTTTGCAGCAACTTCATCATCAGCAAGGTTAGCCCAAGCTGGATCAACAGCAAGTGTTTTGTATTCGTTACCACGGTCAACAGCTGCGTAGTTTTTGTCAACCACATCTTGACCTTTCTTACCGTAGCTCTTAACGATGAATTTCTTCATTTGTTCTACAGCGAGGTCAACAGGAATCACTTCAGTGATGCGGAAGAATGCACTTTGAAGGATAGTGTTTGTGCGGTTGCCAAGACCAATTTCGCGAGCAATCTTGGTAGCGTTGATGTAGTAAACAGTGATGTTGTTTTGTGCAAAGTAGCGTTTTACTTTGTTAGGAAGATTTTTAGCAAGTTCTTCACCTTCCCAGATAGTGTTCAACAAGAATGTTCCACCTTTGCGAAGACCACGAGTTACATCATACATGTTGAGGTAAGCTTGAACATGGCATGCTACGAAGTTAGGAGTAGTAACCAAGTAAGTTGAACGAATAGGATCGTCACCGAAACGAAGGTGTGAACAAGTGAAACCACCCGATTTCTTTGAGTCGTAAGCGAAGTATGCTTGACAATATTTGTTGGTGTTGTCACCAATGATTTTTACAGAGTTTTTGTTAGCACCTACTGTACCATCAGCACCAAGACCGAAGAATTTAGCTTCGAAAGTACCTTCACCACCAAGAGCGATTTCTTCTTTTGGAGGAAGAGAAGTGAAAGTAACATCATCGATGATACCTACAGTAAATTGATCTTTAGGCTCGGGCAATGCGAGGTTTTCAAATACTGAGATAATTTGAGCAGGAGTAGTGTCTTTAGAAGCAAGACCATAACGGCCACCCACGATAACAGGAGCGTTTTCTTTGCCATAGAAGCATTGTTTAACATCGAGGAACAATGGTTCACCCACAGCACCTGGTTCTTTAGTGCGGTCGAGAACAGCAATGCGTTTAGCAGTTTTAGGAACTGCAGCAAGGAAATGTTTAGCAGAGAATGGACGATACAAGTGAACTGAAACAAGACCCACTTTTTCGCCATTTGCAACCATGTGGTCGATAGCTTCTTTAGCAGCTTCAGTAACTGAACCCATAGCGATGATAACGCGTTCAGCATCTTCAGCACCATAGTAGTTAAACAAGCCATATTTGCGGCCTGTGATTTCTGAAATCTTGTTCATGTATTCTTCTACGATTTCAGGAACTGCTTCGTAGTATTTGTTGCAAGCTTCGCGGTGTTGGAAGAATACATCGCCGTTTTCAGCCATACCACGAGCTACAGGAGCTTCGGGGTTCAATGCGCGAGCACGGAAGTCGGCAAGTGCTTCTTGGTCCAAAAGTGGAGCAAGGTCTTCGTTTTCGAGCATTTCGATTTTTTGGATTTCGTGTGATGTGCGGAAACCATCAAAGAAGTTCACGAAAGGAACGCGTGATTTGATAGTAGCCAAGTGAGCAACACCCGAGAGGTCCATAACTTCTTGTACTGAACCTTCAGCGAGCATAGCGAAACCAGTTTGACGCACTGACATTACATCTTGGTGGTCACCAAAGATACTCAATGCGTGAGAAGCAAGTGTACGAGCCGATACATGGAATACGCAAGGGAGCAATTCACCTGCAATTTTATACATATTAGGAATCATAAGGAGAAGACCTTGTGAAGCAGTGTAAGTTGAAGTCAACGCACCTGCTTGAAGAGATCCATGTACTGCACCAGCAGCACCACCTTCTGATTGCATTTCCTGAACTAGGACGGTTTCACCAAAGATGTTTTTACGTCCTGCGGCTGCCCATTCATCAACATATTCAGCCATTGTTGACGATGGAGTGATGGGGTAGATTGCTGCTACTTCAGAGAACATATACGAGATATGTGCTGCAGCTTGGTTACCATCACAGGTCAAGAATTTCTTTTCTTTACTCATAATTTAATCTATATTTATAGGAATTGTATTGAAATATCAATGTTGTATATACATTATTAATTTTTAGACTTGCAAAGTTACGAATTTATTGATTAATTGCCAAAAATATGCGATGGAACTTGATATTACTGGTTGAACAAGCGCGAGTGGAGAGCAAGGAATATTGCTTTGTTGGTATTAATGGCTTTTTTTAATTTCGTTGTGAGTTTATGTGCATGGTGTTTTTTTAGTGATGAAAAAAGTTGATTAAAGAGCTAAAATAGGGTAATGCTTTTAGACGAAAAAAAGTTGTCAGAAAAACACCCTTTTTGAGGAAAATTATCAAATAAATCACTTTAAGTGTTAAAAAAGATTAAATTTAGTGGCTTTTTGAGTGATTATTGTTGCTATATTAAAAATAATACCTACATTTGTGCGTGTGTTTTTCATAGTATTAGATTAAGATAAAGGTTTAAAGGAAAAGAGACGTCGTGATGACGTCTCTTTTTTTTGCTTTATAAATGCGTTCTTATTATATTTGTGAACGCAAAATTTGTGTAAGTAATTTCAATGAAATGAAAATTCAATTTGACCCCGAAATATTGACTGTTGCGTCTCAATTTAGAGTAATAAAAGTTGAGGCTAAAGTGAGCAATAATCCCACCTCCGAAGGTTTGTGGCAAGAATTGCTTGCCGAGGGTGAGCGCATAAGAAATACCTACGACATGCCAATGATAAACAAGCGTCCAGGTATCGCTGCCACTCGTGCAGCATATAAGGCATTAGGAAAAGAGCCCAATCGTTATCGCCCATCAAGCGAAGCTCTTTGTCGTCGATTGGTGAAGGGAATGGAACTTTATCGCACGCTGACGCTGATTGATTTAATCAACTTGTTATCGGTGCGTTCGGGGTATTCAATAGGCGGTTTTGATGCCGATAAAATACAGGGTGACACATTGCGATTGGGCGCTGGTCGTGAAGGAGAGCAGTTTGAGGCGATAGGCCGAGGATTGCTCAACATTGCATCATTACCTATATATCGCGATGAGGTGGGAGGCATAGGAACACCCACCAGTGATGAAGAACGAACAAAGTTGAGTGAGGATACCTCTCGCTTGCTTATGTGTATCAATGTTTATGCCGAAGAACTTGCGATTGAGGACACGATAAATCTCACAACCGATTTGCTTACTCGATATGCCGACGCTACCGATATAACGATAGAGGTAATAGCGGCTCAATAAAAATTCCTTAAAAAGTTTATACCATGAAAATTCTTAAAATGTACACATCAAATATCAATGACCGATTTATGGATGAGGTTATTGAAACATTGCGTGATGGCGGGATAGTTATTTATCCCACCGATACACTTTATGCGATAGGGTGCGATGCGTTGAAAAACAATGCGATAGAACGAATATGCAAGATAAAAGGTATTAACCCACAACGCACTAATCTTTCAATAGTATGTAGCGATATATCGCAAGCATCACAATATGCGCGTATTGATAACAAGGCCTTTCAATTATTGCGAGAAAATCTTCCTGGAGCATTCACTTTTATTTTGCCAGCAGCTTCAACTTTGCCAAAGGTGTTTAAAGGTCGCAAGACAGTAGGCATTCGTGTGCCCGACAATGTTATTGCGTGTGAGATAGCGGCACGATTGGGTAACCCCGTTCTCACCACTTCGATAGAGTGGGATGATGACCCCGAAGATGGATGCAATCCACAAGCGATAGCAATGAAATATGAGGATGTTGTTGATATCGTTATCGATGGCGGTAATGGTGAATTAACTCCGTCAACTATAGTTGATTGCACTGATAGTGCTGCTCCCGAGATTGTTCGCGAAGGGAAAGGGGTGTTGAGTTAATTCATAATGCATAGTGCATAATGCATTATATAGTTGAGTAAAAGCATCTTGATTGCCTCGGCGAACTAAAGGTTCTCAACTCTCAATCCTCAATTCTCAATTCAAAAATATTGTAGGAAATGCCTCGGCCTCCCATACCACACTTTTGGGTGATGAGACCCTCGTTGAGATACATTCCGCCATCTTCATTTGATGTGCCAAAGTCAAACCAATGACAATCGCCACATTCGTGGTTGATTATGTGGTCAAAAACTAATGGAAGGGCCTTCAATTCTTTGCCTAATGGCGACGCTGCAATATATTGAGCGTGGGCTACTGTGTGAGTGAAAAACATCACAGTCCCAGCAACTACCTCGCCATTGTGAGTGGCAACATATAATTTGATATTGTGAGGGAAGCGACTATGAAGTAATTTTATTTCCTCGAGGGAATGCACTGGAGAGGTGTTGTGTTGTTCCTTGAGCATTTGAGTCAAAATGGACCAAAATGGACCAAAATCGTGAGATTGCTCAATTTTTACATCATTGGCTAATGCATTTTTCATGCCACGACGCGCATTTTCATTGAAACGCAATCGCGAGTCATTGAGAGGGAGAGTGGTTGATATTTGAGTTGATAAAATTTGACCTCTATTGCGAAATATTGCATATATGTCCTCTTCGGCAGGGTAGCGATGATAAATGTGAGGCACAGCCTTGTATATGAGGCGTGTAATGTTGTTTTCCTTTAGGAAAGAGGTCATTTTGTCCCATATCTCTAACATTGTAGTAGCGGTAACACCTTTTGTGGAAATTATCCATCCGCCATATGTTAGCCCTTGATGCGAATATAAGGTATTTGCATTAATATTAGCAGGAAGTAGGGCAATGAGATTATCCTTGTCATCAAAGCACATCAATGAAAAATCATCAAAGCGGTCGCTATGATAATCCATATAGTCGCGATGAAACAAGAATGTGCCGTTTTTTGACGCATTCACAAATTGGTCCCATTGACTCTTATGATTTGATGTGTATCGAATAATTTTCATTTATGATGCAAATATAATGGTTATGCCTTAATAATCTCATATTTTGTGCGATAAATTTTGGCATAACCTCAATTTAAATCACTAATTTTGCAGTATGGAATCAATAATGCAATTTTTACAAGATAATCATTTGCTTGGTTTGCTTATAGGTATAAGCACATTTCTTATTATAGGCTTGTTTCACCCGTTGGTGATAAAGTGTGAATATTATTTTGGCACAAAGTGTTGGTGGTGGTTTTTAATCCTTGGGCTCATAGGCGTGGGCTTGTCGATATGGGTTGAAAATGTATTGTGGTCAACACTATTGGGCGTGTTCTCATTCTCATCATTTTGGACTATCAAAGAGATATTTGACCAAAAGAAACGAGTGATAAAAGGGTGGTTCCCACGAAATCCCAAGCGCAAATACGACTATTAATTATGATAACAGTAGAAGGATTGACCGTTGAATTTGGCGGTACAACATTGTTCAAAGATATCTCGTTCCAAATCAATGAGGGTGACCGCATTGCCCTTATGGGAAAGAATGGTGCGGGGAAAAGTACTCTATTAAAAATTCTTGCAGGAGCGCGAAATGCCACTCGAGGCTCGGTGTCGGTACCCAAAGAATGTGTGGTAGCATATCTCCCACAGCACTTGATGACCGAAGATGGTCGCACCGTGCGCGAAGAGGCTTCGCAAGCGTTTGCCCACTTGATGGAAACCGAGGCTGAGATAAATAGCCTAAACGAGCAACTTTCAACACGCACCGACTATGAGAGTGACGAGTATATGGCACTCATTGAGCGTGTGAGCGAATTGAGCGAGAAATTTTATGCCATCGATATGACTCACTTTGATGAAGATGTGGAGAAAACATTGCTAGGATTGGGTTTCAAACGCACCGATCTCGACAGTCCTACATCGGAATTTAGTGGAGGTTGGCGCATGCGCATTGAGTTGGCTAAATTGCTATTGAAAAATCCCGATGTGTTGCTACTCGATGAGCCCACCAACCACCTTGACATCGAAAGTATCCTTTGGCTCGAAGATTTCATAAAAACATCATCAAAGGCTGTTGTAGTAATCAGTCACGACCGCCGATTTGTAGATGCCATCACTACTCGCACCATTGAGGTGACAATGGGACGCATCTATGACTATAAAGCCTCATATAGCCATTATCTTGAACTTCGAAAGGAACGCCGCGAACAGCAGATGAAGCAATATGAGGAACAACAAAAGATGATTCAAGAAACCAAAGACTTCATCGAGCGATTTAAAGGCACTTATTCAAAAACATTGCAAGTGCAAAGCCGTGTGAAGATGCTCGAAAAACTTGAAATCATTGAAGTTGACGAAGAAGATACATCGGCATTGCGATTGAAATTCCCACCATCACCACGCAGTGGCACATATCCAGTGCAAGCCGATGGAGTGGGTAAGGCCTATGGCGATAAACGAGTGTTTGCCAACGCATCGTTCATGATTGAGCGTGGCGATAAAGTGGCATTCGTGGGGCGTAACGGCGAGGGTAAATCTACTCTTGTGAAATGTATCATGAACGAGATAGAACATGAGGGGATTCTCACACTCGGACACAATGTGCAAGTGGCATACTTTGCACAAAATCAAGCATCTCTCCTTGATGAAAATCTCACCGTGTTCCAAACTATCGACGATATTGCCAAAGGCGATGTGAGATTGAAAATTCGTGATATGCTGGGCGCATTTATGTTTGGTGGTCCAGAAGAGAGTACAAAGAAGGTGAAAGTTTTGTCGGGTGGAGAGCGCACTCGTTTGGCGATTCTCAAACTATTGCTCGAGCCGGTCAATCTGCTTATTCTCGATGAGCCTACCAACCACCTCGACCTCAAAACAAAAGATATACTCAAACAAGCATTGCAAGACTACGACGGCACGCTAATCCTCGTGAGTCACGACCGTGACTTCCTCGATGGATTGGTGACAAAAGTGTATGAATTTGGCGATGGCCGTGTGCGTGAGCACCTTTGTGGCATAAACGAATTCCTTGAAAATAAACGCCTTGCAAATCTCCAAGATATCGAACGCAAGGGATAGGGGAACAGAGTGCGTAAAAATGAAAAAAGAGAAACGATTAAAATCTATAAGTTTTAATTGTTCTAAATAATAAAAATGGGTCTAATATGTCGATTAAGACATTTTAGACCCATTGATTTTTCAGGGGGTATTGGTGCTAATCCATTATTTCTTATACTTTGCATATGCTCGTGCCATGCGGGTGTGGTATCCGCGTGAGGCATAGCTGGGGCCGTTGTAGCGAGAGGCGAAGCCTGCCCAGTTTTTGGCTTTGAGATACTTTACCATGCCCGACGACTCAATGAAATTGGCAAACAATTCGAGTTGGTCGCGTTCAGAACGGCTCATAAGTCGGAAAAATTCGTCGGCATCTTTTGTTTTGCATAGTTTCCAGTTGAAACCTCCTATTTGGAACATACCCCAAAAACTGCTATAAATGCCAAGAGTGTTATCAACTGAACGAAGCGCTTCAAATCGAGCCCATTCGGCACCTTGTTGCGACCCGTATTTCTTTTTGCTTGCGCCCCATATCTCGGGATGAGAGCCACGATATTTTGAGAGTTTTACCCCTAATTTAGGAGCAAATTTATTTACTATCGACATATCAAAGTTGATAATGGGCTTTCCGGGCGCCCAAAAGCCTTTATTGGCTCGTCCGGCTTCAATCTCTACGACGGCTCTAATGGCTGCTGGCTCAACCCCGAGTCGAGCAGCAACTTCGTCGTAGTCTTTTTGAGAGAGTTTTTGGTCACAATATGTAACGGTGTCTTCAATGATTGCCGAGTCGATTGCAGTAGTGTCACACACGATTGAATCGCATATGGTAGAGTCGCATAGCGACTGCTGATTAGTTTCGTTACACGCAAATCCTGTAAATGTTAATGTTGCGATAATTGCGAGTGGAGAGAAAATGAATAGTTTCTTCATTGATAATTGTTTTAGTTGATAATTGAGGTGTAAATCCTACACTCATTATGATTTAAACAACACCCTCTATTGGTATTTAATAGAGGGTGTGTGTTTAGAACTATTTTGTGAGATAGAGTTACTTTTTCAAGTCGGCAACTTTCTTCAATACGAGAGTGAGTTGTCCCCAGAAACGCTCTACAGCAGGGATGTGCATGCGTTCTTTTGGAGAGTGAACATCTCTCAATGTTGGGCCAAATGAAACCATGTCGAGGTGTGGATATTTTTGCAAGAAAAGACCACATTCAAGACCAGCGTGGATGGCTTTGATAGCAGGAATGATGCCATAAAGTTCTTTATAAGCATCGCGAGCAATTTCCATGATAGGAGATTTCATATTGGGAGCCCATCCTGGATAACCATCACCGTGAGTAACTTTTGCACCTGCAAGAGCAAACACCGCTTCTACTTGGTGAGCAATATCCCATTTGCGAGAGTCAACCGAGCTGCGTTGGCTTGTAGTAACGAGGATTTCGTTGCCAGGGAGCATTTTTACTGAAGCGAGGTTGGTTGATGTTTCAACAAGACCTTCGAGGTCGCGGCTCATTGAGATAACACCATGAGGTGCGCAATAGAGAGCATTGATGAGTTTTACTGCAGTTTCATTGTCGATACAGTTTTGAGGAGCGTCAACACTTTCAAGAGTGAGTTTGAGGTCGGGTTCAACACCTGCATATTCAAATTCTACATCTGCAATATAATTGTTGAAAGCAATGCGCACATCTTCTTTAGTAGCTTTGTCAACACCAATCACAGCCGATGCTGCACGAGGAATGGCATTACGCAAATTACCACCTTCGATTTCAGCCAAAGTCAATTCTTGCTTTTGAGCCACTTGCCAAATGAAGCGAGCAAGAAGTTTGTTGGCATTAGCTCGGCCTAAATGAATGTCGCAACCCGAGTGGCCACCTTGACCATCGGCAACAGAGATTTTAAGATATTGTTTATCTTGAGGAGCTGCTTGTGGAGTGTAGTTAAAAGTACAAGTAGTGTCAACACCACCAGCACAACCTACGAAGATTTCAGCATCATCTTCCGAGTCGAGGTTGAGAAGGATTGAGCCTGAAATCATATTTTCGCCAAGGTTATTGGCACCAGTCAAGCCTGTTTCTTCATCAACAGTAAATAACGCTTCAATAGGGCCATGCACAAGTGTGTCGTCAACTAAAGCAGCAAGAGCACCAGCCATGCCTATACCATTGTCAGCGCCGAGAGTAGTGCCATTGGCCCATACCCATTCGCCATCGACGCGAGTAGAGATAGGAGTGTTTTCAAAGTCAAATGGTTCGTTTGACTCGCACACCATATCCATGTGAGCTTGAAGAATGATACCAGGAGCATTTTCGTGGCCTGCAGTAGCAGGTTTGCTCATCACTACATTACCTATTTCGTCGGTTTTTACTGCGATATTATTTTTAGCAGCAAAGTCCAATAGCCATTGGCGTATTTTTCCCTCCTTTTTAGAAGGACGAGGTACTTGAGTGATTTCGTCGAAGATTGACCAAATCAAAGAAGGCTTTAAATCTTTTAGTGTCATATTAGTTTTGTGTTTAATTAATGATATTTACATACTTAAAATGTTTGTAACGATGGAAAATAATGTTAAAATCATCGTTATTCGCTCACTAAGTTACAAAATAAAATTTATATATAGCAAAAAATTAGGATTCCTTTCATATATTTGCATCACGAAAACACAAAATGGCTTATTTGGGGCTATAAAATTGTGTTTTTTAAGAATTAGAAACTAATAAAATTAATAATATAAAAAGCTAACATGAAAAAAATATCACTTATTGCAGGCGCATGCTTGCTTTTAATGTCAACTGCTTGTTCATCGGAAGGTGCTTCGACTGAAAAAGGTGCACAAGACTCTACTCAAGTAACAAAAAAAGCCGATCCATTTGAAGCTCAAACCAACATTCGTTATATCGATATGGATTCAATCACCGAGCACTATAATCTTGCAAAGGATTATAAAGAATGGTTGATGAAAAAGAATGAGAGCCTCGAAAAACAAATCCGTGGATTATATGCATCGGCTCAAAAATTTGAAGCTGAATGCCAAAAGAAAATGCAAGCAAACGGATATCTTACCGAAGCTGCTTACAAAGCTGATGTGCAAAAACTTCAAAATATGGCAGTGAATGCACAAAAGAAAGAACAAGAACTTCGCCGTCAAGCAGCACAAGAAGATGCACAATGGCAAAAACAACTTCAAGATTCAATCAACTCATTTGTGATTGATTACAATAAAGATAAAAAATTTGATGCAATTTTGATGAAAGCAGCAGGTATCTATTTCAACCCTTCTCTTGAAATAACAAAAGATGTTATCGAAGGATTGAACGCTCGTTATAACAATGTTGCTCCTTCAAAAGATGCTAAAGCCGAAGAAAAAGCAGCTCCAGCCGATTCAACAAAGAAAGCCGAAGTTAAAAAGTAAATATTTTAATAATAAATAGATTGGCCGTCGGAGGATTCTTGAAGAGAATTCTCCGACGCTTTTTATATAAGAAATGATTAAGGGTTGATATAATATTTTGATATACGGGAAAAAATGATTAATTTTGACCACGAATTTAAATATAATCCTTAAAGAAGATGCGTCGTCTTATTATCTCATGTGTTGTGTTATTGAGCATTTGCTGTGGAGCAAATGCTGCATCGGCATGGGAACGCACGGGCGGAAAGATACAAACCGAGCGCATCGAAGCCGAGGGCCCCGAAGTGAGAGTGAGCGAGGGATATGTATATGTGACAACATCTCGCACCACTACCGTAAAAGTATTTTCTATATTGGGGCAACTTATTTCACAAGAAACTATTCAACTGGGAATATCTCGTTTTAGACTCCCCTCAAGAGGTATTTATATACTAAAAGTGGGAACGGTGACTAAACGTATCACTATATAGTGAGTCTATAAAATATATCATAATTAAAAACATTAAAATTATAAGATAAATGAAAGCATTTTTAAAAGCGAGCCTATTGGCAATCGCATTGCTTGTGGGTGCATCAAATCTGTCTAATGCACAAGTTACTGCAATTTCTAATATATCGGAGGTAAATGCTCCAGCAACCCCATCAACCAACATACGCTATGTCGATATGGATGTAATAACCGAGGGATTTGTTTTGGCTGTAGAGTTTCAACAATGGGCAAAAACTACATCCGATAGTATGAAGACCGTGGTTGAAGATAAATATAAAGCGGCTCAAAAGTTGGAAGCGTCAATTCAATCAAAGTTGAATAACAATAAATATGCATCGCGTCCGGCTTATGAGAAAGATGTGAAGAAATATCAAGATATGGTTACCGATATACAAGTGCTTGAAAAGAAATTGACCGAAGAATTGCAATTTGAAAGCGCTAAACGCATGCAAATGCTACAAGACTCAATCGAGTCATATATTACTGAATATAACCTCGCTCATCGTTATGATGCGATATTATATAAGTCGGCAGGTATATTCTTCAACCCTGCACTTGATATTACCGATGAGATTCTTCGAGGGTTAAATTCTCGATATAGCAAACCTGTGGAGATTGAAATTCCACTTCCCGACAAAGGTCTCGTGCCTCAAAAAATGGAAGATAATACTATCACACCATAATATAAAATGGATATTTGAAATAGAAGGGTTGCGTCAATGGCGCGACCCTTCTTGCTTGAATGCGAAATCGTTTTTGTGAAAGAATAAATAAATTACTACCTTTACAAACAAAACTAATACATTGATACGCGACATGGAAAATAACAAAATATTTAAGATTGAGGGGACTGTTTTAATTGGATTAATAGATAAAAATATTGAACATGTTAAAATCCCCGATGGTGTAACCGAGATTGGGGATCGTGCATTTGAGTATTGTGCCTTACTAAAAAGTATTGAAATTCCTGAAAGTGTAACTAAGATTGGGAAGTATGCATTTCTTGGTTGTAGAACATTAGAACACATTAATATACCTAAGGGAGTAACAGAAATTAGGTTTCGCACATTTGAATATTGTAATTCATTAGTATATGTTGAGTTCCCCAACGGAGTAACTAAAATTGGAGAGAGGGCATTTAGGGATTGTTCCTCTCTTAAAAACATAAATATTCCTAATAGCATAACCGAAATTGGAGATGAGGCATTTCGTGGCTGTACAAACATAGTATCAATAGTTGTCGAAAATGGGAATCGCAAATATGATTCAAGAAATAATAGTAATGCTATATTTGAAACAAATGCTAATACACTTATTTTAGGTTGTAAAAATTCCATTATCCCATATGGCGTGACAAAAATAGGAAATTATGCATTCGCAGGTTGCACTTCATTGGAGAATATTGATATTCCTAATAGCGTAACCGAAATTGGCGACTGGACATTCAGTAGATGTACCGGCTTGACCTCGGTAACCATTCCCAATTCCGTAACATCGATTGGCAGGATGGCGTTCCATAGATGTATCAACTTAATCTCGGCAACCATTCCTAATCCCGGTTACGGAATTGGGAATGTAGTATTTGAGAGTTGTATCTCATTGGAGAAGATTGATGTTTCTAATAGTGTAACCGAAATTGGATATATGGCATTTGAGGGTTGCATCTTATTGGAGAATATTGATATTCCTAATAGTATAATCAAAATTGGAGAGAGGGCATTTAGAAATTGTACTTCACTTAAAAGCATAGATATCCCTAATAGTGTAACCGAAATTGGACGTTGGGCATTTGAGGGTTGCATCTTATTGGAGAATATTTATATCCCTAATAGTGTAACCGAAATTAGAGATAGCGCATTTCGTAACTGTCAGAATTTAGTTGAAGTAAATGTTGATGCAGAAGTTTTAAGGGATTGTGGGTATGCTCATGGTTCAATATTTAGTAATTGTGCCGCGTTGAAAACAGTAAATATTGGAGGTAATGTAAAAGTTATTCCTAGAAATGTTTTTAGGGATTGCATATCATTGGAGCGCATCAACATACCTAATAACGTGACTGAAATTAGAAAATGGGCATTTAAGGATGCTAAAATTCAATCGATGGTATTGATGGATAATTTATCAATCGAAGAAGGTGCTATTGATTGTGAAATTGCAGAAATTCATTGCCAAGGCACTAATAACATTGCGTCTATGGATATTCACCCTGATGCGTTTAATGAAAGTCTGTTTAAAAATACGATACTATATGTGCCTTCGGGAACACGGTGGGAGTATCGACATCATCCTGTGTGGGGGAGATTTAAGAATATTAAGCCCGAATAGATAGATTAGAGTTTATAGAAATACTCTAAAAAATACAATAGGGTCGCATCATGTGGTGCGACCCTATTGTTGCAATATATCGATATGAGGAATTAATATAATTCTGATTGAGTGTTGCCGAAATTTTGGCTTATTTTTGTTGCGATTTCAATCATCTCTTCCTTGCTCAACGATGCTTTTTCTTTAAAGAAGTTCATGTCGGCTTCTTTGTTGATTGGGATGAGGTGGATGTGAGTGTGAGGAACTTCCAAACCCATCACCGCAACACCTACACGAGTGCAAGGAATTGCTTGTTTGATTGCTTCTGCTACTCGCTTGGCAAATAATTGAAGTCCGAGATATTCTTCGTCGTTTAGGTCAAAGATATAGTCAACTTCGTTTTTAGGAATAACAAGTGTGTGCCCAGGAGCAACGGGATTAATGTCGAGGAACGCAAAATATTTGTCATCTTCGGCGATTTTGTAACATGGTATTTCACCAGCTACAATGCGACTAAAAATTGTTGCCATTGTGGTAATAGTTTTTGAGGTTAAAATAAGTATTTATTAGAATGAAATTTCAACGATTTCAAACTTCATCAAGCCCGAAGGAACTTTGATTTCTACAACATCGCCAAGTTTGTGGCCGAGAAGACCTTGAGCAATAGGAGTGCTTGATGCGATTTTCTTCTCTTTGAGATTAGCTTCGCTATCGGCAACAATGGTATATTCCATTTCCATATTGTTTACAAGGTTCTTGATTTTTACCTTGTTCATAATTTGAACTTCGTCGGTGTTGAGTTTGCTCTCATCAATGATACGAGCATTGGCTACAAGGTCTTTGAGTTGAGCAATTTTCATTTCCAACAAACCTTGAGCTTCTTTTGCTGCATCATATTCAGCATTTTCCGATAAGTCGCCTTTGTCTCTTGCTTCGGCAATAGCGCGTGATACTTCGGGGCGTTTTACCGATTCAAGGTATGCGATTTCTTCCATTTTGCGTTTATAACCTTCTTTGGTCATATAAGTGATTGCCATAGTGGTATAGTTTTTTATTAAAGTAAAAAAATAAAGAATCTCACTTTGAGTGGTGAGACCCCTTTGTTATCTATATAATGTCGTTTTGTGCTACAAAGGTAGTCATAAATATTCAATAAAACAATTTTAAGAGTAAAATTATCGAGAAATAAGATTTGTTTAACTAATTTGTTATTAAATTGTTAAATATTTTAGATATTCATTGGGTATAAAGCAAATATTTAGTAAATTCGTAGAATAAATAAACGGAAAGACGCAGAATAATATGGCAGAAAAGATGCAATGGGCAAAGCTCATTAGTGACAAGCGATTTGGATTAGAACAGTACCATAATCCCACAGCAGGGGCGCGTAGTGATTTTCAGCGCGACTATGACCGATTGGTCTTTTCATCTCCATTTCGCCGATTACAAAATAAAACTCAAGTGTTCCCATTGCCAGGGAGCATCTTTGTTCACAACCGACTTACTCATAGCATGGAGGTGTCGTGTGTGGGACGCTCGTTGGCTAATGAGGTGAGCAATGAATTGCGTAAACGATATGCATCAGAGCCATGGTGTGAAAAACTCGATGATATTGGCGATATTGTCGCGGCGGCGTGTCTTGCACATGACTTGGGTAATCCTCCGTTTGGACATTCGGGTGAAACTGCTATAGCCACATTCTTCTCTGAAGGAGAGGGTGTGTCGTTGCGCAGCGAATTGTCTGACGAAGAGTGGAGCGATTTGATACACTTTGAAGGCAATGCCAACTCATTGCGATTGCTCATCAATCAGTTTAAAGGTCGTCGCCCAGGAGGTTTTGCCATGACCTATTCTACACTTGCTTCAATCGTAAAATATCCTTATGAATCGACATTGGCTGGTGATGCCAACAAGTTTGGGTTCTTTATCTCAGAGAAAAAACACTTTGAGCGCATAGCCACCGAGTTGGGGATATTGCCTCGCTATGGGGCAAATGGCGAAATTGCATTTGTGCGACACCCATTAGTATATATAGTTGAGGCTGCCGATGATATTTGTTACGAAGTGATGGATATTGAGGACGCTCATAAATTAAAAATTCTTACTACCGATGAGGTAACCGACCTTTTGATGGGATTTTTTGATGATGACCGCAAGCAACACATGTTTGATGTGATGAAAAATGTAGAGGATCCCAATGAGAAGGTGTCATATATGCGCTCGTGCGTAATAGGTCAGTTGGTGCGTCGTTGTGCCGAGGTGTTTGTTGCTCACGAGGATGAGATATTAGAGGGGCGTTTCAAGGGCTCATTAATAAGCCATATGCCTCAATTAGAGCGCGATGGTTATAGCCGTTGCAATGAAATGTCGTGGGCTAAAATATATAAAGCGCGCGATGTGGTGGATATTGAGCTTGCCGGTAATCAAATTATTACTTACTTGTTGGGCAAATTTGTTCATGCGATAACACATCCTCATCTCAATTACTCTAAACTATTGTTGTCGCAAGTGCCTCAACAATATGATATCAATGCTCCCACATTATATGGTCGCATTCAAGGTGTAATCGATCACATGTCGGGTATGACCGATGTGTATGCACTCGACCTTTATCGCAAACTTAATGGAATGAGTTTGCCAGCGGTATAGTTTTTGCGCCGAAGGATAATTAAGAGTTTTTGCGAAGAATCTTTTTGACTGCATAAGGAAGTAATAACACTCCTATTGCGGCTGGGATATACCATCCTATATAGAAATATCCCAATATACATGTCATGGCAACGACAAAAGAGAATGTTGCAAGTTTCGCCACTCCTTTGCCTAAATGTAGGTGATAGCGATATCGATAGATTATGCCTACAATGAGGGCATATATTATGTACCACACCATGTATGCAACGCCGAGGCCATCTATTCCCCAATGGGTATATGCAATAATGTTGAGCGTGATGCAAGTGATAGCACTTGTGGTCTCGGTCAATAAAAATATCTTACCATCACCTCGAGCAAGTATGACATATGCCATACACCATGAAATAGCTCTAAATATAGTGCCTATTACAGCCCACACTATAAATGGTAGAATGACTATGAATTCCGAAGAATAAAGTATCTGTATGATAAGTTGGCTCGAAGCAATAAATAAGGCAATCACTGGTAAAATAATCCATAGCATAATCACCATTTCGTGCGAAACAAAAATTGATGTGCGTTTAGCCGATGTGATAGCTTGCGACAAACGAGGGTAATATTCCATGATGATAGCAGTGAATATGATGCCCATATATTTATTTACAATCGTTATCCCGGCTTGATAATGTCCGGCAATGGAGGTGTCGCCCACAGTGTTGAGGTAGGTCATGAATAAATATGAAACCAAGTTATTCATAATCAATGATGCTGTGAGGAAAATACCAAGCGAAATGAAACTCTTACCCTTGCTTAATGTTTCATCAAGTGAAATGCGTGGATGAGGTTTGGGAACTGATGCTCGTTGAGTAAATATCGCTATAGTAGAGGCTAACGAGAACACTATGAGCGCTGGGATTACACTATCAACTCTCCAAAAATAAAACATTGGGATGGAGATAACTACGCCAGCAATAACGCCCCACATAGAGGCTCGGGCCAAGCGCTTGAGCTGTTGCGTGCCTTGAAGTATTGCCAATTCTCCATTTTGATAAGTTGACATTAATATTATTATCCCTATGGCGATAAAAGCATATATGTGTTTGTCGTCGTTAAATGTGAAATGGCTCAAAAGAGGAGATAGCGCAATCGTGGCAACCAACCCTATTGCACCCAATGCCAATGCCCATCGGCGCACGATTATGATAATATTGTTGGTGCTTGATTTAGGAGATGCCGCAATGTCGCGTACGGCACTATCTCTAATGCCAAGATTGAATATGATGTTTAAAAGTTCAATGGCCGAGTTGTAAATGCCAAAAAGTCCCACACCCACGGCTCCTATCCACACAGCAATGAGCTTTGTGCGCACAATCGAACAAAGAATATTGACGACTTGCACTCCGCCAAATATTCCAAGAGCTTTCAGCGCCCCTTGTGTGAGATTGCTTTTTGAAAGTCGTGGCATCGTGGTATTATTTTAGCCAATGTTGAGGGTTGAGTTTTTCGGTCTCTTTTCTCACCTCAAAGTGTAATATTTTGCGATTATTGTTGTCGGGGTCGGCATATAGTCCTCCAAGAGGTTGTGTCGCAGTTACCTTATCACCCATTCTCACCGAAGATGAGGATAGGTTGCCATATACAGTTAGATAGTTACCATGTCGCACCATCACCACGGTGTTGTATCCCGGAATGGTTACAACAGCCGAGACAACTCCTTCAAATACCGAACGCACCATGCCGTCTGATAGAAGTTCGATTTCAATACCTATGTTGTTAGTCTCAATATTAGGAAGATCTTTATGGCGTTGGCGACCAAATGTGCTCACCACTCTGCATTTACCCGAGAGTGGGTAGGGGAGGCGACCTTTGTTATTTTCAAATGTGCTTGATAACTTGTTTATAGCCTCGGTTTCGGGATCAATGATGGGGACTTGAGGCTCTTCTTTTTCAGCGCTTTGAGCATTGTCCTTGGATATTGGTTCCTTCTTTTGAGGTTGATCTTTTTGCTTTTCTTTTTGTTGTTGCTCCTCTTTTTTGCGTTTTTCGGCAAGAAGTCGTTCTTGCTCTTTTCGTTTCTTTTCGGCCTCTTTGCGCTTTTTCTCGGCTTCGGCTCGACGCTTCTTTTCGGCGGCTTGTTGCTCGGCAATAATTTGATTTAGACGCTTGTCGAGTTGCTTTATCTCATTTTGTTTTTGTTTCACATAAGCCTCCAACTCTTTGCGCTCTTTTTTGAGGTTGGCAACTATTTGCGATTGCTCTTTTTCGTTATTTTTGAGCGTTTGTTGCACCTGTGCCACTTGCTTTAATGATGTAGCTTTGGTTGAGTGTAATGTTACCAACGACTTTTTAGTATCATCAATCGATGCTAAAGCGTTTTTAATCTCTTGCGATTTGCCATTTTGCCACGATGCGAATTGGCGTATGTATCTTATGCGACGAAAAGCGTTAGAGAACGATTTAGAAGAGAAAATAAATGCTATATTGCTTGTTGAATGGCGAGTGGCTCTAATGGAGCGTAGCACATTTTTATAGTTGTTACGAAGAACAACTAAATGTTGCTCAAGGGCAATTATTGAATCATTGAGCCTAACCATTGAGGTGTCAATGGAATCGATATCGTTTTTTATGCGATTGAGAGTTATGGTATTTTCTGATATTTCGGCAGCAATGAGATTTAATTGATTAATTTTCTCTTTGGTTGCTTTTTTATTTGATTCAATTTTGCGTTTAGTTTCTTTTATCTCTTTATTGGCTTGTTGCTTCTCTTGTTTTATGCTACTTTGCGTCTTGTCGGCAAGAATTGCTGTTACCGAAAAGAGAGCTAACAATATGAAGAATAGTCGTTTCATTGATAGTAGATTTAAAATGCTTTTAATAATGAATTAGCGTCAATGCGTTGATAACCTTTAGGAGCCTTCCATTTTATAGTGGCACCCGTGTTCCATTTAGCGTTTTCTATGTCCCACGAAATGCTGGCTTTTAATGGAATACTTTTTAACGATGTTGATAGGTCAACTCTATTTGATATATTGCCTGCCACTGTAGTTGTTGCAGGGTTGTAGCAACATGTCGCCCTACTTTTATTATTGAAATCAACCATTAACATCGCTAATTCATCGGAATTGTTGCCAAAAAGGAATGCATACTGCACACCTTGTATGTCGCAATGTGGAGATGCTGTCCACAAGTCCTTCCCTAATGACAATTTCATCTCTTTATTCCTGTCATAGGCCATTGTGCCTTTACCCAACATAAAGGCGCGCCCCAACAATAAGTCTTGCAAGTTGCCTATTGTTATCGGATAATTTGTAAGGAATTTCTTAATGTCCTCGGCAATATAGATTTTGTTTAACTTGTATGAGGCATAAATGGAGTCGGTGTTGGCATACAAGGTGGCCACCTCAAATCCTAATGCTCTTATTGAAATAAAGAGGCTCTTGTCTTTAATCATCGTTGCACGCCCCGAGATAGTTAAATTCTTGGGTTGAGAAAGTGACATTTCGAGGGGGATAACTACATCTTCCCAATTTTTATACTTTGAAGTAGCGTTGCCGAGATGTTTCAGTAGTAGATAGGTTGTATCGTTGTCGGAGTAAAGCGATGAGGATGGCGCTGATGTGGTGTTCTTTGAAGAACCACAAGCGGTCATCGCAATAACCAAAACAATGCACAATATGTTGTATAAATATTTCATTGCACGCTATTCGTAGAAAAAAGTTTTATGTTTTACTTTCTTTTGTAATAATTCATTATCGGGCTCAAGGGTTAATGCTTGTTCCCATTGTTCAACAGCTTTCTCGGGCTCACCACACATGAAATATATATCTCCTGCGTGATGATGCAACTCGGCCGTAGGTTCGTCCTCGTATTTTAGTGCTGTTTCAATATGTTGACGAGCCGTCTCATAGTTTTTCTTTTTAAAGAAAATCCAAGCATAAGTATCGAGTGAATTGACATTCTCGGGCTCCTCGGTTACCGATCGCGCACTCATTCGCTCGGCTTTGTCGAGGTTGGTCTCTTGTGTCGCGAGGTAATAAGCATAATTGTTGAGAGTGAGGAGATTGTCGGGGTTGGCATTGAGCGATAATTCGTAATATTGCGATACACTATCACAAGGAATATCACTATTCTTTTGGAGAATATCGCCTATTGAGCAATAAGCCGATGATAATAGAACATTATTGTCGGTTAACGAAATTGTGCGATTAAAATATTTTAGCGCTTCATCATCGTTCTTAAGCAACTGCTGTGATAGACCTGCTTGATATAGTATGACGGGATTTTCAGGGAAATAATGAATGCCTCGATTTACTGCGTCATTAACTATTTGAGCATCGTAGGTTTGAGAGCATAATGAAATGTATTGTATCCACGCCTCTTCGTTTGAAGGGTCAATATCGAGGGCATATGACAACTGTTCTGCAGCACGAGGGAAATCTTTAATTGTTGCTAAATATGCGCTATAAAGTTCGTGAATGTGATATTGGTGAGGGTGTTGCTCAAGAAGCACCGAGAGCAATTCCTCTATGCGCCCTTGTTGAGTAGGGTCGTTATATAGTTGACGAATGTAGCCAGTGAGTAATTGCAATTTGGCTTCAAGGTCGAGGTCATCGTGCTTTAAAACATTAAATACCTCGTTGTCGTAGGCAACGCTATCGCCAATTACAAGGTAATAATTGGCCCTTTGGAAGAATGCATTCCCATTGGTAGGGTCCAACTCGCACGCTTTGTTGAGATATCGCAATGCTTTATCTTTATCATCAAGGTAATCATAAATCTGTCCGGCAAATACATTGTATTCCGAGTTGTTGGGAGAAGATTCTAATAACGCATTTAGTTCACCAATGATATTGGCTGAATCTTTTATGGCCGAATAAGCGCGAATTTTGCGTGATGTGATGCCTATATCTTTCCCCTCGGCAACCTCTATGCGGTTGTAGGTTGCTACGGCTTTTGCTATCTGGGTAGTGTCGGCCGATGCCGAAAGAACATCGGCATAGCGTAATGTGATTTCTACTTTTTCGGGGAATATAGAGTCAAGAGTTTTCCACACACGAAGCGATTCTTCGCGCCATCCTATCTTATCGGTAATGACACCATATTTATAACTCGAATAATAATCTTCGGGGTGTGCATTGAAGTGTCTTCGTGCAAGGGCATGAGCGTTGAAAAAAGCTGCTGAGTCTTCTTGGAATAATATCATGTCAATCATGCCTTTTTCATAACCAATACTTGTGTCGATTGAGTCAAGATCATATGCACGATTGAGGAGCGAATAATATTGCCCTACCTTGTCATGTTCATATTGATTGGTACTTTCAAGGAAAATATATGCTGCTTTACGCTTGTTGGCCTCTTTGTCCCAATCGTTGGATGATGCAAAAAGCGATGTTGCCATTGTTAATGCAACAATGACAACCGACAATGATATAATTGCTTTCGTGATTATGTTTTTCACTTTGCTATGCATTAATTTACTCCGGTGTGACCAAAGCCTCCGGCTCCGCGTTCCGAGTCATCGAGCGTTTCCACCTCGCACCAGTTTACCGATGAATAATTGGTAACTACCATTTGGCATATGCGTTCGCCATGGTTAACCACAAATGGTTCGTTTGATAGATTAATCAATATCACACCTATTTCGCCACGATAATCGGCATCGATAGTTCCAGGAGTGTTTACAAGCGAAATGCCATGTTTTAATGCCAATCCACTGCGAGGGCGTATTTGACATTCATATCCTTGAGGCAACTCAATGAAGATGCCTGTTGGCACTAATGCTCTTTCAAGAGGCTTGAGTGTGATGGGTTCGGCGAGGTTAGCACGAAGGTCCATTCCAGCCGATGAGGGGGTGCTATATGAAGGTAGCGGATTTGATGACTTATTTATGATTTTTACTGTTACTTTATCCATAATTATTTCGTTAAAATTTGTGTTGATAATATTATGCGAAAATAACAAAAATATATGATTTTTTCATCATTAATTCATGATTTTTATAAATGATAATGTGATTTTAAGACTAATTGTTTTTTTAGGGTTGTAAATTGTGAATAATGCATTATGCATTGTGAATTAATTGTGCTATCTTTGTGACATTATGGCCGATAATTATTTGGAACGAAAAATGGAGGATTATCGCTCGGGAAAGGGCGCAACCTCTAAAGTGAAACGGGTGTCATCGGGCGCAAAACCTGGTGAAATTAGTGTAAAATTTCCCCCTCGACGAGTGTTTGTAACAGGCGGGGCATTGGGGATAGGGCGAGCTATTGTTGAGGCTTTTCGTAAAGCCGATTGTCGTGTGGCATTTTGTGATATCGATAGCAAAGCGGGGGCTGCAACAGCTCAAGCCACAGGAGCACAATTCCACCCTGTTGATGTGCGCGATGTTGATGCGTTAGAGGCGTGTTTGGCACGCTTGCTCGATGCGTGGGGAGATATAGATGTGATTGTCAATAATGTGGGGGTGGGCAATTTTGTTCCTCTCATAGAGTCAACGATTGATGACTTTGAAGAGGTATTGAAAACCAACCTTCGTCCAGTTTTTGTCACTTCTCGCCGATTGGCTATTCATCGCACTAATAATGGGGGAGAGCCTGCCTATGGACGCATCATAAATTTATGTTCTACTCGATATAAACAAAGCGAAATGGGAACTGAAGGTTATGCTGCATCAAAGGGCGGAATTGCATCGTTGACACATGCCCTTATGATGTCGTTGGCACCACTTGGAATTACGGTAAACTGTATCTCACCTGGGTGGATTGAAAATGCTCAATATCCTGCAATGACCGAGGAAGACCATTTGCAACATCCTTCTCGTAGAGTGGGCAAAGTAGAAGATATAGCGCGCATGAGTGTGTTCCTTGCAATGCCCGAAAATGATTTTATCAACGGTGAGAATATCGTAATTGACGGAGGTATGACTCGAAAAATGATTTATGTAGAGTAGAGAATACTTAATAATTAAATAACATGGAGGTGTGTCGAAACTAAAAATAAGTTGACACACCTCCATCGTTTTATTAAGTCAATGTTGTTACTTGATAATCACTTTTGAGGCTTTTTTGCCTTCGGTTTTGATGAAAATGCCATTTGAAGGATTTTTCACTTCCACACCATAAATGTTGTAATATTTGGTATCAACATCTTCTTTCTCGGTTCTAATCGATTCAATGCCGGTAAATACCTCGCCAGTAAATGTGCCCGATAGAGGTATAATTACATCATCGGCATAGGTCGATGATATGCGAAGTACTGCATTGTGAGTCTCCGATGTGGGATTAACTGGCTTGTAGGTTATAGTTAATGTTGATGTTTTAGAAAGTGCGTTAATGTTTTTAGTCGTAACACTGAAAAACTCGGCATTTTCTCCAGCAATTGTAACCGATAAATCACCTTTTAGATAATCGTTGGTGAGGTTTAGTGATTGAGATGCTGTGGTAGCTGTACTAAATGATAAAGTGGTTGATGCGGGCGTAGTTTTGCCTTTTGAAAGAGGTAATTTTACACCCCATGGTAATCCGGCATCTTTATAAAGGTTGTTGTATCTGATGAGGTTCACATTGCGGTCACCACCAGGACCATTTGCGATATTGAGATACATGTAGGGACGGCCATTTGAGGCGCGGCGAATTTTAATTCCTTCGGGCTCTCCATGCGACATTGACATGATAACCGATGCTTTCACTTGGCGGCGAAGGTGCGATTTCCCTGTACGCCAGTTATAAGCGTGGAATATAACAGTTGGTTTTTTATCGATAGAAGCCTCATGCTCAATGCCACAACCTTCCATAAAGTATATGTAATCGCCTGAGATAGTGAATCCTTGATGGTCCCAAGTCCAGAATCCTTGGTCGCCTGTAATTCCGCTATAAGCATCGGCGCCTTTATCAATTTGGAATGTGTTGATTAGCGTAGGGCGAGCCGCTCCGTTCATTAGATGGTCAAGTATTTCATCAAAGTGATATACCTCAACACACATTGGACCTCCTTTTTTGCGCGATAACACTGCCAAGTATCGAGAGGTTTCATCAATAGCAGGGCAATGTCCATACCATGACGAACTTTTCTTTTCGTTATCGGTCTTGAAACTATATATTGGGCGAGTTTTTTGGTTTATATCAACGAAAGATGTTTTGCTCCCACTGCAATCGACCAATGATGGGTAAGTGGCTTTTAGGTTTGCACTATGATAGGGGAATATTGTGATGCCATTAGACAGACAGCTCTCGCCTGTTGAGTTGAGTGCTCCATATCCACCACAACACACCCAGTTTTTGTCGTCGTGGCGGAAGATTACCATATTAGAACCATGGCCGGCGTGGATTGCATCGACATGTGCACGCTTTTCGGTAGAGGTGTTGGCGTTGTAAACGCGTGTGATGAGTTGTGCCTCAACACAACCATAAGTAGACTTGTTGATGGCAGTACTATTATTTTGAATGTGGTTGAAATAATAGTAGGGGTTGCCATTGTCGTCAAAGTCATATTCGCTGATGTCGAAACTTTGTGCAACGCGAGCGCTACGGGCATTTTCCCACCCTTTTAATACTTGCTCATACGATACATTTTGGCTTTCGCGAAAATCATAGAAACCAAAACTGCTTGAGTAGAATCGTTCTTGGGCCGTTTTGCCTGGCATTTTGATATGGGCCAAACACATATCGCTATTGTCAAAGTAGTTATATCGAGCATCAACGGTTATGTCGCCCATATAATCTTTGTTGCAATACAACACATAGTTGTAGTTATCGTCGGTATAGGTTGTTTTGCTCAAAAATACATTGTGATTAATTTTTGCAGTAGTGCCCGCAGGTGTAACATATGTGTCGGTGCTGTTTTTATCGCCTTGGAAATATCTTATGAGGGCATATAGAGTTTGGCGCCCTGTACATTTGTTAAATCCATTGTGTGATACATTGATGTTTGTTTTGCCTGCTAGTGAGTTGCGATTTAAGTAAACGCAAAATGCTCCACCACGCGCATTAGCAGCAGCGCTTGCGTTATATAATGATTTACCCACCTCTTGAAATTTATTGTTGGTGATAGTTATATTTCCACGAGAGTTGGCCACTTCGATGCTGTTGCCTCCATCGGTAAATTGATTGTCGTGGATGGTGATATTGCCATATCCTCCACCTATTGAAATAAATGGGCAGAAGTTTGTGGCTTTGCTTCCATTAAAATCGTTGTGAGAGATGTTTATATTTTCATATCTTAATTGAGAGACATCTTGTAGCGCATTGGCATCGGAATATGATTTGCCAAAGTAGAATACCGCTGTTGATGCACCGAGTGTTGATGATTCAACGAGGTTGTATTTCAATGTGATATTTTTGACGGGCGCTCCGTTGGTTGCTGTGGTGTTGACTACTCGACCTGCGCCGGTAAACTTCAATCCGTTGAGCGTAACGCCGTCGGCATTAATAGTGATAGTGCCAGTAAAGGTTGATTCGCTTGAAGTGTTTCGTTTTCCTGAACGAACATCTTTCCAACTGTTGCTCCCGAAAATCGATACATTGTCAACATCGAGAGTGAAATTGCCCGAATAAGTGCCTGGCGCCAAAAATATATTATCCCCTTCTGTTGCGATGTTGAGCACTTCTTGAAGGGTTTGGAAATGTGTTGTACCTGCTTTAAATATTCGTTGTTGGTAATTTGTTTCTTGATCAGGAGTGTAGTTGGTTGATACCAAATAATCGGTAGCATTTGAGGTGAAAATGCTACATAATGATAGGATTAAAATGCTAATTTTCTTCATGATACTATATGCTTCGTTGGAAATTTCTGCAAGTTACAAATTTTTCAACAAAACATAATAATAAATGCAAATAAAATTGCTAAAGCGATATAAAAGGCCGATTTGTAGATAAAATAACCCCTAAGAGGTGGATTTAACTATTTGGCTGGGATAAAACGCCAAATACGACGAGGAATCATGTGCCAAAAAGCAACTACCAATCGCCATCGCCAGTCAATGATTGACACGCGCTTGCGTCGTAGTATGGCTTTCACGATGCGTGGAGTAGCATATTCAACGCTCATCAACATAGGAAACTTGCGAGAGTTGTTGAGAAGTGGAGTGTCAACAAATCCTGGGCGAATGTCGGTAAATGTTACATTTACTTTTTCAAAGTTAGCGAGTTGCTCAAGAGCATCAATGTAGTGTCGTTGATAGCGTTTGGTAGCACTATATGATGGAGCAATACCAAGACCCATTGTCCCGGCAATCGATGAGATAACGGCTATTTGTCCAGGTTTTTCGTTGTGTGGGCGATTGCGAAAATAATTAAATGCCGTGTCAATAATATGTGTAAATCCAAGAGTGTTGGTCTTTACGGTGTTGAGTTCTACTTCGGTGTCGAGCGATGGATTTTGCGCTCCAATGCCCGATGCAAGTAGCAGTGTGTCCATTCCCCCGATTTTATTAATTAATTGAGTTAATTTCTCTCCAGCATCGGGTTGTGTTACATCAATTTGTTGTGTCGCAACTATTGCTTGAGGGTATTGTTTTTGCATCTCATTGAGAGTGTCTATGCGGCGAGCAGCGATGCCTATAGTCCAACCTCTTTGGGCAAATTGTGTGGTAATAGCCTTTCCGAGTCCCGAAGATGCTCCAATGATAATGATGCGACGATTCATGATTGATGTTTCTTAAAAGGTGCGTTATTTGGTTGCCGTTTTCTCATCGTTGTGAGAAATTGTTGATGGCTTCTTGCTTAATGGGATGGTGTACATTATATTGAACGCACCAGTGAGCGCCGAGTTGCGATTACCAAATCCAGGAATATACCATGGGTCGCCATAATTGCTTTTGCTTTCATGTAGAAGCATGTGATATTTAAAATTCCAACCCATTGAGAGATTTTTGTATATCTGCACTTTCAGGCCTAATACGAGTTCGCCATAGCCGGCGAGTATGCTTTGAGGAGGAATATTAGTTACCCCTTGTTCGCCCCAATAGGAGTTGTTGATGGCGATATCGCTCACCTCATATGAGAAAGGAGTGATGCCATATCTTATGCCTCCAAAAAATTGATATTCTTTGGCTTTGTTAAATAAGAAATTGTAGTTTGCCCCAATTTTAAAATAAGGGGCAATGGCACTTTTATAATTATAGTTGCCACCATCGGGCGCATGAGAGGCATTGCCTATACCTACCTCTATTATGGGCTTGATGCGGTTGTGAAAACTCAATTCAATCGACATATCAAGAAGGCCATAATCTTGACCTACGCAACGCATCACGGGGTCCCAAATGTTTACCCCAATAGTGATGTCGTCCCATAGAGGATAGGTCATAGTCGCTTTCTTTTTTATGGTTGTAGAGTCGATAAACTCTTTCCCTGTAATAGTGTCAACATATACCACATTCCCCTTCTCGTCGTGATAATGTATGAGATTGGGCATCTTAGAGGGGTCGGGAGCGATAGTAGTGTCTTTGGGATTGAGGTTTACTGCTTTAGTTTGTGAAGCAGGAGTCTCAACGGGGTTAATGCGTCGTTGTGCTACGCTATTGAATGCCAACGCGATGATAAATAATATGGTGATTAATGTGGAGTGTCGCATAGTGTTGATGATTAGTTGGTTGTGAAATATATTTTAATGCGTTCCACATCAATGTTTGTGATTTCGGGCTCAACAACAACTACTGAATCAATCAATAAATCGGTGTGTCGTGTTGATGTGATTTTATAACGATACATTGCTCCACATTCTTCCGATGCAAAGTAGGGCATGGATTCATAATCAAACCATATTGTGTCGGTGTAGAGTGTATTGTCGCCATACTCGGCATAGTGAAAGCAAAACGCTACATTGTTACTTGATGAACGAAATGGAAGATACACTTGTTTGTTGGTCTCGCTTGCTTGGGTCAATAGTGAGTCGCCAGTAGCCCCCAATCCATAAACTTCAAGTTCGGAAAGAGCAATGGATTCGCCTGTTTCAGATGAGTAGAACCCTGCCAATGGAATGCTACTTTGATTTTCAGAGCAGCCATCGGTAGCGCAAGAACAAAGAGCGCCTATCGAAATAGATATAATCGCGATTATATGAATTAAAATCTTCCCCATTTGATAATTTGGTCTATTTCTTTGCGATTTTTTGCTGGAGCCGAGTCCATTGGATATCCGATAGGGATTATAGCAATAGGCTCAAAACTTTCGGGAATATTTAATGCTTTAATGAGAGTTTCTCGGTCGAAATTGCATATCCAACAAGTACCCAATCCAGCATCGGTTGCGGCAAGGCATATATGTTCAATAGCGATAGACAAATCAACATCGGTGTGGTCTTTGCCATCGGCAGGACGATGCCATGCTTGAGTGTGGTCTCCGCAAGCAACGATAAATGCCGGAGCGCTTTCAACCCATGGACGGTTGTAACTTTTTATGATTGCTTCGCGATATGAAGCGTCGCACTCATCATCAATGACAACAAAGACCCATGGCTGACGATTGCAAGCCGAGGGTGCTATGCGAGCTGCTTCGATAACCGAAGTCAAAATGCTGCGCTCTACAACTTGGTTGCGGTCGTAGTTGCGACAAGAATAACGAGCATTGGCAATATCTGAAAAACTCATATCGAGGGGAGATTATTCTTTGTCGGTAATGTTTAGTTCCTCCTCAATTTCATAATCGTTGCGACGATGAGAGTTGCGCACCACAAGTTCTCCAATAAATCCAGTGAGGAAGAGTTGCGTGCCGAGTATCATCATCACAAGTGAGAGATAGAAATAGGGAGAGTCGGTAACGAGGTTATATGCGTTTCCGCTATACATGTTATAGAGTTTCATGCCACCTACTACCATCACTGCAATGAGGCCAAGGATAAACATCAAACTGCCAAGTAGGCCGAAGAAGTGCATAGGTTTAACCCCAAATTTGCCAGTAAACCACAATGTGGCGAGGTCGAGATAGCCATTCACAAAACGATCAAGACCAAATTTAGTTGATCCATATTTGCGAGCTTGGTGTTGAACAACTTTTTCGCCAATTTTGTTAAATCCAGCAAGTTTAGCCAAGTATGGGATATATCGGTGCATGTCGCCATATACTTCGATATGTTTCACGACTTTTTTGCGATATGCTTTCAATCCACAGTTGAAGTCGTGGAGGTTTTTGATTCCACTCACTTTGCGTGCAGTAGCATTGAAAAGTTTTGTAGGGATAGTTTTTGATAGTGGGTCATAACGCTTTTGTTTCCACCCCGATACCAAATCATATCCGTCCTCGGTAATCATGCGATATAGTTCGGGTATTTCATCGGGACTGTCTTGTAGGTCGGCGTCCATAGTTATCACCACATCACCTTTGGCGCGAGCAAAACCAGTGTTGAGAGCTGGCGATTTGCCGTAGTTGCGACGGAAGCATACGCCTTTGACTGCGGGGTTCTCTTTTTGTAATTTTCTGATTACTTCCCACGATTCATCGGTGCTACCATCGTTGATAAACAAAATTTCATAACTAAAATTGTTTTCATTCATCACTCGGCGAATCCATGCTTCAAGCTCGGGAAGTGATTCTGCTTCATTGTAAAGAGGTACGATTACCGAAATATCCATATATGTTGAGTTTTTTATATTGCTAATTTAATTGTTGTCATTTTTTGCGGTTGAAATGACGAATTATGGGAGAGAGTATCATGGTGAGTATCGACCCACTAAATACGCTAAAAGAGATTAAATTTCCTGCGAGAGAAATAGGAGAGGGAAGCATTCCTTGTTCAATAGCTTTTTCAAGAGTTGATGCTATCTCGTTGCCTGTAGTGCCTCCCATTTGTCGGTAGATAGATATGGCTAATTGGCACTGGTCATATATGAATGATGGGTTAATCCAGCTCAAATATACGACAGCAGTCATAGCCATAACTAATGAACCACAAAGGAAAAGCATAATGCCGTAGGTCCACATTTCGGAGAAAGTGTAGAAACATCCGTTTTCGATAAACCCTTTGCGTAGTGTAAAGTAAACATAAACAGGAACACCCAATGCCATTAATGTGGCAAAGTGTCCAAGCAAGGGCATACCTATTGATGTGGCAGTGAAAATGAATAACACGCTTAGGTATAAACCAAACCAAATGCCGTCTTCGGCACCTCGTCGAAACACTGATTTGGGCTTAATTTCCATATAATTCTTGTTTTAAACTACAAAGATAAGTAAAAGAATTGAGAATTAAGAGTTGACAACCTTTAGTTTAACGATATTTATTAGAGGAAATAGAGGATTAGCGATTGGCTTGACTGCATTATTTGCGCGATGCCCTCATTGTGCTAACTCTCAAAAGTAGTTCCTGCTTTCTCAAATTTATAGCCGAGTCGTTTCAGTTCCATGGCCGCGCCAATGCGATACATTGTTTTTACGGCACGAGAGAATACATGAAACGCCATGGGGCTTTGTGGTTCAACCCCTTCGTGGCGTATGCGTGAAACGGCTGTCTGCGCACACACTCTTATCGTTTTTTCAATCCATTGGGCTGCGTCGCTTTCAAGTGCAAGTCCAAGGATGTCGCGAGTGATGTGCTCGTCCATGTCGTCAAAGTCATCGGCTCCATAAAATGATTGATAAGTAGCCTTTTGAGTGCTGGCCCAGTCTTTATCCCAACCATTTGCTACAGCCATGCCGAGATATCCAGCCCATGCTACAGCAACGGTGGGATATTGTGCTATTTCTTTGGTAGCATCAACCATATATTCGGGTGCTAATTCGTGCCAACGGTAATCAATATCTTCACTTGCAAGGAGTGTACCTTCGAGTAGCATGCGTGAAGTGGTGATGCGTAGCATTTCATCGACTAATTGTGACTCAAACCGGTCTAAAAGTTCATAATCAACCATATGATATTGCTAAATTTAAAAAGTTTGCATTATATTTGTAATCTAAACGCAAAATTAATGAATTATGTCGTGTCTTAGAGTATTATTATCAATAATTTTTCCTCCACTTGCAGTTTTTGACCGTGGTTGTGGCTCAATTTTGATAGTGTTTATATTGACATGTATCGGTTGGGTGCCAGGGGTGATTGCTGCATTGGTGATATTGAACAAAAACAATTAGAGTGACCTGTCTATGAGTCAAGTCGTTTGTGCTTGATTTTGCGCGTATAGGTCTTTTTCGATTTATGAATGCGACTTGTAGCATGGAAGCCAGGGCCTTTTATCTCTTTTTGGGCTTCGCGATTGCCTATTCTTGATGCTTTTAAATAGTCATCAAGGTTGATAGTGTGCTTAGAATTATTCTTTTTTTGTTTCATAGTAAAGTGTGTTTGGAAAAAAATAAGAGTGTGTCAATAAAAAATGATGATTGACACACTCATTATATTATTGAAGAATATTATTTAACGGCGATTTTGTTTACGCGATTTACATGACGTCCACCTTCAAACTCGGTGTTGAGGAATGCGTCAACGATGTCAAGTGCAAGAGTGGGTTCGATGAAACGAGCAGGGAGAACAAGTACATTAGCATCGTTGTGTTGACGAGCAAGTTGAGCCAATTCTACTGTCCAGCATAGTGCTGCACGAATGCCTTGATGCTTATTTAGAGTCATTTGAATGCCGTTACCACTACCACACATTGCGATGCCAGGGAAACATTCACCTTTTTCAATTGCTTCAGCACATGGATGAGCAAAGTCGGGGTAGTCGCAACTATCGGTGCTGTTTGTTCCGAAATCGGTATATTCAACACCTTGTGATTCAAGATAACCTTGAATGATGCATTTAAGTTCGTAGCCGGCATGGTCGCTACACATTGCCACTTTCTTTCCTTCTTGAACGATTGACATATCTTTTATTGTTAAGAATTTAGGATTTTAATTATTTATACTGCAAAGTTAGTGAAAAGTTTTTAGATAGCAGTAGTTAGGGGCATTATTTGCCTATTTTTATGCCAACTCACATTATTATATATAAATTTAAGGTTTTTAACTATAATAATATGTATCTTTGTGGTTTAAATAAATTAATGATTACTAATAAAAACAATTTTATACTAATTTCTATGTTTTCTAAATTCTATCGTTCAACAGTTTTAACACTGTTGGCTCTTCTCCTCGCTGTGCCTGCTTTGAAAGCGGCCGATGCTCCCGTGAAGCGCGAAATGCGTAGCGCATGGGTGGCAACTGTGTGGCGCCTTGACTGGCCCGACAATGTGATTTCTTCTACAGGAAGCACATCTCAAATTGACAAACAAAAAGCATCAATGACTCGTCTGCTCGATTCATTGCAAGTGAACAACATGAATGCTATCAACTTCCAGGTGCGTAGCCGTTGTGATGCTATGTATAAATCAAGCTACGAACCATGGTCGAGCGACTTGGTGTCAAGCCGTGGTATGGATCCAGGTTGGGATCCATTAGAATGGATTGTTGAAGAATGCCACAAGCGTGGAATGGAATGCCATGCATGGGTAAATCCTTATCGTTATGAATCACAAGTAGGTCAATGGACTCTTCCCACCGATTATCGTAAAACTCACCCCGAATGGTTGCTCGATGTTAATGGAGCAAGTATCCTCAACCCAGGGTTGCCCGAAGTAACCGAACAAATCGTGAAAGTGATTCGTGAAATCGTTAAGAACTATGATATCGATGGTGTATTGTTTGATGACTATTTCTACCTACAAGGAACACCTACCGACTCAAGTGGTGATGGCGATTTATATAACGCATATGTTGAGGCTGGTGGCACAATGTCGCATGGCGATTGGCGTCGTGATAATGTGAATCGCATGGTGCAATCGGTATATGATATGATTCAAGAAGAAAAACCATGGGTGCGTTTTGGTATCTCTCCTGCAGGTGTGTCATGTACAACTGCTGCTCATGCTGCAAAATATGGTATCGAACCATGTAAATCGGGTAGCGACTGGCAATATAGCGGAATCTATTCCGACCCTATCGCGTGGATTGCTAACCACTCTCTCGACTATATATCTCCACAAGTATATTGGTCAATAGGTTATTCAATTGCCGACTTCTCTATCATCACCCCATGGTGGGCTAATGTAGCAGCTAAATATAATCGTCATTTCTATACAAGTCACGATATATCTTCATTGACAGCGTCAAGTAAAGCAACTGCGATGTCATTGCGTGAAAATTCAATCAGCAATGCTATTAACGAAGTGAAAGCGTCGGGTCCTAATGTGAATACATTTGGAGAGTATGCCAATGAGGTGCGCCTCAATCGTTCTTGCTCGCAAGATGGTGCTCCTGGTGCAATTTTCTATTCTTGTAAATATCTCTACAAGACTGCGCCAAAGTTTGCTCACTATCTTAAAAATACAGTGTTCAACACTCCTGCTCTTGTTCCTGCAATGACTTGGAAACCTGGTTATAACCCAGGTAATGTGAAAAACTTGAGCCGTAGTGGTAACAACTTGAACTGGACTGGATATGATAATGTGCGTTACACAGTTTATGCAGTGCCTTCATCGGTTGCAATGGAAAACTTTGCCAAAGATGCTGAATATTTATTAGGTACATCTTATGCTACAACATATGCCATTCCTACCGATAAACGCACTGGTTACAACTATGCAGTGTGTGTGCTCGACCGCTATGGTAATGAATACTCTCCAATGTTTGCAGGTGTGGCTGCTAAAGATATGCCAGCTCCTACATTGGTCGCTCCTGCTAATAATGCTAATGTAGAAACCCCATTTGAATTCTCTTGGAACTCGGTTGCAGGAGCTACTAACTACATTCTTGAAATTGCCGAAGATGCAGCATTCAACAATATGCTTTACACAGTAGATTGCACTGCTACTTCTTGCTCTTCAAATAAATTTGATAAGTTCCCCAATAAGAAATTCTATTGGAGAGTGCGCGCTTGTGGTAATGGTTATAACGATGGTGTATCGGCTGTGTGGGCATTTACTCCTGCAACATTTGAAATTACTGCTCCACAAAACGGCGCTACTGAAGTGTCGCTCACTCCAAGCATCTCGTGGAGCATTCCTTCACGCAAAGTGAATGTGGAAATTGCTACAAATGCCGATTTTACCGAAGCCGCTATGGTGCACGAAGCAAAAGGTGTGGTTGCTCCTTATGTAGTGCCTAACAAGGTATTGGGTGGTTGCACTGTTTACTATGTGAGATTGGGCTATGAATATGCAGGCGAACAATTATATACCGAGCCTGTAGCCTTTACTACAATTGAGATTATCCCCGAAGCAATGAAATTTACTTATCCTGTAGATGGTGGTGACTTCTACTCTGAAGACCTCATTTATATCGCATATAATCAAGGTGTGGGAAGTGTAAAAGTTGAGATGTCAAACTCTTCAACATTTGGTCGCAATCGTTACATCGAAGATTGCACACCTGGTACATGGGTAACAGCCACAAAAGCAGGTGATATCAAAATCTCAAGTAAATCGCTTGAAAAAGATAAACTATATTACATTCGCGTGCAAGGTAAATACAACACTTTGGAAGGTTCAAAAACAACCGATTGGACTACTATTACAGCCTACTATCGTGGCGAAGGCGCTGGCGTGGAAGGTGTTGTAAACGATGAAACTAAAGTGTATGTAAACAACGAAAATGTAGTAGTATTTGGCGAAGCCGAAACTGTTGAAATTTACAATGCAGCTGGACAACTTGTTGATGCCGTTAATGTAGAAGGTCAATCAACACTTGATATCAATAATCTTGTGTCGGGCGCTTATGTAATAAAAGTAATTGCTGCCGACGAAGTTGTAACTTTGAAACATGTGAAATAATCACATTTCACAATCTCATAAATCGAGCCGTCGGTGCATCGCATCGGCGGCTTTTATTATATATGTGTATAAACAATGAGTGATTGACTATATCCCAGTGGGCACAATTCTCTGGTAGCCCTATTGATTGAGTCAACTTTTATTAGGTTTTAGGCTAATAAGCACTCTGCTAAATTCAAGGGAATATATAATTAAATCATCCTCTATGGGTTGAAACACCTCATTGTCTTTCAATAAAGTATAAAAACAACACCGAGATGAGCATTAGCCCATCTCGGTGCTTATTTAATGATATTTATGGTCTATTATTCTTCGTTGTTGTTTTCGCGACGAGGACCGCGGTTGCCATCACGGCGTGGGCCACGGTTGTTATCGCGGCGTGGGCCACGATCACCATCACGACGAGGAGCGCGAGGAGCGCGTTCGCGTTCTACATAGCCTTCGGGCTTGGGTTGAAGTGCACGCATTGAAAGACGGAATTTACCAGTCTTTTTGTCGATTTCAATGAGTTTTACTTCGAGAGTGTCGCCTTCTTTGATGCCTGAAGCTTCCATGTTATCTACGCGTTCCCATGAAATTTCAGAGATGTGGAGAAGACCATCGCGACCAGGCATGAACTCTACAAATGCGCCAAATTCAAGGATTGAACGCACTGTACCAGTATAAGTTTTGCCTTCTTCGGGAAGTTCAACGATAGCGTTAATCATTGCCATAGCTTTGTCGATTGACTCTTTGTTAGAAGCGGCAACTTCGATATAGCCATGGTTGTCGATTTCCTCGATAGAAACAATAGCACCACTTTGTTCTTGGATGCCTTGGATAATTTTACCACCAGGACCAATAACTGCACCAATAAGGTCTTTTGGAATTGTCAATGTTACGATGCGAGGTACATGAGGCTTGTAGTCTTCGCGTGGAGCAGGGATTGTTTCATTGATTTTGTTGAGGATGTGAAGACGGCCATCGCGAGCTTGCATCAATGCTTTTTCGAGAATTTCATATGAAAGACCATCGCACTTGATGTCCATTTGAGTAGCTGTGATACCGTCAACAGTACCTGTTACTTTGAAGTCCATATCGCCAAGGTGGTCTTCGTCACCGAGGATGTCAGAAAGAACTGCATATTTAGGACTGTCAGTGTCAGTAATAAGACCCATTGCAATACCACTCACAGGTTTTTTCATCTTAACACCAGCATCGAGCAATGCAAGTGTGCCAGCACATACAGTAGCCATTGATGAAGAGCCGTTTGACTCAAGAATATCAGAAACGATGCGACAAGTGTAAGGGAATCCTTCGGGGAACATGCGTTTCAATGCACGGTGAGCGAGGTTACCATGACCGATTTCGCGACGACCTACACCACGCACTGGACGAGCTTCACCTGTTGAGAATGGAGGGAAGTTGTAGTGGAGGAGGAAGCGTTCTTTACCTTGACACAATACTTCGTCAAGAATCTTTTCATCGAGTTTTGTGCCGAGTGTAACTGTTGAAAGTGATTGAGTTTCACCACGAGTGAACACTGCCGATCCGTGAGGACCTGGGATGTAGTCAACTTCGCACCAGATAGGACGAATGTCGGTAGTTTTACGACCGTCCAAACGGATACCTTCGTCGAGGATGCAACGGCGCACTGCTTCTTTTTCTACATCGTGATAGTAGCGTTTAACGAGAGCAGTTTTTTCGTCGCGTTCTTCTTCGGGAAGAGATTCGATATATTCGTCGCAGATAGCAGCGAAACTATCGTTACGCCAGTGTTTGTCGGCGCAACCAGCTTTAGCTATTGCATAAGCTTTGTCATAACATTTTTCGTGAACATCTTTGCGAAGATCTTCATCGTTTACTTCGTGGCAATATTCGCGTTTAACAGTTGAACCTACAGCTTCGGCAAGTTCTTGTTGAGCGATACATTGTTTTTTGATGGCTTCGTGAGCAGTTTTGAGAGCTTCAAGGAGTTCTGCTTCTGAAACTTCATCCATTTCACCTTCCACCATCATGATGTTGTCGTAGGTAGCACCTACCATCAATTCCATATCGGCTTTTTCGAGTTGCTCGAAGTTAGGGTTGATAACAAATTCGCCATCAACGCGAGCTACACGCACTTCCGAGATAGGACCATTGAAAGGAATATCAGAAACAGCGATTGCAGCCGACGCAGCAAGACCAGCAAGAGCATCGGGCATTTCAACGCCGTCAGATGAATACATTGTGATGTTTACAAAAGTGTCGGCGTGATAATTGTCGGGGAAAAGTGGACGGAGCACACGGTCAACGAGGCGTGCTGTCAAAATTTCGTAGTCAGATGCGCGACCTTCACGCTTGAGGAAGCCACCGGGGAAACGGCCAGCTGCCGAAAATTTTTCTTTGTACTCTACTTGGAGGGGCATAAAGTCAACACCCTCGCCGGCTTCTTTAGCTGAACATACAGTTGCCAAGAGCATTGTGTTGCCCATGCGCAATTCTACCGCTCCATCGGCTTGCTTTGCAAGTTTGCCTGTTTCGAGCGTGATAACACGCCCGTCGCTAAGCTCGATGGTTTTCTTAATTGGGTTTACCATAAATATCTAAAATTTTATCTTCTTTAAAAATCACGCAAAGATAGTGAATTTTATTCAAAAATCCTCATAAATTGCCGATTATTTGAGAAATACACCTCGCCCAAAGGCAATATTAATCCAAATCGTAAACTAAATTCGTAAAATATTGCAATTATTGTAAATGTCGATAGGATTCGGAAAACAGTTTGAGAGTTAACGAAGAGCCTTGTACGGGTTCTATTTTGTAGGTACCTTGCCATTCGATTTCAACAGGGGTGTCGGCAGGCAGACTTACCTCGGTGGGTATAATTGACGAATCGGGAGAAAGAATCTCGATGCGATAAAGAGTGCCGTTTTGAGAGGCAAGATTGCCGTAATATATGGGATAAAGTTGAGTCATAAGAAAAAAAGTATTTTTTTGATGATAGATAGTTGCTATTTGAAAAATAGTTGCTATATTTGCAATGAGGATTCCGTGGTTAATGACCACCGATTCCTCGCCAGAAGGAGGGGTAAGAAATTATTCCTCTGACTTTTTATATAGGGGTGTTATTTCTGTACCGTCTTTAATCCATATTTCTAAAATATCCTGATTGTTTTTTAATCGATCCTTTATTACGCGCTTCATATAGGCTTCTGTTAAATTTGGTTTATCTATAAAAAGGCGATTCGATTGTTTTAACCCATCATTTAACATATTCCTAAAAGCATTTTTTGGATTATTTGTAATATAGCCTTCATGCTCGTACCATTTACCATTTATTCGTAAATCAGGGCATTTGCCTTCGTATTTAGTGCCTATTAAATCTTTGTATATACATTCGTATTTAAATCTGGAAGGGCGTGTCATTATAGGGGTTAATTCAACCTCGTCCCCAAGTGCTGCAAAATGTTCTGCAATCTCATATAACTTTTGAAAATCACTATCAGAACGATTCACATTCCGATTGATCTTAATAATACCTTTTCCGTATTGAATCACTTCGTCGCGTTGCTCGTAGCATATTTGTAGCAATTCACATGCCTGGCACAATTGGTTGTCGGGGATTCCTTTTGCTAATTTGTTTTTTGCTCTTTGCCGGGGTTGAAACGGAATATTTGTCGGGTGTCGCGTTGGGTATCCACCTCGCCGAGAGCCATAACTTCGGAGTGAGGGGCTGCAGGGTATTTAGATTTGCGCACTTGAGTAACGGAGTAACGGCAGTTCCAGCCGTTGGGTGGGTAGAACTGTTCCCAAAAAGGGTCGTCGATGGGTAGCGTGACTCCATGGAGCGTAGCTGTGAGATAAAAGAAAATCCTCGGTAATGGGGTTGCCGAGGACTTGAAGATATATAAGGGGAAGTTAGTTGGTGTTGGTTTTATTTTGCTTATTTTTTTTTGCTTCTTCGATTTTTTGCCATTTGCGGATTCTTTCTTGGCGCTCGATTTCGGAGGCGTTTTCAGCGACATAGTTTATCGCTAGAGCCAAACCGATGCCAATGATTATTGATAATATGCCTAAAAATTTAGTCATAAAAATGCGATAATTAATTTATAAGACAAATATAAGAAAAAAATTGGAATAACAACATGGAAAACTATAAAATTTAGGGTTGATGTTGAATTGATGTATAAATTGATTTTTTTGTTGTTTAATAATTTGCGGTGAAAACTTTTTTTATTTGGAAGATTGTTTCTATATTTGCAGTGCGAGGGATGGGTTAACCTTCAGAGACCCGCCCTCGTTCCAGCCAGGCTTTTAGCTTGGCTTTATTTTTTGAACAATTTGCCCATCTTGTATGCAATATATTAGATTGAATTTCCGAAATTGTGAAGTCCCTTCAAGACCATTGTATTTTGCAAGACCTTTGAAAAAATCTTTTTTGGAAAAATTATTTTTAGGGAAGAAGATAACTGCGATTTTTGCATTTGGTTTTGACGCACAATGTTTGAGGGCATTTCGAATATTGTTTTCAGTCGCATTTTCTGCACCTGCTACTTCAAAAGGAAGATTATCCCAAGTCCCTTCACAACTTTTTTCGCCGTATAGGTTTTGAGGTTCTTCTCCTAATATAACAGACAGAATGTCCATTCTTAAAGCCGACATTTTGGATAGATGTTTCATACCACCCTTTTTTCTTGTCAAAATTATGTTCTTTGTGGGTTGCCTTAACTCCCCCCCCCCCTGTAGTTTCGTCAAATTCAACGTCAGTGTAGTCGGGATCTTCTAATAACTACTTATAAAGTTTGCGATTTTGTTTAATACGTTATGAGTCGATATTTTCTTTCTTATGTATGATGCTACACGCTGCACAGAGGTCGTTATCGGGGATTCCTTTTGCTAATTTGTTTTTTGCGATGTCGCAGTTTTTGCAACGGGAAATAGAGTATGGGTTGTGGACGGGGAATGTTTTTTGCTCTTTGCCGGGGTTGAAACGGAACATTTGTCGGGTGTCGCGTTGGGGAGCTACTTCGCTGAGAGCCATTGTCTCGTTGTGAGGGGTTGCGGGGTATTTTGATTTTCGCACTTGAGTAACTGAGCAACGGCAGTTCCACCCATTGGGGGATAGAACTGTTCTCAGAAAAGGTCGTCGATGGGTAGCGTTACCCCATGTAGCGCAGCTGTGAGATAAAAGAAAATCCTCGGTAATGGGGTTGCCGAGGACTTGAAGATATATAAGGGAAAGTTAGTTGGCTTTATTTTGCTTTGCTTCCTTTGCTTTTTGCTGTTTGCGGATTCTTTCTTGGCGCTCGATTTCGGAGGCATTTTCAGCGACATAGCTCATTGCAAGTCCCCAACCGATGCCAATGATGATTGATAATATGCCTAAAAATTTAGTCAACATGAAGCGATTAATTAAATTGTAAGACAAATATAAGAAAAAAAATTGGAATAACAATGGGTGAAACGATAAAATTTAGGGCTGAAGTTGAGAGTAAAGGAGTAATTTACTATCTTTGTTCCAATAACTTAAAAAAACGATTATGATTGACAACAGTTATAAGGCGAGTGGAGATAGGTATAATGAGTCGCTCGTTGAGTATCGAAGAAGTGGCAATTCGGGGATAAAATTGCCTACACTTTCATTGGGTTTCTGGTGGAATTTTGGTGGCATTGATAGTCTTGAGAATAGTCGAGCAAAGATGAGATATGCGTTTGATAAAGGCATCACATGTTTTGATTTAGCCAATAATTACGGGCCTCCATTTGGTAGTGCCGAGGAAACATTTGGTAAGATTTATACTCAAGATTTCAAACCCTATCGTCACGAAATGATTGTCACCACAAAGGCTGGCTACAATATGTGGGACGGTCCTTATGGGGTAGGCTCTTCGCGAAAAATGATGATTACAAGTCTTGAAGAGTCGTTAAAACGAATGAATCTTGACTATGTCGATATCTATTATTCGCATCGTTATGATGGCGAAACTCCTGTAGAAGAAACAATGCAAGCACTCGTAGATGTGGTGCGTCAAGGTAAGGCATTGTATGTGGGTTTGTCTAATTATCCAGTCGATGTTCTCGCAAAGGCTGTTGATTATCTTGAGGCAGAAAAAGTGCCCCTATTAATCTATCAAGGGAAGTATAATATGATGGTGCGTGATGTGGAGAAAGAACACTTTGATTTTGTACAAAAAATGGGGATTGGCTTCACGGCATTTTCACCCATTGCGCAAGGGGTGTTGACCGATAAATATCTTAATGGAGTGCCATCTGATTCGCGAGTGGGTTGTGGAAAATATTTGACTAATGCCAATATTGCCCCTGAAATACTTGATAAAGTAGCGCGATTGAACGACTTGGCTAAGCAACGAGGACAATCGTTGGCGCAAATGGCTACAGCATGGATTTTGTCGCACGAGCCTGTTACATCGGTAATCATAGGTCCCCGCACTATGGCTCAATTAGAGGATAGCCTCAACTATGGTAACACTTATTTCTCTGACCAAGAAATAGCAATGATAGAGGAGATATTGAAGTAGTTATAACGAAATATCTTAGGTTGTAAAAAAAACAAAGCACTCGCAAATTTGCGAGTGCTTTGTAGTATAAGGATATTTAATTAATGGGTTTATTAGCAATACATTGCCTCGATTTCTTTGGCGTAGCGAGTGCGAATGACTGGACGGCGAATCTTAAGTGTATTAGTCAATTCGCCAGTTTCCATTGAGAAGGCCTTTGCAAGGAGGGTGATTTTTTTGACTTTCTCATAGTTGGCAAAACCTTCTTGAAGCACATCGATGCGTTCTTGAATCATTGCTTTGATGTCGGCATTTTTTACCAAGTCCTCAAGGTCGCGATATTGAATTTTCTTCTCTTCGGCATATTCTTTCAATGCTTCAAATGCAGGAATGATGAGGGCTGTTACATATTTACGGCGTTCACCTATCACTGCCACTTGTTCAATAAACTTGTCTTCGCCAAGACGAGTTTCAATTGCTTGAGGAGCAATATATTTACCATTAGAGGTCTTTAAGAGGTCTTTTAGACGGTCGGTGATAGCGAGATTTCCATTGGCATCAATAGCACCAGCATCACCTGTGCGGAACCATCCGTCTTCGGTAAATGCTTCGGCCGTTTCCTTGGGCTTATTGTAGTATTCGCGTAAAATGGTAGGACCTTTTACTTGAATTTCATTGTTTTCGCCTAAACGAATTTGTACGCGAGGCATTACAGTACCGGCCGAGTTTAGTTCAAATCCTGGTTGAGGATAGCAGGTTACTGTAGCGCATGTTTCAGAAAGTCCATATCCAATAACGATGTTTATGCCACATGAGTGGAGAAACTCGGTGATGTTGACCGAGAGTGGAGCCCCTGCAGTGGGGAAGAGAGCTCCGTTTTCGAGGCCTACGGCTTTCTGAAGCGTTTTTAGAACTTTCTTTTCAAAGAATTTATATTGTGTTTCGAGCCACCAAGGAGCTTTTTGACCTATGCGAGCATAGTCGAGGTTGCGACGACGACTAACTTTCAACGCACGGGTAACCATTGCTTTCTTGATGCCCTTCATTTCGGCAAGTTTCTCATTGATGCCGGTATATACTTTTTCCCAAAAACGGGGTACGCTACACATGCAAGTGGGGCGAAATTCTTTGAGCGTTTGTTGCACATTTTTGGTGTCGTAGTTTATGGCAAAACGCATGCCCATATACATGCAGAAGCTCGACCATGCATTCTCAAAAATGTGGCTTAATGGGAGGAAACACACCGAGGTGTCTTCGTCGCTCAACATTGTGAGTCGCTCTTTGTGAATCTCCATTACAGCATTAAAGCAAGAGTGGGGAAGTACGGCGCCTTTAGGCTCTCCGGTAGTTCCCGAAGTATATAAAATTGTAGCAATATCCTCTTCGGTAGCTTCTTTTTGACGGCGAGAAAGTTCATCGCGACATTCCTCGCTCGCGTTGCGGCCAAGGTTGAGCATCTGTTCAAAAGTGAGAACTTTGCCGTTGTAGTCATCGTGCTCAATGTTGTCAAATGTAACAATGAGTTCAACACTTGGACACTCGGCAATCACGGCTTGCGCAATTTTAAATTGCTCGGCATTACCGACAAATAGGATGCGTGATTTAGAGTCGTTGATGATATATTTTACTTGGCTTTTGCTGCTTGTTGAATATATCGATACCGGAACGGCACGATTGGCATAAGCAGCATAATTGGAGATAATGATTTCGGGACGATTTGACGAGAAGACGGCAATGTTGTCTTGGACATTCAAGTTGAGGGTTTCCATTGCATATGAAATTGCATCAACTTGTTCTTTAAATTGAGTCCAAGAGGTGATAATCCATTCGCCTTCGGCCGATTCTTTGTGGCGAAAAACCTCGCGGTCGCCATATTTAGCAGTTTGACTGCTAACGATATTGGTGAGAATATTTGACATAATTTTTATATTGTTATATCAATAACAAGCACAAAGGTAGGTATATTTATTCGTATATGCGAATTTTGGGGCGCTTATAGGCGAAATCTTAACAAAGATTGTGAACTGGCACAAAAACCGAAAAAGTGTGCAATTAAGGTGGTGTTTTGACCAAAAAAGATTAATTTTGCATAATATAAGAACTTTAATTATGGATGAATTATACTATAAATCGGTCGATCTCTTAAAGCAATTGATTGCTACTAAATCATTGTCGCGCGAGGAGGTCGATGCAGCCCAATTGATTGAGGAGTATTTTAAACTCAACGGCTTTGCTCCACAGCGTCATGGTAATAATGTGTGGGCTATTGCTACGGGATATGATGAGGCGAAACCTACATTGTTGCTTAATTCACACATCGACACAGTGAAGCCTGTGGCTGGGTGGGTTAGAGATTCATTTACTCCCATCGAAGAGGACGGTCGATTATATGGTTTAGGTAGTAATGATGCTGGAGGTCCGTTGGTGTCGTTGCTCGCTACATTTATATATTTGAGTAGCCGTCCACAATCATATAATATAGTGATGCTTGCTTCGTGTGAAGAGGAGGTGAGTGGAAAAAACGGCATTGAATCGGTAATACCACTATTACCGCCAATATCGGTTGCAATAGTGGGAGAACCCACCGAAATGCAACCTGCCGTAGCCGAAAAAGGGCTGATGGTCTTGGATGGTGTGGTGCGAGGAGTATCGGGGCATGCTGCACGCAATGAGGGTGTTAATGCAATCTATGAAACACTTGGTGTAATAGAAACTTTGCGAAACCTCAAGTTTGATAATGAATCTCCTACATTGGGCCCTGTAAAGATTTCGGTAACACAAATCAATGCTGGCACACAACACAATGTGGTGCCCGATGTGTGTAATATCGTGGTTGATGTGCGTTCAACCGATGCTTATTCCAATGTAGAAACTCTCGACTTGATACGCAAGGCTGTGCCTCAATGTGAACTGACACCTCGTTCTACTCGACTTAATCCGTCGCATATTTCAGTGGCACATCCTATAGTGAAACGATTGGAGCTGTTAGGCGCAAAACCATTCGGTTCACCCACATTGAGTGACCAAGCGTTGATGCCTTGGCAGTCGTTGAAACTTGGGCCAGGAAGTTCTTCGCGTTCACACACCGCCGATGAATATATATGCCTCGATGAGATTAGAGACGCAATAGAGATTTATGTAAAATTGCTTGATGGCTTGGATATTTAAACATGCCTAAATTAAAGACATAATATTGTCCCCGATGTAAGTTTTATACAATCGGGGATTTTTTGTAACTTTGCACTGAAAAATAAATTATTAACACATAATTCCAAAGTAAACACAAATGATTACACAGGAACAGCTAAAAGAGACCGTTGAACGCAAGCTCGCGTTAAGGAGGTATCTTTGACATCGATAGCAAGTTAATTCAAGTAGAAGAAGAGGAATTGCGCACCCATGTGCCCGATTTTTGGGAGCACCCAAAGGAAGCGCAAATCCAGATGAAAAAAATCAAAGACCTTCAACAATGGATTGAAGGGTATAAAGAGGTAGAAAAAGTTGTTGACGAACTTTCGTTGTCGTGGGATTTCTATAAAGAGGAGCTCGTGACCGAAGAAGAAGTTGACCAATTATATGCCGATGCTATAGCCAAACTTGAAGCTCTCGAATTGCGCAATATGTTGCGTCGCGAAGAAGACAAACTTGGAGTAGTGTTGAAAATCAACTCTGGAGCAGGTGGTACCGAAAGCCAAGACTGGGCGTCGATGTTGATGCGTATGTATCTTCGTTGGTGTGAAAAGAGTGGATACAAAACATCTATAGCCAACCTCCTCGAAGGCGATGAAGCGGGTATTAAATCTTGTACGATTAATGTAGAGGGTGATTTTGCCTACGGATATCTTAAGAGTGAAAATGGCGTGCATCGATTGGTGCGCGTATCGCCTTACAACGCACAAGGTAAGCGTATGACATCGTTTGCATCGGTGTTTGTGACTCCGCTTGTCGATGATACTATCGAAGTGAAGGTTGAAACAGCATTGTTGTCGTGGGACACTTTCCGAAGTGGTGGTGCCGGCGGACAGAATGTGAACAAAGTGGAATCGGGAGTGCGTCTTCGTTATCAATTCACTGACCCTTATACCGGCGAGAAAGAAGAAATTCTTATTGAAAATACCGAAACTCGCGACCAACCCAAGAATAAGGAAAATGCATTGCGCCAATTGAAGTCAATCCTTTATGACAAAGAATTGCAACACCGCCTTCAAGAGCAAGCCAAGGTTGAGGCTGGCAAAATGAAGATTGAGTGGGGCTCTCAAATAAGAAGTTATGTATTTGACGACCGTCGCGTAAAAGACCATCGCACAAACTATCAAACATCGGATGTGAACGGCGTGATGGATGGCGACCTCGACGATTTCATTAAAGCATATCTTATGGAATTTGCGGCTACCGAAGCCGAAAATGCTTAATATATTAGGACAATGAAAGATAGATTGACTATAATAAAAGTGGGTGGCAAAATTGTAGAAGAGCCTGTAACTCTTGCCACTTTGCTACACGATTTTTCAAAGATAGAGGGCTATAAAATGCTCGTGCATGGTGGTGGGCGTTCGGCTACGCGTGTGGCGGCTCAACTTGGCATCGAGACCAAGATGGTTGATGGTCGTCGCATCACCGATAGCGAGATGCTCAATGTGGTTACTATGGTATATGGTGGCTTGGTTAACAAGAATATTGTAGCAGGCTTGCAAAGTCATGGAGTGAATGCGATGGGAATGACCGGAGCCGATATGAATATTATATTGAGCGACCGTCGCCCAGTGAAAACTGTAGATTATGGTTGGGTAGGCGATGTGAAGAAGGTTGACGGTGAGGCGTTGGCCAATCTTTTGAAATCGGGAGTTGTTCCTGTTATTGCGCCACTCACACACGATGGAAAAGGTAATATGCTCAATACTAATGCCGACACGATGGCAGGCGAATGTGCCAAAGGTTTATCGGCACTTTTTGATGTGCATCTTGTGTTTTGCTTTGAGAAGGCCGGGGTGCTTCGCGATGAAAATGACGATGACTCGGTGGTGCCTCAAATAAATCGTGCCACATATGCCGAACTCCTTGAACAAGGCATTGTTAATGGAGGTATGATACCCAAACTCGACAACGCTTTTGCTGCAATTGACGCAGGAGTGAGCGAGGTTATTATCACAAAAGCATCGGCTCTTAACGATTTGAGCCAAGGAAGTCATCTTGTTTAATATATAATGGTATGAAAAAATATTTATTAATAGCAATAAGTGCAGTTGTTGCAACTATGTTGTGGAACTGTGGAGGAAATAATACATGGACAATTAAAGGAACCATTGAAGGTGCCGATTCAACAACATTATCGCTTGAGGCACCAGGTGTTAATGGATGGTATGTTGTCGATTCGGTTGTGCTTGACGCTGATGGAGATTTTGAGTTTACACAATCGGCAGTTGGTTTTCCCGAAATATTCCGTTTGAATGCCAATAATAGAAAAGTATATTTCCCTGTAGATAGCATTGAAACAGTAAAATTTAATGGCTATGCATCGGCTATTGACTCGGCGTTTACTCTTGCAGGTAGTTCATCGGCCGAAATGATGATGTTGATAGAGCAAAAGGTGGCAGCCGTAATGGCCAAAGGTGGCGAAAATGCTCTTGCAACCGATTCGCTTCTTAAACGCGAATTGTCGCAAATGATTCTTGGAGACAATGTGGGACTTATCTCTTATTATATCATTAATAAGCGAGTAGGTAATACCTCTATTTTTGATGTAAATAACAAGAAAGACTTGCGTATTATTGGTGCAGTAGCTAATAAGTTCTCTCAACAACGCCCCAATGACCCTCGTACTGCTTCATTGAAACAATTGTTCCTCGAAAATCGACGAGTGTCAACAGTGGGCGAAGGTGATACTATTCAAGTGGCACAAACTGCTTTGTTTGATATTAAATTATATGATAACAAAGGCACAATGCACAGTTTGAAAGATGTAGCGGCGAAAGGTAAAGTTACGATATTGAACTTTACAATCTATGCGAGCGATCAATCGCCTGCATTTAATGTGCTATTGAATAAGATTTACGAAGCAAACAAGGCTGCTGGCTTGGAAATTTATCAAGTGTCGGTTGATGATAGCGAATCGTTATGGAAAGAGTCGGCCGAAAACTTGCCTTGGATTACCGTGTATAATTCAAAAACCGATGGGGCTAAAAATCTCTTGAACTACAATGTGACAATGCTCCCCACCTCATTTATTATTAATGGTAAAGGCGAATTGGTTGAACGCGTTGATGATGCGCGAGAACTCGAAAAAGCAGTAAAGAAATATCTATAGTATTACGATACAATAATACTAAAAATTCTTTTTCCCGTAGATGTACCCTTTAAATAGGTTGTGCACTGCGGGAAAAATTTTTGCTTTCCCTTGCCGAGATAATCTCCATGCGATAATGGGTAGGCGTAACAATCCCATTACTCCATATTTTACTGCAACAACAACTCCGTTGGCTTGTAGTACACCTGGGGAGGGGTTGCGTGATCCTGTCGTTAACTCGGGGTGATGGGTGATAGTGATAGGGAAGAAGCGACAAGTTAAACCTTTTTTTAGCGCTTGATGAAGAAAAATTGCCTCTTCACCGGCTGGCATTGAAGTTCCTACACCTAATCGTGGGTCAAATCGTAGTGTGGAGTCAATGCTGCTGCGACGAAATGCAATTTCGACCGATGATACATAATATCCCTTTGGCTCTTTTTTTAAGTTAAATTCATAATCGGGATATTGCTTGTTGTCACCACCGCTATATTTGAAAAGCGCGATGTCGATATTGGCGTTGTTCTCAAATGTATCGATAATGGCCTTGAGTTGATTGCATGTATATGTTAAATCATCGTCGGCAATGAGGCATATATCGCCCGATGCTTTTTCGATAGCATGGTTGCGATTATTGCTTAACCCTTTTTTTCGCGATGTTACAATCTTCACATCTTTGCGATGCAACTCGTTAGGGATAAGAAGGTCGAAATTCTCGGTTTGCCACGAAACAAGATATTTCACTCCATCAACCTCGGGCAAATTCATCTTTGCCACTCGATTTATTCCATCATTGCCATATGTGCATATCAATACTTCAAGTATCATCGTGTTATTATTTTATTTTTGTTTCCCAAAAATCAATAAATCGTTGAGCCACAACTTTGCTGTCGTTGTGCTTTTCTACAAACATTCGCCCTTCGCGACTGCGCTGTGCTATCAGTTGTGGATTTAATACCACATCCTCAAGAGTATTAAATAGAATATCTTCGTCGGGCGTGGCGTTTATTATGGGGCGTAATTCATATTCCCCAATGAAATCGTAAAATTCCTTTTCACCCCCCGATAGCGTATTTAGTCCCATAGCCATAGCAAGGAGTGAGTTAGTTGCAGGAGTGTAGGAGTAAAGTTGGTCGAGCACCACATGAGATTTGCGCATGCGAGCGAGGTACTCCTCATAAGGAAGGTCTTCAACGATTTCGAGTCGGCATCGAGAGGGGTGCTTTTGAGCCACTGCTCTTGCTACCCGTTCAATTATATCGGTGCCTTTTTCGGCTTGGCGATAACTGTGTCGTCCCAAGAAAAGAGTTACAATCTCGGGAGTGTTCTCAATATAATGTGGTGTGATGGAACGAGTGTTGATGGGTATTCCACCATATGCAATCTTGTCGGAAGGTAAAACGCGTTGCACCGACAATTCATATTCATAAAGAGCGGTTATTGCTCCGTCGATGTTGTCATATATATATTTGCAATGGTCGCTTAAAACTGGTTGTAACCAATCGGCTTTTTTGTTAATAATAGGCCCTGGTTTGCCATAGATTTGCCATTCGCTATACTTTAAAGGGCTGTTGTGCATGCAACACATTTCCACAAAATAACTATCGGTACCTAATGCACTTAAAAAGACCTTGCCATTACTTTGTTTTATGCGATTAAATATCTCTTGAATGCGATTGGGGCGTAGGTCTAAAAAGGTGGGATTGCTAATTTGTACAATATCATAGCCTTTAAAACTATTGCGTAGTAATGTGTTTAGTTTTAGCCATAACAAAGCACCACCCATTTTGCCTTTAGAGGGTCGCGAAATGTCAATGTCGCGATTAGTGTTCATCCAGTATGAGCCATGCGATGCTACTGTGACTTCATGGCCCATTTCCACCATAGACTCGGCCAAGGTGCGATGATAATTGCTTGCGTCACCTAGAAATAATATCTTCATGGCATTATTTTGAAAGGCAAAGTAATGGGCGAGCCAATAGAGCTATGCCTCGGCCACCTTTGCGTATGATGTTATAAAATAGTCTCATTATTAATTTGCGATACCACCCGCTACGCGACAACACTTCGCCAAGCAATCGATGGGCTTCGTCGGTGGCACCCTCGCGATGGTAAAAACCAGCAAGAATTGCACGGCGTACATCGATATATTTTCTCATAGAGTGGTATTTGCTGTTCCCAAGAATGAGGTCAACCGCATCAAGAGCCTTTTCCCATTCGAGAGGGCGAGAAAAAAAGTTGGTGCCAGTGATTGATTCTTTCTGAAGTATCACTGTTACTGTCGGCTCCCCAGTTAATCTCTCTATTTTAGGGTTGGTGATAAGCAATCTCACCCCCAATTCATAGTCATTCCATGCTGGAAGTGATTCGTTCCATTGGCCCACCTCTCTAAACAAACTGGTGCGAGCCGCAAATCGTTGTGTCGCAAATGTCGCATGAAAGATGTGGTTGTATAGAATTTGTTTATCACAAAAACGATAGTGAGAGAGGTTTCCTTCAAGTGTCTTGACTTTGACATCCCATCCAACAACATCAAGTAAAGTATTCTGCTTGAATGCTTCTACGGCGCGTTTGGCATGAGTGGGGTGCATGATGTCGTCAGAGTCAAAAAACATTGTGTAGGGAGTGACAACCTCCTTAAGTCCTCTATTGCGAGCTGCAGTAGCACCTGGCTTGGTTTCGCTCAATACCATCACACGAAAATCATTGGTTTCAACCTGCTTTTTCCATTCGTTAAGCACTTCGAGGGTATTGTCGGTAGAGTTGTTGTCAACCAATATCACATCAAGTGGACGCAACGATTGATTTGCAACCGAGTCAAGGGTAGCTTTTACTACCTCGGCGCGATTGTAAACAGGTATGATAATCGTTATTAGAGCCGTCGTTGCCATATTAAATATAAACGCAAAAATAGTTAATTATATTATATAACGAAAAGATGAAAATAGAAAACGAAAAGGAGTAGCGAGGTGATGATGTGGCGTGTGGAGCTTAATGTATTTATGTCGTATCAAATGGTTTAATTATATTCCTATTTGTAATTTGCGAGTATTTAGCAACTGAAAGGGTGTGAATTTTTGATTTTGCTACGAAAAATTGTTATATTTGTGGTGCGAAAAACTGCACTGTTGCAGTGTGAACCTACCTATAAGTGAAATTTTTATGTCAACTGAAGAACAATTACCTATCGAAGAGAATAAAGCCGCTGTAAATTACAGCGAAGATAATATTGTAACACTTGAATGGCAAGAGCATATTCGTCGCCGTCCCGGTATGTATATCGGAAAACTTGGCGATGGTACGACCTCGGACGATGGTATTTATGTGCTTCTAAAAGAGGTGCTTGATAATGCTATTGATGAGTATATGATGGGCTTTGGTAAGCAGATTCTTGTTGATATTGTTGACGGCAATGTTGTGGTGCGCGACTATGGTCGAGGTATCCCCTTGGAAAAGGTAGTTGATGTGGCATCAAAAATGAATACCGGTGCAAAGTATGACTCTGCGGCTTTTAAAAAGTCGGTGGGGTTGAACGGGGTAGGTATCAAGGCTGTGAATGCGCTCTCAACAAGTTTTGTTGTGGAGAGTGTGCGCGATGGACAGTGTAAACATGTTGAGTTTTCTAAAGGTGTTATCACCGATGAACACGATATATGCGCCACCGACCAGCCAAACGGCACAATGGTGACATTTACACCCGATGCTGAAATATTCCGTGATTATCTCTATCGCGAGGAGTTTGTGGTGCCTTTGTTGAAAAACTACACATTCCTCAATACAGGGTTGGTTATTGTGTTTAATGGCAAGCGTTTCGTGTCGCGTAACGGTCTTGTTGACCTTTTGAAGGAGAATATGACCAAAGATCCGTTATATCCTACTATTCATCTTTCGGGTGAGGATATTGAGGTTGTAATCACTCATGCCAATCAATATGGCGAAGAATATTACTCGTTTGTTAATGGTCAACACACCACTCAAGGTGGTACTCACCTCACTGCGTTTAAAGAGGTGGTGTCGCGTACGATAAAAGAGCACTTCAATCGCAATTTTGAGTATTCCGACATTCGCAATGGTATGGTTGCTGCTATTTCAGTGAAGGTTGAAGAACCTGTGTTTGAATCGCAAACCAAAACCAAACTCGGTTCGCGCGATATGGGTCCCAATGGTCCATCGGTAGCAAAGTTTGTGGGTGATTTCATTAAGAAGGAACTCGACAACTATCTACATAAAGATCCCACTACAGCCGAGATAATTCTTAAAAAGGTGCAAGAGAGCGAGAAAGAACGCAAGTCGATGGCTGGCGTAACAAAACTTGCTCGCGAAAAAGCCAAGAAAGTAAATCTTCATAATAAAAAACTCCTCGATTGTCGCGTGCATCTTAATGATGCTAAAGGTGATGAGGAAAAGAAACTTGCTTCGTCAATCTTCATTACCGAGGGTGACTCGGCAGCTGGCTCAATCACTAAAATTCGTGATGTGGAAACTCAAGCCGTGTTCTCGTTGCGTGGTAAACCTCTCAACACATTTGGCTTGACACAAAAGGTGGTATATGAAAACGATGAGTTTAATCTTCTTCAAGCAGCGTTGAATATCGAAGATGGTCTTGATGGTTTGCGTTATAACAATGTGATTATTGCAACCGATGCCGATGTCGATGGAATGCACATTCGCTTGTTGATGATTACTTTCTTCCTTCAATTCTTCCCCGATTTGATTAAGAAAGGACATGTATATGTGTTGCAAACACCGCTTTTCCGTGTGCGTAATAAGAAAACGGCTAAACGAGTAGGTCTTAAATCGACAAAGAAACAAGGTATTGCCGATGATACATATTATTGCTACACCGATGAAGAGCGTGTCAATGCAATAGAGAAACTTGGAGCAAATGCCGAAATTACTCGATTTAAAGGTCTTGGAGAGATTTCGCCCGAGGAATTCCGCGATTTTATTGGTCCCGACATGCGCGTTGATCGTGTTACTTTGCGCAAGGAAGATGGCGTGGCCGATTTGCTTGAGTTTTATATGGGTAAAAACACTATCGAACGCCAAAACTTTATCATCGACAACCTTGTTGTGGAAGATGATACCGACATAGCATAAATAACGCGTCGTAGTTAATTGTCAGTTGAACAAAATAAAACAAATATATTTTGAAACGAGTAGCATTATATCCAGGAACATTCGACCCCTTTACAGTGGGACATATGTCTATCGTAGAGCGAGGTTTGCAATTGTTTGATGAAATAATTATTGCAATAGGTGTGAATGAGGCAAAGAAAAATCACACCTCGGTTCAGCAACGCATTGAGCATATTCAACGCGTAACAAGCAAGATGCAAGGTGTAAAAGTGATTAGTTATGGCAGTCTCACCGTTGAGGCAGCAAAGGAGCACGGCGCAAATTTTATACTTCGTGGAGTGAGAACAGTTGCCGACTATGAGTATGAACGCAATTTGGCTTATGCTAATCGCAACTTGACCGGGATAGAGACAGTGTTATTATATACATTGCCCGAATTGTCATATATAAGCCCAACTCTTGTGCGCGACCTACAACGCCATGGCTACGATGTGAGCCAATATGTGCCCGATGAACAATAATATAAAAACGATTTATTTAGACAATTATATGAAAAAGATATTTCTTTTAGGCTTGATGATGAGTTGTGCTTTAATCGTGATGGCACAAAGTATGGAGATGTCACCATCGCAAAAGTTGCGTTATGCTGAGGGGATTATAAGTGCTTATTATGTTGATACCGTTAATTCCAATAAAATAGTAGAGGAGGCTATAGTGGCTATGCTAAAAACGCTAGACCCTCACTCGTCATATACCAATGCCGAAGAAACAAAAGAATTGACCGAGCCATTGCAGGGCAATTTTAGTGGAATAGGCATCACTTTCAACATGCAAAGTGATACATTGTATATATTGCAAACAGTGGCCAATGGACCTTGTGAAAAAGTGGGAATTGTGGCTGGCGACCGCATTATAAGCGCCAATGATACCATCATATCGGGTGTGAAAAAGAAAAATAATGATGTGATAAAAATTCTTCGTGGTCCTAAGGGAACTGTAGTGAACTTGAAAGTCAAGCGCAAGGGTAAAAAAGACCTACTTTCGTTTCGTGTGATTCGCGAAGAAATACCCATTTATAGTGTTGACGCAGCATATATGGCCGACGCAACAACCGGATATGTTCGCATTTCGCGTTTTGCCGAAGACACCAACGAAGAGTTTTTGAAAGCGGTGAAAGAGCTCAAGGCCAAAGGAATGAAAGACATTATTATTGACTTGCAAGATAATGGTGGAGGGTATCTTGGCTCGGCTTATAACTTGGCAAGCAACTTCTTGCGTGGAGGCGACTTGGTTGTTTACACCGAAGGACTAAATTCTTCGCCATATTATTTTAGAACCGACTTTAATGGTGATTTGCTCGATGGGAAGGTGGTAATTCTTGTAAATCAATATTCGGCATCGGCAAGTGAGATTGTGGCTGGGGCAATTCAAGACAATGATCGTGGGTTGATTGTAGGTCGTCGCACTTTTGGCAAAGGATTGGTACAACGCCCGTTCCCATTCCCCGATGGTTCGATGATTCGCCTCACAATATCACGCTATCACACGCCATCGGGTCGTTGCATTCAGAAGCCTTACACCGAAGGCGATGAAGAAGATTATCGCAAGGATATATTGAAACGATTTGAATCGGGCGAATTTATGAGCGCCGATAGTATTCATTTCGCTGATTCGCTTAAATGCTATACTCTCAAAAATCGTCGAGTCGTGTATGGTGGCGGAGGCATTATGCCTGATAAGTTTGTGCCGCTCGACACAACCGAAAATAGTGAATACTATCGCCAACTTTTAGGTAGTGGAATCCTTCATAAATATTGTCTAAACTATGTCGATGAAAATCGCGGTAGTTTGAAAAAGAAATATCCTGCCGACGACGATTTTGTAGCGCATTTTGAGGTGTCGGACGATATGATGAAGCAATTGATTAATCAAGGCGAGGCCGATAGTATAAAATATAACGAGGAACAATATCGTCGTAGTGAAGCATTGTTGAAAATGGTTCTTAAGGCTAATATCGCAAGCGATATGTATGGCTCAAAGAGCTTCTATAAAGTGTCTAACCCCTATGACCAAATATATAAAGCGGCTCTATACCTCATTAATAATAAAGAGGAATATGATCGTCTATTGAAAGAGGGTGGGTTAAAGTGAAAAAAATGAAAGCGCAAGTTCTTGATGCCCGTCGTGACCCAATGGGTGCAGCAATAGCCGATTTTTATAAAAATGGTATTGCTGGTCGATTGAGAGTGTTGTCGTCAATGTTTGACGAGGACGAAATTCCTGTGGCTCACCTTTTTCGCGAAGAAGACGAAATGGGCGAATTGGAACTAAAGGCTCTCGAACTTTCTAAAGGACGGATTCTAGATGTGGGAGCCGGAGCTGGTTGCCATGCGCTTGCTCTTCAGGATAGAGGAATGGAGGTTACTGCTATTGATGTGTCGCCATTATCGGTTGAGGTGATGACTAAAAGTGGCATTGATGACGCCCGATTGGTGAATCTATATGATGAAGCGCTTTGTGAGAAATTTGACACGATATTGATGCTTATGAATGGTTCGGGCATCATTGGTAAAATAGCAAATATGCCACAATTTTTTGCTCGCATTGATCAACTGCTTGCCGAGGGTGGTCAAGTGCTTATGGACTCAAGTGATTTGATCTATCTTTTTGAGGACGAAGATGGTGGTGTGGATATTGACCTTGCTGGAGATTATTATGGAGAGGTTGATTTCACTATGCAATATAAGAATATAAAAGGCGAGACCTTTGATTGGCTATATATCGACTTTGAAACACTTGCTTTCCATGCAGCAGAAAATGGTTTTGAGGCTGAATTGGTGATGCAAGGAGAACACTATGACTATCTTGCTCGCCTAACACGCAAATAAATGCACGCTAGGTTTTTACCTAAATTATTTAATTCTAATGAGAGAAGTAAACCCCAACGAAACGAGTAGGAGATATGCATTTGAAATGTGGATGAATGCTCCTATGCCTATGGTTACATTATTCAAAACTCTTAATGTATCGCGATTGATTAAAATTAGTCGCAAGAGGGGGATGAAGTTTAACATGTTGATGTGTTATTGTATAGGTAAGGCTGCGAGCCGAGTAAAAGAGTTTTATATGTTGCCGGTGGGCGACAAATTAATGCAATATGATGCATTGGCAGTAAATACTATTGTGGCTAATCAAGAAGGGGAAGTGAGTTCATGTGATGTCCCTTTTGATGAAGATTTGGCGGTGTTTAATCAGCAATATTTACAACTTACATCGCAAGTGGCTCAAAATTGTGTGAATCACGATATCACCGACAGAATGGTTATCGGCACATCCGCATTGGCTAAATATGAAATAGATGGCGCTGTGGGAATGTATAGCGGCGTGTTTAATAATCCATTTCTCATTTGGGGAAAATATAAGCGTTGCTTTTTTAAAACAACGCTTACTATATCATTTCAATTTCACCACACCCAAATGGACGGAGCTCATGCTGCACGCTTTTTGAATGAGTTGCAGAAAGAAATTGAGATGCTAAAAGTATAGTATATTATATAATAATGTGTAGTGGCGTGCCAAAACTATGGCGCGCCATTTCTTTTGATGTGTTGAGATGGAATTTCATATAAGAAAAGAAAAAACTGGTTTTTTAATTTGGTTTATAATATAAACTTGTTTATCTTCGCAAAGTATTTAGGCTTTGACGAAATTTTAGAACTAAAAATATTATAAATGAAAAAACATTATTATGGAAAAACAAAATTTTGATGCTGAAAAGAGTTTGGAACTTATTTCGCAAATGATTAGCCAATCAAAACAAAATCTAAACCGAGGAAGTTTTAATTCATGGATAGGTTGGGGCGTTTTTACAACAATTTTAGGGTTGGTGATTTATGGAGTTGTTAAGGCAGCCGGGGTGCATCAGTGGTATTATTTGTGGTTTTTTGAATTTGCTTATGCTATTTATGATTGCAAGCGAAACGAGCGAAAAGAGGGAGATGTGAAATCGCATATTGATAAAGCGATTGAGGGGATATGGCAAGCTCTTGGGTGGTTATATATTCTCACTCCTGTGGTGCTTACTTTTGCCGCAATTTATTTGCGACATTATTATGCTTTTAATATGATAATGCCTCTTGTGTTGATATATACAATAGTGGGAGTTGCTTTTACAGGAGTAATATTGAGAGAAAAATGGATTGTGGCTATTCCTATTGAGGGGGTGTTGTCTCCTTTGTATATGATTGCTGTTGTTTCATCGCAACGATTTGAACATTGGCAAGTGCTGTTGTTTGTGGCGACATTCTTTGTTGTGATGGTTGTTCCCGGTTTGATATTGAATTATAAGTGTAAGTCGAAATGAGGTTTAAAGAGTTGGATTCATTGTTGCATTCACCATTGCGATTGGCCGTTATGTCGATTTTGATAGGTGTGGAAAGTGCTGACTTTGTGTATATAAAGCAGCAAACCGGTGCAACCTCAGGTAATCTCAGTGTGCAACTTGATAAATTGCAGTCGGCAGGCTATATCTCGATAGAGAAAGGGTATAAAGGGAAAAAGCCTTGCACAACCTGTAGGGTTACCCAAGAGGGGTTATCGGCATTTGAGAAATATGTTGAAGCATTAAAGGGGTATATTAATAAATAGTCTATATATAATGTGCAATGAGGGTAGGGTGCTGTGCTGGTGCTCGACTCTTGTTGCGTGTAGAGGGGTGATGATTTTGAGGAAGTAGGGCGAAATTTGATTTTGGGGTAAAAAGATGCGTGAAAGTTTGCGATAAAATGTTAAATAAATATAAAATTGCAGGTTTTGATTGATTTGAATGTTGCTGTGACGGCGTGATTTTGTGCGAAAAACGATAGAAAAAGAGCTAAAATATGCTCAAAATGATATAAAATGAGGCGATTTGGGTTGAATAGGGATGAAAAATGACATAAAAACAGGTATTTTTATGCTATTGATATGGCGAAAGATAGAAACAAAATCATTTGGTTATTAGCGAATTATTTAGTAATTTTGCATCGTTTTTCGGACTGACTTGATGCTGCGATATCGCTAACTCTCTGGGAGAGAAAGGGATATGTAGCGTTTGAGTGTGTGTGAAAATGGATTTTTTAACAGAACTATAATAAATTTTAAGTAACAAAAACAAAGAACTAAGATGCCTACTATTCAGCAATTAGTAAGAAAAGGACGCGTTGCTCTTGAGGATAAGAGTAAATCACCCGCACTTGATTCTTGCCCACAACGTCGTGGCGTGTGCGTGCGTGTGTACACTACTACTCCTAAGAAGCCTAACTCGGCTATGCGTAAAGTAGCCCGTGTGAGATTGACTAACGGTAAAGAGGTGAACTCTTACATCCCAGGTGAAGGTCACAACCTACAAGAACACTCAATCGTGTTGGTTCGTGGTGGTCGTGTTAAAGACCTTCCAGGTGTGCGTTATCACATCGTTCGCGGTACACTTGATACAAGCGGTGTTAAGGATCGTACACAACGTCGCTCTAAATATGGAGCAAAACGTCCTAAAGCAGGTGCAGCTAAGAAGTAATCGGGACCAATAAACCGGTGAAGTAACTAAATCGCACAAGAGAATTTACAAAGAAAACGAGTTTTTAACTTAGTTTTTGATTTATTGGAACGCTGACATTATTGGTTGAGTAAGCCTCGATTAGCGAATCGTGAGCTGAAGAATAAAAGATGAAAGCAACCAAGCAAACAAAAACACAAAACGACAAAGAAAATGCGTAAAGCAAAACCTAAAAAAAGGGTAGTATTACCCGATCCCGTCTTCAATGACGTGAAAGTTTCTAAGTTCGTTAACCATCTTATGTATGATGGTAAAAAGAATATTTCTTATACAATATTCTACAACGCACTTGAAATCGTAAAATCTAAATTGCCTAACGAGGAAAAAACTGCGCTCGAAATCTGGAAAAAAGCGCTTGAAAATGTTACTCCTCAAGTGGAAGTTAAGTCTCGCCGTGTAGGTGGTGCTACTTTCCAAGTTCCAACTGAAATCCGCCCCGATCGTAAGGAATCAATTTCAATGAAAAACCTTATCCTTTATGCTCGCAAACGTGGTGGCAAAACTATGGCTGACAAACTTGCAGCTGAAATCGTAGATGCTTTCAATGACCAAGGTGGTGCATTCAAACGTAAAGAAGATATGCACAAAATGGCTGAAGCTAACCGCGCATTCGCTCACTTCCGTTTCTAATTTTTTCATTGAATAATTTCAGATAAAAAATGGCTAAATCAGACGAATTATTAAAATATACCCGTAATATCGGTATTATGGCTCACATCGATGCTGGTAAAACTACCACTTCTGAGCGTATTCTTTTCTATACCGGTCTTACTCACAAAATCGGTGAAGTTCATGATGGTGCTGCTACTATGGACTGGATGGAGCAAGAGCAAGAACGTGGTATCACTATCACATCTGCTGCTACTACCGCATTTTGGAAATATAACAACGATCAATATAAAATCAACTTGATTGACACCCCAGGACACGTTGACTTTACTGTAGAAGTAGAACGCTCACTCCGTGTACTTGATGGTGCTGTTGCTGCTTTCTGTGCTGTTGGTGGTGTTGAACCTCAATCTGAAACAGTGTGGCGTCAAGCTGATAAATATAATGTACCTCGTATCGGTTATGTAAACAAAATGGACCGTTCAGGTGCTAACTTCTTTGAAGTAGTGCGTCAGCTTAAGGAAGTTCTTGGTGCAAATCCTTGCCCTATCCAAATTCCTATCGGTGCTGAAGAAACTTTCAAAGGTATCGTTGACCTCGTTACAATGAAGGCTTACTACTGGCCCGATGAACAACAAGGTGCTGACTATGTTATCGAAGAAATCCCTGCTACTCTTCAAGATGAAGCTGAAGAATGGCGCGACAAAATGCTCGAAAAAATTGCTGAGTATGACGACGCATTGATGGAAAAATACTTCGATGATCCTTCAACTATCACTGAAGAAGAAATTCGCAATGGTATCCGCAAAGCAACTCTTACAATGGACATCGTTCCTATGACTTGCGGTAGCTCATTCAAAAACAAAGGTGTTCAATGTTTGTTGAACAATGTTTGTGCTTATCTTCCTAGCCCATCTGATGGTGGTGCAATCGAAGGTCACTCAGTAGATAACCCTGAAGAAGTGATCACTCGTCAACCTTCAAGCGATGAGCCTATGTGTGCTCTTGCGTTTAAGATTGCAACTGACCCATATGTAGGTCGTCTTTGCTTCTTCCGTGTTTACTCAGGTGACATGGCTGCTGGTAGCTATGTATTCAACTCACGCTCTGGTAAGAAAGAACGTGTATCACGTCTCTTCCAAATGCACTCAAGCAAGCAAAACCCAAAAGATGTAATCGGTTGTGGTGATATCGGTGCAGGTGTAGGTTTCAAAGATATCCGCACAGGTGATACTCTTTGTGCTGAAGATGCTCCTATCGTACTTGAAGCAATGGAATTCCCCGAACCAGTTATCGGTATCGCAGTTGAGCCTAAAACTCAAAAAGACCTCGATAAACTTGGTGTTGGTCTCCAAAAACTTGCTGAAGAAGACCCAACATTTACAGTACAAACTAACGAAGAAACTGGTCAAACAGTTATCTCAGGTATGGGTGAGCTTCACCTCGATATTATTATCGACCGTCTTCGTCGTGAGTTTAAAGTAGAATGTAACCAAGGTCGTCCTCAAGTTACTTACAAAGAATCAATCACTCAATCAGTTGAACTTCGCGAAGTATTCAAGAAACAAACTGGTGGTCGTGGTAAATTTGCTGATATCATCGTTCGCGTTGAGCCAGTAGATGAAGGATTCGAAGGTAACCTCCAATTTGTTGACGAAGTTAAAGGTGGTAACATTCCTAAAGAATATATCCCTTCAATCCAAAAAGGTTTCGTAACTGCAATGAAGAATGGTGTTCTTGCTGGTTACCCAGTAGAACAACTCAAAGTAACTGTTGTTGATGGTTCATTCCACCCAGTTGACTCTGACCAACTTTCATTTGAGCTTTGTGCTATCCAAGCATTCAAGAAAGCTTCAGAAAAAGCAGGTCCTGTTCTTCTCGAACCTATCATGAAGATCGAAGTTGTTACTCCCGAAGAAAGCATGGGTGATGTAATCTCTGACTTGAACAAACGTCGTGGTCAAGTAGAAGGTATGGAAACAAGCCGCAGCGGCGCTCGCGTTGTTAAAGCTAAAGCTCCATTGGCCGAAATGTTTGGTTATGTTACTGCATTGCGTACTATCACTTCTGGTCGTGCTACATCAACTATGTCATTCTCTCACTATGACGAAGTAAGTAGCTCAATCGCTAAAAATGTCTTGACTGAATGCCAAGGCCGTGTTGATTTGTTGAAATAATACTTTATTATATAAATAATATGAGCCAAAAAATCAGAATTAAGCTAAAATCTTACGACCACAACTTGGTTGACAAGTCGGCTGAAAAGATTGTTAAGACTGTTAAGGCTACAGGTGCGGTAATCAGCGGTCCTATACCCTTACCCACTCACAAACGTATCTTTACAGTTAACCGTTCGACATTCGTGAACAAAAAATCACGCGAACAATTCCAACTTTCATCATTCAAACGTCTTATCGACATCTACAACTCAACTGCAAAGACAGTAGATGCTCTTATGAAGCTCGAACTCCCTAGCGGTGTAGAAGTAGAAATTAAGGTGTAATTTTAGCAAAGTAGAAAAATTTTTAAATTAAAGAGAAATGCCAGGATTATTAGGAAAAAAAATCGGAATGACATCCGTTTTCAGTGCCGATGGTAAAAATACACCATGCACTGTTATCGAAGTAGGTCCTTGTGTGGTTACTCAAGTAAAAACTCTTGAAAACGATGGGTATGAAGCTCTTCAACTCGGTTACGAGGATAAAAAAGAGAAACATACTACTAACCCTGAAATGGGTCACTTCAAGAAAGCAGGTGTAACACCCAAGAGACACTTGGCCGAGTTCAAAGGATTTGAAGGCGAATACAAACTTGGTGACGCCATTACAGTTGAAATGTTTGCAGAAGGTGACTTCGTTGACATCGCAGGCACTTCAAAAGGTAAAGGTTTCCAAGGTGTTGTAAAACGTCACGGTTTCGGTGGTGTGGGTCAATCTACTCACGGTCAACACAACCGTCTTCGCGCACCCGGTTCTGTGGGCGCATGTTCTTATCCCGCTAAAGTATTCAAAGGAATGCGTATGGCAGGACAAACCGGCAATAAGCGTGTAACCGTGCAAAACCTCCAAGTATTGAAGGTGATTGCCGAACACAATCTAATGATGATTAAGGGATCTATCCCCGGAAGTAAAGGTTCAATCGTAATAATTGAGAAATAATGGAACTCGCAGTATATAATATTAAAGGAGAAGACACTGGTCGCAAAGTTCAATTGAACGACGAAGTGTTTGCAATCGAAGCAAACGAGCATGCCGTATATCTCGATGTTAAGCAATACTTGGCTAATCAACGTCAAGGTACTCACAAAGCCAAAGAAAGAAGCGAAGTATCTGGTTCTACCCGCAAGCTTCACAAGCAAAAAGGTGGTGGTGGTGCTCGTATCGGTGACATCAACTCACCTGTATTGGTAGGTGGTGGCCGCGTATTTGGTCCACGTCCTCGTGATTACCGTTTCAAACTTAACAAGAAACTCAAACAACTTGCTCGCAAGTCGGCTTTGACATACAAGGCACAAGATAACGAAATCATTATCGTTGAAGACTTCACTTTTGAAGCTCCAAAGACTAAAGAATTCGTAAACTTTGCTAAAAATCTACAAATTGCTGATAAGAAAGCGCTTTTCGTTTTAGCAAATGAAAATAAAAACGTATATTTGTCAGCTCGAAATCTTCCAACTGCAAACGTGATGATTGCAGCGGAAGTGAATACTTATGCAATTCTCAACAACAAAGCTATTGTCCTTACGGAAAGTAGCCTTGACGTTATTAATAAATTTTAAGGAGGACAAAGAAAATGGATATAATGATTAAACCAATCGTTACAGAGAAAGCTACTAAGCTTACAGAAAAGCTTAATCGCTACACTTTCCGCGTATCTCTAAATGCCAACAAGTATCAAATCAAATCTTTGGTTGAGCAACTTTATGGCGTGAAAGTAGTTAATGTCAACACTCTTGTTGTTAGAGGTAAAAACAAGTCTCGTTGGACTAAGAGCGGTCTTCTTCGTGGTAAAACTACTACGTGGAAGAAAGCGTTCATTACAGTTGGCGAAGGCGAAACTATTGACTTTTATAGCAACATATAATAGAAAATGGCAGTAAGAAAATTGAAGCCCACAACACCGGGGCAAAGACACAAGATTATTGGTGTATTTAAAGGTACAATCACTGCTAGTACACCAGAGAAATCTCTTACAGTCGGTAAGAAAGCGTCCGGAGGTCGTAATGCCGAAGGTCACCTAACCACCCGTTACCTTGGTGGCGGTCACAAACGCAAATACCGTTTCATTGACTTTAAGAGAAATAAAGACGGTGTTCCCGCAGTAGTAAAATCAATCGAGTATGACCCAAACCGTTCAGCTCGTATTGCTCTTCTTTACTATGTAGACGGAGCTAAGGCTTATATAATTGCACCCAACGGCTTAGAAGTTGGCGCAACAGTTGTAAGCGGTGAAAATGTAGCACCCGAAGTAGGTAACGCTCTTCCATTGAGCAAAATTCCTGTGGGTACTCTCATCCACAACATCGAGTTGCGTCCCGGTCAAGGAGCATTTATGGCTCGTTCAGCCGGTACTTTCGCGCAATTGACTTCTCGCGAAGGAGCTTATGCAATTATCAAATTACCTTCAGGTGAAACACGTAAAGTGCTCGCAGCTTGTAAAGCTACTATTGGTGTAGTTGGTAACAGCGAACACTCTCTTGAACGTTCAGGTAAAGCCGGTCGTTCACGCTGGCTCGGACGTCGTCCACGCAACCGTGGTGTAGTAATGAACCCTGTAGATCACCCAATGGGTGGTGGTGAAGGCCGTGCATCTGGTGGTCACCCACGTTCTCGCAAGGGCTTGTATGCTAAGGGTCTTAAGACACGTGCACCGAAGAAACATTCTTCAAAGTACATTATTGAAAGAAGAAAAAAGTAATCTGATTAATTAAGTAACTATGAGTCGTTCATTAAAAAAAGGCCCATTTATCAGCGTCAAATTGGAAAAGAAAGTGACAGCGATGAATGAAAGCGGAAAGCAATCAGTTATCAAAACTTGGAGCCGCGCTTCAATGATTGCTCCCGAATTCGTTGGACACACTTTTGCAGTTCACAATGGTAATAAATTCATTCCTGTTTACGTCACTGAAAACATGGTAGGTCACAAACTTGGAGAATTTGCTCCTACTCGCACCTTCCGTGGTCACGGCGGTAACAAGAAAAAATAATAGAGGCCTGTTATAAATAATTTTTGATAAAAAAAGAAATTAAATACAATGGGTGTAAGAAAAAGACAATCAGCCGAAGTAATGAAGGAAACCCGCAAATCACAAGCTTTTGCTAAGTTGGTTAACGTTCCTTCTTCTCCTCGCAAAATGCGTCTCGTTGCAGACATGGTGCGTGGCCAAGAAGTGTTCCGTGCATTGGGTATCCTCAAGTTCTCCAACAAAGAGGCTGCTGCTAAAGTTGAAAAACTTTTGCGTTCAGCTATCGCTAACTGGGAGGCAAAAAATGAGAAAAAAGCTGAAAACGGTGAACTTTACATTAGCACAATCTTCGTTACTTGTGCTCCAATGTTGAAACGTCTCCGCACAGCTCCTCAAGGTAGAGGTTATAGAATTCGTAAACGTTCAAATCACGTTACGTTGTTTGTAGATACAATTGATAACGCTAAAAAAGAGGCATAAGAAATGGGACAAAAAGTAAATCCAATCAGTAATCGTTTAGGTGTCATCCGTGGATGGGATTCTAACTGGTATGGTGGAAACAAGTATGGTGATACTTTGCTCGAAGACTCAAAACTTCGCAAATATCTCAACGTCCGCTTAGCCAAATCAAGCGTTTCTCGCATTGTTATTGAGCGCACTTTGAAACTTATCACTATCACAGTGTGTACTTCACGCCCCGGTATCATTATCGGTAAAGGTGGTAGCGAAGTTGAAAAACTCAAAGAAGAGCTCAAGAAAATCACCGACAAAGATGTACAAATCAACATCTTTGAAATTAAACGCCCCGAGCTCGATGCACAAATCGTGGCTAGCACTGTAGCTCGTCAAATCGAAGGCAAAATCGCATATCGTCGTGCAGTGAAAATGGCTATCGCTGGTTCTATGCGCAGCGGTGCTGAAGGTATCAAAGTACAAGTGAGTGGCCGTCTTAACGGAGCTGAAATGGCTCGTAGCGAGATGTTCAAAGAAGGACGTACTCCTCTTCACACTCTCCGTGCTGATATCGACTATGCACTTGTTGAAGCACACACTAAAGTGGGTGTTATCGGCGTGAAAGTGTGGATTTGTCGTGGTGAAGTTTACGGTAAACGCGATCTCGCTCCTTCTTTCACTTCTAACAACAAAGAAGGTCGTGGTAATGGTAACGGCTCTCGTCGTGGTGGTTTCCGTAACAAGAAAAAATAATCGTTAAACATCAATTGATTCAACACAACAATGTTACAACCAAAGAAAACTAAATTTCGCCGTCAACAAAAAGGCCGCATGAAAGGTAACGCTCAACGCGGTAATCAGTTGGCATTCGGTTCTTTTGGTATAAAGACTTTGGAGTCAAAATGGATTACTGGTCGCCAAATTGAGGCTGCTCGTATCGCTGTGACTCGTTATATGCAACGTCAAGGTCAAATCTGGATTCGCATATTCCCCGACAAGCCTATCACCAAAAAACCTGCTGAAGTGCGTATGGGTAAAGGTAAAGGTGCTCCCGAAGGTTTCGTAGCTCCTGTTACTCCAGGTCGCATGCTTATTGAAGTAGAAGGCGTAAGCTTTGAGATTGCAAAAGAAGCACTTCGCTTAGCAGCTCAAAAGCTCCCAGTGACTACTAAATTCGTAGTACGCCGTGATTATGATCCAACTCAAAATGTGTAAAAGATTATGAAGAAAGAAGAAATCAAAGAACTTAGCACTCAAGACCTCAAAGATCGTCTTGTAGAGATGGAAAAAGATTACCTTCAACTCAAGGTTAATCACGCAGTTTCTCCTCTTGATAGCCCTGCTAAGATTACACATGATCGTAAAATGATTGCACGCGTTAAGACAGAGTTGCGTCAGCGCGAACTTAACAATAAATAATCCCAAAACAAATGGAAAAAAGAAATTTAAGAAAAGAACGTATTGGGGTTGTATCGAGCAACAAGGGTGACAAAACTATCACTGTTACTATTAAGTGGAAAGAAAAACACCCTATCTATGGTAAATTTGTGAACAAAACAAAGAAATACCATGCTCATGATGAAAAGAATGAGTGCCAAGTTGGCGATACAGTGAAGCTGATGGAAACTCGTCCATTGAGCAAAACCAAAAGATGGAGATTAGTAGAAATAATCGAAAAAGTTAAGTAATAATTATGATACAGACTGAATCACGTTTAACTGTTGCAGATAACAGTGGTGCAAAAGAAGCACTCTGCATCCGCGTTTTAGGCGGTACAGGACGTCGTTACGCTTCGGTAGGTGACATTATCGTAGTTACTGTGAAAAGTGTCATCCCTTCATCGGACGTAAAGAAAGGTACTGTATCGAAAGCAGTTGTCGTTCGCACTAAGAAAGAAGTTCGTCGTCCCGACGGTTCTTACATTCGCTTTGACGACAATGCATGTGTGTTATTGAATAATGCTGGTGAACTTCGCGGTACTCGCATCTTCGGCCCTGTCGCTCGTGAATTGCGTGCTACTAACATGAAGATAGTTTCACTCGCTCCTGAAGTACTTTAACCATTAAGCAAAATTAAAAGTAATGAGTAAATTACATATTAAAAAGGGCGATACCGTTTACGTTCTCAGTGGCGAAGACAAAGGTAAGCAAGGTCGTGTACTTTCAGTGCAAGTGACTAAGCAACGTGCCATTGTTGAAGGCGTAAATATCGTGACTAAGAGCACTAAGCCCAGCGCAAAACATCCACAAGGTGGTCTCATTAAGATGGAAGCACCTATTCACATCTCCAACCTCAGCCTTATCGATCCTAAAAGTGGCAAGCCCACTCGCGTAGGATTCCGTAAGGATGACAAAGGAGTTACAGTTCGTTATTCTAAAAAATCAGGAGAGGAGATTAAATAATGGCTACAACTCTTAAGAAAGACTATACTGAGCGCATTGTCCCCGCTCTTATGAAAGAATTCAACTACAGCACTGTTATGCAAGTGCCCAAGTTGAAAAAGATTGTGATCAATCAAGGTCTTGGTCAAGCTACTCAAGACAAAAAGATTATTGAAACAGCGATTAACGAGTTGACCGCTATCACTGGTCAAAAAGCAGTTGCTACTCTTTCAAAGAAAGACATCTCTAACTTCAAGCTTCGTAAAAAAATGCCTGTGGGCGTTATGGTAACTTTGCGTCGCGATTATATGTATGAGTTCCTTGAACGTCTCGTACGCATCGCTTTGCCTCGTATCCGTGACTTCAAAGGTATCGAAGGTAAACTTGATGGTCGTGGTAACTACACACTCGGTATCACTGAGCAAATTATCTTCCCCGAAATCAACATCGATAACATTTCTAAATTGTTGGGTATGAACATCACTTTCGTTACATCTGCTAACACCGATGAAGAAGGTTATGCTCTTCTTAAACAATTTGGCTTACCTTTCAAAAACGCTAAATAATTTCTGAAGTATGGCTAAAGAATCAATGAAAGCCCGTGAAGTGAAAAGAGCTAAATTAGTTGCTAAATATGCCGCTAAAAAAGCTGCTCTCAAAGCAGCTGGCGACTATGAAGCACTTCAGCTCCTTCCCAAAAACGCTTCTTCTGTACGCCTTCACAACCGTTGTAGCATCACCGGTCGTCCTAAAGGTTACATGCGTCAATTTGGTATTTCACGTATCCAGTTCCGCGAAATGGCTTCGGCTGGTTTGATACCGGGTGTTAAAAAAGCAAGTTGGTAATTTTACTCTACAACTCGCATAAAAATTTAGAGAGTATTAAATATTGTTCGGATTAACCGAATCAATTTAAACAATTAATAAAAATGACTGATCCAATAGCAGATTATTTAACAAGATTGAGGAATGCAATCAAGGCTAACCATCGCGTAGTCGAAGTTCCAGCCTCAAACTTGAAAAAAGAAATCACTAAGATTCTTTTTGAACAAGGCTATATTCTTAATTATAAGTTTATAGAGGGTGAAACCCCCGCAGGTACTATCAAGATCGCCTTAAAGTATGACGCAAAAGACAAAGTGAACGCTATCAAAGATCTTAAACGCGTTTCTCGTCCTGGTCTTCGTCAATACACAGGCTATAAAGATATGCCACGAGTGTTAAATGGTTTAGGTATTGCCATCCTTTCTACTTCTCAAGGTGTGATGACCAATAAAAAAGCAGCTGAGTTGAAGATTGGTGGTGAAGTACTATGTTATGTTTATTAATCTTATAGGAGGTATTAATTATGTCAAGAATAGGTAAAGCTCCCATTGAGATCCCTGCCGGTGTAACCGTTAAGGTAGAAAATAGCGTAGTAACTGTAAAAGGTCCTAAAGGTGAACTCTCTCAAGCAGTAAACCCCGACCTTGGTATCGAAATCGAAGGTAACATTCTCACCGTATCACGTCCCGATGACAGCCGCGAACACCGTGCTCAACATGGTCTCTATCGCGCGTTGATCAACAACATGGTGGTAGGTGTTTCTACTGGCTATCGCAAGGAAATGGAATTAGTAGGCGTAGGTTACCGTGCATCGGCAACAGGTCAAGTGCTCGAACTTTCGCTCGGTTTCTCTCACGCAATATATATTCAACTTCCTAAAGAAGTGAAAGTTGAAGCTAAGACCGAAAGAAATAAAAACCCACTTATCATTCTCGAAAGTGGTGATAAACAACTTCTCGGTCAAGTGTGTGCAAAGATTCGTTCATTGCGCAAACCTGAACCATATAAAGGTAAAGGTATTAAGTTTGTTGGCGAAATTATTCGTCGTAAATCAGGTAAATCGGCTGGTGCCAAATAAGTAAAATAGACTCATTATGATATCTAAGATACAAAGAAGAAATAAAATCAAGACCCGTATCCGTGGTAAAGTGTCTGGTACTGCCGCACGTCCTCGCATGACGGTCTTCCGCAGCAACAAACAAATCTATGTTCAACTCATCGATGACCTTGCTGGCAAAACTTTAGTTGCAGCATCTTCAAAAGGCATTGAAGAAGGAACAAAAATCGAAATCGCTGCAAAAGTGGGTGAAGCAGTTGCTCAAAAAGCAATCGCTGCAGGTATTACCGAAGTGGTATTTGACCGTAACGGTTACCTCTTCCACGGTAGAGTAAAATCATTGGCTGACGCCGCACGTAATGGCGGTCTTAAATTTTAACAATTATGGCAAAAAGAAATAACAGAGTAAAAGCAGACAGTTCTATCGAATTGAAAGACCGTTTAGTTGCCATTAATCGTGTTACCAAAGTTACTAAAGGTGGTCGTACTTTCACTTTTGCTGCAATTGTAGTAGTAGGTAACGAAAATGGCATCGTAGGATGGGGTCTTGGTAAGGCTAACGAAGTTACTGCAGCTATCGCTAAAGGTGTTGAAGCTGCTAAAAAGAACCTTATCAAAGTTCCTGTTCACAAAGGTACTATTCCTCACGAACAATACGCTAAATTTGGCGGTTCACGTGTGATCCTTAAACCAGCTTCTCAAGGTACCGGGGTTAAAGCCGGTGGTGCGATGCGTGCTGTGCTTGAAAGTGTAGGTATTACCGACGTGCTCGCTAAATCAAAAGGTTCTTCTAACCCTCACAACCTCGTGAAAGCTACTATCGCTGCTCTTGATGAAATGCGTAGCCCTGCTACAGTAGCTCAAAACCGTGGTATTTCAGTTGAACAAGTTTTTAAAGGTTAATACTCAACTACAATGGCACAAATTCAAATCAAACAAATAAAGAGCCGCATCAAGTGTCCTGCAGTGCAAAAACGCACTCTCGATGCTCTTGGCTTGAAGAAAATGAATCACGTGGTAGTTAAAGAAAACACTCCCGACGTGATGGGTATGGTTAACAAAGTACGTCATTTGGTAGAAGTGACTAACGCTTAATATTTTAAAATTATGGATTTAAGTAATATACAACCCGCTGTAGGTGCTGTAAAAAGCAAAACTCGTATCGGCCGTGGTGCTGGTTCGGGCAAGGGTGGAACTTCTACCCGTGGGCACAAAGGTGCTAAATCACGCTCAGGTTACAGCCGCAAGATTGGTTTTGAAGGTGGTCAAATGCCTATTCAACGTCGCTTGCCTAAATTTGGTTTTAAAAATATCAACCGTGTAGAATACAAAGCTATCAACCTCGTTGATATTGAAACTCTTGCAACTGCTAAGGGCCTTGCTAAAATTGGTCTTGCTGAGCTTCGCGAAGCAGGTCTCGTTAGCAAAAATCAACTTGTAAAAGTTCTTGCTAAAGGCGCTATCTCTTGCAAAGTGGAAGTGGAAGCTAATGCTTTCTCTGAAGCAGCTCAAAAGGCTATCGAAGCCGCAGGTGGTTCAATCAATAAAGTTTAATTGTAATGAGCTTCGTTCAAACCATAAAAAATATTTGGACTATTGAAGAGCTTCGCAAGCGTCTCATCGTCACTGTATTGTTAGTGTTGGTTTATCGTCTTGGTTGTTTCATCGTTCTTCCAGGTATCAACCCTCAAGAACTCCAAGACCTTGCAAGCTTCACTAACAAGAGTGGCTTGATGCAACTCCTCGACATGTTCTCGGGGGGTGCATTCTCGCAAGCTTCAATATTCGCTCTCGGTATCATGCCCTACATCACAGCTTCGATTGTGATTCAATTGTTGGGTATGGTATTGCCCTCATTCCAAAAAATGCAACGTGAAGGTGAGAGCGGTCGTCAAAAATTGAACCAATACACTCGCTATCTAACAGTGCTTATCCTTCTCATGCAAGGTCCTGCATATCTCTACAACCTCCAAGCACAAATCAATGGTGCTGGTGGTAGCATGCAGATGACTTTTGCTATGGTAGCATACCTCACTGTTATTCTTGCAGCAGGCTCAATGTTTATCATGTGGCTTGGTGAAAGAATTACCGATCGTGGTATTGGTAATGGTATCTCTTTCATTATCCTTGTGGGTATTATCGCACGTCTTCCACAAGCATTGTTATTTGAATTCACTAGCCGTCTCCCAGGTTCAGCTGGTAGCGAAGGTGGTCTTATCATGTTTGTTGTTGAAATCATCCTATTGCTTGCTGTTACAATCGGTGCAGTATTGTTGGTACAAGGTACTCGCAAAGTGCCCGTACAATATGCTAAACGCATCGTTGGTAACAAACAATATGGTGGTGCTCGTCAATACATCCCATTGAAAGTAAATGCTGCAGGTGTTATGCCTATCATCTTTGCTCAAGCAATCATGTTCATTCCATTGACTCTTGCTGGTTTCAGCTCAGCCGAAGGCGCTTCAGGTTTCGTTGCTGCTTTCTCTGATATCAATGGTTTCTGGTATAACCTTGTATTCTTCTTCATGATTGTAGCGTTCACTTATTTCTACACTGCAATCACTGTACGTCCTACTCAAATGGCCGAAGATATGAAGCGCAACAATGGTTTCATTCCTGGTGTTAAACCTGGTAAGAAAACTGCTGAATATCTCGATGCGATTATGTCACGCATCACATTGCCAGGATCTATCTTCCTCGGCATTGTAGCCATTCTTCCTGCTTTTGCTCGTTTCTTCGGCATTAGCGATAACTTCGCTCAATTCTTCGGCGGTACATCACTTTTGATTATGGTGGGTGTAGTACTCGATACTCTCCAACAAATCGAAAGCCACTTGATGATGCACCACTATGATGGATTGATGAAAGATGGTAAAATTAAAGGCCGTACAACCGGTAGTGCTTATTAATATCAGCTATTTCTAAAATAAATGATTTATCTCAAAACATCCGAAGATATCGAACGTATGAGAGAAGCAAATACTCTCGTGAGTCGCACACTTGGCGAAATCGCCAAGTGGGTGGCTCCTGGAGTTACTACTCTCAAACTCGACACTATCGCTCGCGAGTTTATTTGCGACAATGGTGGACGTCCTGCATGTCTCGGTTATGGCGGTTTCCCCGGCACAATATGTTGCGAGGTTAATGAAGTAGTTGTTCATGGTTTTCCATCTAACTACACTCTTCGAGAAGGTGATATCATTGGTACCGATTGTGTAGTTGAAAAAGATGGCTTTATGGGCGATTCTTGCTATACGTTTGCAGTAGGCGAGATAGACCCCGAAGTCATGAAATTGTGTGTGACAACCAAAGAATCATTATATAAAGGCATCGAAGCATGTCAAGAAGGCAAACGCATAGGTGACATTGCAAATGCTGTCCAAACATACTGCGAAGCTCGCGGTTATAGCGTGGTGCGCGAGATGTGTGGTCATGGTATAGGCAAGAGTATGCACGAAGATCCCGAAGTTCCCAACTATGGACGTCGTGGAACTGGCCCGCTCATCAAGAACGGAATGTGTCTATGCATTGAACCAATGATTAACCTTGGTAGTCGCAATGTAGTAATTGAAGCTGATGGATGGACATGTCGCACTCGCGATCGTAAACCCTCGGCTCACTACGAGCACACAATGGCAATCTTAAATGGTAAAACCGAAGTATTAACAACATTTGATTATATCAAGGAAGCCCTTGGAGATAGATTTATTTAAATTATAATATGGCAAAACAAGCAGCAATCGAACAAGACGGAGTCATCGTAGAAGCACTTTCTAATGCAATGTTTCGCGTAGAACTTGAAAACGGACACGAAATCACTGCCCACATTTCAGGCAAAATGCGCATGCATTACATTAAAATCCTTCCTGGAGATAAAGTGCGTGTAGAAATGTCTCCATATGACCTCTCAAAAGGTCGCATTGCATTTAGATATAAATAATATTTAAAACTAAAAGATATGAAAGTTAGAGCCTCAGTAAAAAAACGTACCCCAGACAGCAAAATCGTGCGTCGTAAGGGACGTCTCTATGTGATTAATAAGAAAAACCCAAAGTATAAACAACGTCAAGGATAATTTTTTGTTATTTTTGCAAAAAAAACAGTCAAATAAGATATGGCAGTAAGAATCGTGGGAGTTGACCTCCCCCAAAATAAAAGAGGTGAGATCGCCTTGACTTATATCTTCGGCATCGGTCGTAGTGCAGCTAAAACAATTTTGGAAAAAGCTGGCGTTGATGTAAACATCAAAGTAAAAGATTGGACCGACGCTCAAGCAGCAAAAGTGCGTGAAGTCATTGGTGCCGATTACAAAGTAGAAGGTGACCTCCGTAGTGAAATTCAACTTAATATCAAACGCTTGATGGACATCGGTTGCTACCGTGGTATCCGTCACCGTATCGGCCTTCCAGTGCGCGGTCAAAGCACTAAAAACAACGCTCGCACTCGTAAAGGACGTAAGAAAACTGTTGCTAACAAGAAAAAAGCTACTAAATAATAATAGAATATGGCAAAAAAGACAGTCGCAGCTAAGAAGAGAAACGTTAAAGTTGATGGCGCAGGCCAATTACACGTTCACTCATCTTTCAACAACATCATCGTGTGCTTAGCCAACGGTGAAGGCCAAGTAATTTCATGGTCAAGTGCTGGTAAAATGGGTTTCCGTGGTTCTAAAAAGAACACTCCATATGCAGCACAAATGGCAGCGCAAGATTGCGCTAAAGTTGCTTATGACCTCGGTCTCCGCAAGGTTAAAGCTTATGTTAAAGGTCCAGGTAACGGACGTGAGTCAGCAATCCGCACAATTCATGGTGCAGGTATCGAAGTAACCGAAATCATCGACGTTACTCCACTACCACACAACGGTTGCCGTCCTCCAAAACGTCGTCGTGTATAATCTTTAATTCAGTTTACTAACTTTGTCTCTTTTAGTGACATTATCTATTAATTAACTTGAGATTCATTCATTGAGAAAAACGTGAATAGACCATAATTTTCATCACCTCTCTATGGTCGCGGCTGCACTAAAGCTTAATGAATATCTCTATAAAAAACAGAATTCTTAAAAATGGCAAGATATACAGGACCAAAGTCCAAAATCGCTCGCAAATTTGGCGAACCTATCTTTGGTGAAGATAAAGTGCTCGCTAAGAAAAATTTCCCTCCCGGTCAGCACGGCGCCAACAAAAGAAGAAAAACTTCTGAATATGGCGTTCAGCTCCGTGAGAAGCAAAAAGCTAAATATACTTATGGCGTGCTTGAAAAACAATTCCGCAACCTCTTCGAAAAAGCATCTCGCACTAAAGGGGTTAAGGGTGAAGTTTTGCTTCAATTGCTCGAATCACGTCTTGACAACGTAGTATATCGTCTTGGTATCGCTCCTACTCGTGCTGCTGCACGTCAATTGGTGCTCCACCGTCACATCGTTGTTAACGGTTCAGTATTGAACATTGCATCTTACTCGGTTAAACCTGGTGATGTTGTTGGTGTTCGTGAAAAAGCAAAATCTCTTGAAGTTATTGCCGATGCTTTAGCTGGTTTCAACCACAGCAAATATCCTTGGATTGAATGGGACGAAGCTACTAAATCAGGTAAATTCCTTCATGTTCCTGCTCGCGAAGATATTCCCGAGAACATCAAAGAACAATTGATCGTCGAGTTGTATTCTAAATAATAATTAAAAATTAAGATCCATGGCTATATTAGCATTCCAAAAACCTGACCAAATCCTTATGTTGGAAGCCGATAACTTCTACGGCAAGTTTGAGTTTAAACCCTTGGAGCCCGGCTATGGTATCACTGTGGGTAACGCATTGCGTCGAGTATTGTTGTCTTCATTAGAAGGCTTTGCAATCTCTTCAATTCGCATTGATGGCGTTAAACATGAATTTGATACTATCCCCGGTGTGAAAGAAGATGTAACTAACATCATTCTTAACCTCAAAAAGGTTGATCTTAAGCAAGTTGTTGAAGATACCGACTTTGAAAAAGCAACAATCTCGGTGTCAGGACAGGAGGTGTTCACAGCCGGTGACATCAGCAAGGTGCTTTCGGGTTTTGAAGTTCTTAACCCCGACTTGGTGATTTGTCATTTGGATCCTAGCGCAAGTTTCAATCTTGAATTGACTATCAATAAGGGTCGTGGTTGGGTTCCTGCCGAAGAACAAGATATCCCCACTGATGATATCAACATCTTGGCTATTGACTCAATCTATACTCCTATCAAAAATGTTAAATACACTATTGAAAACTTCCGCGTTGACCAGAAAACCGACTACGACAAACTCATTATTGAAATAACTACCAACGGTTCTATCCTTCCTAAAGACGCACTCAAAGAAGCTGCTAAAATTCTTATTTATCACTTCATGTTGTTCTCTGACGAAAAGATTACTCTTGAATCGGGCGACAGCAATGGTAATGAAGAATTTGACGAAGAAGTACTTCACATGCGTCAATTGCTCAAATCTAAGCTCGTTGACATGGACCTTTCAGTGCGTGCACTCAACTGCTTGAAGAGCGCCGAAGTTGAAACCCTTGGTGAACTCGTGGTTTTCAATAAAACCGATCTCTTGAAATTCCGTAACTTCGGTAAAAAATCGCTTACAGAGCTCGATGAGCTTTTGGCTAACTTGAACCTTTCGTTCGGAATGGATATTTCAAAGTATAAATTAGAAAAAGAGTAATAAACGATGAGACATAATAAAAAATTCAACCACCTTAGCCGCACCAAAGCTCACCGTGATGCTTTGCTCGCTAACATGACGATTGCTCTCATCCTTCGCAAACGTATTTTCACTACACTTGCTAAGGCTAAAGCTCTTCGCGTTTACGCTGAGCCACTAATCAATCGTGCTAAAAATGACACAATGGCTAACCGCCGCCTCGTTTTCAGCTATCTTCAAAATAAAGAAGCGGTTACTGAACTTTTCCGTGAAGTAGCTCAAAAGATTGCAGATCGTCCTGGAGGTTACACTCGTATCCTTAAAACAGGTAACCGTCTTGGTGACAATGCTAAGACTTGCTTCATTGAACTTGTTGACTACAACGAAAACATGCTCAAAGAAAAAGCAGCTAAAAAAGCTCCACGCACACGTCGTTCACGTAAGAGTGCAGCTCCTGCTGAAGCACCTGTTGCTGAAACTCCAGCAACTGAAGCAGCTGAATAATTCGGCATTAGCTTTAAATAAAGCATTAGGCAACCACTTGGGTTTACCCAGGTGGTTGCTTGTTTTTGTTGCTTTTACATGTGATTATTTTGTTATTTCTGTGTAAAATAGCGCATAAATATTTCTTTATGTTATATTGATACTCAATTATTTTTTGTATCTTTGCACTTGGTTTATTAGGACTATAAATTAATACTAAATATTTTACTCAAATTTTTAAGGTAAAGAACATTATGAAAATTGAAAAAATCATTGGTCGTGAAGTCCTCGATTCACGCGGTAACCCTACAGTTGAAGTTGATGTAATCCTCGAATCAGGCGCATTTGGTCGTGCTTCTGTTCCTTCAGGTGCATCTACAGGTGTAAACGAAGCTCTCGAACTTCGTGACGGCGACAAAGCTCGTTACATGGGTAAAGGTGTTGAAAAAGCAGTTGCTAATGTTAACGGTGCAATCGCTGAAGCACTCGTTGGCATGAGCGCTCTTGATCAAATCGCTATCGACGAAAAAATGCTCGAAGTTGACGGCACAGAAACTAAATCTAACCTCGGTGCTAACGCTATCCTCGGTGTTTCTCTTGCTGTAGCTAAAGCTGCTGCTGACTATCTTGGTCTTCCTCTTTACAAATATATCGGTGGTTGCAACTCATACTCACTTCCAGTGCCTATGATGAACATCATCAACGGTGGTGCTCACTCTGATGCTCCTATCGCATTCCAAGAATTCATGATTCGTCCTATCGGTGCTTGCTGCTTCAAAGAAGGTATCCGCATGGGTACTGAAGTATTCCACAACCTCAAAAAAGTGCTCCACGATCGCAACCTTTCTACTGCAGTAGGTGACGAAGGTGGTTTCGCTCCTGCTCTTGATGGTACTGAAGATGCTCTTAATGTAATCATGCAAGCTATCGAAAAAGCTGGTTATGTTCCTGGTAAAGACATCACTATCGGTCTTGACTGTGCTTCTTCTGAATTCTACAAAGAAGGCATCTATGACTATACTTGGAAAGAAGGTGAAAAAGGCGCAAAACGCAACTCACAAGAACAAGCTGAATACCTCAAAACTCTCGTTGAAAACTATCCTATCGACTCAATCGAAGATGGTATGGCTGAAGGCGACTGGGAAGGTTGGAAAATCCTTACTGACCTCATCGGCGATCGTTGCCAACTCGTAGGTGATGACTTGTTTGTAACTAATGTTAAATACCTCCAAAAAGGTATCGAACTCGGTTGCGCTAACTCTATCCTTGTAAAAGTTAACCAAATCGGTTCACTCACTGAAACTCTTCGCGCTGTAGAACTCGCACAACGCAATGGTTACACTGCAGTTATCTCTCACCGTTCAGGTGAAACTGAAGATGCTACTATCGCTGACATCGCAGTTGCTACTAACGCAGGTCAAATCAAAACTGGTTCTGCAAGCCGTTCTGACCGTATGGCTAAATACAACCAACTTCTTCGCATCCAAGAAGAACTTGGCGCTAACGCTGCTTACGGTTATGGCAAACGCACTAAAATGGCTTAATCCTCGATTAAATGTCATATAAAAGCGCGAGGCGTTCTCATTGCGAGAACGCCTCGTTTTTTTGTGGGATGATAAATCTTTTATCACTCTACGAGGGCAGGAATTATATATTATCATTGAGCATAAAAAATCTCAAGCGCTTAAATTAGTGCTTGAGATTACTTTAATTGGAAGTAGATTGTTGAAAAATTAATTTTGATGCGATTTTGGGAACCCTTTGAAGTATTTTTGTATAAACTCTTGAGCATGAAGTTTTGCCGAGATAGGGTAGGAGATGGTCATAGTGGCAATCATTGGAGACGCTTCGTTGTTGGTTAAATCAGGATGTGTAACGATAACGCCCGAACGAGTGTAATACTCCGTGCCATCGCCATTGTCGTCGCTGATAACATACCAATCATTTTTATAAACTTTGAAAACGGGGTTAGATCCTATGGCCGATTGGTACAGCTCTTTTAATAAATCTTTGCCTCCCCATGTCCCTGAAATAGTAATTTCAATGCCATCATCATAGGTTAATATATGACAACCATGATCGCTTGTGCGCTCTTTAGATGAGTAACCGCTTGGGAAATCATACCAAAAGTCGTAAAGCGAGATGTACCCAGGAGACCAATTTGTATCATTATTGGCTTTTGGATAATTCTCTTGTGAGAAAGTTGGGCTATTTCTTGTGTTGGTTTCTTCTCTATGTTCGCTCTGGTTGTCATCATCGCCTGTTATTAATGAAGATAGGCTATCTTTGGCCTTCTCAAAGTCAACAAACACACATGATGTTGACATTAATGCAATGACGATTATTAAACAGTTGCCTATGATTTTCATAATTTATTAGTTATTTAGTCTTATAACTCTTATTCCAGAGAGAGATTTGCTGTTGGCGAGATATTTGTGAAGGGGTAGGGGGTCGATAATTACCTTCATGGCCTTCATCGACGCGTGCATGAGATGAGGAACGCCATCAACAATGGCAATTAATCCCATGTGGCTCACATCAAGGCCATTAATGTTGGTTGTTAGTGCAATTATGTCACCATCTCTCAATTCGTTTCTTACCGATTTGCTGCGAATGGCAGCCGATTTAATATAAGGAAAACGATGGTTGTGAAAACCAATCTCAATATTTTTCATTTTTTCAAATTCGGCATCATCGGCAAGAGATTTATAGCTTTTTCGGTGCGATGTCATGAAATCAATAGTCTTAACCTTGTAATTAAATGAGGGGAACATGTCTGTTACCTCCTGGAAATTGCCACGATGACTATTATTGATAATCCAATCGCTTATATAGTGCAATCGCGAGGTATATCCATTAAGTTTACCGTCGCGATATCTTATGTTTTCAAGATTTCTCACATAATCGCGCCATGAAGTGCGCCCTTCCCCCACTGTGTAGGCCATGGCAATCACCGTTTCAACAAAAGTAGTGCAATCGAGCTCGTCAATGTTGATGGTGAGCATCTCGGTGTCGCCTTCAAGAGTGTGAGCTACATATGGCAGTCCTAAAAACTTGCGAGCAATATAACCAACCCGTTCATTAGGGGAATTTAATTTAGCGTTGTATGCATCGTTGAGAATCTGTGTGATTCTTGTTGTGTCGGTCTCTTCGTTGTGGAATTTTACATTATTAAGCGAAATAGCATAGCCATTAAACATGACAACGCTTATGATTGAGATAAAAAATAGTAGTCTTTTCATTTTAATGAAAGTGTTTACATGATTATAATAAATGCAAAGATATGTAATTTTTACAACCTATACAATATATAATAAGAACAATGATATTATGGCAAAATTGGCGGTTGAGAGGGCTTTTATAGAAAAAGTTTAATTTTTTTTGAAAAATATTTTAATGTCTAAAATGTTGATAATCCGCAGTGAACGAAAATGGGTGAAATTTTTTTAAGAAAAAACTTTTAAAAATATTTGGTGGGTAATAAAAAATGCTATAACTTTGCACTCGCTTTTGAGAAATAAAGCACACGAACATTGAAAAAGATACAATAGACAAGAGTAGTACAAGAGCAAATAAAAGTTCTTAGTCAATTCTTAAACGAAATAAGTCAAGCAGGAAGTTCTGAACGGGAATTTTCGTTGTCAACAAATCTTGCAGAAACAGATTAATAACAAAATTATTAATCTTATTTGATTTGAAAAAAGAAGAATAAGATATTAACAACGAAGAGTTTGATCCTGGCTCAGGATGAACGCTAGCGACAGGCTTAACACATGCAAGTCGAGGGGCATCGGGGTTGTAGCTTGCTATAACTGCCGGCGACCGGCGCACGGGTGAGTAACACGTATGCAACCTGCCCGTTGCAGGGGGATAAGCGGAAGAAATTCCGTCTAATACCGCGTAATATGGTGAAAAGGCATCTTTTCATCATTAAAGATTTATCGGCAACGGATGGGCATGCGGTGCATTAGCTAGTTGGCGGGGTAACGGCCCACCAAGGCGACGATGCATAGGGGTTCTGAGAGGAAGGTCCCCCACACTGGTACTGAG
>JAZRLP010000025.1:0-5723 GCA_045646905.1 Muribaculaceae bacterium
GCTACTCGCCCCCTTGCCGCTTGGCGTTCCCCCGGTGTGTTTTTCATTGTATTTTATTACTTTCAATTTGTAAGCACCAACTATTTTGACCATTTGGCTATTCTAATTATATTTTACCAACTATTTTGACCAATAGACCTAATTTTCACATTATGCATTATGCAACTTCGACATTCTAATAGATTGCAATATTTCACCGAGTTGGCTAATACTACTCGAGAATATTACATTAATTATCTTAAAAATCATTTTAATGTTTCAAATAAGTGCAAAGTTCTTGAAATAGGATGTGGGGAAGGAGGAAACCTACTACCTTTTGCCGAATTGGGCTGTGAAGTGATGGGTATAGATATTAGCAAAACTCGCATTGAGCAAGCTCAAGAGTTTTTTGACTATTACAATGCCTCTGGTAAATTTATTTGCCAAAACTTTATTACTGCCAATAAACCACAATCCGAAGATGATCGTTTTGATTTAATTCTGATTCACGATGTAATTGAACATATAGAGCCTAAATTCAAACATGAATTTGTGAGCAACATAAAACCATTCCTCCGTAAAAACGGCATCGTGTTTATGGGTTTTCCTGCTTGGCAAAATCCTTTTGGTGGGCATCAACAAATCACATGTGGTTTTGCATCAAAACTGCCCTTTATCCATCTTCTACCTAATCCTCTTTACCGAGGTTTGCTAAAATTGAGCAAAGTTCCACAAAATGCCATTGACGAATTAATGAGCATAAAACGCTCTCAAATGCCGGTAGAAAAGTTTGAACGCTTGGTAAAGGAATGTGGTTTCTCAATAACGAATCGTTCGCTATGGTTCATCAACCCTCATTATAAACAGAAATTTGGACTTAAACCACGCAAAGTGTGGAAATGGGCATCGCATATTCCATATTTCAGAAATTTTTACTCCACTTCGGCTTTTTATATTTTGAGTATTTGATACTAAAAATAGATAATTAGATTCTTATCGGCACAATGTGGCGCATAATCTCATACCAATCTTGGCCAACATTCGCAAAGAGATAAGCCCACACACCTTGCGCCACTCTTTTGCCACCCACCTGCTCGAAGGGGGTGCCAACCTTCGTGCCATCCAACAAATGCTCGGACACGAAAGTATCTCTACTACCGAAATCTACATCCACATCGACCGCACTCGCCTACGCGAAGAAATCCTCACTTTCCACCCTCGAAATAAAGCATAAGTTTCTATGCCTATCATCTAAAAATCAAAACTTTTACTCGTTTTTGATGCAATATTCAACCATTGGGTTGATAAATTTCACCCTTTACACACCTAATTGCCTCTATTTTTTAAATTTTTCATTTTTATTTATTAACTTTGTGGGGCATAATACTTACATTTTACCAAAGCCAAACGAAACTTAATTGAAATAATGCTATTAAATAGTGTAGAGACAACTCATTTTTAATTAATCTTTTCACTAACGATTTTGGCTTAAAATTTTTAGATAAATAATTAACTTACTTATATTTACACTTTATAATTCAATTACAATGAAAAAAATTACTACTTTATTTCTATCATTGTTGTTTGTTATGTCAGCAATGATTTCTAATGCTGCAGAGTATAGTGTTTACTTTGACAACAGCGCAAAATGGTCAAAAGTTAACATCTATGGTTGGGATGGTGGCTTAGACTTTGGTGCATGGCCTGGTAAAAACATTACCAACTACGAAAAAACTCCCGAAGGCTATATCAAAGTTACCGTAACTGCAGACTCTGACCCAGGTGCTGCTGGTGGTAAAATCATCTTCAACAACGGTAGTGCACAAACAGCCGACCTCAAATGGACAACCAATATGATATATACAAAGAATGGTTCTACCGGCCAACTTTATGGTGGTGGCGAAGTTGAAATCTTTGAATATAAAGTTTATTTCGATAATAGCATTTCAAAATGGTCAAAAGTATATATCCACACATGGAATGGCATCGGCTCAACCTGGCCTGGAACTGAACTTACAGAAAAAACAGCAGAAGGCTACTTTGTATATACAGTAAAAGGTGAATCATCTCCTGCTGGTGCTGGTCTTCTTTTCCACAACAATAGCGGCACTCAAACATCTGACCTCGTGTGGGTTGACAACGCTATCTACAACAAAAACGGAAACACTGGTAACACCTATGGTACAAGCGAACCCGATGTACCTGCTACTTATGCTTACAATGTAACCGTTCCTGCTGGTACTCCTAATTGCTACATCGTAGGTGATTTCAACGAGTGGGGTGCATTCATGCCTATGACTAAAGTTGACGATACACACTACACTATCTCAATTGACAATGTGACTAAAGCTTCTGCTTATAAATATACTTGTGGCGAATCTTGGGACTATGTTGAAATGCAAGCCGACGGCACTACCGATGTGGTTAACCGCACTTGGGCTGAAAACGATGTAGTAGCAGCCTGGAAAGCTGTTCCAAGCACTGACCCTGAAACACCCGAAACACTTGTTTACAACGTTACTGTTCCCGAAGGTACTCCAAGTTGCTACATCGTAGGTGACTTCAACGAGTGGGGTGCATTTGTGCCTATGGAGAAAGTTGAAGAAACTCTCTACACTATCACTCTCGATAATGTAACTAAATCTTCGGCTTACAAATATACTTGTGGCGAAGGTTGGGACTATGTTGAAATGCAAGCCGACGGCGTTACCGATGTTGCTAACCGCACTTGGGCTGAAAACGATGTTGTTGCTACTTGGAAAATGACTACAAGCGTAGAAGGCTTCACAAGCAACGACACTAAAGTTTATGGTACAAATAACGCAATCTGCATAAACACTACTAAAGAAACTTCTTTCAACATCTACAACGCTCAAGGTATGTTGGTAAAAACTATTGTTGTTGATGGCAACGCAATTATCAACCTTCCTGCTGGCTTGTATATCGTTAACCAAAACAAAGTATTGGTATTCTAATTAAGATATACAATTAACACCGATAAAGGTCATCAAGAATCAATCTTGATGGCCTTTATTGTTGTTTAGCGTAAAATTTAGGCATTATGAATAATGCATTATGAATTATTTTATATCTTTGTAGTAGTAAAATATAAAGGGTAAGGGTTATGACTTACGAATATGATTATCTCGTTATAGGTTCCGGGATTGCCGGAATGAGTTTCGCTCTCAAAGTTGCTCACACTGGGCGTGTGGCATTGGTATGTAAAACCAAGCTTCCCGAGGCCAATACCTATTTGGCTCAAGGGGGTGTGGCATCGGTTACTAACCTCAAAGTTGACAATTTTGAAAAACATATTGAGGACACTATGATTGCCGGTGACTGGTTGAGCGATCCCGAAGCGGTAAAAAAAGTTGTCACCGAGGCTCCTACCGAAATTAATGCTCTCATAAATTGGGGTGTGAATTTCGACAAAAACGAAAATGGTGAATTTGACCTTCACAAAGAGGGTGGACATAGCGAATTTCGCATTCTTCACCACCAAGACAATACCGGTGCCGAGATACAAGAAAGCCTCATTGAAGCCGTAAAGAAAAATCCCAATATCGACATTTACGAAGACCACTTTGCTATTGAGATAATCACGCAACACCACTTGGGACGCATCGTAACTCGTCGCACAAGTGATGTCACTTGCTATGGTGCATATATCCTCAACCCCAAAAATGACAAGGTCGATACCTTCAAAGCTCGAATCACAGTAATGGCCACTGGTGGCATTGGGGCTGTATATAAAACTACCACCAACCCTCTCATCGCAACTGGCGACGGCATTGCAATGGTGTATCGAGCCAAAGGCACAGTGCAAGATATGGAATTTGTGCAATTCCACCCCACTGCACTCTATCATCCCGGCGACCGTCCATCGTTCCTCATCACCGAGGCCATGCGTGGTTATGGCGCTGTGTTGCGCAATGTGCGTGGCAAAAAGTTTATGCATCGCTACGACCCTCGTCTATCACTCGCTCCTCGCGACATTGTGGCTCGTGCTATTGACAGCGAAATGAAACGCCATGGCGATGACCATGTATATCTCGATGTAACCCACAAAGACCCCGAAGAAACCAAGAAACATTTCCCCAACATATATCGCAAGTGTCTATCTTTGGGCATTGACATCACTAAAGATTACATTCCCGTAGCACCTGCCGCTCACTACTTGTGTGGTGGTATCAAAGTTGACTCTAACGCTGAGTCATCAATCAAGCGATTATATGCCGTGGGCGAATGTGCATGTACTGGTCTTCATGGAGGCAATCGTTTGGCATCAAACTCTCTCATTGAGGCTGTTGTGTATGCTCAAGCCGCTGCTGTGCATGCTATGGAAATGGTTAATCACTACTCTTTCCGCAACGATATTCCCGAATGGAACGATGAGGGCACCCAACTACCCGAAGAAATGGTGTTGATTACCCAAAGCATCAAAGAGGTGAATCAAATAATGAGTACCTATGTGGGCATTGTGCGTTCCGACATTCGCTTAAATCGTGCGTGGAATCGCCTTGACCTTCTTTATGAAGAAACCGAACGATTATTTAAACGCTCTACTGCTTCACGCGAAATATGCGAACTCCGCAACATCATCAATGTGGGATATCTCATTATGCGTCAAGCCAAAGAACGAAAAGAATCGCGAGGACTTCACTATACTATCGACTATCCACCTGTTCAAACCGATAAATGCCCTTCAACCGACTCTTGACACTCCTATTGAGTTGTTTCTTGTGCGCCACACTGGCTTCAGCACAAGACAACGACATCGACCCTAATGCAACCTCTGAATTAGGGACTGGAGTGAAACGCGCCTATATAGGGCAATATCATTTTGTTGACGAAACTGGCGACTCGGTATTGATGGTCGTGATTCGCGACCTGAATTGCTTTCCCAAACTGGTATTCAAAAACAAGAAAGAAGAAGAATTTTATTGGCGCACAGTGCGTGATGTGCGCAAAGCCCTTCCATATGCCCATCTCATATGTGAAACCCTACTCGAAACATATGAGTATATCGAAACTTTTCCCACTCAAGAAGAGCGTGAGGCTCACATAAACTCTATGGAAGGAGCGCTTTTTAAACAATACAAACCTGCACTTAAAAAATTTACTCGCACCCAAGCCAAAGTGCTCGTGAAGTTGATTCGTCGTGAGACCAATCAATCATCCTACGATATCGTTAAAGCCTTCCTTGGTGGGTTCCGTGCCGGATTTTGGCAAATGTTTGGCAAAATGTTTGGTGTCAGTCTAAAAGGTACCTTTGAGCCAAACAAAAACCGCGAAGATGCTATTATCGAGCGTATTGCATGCCTAATTGAAGATGGATTGTTATAATCCCCCCCAACCTGTTAATGAGAGTTAAACGCGTTTAATACCCTTCATCATATCTATAAAAATCTTAACTTTACAAGTTATTTCTCATAAAACATTACTAATTATTAACAATAAACAACCCTTAACCCATGAAAAAAATTTTCATTTCGGCTATGTTGTTGTGTTCAAGCATGCTTGGATTTGCTCAATTGGTAGAAATTCAATCTATCGATAAAGTGGCTCTTCCCGAAGGCGTGAGCGTGGACAAAGCAACTATTAGCCCCGACGGTTCATTCGTAGTGTTCTCGCAAAACACTGTTGCTGGACTTCACAAAATGGACCTTGCTACCAATGAAATCAACATGATTTCGGCTAATGGTAACAGTTTTGACCTCAAAATTGCTGCCGATGGTACTGTA
>JAZRLP010000026.1:0-498282 GCA_045646905.1 Muribaculaceae bacterium
TGTTCATATCTTCCTAGGCGTGGTGTTTTTTGGACAGAATGGGCTGAATTATATATTATTCTCACGCTGAAACCGCTGAAAGACGCAGAGTAATTTTGACAGAATGACAGAATGAACATAAGGCTAACGCAATGAAAATTAGTCAAAAAAATATGTCATTCTGGAGATTTGTGTCATTATGTTCTTGAAATTAGATAGGAATGAATTACACATTATAAAATTACCACAATGTCTTTGGATTCTTTTTTAGGCAGTAGATACTTGCCATATATTGTCCTATAAGTGGCTCTTAATAGATAAAATGGCCATATTTTTTTTGTATTAAAAAATACTTTTATATCTTCGCATATTGAATAATAGACTCAATTGAGTTTTGATCCATAATTGACAATAACAACAAAAAAATATGACTAAAATGAAAGTAACTCCTATTAAATTAGCAACATTATCGATTATCGCATTTGCTTTATCGACAATGACCTCTTGCGGAGGTAAGCAACAGCAACAACAAGCTACCCCAGCCCCCGAAATCGCAACTATAACTGTGGGAACAAGCAGTTCGGAATTGCAACGCACCTATCCTGCAACAATAAAAGGTAAGGCCGATATCGACATTCGCCCACAAGTGACAGGCTTTATCACAAAGGTGCATGTTGATGAAGGTCAACGAGTGCGTCGCGGACAAGCGTTGTTCACTCTCGACCAAGTTCAATATAAAGCAGCGGTTGATCAAGCAAAGGCGGCCGTAAAGGTTGCTGAAACAGCAGTAGAAACAGCTAAACTCACTGCTACGAACAAGAAATCGCTTTTTGAGAAAAATATCATCAGTGAATATGAGGCTAAACTTGCCGAGAACTCTCTCGCTCAAGCCGAAGCTCAACTTGCTCAAGCAAAAGCAAGTCTCACTAACGCTCAAAAGAATTTGTCGTACACAGTAGTAACTGCTCCCAGCAATGGTGTAGTGGGCTCAATCCCTAATCGTGTGGGAGCGCTCGCATCGCCTTCGATGGCTCAAGCATTGACCACAGTGAGCGATAACACTCAAATATATGCCTATTTCTCTCTTACCGAGAAGGATATCCTCACTCTAACCAACAATGGCGCTATTTCGCTCGAACAAGCTATAGCATCAATGCCAGCAGTAAACCTACGCCTTGCCGATGGCAATATGTATGGTCTATCGGGCAAAGTGGCTACAGTGTCGGGCATCATTGACCAAAACACTGGTGCAGCATCGGTGAGAGCCGTGTTTGATAATCCTGCCGGATTACTTCGCAGTGGTAGCACTGGCTCAATCTTGATTCCTTATGTAGAGAGCAATGCTATAATTATTCCTCAAAAAGCTACATTTGAAATTCAAGATCGCAAATATACATATACCGTAAATGATTCAAATAAAACAGTAACTACTCCAATTGAAGTATTTGAGATCAATGACGGACAAGAATATATCGTAACAAGCGGCCTCAAAGTAGGCGATAAAATCGTTATTGAAGGTGTAGGAACTACTGTTAAAGATGGTATTACTATCAAGCCTATCGACAAGACCAATTCACTTGCTCCTCAATCGGTTAAAAAAGACACCGTAGCGACTAAATGATTAAACACTTAAACATTTATCAATAATTAATCACTTATGAAACTTGATAATTTCATTAACCGCCCGGTACTATCGACGGTTATATCAATATTCATTGTGTTGCTTGGGATTATCGGCCTCTTTGCACTTCCCGTAACACAATACCCCGACATTGCACCGCCTACAATCTCGGTTCAAACATCCTATACCGGAGCCAATGCCCAAACTGTACTTAACTCGGTCATAGCACCTCTTGAAGAGCAAATCAATGGTGCTCAAAACATGACTTATATGACATCTTCGGCCACCAATACCGGTGCAGCAACCATTACCGTGTACTTTACACAAGGGTATGACCCCGATATGGCTGCTGTCGATGTGCAAAACCGTGTAGCAAAGGCTCAAGGGATGCTTCCTGCCGAAGTTACAAAGGTGGGGGTGATTACTCAAAAACGCCAAACTTCAACGCTATTGGCAGTCAGTGTATATGCCGAAGATAGCACCTACTCTACCGAATTTGTGGAAAACTACCTAAAAATCAACATCATTCCACAAATCCAACGTATCTCGGGTGTAGGTGACGCAATGGTGCTCGGTGCCAACTACTCAATGCGTATATGGCTCAAACCCGATGTCATGGCTCAATATGGGCTGATGCCTTCGGACATTTCAGCACTACTTGCCGAACAAAACATTGAAGCGGCTCCCGGTCAATTTGGTGAATGGGGTAATCAAAGTTTCCAATATATCATGAAATATAAGGGACGTCTGGTTACACCCGAAGAGTTTGAAAATATTGTAGTGAAAGCATCGCCCGATGGCGAGACTCTATATTTGAAGGATATTGCCGAAGTAGAATTGGGTCGTGAAACATACGGATTCCAAAGTGAGTTAAATGGTAAAACTGCTGCAACTGCAATGATTTACCAAACTCCCGGCTCTAATGCGACCGAGATTATCAAAAATATTCTTGCACTACTTGAAAATGCCAAGAAAGATTTGCCCAAAGGGTTGGCTATTGCTGTTCCGATGAACACTAACGACTTCCTCGAAGCATCTATCCACGAAGTGCTCAAAACATTGCTTGAGGCCTTTGTCCTTGTGTTTCTCGTAGTGTATATCTTCCTTCAAGATATTCGTTCAACAATCATTCCGGCGATAGCAATTCCTGTAGCCCTCATCGGCACATTCTTTGTAATGAACCTGATTGGGTTCTCAATCAACTTGATTACCCTCTCGGCTCTTGTTCTGGCTATTGCGATTGTGGTCGATGATGCCATTGTGGTGGTCGAGGCCGTGCATGCCAAACTTGATGTGGGTTACAAATCGGCACGCCGCGCCTCTATCGATGCAATGGGTGAAATTGCAGGAGCCTTGATTTCTATTACCCTTGTAATGATGCTTGTGTTTATCCCTGTGTCATTCATGCCTGGCACAAGCGGGGTATTCTACCAACAATTTGGTATCACAATGGCTATTTCTATCGCTTTCTCTGCAATCAATGCGTTGACGCTCTCCCCTGCTCTTTGTGCTATTTTCCTCAAGCCTCATGAAGACCATGAAGGGAAGAAACAAAGTATTGTCAAACGATTCCACACTGCATTTAACGCGGCCTATGATGGCATGCTTGAAAAATACAAAAGTGTTATCAGACTATTCATCAAGGCAAAAACCGTATCGCTATTGATTGTAGCAATTGCAATCGGAGCATTGGTGTGGTTGATGGGCTCTACTCCTACAGCACTCGTTCCCGACGAAGATACCGGAACTATCTTTGCTGTGGTGGATATGCCTCCTGCTACATCACAAGAACGCACCGGGGAACTTCTTAACGAGGTGGGCGACATTATCGCCTCAATCCCTGCTGTTGAAACTCGTGTGATGATCAACGGTTATAGTTTCATCGCCGGTCAAGGCTCAACCTATGGAACATTCATTATCAAGTTGAAAAACTGGGAAGAACGCACCAAGGAGGAAAGCAGCACCAATATCATACAACAATTATATGCCATGACATCACAAAAGATTAAAGATGGACGTGTGATGTTCTTTGCTCCTCCTATGATTGCCGGCTATTCGGTAACCAATGGTTTTGAATTACAACTTCAAGACAAAACCGGTGGCGACATTGGCAAATTCCACGAGATTGCGATGAATTTCATTAGCGAATTGAATAAATGCCCCGAAATTCAAATGGCATATACAACATTCAACCCATCATTCCCTCAATATATGGTTGATATCGATGTGGCAAAGGCTAAACAAGCAGGTTTAAGCCCACAAACAATTCTATCTACATTGCAGGGATATTATGGAGGTATGTATGTGTCAAACTTCAACCGTTTCGGTAAACTATATCGTGTGATGATGCAAGCGACTCCCGATTCTCGCGTATCTCCCGAAACGCTCAACAGCATCAAGGTGCGCAATGGCAATGAAATGGCACCTATCACCAATTTCATTACCCTAAAACGAGTATATGGCCCTGACTTGTTGAATCGTTTCAACATGTTTACATCAATTGCCGTTTCGGGTTCGCCCAACCCCGGCTACTCTTCGGGTGAAGCAATCGCGGCAATCCAACGCACAGCCGATCAATACCTTCCACAAGGATATGGCTATGAATTTGCCGGTATGACTCGCGAAGAAGCAGGATCTTCTTCGGGTAGCGCAACGGCTGTAATCTTCGGATTGTGTATCTTGTTTGTTTACTTATTGTTGAGTGCACAATATGAAAGTTACATTCTACCATTGGCTGTAATCCTTTCAGTTCCATTCGGGTTGATGGGTACATTCATCTTTGCCAAGGTGGGAGGTATTACCAACAATGTTTACTTGCAAATCGCATTGATTATGCTCATCGGTCTATTGGCCAAGAACGCAATCTTGATTGTAGAGTTTGCCGTTGAGCGCCGTCGCACAGGTATGAGCATTGTGAATGCCGCCGTGGCAGGTGCAGCGGCTCGTTTGCGCCCCATCTTGATGACCTCGTTGGCGTTGATTATAGGTTTGTTGCCTATGATGCTTGCCACAGGTGTAGGTGCCAATGGTAATAACGCTCTTGGTGCCGGTTCGATTGGTGGTATGTTGATTGGTATGATATTACAAGTGCTCATCGTGCCAGCATTGTTTGTAATATTCCAGTCAATCCAAGAAAAATTCACTCCTATCAAGTGGAAAGACACCGACAACGCCGGTATCGAATCAGAGTTGGAACAATATTCACGCAACTAAACTTATAACTATGACAAATAAAATGAAATATATTGCAACCATAACTCTCGGCATTTCGATGCTGAGCAGTTGTGGACTGTATAAAAAATATGAGATGCCTCAAGACGAGAGCGCTCTCGCTGCCGAATATGTAAAAGCCCAAGAGGCCGAAATCGACACCACAACATTTGGCAATCTACGCTGGCAAGAGGTTTTTACCGATCCCGTGCTCGTTGACTTGATTAATCAAGCTCTTGCCAATAATGTGAATATGCAAAATGCAAAACTCAATATCGACATTGCTCAAGCACAACTCAAGGGCGCAAAATTGAGTTATCTCCCATCGGTGGCATTAGCCCCCAATGGTGGATATGCATCGTTTGCTGGAAGTGATTTCATAGGCACTTACCAAATTCCGCTCGCGGTGAGTTGGGAGGTTGACATCTTTGGCAAATTGCTCAACAACAAACGAAGCGCAGAGGTAACCGTAGAACAGACAAAGGCCTACAACCAAGCCGTGCGCTCGCAAATCATAGGTGGCGTAGCTAATTGCTACTATGCAATTGCTACTATCGAGCGCCAAATTGAGTTAAATAAAGAGACTGCTAAATTGTGGAGCGAAAGCATTGAGGTGATGAAAAACCTCAAACTTGATGGCCGCCTCAACGAGGCTGCTATCGTGCAAAGCACTGCAAGTTACTATAATCTATTGGCATCAATTACCGACTTGGAGGTTGCTCTCGATGAAACCAATAACACCATGTCACTACTCCTCAATGTGTTACCACAAAAATGGAGTGTGTCGCCTCAAGCAAAATTGGCTATGCCCAATGTGGTGAGAGCCGGAGTGCCTATGGTAGAACTTGCTGCTCGTCCCGATGTGCGTGCCGCCGAACTTGATGTGGCTAAAGCATACTATGCTACCAACCTTGCTCGCGCTGCTTTCTACCCCAATCTCACTATCTCGGCCAATGGTGGTTTCACCAACAGTCTTGGGTCGGCAATAGTGAACCCAGGCGAGTGGTTTGTTCAACTTGCAGGTTCATTAACAGCCCCACTCTTCTCTCGTGGCAAGAATATCGCTAACCTTGAAGCTGCCAAAGCGGCTCAACAACAAGCGATGAACAACTTTGAATACTCACTCTTGAGCGCAAGTGCCGAGGTGAGCGACGCTATGACAATATGCCAAAAGAGCGATGAAAAAGTGAAACTACTTGATAAGCAAATCGAAAATCTTGAGAAATCGGTTGAATACACCCAAGAACTACTCACATTGGGAACCTCAACATATCTCGAAGTGCTCACTGCTCAACAAAATCTCTTGGCTGCACAAATGTCGCAATTGGCTTGCGAACACACCAAAACTCAAGCAGTAATCAACCTCTATCAATCGCTTGGCGGTGGTAGATAATAAATTTAGTATAACACCTTAAATTTCAAGACATATGATTAGCCCATTAGCTCATGTTGATCCATCAGCCAAACTTGGCGAAAATGTAACGATCCACCCATTTGCCTACATTGACCAAGATGTAGAGATAGGCGACGGTTGCGAAATAATGCCCTACACAAGCATTATTCGTGGCACACGCATGGGTCGCAACAACAAAGTATATCAAGGAACAATCATTGGTGCCGATCCACAAGATTTTCGTTGGAAAGGCGACAGTACATATTGCTACATAGGTGACAACAATGTGATACGCGAACATGTTATCATCAATCGTGGTATCACTTCGGTGGGAGGCACTCGCATAGGCGATGATTGTTTCATTATGGCCGAGTCGCACATAGGACACGACACTATAATCAAAGGAAAGTGTGTTGTGGGCAATAGTGTGTTGATTGCTGGCGATGTTGAAGTTGAAGAGTGTAGCATACTTTCGAGTTGCTCAATCCTTCACGAGAAAAGCAAAGTGGGTCGTTGGGTACTCATCAAAGGAGGATGTCGCATTAGTGGCAATGTGCCTCCATTCACCATCTTTGCACACAACCCCGTAAGCTACTTTGGCATCAACGCTGTTGTTATGCGTAAGCACGGCTACACCGAAGAGCAAATCGACGATGTGGCTAAATGCTATCGCCATGTATATCAAAGTGGCACATCGGTATTTAATGCTGTGCGCCGCATCGAAGCCGATGTCCCCGAAAGCGAAGTGCGACAAGAGGTTATTGATTTCATTCGTGCCAACGATATGAAAATCGTAGCATTGAGCGTAAATACTATCGATTAAGTATATTTCGTAATACCGACAAGAAGGTGGCTTTATTATAATGAGCCACCTTTATTTTGTATATTAACGCACTTATTGGGCATATTAGTCAATATATAATACACAAAAAGACTCTTTTTTAACTTATTGATATATTTTTTGAATAATTTCCTTTGTTTTAATGGAAAATTAATCTACTTTTGTAAACAAATTTGTTGACAGAATATCGAGTTATGAATTATAACATAGGAGAATACATTAGTAACTTAACAATTCATTATGGTATAACACAAGCCAAATTGGCTCGCGAAATAAATATACCTCGCCAGTTATTGAATTGTGTTATTAGTGGTAAACGAGAGATGTCGCTTCAACTCGCAATGAAGTTGGAATCATTCTTTTCGTTGCCCGAAGGCGAACTCGTGAAAATGCAAGCTATGCAAGCTATAAAAAAGCGCAAACAATCTATTCGCAATCATCTTTGTGAACAATTAGTTGCTAAAAATGCTTTTTGGTCATATGATGTAAAATCATTTGATTCGATTCCCGATGAAGAGTTGATAGAAAAATGTTTTACCGTATTGGATATTGATGACATAGATTTGATGTTTGAAATCTATTCACGCAAACAAATCCAACAAGTATGGCGAAATAAAATGGCTATACAAGGGGAATACATGCAACGCCTCAATATTATGATTGCAATGTATTATTTTGGCATCAAAAAGCCTGAAAAATATTTAGCAAAAGTCGAAAAACAACATATTAACAAAATTTTTAAAGAATCATCATATGCGTCAAGGGTTAACTTCTAAAATAGATGCAATCATTGAGAAAGTTGCGCAGTTAGAGTGTATAAAGCCATATGTATTGTGTGGAGGCACAGCACTTGCGATACAAATAGGTCATCGCAAAAGCGAAGACCTTGATTTTATGATGTGGCGCATTTCTAAAACCGAGAAGCCCGAGGTTAAATGGAATATCATCGAAAAGGAATTAACCGAAAAAATTGGAGAGATAGAAAACTTTAACATGCTCGGATTTGACCAAGTTGAGTTTCTTGTTAAAGGAGTAAAATTTTCTTTTTTCGTAAGCGATAATCTCTCACCTATTTCATCAACAATTGATTACCTCGGCAACATTAGGTTGGCCAATATTGAGGCTATTATGGCTATGAAAATAGAGGTAATGTTACGCCGAATGAAATTTCGCGACTATTATGATATTTATAGCATCATAAAAGAAGGATATTCTATCCACACCGGAATAGAGAAAGCCCTATCCTATTCTCGCCATAGGCTCTCTACAAAAAATATCATAGCAATGCTACTTGGTGGAAATTTTGTCCCCGATGGTAACTTCGCTACATTAGAACCAAAATATAATGTAACCAAGGAACAAATACGCGAATATATTCTGCAAAAGTTAAAAGAGTAGTTCTAATTAGATAGAAATAATTTGTAACTTTGTGATATGATTTTGCAACGACTCTCATTAGATAATTTCAAGAATATAGCGGAGGCTCGATTGGAGTTTTCACCAAAGGCTAATTGTCTTTTGGGTAATAATGGCATGGGGAAAAGTAATCTGCTTGACGCAATATATTACTTGAGTTTCTGTAAAAGTTTTAATGGGGTAACCGATTCATTGCTCATCAAGCGCAACGAAGACTTTTGCATTGCAAATGCTTCATATTTGCGTCGCGGAGTGGAAGAAGAGTTATCGTTGGGCATGGCTCATGGTAAGCGTAAGTCACTCAAACGCAAAGGGAAAGAATATCAACGATTGAGCCAACATATAGGGCTTTTCCCTCTTGTGATTATTGCCCCAAACGACATTGACCTCATTAGAGGCAATAGCGATGAACGGCGCAAGTTTATCGACATGATAATATCTCAAAGCAATCACAACTATCTCGATCAACTCATTCGCTATAACAAATCGCTTGAGCAACGCAATAAATTGCTTCGCGACGGATGCGTTGACCACAATCTATATCTCGCAATAGAGCTCACAATGGGCATGGCTGCCGATTATATCAACAGCCAACGCAAAGAGTGGATAGAGAAATTGTCGGTGATATTTAATCGTTATTACAATGCCATAGCTGGCGACGGCGAGCATGTTGAATTAAGTTACGAAAGTCAACTTAACGACCCTGGCACCACTTTTGATGCCCTACTCGATAGCGCTCGACGACACGATGAAATTGTGCGACACACATCGGTGGGCATTCATCGTGATGATATAGAGATGATGATATCGGGAATGCCTGTTAGACGCGTAGGCTCACAAGGACAATGCAAAACATTTACAATAGCCTTGCGATTAGCGCAATATGAGATGTTGAGCCTTGCCACCTCGCTCAAACCACTGTTGCTCCTTGACGACATATTTGATAAACTCGACGCCTCTCGCGTGGAACGCATTATGGAGATTGTGATGTGCGACACTTTTGGCCAAATATTCATTACCGACACCAATCGCACTCACCTCGACAATATCATCACTCGCACATCGGGCGATTATCGCATCTGGGAGGTTATCGACGGAACTTTCAACCCCATAACTCAAACCGAATGAAACGCACCGAGGCACAAAGCATAAAATCAATCATAGATGCTGTTATCATTGATAGTGGCATGGCATCAACTTTTGATGAGCAAAAGGTGTGTTATCTATGGCCCGAGGTAGTGGGACAAGGGATAAATCGTTACACCACTCGTCGATATGTCGAGAATGGTGTTCTTCATGTATATCTCTCGTCGGCATCACTTAAAAACGAATTAAATTTTCATCGTTCACGATTGACCGAAGAGCTAAACAAAGCTGCTGGCAAAGATGTTATTAAAAATATAATCATTCATTAAATAATGGAGCCTATTTCATACCCTACATCAACCAATCCGCGTGTTCCCGAGGCTACACAGCCCTTTCGACATGCGACACCTATACAAATACGATTCAACGACATTGACATGATAGGTCACATCAACAACAACGCCTATCTTGAATATATGGACCTCGGCAAAACAGCTTATTTCAATGCTGTGAAGCCCGATTTGGTTAATTGGAAACATATCAATGTGGTTATCGTTAACATTAACTGCGACTTTTTCTCTCCAGCATATATCAAAGAGCCCATCGTTGTGCTCACAACCGTTACTTCAATTTCTCAACGCAGCGTGAAACTCGAACAACGCATCATTAATGCCGAAACTGGCGATGTGAAATGCGTGGGACGCACCGTGATGGCTGGTTTTGACCCCAAAACTGCTCAAGGTGCCGAGATTGACCCCGAATGGGTTAAAGCAATATGCTCATACGAGGAACGCGACATGTATATTGCTTCGCATAGCTAACCAAGGGAATTTATAAACCATCCTTTGAGTTATTACATACTTGAAAATTAAAAAAGAATATAGTACCTTTGCATAGTAAAACGAGGATAGGGACAATAATATGACGACAACTCTCGACAGTTTATTCATCACCGTGAGTAATTCTCACTCACTCAACCAGCTTGAAGCATTCAAAGCTGGGTCGTCGATATTTGCCCTACGACATGGTCTTGCCAACGCCCCTTTATCAACTGTCATCGACACTATCAGAGTCATAGCAATAGAGATGATAAAGGACAACAACATAAGTAAAGCCATCGCTCACTTGCAATGGCTCGACAAAATGTTTACTCGCATCAATCGCGACAATCTCACCGATGTACAAGTGGCGATAAAACAAGCATTGGCAGCGCTACTCATTGAAGATGAAAAGATTGACGCAGCAATGGCCATTATTGCCGACGCTCTAAACATCTTAATCCAAAGCACTCGTCGCAAAGATGAGAATTATATATGCCTTCTTGCGATGTTGTTGTTTGACTTGGCTCAAGTTCATAGCCATAAAAAAGAGTTCAAACAGGCCGAACGCGACATCTTGAAGTCACTAAAACTTCTTGAAAAGTTATCAAAACTAAAACCTCAACGATATAGTTCGGCACAAGTGTTGGCACTCAATGCATCAACCTCAATATATCGTTCGCGAGTTGACCAAGCCAACTTGCTTGCCCATTATCAAGTAGCAACATCAATACATCTTGCCGAGGTCAATTCGGGCATCAAAGATGCGACATCTCGGCTCATTGCATCGCTACAAAACGAGGGTAACACCCTTTCACAAATGAATCGTTATCGCGAGGCTATTCATTTCTATACTCGCGCATTAAAATATCTCACCCGCATCGAAAACGAGTTTTCGATACAACAACTTCAACTCTCAATCTCACTTGGAGAAGCATTGATACAAACCAAAAACACTCGCGACAAAGGAGTGCATCTGCTCAACACAATGCTACACAAAGCCACAAAACTCAATGCCACTGCCGAGCATAAACAGATTGTAGATATCCTCCTCAATGCCCGTAGCAATAGCCTCGACATATTAGGATTGTGGCACAAAATGTTTCCCAAATAATTAATACTATCTTCCAATAAATTATATTTCATGGCAACAAGTCTATCACACAGCGCACCACAAGGTGCTATCCCCAAAGTTAAAGACATGCGAGTAGCTATCGTAGCTGCCGAGTGGAACGCTCACATCACTGGAGCCCTCACCAATGGCGCGTTAGCCGTATTCAAATCGCAAGGCTTTGACGACAAAGATGTTGATGTGTATCATGTTCCTGGAGCTGTCGAATTAACATTCGCTGCATCTCAATTAATTGAAGCATCGATGTATGATGCAATCATAGTGTTTGGTTGCGTAATTCGCGGAGGCACACCTCACTTTGACTATGTGTGTCAAAGCGTAACACAAGGCATAACCACACTCAACGCCGACTGTGATATACCCGTAATATTTGGAGTGTTAACTGTTGATTGTGAACAAGATGCACTCGACCGTTGTGGTGGCAAACTCGGAAACAAAGGCGAGGAAGCTGCTGTTGCTGCAATTAAAATGCACGATTTCGCTTGCAAAGTTAAAGAACTTTGATTATCTTTGCACCCGATTTAGGGCGAATACCAGAGTGGCCAAATGGGGCAGACTGTAAATCTGCTGGTTTATACCTTCGGTGGTTCGAATCCATCTTCGCCCACACAACAATGTTGCGGAAGTAGCTCAGTCGATAGAGCATCAGCCTTCCAAGCTGAGGGTCGCGGGTTTGAGCCCCGTCTTCCGCTCAAAAGAAATAAACCTCGACAATAGTCGAGGTTTTTGTGTTTTTATTCATATTCTAACAGAATCTTTTCAATATCTATTTTTAAAATTGGAATATGCTTTATCACCAAACTCCAAAGGAATTCAGGCGTAACACTATCATACCCATGTATCACCCTATTTCGTGTATTAACTATTTCTTTAGCATTTGGCAACAAAAAATCAGAATCTAATTTTAAAATCCGATTAATCGCCTCACCCATTATCTCCACTTTTCGTTCTACAGCACTACGCCTAAGATAGTCCTTTTCAAAAACCTCAAATTGCATAGGATAATCAATAAAATAACTCTCCATTTCATCAATAGAGTCTAACACATCTTGAAGATAAGTTAATATATACTCATTCATATATCACCTGTTTAGTTCGATTTAGGTTTCGTAGCAAAAACTTATTTTTTATTCCTTTTTCTTCTAATAAATCTACGTCTCTATTAAACAGTTTTGCCAACGAATCCCTCAGACTAAAATAGTTTGACACATAATCGTCAATACTTTGACTATCAAAATCGACAAGCATATCCACATCACTATTTTCATTGAATCTATCAGTAAGAATAGACCCAAATACCGATAATGTTTTTACTTTATGCACCCTGCATAAGTCAAAAATTTGCTGTAGATTTAATTCTATAAGTCTCATAACATCCTAATCTAAATGCGAAAATAACAATTCTTTTTGACATAACAACACTATATTGTTATTTTTCGTTGAAAAATGCTATTACCTATTATCGTTTTTTAGAATTATTTTGTAACTTTACGATTGAATTGGCAAGAGTGCCAATTATATATTTATGAATAAATAGCGTTTTTGCTATTGTCATTTGCTCCGAGAAACGACCAATTTCATCATTAGCACAAAGACAATAGGCACTAAACGCCTACGCGATAGCGTGGGTTGTGCTTATCTTGTGCGCAGGCATTTGGTCGTGCCTTTCGGAGCGTGATAACCAACTCACGCTTATTTTTTCAACTACTTTAAAATCAAGTACTACAATTTCAAACTCTAACATAACTAAATTTATCACCATGAAAAAAAGGATTATTATTTCTATGATGATTTTTGGTCTAAGCTCGGTGATGTCGTTTGCCAACGTTCTAAACGACTCCATTCAAAATGAAGAGACCTTCATTGCGTCCACTTCAGAAGAAGACGATGCTTGGATAAAAATCAAAGATGGGAAAGACGAGAATTCATATAGAGATTTTCTCGCAAAATACCCAAATTCGCAATATGCCGAACAAGCAGCAAGTGTTGTTGCAATGTATGATGCAGTGCGTCTATATGAGACAAAACTATATGAAGAGGCTTGCGTTCAATTCAAGAAAGCCATGGTATATAACGAACTATCGCAAGATATGATGGGAATATATCAGCAGTCAAAACATGCATTGGAATATAAAGATATCTGCAATGGTTCTCTTATAGAAGCACAATCATACCTACAAAAACATCCCAATGGAATATTTGCCACCGAAGCGAGCAACATCATCGCCCGTGAAATGGCCGACAACTTTGACAAATATTCATATAGTGACGCCTCGGCATATGCTAAAGACTTTAGCACCTATCAATACGTAAAATACAAATCAAATGCTTTTGCTATAAGCAGAGCAGACTATTCTACCGATCGAGAAGGCACATTAAAATGGGCTTTAGATGATACCACAAAATCATATGTAGAAAATCACATTAGTGCAAATGAAAGGAGTCGCTCAAGAGCTTACGCATGGGATGATTTTTGGGAAGATTCGTTTGCTTTTGGGCTGAATATTAATTGGCATGATTTTGCTGCAAATACATATGGTTTTGAGACAGGTTTCACATTTAGATTTGGCCGTTTTGAAACTGGTTATGATGAAGTTTCTCGTTTTAACTTTAGAATTGGGGCAAAATATAGGTGGCATACTGAATACCCGTCAATAGAATCATACCTCAAAGGGCATCATGTCGTTGGAGAATGCCAGATTAGATACAACTTTGCATCAAGCGATACTGATATTTCAAATGGATGGTATATTGGAATAGGAGCAGAGCACTCTTATCATTTCGGCAAAGAGTTAAATTTAGGTGGAGCATATATAATTGGTCAAATCGGCTATGAAATACTCATGTTTGACATAGGTTTATATTATAAACATCGCATTCACACTCAAAACCCTTCTACTGCATATGACGACAACTTTCGTATAGGTATGCCTATGACTTTTTATTTCAAAACAACAGATTAATCTATACCACTAATAAATAGAAATTTCATGAAAACAACAAACAACATATTTTATCTCTGCATTTGCCTTATTATTGGACTGATGCTCTGTGGCTGTAGTAGCTTCAAAAGCTCTTATATGGGCTCTCAAGGTGAGGATTTTTACTATGTATATAATGACAATTGGACTCGCTCTGACCCCTACTACTATTATTGGACACTGGAAGAGGGGAATGAATGGTATATCGCTCAAAATATAAAAACAAAAAAACGTGGCGTGGTAAATAAATCTCGCCAAAAGTTGATTCCTATAATATACACCAACCTCATATACCAAAATGGAGCATTTATTGTCGCAGATGAAGCCGGGAAATATTATGCCGCATATGACCTTAATGGCAATTGTATCATAAATTTTGATAAAAAATTCACCCAAATTGAGGCAATGAATAAAATTATCTACGGTAAGACTCATTTGTATTTCAAATGTCGCCGTGAGTTTTCGGATTACCTCTGCGACAAATATGGCAATGAACAATGTGTAGATGGGTACTATTATGATTATACTACTGGATTCTTTTGGGATTGGGAAATGGATAAAGATGGTCGCATATTTTATCAAAAACGAGAAGAGCCTAAAGCTACAACTGTTGCAAAAAATGAGACTGTAGAACGAGATAATTACAAATGGCTTTCTATGTCTAACAACTCTACAAAAAAGAAAGGTGCAACATCTACAACTGGTACAACTATCGTTCCGGCTAATTACACTAAAGTTGAATATATCCCCTATTATGACGGATATTTCGTGGTGTGGGATGGCTCATGGGCAGGAATCTACAATACTTCGGGCAAGTCAATAATCCCCGTAAGTCGAGGATATTCTTCCATCACAAAAACCAGCTCCGACGGACGAATCTATTATCGTGTGTGCAAAAACGGTTATTATGGAGCATGTGACATTAACGGACGTGAAATCATCGTGCCAAAATATTGCAACTTAATATTATACAATGGTGTTTTTTATCACAAAGATAGTAATGGCAATTGGATTGCTTTAAGCGTAGGTATTGATACAAACAACAAGGTTGTAAATCGTCCAAGTTATAAAAAACAAAATGTTACTTACTACGAAATAGTGCTTGAACAAAATTTGCTCGAAGAAGCATTTGGTAAAAACGTTAAAATAGAGCAAGTTTCATCAAACAACGGACGTCGTGCGTTCAAAATGGTTTTTGATGACAAAATTTTGTTTGAATTTGCAAAAGCCGACCTAAATAGTGCTGCACGAAGCTATATTGACAAGGTAGCAACTGTTCTAAAGAAACTCCCATCAACAGGAGTGATTATCAAGGGCTACACCGATAACATTGGCTCATTGGAAACAAACCAACAACTATCAACACAACGAGCCGAAGCTGTTGGCAGTCGTTTAGTTTCAAATGGAATCTCCAACACTCGCATCTCCACAATAGGCATTCCATTAAGCGATTACGTAGCATCAAACGATACCGAATGGGGTCGTGCCCAAAATCGTCGTGTGGAAATAATTGTTGAAGATGGATTTACTGCATCTAAAGCCTTTACTAAAACCAATTTTTCAACAGGGTCAGAAGATAAATTTGAAAATATAAATAAATCTTATACATGGGCTTCTGAAAGAAAAATTTACGACGATTGGGAAGACAAGTATGCCTATGGCACACACACCATCAGTTTTGATTTAAAGGTTCCAACTTCGTTGAATGGCATCAATATAGATATAGCAAACAAATTGCTTACATATAGCTTGTTAGAAACACAAAATCACAATGATTTTAATAAAGCAATCAATTATGTAAAAAACAATTTTTCTATGTCACACGAGGGCATTAGATACAAATTAACCAATACCGAATATTCCAACGTTAGCCACATTAATTCAGGCTGGACCGAATATTCTCTATATCCATATATTAGTTCTTCTAACCTTATTGGATTTGCCTTATATATACACAATGGTGGATATGGTGGAAATCAAGGAACTACATCATATGAATATATAACTCTTGTTCGCAACGCATCTAATAATGATTATATCATTAAAAATAATCAGATTTTCAATTCAAGCGCAACCAGAGCCAACATTTTGAAGCTTATAAATCAACAAATTACAGCATTAAACAAAAGAAGTGAATATGGTTATGACAAAGCTGAACGAGTTCCCAACAATATTCGTATAGGAAAAAATGGCATCTCTTTTATCTTCGACAATTACGAAATTGGCCCAGGTGCAGCTGGATGTGTTCACATAGAAGTAAGCTATGACAAACTTAAACCATATTTGAACCCATCTTTCTACAAATTAATAACAACAAGTACCAATTGGAAATCATTTGATTATCCTTTCAAATATAATTAAGAATAATATTTTTAAATATTACAGAGGGTCGCGGGTTTGAGCCCCGTCTTCCGCTCAAAAGAAATAAACCTCGACAATAGTCGAGGTTTTTGTGTTTTATCCATTAGTGGCCGATATAATTTTGAACAACTTACTTCTTTTATCCGTTTGGCGTTATCAATATGGGCAAAAATCCTTCATTGAGTGCTTTTTTTTAAAAAATCATCCCTCATTGAGGGATTTTTATTATATTTGCAAAAAAAATTACCATTATGATAGACACAACTTTATTTAGTTACATGAAGGAGATTTTAAGCAATACTCCGACTAAATTTGTACGATATAAGTATCAAGAAATAGACTGGGATAGCCGTCTTATAGGAATTGTTGGGCCACGTGGAATTGGAAAATCAACGATGATACAACAACATATATTGCGCACTACACACATAGGATTGCCCCTATATGTATCAGCCGACAATATGTATTTTTCTTCAAACTCTCTTGTTTCACTTGCCGATGAATTTATAAAAGAGGGTGGCACACATTTATACATTGACGAAGTTCACAAATATAAAGGATGGTCGCGAGAGTTGAAACAAATCTACGATGTGCACCCCGATTTACACGTTGTCTTTACTGGATCTTCAGTGTTAGACATTCGACAAGGAGAAGCCGATTTAAGCAGACGAGCCGTCATCTATAATATGCAAGGGTTATCATTTCGCGAATATTTGGAAATGTTCCACGAAATAAAAAGCAAAATATATTCTCTTGAAGAAATTTTATCGCACAAAGTAGAGATTCCTGAATTAAAACATCCATTACCTATATTCCGAGAATACCTAAAAAGAGGATATTATCCATTTTCCATAGAAGGTGGATTTGAATTAAAAATGGAACAAGTAGTATCACAAACTACGGAATCAGACATTCCTCAATATGCTGACATGAAAGCTTCTACAGCTAGAAAATTAAAACAATTACTATCGGTTATCTCACATTTGGCTCCATATAAACCCAATGCCGAAAACCTTGCTACTGAAATTTCTGTAAGTAAAAATAACATTACTGACTATTTGGTATATCTTGAAAAAGCAGGCATGATAGGTCTATTACGTGATGGAACTAGTGGTCTGCGAGGCCTAGGGAAAATAGAAAAAGTTTACATTGACAATCCAAGCCTTATGAATGTTCTCGCATGTGGGAATCCTGATATAGGGAATATTCGAGAAACATTTTTTTATAATCAAATGAGAACAAAAAACTTCATCACATCATCAAAAATTTCTGATTTTTCTATTGAAAAATATACATTTGAGATTGGCGGAAAAAAGAAAGGGAAAAAACAAATAGAAGATGTAGCTAATGGAATTATTGTTCGTGATGATATTGAATTTGGCCATGGTATTGTCATTCCATTATGGCAATTTGGCTTTAACTATTAGAAAATCATATTTAATTGGCATCCGGTAAAATCGCATGTTTGCATCTGACATTTACAACCCTTTTTCTACAATATAACACGCCGAAAATCGTTTATATAATGGACAAAAAGCGTAATTTACAATGAATAAAATAAAATCTCTTATAGCGATATGTGGGTTGCTCATCATTGTGGGATTGTCATCGTGTATTGAGGACGATTTCTCAACCAATGCAAACGACCAACCGACCTTCTCGACCGACACCCTCGATATGGGACCAATCTTTACCGAAGCAGGTACCCCTACCCACTCTTTTACTGTATATAACCGCCACGACAAGGGGATAATAATCAGTTCTATAAAGATGCGCGATGACGCCGAAGGAATGTTTCGTTTCAATGTTGATGGCGTTGCTGGAAATGAATTCCAAAATGTAGAAATACGAGCCAATGACTCAATATATGTGTTTGTTGAAGCAACGCTCAAGGCCAACGGCACCGATGCCCCTGTGGTAATTGACCGTCATCTCGACTTTGTGGTGCAAGGGATTACCTCAACCGTTGTAATAAGCGCACAAGGACAAGATGTTGAGCGTCGCAAAGGACTTGTAATTGATGGCGACACTCGATTCACTGCCAACAAACCTTATCAAATTTTTGATTCACTCATTGTGAAAGAGGGGGCTACTCTCACTCTCGACCCTGGTGTAACACTTTATTTCCACAACAATGCCACAATGCGAGTAGCTGGAACGCTTGTGAGCAATGGCACCACCGAGAATCCTGTGAATATGACAGGCGACCGCATTGACAATGTAGTGAACGACTTATCGTTTGACCTTATGGCCGGCCAATGGCAAGGTTTGGAATTCACCTCTACCAGTCGCAACAACTACCTCTCGCACACCTCAATTCGCAACACTGTGTGGGGCGTTTTTGTTGACTCTATAGGAGCACAAGAAAACCCAGCACTTACACTCATCAACTGCCAATTGCGCAACTCGCAAGAGTATTCTCTCGCTGCAATTCATAGCGACATCAAGGCCGTGGGGTGTGAAATAACCGACGCGGCTGCGGGCGTGATGTTCTTGCGTGGAGGTAACCACATTTTCAACCATTGTACATTTGCCAATTACTATCTATTCTCGGCCCTTGGAGGCGCAGCAATACAGTTTGACCACATTAGTGCCGAGTGCGATGACCTTTCGGGCCTTCCATATATGGTAGCCGACTTCACCAACTCAATAATCTATGGCAATGGTAGCGAATTATCGCACGGCGACCTCACTGGCACAGCTATCACTTTGCGATACTGTCTATTAAAGTCGGAAGGTGTTGATGACGAGAACTTCATTTGCTGTCTATGGGGTGCCGACCCTCTATATTACACCGTGCGCAATGAATACATCTTTGACTATCGACTCAAAAACGAATCGCCAGCCATAGGTGCTGCATATCCCGATTATACCCTCCCCGAAGCCCAATACGACCAATATGGACTACCTCGTGGTCCCCAACCCGATATGGGCGCATTTGTCTATGTCCCAGCCGAGGAAGAAGAGGAGAAATAATTTATAATGCATAATTCATAATGCACAATATTTAATTTGTAATTATTTTAATTTTTTAGATTATGAAAATAGGAATTATCGTGGCAATGGGTAAGGAGTTGAAACTCTTGTTACCATTGATTGAAAACCACTCAACAATAACCATCAACGACATAGCTTTTCACACTGGCAAAATTCACAATCACGAGATAACTGCAATGCAATGTGGCATTGGCAAAGTGAATGCAGCCGTGGGCACTCTCACTATGATTGAAAATTTCCACCCCGACTTGATTATCAACACAGGCGTTGCTGGTGGCGCTGGTGGTGGCGCTGGAATTCTTGATGTAGTAGTAGCCGAACGCATTGCTTATCATGATGTGTGGTGTGGGCCTGGCACCGAATGGGGTGACGCAGCAGGATGCCCACGATATTTCAAGAGCGTGCCCGAGTTGGTAGCACTCCCTTGCCTTGCCGAAGACCCTAAAGTGAAACGCGGCCTCATCTGCTCGGGCGACATCTTCGTTTCAAAAGTGGAAGAGGTGGAGCGCATCAAATCAATCCACCCCGATGTGATGGCCGTGGATATGGAATCGGCATCGATAGCGCAAGTGTGTCACCTCAAAAATGTGATGTTCTTCTGCATGCGTGTCATAAGCGACACTCCTGGAGGAGAAGACAATATTGCTCAATATGAAAACTTCTGGGAAGATGCACCCCAACACACATTTGAAAAATTAACACAGGTATTATCTTGTTTCTAATCAACATCAACTCATGGAAAAGATTGCAAGTTTTACAATTAATCACCTCATAATGAAGCGTGGCATATTTGTGTCGCGCAAAGACACCACAACATCGGGCGATGTTATTACCACATTTGACATACGCATGACCGAGCCTAATCGCCAGCCAGCCGTAGATGGCGCTGCTCTTCACACCATTGAGCACCTCGCTGCCACTTATCTTCGCAACCATGCCGAGTGGAAAGATCGCATCATCTATTGGGGTCCCATGGGTTGTCGCACAGGCAACTATCTGCTCGTGAATGGCGATTACACCTCGCAAGATATTGCCCCATTGATTCGTGAGACATTTGAGTTTATCGCATCATTTGAAGGGGAAATACCTGGAGCCACTGCTCGCGATTGTGGCAACTATACCTACAACGACCTCGACCTTGCTCGCAAGGACGCAAAAACATATCTCGATGAAGTGTTGATGAATCTCAAAGAAGAGAACCTAAACTATCCTCAATAAACACCAATAATTGTGAAAGATATAAAAGCCATAAAAGGGAAGTTTTATATCCAAGGACTCATCGAAGAGGGGGAGCATGAGCATCAAGACTTTAAGTTCTCCATCTCTGATGCTCGCAAAATAGCCCGCAGCGTGTCGGCATTTGCCAACAACGACGGTGGGCGTCTTCTGGTGGGGGTAAAGGACAATGGCAATATTGCTGGCGTGCGCAGTGAAGAAGATATTTATGTTATCGAACAAGCCGCACAAATGTATTGTCGTCCATCTCAAAAAGTTGAGTTTACTGCATTCAAAACCGAAGGTGGCGCTATCGTAATACGCGCCGATATAGCACGCGCCACACACCGACCAGTGCAGGCACAAGAACCCGATGGCACATGGCGCTCATATTATCGCGTAAAAGATGAAAACATCGTAGCACCCGACCTCATGGTGCGTGCATGGCACAAAAAAGAGTCGCAAAAAGGGGCATTACTCTCCTTTTCCGAAGCCGAGAGCGCGCTTATAGGTTACCTCGAAGAAAACGAGATGATAACCATTGAAGAATTTATGAAAACGGCACGCATATCGCGCCACACAGCCGAGGAAATTATCATAAAACTTTATGCCGTTGATGTCATCGACTTCACCTACACTGGCACGACATTTAAGATAAGCCTCAGCCAATAACTTTAGGACAAAAAGCAAATTTGATAAAAACAACACGCCCACACTCGCAATGAATGTGGGCGTGATTATTTTGTTTTGATGCGATTATTTCATTTTCTCTACCAATGGGAGCAGAACGGGGAATAGTTTTGCAGCGTAATATTTGAAGCCGAGGTCGGTGAGGTGAATGCCGTCAACGGTGCCGTCATCTTCAACTCCGTCGAGGTTTAGGCAATCAACATAATAAAGGTTGTTGGGGTTTTCGGCCATCAACTTTTCATAATTGCGACGGAATGCCGCATTTTTGCGAGGTAGATATGCTCCCATCGACTTGTCGTAGCGCGCATAGGGATAGATAGGACCTTCTACCATCACAATGGGTATATCGGGGCGAGCCTTGCGAATGATGTTCACAAAGTCGTATGTGAGGGTATCGCACATCATCTCTGTGCAGTTGGGTATTGGGTCGATAAGGAAAAGGTCGGCATCGGCAATGTCGGCCATAGCGCGTGCCATACAATAGTCCATCTTTCCCTCGCCACTTATACCTATATTTACTATTTCGCAGTTGAGTTCACGGCTCAAAATGTTTGTTGCAGCCATGCCTGTGCGAGAGGCACAGCCACCTTGAAGAATACTTGTGCCGTAAGCGATGATTTTCTTTTTGTCGCTAATCAATTCGGGATTACCACAAGTGATTGTTGCTGTGCTATCAACAGCGATATAAAGTTCTTCGATGCCGTCATAAAGAGGTAGATATACCATATATTCTTGCATGCGAGGCTCAACATTTGACACATAAGTGCTTTTACACCATTTGAGCGAATCGGTATAAGGACGATTGGTATTAACATGGCGCCACACCGAGTCACCTTCGTGGATATAAAGGTCGGTACCTTTCAATCCTGTGTCGGCCATATGTTTCATGTGTGTATCCCACAAAAGGCGATATTTCACACCCACCGATGTGGAGTTAGTAGCAAAACGCACTGCGATGCCCGAACTGCATTGACTGCGTTCCCACAACACATCGCGCACACTATCTTTGAGGAATGCAGGAAGACGGTCATAATCGCGAATAGTATTGGTCCACCCACGATTGATGATGCGAAGATCTTTGGCATTTATATACTTCACTGGCTTTTCATCGGCAGCCTTTGCCACCAAGCCACACATCATTGCCACCACGAGCAATAAAACGAGTCGATTGATTGTTTTCATTGGGTTATCAGGTTTTTATTGTTTATAATCTATCCGAAAGGCTTAAATACACCTTATTAATTGCAAATTTACAAGATATTGTGGAAAATGCCATATTGAAATGGGTGAATTTGTGACAAAATCGACTAAACACATGTTAATTATTTCTTTAATCGCAATATTTAATTAAATTTGTAATTGAAATATAAATTATAACAGTCATAACAATATGGAATCGATTGAATTCACTCCCGATTTAATTAAGAGTCTCAAAGATAATGAGATATTTGTTTTTGGCAGTAATCTTAAAGGTTCACACATAGGTGGTGCTGCTCGAGTGGCTCACGACTTTTTTGGTGCCGAATGGGGTGTTGGCGTGGGATTGACCGGACAAACATATGCCATTCCCACCATGCAAGGTGGTGTAGAAACGATAGCACCATATGTTGATGACTTTATTGAGTTTGCCCGCGAGCATCGTGAGATGAAATTTTTTGTTACTCGCATAGGCTGTGGCATTGCCGGATTTCGTGATGAAGAAATGGCTCCTTTATTCCGTAATGCACTTGAAGAACCAAACATTGTGCTCCCTCGCTCGTTTTATAATATATTAACCAACAAATAAAATTTCGCATAATTATGAAGGCTAAAACTGCAATATTAATGTCGTTGCTAATATTTGTAGCAGGCATTGTGTTAACAATAATCCACACCCTTGATGTGTTTACCGGGTTAATTATTGCTCTGGGCATTATCTTCATTATCCCCGGCATAATCAATATTGCTACCCTTTCGAGCATCAAACAAGAAGAACTCGACAATAAAAAAAGTAGTCAACCCTCGCGCTTTCATGTGGTATGTGGATTGATTTCGGCCGTGGGGAGTGTAATCATGGGTATATCAATGATTGGTTGGACCGAACTTTTCATCAAATTCCTTCCGTTGATTTTTGGGTCGATTCTCATTTTTGGAGGGTGCTTCCATGCGTGTGCTATGGGCATGGCATTCCGTCCTATTCGCCTTCCGTTGTGGCTCTACATCTTCCCTGTGATATTGATTGCCTTAGGTGCTTCAATTATATTTATCGACAAAGCCACACTACTACCCCATCACATCGTGTTGATGACAGGCATAGGTTTTATTATTTTTGCGATTAATGCGTTTATCGAAATGTGGCTCACTCGCAAAGTAAAGTCGCCCACAAAGAAGACGGCCGAAGCCGAAGTGATTGATGTAGAAGAGGTGAAATAATCCTATCCCTTATAATAACAACGAGGAGAATTTGGTTAAATTCTCCTCGTTTATTTTTGTTACAATAGTGGGTATTATAGTTTTATTCCAAATCGGCGGCGGATATACTCGGCAACAATAGCCACCAAATCTTCCATCTTGAGCAACGATGTATTGATTGTGAGGTCATAACTTGCAGCATCGCCCCATCGCTTATCGGTGTAGAAATTGTAATAGTTGGCACGCAATTTATTTGTTTTATGTGCAATAGAGCGGGCTTGCTCGGGGGTGGGACGATCTCCTCGACGCATAATTCGCTCAATGCAGTCTTCTTGCGATGAATGCACAAAAATACTTACACAACGAGGGTGTTCACGCAACACATAGTCGGCACTACGACCCACAATGACACACGACTTTTCATTAGCAATTTTACGAATAAACTCGCTTTGTGCATTATACACACCATCACTTGTCAATGAAGATGAACATGAATAGCACGATGCTGGATTATAGCCTGCTCCTACTGCAAAAATTCCACTCAAAAAAGATGGCGCGCGCTCATCGCTTTGAGCAAAAATTTCGGGACACATTCCTGCTTGCTTGGCTGCCTCTTGCAATAGTTCTTTATCGTAGTATTCTATTCCAAAGGTTGATGCAAGCATTTTTCCCAATTCGCGTCCACCACTACCAAATTGGCGACCTATGGTAATCACAAAATTTTTATCCTCGTTCATTATCTCAAAATTTAAGGTTGCTCAAAGGTAATATATTTTATTCTAAATTCAAATACATCATCTTTTTTGTATAAACAAATTTTGGGCACAATAGGTCAAACCGATTTTAGGATTAACTACCCTTTTATCACTGCGATAGGCAATAGGCGTGTTTTAACTGCAATCAAATCGAGCTGATTATTAATCACTTCATCAATATCTTTATATGCGCTGGGGGCTTCTTGCAAATCGCTCTTATTGCGAATAGCATGAATTATGCCTCGTTCATTGAGGCGTTGCACCTCTGCCTCCATATCAAGTTGATTTATCGCAGCAGTGCGGCTCAACACTCGCCCGGCGCCATGCGAACAACTATTAAATGACTCGGGATTTCCCAACCCTTCAACAATATAAGATGCCGTTCCTTGCGACCCGGGAATAATACCGATAGTACCCTTTCCGGCAAATGTAGCGCCTTTGCGATGTACTACCACATTCTTTCCAAAGTGAGTTTCCCATGCTGCATAATTGTGTGCAATGTTAATCATAGGCTCAAATTCAATTTCGGGAAACACCGATTCCAACACATCTTGTATGCGACTCATCATCAACTTGCGATTACACAATGCAAAGTCAATGCAATATTGCATCTCACGCCAGTATTCGCCAAATTCGGGAGAATGAAATGGTAAAAAAGCAAGTCGCATAGATGGATCAACCTCCGAATGCCATTTTTTATTTAGCGCCACCGCCTTTTTGTTGTAATAGTCGCCCACCATTTTACCCAAGTTGCGGCTACCCGAGTGAATCATAATCCAAAGATTATCTTCCTCATCGCGCTGAAACTCAATAAAGTGATTTCCACCACCAAGCGTACCCACCTGGCGCAATGCCGATTGATATTGTTCTTTCACCACCCACATCAAGTCAACTTCATATCCAGTAGGCATCAACGATTCATCTTGTGGTTGCTTGTGGTGAGACATTCCTAACGGAATAATCTCACGCACCTTTGACAACACTCGTTTACGGAACTCAAGGTAATCAATATCGGCAGTTTTTATCGATGTTTTCACGGCACACATTCCACAGCCAATATCCACACCCACCGCATTGGGTATCACGGTATCCACGCATGCCAAAACGCCACCTATAGGCATGCCCATACCGGTATGCACATCGGGCATCACTGCCAAATGATGATACATAAATGGAAGTCGGGCGAGATTTTCAATCTGCACCATTGCCGAAGCTTCCACATAATCGGTCCAAATTTTTACCGGACGGTCATTAATAAGTTTTACAATCATAAAAATATGATGTTAGTTATATATAATAGATAAGGTTTAATGCTACAAAATTACCCACTCACTGCGCAATCTATTTGCGCAGTAATAAAAAAATCACTACTTTTGAGCGAAATAATTATAAAAACACATAAAAACAACCTATGCCAGCCAATAAAAACGCATTAATTCGTTACAAAACGATCGACAATTGCTTGCGTCGTCGCCACCGTCAATGGACCCTTAATGACCTTGTGGAAGCATGTAGCGATGCTATCTACGATGCCGAGGGGATTACTCGAGGTGTATCGGTGCGCACCGTGCAGAGCGACATACAGATGATGCGCTCCGACAAATTGGGGTATAACGCACCTATCGAGGTTTATAATCACAAATATTATCGTTATTCCGACCCCGATTTTTCAATCTCCAACATGCCACTATCACAAAACGACTACGAAGTACTAAACGAGGCCGTTGATATGCTACGCCAACTTGAAGACTTTGACCAATTTGCCGAGATGAGCGATGTCATAGGCCGTTTGCAAGAGAAACTATTAATAAGTAAAGAAAATCGCGCACCTATTATTCATTTCGATAGTGTCCCCAATCTCAAAGGGCTAAAACTCCTCAACCCCATCTATAACTATATACTCAAACGACAACCCATCGTGGTGAGATATAAACCATATAACACCAACGAAATGACGATGGTGTTCCACCCCTACCTGCTCAAAGAGTTTCGCAACCGATGGTTCATGATAGGGTGCGCCGACGAAGATCTCACATTATTTAATTTTGCTCTCGACCGCATTGTGTCAATTGAGCCAGCTATAGATGTTGAATATAAAGAAAACCCTCAATTTGATAAAGAAACATTCTATGATGATGTAGTGGGAGTGAGCAAAAACCTCAATCACCGCCCTATGAAGGTCGTGTTTTGGGCCTCAAAAAAGGAGAGCAACTACATTAAGACAAAACCTATCCACCACTCTCAAAAAGTAATAAAGGAAGATGAAAATGGCACAACTTTCAGCATTAAAGTGGTGGTAAATTATGAACTTTATTCAATATTTTCGAGTTACACTGGTGGCATAAAAATCATATCTCCCAAGTTTATGGCTCGACTCATGAAACAAAATCTCGAAAACACATTGACACTATACGACGATATCGAATAACACAAGATAGGGGACAAAGATGCACATTCTTTTAGCCCCTATCTTGAAAGAGGTGCGTTTTCCTATAAATTTCGCCCCAAAAAAGGTGCGTTTTCCGAAAAAGCACATTCATTAGGATAAAAAACAAGCCCCACATTCCATCATGGAGTGGGGCTTGCATATTATGTGTAGGCTATAATTACTTAGTAACGCGTTCGAGCCATTTTACCATGCCGAGCATCACACCCATAGAGATGAGACACACTACAAGGAACACAGTCCAGCACAACCAAATAGGCCATTGGTTATACATCAATGGACCAATCCATAACAATAGGTTTCCGAGTGCAGTCGCACCAAGCCATAAACCTTGACAAAGACCGAGGAGGTGTTTTGGAGCCACTTTTGACACAAATGATAATCCAAGTGGCGAGATAAACAACTCAGCAACTGTCAAGAAGAAATAAACTGCGATTAATACCCACCAGTGTGCTTGATTTGCAGTTTGTTCTGCAATAGGAAGCGCTTTGTAAGCGTCGGCCGATGGATAACCTTTAATGTAAGAGAAAATAGCAAGGAACAAGAATGCCAAACCGGCAATGAACATACCGATAGCAATTTTGCGAGGAGTTGAAATCTCTTTACCCTTACGGGCCAATGCCGCAAACAATGCCATGATAATAGGAGTCAACACAATCACGAAGAATGGGTTGATAGCTTGCCAAATTTCGGGAGCAACAGCAGTCGAGTCAACGAAGTCGCGAGCAAAGAATGAAAGCGACATACCATTTTGGTGGAATGAGAACCAGAAGAAGATAACCACACCAAGCACTGCAAAGAGAGCATACATGCGTTGTTTGATTTCTTTAGCCATTGCAGCTTTTTCTTCGGCAGTATATTTAACCGACTCAACAGCCTTTTTCTTTGCAGGAGTAGGGAATATTCTTTGATAAACCATAAATACTACCAACGAAATGAGCATAGCCACTACCGAAGCAATAAATGAATAGTGAATACCTTCGTTAAATACTTGTAGGTAGCTTTGACATGATGCAGCAAGGTCGGCTATTGAGCCACCTGCTTGAGTCATCATATCGTTAAGGTTAGCAAGAGCCGAAGCTTCCATTGCCGAACCATTAGCCAAGAATTGATGACAAAGTTCAGGAAGTTTTGCATTATAGATGAAGTTATTAGCTTCGAGCCACCATTCGCGAAGAATAGGAGCAACAAAAGGAGCAATAAGTCCACCTACATTAATAAATACATAGAAAATTTGGAAACCCGAGTCGCGTTTGTCTTTTGCTTGAGCAAGAGCTTCGGGGCCTTTCTTTGCTGCTTCAGCTTCAAGGTCATCATACATTTGACCCACTACTGCTTGCAAGTTTCCTTTAAAGAGACCATTACCAAATGCAATCATAAACAATGCTGCACAGGTGAGAACTAATAGCCATGTAGAATTTTCGCTTGTAGCCAAAATGGGGATTGCCAATACTACATAGCCAATGGCCATGATACAAAGACCGGTCTTAATTGTACCTTTATAATTTTGAGTTTTGTCGGCAATCAAACCGCCAAGTAAAGCAAGAATATAAATTCCAGCATAGAAGAATGAATAGATAGTTCCTGATGTTTCTTCACTTAGCCCAAATTTTGAGCAAAGGAAAAGCACCAAAACCGCGTTCATGATGTAATATCCGAAACGCTCGCCCATATTGGCAAGAGCCGCCGGAATTAATCCTTTAGGGTGGTTCTTAAACATAATTCTGAATTTTATTTAGTTAATAATTAATTTGATTTCAATTCATTATCCTTCGGCTTGCATTTTTGCATTGAAAGCAAATGCATATACTTTCATTTGCTTCACCATTGCCACAAGGCCGTTGCTACGAGTGGGCGAAAGGTGTTCCGATAGTCCTATCTTATCGATGAAATACAAGTCGGCATCGAGTATTTCTTGTGGAGTGTGCTCCGAAAGGACTTTGATGAGTAACGAGATAATCCCTTTCACGATAATCGCATCGCTATCGGCTGTGTAGATGATTTTACCCTCATCATTGAGCTCGGCATTCAACCACACACGACTTTGACACCCTTCGATGATGTATTGTGGTGTTTTGAATTTCTCATCTATGGCAGGAAGAGCATTGCCTAAGTCAATAATATAGGCATAGCGATCCATCCAGTCTTCAATATCAACAAACTCGTCGATAATTTCGTCTTGTATTTGATTTATAGTCATTTTCTTATTATTTATTGTTCGTTATAAATTACATTCACCACAGTTTGTCCCGTAGCCTTCAATGTAGCGATGCTAATGTTGCTCATATCATCGGCATGAGTGTGCCATGTGGGGTTGAACGACATCGTGCCTTGATTGAAATTTTCAATGATGTCAATACATGGTATGCCCACTTGATTGACATAAATGTGGTCGTCCATCACACTTCCTCCTATCTCATTGACAAATACATTGCCATAGCCCGATGCCACTGCCATAGCCCACACCTTATCAACTACCGCACTTGCTAATTGTTGTGATGCATATTCGCGATGAAATTTTGCATCTTTACCTCCTACCATATCAAGCAATATGCCATACATAGGCATTCGCTCGGGTGTATAAGGTAGATTTTTTACCCAATATTGAGTTCCAAGGCACCAAGAGTTCTCACTATTGCCTTTTGTTTCGCCATAGTCTTCGGCATCGACAAATAAAATATCAACGCCTATAATAGGTTTTTCAATGCTCAAGCAACGAGCGACTTCGAGCAACACACCCACTCCACTGGCTCCGTCATTTGCTCCGGGGATAGGGCTTTTGCGCTTATTCTCATCGGCATCTTCATCACCCCAAGGGCGAGTGTCCCAATGCGCAAGCAATAACACTCTTGTTACAGCATCTTTATTAAATTGTCCCAAAATGTTATTAATAGGCAATTTATCACCATTAAAGGCTGTAACGGTAGTTTTTTGTTCGATTACCTCATCAGCACCATATCGACGCAATTCACCGGCAAGATATTGAGCACACTTAGCGTGGCTATCCAACCCGGGCACGCGTGGGCCAAAATCAACCTGTGTCTTTACATTACGATAGGCGCTATCGGCATTAAACTCTATGCGAGGTTTAATGGTTGTTGGCTCTTCGTTAGTGGTCGATTTTGTTTCGGTTTTAGCCGAACATGCAACCATGAGCCAACACAACGAAAGCATTATAATGTTTACAAATTTCATTTATCTTAACCTTTTAACCCTCAAAGATACAAAAAACTATGGGATACTCCAATTTTAGTCCCCATATTCAACTATTTTTTCAATCTCGTAATGCTTTTCTACATAAAAAAATGGTGAATGAGCCTCAACTCATCCACCACCTATGATTTATCAATCACTCAAACTATTATACCACTGAAAGATAGAACGAGAAGTCTTTTCCATCTTTATTGCGAGTAAATGTACCTTGATATACTTTTCCATCAAAAGTGCCTGAGTATGTACCTGTGTGATTGCCATTGGTCGATTCTTCAAGAATCAATTTATCTCCCATGCGAGTTCCCAATATTTTTATATTAGTATTATAACCTTGGCTAGTGTAATACATAAAGCCGTTAAAATTTTTATCAAGTTCAAATTTAACTCCATGTTTGCCGTTCAATTTTCCCGACATCTTGATTTTTCCATCTTTATCGGCAGCAACCGAGGGAGTTTTGCCATCGGTAGGAGTTATTGTTTCAAGATATTGGTCAAATTCACCACCTTGAGGCTCAAAATATTGGTCAAATTGTTGTTCTTTGGTCGCATTATATACTACTCTTGCACTACCTATTATTGTCCACATTCCACAACCGATTGAATAGGTAGTAGATGCTCCTGGAGCCAAATCGCGGCCCGCCATTGATGGTCGAGAAGAGAATCCTTGGTCAGAACGGCTGTAAACAAATCTATAATCTTTACCCGAAACTGGTTTATCTGATTTATTTGTAACTATATATCTAACAGTAGCAGAGTAAGTCATTGCCGACATTCCTCCATTATTAGAGCCTCGTCCTTGAGTCACAACGAGTACTTTTGGCGCCTTGAAATCGGCAATGAGATATTTACGGAACGCTTCTTTTTGAGCTATGCGATCGGCATTCTCAACATCTGAAAGAGAATCAACCCACATGCCTGTTCCTTTTGCGAAAGCAAAATCATCAGCTGAATATGCAAACAAACCTTTAGAGCCAACAACTACCATTGAATCGTCTTTTACCTCAACGGTCATCTCTTTTCCTCCACCAAAGTCAACGACATACATATCGGCCGAATCGGCTGGCGCAACCACAACGCTATCTGCAATAAACGACAATGCCAACGAATCGGCTTTCGCTGCTTCGGGATAAAGCATTACAACCGAATCTTTGTGGTTTTTACTCACTTTATTTGCCACATCAATAGCAAATGTTTTCACTTGTTCTACATCACTTCCACAAGAAGCAATTGTCAACGACGCTAATAGTGCCGACGCATAAATTATTTTTTTCATGATAAAATTGATATATTGTTTTTGCAAATTTATGTAAAAAAAAATCATCTACTACAAACCTTAAATAAAATTTATCCAACCAAAAATTCAAAAAGGACTAAAATGGATTAATTTTTCGAGTTTTTTCATTCAATGACTTTTTTATATCGCAAAATCAAAAAAGAATTTGTAATTTTGAGAATGAAACTCAAAATATTGAGACCATGAATATACTGCTCCCTCCCAAAAAAGACAAATCTCGCCAAGAGATTGCTGCCGAAAATAGACAAATAACTATCATTGGCGCCAATGGTGCAGGTAAATCGCGCTTCACCGAACGCCTTGTCAATGACCTACAAGGACGCGCATTTCGCATGTCAATAATAAGCGCTCTCTATGAGTCGCGCGATTTTGACACTCTCCCAGGGTCAATTGATATGTTATATAAGGAAGCAACCGAGCGTTCAAACCTCTTGCGCAACGATAATGCTTCGCAAATAGAACGACTAATGTCGTTACTATACGAAGAAGAGATGCTCAATCTCATTTCCTACAAGGTCAGTCTTGCCGAAAATCCCGAGGCAAAACTGGCATCGACCAAACTCGATAAGATGATTGAGGTGTGGCAAGATGTATTTCCTGGCAGTAAGATTCTTATCGAAGGAGGTAAAATGCTCATTTCGCGCGAAAGCGACAAGGATTGCTACTCATCGGTAAAACTATCGGCAGGCGAACGCGCTGTCATGTATTATGTGGGAGCTGCATTAATGGCGATGAAAAATGCCGTTATATTCATCGATAATCCTGGCATTTTCTTGCACCAATCAATCACTAAATCATTGTGGGACACCATTGAACAACTTCGCCCCGACTGCACTTTCATATACACTACTCACGACATAGATTTTGCTTCATCACGCACCGATAATACCGTGGTGTGGGTGCGTGAATATGATGCCGCCGAGGGCACTTGGGACTATGACATACTACCCGACCATGCCGAATTATCGGACGATATATATCTCACCCTCATAGGGTCGCGCAAGCCGGTGCTTTTCATTGAAGGCGACGGAGTGCACTCTATCGACTCAAAGTTATACCCATTGGTGTTCCCTCAATACACCGTAAAGCCTCTCGGTAGTTGCAACAAGGTTATTGAAGCCACTCGCGCATTCAACGACCTCACCACATTCCACCACATGGATAGTTATGGCATTGTGGATCGCGACCGCCGCGACGAAGGAGAGGTAAAATACTTGCGCACTAAAAAGGTGCTCGTGCCTAATGTGGCCGAAATTGAGAATATATTGATGCTCGAAGAGGTGATACGCACCGTTGCGTCACGACATCGCAAAGATGAAGACAAGGTGTTTGCCAAGGTTAAAGCCGCAATTCTCGATCTATTCAAGCAAGAAGTGCGCCAACAAGCATTGATGCACACTCGCCACCGAGTAAAACGCACTCTCGAGTATCGTATCGATGGCCGTTTTAACAACATCAACTCTCTCGAAGACCACATCAACGATTTAGTGAAAGAGATAAACCCCCGTGGCATGTATGAGGCTTTCTGCCGCGAATTTCATGGTTATGTAGCATCGGGCGACTATCAAAATGTGCTACGCGTATTTAATCGCAAATCAATGATACCGTCGAGCAATGTGAGCGGACTTTGTGGGTTGGCCAATAAAGATGCCTACATTCGCACTGTGATAAATATATTAAAGCAAAATGGAAAAGATGCCCAACGCATTCGCAATGCTGTAATAAAATGTTTTGGGCTCGATGATAACAACCTCAACTCGTTGAAAACAGAGATTCAACAAGCCAAAAAAAATAATACACCCAAATGATAAAGTGTTGGATTGAAGCAATGCGCTTGCGCACCCTACCCGTATCGCTCGCCGGAGTGGTTATGGCTTGGGGATTTTGCGCTCTACATGATAAATTTAACCTCATACCGGCAATTTTATGCCTACTATTTGCCCTTTTGGCTCAAATAGCATCAAACTTTGCCAATGAATATTATGATTTCAAATCGGGGCTCGACCGCAAAGGGCGCGAAGGTCCTCGTCGTGGTGTCACCGAAGGAGATATCACTCCCGGTGCGATGAAAGCAGCCACTTATGGCACATTGGCATTAGCATGCGTGATAGGTTGTTCGCTAATCTATTACGGAGGTTGGTGGTTGCTACCTGTGGGCATATTCATCGCTATTGGGGCAATGGCTTATAGTGCAGGACCCTATCCCCTTTCTCGACACGGATTGGGAGAAGTGGCTGTACTTTTTTTCTTCGGCATTATACCAGTAACACTCACCTATTATGTGCAATCGCTCGAATGGAATATTGATGTGCTATTGGCATCTATTGCCGTGGGGCTTATGGGCGCCAATGTATTGATAGTAAACAATTATCGCGACCATGACGATGACAAAAGCGTTAACAAACGCACCCTTGCCGTGATATTTGGGCGCAGCACAGTAGCCAATTTATATCTTTTCAACGGTTATATCGCCGTGGCTCTAATGGGTGTGACCTGGTTGAGCTTTCCTCTTTGGGCATGCGTAGTCCCCATCCTATACCTCGTGGCCCACACTGCAATATGGTGGCAACTCGGACTCCGCACAGGCGCTCGCCTCAACCCACTCCTCGGCATGACCGCCATGGCAATGTGTTTCTACAGCGTAGCCTTCGCAATTATAGCAGCATTGTTGTAAAACTTTAGAGACTCTAATGTCTTTAAGGACAATAATGCCCACCTAAAACCGACCAATGACGCGAAAAAACAAGCTAATCTCGTCAGAATATGACGAGATTAGCACTTTTATTTACTTCAAATGAAGAAATTATGAGTTATATTATGTCTTTTTTTTTAAATCACAATAATTCACTTCCTAAAATAAGGTGTCATCTAATTAGCACAAATGTCTTTGTTCATTCTGTCGAAAATCAATCACACAATATGCCAGTTGTGAGAATTTTGATTAATTTTGCAGTATGGATTTCTTGATAAAACTTAAAAGCGATTTTCTTCGTTATCGTGAGGCGAAGATTCTCAACCCTCATCATGTAACTATTCCTCGTGGTGTAACTGCCATTATGGGTCCTAACGGCGCGGGCAAAACGATGCTCGGCAATATCATCGAAAAGGGGTGGAATTTTTGTACCAATAGTATTGAGGGATATCGCGAACACTTGAAAATCAAGAAAATCGAGTTTGCCGACATACATTCGCTTGCAGGATTCAAGGTTGAGTATTATCAACAACGCTTTGAATCAATGATGAATGATGAGGTGCCTACGGTGGCCGAGATTTTCAGCGACCGCATTGACTCTAATCGTTGGCAAGAGCTGGCATCTCAATTGCATCTCAACGACATCGCTACTAAACATATCAATTTCCTCTCGAGTGGCGAAACTCGCAAATTGCTCATAGTGAATTTGCTGTTTGACCTGCCCGATGTGTTGATTCTCGATAATCCATATATCGGTCTTGATGCTGCGTCGCGCGACATTCTCAACGACACCATTTTGCAGATTGCCAACCAAGGGGTATCGGTGATATTATTGCTATGCAATTCGGTCGATTTGCCTCCATGCATCGACTGCGTGATACCCATTCGCAATATGACGATTGAGGAGTCGGTGATGCGCAATGACGCAGAATTAGAGTTGTTTCAAGAATCGTTTCACTATCTCTTTGACTACGCTATCGACCTCGACCGCCTACCTTTGCCCCCTACTCGCGAATACAATGCCGACGACACCGATGTGGTGCTTGCACTCAATCATTGCAAGGTAAAATATGGCTCACGCACTATTATCAATGATGTGTCGTGGACAATACGCAATGGCGAATGTTGGGCTTTATTTGGTCCAAACGGTTCGGGGAAATCTACACTTTTAAGCCTTGTCCATGCCGATAATCCACAAGGATATTCCAACGACATCACCCTCTTTGACCGCCGTCGAGGCAGTGGCGAAAGCATTTGGGATATAAAACGACGCATAGGCTACATTTCGCCCGAAATGCACCTATATTTTAATGGTAGTGGTGATATAAAAACGATTGTAGCACAAGGATTAAATGATACAGTGGGACTATTCTGCCAAGTAAAACCTCAACAGATGGAGCGTGCAATGCATTGGTTGCGATTGCTCCATATTGAACACCTTGCCGACCGTCGTTTTAACACTCTCTCGGCCGGAGAACAACGATTGGTGTTACTCGCTCGCACATTCATCAAGCACCCACAGTTGCTCATTCTTGATGAACCTTTACATGGACTTGATGCTACACGCAAACGAAGCATTCGCGCAATAATCAACCACCTTGTGGCTCGCGATAAAATCACACTCATCTATGTGACTCACTATCTCCCCGAAGTGCCCGAGTGTGTAACTCTCACCAAGACACTCTAACAAGATTGTTTTTAGCAAAAGAACGATTGCACTTTTAACCTACCGATTGAGTTGAAGGTGTTTTTCATAGTCGGGGCGCACAAGAAGTGTTGTTGCTACAAAACTTGATGTGGCCGATGAATTGTATTTGAGATGATAACGATCGGGCGCAAGAAAATCGAGCACAAATGTAGCCGTGTCGATGGGATCATCAAGGTTATTACCCGGCACGATGCGCTCTTCGATAGTGATATCAAATCCTATTATCGTAATAGCCAGTGACACAGCCCCCGATGACGACACCCCCTCAATGCCATGACGAAAAAGCACTACCGCGCCATCGTCACGCACAATCAACGAAATTGCCGGTTGAGCAGAATTGCTGTCGCTCCACGAACGATTTGATGCATTTGACAGTTCGCCAGCAAGCAAGTGCTGACGAGCCTCGCCACGCGAAGATGGGCGAGCAAGAAACGCCACAATCGCCGCAGCCACCAATGTGGCATATACATAGAATTCTACCGAGCCAAGGAAGTCAGTCATAGGGTTTCTGATTATATCATTTTATGATTAGTCATTGATTAAGCATTCTCTTGATTTGCTTGCTCTTTTTCTTTGCGAATTTCTTCCAATATTTCATTAAGATATTGAGGGTCGTCTTCGCCATTTACAAGCATGCGATTGAGTATCAGTTCGGCATCAGTGTAACGCTTTTTTGATTTATAAACATCAACCAATCGTCGGTTTAAGAATTGATTGAATATCGCTAAATCACCCGAATTTTCTGTTTGATTAATTTGCTGCAACAATCTTGCCAACAAATCCTTTATCACAGCTTCGGCAAAAGGATGCGACTGCATACACAAACAATCAACATACAACATTTCGCCTATAATAGTGTTTGTGCGTCGTCCCAATTCCAAATGAACATATGCTTTTTCGGGATGGCCGTTTATCAACAACAACTGCCCGATATTCATATTAATTTCGGCCAATGCTTTGAGTCCATCCTCGGTTAGACAATCAAAATCCTTTCGCAACTCTTTATCTGCCTCCCTTAGAAAATACAATGCTTGATACATAAAGTCAGCATCATCCTTTGACGCGACTGCTTTTTGAAAATATTTCGATCCCCAATAATGATTGCTTGATATCGATGGTCTCATCACCGACAATGTAACAAGGGTCTCATTGGAATATTCTCCACTCTCGATTTCGGATTTAGCCTTATCAATCATATATTTAGCCTCCCAATAATCTTGGTCGGAATCGGTGAAGCGCACTTCTACAAGTGAATTATATGAAAGATATTGCACATCACTGATTGATGTAAAAGCATTTATTTTAAAATATCGAGTATGTTCGGTATATTGACTATTTGCAATCATAGTCATCATCACATCCCTATTTTCAAATTGGATATGAAACATTATTGTATTTATCGTTCTACCCTCGGGATGCGACTTCACATACTCACGGATATCAAAACTCAAGATTTGATATTCATCGGTGATTTCTTCAATCTTATCACCACTTTTAATCGTCATTTTGAGAGCTTTGCCCAATGTAGCAATGTCTAATTCTTCAAGAATGCCACATAACAACAAGTCGGATGATTTTGGCATTTCGGGTCGCACATTTTCACCATCACTCACATTCATGCGATTTCGCAAGAATGACTGTAGCGCAATCGAATTAGAGTCCGACAGTTTTTGAGATTCCTCTTGAGGCGATTCTTCTGACTTTTTATCATCCCATCTCTTTAACAAACCGGCCATAATTGCCCCCAAGAAAAACGATACCAATAAATATATAACTGTGTTCATAATAAGATAAAATAATAGGTTAATAATTTAGTTTCAAGTCGTTACATTATAGCGCAGCACCCAAGGCATTAATCAATGCCGAACTGATTGCCATATAAATCACTACCCCTACGATGTCGTTGGTAATTGTGATAAATGGGCCTGTAGCAAGCGCAGGGTCGATATTAAATCGCTCGAGTGTTAAGGGTACAAATGTGCCGAAAATCGACGCAAATATCACAACCGAGAACACCGACAATGCTACCGAGATGGGCACTGATATTGATGTGCTATGGAATATCACCGCATAGGCAAATACCACAAGCGAAATGATGAGCGCATTAAATAATCCCACACCCATTTCTTTCATTATTTGTTTCCCCGAGTCTTTCAACTCAAGCGAACCGTTAGCAAGGCCTTGCACAATAATAGCCGATGACTGTATTCCCACATTTCCTCCGGTGCCACAAATCAGCGGGATAAAGAGAGCCAAAATGGGGTTGAAATTTTCAAACAAGCCAAGCAACCATGATGCTGCCAATCCCCCAAATACACCTATCAATAACCAAGGCATACGAGCCTTGATTTGTGTGAACATTGAGTCGTCCGATTCAACATCGGCCGAAAGACCCGATGCTAATTGGTAGTCACGCTCACTCGATTCGCGCACTTGGTCCATTACATCATCGACCGTGATGCGTCCCACAAGGCGTCCGATTGAGTCAACTACTGGCATTGCCACAAGGTCATACTTTTCAAAATCGCGTGCCACATCTTCAATAGGCGCATCGTCCTTTACCGATACTGGGTCAACCTCCATCACATGCTTAATCTTCGACACCGATGGGTGGGTAATCATCGTTTTAAGAGGAAAAATCCCCTTGAGTCGATTATCGCCGTCAACTACATATATGTTATATAGTTCGTCGATTTCTTCGGCTTGCATGCGCATCTGCTTGATACACTCGGGCATACTCCACTCTTGGTTCACCACAATCATTTCCTTACCCATGATACCACCAGCAGTGTCTTCATCATATTTCAAAAGGTCGATGATGTCACCGGCTTGCTCCACATCGTCGATGTGCGAGAGAATCTCCTCACGATCTTCTTCGTCGAGTTCTTGGATAATATCTACCGCGTCGTCGGTATCGAGGTGGTCAATGTGGCTTGCAATCTCCTCGGCAGGCATGTCGCGCAAAAGTTTGCGACGGTCGTCCTCATCGAGTTCCATCAACACATCGGCCGCAGTATCTTCATCGAGGAGGTCATATAAAAATTCGGCCTCTTTGAGATTGAGATTTTGATACAACTCGGCAATGTCGGCTGGGTGTAGCCCTTCAAGTTCTTTGCGAGCTATTTCGATATTTTGGGTATGAATTACCTCGCGAATGTGTTCGAGGTATTCGGGAGTATATTCCTTCATAAAGAAAGTAGATGAACAAGTTAACTAATAATGTATTTCTCTCTTATTTGCGCAACTCGGCAACAAGATTGGTGAGGTAGATAAATTCCTCAACGCTCAATTGCTCTGGTCGGCGAGTAAAAATAGGGTCATCGGGAATCGTCGATTCGGGCGGCAACAACCCACGCAGGGAGTTACGCAATGTTTTTCGACGCTGACCAAACGATGTTTTCACCACCGTCTTAAACAATCGCTCATCGCAACCAAGATCGGTGACGGCATTTCGCACCAGCTTCACCACCCCCGATTTCACTTTGGGGGGAGGATTAAATACATTTTCATTAACGGTAAACAAATATTCTACATCATACCACGCTTGCAACAACACACTCAATATGCCACGAGTTTTAGTGCCAGGGCCGGCAGCCAATCGCTCGGCAACCTCTTTTTGTAGCATTCCCGAGCAACAAGTCACTTTGTCTTTATAGTCAAGTACTTTGAAGAATATCTGCGAAGAAATATTATAGGGATAATTACCTATCACACAAAAGTCGCCCCCCTCGTACAACTCTTCAAGTCGCATTTGAAGGAAGTCGCCCTCAATGATACGCCCTTCTAAATCGGGGAAATTCTCATTGAGATAAACCACACTCTCGCTATCGATTTCAGCCACTTTTACATCGTGACCATTATCGAGCAAAAAGCGAGTGAGCACACCCATACCTGGCCCCACCTCGAGAACTGGCACACCTTTATAATCGTCGATTGTAGCCGCAATGCGTGCTGCCACACTCAAATCGGTCAAAAAATGTTGACCAAGAGCCTTTTTGGGTTTTACTTGTCGCATATTGTCTAAATCTTTTATAGGTTAAAAATAGGGTTAACTTGCTCCACTTCTTTCAACGATGGTTTTATAAGTTGCAAAGATATGCAAAAGAATTGAAAATTGAGGACGGATAATTAATTTTTAATCAATTTTCGGCTCGAAATCCACGAAAATCAATACAATTTCGGCCTAAATCAGCAACAATATCAGTCCCACATATATCAATATTGGGATCAATACGCATATTATTACCGAGTTTAACACATAATTACCACCCCAACGATTAAAATAGTTGAGAAAATCTACCGAACTAAAAAACACCTTGTCACACCACTCACTAAAAGTGCCACGAGTAGCTATTAATATCCCCACCCATATCAATAGTAGCATAGCAGTTGTAATAGGAAGTCCCATCCAACAATCGAGCATTATAGTCCACGAAAACGGAATCAACAAATAATACACAATTATATTGACCTCGTTGTAAGTTATATTTAATTGTTGTGCAATCTTGAGTAGATTAATTGCTACAATTTTAAAGATTTTTTTCACCATAAGTTTTACCCTTTGTTATGTGTATTTTTTATAATAGCACTTATATATCTTTGTGCGATGTTTACACTCGCCATTGAGCAAAACATTTTCTATTTTTAAGATATTGCAAATCATTCCCATATTTATATGCTTCTTTCTCAAACGAAATGCTCATATATGCTTTGTGCCAATTTAGATGTTGACACAATCGAATCACCCATTCAATTAGATAAACTATATAAAACGGAATCCACAACATTTCTTTTTGTTGTGCAGTGTGAATTAACTCATGATTGACTACATATTTATCAATCCACGATTTGTCCTGCGTCAAGAATAGTCCAAAGAAGTTAAGACAAATCCCCTTCGGGACTAACTTTGTCTTGATTACTTTTCCCATAATAACTTTTAGATTAATTGGTTTAAATTAACTATTTGATATTTTATAATTTCGCCCATTCACAATCACACTTTAATATATCAAATTTTGTGCCAATATTTTTCACTCCATTTCACTACTCTACACCTCATAAAAAGGAGAGAGCGCTCGCAATCACTGCGAACACTCTCCTAATACAACTACTATTATTAAAATTAAAATTTAAAAAAGATTAAAGTTTTATCATCATTTTTGCTACTCCAAGGGTATTTACAATATAAACACCTTGAGGCAATTCTTCTACATTGATTTTCACTGTGGTGTCTTTTACTCCTTTCACCACTTTTACCAATTGACCATCCATTGAGAATATCTTCACATCATTGATAAGCATTGGAGCCTCAATTGTAACGAAACTACCCACAGGGTTAGGATACAACTGCCATCCACCACAAGCATTAGTGAGAATACCCTCTACGCCGGTAGTAACACTTGCTGTATTTACATACATATCGGAAAGTTGTGTGGGAACTGTCATTACATTCATTGAACCAGCATTCAATGGTATATCATAAGTTGCAGGATCTTCAGCTATCATGATACCAGCATTAAGGTTGCTATAATTGACAATAGGATATTCGGCTGTCAATGTGACATCAAATTTTATTTTTGATACCGCCTCTTCGGTTGAAGCAAGTGGTGTATTGGCTCCATGTACATAGTGTATAAGCATAGGCACTTGGTTGTTTTGAATTGCTAGAGCCGACCAGTTGTTTGAACCATCATATCCAATAGTTCCATTAGTCAATGCTGCATTTGAACCGTTGAGGCTATTTACTTGGTCGTCGGTCAAAATTGAACCTGCATGATATTGCACCCATGTATTGGGGTTATGCTCGGGATTCTCATAGTGACCATAACACACTGCTTTTGAAGCGCCATAATAACCCATATAACGATTGAGTGAGTTATATTCATCCCAATTAAACAACATTGCCGCATCATAATAGAATGGATAATATCCCTCTTCGGTGTTGCTATTATAATAGAAGTGCGAGCCACTGCGTTGATACAATGCGCCTAACACAGTATTGTTTGTTGTGTTTTTTACGCCCAATTCAGGTAGCGTAGTTGAACCAATAACAATATCGGTATATGTTGTCTTGACAATTTCCAACCCATCGGCATTCCCATCGGCATCCATGCGTCGATATACCACATCTACTTTTGCTTTATATGTTTTTTGTGTAGGACAATACACCTTGCGAATGCGACCATCTTCAGCCACTTCTTCGGCATATTCAACTTTCATTCCTATAGCATCGCATATTACATCGCTTATGTTGGAGTAACATTCTGCGTATGCAGCTGAATGCAATTGGTCTTCTAACTGTGCCTTAGTAAAATCATTGCCATTTTCATCTGTAATATAAATACCATAGGCAACTCTCCACCCTGCGTTTTCATATTTACCGGTTTCTTGATTTTTCTTCCCAAGCACTTCGTCTGTTACATATACTGGTTTCAATACACTCCCTCTCGTGCCGTAATAATTAGCATTCTTGAAAGACACAGGATTGGACGGACTTTCGTCAAGGGCATTGGTCACAGGGTCAATGCGACGGAAGGAACCTATAGGCATATCATCATTCCCCGTTAATGACTCATAATCACCAACCAATTTATAAAAATCGGCAGGAGTAGTTGACCACACCAAATCGGGAACATACAATGTTGTAGAGAGATTTCCTGTTCCTGAATATTGATAGGTAGATGTTGATTCTATGTGAGCAGCCAATTGGAATTCCAAATCGGGGTTTACATTGTGCCATATAATAGATGGCAATTTGCCGTCGGCGCCTACTTTCCCTGTAATATCAATAGATAATGCATACGCTCCATGTGTAGTAGTACCACCACTAGATGTTGACTGGAATGTTATACCATCCAATGGAGTGAGAGGTGTACCATCGGCCAATGTAACCGAAACAGCATCTTTTAATTTATTAGAACCTTCTTCTCCACCTGCACTTGTGATGATGAGGCGTTTTGCTTCGGTACTTCCTTGTGCTCCAGGGAGGAAATATGGGTCAAGACGAATACTGAATCCATAAAGGGTTTCGCCATTTGCGTTCTTTTCAGTAACTTGATATAGATTACCATATATTTTACTTGGCGCAGCAACAGCATTTATTGAAATAACACCACTTTCAGTACCACGATGAGCCGAAGCATCATATACTGGAATTACAAGATATTCATAAGTTCGGTCATATTTAGTGCCATCGCCGTTATCGCCTCGAGGTGCTACAAATTCAAATTTACAACCTTCATATGAGTTATAGAAAGTCGCATTAGGAATAGTATAAGTTTTAGAGCCTGATGTCACAACTTTGGTTGAGTCAGCAGCTCCTTTATATTTCACACTTGCTTTACCTGCAAGCATCCACACATCACGGCTTGTGCCACCAATAGTTTTCTTATCTTCGTAACTTGAAGTTCCTACTTTTTTCTTGCGATACCACACTTCGTAGGTGTGCATTGTTTCACGGTCATAAGTTTGAGGAGTCCATGTCAATGTATGCACAGGATCACCGTTAGCGTTCCAACTTTGAGATATTTGCAAATTTGAAACAGCATTATTAGGCTTTACTGCTGTTATAAAGTATTTCGCAAATCCTCGACCGGGAACGTGAGTATAAAGACCAAATACGTTGTCGTTTACACGTTCCAACTCATTCCAGCTACTCACTGTTGTATTTTGGAACTTCACAGGGAAGTTGGGAGTTGGAGCAGGTTTGTTGGTTGAAGCTTTTGTTTCGGCCCAACCATATGTATAACCAATAGGAGCATATGTGCGAGTTGGATCACCAGTAAATACTGGGGTTGAGGCATTTAACCCTCCATCATATTTTGAATATTGAATAATGATTGACCCATTTCGTTTAGTTGCATCGTTATCAGTATCGCTAATATCAGTTGGCATCCATTGCAACCAATAATTGTGGACAATTACACGAGTACCCTTGATTGAATCAACCTCAGGAGAGGACATTTGGTCGGATTTTGTGCGATTGGTCGTTGTGGTACCAATATAACTACTATAGTTTAAGTCATCAACATATCCATGCCATTTATTAGTAGTACGGTCCGAAATATCATATTCAGCCAATCCAGCGAATGGAATGCTCCAAAAATACTCAAGCACATCTGATTCCATGAAGAAATATTCAGTAGCAGCATTTTCAAAAGCATAATCTCGAGGGTGCCAATGATTAGCTACGCTTGTATTCTTCCACAAGGTTTTAGAAGGATAATATTCTGGTGAAGTACGATTCCCTACAGTAAGAGTATAATTAAGATACCAGTTGGTATATTGCCCATCGGCAAACATATTACCATATACTATCGTATCACATGCATGGAATATTTGTCCGGTTGAATAACCATTATAATACGAACTTGGAGCAACTTTAGCATTAGCGTCTTGAAGAATGCCTTTTCCCCAAAGGTCGCCCGAAACTCCAAGGAAGTCAGTAGGTAATTTTGTAATACTTGTATTTGCTTTATGATAATATTTATTAGCCCAATCTATCGACCTTGCAGGATAGTTGGGGTTGGGAGTATTTGATGTTGGTGGAAAATACTCATAATTAGATAAATCTGATATTGACGACCCTGTTAATTTTCCATCGCTTTCGTTTATTAAACGACGATAGAAAGGATAGCTTGCACGTCCGGTGTCGTTCATTTTTGACAATTTAGGAGTAAAGTCCATCAATTCGCCATAATTTTTAGCAGCTTTATATACTGCATAACCTTGTACGAAATGAGTGCCAGGAGTATTTCCCCATCCGTTCATTCCATCGTTCCACATATGCACAAGATTACCAGCCCAGTCTTGAGCCATTGCACCCGAACCAGTTTCAGCGCCTTTAAATGTAAATGCAAAATTAGGATTATTTATACCATCGGCATACCCCACACCATATGATTTTGTAGGAGCTGTTCTACCCGACTCCCCTGTCACAGTGTTCCACCAATAGATATAATTTTCAGCAGGGTTAATCCAATAAACAACCCCCATCGACACCCCAAATTGGCGCACCATTTGAGCCGTAGCAAGGGTATAAGAATAGTTGCTTTGTTGATATGCATGACTCGTTTCTGCTAACGGCCAGTTAATATCTGTATAATTAGCATCTTCTTCGGTGTAAGTGATACCATACAATGGATTTGTTGATCGCGAATGTTTACTGAATGTGTAGTTTTTTACCTCAATGCTATAATCATTGGTCTCCGCCTGTATTTGTAGCGCTCCCAGTGTGGCAATTATCGCAAGGGTTACTGCACTTGTTATAAGTTTTCTCATCTTTTGAATAGTAGTTTTATGTTGTTTAAGTTTTTATTCGACAAAAATGAATGCGTAAAATTAGTATGAACTTATTTCCTCTGAAATTATAATATACCGACAACCCTTTACAATGCATAATTTTGGTTAATTTTATCTATCTTCCTCTATACTCTCGTTAATGCACTTAACTTTTTTTGTTTTCCTGTAGTTTCATCCCAAAATCACTTCCGTTAATCTCTAAAATTAGACATCTCGACTATTTTATAAATAGTACAATTAACCTATACCAACGACAAAAAAATGCAAATAAACCTCAATATATCATTGATTTTCGAGATTAAATTTGCTAATACGCATAAATTGCACTACCTTTGCACTGGATTTAAATCCATCGTGGAAAAATTTGGCTGCTTGCAACCACATAAAAAAATGCTAAAACCGCGCACAACACACTATTTATGTTTTTAATAGTTTGTGGCTTTAGTTGAGGCTGTCGGCAAGCAAATGTTGCACGATAGCTTTTTTTTATTTTGATTATTAATTAAAAACAACTAAAGAATATGAACTACCTATTTACTTCGGAGTCGGTATCGGAAGGACATCCCGATAAAGTAGCCGACCAAATTTCAGACGCAATTCTTGACGAATTTCTCGCCTACGACCCACAATCAAAAGTGGCATGCGAAACACTTGTAACTACTGGACAAGTAGTTATTGCCGGAGAGGTGAAAAGTAAAGCTTACATTGACCTCATGGATGTAACTCGCCGAGTTATCAATGGCATTGGCTATGACCGTAGCGAATTAAAGTTTGATGGCGATGCATGTGGCGTTCTTTCTGCTCTTCACGAGCAAAGTGCCGATATCAATCGTGGCGTGGAACGCGAAGATCTCGAAAACCAAGGTGCAGGTGACCAAGGCATGATGTTTGGCTATGCATGTAACGAAACCGATAGCTACATGCCCCTCCCTCTCGACTTGAGTCATAAATTGCTTAAAGAGCTATCAAACATTCGTCGTGCTGGCGAAGAAATGACCTATTTGCGCCCCGATTCAAAGAGCCAAGTAACAGTAGAATATACTCCCGAGGGCAAGCCTGCTCGCATTCACACTATCGTAATATCAACACAACACGATGAATTCATCAAACCTTGCGAAGGCAAAAGCCAAGACCAAGCCGATGAAGAAATGCTTGCTATTATAAAAAATGATGTAGCAACAATTCTTATTCCTCGCGTGATAGCACAACTTCCCGAAAAGGTTCAAGCACTCTTTGACGACAAATTTATACTCCATGTGAACCCCACTGGCAAATTTGTTATTGGTGGTCCTCACGGCGACACTGGATTGACTGGCCGTAAAATCATCGTTGACACTTATGGTGGCCGTGGTGCTCATGGTGGTGGTGCATTCTCGGGCAAAGACCCCTCAAAAGTTGACCGCTCGGCAGCCTATGCAGCACGCCACATAGCCAAAAACCTCGTAATGGCAGGTGTTGCCGATGAAGCACTCGTGCAAGTTGCCTACGCTATTGGTGTTGCAAAACCAGTGAGCCTTTATGTAAACACCAACGGGTCGGCTAAAGTGAATATGAACGACGCCGAAATCTCGGCAATCGTGAACGACATCTTCGACATGCGCCCATTTGCCATCGAAGAGCGTCTAAAACTCCGTAACCCTATATACCAAGAAACTGCTTCATATGGCCACATGGGACGCACCCCTATGACCGTCACCAAAACATTCGCATCAAAATATGAAGGCGAAAAGACCATCGAAGTAGAACTCTTTACTTGGGAAAAGGGCGACTATGTAGATGTAATTAAAGAAAAGTTTGGCCTTTAATTTTTTTTGAGGGAAGTTCTATAAACTCCGTTTTTGAGACATTAGGCATTGAGTAGAGCAAATGTGTAGCGCAACTTATATAATTGAATAAAAAGTCAATAATATATAATAGCAAATTGCATAATGCTCTCAAAAGGCCTTAACCGAGAGCTAAAGTTTATCTAAAATGCGGAAATTGTAGAAATTCCCAAAAATTGTTTTGAAAGATAAGGAAAAAGATGTATCTTTGTGCGCTTATTGCATATTTTTCATAAAATTGCATTAACGACAAACAATAGAAAAATTAAAAATAAAACACTTAAATAAATGGCAACTTTAGAAAAAATCAGAAGCAAGTCAGTATTGCTATTCACTGTAATTATCGTAGCATTGCTTGCATTCATCCTTGGCGACTTCTTTAATTCAGGTCGCAGTTTATTTGGCAACGGTACAACTGTAGCCAAGATTGGAGATAACGAAATTGATGTTCAACTCTATCAACAACGCCTTAACGAAGCAAATCAACAAATGCAAGCTCAAGGTCAACAACAAGACCCTGAAATGATGCAAGCTCAAGTGCTTCAACAAATGCTCTTCGAATCAATGATGAACGAAGAAATTAATGCCCTTGGCATCGTTGTTACCGACAAAGAACTTGCCGATTTCATCGCTCTCAATCCTCAAACAGCTCAAATCATTGATGCAATCAAGAACCCAGGTAAATACAACCTCACTCCCGAAGTTGCAGAACAATTGAAATCTCAACTTGCATCGTTAGAAAGAGAAACCGAAACTCAAATCAAAGATTTCATCTATGGTTATATGTTCAACGGTCTTCTTGCTGCTAACGAACTTGATGCAAAAGAAGCATACAACGCTGTAAACCAAAAATTCATTGTTTCATTTACAAGCAAAGAACTCGCTTCGCTTCCCGACGACAAATTCCCTGTTAGCGACGACGAAATCAAAGCTGAATGGAACAAAAACAAAGGCGTTTATGCATTGGAAAACGAGATGCGTACAATTGATTTCTTCTCTGTGCTTCTCAACCCATCAGCTATCGACAACGCTAATGCCGACAAAATCGTAAAAGACGCAGTTGCTGCTCTCAACAACTGTAATGGCGTAGAAGCTATCGCTGCCGATGTGAACTTCAACATCAAAAACAAAACTTACGCACCAAGCCAAATCAAAGATCTTCAACTTAAGAACTTTGTTGACTCAGCAAAAGTGGGTCAAGCTGGTATCGTTTCTAAACTCGACAAAACTTATAGCATTGCTAAAATATTGAGTTCAAAAACTGAAATGGACTCTATCAACATTTCAGTTATTCAAGTAGCCGACACTACAGTATTTGACTCAATCATGAAAGCAATCAATGGTGGTGCAAAAGCAAGCTCTTTCATCAGCAAAGACGATCAAAATATTAAAACTCAAGGTGCCGACAGTGTATGGATCCAACTTTCAACTCCTAACACCGATCCTAACTTGAAAGCTAAATTATTGAAAGCTACTGCAGGCCAAAAAATCGTTGTTGACACTGTTGTAAACAACGACCGCCTTCAAGCTATTTATGTCGTAAACAAAACTACTCCTGCTGTAAAAATCAGCGAAGTAGCAGAAATCACATATGTTGTTGAGCCTTCACAAAAAACAATTGATGACATCAATGGCAAATTGAACGAATTCCTTGCTAAAAACACAACTGCCGAAGAATTCGCTAAAAATGCAGCTGAAGCAGGTTACACAATCAGTTCTGCTCGCATTGATGCAACAACAAGCCTCATCAATGGTTTCATTCCTGAAACTCGTAGCGTAGTAAAATGGGCGATGAATGCCGACAAAGGCGCAGTATCTATTCCATTTACTAATCGCGACAACGATCGTCTCATCGTAGCTGCTGTTACAGGTATCTACAACGACTATATGACTGTTGAAGATCAATCAATCAAAAACGCGCTTACTGAAATCGTTCGCAACAACAAGAAAGCTGAATCAATCATCAACGACTTCAATAGCAAAGGTGCTAAAGACCTCGCTGGTTATACAGCTCTCACAGGCGACACTATCACTAACGCAAGTGTAACTTTCAGCAACTCATCGGTTAACACTCTTGGCAACAACGAATTTGCTTTCATCGGCAAAATTTGCGCTGGTCAAAAAGGTCAACTCTTCGCACCTTTCAAAACAAACAAAGCAGTTGTTGTAGCCCAAATCACCGACATCACTACCGAAGGTCGTCCTTACAACTTCAAAGAATATAGCGAGCACTACAAACAAATCTTTGGTGCTGGTACACTTCTTCGCAACATGTTTGGCATCCTCAAAGGTAATGATACATTTGAGTCAAAAGTACTTGACTTCTACGAAAACAACTAATATTTATTCATCACTCGCTGATGCGTAAAATATAATACAAGGGAGTGAGCGTCAAAATAAAGACTCTCGCTCCTTTTTATATAAAGGAATATTGAATTGCACTTCAACGAAATTCCCGAAACATATAATACATCCAACATAACCGGTTTTCATAACGACAAATGTCAACTACTCCATCACTATATTTATTCCCTGTATCGCTTGGCGACACCCCATTGGAAAATGTGTTGCCCGCGCACAACATCGCTATTATTCCCACCATTAAATATTTTATTGTTGAGAATATACGATCGGCGCGTCGTTTTCTTAAGGCCTGCGATCGCTCAATAGATATTGACCAATTGACATTTTTTACACTCAATGAGCACACCGATGCATCGGCAATTCCAGCCATGCTCGACCCCATGAAACAAGGGCACAGTATGGGTATAATATCAGAAGCCGGATGCCCTGCAATTGCCGACCCAGGCGCTGATGTGGTAGCTATCGCTCAACAACGAGGATATAATGTGATACCACTTGTGGGACCATCAAGTATCCTCTTGTCGCTAATGGCTTCGGGATTTAATGGCCAAAGTTTTGCTTTTAATGGCTATCTACCCATTGAGCAAGCGGCTCGTAGCGGCAAATTGAAAGAACTTGAACGACGCATTCGTCGCGAGCGCCAAACACAAATCTTCATTGAGACGCCCTATCGCAACAATAAATTGATTGACGAATTGTCGCATTCACTCCCTGGCGACATGTTGCTATGTGTTGCAAGCGACATCACCGGCCCCAATCAATCGATTATCACTCGTCCACTTTCTAAATGGAGCAAAGCCACTTATAATTACAATAAAATCCCCACCATTTTCCTCTTGTTCTCATAAATCACCATTGAAATGGCAAAGAAACGCAGACTAAAACCACTTCAAGACCTCCCAGGGTTATTTGACGAGATAAGCGCTCCTTCGACCGAGAAGCGTAGCGCAATAAATTTCGCATCAAATAACACCGAGCCCGAGATTGCCCAAGAGGAAGTTGAGCAACCTGCAACTCCCATTACACCACTCAAACCGATGGCCAAGCCATCAACCTTGAAATTCATTTCCTTGGGAAGTGGTAGCAGTGGCAACTGTGCATATCTTGGCGATGACAATTGTGGAATATTGATTGACGCCGGAATTGACAATAACAAAGTGGTGAGCGAACTGGCACGCAATGGCATTTCGATGGATCACATCAAAGGCATTTGCATCACCCACGACCATGGCGACCACATACGCTTTGCCTACTCTATCGTGCGACGCTATCGCCACATAGGCATCTATTGCACCCCTAAAACGCTCAACGGCATTATGCGCCGCCACAACATTTCGCGCCGTTTTAAAGACTACCACCGTCCCTTCTACAAAGAGATACCTTTTGAAATAGGCAATTTCAAAATCACAGCGTTTGAGGTGTCGCACGATGGCACCGACAATGTGGGCTTCTTCATCGAAAACGGCAATCACAAATTTTCTATTGCCACCGACCTTGGTTGCATCACTCCACGAGTAGATTTTTATATGCGCCAAGCCAACTATATAATGATTGAAAGCAACTACGATAAAGAGATGCTCACCAATGGCAAATATCCCGAATACCTCAAAGCGCGCATCCTTGCCGACAATGGACACCTCGACAACATTGTCACAGCTCGATATATCGCCGAAATTTATAGCGACAAGTTGAGCCACATATTCCTTTGTCACTTGAGCAACGACAACAACACACCCAACATAGCACTCGCCGCCGTAACCTCCCCACTATTCCAAAAAGGGTACAAAATAGGGGATGGCACCGAGAGCGCACACTCATTTGATGCCGATGTGCAAATCATGCCACTTCCCCGTCATGATTCATCAATACTATATGTATTGAGAGACCCTCTAAAATCTTAATATCTCGCAATTGGGCACACTATTTTTGCGCACCCCTACGGCAAAAAACGCCCTATTTCCAGTTCAGCAAGTCACTTGTCAAACCTCATAGTGTTAAAAAATATAAATACGGAAAAATTTCCTTATTTGAATGTGTATATCCCAAATAAAATAATTAACTTTGTACTTGGAAATATAGGTGAAATTTGATTTTACTGAAAATTATTATTAACTGTTTATATATTAAAGTCTTACACAAATGAGCAAAATTGATTTAAGCAAGTATGGTATTTCAGGAACAACTGAAATCGTGTACAACCCTTCTTACGAGCAACTTTACAAAGACGAAACTTGCTCTTGTCTTGAAGGTTATGAAAAAGGTCAAGCTACTGAACTTGACACAGTAAATGTAATGACTGGTATCTACACTGGTCGTTCTCCTAAAGATAAATATATCGTAAAAGACGCTACAAGCGAAAACACTGTATGGTGGACTTCAGAAGAATATAAAAACGACAACAAGCCTGTAACAACAGAAACTTGGAACACTCTTAAAGACCTCGCTGTTAAAACTCTTTCTAACAAGAAACTTTATGTAGTAGATGGTTTCTGCGGTGCTAACATGGCTACTTGCTTGAAAGTGCGCTTCATCGTTGAAGTTGCTTGGCAAGCTCACTTCGTTAAAAACATGTTCATCCGTCCTACTGAAGAACAACTTAAAGATTTCGAACCCGACTTCGTTGTTTACAACGCTTCTAAAGCTAAAGTTGAAAACTACAAAGAACTCGGTCTTAACTCTGAAACTGCAGTAGTATTCAACCTCACTACTAAAGAACAAGTTATCATCAACACTTGGTATGGTGGTGAAATGAAGAAAGGTCTCTTCTCAATGATGAACTACTTCAAACCACTTGAAGGTATCGCTTCAATGCACTGCTCGGCTAACACCGACATGGAAGAAAAGAGCACAGCTATCTTCTTCGGTCTTTCAGGTACTGGTAAAACTACTCTTTCAACTGACCCAAAACGTAAACTCATCGGTGACGACGAACACGGTTGGGACGACGAAGGTGTATTCAACTACGAAGGTGGTTGCTACGCAAAAGTTATCAACCTCGACAAAGAAAGCGAACCCGATATTTACAACGCTATCCGTCGTAACGCACTTCTCGAAAACGTTACTGTTGACGCTGAAGGCAAAATCGATTTCAACGATAAGAGCGTAACTGAAAACACTCGCGTTAGCTATCCTATCGATCACATCGAAAACATCGTTAAGCCTATCTCTAAAGGCCCAGCTGCTAAACAAGTTATCTTCCTTTCGGCTGACGCATTCGGTGTACTTCCTCCAGTATCTATCTTGACTCCAGAACAAGCTAAATACTACTTCCTTTCTGGTTTCACTGCTAAATTGGCAGGCACTGAACGTGGTATCACTGAACCAACTCCAACATTCTCTGCATGTTTCGGCGCTGCATTCCTTTCACTCCACCCAACTAAATACGGTGAAGAACTCGTGAAGAAAATGGAAGCTAACGGAGCTAAAGCATACTTGGTTAACACTGGTTGGAACGGTACAGGCAAACGTATCTCTATCAAAGATACTCGCGGTATCATCGATGCTATCCTTGATGGCTCTATTAACAACGCTCCTACTAAAAAGATCCCTATGTTTGACTTCGAAGTTCCAACTGAACTTCCAGGCGTAGATCCTAACATCCTCGACCCACGCGACACTTACGCTAACGTTGAAGATTGGAACGTTAAAGCTCAAGACCTCGCTCAACGCTTCATCAAAAACTTCGCTAAATTCGAAGGTAACGAAGCAGGTAAAGCACTCGTTGCTGCAGGCCCTCAACTCTAATCGAGCATAACAACTCTCAATAACACAAGAAGATGTTCCACGATGGAACATCTTCTTTTTGTTTTACCTATTCAAAAAATATAGGTGTCCGAAAAAAGAGCAAGGTGTAATTTACATCTCATTAAATACATAGATTTTATGTATTTTCAATTATTTCGTATATCTTTGTGGTGAAAATGATTTTTAAACCCAAAAACAAGTTGCTTATGAAAAATTAACGTACTGAAAGATACGTACATTTAAGACATATTTGGAAAAGCGTTTTAGCTTTATTCTACTATTCAGAAAGTTTGGCGACAGAAGGAATACCAGTAAGAATAATAGCTAAAATGCCCGTACACTATAACGCGGGCTTTTTAGTTGTTCTACTGGTAGGTTATGCCAAACACCTCTGAATAGGAATACACTAAAGAGTCCTGCGCTTTTTTTGTATGTATCTTGTAATATAATACATAGGGACTGTCGGCATAATCCGAAAGGCCGTAAAAAGAGTCGGGATATACTCAAACTAAATTTACTTAAATAATTATGAAAAAAGTAATATTATTTTTCACTATTATATTCTCAATTGCATTATGCCCAAATGAGATACACGCAAAAAAAATAAAGATTGTAACTACGCCAGAAACTGCTAAAATATATGTGGATGGTAGTTATGTAAGTGACGGAGTTTATGTGTTGAATTTCAAAAGAAACGATGAATTTTTCAGTGTAAAAGTTGAAGAACCGGGATACGTAAAAAAAACTCTTAAAATCTACAAAAGCGACTCCCGAAAAAACATCTCTATAACCCTGCAGGAAGATGATGCATTGGAAAGTTCGGTTACTTCTGATTTGGCGAATAAATATTTTACGATAAACGTACGTAAGGATGTCGATGAGAATCTTGCATGGAAAATACTTTCTCAAGTATTGCTAAATTACTTTGATGAAATTAAAACTTCAGATAAGGCTGCTGGATATATGAATACGGCATGGTATATAAATCGTTTCCCAAAAGCAGATGTTAAGGTCAGAACAAGAGTTCAGGTAAAACAAATAACCGGGGGTGATGGGCTTGCTTATCAAATACGCATTTCAACAGAAATAGCACCACAAAATAGCCAAGGAGACCACGGCTACAAACAATGGCCAAGAGTGCTCAAGAAATATGAACCAATGATTAACGAGATGCAATCACGTATCGGCGAATTCTAACCTAAAACAATCAAACAATGAGAACTATATTTTTGATAATTATACTCATTTGCGCTATGACACTAAATGCGCAGATAAAAATAGTTGAAGACTTCGAAAATGGAGCGACATTGGGATGGGAAGAATTTTCAAACAAAACTGGGTCAGCAATCATCAAAGAAGGCTTTATTGAATTGAAATGCCACAAAAAACGCCAAGGTGCGGCAACAAACGTCAAACTTCCAATTAATGGAAACTACGACTTCAAAATAACAGCAAAGATTCTTATTCCTAAGTTTAATAAAAAGATGGGACTAAATATCTTCTTTTGGGATAGTAATTTGACACCAGTATTTTTTGCCGGAGTCACAGAAAATAGACTTTTTAGTTTTGTTGATTATAAACTCATTCAATCTAAAATAAAACTACCTAAGGGAAATGATAAAATAATAGAGTTTGTTATTGAGTTCATAGGCAACGATGTAACATTAACTGTTGATAATGTAGAATTAATCCGAACAGAGAAAAATGGTTGTCCTGAATTGATAGGATTTAACACAAACACGCTCATAAAAATTGACGAGGTAATCATAGAACAAGAATATACCGGAGATTCTGAAGAAGAATAAACGGCTATCTTCTTGTTTAATGCGGTATCGTCAAGACTCATAAGTTGTCTTTAAGAAAAGGGAGGGAATTTCAAAATACAGTCACACCCTCATTGTCTCATAAAAAACGAAAAAGCCCTAACTTTCCCAAGCTAGGGCTTTGCTATGTCCTAAAGTTTTTGTATTTTTAGGTATACTTAAATATGAAGATATAATCCCAAACAAATATTGCTTTTTTGCGCAGCGATTGGATGAGAATATAGAAGAAAATGCTCCCACCGTGGGCTGTGGCTTTTATCATTTAATTAAGTTATTATATCCTAAAAAAACACACCACCCACCATCTAAAATCGCCCAAAAAAAGCCCTAATCCAAAATTTATATATATATTTTTGGATTGTAATCCAAAATTTCACTATGATTTTTTGGATTAGAGGAAGTTTTGACCTATCTTTGTCCAAAATAAGAACTCTATGATACAACGACAATTACAAACAATTATCAATGATCGGTTATTTAAAGGTAAAGCAATCATTTTAATTGGAGCACGACAAGTGGGCAAGAGCACACTCTTTTCTCAAATAGCCTCAACATGTAATGAACCAATATTAAATCTCAATTGCGACGAACCCGAAGTAAAAGAAATACTTACCGATATAAACACGCCCGAATTGAAAGCGCTCGTTGGTCAAAATAAAATAATCATAATTGATGAAGCGCAACGAGTACAAAATATTGGCATGACACTAAAACGCATCATTGACAATATCCCCAACGTACAACTTTTAGTAACAGGGTCATCATCATTAGAGTTGCACGACAAAATTAATGAGCCTTTGACCGGACGAAAGTATGAATATAACCTATTCCCCATTTCTACCGCCGAATTATTGAACACAAATGGGCTTTTGGCAGTAAAACAAACTCTTGAGTTTAGGTTAATTTATGGTTCTTACCCCGATATTCTCAACCACTCAGATGAAGCCAAAGAACTATTGATGAATATCGCCGATAGCTATCTATATAAAGATTTGCTATCGCTTGATGACATACGCCGTCCTGCTTTACTTGAAAAAATCCTTATAGCTTTAGCGTTACAATTAGGTAGTGAAGTTTCCTATAATGAAATTGCGCAAACAGTGGGTTCCGACAGCAAAACAGTGGAAAAATACATCGATCTATTATCGAAATGTTATATCATTTTTCAACTAAACGCTTTTTCAAGAAATATTCGCAATGAATTAAAAAAGAGCAAAAAAATTTATTTCTATGATAATGGCATTCGTAATGCCATACTACAAAATTTCGCGCCTATAGCTCTACGCCAAGACATCGGCGCTTTGTGGGAAAATTTTATCATTAGCGAAAGAATAAAAAGCAATCATTACAACCAGCGTTATGTAAAACCATATTTCTGGCGCACTTCAACACAGCAAGAGATTGATTATATCGAAGAAGCCGATGGGGCGTTTTCGGTTTATGAGATAAAGTGGAATCCCAAAAAAGCAAATGCCATAATCCCTCAATCTTTTTTAAATAGCTATATCGTAAAAGATAAAGCAATCGTTACTCCCGACAACTACCTTGAATTCATCGTATAATGATACCCCAAAATTTCACTATGATTTTTTGGATTAGAGGAAGTTTTGATAATATATTTGCAAAAGATAAAAACAATTTCACAGCATGAAACGAATATTACTCATTAGCATCGCAATTATTATTGCAAACCTCTCTTTATCGGCTCAACAGTGGGAAAAGGACGGCCATCAATGGTATAATGTGCCATCATATTATATTGAAGATGAAGAGGTGTGTGCCCTTAACCTAAATGACACACTCCCATGCAACTTCGGCGAAGAGCCATTTAATGCCTTCCTGACCAAGTTTAACAAAAACAAAAAATTCCGCAATAGTCGTTGCATGTCCACAGAATATAGCACTATCGTTCCCAACGAAGAACTACTCGCATCAACATTGAAAATTCTTGACGAAAAAGGCGGATTCCCAATTCGTGGATATGCTAAAAAGATGGGCTATGATGCCGAATATGACTATACTATATATAACTACGGATTTTGGCACTACATCGACCTCGACTATATCGTATATTCATCGTTTTTCAAGAATCGCAAGGGGGAAGAGATTAGCATCATACTACTATTTCAACGCATCGACGACCTATGGTATTGCACCGATGCATACCCATGCCAAGCTATAATGAATGCCTTAATGAAATAGGTTATTATACACCTATATAGGGGAGGTACACTTCGCATTATATTAAAAGCTATCATTTTTCAACCTCAAAATTTGGGGGTGAGATGTAGTTTTTGTAATTTTACATTTCATTTTTTAACCTCAAAAAGTATAGGCCGTGGCAAAGAAAATCGCAGAAACCCCATTGATGAAACAGTATCTCGAGATGAAACAAAAACATCCCGATGCAATACTTCTTTTTCGCGTGGGCGACTTCTACGAAACTTTTTCGGACGATGCCATAGCCGCCTCTGAAATACTCGGCATCACTCTCACTCGCCGTGCCAACGGGTCGGCTCAACATGTTGAGTTGGCTGGCTTTCCACACCATGCGCTCGACACTTATCTACCAAAACTCGTGCGCGCCGGCAAGCGTGTAGCCATATGCGAGCAACTCGAAGACCCCAAACTCACAAAAAAACTTGTGAAACGCGGCATCACCGAGCTCGTAACCCCAGGGGTATCAATCAACGATAATATTCTCGACCACCGCGAAAACAACTTCTTGGCAGCCGTTCACTTTGCGCGTCACGGAGTAGTGGGAGTGGCATTCCTCGACATCAGCACTGGTGAGTTTCTCACTGCCGAGGGCAACGCTGATTATATCGACAAACTTCTCGGCAATTTCGCCCCCAAAGAGGTGCTTGTAGAGCGTGGCAATCGCAACCTCATCGAAGACAGTTTCTCGGCTCGATATTTCACCTTCGAGCTCGACGACTGGATTTTTACCGACGATGCTGCGATGGACCGATTGCTCAAGCAATTTGAAACCGTGAGCCTAAAAGGTTTTGGCATCAACAAAATGCCAGCCGCCGTTATCGCATCGGGCGCAATATTGCACTATCTCGACATTACTCAACACAATCAGATATCGCACATCAACACCCTTTCACGCATAGAGGAAGACCGTTATGTGCGCCTCGACAAGTTCACCGTGCGCAATCTTGAGCTCGTTGATAGTTTTGCCGACGACGGCAAGAGTCTTTTGAGCGTCATAGACCGCACTTTGAGCCCCATGGGAGCCCGTTTGTTGCGTCGCTGGGTGTTATTCCCATTGAAAGACTCTAAAGCGATTAACGCCCGCCTTGATGTGGTAGAATACTTCTTCCGTCACCCCGACGAGAGAGAAGAAATAAAGAGTGCTCTTGAGCAAATAGGCGACCTCGAACGCCTCATATCAAAAGTGGCAGTGGGACGCATCACTCCACGCGAAGTGGTGCAACTACGCAATGCACTCACCGCCGTTGAGCCCATCAAGGCATTATGTTGCAACGCCGACCTCGATGCACTACGCGCCATTGGCGAACAACTCAACCCCTGCGCTCTCATTCGCGACCGCATAGCACGCGAGGTAGTCGATGATGCACCATCGGCGCTCAACCGTGGCACAGTGATAAAAGATGGTGTTGACCCCGAACTCGACGAACTTCGCGAGATAGCCTTCCAAGGCAAAGACTACCTCATGAAGATACAAATGCGCGAAATCGAGGCCACAGGCATTCCCAGCCTCAAGATTAGCTACAACAATGTGTTTGGCTACTATATCGAGGTAACAAACACCCACAAAGACAAAGTACCCGAGGAGTGGATACGCAAGCAGACTCTCGTCAATGCCGAGCGCTACATCACTCAAGAGCTCAAAGAATATGAGGAAAAAATACTCGGTGCTCAAGAACGCATTGCCGTTATCGAAACCCGACTATATAACGAGCTTGTGGCCGCATTGGCTCAATATACTCCTGCCATTCAACTCAATGCATCATTGATAGCACGCCTCGACTGCCTCACTGCATTCACTCGTGTAGCAATGGAAAATCACTATAACCGTCCCGTGGTCGATGACTCTCTCTCTATCGAAATTGTCGAAGGCCGCCACCCAGTTATCGAGAAAGAGCTACCCATAGGCGAGCCTTATATCACCAACAGCGTGTCGCTATGCAACAACGGCACTCAAGTGATGATGATTACCGGCCCCAATATGTCGGGTAAATCGGCTCTGTTACGCCAAACAGCCCTCAATGTGTTAATGGCTCAAATAGGGTGTTTCGTGGCTGCCGATAGCGCACGAATAGGTATAGTTGACAAGATATTCACTCGCGTGGGCGCAAGCGACAACATCTCGCTCGGTGAGTCAACATTTATGGTCGAAATGAACGAGGCTGCTTCAATCCTCAACAACATGAGCGAGCGAAGCCTCATCCTCTTTGACGAATTGGGCCGCGGCACATCTACCTACGACGGCATCTCAATCGCATGGGCCATTGTAGAACATATCCACGAATATCGTGGCATCCACCCTAAAACTCTCTTTGCTACTCACTACCACGAACTCAACGAGATGGAAAAGACTTTCTCGCGCGTGGTAAACTATAATGTATCGGTCAAAGAAATCGACAACAAGGTGGTTTTCTTGCGCAAATTGGCCCGTGGAGGGTCGGAACATAGCTTCGGTATTCATGTAGCAAAACTCGCCGGCATGCCTCAATCTATCGTGAAACGAGCCGATGAGGTGTTGCTCCAACTCGAGTCGGCCAATCGTAAAGACAACATCACTAAAGACCTTGGCGCCGTAGCCGATCAATGTGGCGGAATGCAATTATCGTTCTTCCAACTCGATGACCCAGTATTGAGTCAGGTGCGCGACGAGATTCGCGACCTCGACATCAACAATCTCACCCCCATGGCGGCGCTCAACAAATTGCACGATATACGCAAAATCATCACTGGAAAAGATTAAGGTAAAAGTAAAATTCTCACGCTGAAAGCGCAGATCTTTTTGGGACAGAAAGAACAGGTTATTGACCACCTCGTCACTTCGTGCCACTCCTCCTAAAAATTACAAGTAATTTTCAAGAGGAGAGCTTTTCTTCCATCTCCCAACAAAATTTACCTCCTCGTCTTTTCGTGAACTCACGCTGTCTTCAATGAATCCACGCGTCAGCTAAACTCTCCTCCTATTCCCTGAAAAGGAGAACCTCGCAGAGCGTGATATTTGCACGCAGATATCGCAGAAATTCGCTGAAAGGGATATAGGGTGTTGAAAATTTAAACCTCTGCGTCTTTCTGCGCCTTTCAGCGTGAGAACAACTTTCAACTCTCAACTTTCAACTTTCAATTTTTATCTGTTTGTTCGGTCATTATGTCTAAAAAGACAAAGTGAGGCTTGCCTCAACGGCAAGCCTCACTTAAAAACTACTAAACCTATAAGATTAAAGTTTTATCATCATTTTTGCTACTCCAAGGGTATTTACAATATAAACACCTTGAGGCAATTCTTCTACATTAATTTTCACTGTGGTGTCTTTTACTCCTTTCACCACTTTCACCAATTGACCATCCATTGAGAATATCTTCACATCATTGATAAGCATTGGAGCCTCAATTGTAACGAAACTACCCACTGGGTTAGGATACAACTGCCATCCACCACAAGCATTAGTGAGAATACCCTCTACACCGGTCACTGTAGTAACATAATCGGCATAAACACCACTATGATTTTCTGATGAAATCATATTCATTATTGTTTGGCCGCCTTCAGTTTCTGCCATGAGACTATAGTATGTGTTATCAAATGTAGCATCGTGAATAATTGTAGCGCCATAGGTACTTTCAATAATAGGATAATCGGCAGTCATAAGCATATTTGTTGAAACCTTTTTACGATCGACTTCTTCATTAGTAAGCTCCCTATCACCAGCCCACACATAGTGCACTTGCATTGGCAATGTGAGTTCTTCGGCTGCCAATGCCGACCAGTTGCTATTCTTTGTGCCATCATAGCCGATTCCTGTCATCACGAGGGGCTCTACTGCTCCATTATAATTATCAGTAAAGTTTCCTGGCATGCCAAGAGTTTTATTAAATTCCACTACATTTCCATCATCTAATACTGATGGAGCATAATATGGAACCCATTTATCACTCATTTGTCCCTCTGTGTTTGTTACATAGTGTCCCACACAATTCATTTTTGTAACAGCATGGAATCCTACATAACGATTTAAGATATCAGTATATGGTTTCCAAGACCATTGTGCAGCAGCATCGTAATAGATTGGGAAATAACCACCATAGGGATCTTCTTCACTTTTTTCAGCATTTGCATCCCAGTGTGTGGTTGTGCGTTTAAACACTACAAATTGAGTACCAAATTCCACACCCAAATTAGGGAATACTGTCCCATTCTTCAATTCTTCACTATATACCAATGGTGATGATGCAATATGTTCACCCATTACAACTGTTTTTATTTCGCTATTATCCTTTCGAGTATATGTTACATCAATATGAGCAGAAAAATTATGATTAGCTGTTGCAGTGTTGTAGCCATACTTTGTGAGGTTGTCGTTTGTTGCCTTTTGAGCATCATCGAGACCCATTTGAGTGTGAGTATCCCATGCTGTTCTTTCAACAGGCAAACCTACGATATCAAATATCACTTGTTTGCTATTAGAGTAATAAGTAGTGCCGGCTGTGGTATTTGATGGGTCTAAGTCATATGCTATATAGTTTCTGCCTTTTATAGATTCACTAAACATAATATTATAGCGATATTGAACACTCCAATTTTCCATTACTTCATCAGTAACCAATAGTGGATTAATCGCACTACCTTTTGTTCCGATAGTATTTGCATTACTCAAAGTGACAGGATTTGTTACCTCTTTAGAACCAACACGGCGTTGTGCACCTAAAGGCAAAAGGTCGTCATTTTGTATCGAACTATAATCACCAAGAAGTGGATATACCGACACCGGGGTCAAACTCAATGTTGGGCAAGGAACAACCAATGTAGTAGAAATTTCTCCACTTGGCAAAACAAATGCAGTAGGCGTATCTTCTACATAGACTTTAATTTTATATGTCATATCGGGGTCAACATTGTGCCACACAATTGATGGTAACTTGCCATTTTCAGTCACTGTAAACCCTGTTACTTCAACATAATAATTATTTGAAGTAGTTACACTTGCCCCATTTGCAGTAAATGAAGTTGAGCCATCTTTTGCTGTTGCTGTTCCTGCCGAAGTTGTTATGCTTGTAGCTTTTTTCAACTCTGCAGCGGTAGTTGCATCAAGAGGTTCAATTATCATGCGTGATAAGGTTGTGATACTTGGAGTGCCGGCCATAATAGTTGGGTCGAGTTGCACATTAAATGAATAACGAGTTTCTCCATTAGGCCCACCATTATCAGTTACTTGTTTAAATGTACCTGTTAGATAACAATCGGGAACTGCTGAAGTTTTAGTCACGACTGAACTTTCAGTACCAAAGTGGCTTGACGCGTCATAAATAGGCATAACCATATATTCATAAACACGATCATAGAAGTCATTTATATTTGTTCCTCCATAAGGAGCATTGTGGTCAAATGTAAATGTTTGACCAGCATATTTACCTTCATATTCTGTTACACCAGCAAGAGTCCAAGGATATTGAGTTGCGCCATCAATAGTTTGTGCTTTCTCATAAACCGATGCACCACTCTTTTTCACTCTGTAATACACTTGATAACGGTGAATTGTTCCACGGTCATGCTCTTGAGGAGTCCAAGAAATAGTATTAATAATATTATTGTTAACATCCATTTTTTGGGTAACACCTGTAATTGTAACAGGGTTGTCTTGCTCTACGGCTGTAATATAATATTTTGAGAAACCTTTACCTGGCACATTGGTATAAAGAGCCAATACGTTATCATTCACACGTTCCAATTCGTTCCAACAGTTTACAGAGGTGTTGGTCGCCGTGAAATTTGTGCTATTTACTTTATTTACATAATCGTTGGTTTGCTTATTGTAGCCATAACCATAACCTACTTGTGCATAAGCGTGAGTAGGCTTACCACCACTATAAGGACATGTACGAATTTGGATTTGGCCATCACGCATATTGAATACTATACCATTTTTTGTAAATGAAACGTCTGAAGGCCAATACTGCAACCACATGTTATGAATCAAAACGCGTTGACCTTTAATTGAGTCAACCTCTGGAACATTCATCGCATCATAACCTCTTGACATTGTATAGAGATATCGCTCATGAGTAGGAAGATAAGGAACAACATTTTTAGCAGAATTTGTTGATCCATCACTTGTCTCATAATATCGAGGGTCAAAAGTCCATTTATATGTTGGTTTAGTAACCATTTCAAAAGAACCTGAAACAGGTAATATCCAAAAATATTCAAGAGGACTATATTCACGGAACATATATTCACGAGGATATGTGCTAAACGAATATTCTCCCGGTTTATATTTTGTGCCTGACGTAGTAACCCCACCTACCGTTACTGAATATGATGTTGATGTCATTGTCACATTCGTAGGCTTGTCATTAACATATAAGTCATAGTTAAGGTGCCAGTTAGCATATTGACCATCGGCAAACATACTGCCAAAAGTTATACCACCATACGTAAGGAATATTTGGCCACCCCAATAACCACGGAAATATTCAGAAGGGACATCAGCATCATTGTCAAATAAATTACCTGATGCACCCAAAAAGTCAATAGGCTTCTTTACCGAACCAGCAACAGCTGAACTCCAAGCATGATAATATTCATTCACACTCCAATTCACTTGGTTTCCCACCCAGTTAGGGTTTGGGGTCGTATCGTCGTTAAAGTTTGATGCAGCAGTAGTAGTACCTATCAATTTCCCATCTGAACCAATTTTACGGCGTTTATATGGCATTGTTTGAGTTGTCATATCCGACAAACGAGGTTCAAAGTCAATAAGTTGTCCATATTTAGCAGGGGCTCTATACACAGCAAACCCTTGTGTAGGAGTATTGATATTTGCTCCCGATACATTATTCCATTGGTGAACGATATTACCGCCCCAGTCTTGTGTTACAGAACCGATACCAGTTTGCGCTCCAGAGAAAGGATATGCAAAACCAGTTTGTCCGGGGATATCACCACACACATAGTTAAGACCTTTATGCTTGGTTGGTGTAGCTGATCCACGAAGTCCTTTTTCGGGAGTATCAGTTCCCACTTCACCAGTAAAGGTATTCCAATAGTGAATTACATTTTGTTGAGGGTTAATCCAATACACAACCCCCATAGATACACCAAATTGACGAATCAAGAATTTCTTTGAATATCCAGTTTCATCAGTTGCAATAAAGGCATCATTAGCCTCTACGAATGGGGTATAACATTCAACCATAGGCCAGTTTGCATCACCATAACCAGTATAGGCTTCGGTATAAACAAGACCATATAATTTTTTAGTTGTCTGTTTACTATACTTCTTACTCTTAACCTCAATATTATAGGTTGGAGTTGAAGCATTAATTTGTGGCACTCCCACGGCAGCGATTAGAGCGAGGGAAAGTGCGCCTTTTAACAGCTTTTTCATAAATTAATAATAGTAGTTGTATTTTTATTTTTTTATTTTTATGCAAATATGCTAATCATCAAATGATTAATTCGCAAAACTACATTTTTTTTAGTAAACAGCAAAGTTTTTTGCCCAAAAACATATTTTTAACACTTCTCTCTCACTGTGAAAGGGTTAAGGATGGTAATTATATGCCGTTTTTTTTAGACAGAGTGGGACTGGTTTTGATAAATTAACCTCGCGCTGAAAGGCGCTGAAAGACGCAGAAATTTTTTGGCAGAATGACAGAAAGGGCATATTTATTCTTTAGTCTTTATTTTGACAGAATGACAGAAAAGACATAAGGCTAACGCAGTGAAAATCAATCAAATATTTTTTTGTCATTCTGCACATTTTGTCATTCTGTTCTTATCTTCATAGGCGTGGAGTTTTTTTGAGTGAATGACAGAAAGGACATAAGAAGTTGCGCGTGAAAATTATGCATTATGAATTATAAATTATGAATTAAATTAGACCACCTCCCCCCTTCGTGCCAGTTACGGTGAGGTGGTCGATATATATAATTTTCAAGAGGAGAGTATTGCTTTTTCGTTGCGAGTTGTGCGGAAGTCGTTGAACGACTCAAAGATATCGGCAAGGGCTATTGTGGCGTTTTTTACTTGCGATTCATAGAGCGCCGAACCAGTGGCTGGCGAGGCATTTTTACCCATCAAGGCCCCACTCACTCCCGACACATCTTCAAACAGTTTCATCTCGAGCGAAAGGAGTTCAAATGCGCCTATATTGGTGTTATTGGCAGCGATTTGTTGCGGTGGAGGGTTCCCTCCCGAGGGGTTATAGGGTATCACACTATCGCTTTTGGCCCATTGGGCAGCAATCTGCTCCCACGACATCGATTCATGGCGCTGATTGGCAGGGAAAAGCAATGCTCCCTTGGCCGAGGTGCTCATGATGTGGTCGATCATCACAATGAGTCGATTGATATAGCGTTGCTGGTCAATGACATCTTCTACAAACGAGTGCACCTCGCCATCAACCAATGGATAAAATTTCACTACAAAGGGGTGCGATCCATGGCTATAGGGTGATGGGAATGAGTCGAGCACGGTGCCGTCGGGCGCGAGGTAGTGACAATGCCAATGCGAGCCGATGTGCCATCGTGAGCTGATTGCCGGGGTGTTGTTTTTAGCCCTGCGTAGGTTTTCTTGCTCGATGTAACTACTTGAGTTGAGCGAGGTTGTATAGAAATCGCCATTAGAGGGGTCGTGACACAATAGTGACTCATCGCATTGCATAGTCCACACTTCGATAACACGACATCGGCCATGAGGTGCGTTGAGAAATTCGCCACACATTGTCACGGCATCGCTCGCATAGAGTTGGCGCAAGAGCGTGGCTCGGCGTGGGTTGCCTTGAGCAAATCGCATAATCACATCGTTGATGCTCATATCGTGCACCATGCCCAGCAACTCTATATCCCACCCACGAGGGTCGGCAAAATCGTTGACAAAGAAATGCGAGGGGTTAACATTGTCGATCCACACGGCAGTGCCAGCACGCCGTGTTTCGTGCGACACGCGCTGTATGGCACACCCCGATATGAGAAACTCTTCGAGCAGACGGCTATCGAGTTCGTCAAGGTTATTGAGTTGTGATATTGCCTTGAGTTGTGGCGATGGCGATGTGGCATCGAGCAATGAGTTGCGAAAACGCCCCACCACGCATTTCACCAATTGGCGAATGAGGTTGTTAGTCATAGGTCGTTTGCCACTTTTTATGGCAAACTCCCCTTCGGTGACAACAGCGCCCGAGTCGTCAACGACTGGGTCGTTCCATTGCTGTCCGTAGGTGTATTGCTTGTAACGGTTGCGATTGGCTCGCATGGTAGCGCCATTGCGCCATGCTCGTTGTGCCAATGCAAGTATTTGTTCATTTTTAGGTAAATACATAGAGAGTTGAGAATTGAGAGTTGTTTTCACGCAGAAATCACAGAAATGCGCAGATTTTTTTTTAGACAGAATGAGCAGAATGACAAAATTATAGCTCCCTTTTAATTTTTAATTATTCTGCGTCTTTCTATGTGAGAAGGGTTTAAATAGTGGCGAGGGCTGATTCGTCCATTTCATATGTTCCGTCGGTAGGTTCCATCACAGCCATTGCTCGTGTTATCGACACATCGCCCGGGGGCAATGAATAGATATAGAGCGTGTTATGATGTTTCACCACCACCGGTTGCGCGCACCCTCCTCGAGAAAAAGGATTATGTTGCAATAGTGCATCGTAGCTATCGACATCATCGATGATGCGTGCCGGGCGATCCCACCCCGAGAGTTGAAACTCCACTATTCGCCTACAGTTTTGAGGCAAAATCACCGTTGCCGTTGAGTCGTCCTTCGTCACAAGGGCTATTTCACTGGCAATGTTGGTGGTGGCAAGCATTTCAATGGGAGCAGTGTTGAGCAACGACAGATACCAGTCGCGTATCTCAAGTCGCAATAGTGCGTCGAGGTCAACTCCGTCGCTACGAGTTATCACACAATCGGCTCGAAGGGGTTCAAAACCCCGGCGCAGTTTCCACTGCGCCAGCATTTCGGTAGAGGATAGTTTTATTTTCATGCTTGAGTGGTTTCAATGACACGCATATGGGCTTGAGGATAACGCAACACCAGGCAGCTCGCCTCGGTTACCACGATAGCATCGGTATTGCGCACACCACTTCGACGCAAATCGAGTTTTTCGGCACGGAAAGGCACATGGCAATATTTGGTGATATACTCGGGGTCAACGACAAAGCCGTCGTTATAGTGACCACATTGGTCAAATACCTCGGAGTGAAGCACATAAAGAGTGCCAAACTTTGAGCGCAACTCGGTGAAATCGATGCCCCATTTTGTCACGGTGTCGTTGGCTGTTATCACCTTGTTATAGTCGAGTTTGTTGATGAGTTCGATGAGCCCGGTGCCTCCGATGAGGATTTTGCGATTAGAGCCAGCATTAGCGGTGAAAGCATCACGACAAAGGTCAATAACCGAGTTGGCGTCAAACTTCTCTTTAGAGTATTTAAACTCTTTGCCGGCTTGATCCCAGATGCCTCCAGTGAGCAAGATTTCCTCTTTTTTCACTGCGTCGTAGATGCGTGCACGCGAGCCAAACAAGAAACTCTTTTCCATGCCCAACCGCATGTCGATGATTGCAGCTTCTTCTTGGTCGGAGAAGTTCCAGCCCACCTCTTTGTTGGCAATCTTTTGGAAGGTGCTTTGTTCCACTTGTGCCTTGAATATCTGACAGTTGTTTTGCATCTTCACTGGTAGAGCCTCAAATTGAGCAGTCTGCACATCGAGTTCGCTTGCAGCGCGCCCCATTCTTATCAATTTGCTACCGCGAGGAATGTTGGGCACATAGTGGCGACTTCCTGAAATGGATTTACCATTTACGGCGATAACTTTTAGCCCACCAAGGTTCTCTTTGCTCAATACATATAGCACCAATGCACCTTCAAGATTTAGTCCTTCGGCGTCATAACCTTTCACCTCGGGCACAAGGATGGTTTCGGAAGGCTCGAAGATGTCATCGTTGTCGGTGTAGATTGTAGCGATGTGAAAATCGCCACTCTTCCCCTCGGCCGACTCTTCGTCGTAGGTTTCGCTCATAGTGGTTTCGGTGGGCTTGGTATCGACCGAGTAGTAATCGACAATCATGCTGCCACTTGAACGACTACCTCCGAAACGCGACAATTGGTCGATAGGTGTTGACATGGGGCGAATTTTCACGATGCGCTCATCGATTTCGTTTCGCAACAACTCGGGAGAGGCTGTGTTGGTGAGCGATGTGGTCAATGGTCCACCCGACACATGTTTACCACCCGCCGTCCCGGCAATTATCGTGGCCGATGCCATTGACACATCTCCGTCGCCAGCAATTATCCACCATAGTATAATCGCAACCATGGCGATAAAGGTGTAGATTCCATACTTGTTTGCAAGCCATTCAACGGCTTTGCCAAAAAATTTCATGATTTGTTCTTTAAGTTGATTCATAGTAATAAAAAATTGAGAGTTAAGAATTAAATTAGTTTTCCCACACACTGCGGCGAGGATGATTGAGGATTGTTGTTTCGATAACTGGTGCGCGGCGTTCTCCTCTATGTTGCAACTGGTCGAGGTCGCGCATCTTCATCTCGATTTGCTCATTGCGACCACGGAGATAACCTCGTTGCTCGGCTTCAGCCACAAGACTTTCAACATCTTGAGCCGATTGCGCATCGGTTGAAGCTTCGGCCGGGAAATACTTTGCCGAGGCTTCGCCCACATTCATTCCGGCAAGGATGTCGATGAGAAAATGTCCCACTCGGGCATCTTTCATCATGGCTTGCACCACATCATCGATACGGGGCGCTGTTTCAACGATTTCGGCTACCGACTCGGCAGTGTCTTCAATAGTATTAACTGTGGTGGTAACTGCTTCGACAGTTTCGGCTACGGTTTCGACTGTTGACTCAACGGCATCGCCCACTTTGTCGGCAATCTCTCGAGCCTTACCGACAACTGAATTGATTGTTTCGCTAAATTTGTTTTTCATTTTGTGTTGTTTAATGGATTAAATAATTAATTGGAGTTGATTGCAATCACGATGCAAAGTTACGGCGCCACAAAGGCGAAAAATTGCGATAATGTACACACTCAAAAATTTAACATTTCCTAACATCTCGAAGACACCTCAACCGACGCACTACTGAAAAAAATATGCATTATGAACTACGCATTATGAATTATTTACTATCTTTGCATTAAACTATGTAATCTTAAGGAAATTATTATGGGTTCACATCACAGAAGATCACGACGAAAAAAGTCACTGTTGCCTCGATTGTCAACCGTGGCGCTTCTCATTGTCATAGGAGTTGCAATATGGTTTTTCAAAGAGGTGTATATGGCCAAGGAAGATGTTGCCAACAAGGAACAGATATCGATGGAGCATGCATTGGTGAAACGACAAGCGGCACCGCTTATCGATGCCATAAACCAGGCGCTTTGTGCCGATAGCATAGCGGTTGACCAACGGGCATCGTCAATGAAAACCACTATCGACAGTACATTGATAGCAAGGCTTGACACATTTATGGTAAAAAACAATCGATATGCACACTTGAGTGATGTCATTGAGGAAGAGGTATTATTGCCCTTGAACAATGACACTGCAAAAGTCAACTACAGCGACTCGCTTGTGGCATTATTGAACGAATATAACAAGGTGGAACAGCTTTCAATAGCCGATTCGTGCCTTGTGATTGCTAAAAATTTAGCTAACAAAAATAATTAATATAAACCCATGAAGATACTGAACAAAATTCAGTACTTCTAACAAGAAAGAATTATGGAAAAGATTCAACAAGGAAAATATGTAGAGATGGTCTATGACCTCTATAAAGTGAATGCCGATGGCAGCCAAACACTCGTTCACCAAAGCGATGAAAGTGATCCCGAACGCTTTGTTTATGGTGTTACACCAGGCATGGTGGTGCCATTGGAAAAAGCAATCTTCTCACTCGCTGCAGGCGAAAAATTTGACATCATTGTTAAAGCCGAAGAAGCATTTGGTCCACACGACCCTAATCAAATTATCGACCTCAGCCGCGACCTCTTCTTGGTAGATGGCAAGTTTGACAACGAATTCATCAAAAAAGGCGCATCGGTTCCTATGATGACTGCCGATGGTTTCCGCATCAATGGTCTTGTTGTAGAGGTTACAAATGAAATCGTAAAAATGGACTTCAACCACCCATTGGCCAACGACGATGTGCGTTTTGATGGTAAAATCTTAACTGTGCGCGATGCAACTGCCGAAGAGTTGAATCCGTCATGTGGCTGTGGTTGCGGTTGTGGCGACCACGGATGCGGTGACGACTGTGGTGGTTGTGGCGAAGGTGATGGCTGTGGTTGTGGCTGTCACTAATAAATAAGCATTTTAGAATTTATCACTAAATGAATCGCAAAGATTTTGAAATAATGGCACCGGTGGGTAGCTACGAATCGCTACATGCCGCTATCGATGCCGGAGCCGATGCTATATACTTTGGCGTCGAGGGGTTGAACATGCGCGCACGCTCATCGGTCAATTTCACCCTCGATGACCTACATAATATCGCATCAATATGCCACGAAAATGGGGTGAAAAGCTATCTCACCGTCAATACCATTATTTTTGACAACGACATAGCTACTTGCCACTCGATTATTGATGCCGTTAAAGAGGCTGGGATATCGGCTATTATTGCTGCCGACATTGCGGCTATTACCTATGCTCGCAGCATTGGCGTAGAAGTTCACATCTCAACTCAAGTGAACATCACCAACATTGAGGCTGTGAAATTTTATGCCCAATTTGCCGATGTGGTGGTACTCGCACGCGAAACCAATATGGAGCAAGTGAGAGCCATCTTTGATGCTATTCGCGAGCAAGATATTCGTGGCCCTCATGGCGAACTTGTGCGCATAGAGATGTTTTGCCACGGAGCGTTGTGCATGGCCGTCTCGGGAAAATGCTATTTGAGCCTTCACGAAATGAATTATAGCGCCAATCGTGGCTCTTGCGCTCAAATATGTCGCAGAGGATACACCGTGACCGACAAAGAAACCGGAGCGCAACTCGACATCGAAAACCAATATATCATGTCGCCCAAAGACCTCAAAACTATTCACTTCCTCAACAAGGTTATCGATGCTGGTGTGAGAGTATTGAAAATTGAAGGTCGTGCTCGTGGACCCGAATATGTGAAAATAGCCGTGGAATGCTACAACGAAGCAATCAAGGCTTGTTGCGATGGCACATACAACGAAGAAATGATTGCCGACTGGGACGAACGCCTTTCAAAAATCTTCAATCGTGGTTTCTGGAATGGCTACTACCTTGGTCAACGCCTTGGCGAATGGTCGTCAAAATATGGCTCATCGGCTACACGCGTAAAACAATATGTGGCCAAAGGCATCAGATTCTTCTCAAAACTCGGTGTCGCCGAGTTCCAAATGGAGAGCGGTGAACTACATGTAGGCGATGAAATTGTTATCACTGGTCCCACTACTGGCGCATTGATTACGACTGTCGAAGAAATTCGTGTTGACCTCAAGCCTGTAGAGAAAACCGTGAAGGGTGAACGCTTCTCAATAAAAGTGCCCGAAAAGGTGCGACCAAGCGATCGCCTTTATCGCTGGGCGCCTACTGGAAAATAACTCGCCCACTGATTAACAATATTTTAACTTAATATATTTTGTTTTTATACAATTATGCATTACATTTGCATCGTTAAAAATACTATTAGTGTTTTTGACATGATACAATATAATCACATCCCTGTATACACTTTACAATAAGTTAAGAATAATCTTGTCGCGATGACAAGATTATTTTTTTGTACTCATTTATTGATATTCCCCCTCATTATTAATTTTATTCTCAACCTAATATTGTATCTTTGCATTAAATTCTCAAAAAACATTACACTTTATGTCAAAATTGCCGCTCATAGGATTGACTCTTGAGGGACTACGCGAAGTAGCCGCAAAATGTGGTATGCCATCATTTGCCGCAAAGCAGATGGCTCAATGGCTATATGAAAAACGAGCCACTTCAATAGATCAAATGACCAACTTGTCGCTCAAAGCGCGTGAACGCCTTTCGCAAGAGTATGAAATTGGTCGCGAAAATCCCATTGCCGAAGCTCGTTCTATCGACGGCACAGCCAAATACCTTTTTAAAGGTGTGGGAGGTCGCGACATTGAAGCAGTGTATATCCCCGACCGCGATCGTGCCACTATATGCGTGTCATCGCAAGCCGGGTGCAAGATGAATTGCTACTTCTGCATGACTGGCAAACAAGGGTTCCACGGCAACCTATCGGCACAAGGTATCATCAACCAAGTGCTATCAATCCCCGAAAGCGAGAAACTCACTAACATAGTATTTATGGGTATGGGCGAACCTATGGACAACCTCCAACCAGTATTAGACGCCATTGAAATACTCACTGCGCCTTGGGGATTGGCATGGAGTCCTAAACGCATCACCGTGTCATCAATAGGAAAAATAAAAGAGTTGCGCACTCTGCTCGATGTGACTAAAGTGCATATCGCCATCAGCGTTCACTCACCCCACCCCACACAACGCGCTCAAATAATGCCCGTTGAGAAGGCCTACCCCATCGTGGAGGTTATGGAACTATTGAAAGGTTATGACTTTGCTCATCAACGCCGCCTATCGGTGGAATATATCATGTGGCGAGGATTTAACGACGACATTCGTCATGCCGACGCTCTTGCTCGCCTACTCCGTGGCACCAACTCGCGAGTTAATCTCATTCGTTTCCATGCCATTCCTGGCGTTGAGCTCAAAACAACCAATGAGGCTGCAATGACTGCTTTCCGCGACCACCTCAACAGCCTTGGCATCACAGCCACCATTCGTGCATCGCGTGGCGAAGACATCATGGCTGCGTGTGGCATGCTTGCAGGGAAAGGGAAAGAGCAAGAATAATTCATAATGCATAATTCACAATAATCCTACGATGAACGAAGTTGAGATAACGGCCGATGGTTCGGCAACTATATATGTTCCTCATCTCGATGAGCACTATCACTCGGTGAAGGGTGCTTTAACCGAGTCGTTACACATATTTCGCAATTGTGCATTTCTCTATCATAGCCCATCATCACAGCCATTGAGAGTTCTCGAAATAGGATTTGGCACTGGGCTCAATGCCGTTGTTACCGCAATGGCAACCACCAAAGACCGAAAAGCGCATTACATCTCACTTGAATTATATCCAATTAAAGCCCAGCTGATTGAAAAACTCAATTATGGCGAAATGGTTGATAACGACCTCCTTATGGATCTCCACCAAGCACAATGGAACACGCCCCAAATAATCACTCCCACATTTACCCTCGAAAAACTTCAATGCGACTTCACACAATGCTCTTTACCACACGATATTGATGTGGTGTATTTCGATGCATTTGCACCCGAAAAGCAACCCGAGATGTGGGATGAAAGTCTTTTCAAACGCATTTATGACGCTATGTCGGTAGGTGGTATTTTGACTACCTATTGTGCAAAAGGCGAAATTCGTCGCCGATTGCAACGCGTAGGCTTTATCGTTGAGCGCCTTGCTGGCCCTCCAGGGGGTAAACGCGAAATATTAAGAGCCACAAAACCCTCTATCGAGTAATCGACCTATTGGTTACACTCTCTACCTATCCCATTTAAATCGAGTCCCGACGGACTTTGGAATACTCGTAACCCAAATTGTGGTGCCATAGCAAACAAATGGTCAAACACCTCGGCTTGAATGCCCTCATATGCAACCCATTGCGTTGTTGCAGTAAAGAAATATACCTCAATAGGCACACCATAATTGGTCGATTGCATTTGTCGCACCATCGACAACATTTCATGATTTACATTGGGGTGATTGGCTATATATTGCTCAATATAGTAACGAAACAAATGAAGATTTACAACAGGTTGCGATGGTGATGCATAGTTTTCCATCCATTTTTCGCTTTTCATAGCGTTCAACTCTTCATCGCTCATAAAACGCACCGTATTTAAGTCGATATTTATAGTGCGCTTCACTCGACGACCTCCACTATCTTGCATACCTCGCCAGTTTTGAAACGAATCACTCACAAGCGAATAAGGGGGCACAGTTACAATTGTCATATCCCAATTGCGCACCTTTACAGTTGTCAACGACACATCTTCAACAACACCATTCACACCATGTTTAGGAGCCTCAATCCAGTCGCCAGGTCGCAACATATCATTGGCCGAGAGTTGCACTCCTGCTACAAGTCCCACTATAGTATCTTTAAATACCAACATCAATATTGCAGCCGATGCACCTAACCCCGACAGAATATATATCGGATTTTTATCAATGAGCAACGAAATTATTATTATCAATCCCACGCATATCGACAAAATCTTGAGCATCTGCATAAGCCCCTTGAGTGAATGGCCCTTGAGCGAATCGGAATAGTGCGACGCTAAATATATCGACGAGAAAAACACATTTGCTACCCTCACCGACACCACCACAATGTATATCAGCAACACCTTTTGCGCCACCATCATTATCGGCTCATAGTCTTTTAACACCCAAGGCATTAACATATACACTATGATAGGAGGCACAAGATGACATGCACTCGTCAACAACCGATTATTAAACAACACATCATCCCACTTCACCGATGTGTGTGAAACAATGCGACGCACCGCCACTATCACAATCTTATGTGCTATTATATAGGCTATAAATGCAACAAGTGCAAGAAATAAAACATATATACCAAATGCTGTCCACTTCATATATTCATGAGGTAAACCCATTTCCATCAAGAAATCATTTATCCAACTGGTCGTAACTTCCATACTTTATTATTTTTAGGAGTGTAAAATTAAACACTACTCTTTTTTTCACCAAATCATTATGCCTAAATATTAGTCATTTTTTCTTTTTTATTAACCATTTAACTCATTTTTGAATTATTATGAGTAACTTTACCGATTATAAAATACTTTAACCGAAATTTCTTTAAGAAGCACTCTCCTTCGGCAAAGAGATTTCCTTGAATATAATATACTTAAAACAATGAAAGATTTTAAAAAGATAAGAGTGGGAATCACCCACGGCGACATCAATGGCATAGGCTACGAAGTTATCCTCAAAGCGCTTGAAGATTCTCGTATGTTTGAATTATGCACCCCCATCATCTATGGTTCGGCTAAAATTGCCAATTTCTACCGCAAGCAACTCGAGTTGCCTCAATTTGCAATAAACCAAGTGGCAAAAGCATCCGAAGCGCGCGAAGGCGTTTGTAGCATCATCAATGTTGTGGGCGAAGACACCCTCATTGAGCCAGGCAAAGCCACTGCTGTCGCTGGCAATGCTGCTTTCGTTGCTCTCGAACAAGCCGTGAGCGACCTTCGCGATGGCGCAATAGATGCTCTCGTTACAGCACCTATCAACAAAGACACCATTCAAAGCGACACATTCAACTTCCCCGGTCACACCGAATATCTTGAAGCATCGCTCGGCGATGGAAACAAAGCATTAATGATACTTTGCAATGAAAATGTGAGAGTGGCACTTGTCACAACCCATCTCCCCATTGCAAAAATACCCGCTGCTATCACTAAAGAAGCCATCGTTGAAAAACTCAACACCTTCAACCGTTCGCTTAAAAACGACTTTGGTATCGACCATCCTCGCATTGCAGTCCTTTCGCTCAACCCTCATGCTGGCGAAAACGGCCTTCTTGGCAAGGAAGAGCAAGAAATCATCACCCCTGCCATTGAAGAAGCACGCAGTAGCAAGATGCTATGCTTTGGCCCATACGCTGCCGATGGTCTTTTTGGTAGCGGTCAATATTCTAAATTTGACGGCATTTTAGCCATGTATCACGACCAAGGCCTTGCCCCTTTCAAAACTCTTGCCATGGAGAGTGGTGTAAATTTCACTGCTGGGCTTGACTTTGTGCGCACTTCTCCCGACCATGGCACTGGATATGATATCGTAGGCAAAGGGTTGGCATCTGAAGCCTCACTGCGCGAAGCCATATATCATGCTATCGATGTGGTGCGTTGTCGCCGCAATGAAGCATACATCCACCGCAACCCCCTACGCAAACAATATTTCGATAAAGGGAAAGACAATGTGGTTCTCGACCTCACTAAAGATGAACACGAAGACTAACCACTCCTCGATCTTTGCATAATCGATGAAACTAAAAAAACTTTTACCCCCACAATTCCGCAAAAAGCAGGAATTTAAAATGTTACTCAAAGCCACAGCAACCTCGCAAGTGTCGGCTTGGACCGACTTTATTGTGAGTCTTGTACTCTTTGAGTTCACACCCCTTGGACCTCTTTATTCAAAGGCGATAGGTGCCACTACAGGTGGGGTCGTAAATTGTTTCTTAAACTATAAATGGACCTTCCGTGGCAACGAAGTGAGCAAGCGCATGGTAGCCATTAAATATGCCCTTGTGTGGGTGGGAAGCCTTTTGCTCAACTCCTACGGCACCGAGTTTGTCCACTACCTATTTGCCAACTGGCAATGGCTATTAAGCATTGGATTCAAAGATGCCGGGTGCTTTATGGCCGCCCAACTATTAGTTTCATTCATAGTGTCGGTATTTTGGAACATTCTGCTACAACGCTACTTTGTGTTCCAAGACCTCGACATTAGAGGATTTTTCTTCCCCAATAAGCGACAAGAAAAAAATAACGATTAATCAATATTTTTATAATATGAACTACGCAATAATTGCTGCCGGCGAGGGCTCGAGATTGGCTCAAGAGGGAGTTAAACTTCCCAAACCACTCGTAAATCTCAACGGCACTCCTATGATCAAACGACTCATTGACATCTTTATGCGATGCAACGCCACATCGTTGAGCATCATCGTCAACGAGGAAATGCATCAAGTGCGCGAATACCTCGAAAGCCTCGACATTCCCGTACCTTTCAAATTGGTCGTAAAATCTACCCCCAGTTCAATGCATAGTTTCTATGAGGTGAGCCGTCACTTTACCGATGGGAAATTTTGTCTCACTACAGTTGACACTATTTTCCACGAAGAAGAATTCAAAAAATATATTGAAGCATTTGAAAACGACACTACCGGAGCCGATGGTTATATGGCCGTGACCTCGTTCATCGACGACGAAAAACCTCTATATATCGACACCGATAGCGACCTCAATATCACAGCATTTAAAGATGCTCCATGGGATGGCGTTAAATTCATCTCGGGAGGCATTTATGGGTTGACACCTCCTGCCCTCCGTGTGCTTGAAAACTGCATGGAAAATGGCGTGGCACGCATGCGCAACTACCAGCGTGCGCTCGTTGACGCAGGCCTCAACCTCAAAGCATTTCCCTTTGAAAAAATTGTTGATGTAGATCATGCGGGCGACATCGAAACAGCCGCTGCGTTTGCTGCTCTACGCCCTTAAGATTAATTTCTATTAATTCACATTAATATATAATGGCTGAAATTACTATCGCCGGCATTATGAGAGCCGGAGCATATTCGCCCAACCACATAGGCAACGACGCCGCTATTTTCAACGCCGTGGCCGAAAACCTTCGCAAGCGTGGCTGCATTGTCAACATATATAGCGAAGACCAATTCATTGCCGGCAATGTGACCGAAAACATCATCGTGAACATGTGTCGTGAGCAAAAATCTATCGCCTTGCTCCAAAAAATGGAAGACGAAGGACGACTTGTAATCAACTCGGGATATGGCATCGAGAATTGCACTCGCGAACGCATGACTCGCATCCTCATAGGTAGCAACATCCCCTACCCCGAAAGCCTTATGGTCAACACCAACGAAGGAGTGAAAGAAGCCCTCGAAAAAGCAGGATTCACACAATGTTGGATTAAACGAGGTGATTTCCACGCCATGCACAAAGAAGATGTGAGCTTTGTGCGCCACCCACAAGAGGCACAAGAACTTCTTCAAGAATATTTCCTTCGTGGCATTAATCGCGCCGTTATCAACAAGCACCTCGAAGGCGACTTGGTGAAATTCTATGGTGTGCAAGGGTCGCCATTCTTCTTCTGGTTCTATCCATTCGACCTTGGACACAGCAAATATGGCCACGAGGCTATCAACGGAAAATCGCAAGGTATAAAATTTGACCTTGAACAGATGAAACAAATATGTCAAAGCGCTTCAGAAGTACTTGATGTGAAAGTATATGGAGGCGATTGCATCGTATCGCCCGAAGGCGACATTCGCATCATCGACTTTAACGACTGGCCCAGCTTTGCACCTTGTCGCGATGAAGCAGCGCCACACATTGCCAAATGCATCTTAAACACTATAAAAGAACGCAAATAAACGACTATGGCTGAAACATCAAATAAACAAAAAGTGAGCTACAAAGACACGCTCAAATCAATGGACACTGAAGAGACATTCGATCTCATCTTCTATCGTCCCATTGGATATGCATGGGCTTGCTTAGCAAAAAAACTCGGCATCACCCCCAATGCTATCACCATCGCATCAATATTTATTGGCGTAGGTGCTGGGATTATGTTCTATTTCAACGACATATGGATGAATGTGATAGGGATATTCTTGCTCATATGGGCCAACTCATTCGACAGCGCCGATGGACAATTGGCTCGCATGACCAAGCAATACTCTCGCATAGGTCGCATTCTCGACGGCTTGTGTGGCGACTTATGGTTCTTGTCGATATATTTTGCTATATGTTTCCGCACCAACGCCACCAACGACTTTTTCTCTCCCATGCCTTGGCTCATATGGACTATAGCAATCATTGCCGGACTATTCCATGCTCAACAAGCCTCCATGGCCGACTATTATCGCAACTTCCACCTATATTTCCTCAAAGGGGAAGAAGGTAGCGAACTCGATAGTTCGGCTCAACTCAAAGAGAAACAATCGCAACTATCATGGAGCAAAAACTTCTTCCAAAAAATTGTACTCTTTTTTTACACCAATTACACCACCAATCAAGAGCGTCTCACCCCTTGGATGCAACGCCTGCGCAAAGCAATGGCTCAAAAATGGAATGGTGTACCATCACAAGAGTTTCGCGATGCATTCCGCGCAAAATCTTTGCCCATGATGAAATATACCAACATGCTATCATTCAACACTCGCACCTTTGCGCTATTTGCTGCAATATTGATTAAGATGCCTTGGCTATATTTCGTATTTGAACTAACCGTGCTCAACATCATGTTGATATATATGGTGTGTTGCCACGAACGATTCTGCCGACGCTTTACTAAAGAAATTGAAGATGGAAAATATTAAAGGAATCATATTTGACTACGGCGGCACTATCGACAGCCGTGGTGTGCATTGGAGTGAAATCATTTGGGACGGATATCAAGTGGCCCAAATCAATGTTACTAAAGAACAATTTCGCGAATGTTATGTATTTGCCGAACGCGAATTGGCTCGCACACTTCACATTCTCCCTCACCACAACTTCTACGACCTTTTGCTCATAAAGATGCGCATCGAACTCGGTTACCTTGCCGAGCAAGGCCTCATCGACGCAGCCATCGTTGAAGAAAAAGCACTTATCGTTGCTCAATATTGCTACGATGCTGCGCGCCAATGCGTCGAAGAAGCACGCCCCACCATCGAAGCACTTTATGATAAATTCCCATTGGTGCTTGTGTCTAATTTCTATGGAAATGTCGAAAGCGTGCTTGCCGACTTTGACCTACGACGCTATTTCAAAGAAATCGTCGAATCGGCCGTGGTGGGAATACGCAAGCCCGACCCTCGCATCTTTGCCCTTGGAGTTGAAGCATTATCGCTCAACCCTCAAGAGGTGCTTGTGATAGGCGACAGTTACAAAAAAGATATTGTTCCTGCCGAAACTATCGGGTGTAAAGTTGCTTGGATTAAAGGTAAAGGATGGACTGCCGACGAAGATGCAGTTACACACCCATGCATCATTTCGAAGTTAAATGAAGTTATCGTTAAGTTCGGCTTATAATATTTACACACTTTAGCCTGTTTTGTGCAAAAATGCATATACTCAATTTTAATTCATTAACAAAAAACTATCCTTTTACTCCTCATTCTTTGTCTTTTTTTGCTAAAACCCCATTTTATTAACTTTAGTTCACAAAAATAAGCAAAGTTTATACAGCAATTAATTTTGCAAATTAAAAACAAAATGTAACTTTACACGCTGTTAAATTTAGAATGGCAACTATTGAAACTTTAAATATTGAATAACAATAACTTAATTTTATAAAATCAAAATGAATAGTAATGTAAAAGCAGCCGAAGGTAAACTCGGTGTATTAGTTGTAGGTCTTGGTGCGGTTACAACCACATTCATGACTGGTGTTTTGATGGCCCGCAAAGGTCTTGCTAAGCCTGTGGGCGCTATGACTCAATATGACAAAGTACGCGTTGGCAAAGGTGCCGACAAAAAATATCTCAAATATGATGAAATCGTGCCTATGGCTAAACTCGACGACATCGTATTTGGCGCTTGGGATGTTTATCCCGAAAATGCTTTTGAATCGGCTATGAACTGCCAAGTTCTTAAAGAAAAAGATATCCTTCCTGTTAAAGACGAACTCGAAAAAATCGTCCCCATGAAGGCTGCGTTCGACAAGAACTTCGCTAAACGCCTTGAAGGCAACAATGTAAAAGATTGCAAAGACCGTTGGGACATGACCGAACAACTTCGTGAAGACATTCGTAACTTCAAAAAAGAACATGGCGTTGACCGCATTGTAGTTCTTTGGTCAGCTTCTACCGAAGTATATGTTCCTGTTAACGAAAAAATCCACTATACTCTTGCCGACCTCGAAGCAGCAATGAAAGCCAACGATGTAGAAAACATCGCTCCTTCTATGTGCTACGCTTACGCAGCTCTCGCCGAAGGTGCTCCTTTCATCATGGGTGCTCCTAACACTACTGTTGACATCCCTGCTATGTGGGAAATGGCCGAAAAAACTAAATTACCTATCGCTGGTAAAGACTTCAAAACAGGTCAAACTCTTGTTAAATCGGGCTTCGCTCCTATCATCGGCACTCGTTGCCTCGGTCTTGCTGGTTGGTTCTCAACTAACATCCTCGGCAACCGTGATGGTCTTGTTCTTGACGAACCTGCCAACTTCCGCACCAAAGAAGTTTCTAAACTTTCTACCCTCGAATCAATCCTTGTTCCCGAAGAACAACCCGATTTATATACCGACTATTACCACAAAGTGCGCATCAACTACTACCCACCTCGCAACGATAACAAAGAAGGATGGGACAACATCGATATCTTCGGTTGGATGGGTTACCCTATGCAAATCAAGATCGACTTCCTTTGCCGCGACTCTATCCTCGCTGCTCCTTTGTGCCTCGACCTTGTATTGTTGAGCGACTTGGCTGCTCGCGCAGGTCGTTGGGGAACTCAACGCTTCCTCAGCTTCTTCCTCAAGAGTCCTATGCACGACTACACCAAAGGCGAAGTACCTGTTAACCACCTCTTCCAACAATATGCGATCCTCAAAAACGCTATTCGCGAAATGGGTGGCTACGAAGCCGATCAAGAACTCGACTAATAGCGTCAGTATTAAATACTACACAATTTTATATCCCCATGGGCTGTGCAATGCACAGCCCATGTTTTTTACACAAAAACACCATCCTCGTTACACCCCACAGGAAGAAGGCAGCAAAAAAGAAAACAACTCACAATTACACATTGATAAATGTATTAACAGCATAGGGAAATCATATTTTGCAGGCATGTTAAAAATGGCAAATATCTCGTTTTTTTTGGTCATTTTTTTGGTAAACTAAAATCACAAATTTATCTTTGTAATGTGTTTTTCATAGTATTAAATTAAGATTAAGGTTTCATAAGCTGTTGCGTTGCGAAACGCGACAGTTTTTTTATTTTCTATCCATATACATTATCGCACACATTCTCCATTTTTGCGTTGTAACTTTGCATCATCAAACATTTAAAACAATCTTACTATGAAACCAGAAAATATCAAAAAAGTGTGGGAACATTATGGCGGATTTCAAATTCGCTATCGTATTGGTCGTTCACAATACATCATCGACGCCTTTAATAAAAATATGAATGGTGACTTCTCCCCATCACTATTCATCAACCTCATTGAGTCAAAAGTACACCTCATTGTGAAAGAATATATCAAATGCCTCCTTGAGCAAGAGGCCCTCGAACAAGCACAACAAGAGCAAACCACTATTGACACCCAACAAAAAACCCCAACTGAAACTGAACCCCAAGAACAATCAACCCCAACCATTAAAAAAACCCCAAAAGTACAAACCCAACAACTCAAAACCCATAAAGCCCACAACTCTCCTCCTATTCCTCGAAAAGGAGAACCTCGCAGAGCTCACGAGTGGGCGAGCAGTGTATGTCGGCTTGCCGGTACACGATTGCGAGCCTCACCGTAACTGGCACGAAGTGACGAGGTGGTATAATAGTCGGCGTGAGCACAACTATCAACTTTCAACTATCTTGCGTATTTCTGCGGTTTCCACCGCGTTAGCCTTATGTTCATTCTGTCCTTCTGTCTAAATAAAGACGCCCGCAGGAATAAAGAAAAAATATGTCCTTCTGTTCTTATGTCTAAATAAAATCTGCGAGTTTCAGCGCTTTCGGCGTGAGAACAATTCTCAACTCTCAATCCTCAACTTTCAATTCTCAATTTACACTCCAAACTTTACAAAACTATGTTAGCCACAGCACTACTATTAATTATTATTGAATACACAGGCGTTCTACTCGCCATTATTGCCGATCTTGCAAGCGGATTGCGCAAAGCACGCGCAAAGAGAATACCACGCACCTCACGAGCCCTGCGTCGCACCGTTGATAAAATTGCTCGCTACTTCAACGCTCTTTTTGCTCTCACCATTCTCGACGGCATGATTATAGCCGGCATCGTTTACCTACGCACCACCGATGTCGCCACCTTCCCCATTATTCCCATCTTCTCTATGCTCGGAGCAATAGCCCTCACCATCATCGAGATTAAAAGCATTTGCGAAAAAGCCGAAGAGAAAGGCGACCTCTCACAAGCTGCCAATACCATCAAAGAACTACTCGAATCACCCTCTTTCAAAACCATTATCAAACAACTGCAAAACAACCCCAAGAAATAGGTTGCACTAACTCTCCTCCTGTTTTTCCCCGAAAAGGAGAACCTCGCAGAGCGTGATATTTGCACGCAGATATCGCAGAAATTCGCTGAAAGGGATATAGGGTGTTGAAAATTTAAAATTCTGTGTTTTTCTGCGGTTTTCAGCGCCTTTCCGCATGAGAACAAAATTTCCCGTTTTCATTCTGTCAAAAAAATACCACGCCTATGAAGATATGAACAGAATGACAAAATGTGCAGAATGACAGAGTTTGTTTATTGAGTTCCACGCGTCAGCAAACTCTCCTCCTGCCACGAAGTGGATAGGAGAACCTCGCAGAGCTCACGAGTGAGCGAGCAGTGTATGTCGGCTTGCCGGTACACGATTGCGAGCCTCACCGTAACTACCCCGAAGGGGGGGGGGGAGGTGGTTAAAAATATGTCTTTTCTGTCATTCTGTCAAAAAAAATCTGCGCCTTTCAGCGTGAGGACAACTTTCAATTTTTCATTGTGAATTATAAATTGCTTACACTTATTCAAACACACCGTTTTCCTCGTTGATTTTCAGCATTTTACCCCCCCCCCCTTAATATTTTTTAACACACCCATGTGCGCCCATTACCCCATTATTAACTACCTTTGCAACTTATTTCTACATAGACTATTATTACAATACATTTATGAAAAAGTTTTTACTCCTCCTCGTTGCGTTGGCAACAATCCTACCAATCAAAGCACAAAGACATGTTGATGAACTCAGAGATGATGAATTTCGCATCATCATTCCTCGCCATGATTGGACCGAATACATGGGATATAAGAAAAATAGCAATGGTGAACTTGAAGTTAATGTTCCACCCGGATCACTATTGGATATTTTCCCTAAAACTGATGTAGAAGGAGACCATGAATTTGACAAATCGCTCTTCATTCAAAGTGCTGTCGTGGATGACAAAATCTATGTCGGAATGGGATCATGGGTAATTACGGATTATATTAATCAAACATCTCAAGGCTATATATTTGAGCAAGGGGCTCAAAAGATGTGGTATGGTGGAACGAACTTAACAACCTTCCCCTTTGAAACATTGGGAGATTGGTACTATATGGGCCCAGCTATTGCAGCCGACGATGCAGGCAACTTGTGGGTAGCGACTCGCCGTACCGACACCCCAATTGACCATCCTACTCTCACCTATGGCTGGGGTCATGACATTGCCTCTGTTGCTTATTATACGCCTCAAAATAGTCCTTCATTAAACCCAAATGCAATAGGTCAAGGAGTAAAATTAGAATATCAAAAAAATGGTCAAACATATAACGCCAAAATTACTACACGCACCGACTTTATGAGTGCATACGGTGACGGTGTTGGCGCTGGAAAAACTGGACACCTATGGTTTACTCCCGAAAAACAATGCTTCGTTGAATGTATTATAATGAAAGAAGGAGCAGTTACCGATAAAAAAATATTTATGCTCCCTAATGGCGAATTTAATAGCCACCGTGGATATATCAACCAATTTGCTCCTAACAAAGTATTATACCACACTGGTGGACAAAACACTATAGGTAAGATTTATTATGGTACACTCGACGGCGCTACAGTCGAAACCTCTACAAAAATTACATGGGAAGATACTGGTCTTAACTATTGCCGTAATGGTGCCACTGCATTTATTTTGCACGGCCACGAAGTAATTGCATATTCTGATATTCCCGAGGGCAATGAAACATATTATAAGCAACACACTAATAGCACTCAATCAAAAGAGATTATCACCCCTAAATTTACCCCTAAAGCATACCAAAATGGGGTTATACCAGCAGCCTACGCATACGATTTAAAGGTTTCACCAAATGGCGACAACTATACTCTTTCATTCAAAAGTAATGCAACTGCAAGTAGCGCAACAATTAAAGTTCTTAATATAAACACAGGTGTAAGCAACACCTACGATGTTGGAGCTGTTGTACAAGGTGACAACTCTAAAACCATCGATGGGAAAACTCTCACTCAAGGCGAATACACTTGGTCGGTTTCTATTGCTAATAATGCCAATAGTGAAGTTAAAAACTACTTCAATTATGGTGGCACTCCACATATTTCAGGCTATGGGGATCGTGGTGGTGTAGCAATTGACCTTGACACCGAAAGCCCCTTCTATGGTCATATATATGTTACAATGGCACAAGGTGGTGGCATCCAACGCTATTATCCCGATCTAACTACCAATGGGACTAAAATCCACACAGGATATTTTGCGCAATCGGGCCATACTTCTTCTCCATATCGTATCAAAACTAACTCTGGCAAACTTTATATTGCTGACTGGAGCGACCAATCAACCGCAGGGGTTCATGTATATAACCCCAATGATGGCTCTATAAAACAAATGTTCCAAGGCACACACAACGCTTCTTCTGGTCAAATAACCAATAATGGGGTTATTGTCGGAGGCAGTACTACTGGTATTGCATTCTATGGCGAAGGCGCTGATAGGAAAATGTATGCCTTTGTAGAGGATTATATTAATGGCAAAAAATTAGTACGTTATGATTTAGGATTATCCGACATTTGGGAAACTAATGCATCTCATGTGTATGATAATATTTCAAGCAAACTTGGAAAAAATAACGTGGAGATAGTTCCTTGTGATAAAGGGCTATGGGTATGCCAAAATAATTTTGATTATCCAACCCACGATGCAAATACTCCCGTATTACAATTTATGGATTTTAATGGCAACATAAAATACTCATCTTACAACGCCGGTGATAATGCTCCAACTTATGCATTTGAATCTGGAGTTGCCATAAGCAAAGACATGACTCGCCTTGCCATTGCAGGAGGAGGAGAAACAGCTAACTGCTCTAATGTTGTAATTTACGATGTTAGTTGGAATGGGGATACTCCATCTCTTGAATATGCCTACAAAATAGACTTAGGTCACACTACTACCGACAAAGGAGGTGCAGTAGAGCAAATTGTCTTTGACCCAGCTGGCAATCTGCTTATATATTCTCGTAAATATGGTCTTATGGCATATACTCTTAAAAATTCTGCTCGTAACACTGTAACCGAGGCTCCTTCTTCTCAAAAATTCACAATTAATAATCTTCCTACAGGTTCAAGTCCTTCTACCGTTAAAATCCCTGGCATTAAAGAACTTGGTGCAAAACGCATCACATTATATGACTGGACCACTAAAACAAAAATCGGTTCATTCACCCCTTATGATAATGTGGCCGACCAATCATTCTTGAGTCACAGCATCAATGTGGAAAAAGTGATTACTGGCAAAGAACTCGAAACCGATTTCTTTAATTACGCACCTGGTGAAGGTGGTATGAAATCAATTGCTCGTGCTATTGTGATTGACAACCCCGTGAAGAATCTTCAAGTTGAACACTTTTGCCACAAAAAGAGCGATGAAGTGAGCGTTGATGAGGGACACCGAAAAGTGAGACTCACATGGGAGGCACAAACCTACGACCGCGACATCTTCAACAACTACGAAATTCGCTATCGCACAACACGAAGCGATGGCAGCACTGTGGTAACCGATTGGACTGTTGCTGGCATTGTTCCTATTGACTATAGCGACAAAAAATATGACGAAAATCGTAGTGCTTCATTTGTTTACGAATTGACCTATGGTGGTGCCAATACCCCCAACGACCCAAGCGATGACTACGACCTCATGTATGAGTTTAGTATTATCCCTGTTTACACCTACGACACTAACGACCGTGGTGAACAAAACACCGAATACACAGTAGAGGTAAAAACTCCTGTTATTCCATCAGCCGCTCCTCGTGTGCCTATCAATGCCACACTTTCTCAAATCACCGAGGAAGATGATAACATCACACGATATTCATTTGACCTCAAACTCGATGTTGCTACAAACAACAATCTTGAAATTCCTTTCTTGATAGGTGGTGGAAAAGCATCAATCGACACTTATGTGGTTGAAATCGTAGGTGATAACGCAAGCGCGATTGCAACCGAATTAGACGCTCGCGACATATTGTTCCTCGATGGTAATGGCAACGATATTACATCGTCGGTTACATTTAATAAATATCCCGATGGCACAACCATTAGCGCATACAACTGTGATCACTACGATATTTCAAATTACTGCATAGTTGTTAAAGCGCCAACCGCAACCTCTAAGGCAGGGACTAAAATGCCTACCCTCGTGTGGAAAAACGCTAATCCTAAACTCACTTATCAAGTGAAAGTTTATGGCATAAGCAACTATGAATGTAACTTCGTGGCAGCCACTCCCGATGAGGTAACAATGACCATTCCTATGCCTACATGGTCATTGACAACAATTGATTTCCACAAACTTAGTGGCGACTACAAGTCATTGACTGACAATGATGATATGCCAATGGGTTCATTCCGTCGCATTGACCCCGTGACCGATAAACTTGATGAAAATCCATCTAACCCAGTCACACTTTCTGCGGCCAACTATTTTGGCACAAAAGACGCTATGTTGACTCCAATCTATGTAACCGATGGAGTACTTGGGGAGTATAACTCTTCATTAAAAACATATGAAAATAATGCATGGGAAATTGACTATACATTATTTGTATATGATTCAAAGGGCAAACAAATAAAGCGTGCTGAATTTGAAACACAAAACAGCACTCTTTTTGCCCCATGTTATTCAAATACTAAAACTGTGAGATGCGATATTTTAGGATTAGAGGCCCCCTACACAACCGGAATAGGTGAAGATGGTCGCATTCGCAAAATTTATGACCCTGCAAAAGCTCAATATTCAACCAAATTAGTAGTTGAATTTAAGCGCAAAGAAGATGGTTACTCGTTTACCGAGTCAAACACCGCCAATGTATCTTCACGAAGTGTTCAACTTCCCCAATTGGGAGTAGAAGAATATAGTGGCTGTTCGGTAAATGGTGCATTATATCGACGAGCAGACTCTCACTTCTATTATAACAACGCATCAAGCGAAGGCTATCATAATTATTATTACGACGCAGCAATGTTGTTTGACTGGGACAAACTAACCGACTTAAATCGTTATATGGGTTATTTTGGTAAATCATCGCTCATTTGCTATGGTCACTACGAAAACCCCGAGCACAATCCCAACACTTGGGTACAATATCATAATGGTTCTATTTTGACCGACGACGAAGTGAATAGCCTCAATACATCTAATCCAGCATTGACTAATGGTACTATTGGATACAATGGTTCAAACAACTGGTCGGAGCTAGCGATTACAAAAGACCAAGTGCCCATGTTGGTTCACTATGTATATGGAGCTGACTCCCCTCTTCAATCTCAACAAGTATCAACGGTCAAATTTGATGTCACCTTGACCGCCGAATACCCTGTAATCGTTTCGGGATTATCAAAATATTCCTCATATCCCGATGAAGAGAACTATTGCGACATTTATGCCGATGAAGATCCCAAAAACTATGTAATAGATAATACTAATCGCTACATGGATGTCATGACCGTTCCTACCACACTTTCTAATATGACTGTGGCTAATACTAATGTCACCACTGGTGTTGAAGGTATATTGACCGAGGTTTGTGGCGGAATAAAACTCTACCCCAACCCAGTTAGCAGTTCATTTACGCTAGAAGCACCTATGATTATAGGCGAGGTAAAAATATTAACTATTGATGGTCAATTGGTGAAAGTAGTTAAAGATATTAACGAAACAACAGCCACAATAAATGTTGAAGAGTTACCTCAAGGTATGTATCTCATCAATACCCTTGGCGTGGTTGAAATTATGATTAAACGTTAAAAAACTTTCTTTTCTGAAATAGCAAAAAGAGCATTTTTTAACAATCCTATTTAGCATTTTAATAGTTTATATCTAAAAAAAACGCAAAAAAGTTAAGCAAACACACTATTTTGCTTAACTTTTTTTGCGATTTTGAAGATTTTCATCTAAATTTGTCACTTTAAACAAGAAATCAATAAATTAACTAACAATCTAAACCAATTCTCATGAAAAGGATTTTTACTCTCCTACTCACTGTTGCGGCCATATTATCGGCCACAGCACAACCCTACCTCGTTGGACACCGTGGTAGTATTTGGGGTGTTGAAAACACTTCCCAAGCATTTATCAACGGCGCAAAGAAAGGTTATGACTACCTTGAAACAGACATTAAAGTAACGAAAGACGGTAAATTTGTGTGTTGGCACGACGACAACCTCACTAAAGCATCAGGACAACCTGCTATTGCTTCTAACACTCTTTCTTATCTCAAATCGTTGAAGCTTTCACAAACTCGCGACGGTGTTGCTTATACCGGTTACATTTGTACTCTTGAAGAGTATCTCGACATTTGTAAAGAATATGGTGTAGCTCCTGTGATTGAATTTAAATGGGCTACAGGTATCAACTCAAATGACTGTTCTAACATTCCTGCATTGGTAAAAATCGTTGAAGAAAAAGGTTTCCGCAACAATTGCTACATCTTCACTTCTATGCAAAAATGTTTGCAATATGTGAAAACCAACTACCCCGACATGGAAATCATGTATCTTTGCTATGATACTGCATTTGAAAGCAGCCGTTCATGGTGTATCACAAACAAGGCTCACATTGGCCCTGGCGTAGGTAGTGGTATTACTAAAGCAGGTGTGCAAGCTTATCACGACAATGGTCTTTTGGTTAACGCTTGGTCAATCAACTCTACTAGCGAATATACTAAATATGGTAATATGGGTGTTGACTTCATTACTACCGACGACCTCGATCCTGCATCACTTCCTACATTGTCAACTCCTACTACAATGCTCGGCAATATTAAAACCGACAAAAATGAAGTATCTCTAACTGCAGGCGTTGGCGAAACAGTTTATGCCGACATCACTGTATCAGGCTCAAACATGAGTGGCGCTATCACCGTTTCTTCAAGCAACTCGGCTTTCACTGTTGCTAATAACACTTCTGTATCTTCAGGTACTCTTAGCGGTAAAGTGCGCGTAACTTTCAAACCCACTACCGAAGGTGTTACTACTGGCACAATTACTCTTAAAGGCACAACCAAAGCCGGCAAAGCAGTATCTACTACTGTTGCCGTTACTGGTAAATGTAGTCTCAAATTCAACGAAGTGTGGAACTATAGCGAACTCTCAGGCAAAACTCCTACTGGTACCAACTGGGCAAGCGACTTCGCTGCTATTCGTAACATCGCTTATGGCAATGGCAAACTCTACACCATTATGCCTAGCACAACTTCAATCTCTGTTGTTGATGCTCAATCGGGCAAATACATTACAAGCATCAACACTTCAGGCGTAACAGGCGGTACTCTCTCTATCATGGACGGACAAGTAGTAGATGGCAAATTGGTTGCTGCCAACCTTGCTTCTTCTAACACTCTTAAAGTATATATATGGGATACCGACAACTCTACTCCTCGCGTACTTCTTGAAACTACCGACCTCGGTGGTTGCGCTCGCGTGGGCGACAGTATGAGCTTTGAAGGCAACCTCAGCAATGGTTCTATCTTGTTCCTTTCGGCTGGTACTATCCTCAAGTATAAAGTAACTAACGGTGTTGCTTCAACTACTCCTACTACAATCTCTGTTAGTGGTGTTGACGCAGGCACATCTCCTCGCGTTGTTCCTAATGGTGATGGTAAATATTGGATCATCGGCCGTGGCATTTACCCAACATTAGTATCGGCATCGGGTAGCGTTGAAACTACTCTCGACTCTGATGTATTGAACGGCATCATCGATGGTAACGACTTCTATCCTTTCACTTTCAAAGGTAAACAATATGCATTTGCAACTACATATGCAACTGGTTCTTCTACTTTGACTGCGAGCCGTGTTGTTCTCATCGACGCTTCTAACGGCTGGGCTAACGCTATCAATGTAGGTGAATATCCTGCAAATGGTCTTGGTACAACTCGTAACACCAACCTCAACACTGGTATCGAAGTTGAAGTAAACGGCACTGAAGGTGTTGAAGTGTGGGTAAATTGTAGCATGCAAGGTATCGCTCACTATCGTTATGGTGCTGCTAAAGTTCACACTTCTGAACCTACTTTGAGCGTAAGCACAAGCTCTATCGCTCTTAACGCTTACACTGGCGAAACAGCTTCTCAAGCATTCAATGTATCGGGTGTAAACCTCACAGGAAACATTTCTATCGCTCTTTCAGGCGCTAATGCAAACATGTTCTCACTTTCGGCTACTTCAGTAGCAAGTTCGGGTGATGTTACTGTTACATACGCTCCTACTGCTAAAGGCAACCACTCTGCTACTATCACAGTAACTGCTGCTGGTGCTGCTTCTAAAACTATCACCGTAACTGGTACTGCTACCGACAAACCTTCAGAACCTCAAGTAGCTGTTGGCCTCACTCGCTTGTGGCAAAACACTACAAACGTTCCTGGCACACCTGGTGGTGGCGATGTTCGTTTTGCAGCTGTTTCTAATGATCACTTAATCGCTGTTGACAAAGCAAATGGCAAAATCATCGAATTGACCGAAAACGGCTATTCTGATTACTACAATTGTGCTTCTGCCCTCTCTACTCACTGGGATGGTGCTGCAATGGGTCCTGCTATCGCATGTGACGACGCTGGCAATATCCTTGTTCACACTGGTTGGTCGGGAGCAGTTTCAGGTACTAACTTCATGATTATCTCGGCCGACTTGAAAGATTCTTACAAACTCGACCTTTCAGGTATCGAAGGTTATACTCCATATCGTATTGACCAAATTGGTCGCATCCGTGGTAATATGCTCAGCGACGAAGGTGGTTACATCATCCTCACTCCAAACACAATCAACAACGCACTCATCGTTAAGGTTGTAAATGGTGAAGTTGACGCTGACTACTCTCAAGTAGCAAACAATGCAGGTATAGCATTATCTACTTCTTGTGCTGCTCAACCAGCATTTGAAACTGTTGCCGAAATCGATGCCCTTATCGACGAAAATGGCGACCTCTCAAACGCATTTATCATGCGTAACCGTAGCTATCCTCAAAATGTTTACTTCTGGAATGAGAACAACACTGCAATGGAAGCGTTGACTTTAAGTGCAACAACTCCCGAAGGTTACTCTACTAAAAATGCTTCAGTTGAAGGTTTTGACTGGTTCAAGATTTATGATAATTCATACTACATCATGCCTATCACTACCGATGGTACAACCAACACTCGTTGTTCTGCATTTGCAATCTTCAACCAAGATGGTGAAATCGTGGCTTACCACACTTATAACAACAAAACAGGTATAGGTCAAGGTATGGGTAGCTTCATCGCTGTTCCTTACACAAGCTGCTCGGTTTATATCTACCACTTCGTGGCTGGTACTGTTGCCGAAAAATTCACTTTCGCTGTTGAACCTAAACAAGATGTTAGCGGTGTTGAAGCAATCGAACCAATCGAAAACAACGCTCCTATCGAGTACTACAACCTCCAAGGCGTGAAAGTTGCCAACCCATCAAACGGCATCTTCATCAAAGTGCAAGGCAACAAAGCGACAAAAGTATACATTAAATAAGATGAAAAAGGGAAGAGGAAAGAGGAGAGTGATTACTCTTGTATGAGTTTTCCCAATTCAATTAAGATTTTCCTCTTTTAATCCCAATACCAAGCGAGCAATCCACACGGGTTGCTCGCTTTTTGTGTTTTATTCTTTAGACAATAGAACAGAATGAACATAAGCTTTCAGAATGACAAAATTTTATTTCTTTAATTTTCATCACGTTAGCTTTATGTTTTTCTCTCATTCTGTCTAAAATCCCACCGCGTCAGCCCTTATATTCTTGTGTTCTTCTAATTATTTCATTGTGAATTTAGAATCCCTCTCCTCTTTTTTCAATTTGTAAACCATTTGTAAACTGTTTTTGTGGGTATTTCACAAAATACGATGTATTTTTGTGAAAAATTAAACGAATCTCCATTTTTTGATGAAACACCTTCTTCCTTTTATATTATCCGTTCTATTGCTTACGGCATGTGGCAATCGTGAGCGAGTGCAATTTGAGAAACTACAATTTATTGACACTCTCGCCGAATCTCAGCCCGATAGTGCTGTAGCAATGATTAAAACAATCAATCGAGACACCCTATTGGGCAACGACAACAAATATTATTTCGACCTGTTAGAAATTCGCGCTAACGATAAAGCATATATCGCACACACATCTGACTCGACAATACTATCGGTTATCAACTATTTTGAAAATCACGAATTCAATAATCTACTTCCAGTAGCCTACTATTATGGAGGTCGTGTGTATTTCGACCTTGGCGATGCACCCCAAGCCCTCGAATATTTCCACAAAGCTATAGACTGTCCCAATATCAGTTCCCACACAATGGCTGTTGCTTATAGCCAAATGGCTGGCATATATAATCGTCAAAACATTTACGATTTAGCCATTCCTGCATATAAAAAAGCTATTGAACTAAGTAAAAAAAATAACAATATTATAGGAGTTATATATAATTCTAAAGGTCTTGGCAATATATATTTTAAAGAAAATAACAATGATAGTGCTTTAATTATATATAATAACACAATTAAACTTGCTGAAGAAGTCAAATTTAATAAAATTATATCTTCTATAAAACTCAATATTGCTGAATTATATCTCTTTCAGCGGAATTTCGCTGAAGCAATTAATGTTCTAAATTCAATTCAAACAACCCTATCTAAAGAAGATTCAATAACTATTACAAACACATATGCACATTTTTACTATAGGCTAAATAATGCAGATTCTACAATCTTTTATTGCAATAGATTACTCAAATCTAAATCTCTTAACGCTCAATTAAATGGATATAATATTTTAGCTAATTTACATATGCATAATAATCAGACTAAAGATGCATATGATGCTATTGTTATGTCTACTCGATTATCTGACAGCATACGCAAGATAAACACTCCTTACGAAATACGTCAACTGTCTTCAATATATAATTACCAAGTTCGAGAACGTGAAAACAATAAACTGAAACAAGAAGCACAAGAAAATGAGATTAAACTAATCCTGTTGAGTATTTCGATATTTATTATTGTAGTGGTGGCGTTGATTTTTGCTTATGCCCTACGAATGAAAAATAAGGCTCAAAAAGAGAGAATAAATCGAATTTTGAATGAGCATTATCAATCTCAAAATCTTATTTCAAATGCTGAAAATCGAATCAGCGAATTGGAAGCACTTCTGGAAACTGAAACTGACAAGTCGCAACGCTTAATTAATGAACTTGAGATACAAAAAGAGTCTTTGCAATTATATACCCAACAAGCAAAACTTCGAGAGGAAGCGACTAATGCGATTGAAACTTCAGATGTGGCTACTCGATTCCGCAAAGCGCTTGATGAAAATGCAAACCCCACCAAGGAGGATTGGGAACAACTCGACAATTACATTAACCTACAATTCCCTGGCTTTAAAAGTGTGCTATATAAATTAGTGAAATTAAGCGAAATCGAATACCAAGTGAGCCTATTGATTAAATGCAAATTTTCTCCTAATGAAATTGGCAGATTAGTCAATTTAAGCAAGAGTGGCATGAGCAATATCCGAAAAAGGCTATTTGTAAAAGCGTTCAAAACCGACGGATCTGCATCGGATTGGGACAAATTTATCCTCTCACTATAACATTGTTTTACAGCTGCTTACGATTGCAACGAAAATTGGGAACTATTTGTGAACTCAAAAACTTGATTTTTCGAATTATAACTCATACCTTTGAAACAATAATAACTGCAAAACTATACCACTATGAATCGTTTAAATAATTTTTCAAGAGCAATCCTCGCGATAGCGATGATACTCGCAGTAGGTTTGCCAACACATGCCCATGACTTTGTAGTTAATGGAATTTATTACAATTACATTGATAAAGATGCAAAAACTGTTGAAGTTACACAAGGGAGTTATCCTGGTATAGGTCCGATTGGATACGGAAACGATATAATAATCCCATCAAATGTTACATACAACGGTATTACATATTCCGTTACCACTATTGACGAACAAGCATTCTATGAGTGTCCCGGCTTGACTTCTATAATAATACCCAATTCCGTTACCACTATTGGCAAACAAGCATTCAAGAATAGCTCAAATTTGACCTCGGTAACAATTGGCAATTCCGTTTCCTTGATTGGCGAATATGCGTTTAGTGGTTGCATCGGTTTGACTTCGATAACAATCCCCAATTCCCTTGCCTCAATTAGCGAATATATGTTCAGTGGATGTACTGGCTTGACCTCAATAACAATACCAAATTCCGTAACCGAAATTAGTGAGTCGGCGTTCGCTGGTTGCAGCCGCTTGATTTCGGTAACAATCGGCAATTCCGTTTCCACTATAGGCAAATATGCATTCAGTGGATGTACTGGCTTGACCTCGGTAACAATCCCTAACTCAGTCACTACAATCGGCAATCAAGCATTCCAAAGTTGCACCAATTTGACATCAATTATAGTAGAAAATAGTAATAGCAAATATGATTCTCGTGATAATTGTAATGCAATAATAGAAACTGCCACAAACACACTTATTTTAGGGTGCAAAAATACAATTATCCCCAATTCGGTAACATCTATTGGAGAAGGAGCGTTCAATAGATGTACTGGCTTAACCTCTATCTCCATCCCCAATTCAGTTACCCATATTGGCAACTATGCGTTCTTTGAATGCTCTGGCTTAACTTCTTTAACAATACCCAATTCTATAACCTCTATTGGCCAAAATGCATTTGACAAGTGCAAATTCCCAGTTTTGCATCTTCCCGAATCAGTAACATATGTAGGATTATATAATACATGTGCTGATATATGTTATTGTTACAACCCAACCCCACCGACAGGAGGTGGTTATACATCAGATCGATTATATGTACCAAAAGGAAGTTTGACGGCATACGCAACTGCTGAAGGATGGAAAACAGCAAAACAGATTTTAGAATTTGATGTTGATGATATAGAAAAACCAATATTGACAATAGCCTATCCCGAAGGAGGTGTGATAAAACAAGAAGTGGATAATGGTGAGATACTCAAATTACAAATTGTTCCTGCTAACGGATGGAAATGCCATTCTGCTACATTTAACAGCGCAGATGTAACAAATCAAATTGATGCTAATGGTTATTATAATACGCCTGCAATTACGGCTAACTCACAATTGAACATTGTGTTTGTGAAAAATGATGGAAGTGTAGCAAATACCCTTATCGATAACGACATAAAAGTGTGCGTAACAGGGAATATTGTAACCATATTTGGAGCTGACGAATTCTCCAATGTGGAAATATACAACACTGCAGGAGCCACAATATACAACGGCATTGACAAATCAATTACTCTCGATGCCAATGGCACATATATCCTCACCGTTGAAGGCCGCACATTCAAGTTTTCAATGTAAGATTGAAAAAAGGACTTTAAAATTCAACTTTTAGTTTCTCCCTATAGAGCGAGCAATCCACACGGGTTGCTCGCTTTTTATGTATAATGTATATTTTCCCATCTTTTTAATCTATAATTGTGGGCAGATATTGAATTGTTTTTCGTATCTTTGCCAATATATTTCGTAATTTAGAAAAGTTATATACAATTATGAACATACTTGAATTAAGCGAACAAGAAATAGTGCGTCGTGGCAGTCTCGACGAAATGCGCAAAATGGGTATCGATCCATATCCCGCTGCAGAGTTTAAAGTTACCGGTTATACCGATGAGATAAAAGACAATTTCAAAGATGATGAACCTCATCGCGAAGTGAGCATCGCTGGCCGCATCATGAGCCGTCGCATCATGGGTAAGGCTTCTTTTATTGAAATTCAAGACTCTTGCGGTCGCATACAAGTATATATCAGTCGCGATGACCTCTGTCCCGACGAAAACAAAGACCAATATAACATCGTTTTCAAAAAACTTCTTGATATCGGCGACTTCGTGGGTATCGACGGATATGTGTTCCGCACACAAATGGGCGAAATCACCGTTCACGCTCAAAAACTCACTGTATTGAGCAAATCATTGCGTCCACTTCCCATCGTAAAAGTGAAAGATGGTGTGACTTACGATGCATTTGACGACCCCGAATTGCGTTATCGCCGTCGTTATGTTGACTTGGTAGTAAACGATGGAGTAAAAGATATTTTCATCAAGCGCAACAAGGTTTACACCTCTATGCGTAACTACTTCAACGAACATGGCTACATGGAAGTTGAAACACCTATCCTACAATCAATCCCTGGTGGAGCATCGGCACGCCCATTCATCACTCACCACAATGCGCTCGACATTCCTTTATATCTTCGCATTGCCGATGAATTGTATCTCAAACGCCTCATCGTAGGTGGCTTTGAAGGTGTTTACGAATTCTCAAAGAACTTCCGTAACGAAGGTATGGACCGCACCCACAACCCCGAGTTTACTTGTATGGAAATCTATGTTTCTTACAAGGACTACAACTGGATGATGGACTTCACCGAAAAGATGATTGAACGCATCGCACTTGAAGTTAATGGTACTACTCAAGTAAAAGTAGGCGACAACATTATTGACTTCAAAGCTCCTTATAAACGCGTCACTATGATTGATGCTATCAAAGAATTTACCGGCATCGACATCACAGGCATGGACGAAGTACAACTTCGCGATGTGTGCAAGCAACTCGGCATCGAAGCCGATGAAACAATGGGTAAAGGTAAACTCATCGACGAAATCTTTGGCGAAAAATGTGAAGGTAACTACATTCAACCCACATTCATCATCGACTATCCTATCGAAATGTCACCATTGACTAAGCGTCATCGCAATAACCCTGAATTGACCGAACGCTTTGAGTTGATGGTCAATGGTAAAGAGCTTGCTAACGCTTATTCAGAGCTTAACGACCCTATCGACCAATATGAGCGTTTCGTTGAACAAATGAAGCTTGGCGAAAAAGGTGACGACGAAGCAATGATTATCGACAAAGACTTTATTCGCGCTCTTGAATATGGTATGCCTCCAACATCGGGTATGGGTATCGGCATGGACCGTCTTGTTATGCTCATGACTGGTCAAACAACTATTCAAGAAGTGTTGTTATTCCCTCAAATGCGTCCCGAAAAAACTCAACGCCGCGACAAAGAAGAAGCCTACACAGCAATAGGCGTTCCTGCCGAATGGGTAGCTCCTCTTCAAAAGGCTGGTGTGCTCACTATCGATGCACTTGCCGAAGCTGGCGCTGGGAAACTCCACCAAGACCTTTGTGGTATTAACAAAAAATATAAACTCGAACTCAAAAACCCATCAATCGACGATGTAAATGCGTGGATTGACAGTGCAAAGAAATAATTCGCACCCCTCATTTTCGAGTTAACACCTTATTATTTACCAAAAGATACACCTAATGAATTTTCCAGGAAGAATAGCAGTGATGGGAGGCGGTAGCTGGGCTACCGCACTCGCCAAGCTGTTGCTTGAAAACTGCGAGATGATTACATGGTATATGCGTCGTGACGATCGCATTGAAGACTTCAAACGCCTACGCCACAACCCTGCCTATCTCACCGATGTGCACTTTGATGTGCAACGCATTGAGTTTTCAAGCGACATCAACAAAGTATGCTCCGAATGCGATACTTTGTTGATGGTAATGCCATCACCCTATTTCAAAGATCACCTCGCAAAACTCACCGTTGATATAAGCAACAAATACATCGTGTCGGCAGTAAAAGGTATTGTCCCTGACGAGAATGTGTTGATTACCGACTACATGATTGAAAAATATGGCGTGCATCGCGACCATATGCTTGTGGTAGGTGGTCCATGTCATGCCGAAGAGGTGGCTCTTTCTCGTTTATCATACCTCACCGTGGGTGGACACGACCTTGAACACGCCGAAAAATTTGCTGCGTGCCTTGCTTCGCGCAACACCCACACCATCACATCGGACGATGTTGACGGCATCGAATATGCTGCCGTGCTCAAAAATGTATATTCTATTGCCGCAGGTATCGTTCACGGCATGAAGAAGGGCGACAACTTCTCGGCTATGCTCGTGGCTAATGCCATTCGCGAAATGGAACGATTCCTCGAAGTAGTTGCTCCTCGCAAACGCCAAATTTGCGACTCGGTTTACTTGGGCGACCTACTCGTTACCTCCTACTCTCGATTCTCGCGCAATCACAACTTCGGAGCGCTCATCGGCAAGGGCTATTCGGTGAAAGTGGCCAAAATGGAGATGGAACAAATTGCAGAAGGATATTATGGCACAAATTGTATTTATCAAATCAACCAAAAATACAATGTTGATACCCCTATCCTCAATAGCATGTACGACATTCTTTATCGCAATGTGAGAGCCGAAAAAGCTATTCGCGAAGTGGCCGAAACTTTTGTATAACATTAAGCATTATAGAGATATATCATATTTATATTTTGAAAAAAATTAACTACAATGAAAACTATAAGAATAAACACTAAAGATGTGCTCGGCACTGTTTCTGAAGCACAAATCGAAGCCCTCGACGCAGCTGCTGCCGATGGTCTTGACAAACTACACAACGCATCGGGCGAAGGTAACGATTTCCTTGGTTGGCTCGACCTACCATCTCGCACCCCTGCTGCCCTACTCGATGACATCATCGCCACTGCACAATCTCTTCGCAACGACTGCGAGGCAGTTGTAGCAATAGGTATCGGTGGTAGCTACCTCGGTGCTAAAGCAGTTATCGAAGCACTAAGCGACTCTTTTGCTGCTTATCGTGGTGGCAACGGTCCTGCCGTACTCTTTGCTGGTCAAAACATTGGCGAAGACTACCTCTATGAACTTCAAGACTATCTCAAAGATAAAAAATTTGGTATCATCGTAATCTCTAAGTCGGGAACTACTACCGAACCTGCTATCGCATTCCGCCTACTCAAAGCTCAACTCGAAGCACAAATGGGCAAAGCCGAAGCTGCTCGTCGCATCGTAGCAATCACCGACGCAAAGCGTGGTGCCCTCCGTCAACTCGCTACCGAAGAAGGCTACAAAACATATGTTATCGATGACAATGTAGGTGGTCGCTTCTCGGTATTGAGCCCAGTGGGATTGCTCCCTATCGCAGTAGCTGGTTACGACATCAAAGCCCTCATGCAAGGTGCTGTTGACATGGAAAATGCTACTAAAGAGCACTCTGCCGATAACATCACCGAGGTTTACGCTAAAACTCGCAACGCGCTTTACAACGCTGGCAAGAAAATCGAAATCCTCGTAAACTATAACCCAAAACTTCACTACTTCGGGGAATGGTGGAAACAACTTTATGGCGAAAGCGAAGGCAAAGACCTCAAAGGCATCTTCCCTGCGGCCGTTGACAACTCTACCGACCTCCACTCAATGGGTCAATGGATTCAAGATGGCGAGCGCACCATCTTTGAAACTGTTCTTTCGGTTGAAGAGCAAGCACATTCAGTGATTATCCCAAGCGACGACGCTAACCTCGACGGCTTGAACTACATCGCTGGTAAACACGTTGACGAAGTAAACAAGATGGCAGAACTCGGCACTCGCATCGCACACATCGATGGTGGCGTGCCCAACATGCAAATCACTATCCCTGCACTCAAAGAAGAATACCTCGGACAATTAATCTACTTCTTTGAAAAAGCATGTGGTATCAGTGGTTACATCCTCGGCGTGAACCCATTCAACCAACCAGGTGTAGAGGACTACAAACGCAACATGTTTGCCCTTCTCGAAAAACCAGGTTACGAAGAAGCAACAGCAGCTATCAAAGCCCGCATCTAAAGAAAATAACATAATGCAACTGAAAGGGTGAGTCACTTGACTCACCCTTTGTTTTTTGGTAATTATATACTAGTTGGCACAAATTTGTGCTTTCACCCCCTCCCGGCTATGCCGTACTCCCCCTAAAATTTCTTCGTAAATTTCAGAGGGAGAGTTCCTTATGCCATTGAAAATTTAGCTGTCCCTTTGTTTTTCGCAGAAAAATGAGATTAAAGGTGAGCCTGTAGGGACACGGCGTGCTGTGTCTGATTAAATCCTAGTTGCCTAGTTGTCGTAAGAAAAGATATCTTTCCTTTCTCCTCTTTCCTTTTTTAAATCCGTGTGAGCCATTAACGAATTTCAGCGATTTCAATGTGCGAAAAGCTCCTATTATCCACCATTTTTCCGTATGTCTAAAAATAAAATCACAAGAAACGTATAACCAACTGAATTTCAATATATTCCAAATGCACATGTCTAACAATTTCCCACCATATTTTTGCGCCAACATCAACTATTCTCAACTAAAACGACTATCTTTGTAGATATGAAAAATCTTTTATTTGTCATATTGTCCCTCTTGTTGCTTTCGGCCTGTGGAGAAAGCAAACGTATTCAATTTGAACAATTGCAACAAATTGACTCTGTAGCCGAGTTTAACGCCGACAGTGCCATATCACTATTGAGCATGATTAATCGTGACACTTTAGCAAATGAGAATCTCAAACATTATTACGACCTGTTAAAAATACGCACCAACGATAAAGCATATATTGCACACACATCCGATTCGGCAATACTCTCGGTTATTGATTATTTCGAAAACCACGACTTCAACAATCTCCTCCCTGTTGCATACTATTATGGTGGACGAGTTTATTCCGACCTTGGCGATGCACCCCAAGCCATTGAATATTTCCTCAAAGCCCTTGACTGCCCCAATATCAACGCCCTCACAATGGCTGTTGCATATGCCCAAATTGCAGGAATTTACTGCGAACAAGAAGCATATGATTTAGCAGAATCTGCCTATAAAAAAGCGATTGAAGTAAATCGTAAAAATAATAATACAGTTGGTACTTTATATGGGTTGAGAGGATTAGCGACTAATTATTTCAAACAGGAGAAATCCGATAGTGCATTAATAGTATTTAACCAATGCCTTAAACGCACCGAAGAGATTGGTCACACAAAACTAATTACTTCCATAAAACAAAAAATGGCTGAAGTGTATATTTTTAAAAAGGAGTATCAAAAGGCTTTAAGCATCATAAATTCAGTAAAACATCAATTCAACCGAGAAGATTCGGCATCTACTATGAATACTTTGGCTCATCTTTATTATAGGCTCGGTGAGTATGATTCAACCATTTACTATAGCAACAAGCTCATCAAATGTCAAAGCCCCCGTTCTCGACGAAATGGATATAACATTTTAGCAAATTTATATCTAGATAATAACGACGTTGAGAAGGCGGTTGATCCTATGATAGAGTCTCAATTACTAAATGACACTATTATAAATCTCGAAACCCCTCACGAAATACGTAAGCTTTCTTCAATATACAATTATCAAATACGTGAACGAGAAAACAACAAATTAAAACAGCAGGCGCATAAACACAATTTTTATCTTTATATCACCATCAGCGGGATATGCATTTTAGCACTTTTATTATTTATATTCCATCAACAGTCAAGACAAAAAATACGTAAAAAACAACAACTAATCGACAACTATGCCGAGACTATTTTGGAACTACGCGACTCAATTAATTCAAATGTTTCATCGCACTCTGCTATTATCAATGAGCTATTTGAAGGACGGTTCTCTATTTTAAATGACATTGGCAACGCCATTGCCGACCTTTCAGATAGCACTGCCGACCAAAAACTGCTCTACAAAGAGGTCAAAGAAATTATTTCTCGATTTGAGAATCCTAAAACGCTGACCGAACTCGAACAAATCATTAATCGTTACAAAAACAATCTAATGCAAAAGTTTAGAGAAGATTTCCCATCTTTAAGTAACGATGAATATCAACAAGTGTGCTACCACTATGCTGGCTTCTCTCCTAAATTCATTAGCCTACTTATGCATCAAAAGTACCCCACTATTTACAAACGTCGCACTCGCATAAAGGAAAAAATCATGGCTTCTGATTCAGCCCACAAAGAGGAGTTAATCGCAAACCTCAACTAACACCTTTTTACCCTATATCAACGCATAAAAAAGGTGCAATTTTATAATGTCTAAAAAAATAAAAAAACCAACACAAACAAAACCCTAATTTTCAAAACATTACAAAAATCGCAGTCTAAATTATTTTGGCACAAATTTTAGGCATAACTAATAAATCATTACTAATTTTGTCATAGCATTATTTAGCGCCATTAAAGACTTCTAAACTTTAAAAAAATGTAAAAATTACCCCCCCCCTTAATATTTGTTAACATTTGCGATTATTCCAAGATAAAGTTTGATATATCGAATTATAACTCATAAATTTGATACAATAATATAAAAATGATAATAACTAAAAACATTATATTTATGACAAAGCTATCAAAATTTACCGCGTTGGCTATATCGCTGTTAATTCACCTTTCGGCGTATGCCTCAATTGAAATAAATGGGTTGTTTTATGAATTAGACTCTGATGCAGCTACTGCCAAGGTTGTACCCAACCCCGACAATTCTAAATATGTTGGAGATATTATCGTTCCGGCAACAATCGAGTATGACTCAAAAATATATAATGTAACATCAGTTGGCGAAAGTTTTATCAACAGTCCCGAACTAACCTCATTGTTCCTTAGCAAAAATTGCGTTTCTTGCGAAGGTGTTTATGGATGTTCTGAACTTAAATCATTTGAATGGGATGTTACCGAAGAATTATCTAATCAAATGGTATTTTCTTCGAAAAACAACTTTATTAATGGATGTAACAAACTAGAACGACTTTTTTGTCCTAATAGCACTGTCGGTACGTCTTATTTCGTTACTGCAATTAAAGCAATTCCCACCATCACTGAAATTAGATTCCCTCGCATCTCATTTCAATCAGAATCTTTTGCCAACTCAAAGTTTAAATCTATCGACCTCTCATTTGTGAAACAATTGGGAACTGAAACATTTGCCAATTGCGATAGCCTGACAACTGTTGCATTGCCCGATTCTTATATTTTTAGTGGCTCCGAATTTTACACTTTCTATGGCTGTAAAAACCTCGCTTCTTTCAAACTCCCCGAAAGTACAAAATTCATTCCTGAAGGGTTCTTAATGGGTTGTAGTAATTTAACTAACTTAAATTTTCCAAATTCACTTGAAGAAATTCATTTTCAAGCATTAACAAGCACTAAAGCCGGACACAATGCAACACTTAATGAAGGATTAAAGCGAATAGCAAATGATGCATTGGCATTGACTGGCGACGTAAAAATTCCATCTACATTAGAATTTATCGGCAATAACTTGAATTCATCTTACATTTCATCAATCTCCGTAACCGATGGAAGTAATTATTTTAAAGCTATTGACAACATTTTATATAGTGCCGATGAAAAAACTATTTACGCGTCGGCAACAGCTAATGCTTCAACACAAAATTGGGGTATAATCAAGAATAACAATGTTGAAACTATTAAATCAATGGCATTCTTAAATGCTCCAATTTCAGGATTTGACTTCCCTGCATTGAAGACTGTTGAGTCAGCAGCTTTTAGAAATACCAATATGGCTTCTGTGACCATCAAGAATGGTATCACATATGAGTCTTCGGTATTTTGGGGCAATAGACAATTGACCGAGATAATTATTGAAGATGGTGTGATATCTCTCCCTGAATATATGTTTTGCTATTGCGACAAATTAGAAACAGCGCCTACACTTCCCGAGTCAATAATTTCTATAGGTAGTTCATGTTTCGGTTTCTGCAATTTCAAATCTATTGAACTTGGACGTTATCTTCGTTCTATTGGATATGGCGTTCTACCCGACTGCATCACTCATGTAACTTGTAAAGCACCTATACCCCCAACTAATACACGCTCAACCGATTCATATCTCGCCAACGTTACTTTGACTGTACCTATGGGATGTGTTGATTCATATAAATCACACCCCTACTGGAGTCAATGCAAAGAAATTATTGGTGACGAAAACTTGTCGTCGGAAATGCCTAATCAAACACTCCCCGACGGGATATATTTTGCAACAAAAGATGGCAATATTAAATTTTACGACAATGGTAATATTTATGACACCCACATAAATTCGGGCGCTCACCCATTTAATATGCAAGTATATAACAACAATATATATGTAACCGATGCTGGGGAAATATTCACTTATACCAATTCTAGTGAGCTTGGCGATGGTTGCATATATCGCATCTCTCAAATAAATGATAGCATTTTCTATAAAGAAGTAATTATCGAAGCTGGCAACACAAACAATTTCGACCCATACACATGTTGGATTGACAACACAACTGGTACTTTATACACAACCAATCGCAATCAAAGTGTTGACAAAATCGACCTCAACACATTTACACCTAACGCATATACAACAGCAACAACACCTAAATTGGTTAAAGAATGGAGTTACCTACCTTATTACAATAGAGGCATTGCATATGCAGCTATTCCGACTGGCTTCCAACGCGACAAAAATGGCATAAATTGGCAAGCATTCAATTATAATGGACAAGGGATATATCGTTACAACGACTCCGACATTAAAAAGAATGCATCAAATTATGGCAACACACCCTTCGGTATAATTGCTAGTGATGCTAAACCTTCAGCAATGTATATTGATGAAACAAACGGATATTTATATATTTACGAGTATGGCTATCAAGAAGGATTGTATCGAATTTCTTTAGACAAATTATCGAATAAATCTTCACATATTAATATTAGAGATTTTGAATTAATTGAAAGATCATATGCTTTATTTGTAAACGACAACAAAACCGAAGGTTGCACCGTGCGACAAATCACTGGCGACGGAAAAAACATTTATTGGAATTTCATTGCCGACCCCTACTACTCTTCAACCACCTCGGGCATCAAGATGATTCCTGCAACTGGCACCCCTACCGTATCTTATCTTGTAGAAGGCATTGAGGTTTATGGATTGGCTATTTGCAACACTACGAATTCGGCTGTTGAAAATATTTACATTGACAATTCAGTAGCCAATGCCCCAGTCATTTATTATAATCTTCAAGGCATAAAAGTTGACACAGAAAATCTCACCCCCGGAATATATATCAAATGTCAAGGCAACAACGCTTCAAAAATTATCATTAAATAACATACTAAATACTATCTTACAAATCATTAAATAAAGAAACGACATTTCTCAAATTTGAGGAATGTCGTTCTTGTTTATCTTGATTATTTTCTACCAAAATCGGCAGGGATTTCACCCCACTGATCGGTGTCCCATTTGAGGATAAACCTCGTCTCTATAACTAAAAAATGCGACTAGTTGCATTTTTTAGTCTTAATATTTGCTTTTTCATTAAACAATAAAAACAAGATGTTTTATAAAACATCATAATAACTTCCAACTAACAAATAGAATCCTAATTCATTAAATAAAGAAACGACATTTCTCAAATTTGAGGAATGTCGTTCTTGTTTATCTTGATTATTTGCACCTTATTTTCTTCCAAAATCGGCGGGGATTTCACCCCACTCCTCAGTGTTCCATTTGAGGATTAACCTCGTCTCTATTACTAAAAAATGCAACAGTTGCATTTTTTAGTCTTAATATTTGCTTTTTCATTATACAATAAATACTTTTGTACTACCAAAATCTGAAACTGTTGCAACTTTTAGTAATATGATTATACAAAGAGATAATTACCTTAAACGCCTAATCGCGGCAAAAGGGAATAGAATGATTAAAATCATCACAGGAATTAGACGATGTGGTAAATCATTCTTATTATTTGAATTATTCCACAACCATCTTAATTCGGAAGGTGTTGACAACTCCCACATCATAGAGATTGCTCTCGATGATCGATTTAATGTCAAGTATCGCAATCCCGATGAGCTTCTAACTTATATAAAAAATAAAATCATTGACAACAAACAATATTATGTATTGCTCGATGAGATACAACTAGTTGACGATTTTGTAGATGTATTAAATAGCCTTCTACACATTCGCAATGTTGACACTTTTGTAACTGGCAGCAATTCACGCTTCCTTTCCAAAGACATTGTTACCGAATTTCGTGGCAGAGGTCAAGATATCCACATCTATCCCCTTTCTTTCTCGGAATATTATAATGCAAGACAAGGAGACATTAATAATGCATGGAAAGAATATTATACTTTTGGTGGGCTCCCTCAAACTCTTTTATTAAAAGAAAATAAAGATAAAATTGACTATTTATGTCATCTTGCAGACACTGTATATATCAACGATGTAATTGAACGACATCGAGTTAAAAACCGCGCAGAATTAGAGGAGTTACTCCGCATTATAGCATCATCTATAGGTTCGCCTTGTAATCCCACAAAATTATCAAACACATTTAAAAGTCTTAAGAACATAACAATATCAAACAAGACGATTAATAATTACCTCAACCATCTGTGTGATGCATTTATGATTGAACGAGCGATTCGTTATAATATTAAAGGTAAAAAATATATTAACACGATGTCGAAGTATTACTTTACCGACATTGGACTTCGTAATGCTTTGTTAGATTTTAGACAAACCGAACAGACCCATATAATGGAAAATATCATATACAATGAACTGCTTTATAGAGGGTACTCGGTTGATGTTGGTGTTGTAGAAACCACTGGACACGACAAAAATGGGAAATTTATACGGAAGCAATTCGAGGTTGATTTTGTCGTAAATGATGCAGATAAACGATATTACATTCAATCGGCTTTCTCTATTCCTGATGAAGAAAAAATGATTCAAGAAACAACTTCATTTAGAAATATAGATGACTCTTTCAAAAAAATCATTATTGTCAAGGATGACATCATGTCTTATACCGACGAAAATGGGTATGTTCACATTGGTCTTTTTGATTTCTTGTTAAAACAAGATGTTTTATAAAACATCATAATAACTTCCAACTAACAAATAGAATCCTAATTCATTAAATAAAGAAACGACATTTCTCAAATTTGAGGAATGTCGTTCTTGTTTATCTTGATTATTTGCACCTTATTTTCTGCCAAAATCGGCAGGGATTTCGCCCCACTGATCGGTGTCCCATTTATAGATTGGATTTTTTACGGGATAGTGGGCAATGAGCCATTTGTCGGCACGAGCTAATAGCTCAAATATTTTGCCATTTTTTGTGGTACGCGCAAGTGTAGAGCGATGTCCGCCTTTTCTAATCCACGAAATCGCCGTGCGCGAATCGCTATAAATTGCAGTCGTGGTGTCGCCCTCCTTGTCGAGCATAGCAAGAGCATGAATAAGCGCAAGATATTCACCCACATTATTTGTTCCGTCCTCGAGTGGCCCCACATGAAATACTCGTTCACCCGTGCGCACTCTCACCCCTTGATATTCCATTGGACCAGGATTTTTAGCGCATGCCCCATCCACGGCAATACTATCAAGAATAATGTCGGGGAATGCCTCATAGTTTATCACCTTGGCTTTGTGTGATGCTATTGTGCGAAGCATATCCACCGTATCTCGGTCATTGCCACGAAATGCAAGAGTAGCGGCAGTCTGGTCATCATATGCCTTATATCGTGCACCTGGGAAGTTTTTCACTTGTGCCTCACACTCCTCCCATGTGTCATAGATGCCGGGATTTTGACCCTCCCACACTACATAAAATTTTCTTCGAGCCATAACTACTTTTTAAGGGGTATCGATAACAACTCAATAAACTCACGAGCGGTATTTTCTATCTCTTCTCGATTTTCAAGCCTTTCGGACGAAAACTCTATTTGCGCCTTTGCATAATGCTCCATTCGGTCGGCAAGAGCCTTTTGAATAAATTCCATTAGTTCCTCTTCGTTTTTATTAGCAATAAGAGGGCGTTTGTGTCGACCACGCATCAAGCGAGAGTGTAATCGTGGGATGGGAGTATTGAGAAATACCGTGGTGCCATGAGAATTCATATACTCCATATTGTCAAAAAAGCATGGAGTGCCACCACCACAAGCCACGATAACATCTTCAAAGTCGGCCACCTCTTGAAGCATACGACGCTCTACATCACGAAATCCTTCCTCTCCACGCTCGGCAAAAATTGCCTTCACAGTGAGATGAAAACGGCGCTCGATATAGTTGTCGAGGTCAATAAAAGGGATGCCCGTCAACTCCGAGACAGCGCGTCCCATCGTTGACTTGCCACAACCCATATATCCGATGAGAAAAATCGGTTGCACTCGGGCTTATTTCTTTTCTTTGAGAAGATCGCGAATTTCAGTGAGAAGCACTTCCTCTTTTGATGGTGCAGCAGGAGCAGCAGGGGCTTCTTCTTTTTTCTTTTTAAGCTTCATAATTCCCTTAATCATGAGGAAGATACAGAATGCTATGATGATGAAATCCACAATATTTTGAATAAATTGACCATAGTTGAGATACACCGCAGGAGTAACCTCTTGGCCACCCTCTACTACAGCTGCAGTCAATTCATATTTCAAATCGGTAAAAGTAATGCTACCAGTGAGTTTTCCAATAACTGGCATAATCACATCATTTACCAATGAAGTAACGATTTTACCAAACGCGCCACCAATGATGACACCGACAGCCATATCAACAACATTACCTTTAACGGCAAACTCTTTAAATTCATTAATGAATTTTCCCATAATCGTTAAATATTTAAATTTAGGTTATCTAATTTTCTACAAAAATAGGAAAATTTTTCCTACAAAGGTGCATAATATGCCTATTTTAGATTTTTTGACCTATTTATTTTAATATCTTTGCCTTTGAGTATATGTAAATTGAAAAAAAAGTAGTAATTTTGCATCGCTTAAAATATCAAAGCAAGGTAATTAAGATTATAAACCCAATATTTTTATTAATTTACAATTATGACAAAAGTAGGTATTAATGGTTTTGGCCGTATCGGACGTTTCGTTTTCCGCGCTGCTCAAAACAGAAATGACATCGAAATCGTAGGTATTAACGACCTTTGCCCAGTTGATTATTTGGCTTATATGCTTAAATATGACACTATGCATGGTCAATTCGAAGGCACTATCGACTTCGACTTGGAAAAAAGCTTGTTGATCGTTAATGGTAAAAACATCCGTGTAACTGCTGAACGTAACCCAGCTGACTTGAAATGGAACGAAGTTGAAGCTGAATACGTTGTTGAATCAACTGGTCTTTTCCTTTCTAAAGACAAAGCTCAAGGTCACATCGACGCTGGTGCTAAATATGTAGTTATGTCAGCTCCTTCTAAAGACGACACTCCTATGTTCGTTTGCGGTGTTAACTTCGACAAATACGAAAAAGGTACTCAATTCGTTTCTAACGCTTCTTGTACTACTAACTGTTTGGCTCCTATCGCTAAAGTATTGAACGACAAATGGGGTATCGCTGATGGTCTTATGACTACAGTTCACTCTACTACTGCTACTCAAAAAACTGTTGACGGTCCTTCTTTGAAAGACTGGCGTGGTGGTCGTGCTGCTGCTGGCAACATCATCCCTTCTTCAACTGGTGCTGCTAAAGCTGTAGGTAAAGTTATTCCTGAACTTAACGGCAAATTGACTGGTATGGCTATGCGTGTTCCTACTCTTGATGTATCAGTAGTTGACCTTACTGTTAACCTTGCAAAACCTGCTACTTACGCTGAAATCTGTGCTGCAATGAAAGAAGCTTCAGAAGGTGAACTCGCAGGCGTTCTTGGTTACACTGAAGATGCTGTTGTTTCTGCTGACTTCCTCGGTGATGTTCGCACTTCAATCTTCGACGCTAAAGCTGGTATCGCTTTGACTGACACTTTCGTGAAAGTTGTTTCTTGGTATGACAATGAAATCGGTTACTCTAACAAAGTTCTCGAACTCATCGCTTACATGAAGAAAGTTAACGGCTAATCAATAGCTTTAACATAAATACAAAAACGGCTGAAGCTCACGCTTCGGCCGTTTTTGTATTTGCATTAGTGAAAGATTGTTCGAATTTTTATTTAAGACAAAAAAAATAGAGACCTTGTGGTCTCTATTTTTACTATGAATTATGATTTGTATTATAAATCTTCGTCGATTGAGAAGTCGTCGGGAAGGGTTGTGTCGAAGTCGATATCGTCGTCTTCGTGCTTACCTTTCTTAGTGGCTACTGCTTGAGCAATTTCAATCAGGTGTTTTGTCCCACTTGATTTACCGTCCCAAAATGCGACGAGATGCGTAGCTATGCTCAACATATTCTCATTCCCAAATATCTATATAAAAGAATTCTTTCCATTGCTCAGCAACCTTATATTTATTTAACGCTTTAGTCGGTACATATAATTTGCAATTCCATTTATTTAAATCATCTAAAGCTTGTTGCTCACAAATTGGTGGAGTATTCGACTTGCTATAAATAGAGATTAGAGAAGTGCAATCAGAGAATGCTTCAGACCCAATAAACTTCAAACTTTTGCCAAATTCAAAACGCTCAAGACTTAAACAACCCGAAAAGGCATTGTTGCCGATATATGTAACGCGATCACCCACTATTACTGATTTTAGATTAGAACAACCATAAAATTCATTATTAGAAATAGTTGTTTCACGTTCGGCAATTTTGACGACTCTTAGAGTTTGGTTACGAAAGAATGGAGAATATCCATGTTCTTTGTCTTCATAATATGATATATCACCTCCAATATAAACCGAATCTAACGGACAATCATTAAACAAGCCTTTTTCTTGATTTGAATATAATTTCAGCGGTTTATCCCTATCAGCAATTACCACATTTGATAAAGATACACACCCTCCAAAAGCGTAGTTGCCAATAGCTGGGACTCCTTTAGGAATTAAGATATTCTTTAATGATTTACAATCGCAAAAGGCATAATCATAGAATGAATATTCCATTGCTTCTGGAATTGCTATTTCTTCAAGATTCACACACCCTTTAAAAGTCCCATAACCTATAGGGCCCCTATAATCCGAGAATATAGCGCATTTGTTGATATAACTATTGCCATGGAACGCATAGTGACCTATTAAATTTAACTGCATATCAACACCTTTATATGATACAATTTGTGGCAAACACAAAAAAGCGCATTGAGGATCATAGGTGCAATCTATCGCATCGCAAATGCGCTCCGAGGGATTACTTGGCACATATCTCACTCCATCGATAACGAACATTGAACTCAAATACGGATATTTCCATACTGTCTTTAGACCTGTATACAAATCATTAGCCACATAATTAATCGCTCCTTCGGCATTTTCATATCCCTCTGGTGGAGTATTGGTCAACCATATTGTCTTAATAGAAATATATGCGTCTCGATGATCCTTAAGACGGAACCAATCCCTTCTATCGTTCAAATATATTACATCTCTATTTACACCAATTTTGGTAACTTCGGCTCCTATAATTAAAGTATTCAAATTGCAGTTTACAAATGCTCCAGCACCTATCTCTTTCACAGAATTTGGGAGCTGCACATGTGTCAATCGGTTAAATCCGACAAATGCATAATCGGGAATTTTCTTTACTTTATTTCCAATTTGCAAAGTTTTAATCGACCTACTCATGTCTCCAAATGCTTGATACACATAACCTCCTATTATGTCTATATTTGCCACTTTTGCATCAATAGCGTTGTAATTTAAAGTCTCTACTCCTGTACAACCGCTAAAAGCATCGTCATAAATTTCTTTCACAGCCTCACCTATTGTTACCTCTTTTAGATTAACACAATCATCAAATGTGCAACGCCCAATAGATATAACCGAGTTAGGAATATTCAAAGCAGTTAATCCTACACAATCACAAAAAGCATATTTCCCTATTGATTTAAGCGAATCCGGAAATGATATTGAAGCCAATTTTGAACAGCCGCTAAAAGCATAATCTCCAATAGATGTAACTGTATTAGGTATTGTTACAGATGTTAATTCTTTACATTGAGAAAGTATTCTTTCAGGAATGTTTTTCACTCCCTCTCCAAAATGAATAGTTTTTAAACTTTCACATTCACTAAATATATCGGGATAGTAGGTAAAATTATCCGTATTGAAATTAACTAACTCTAACTTATCACATCCTCTAAAAGATTGACTACCAATAAAAACGATACTGTTTGGAATGGTTATAGATGTTAACCCGGCGCAATTCTTAAATGCACAATCCCCAATTTTGGTGACTGAATTGGGAATGATTACCGAGATCATATCATAGCAACCTCTAAATGCATTATCTCCAATGGCTTCCACTATATATGCTTTCTCTTTTCTTGTCACCGTTTTGGGAATCTCTATATGTCCTTTATAATGCTTTCGATTAGGTTCATAACTATCGTTGCCATAAATACCTCCATAGCAATCTTTATATGTTACGGCAACGGTTTGTTTCGATTCATCAATGATTTCATAATAAATACCATCTACTTTAAAATCATAAGCTACGCCTTGCATCGCAAAACTCATCATGAACAATACTAATATTATTTTTTTCATAAAAAATATAATCAATTTGGTTTAACATTATGGAATGACCTATAAATACACATTTTAATGGACCTCATTTAAAGGACTAATAATGTATTTGCTTTCACAAAAATAATGAAATTATTTAAAAAGTTATATCAATTTTGGGCTTATTGGTCAAAATAGTACATAAAAATAGAGCCCTTTTTCTCTTTAAATTACCCACAACTATTCTTATAGTTCTGAGACGAAACGCTACAACCACTACTTAAAGTTGGAGTACCCGAACTACTACAATTTCCTCCTGCACTATATTCTATCCTTTTAATATCCCCTAAAATGCCTTGCTGTTTCCCAAAATCATCCTTTGCACAAGACCTTACATAATCAATAAACTTTTGGATTAGATCTTTATTTTGCACCAATGTTTGTCCTCTTCTTTTGTAAACCAACTCATCAAACTCATTAGGAACAACCAATCGAGAATCAGGGGCAAAATAATAGAATTCTTTACATATTAATACGTTTTTCCCACTAATATCTCTCTTAAAATCCCAATCTTTATGATGATTATCATTAACTAGGTGTAGATTTTCATCATATATATTATCTCCATAATATTCCTCAAATTCTTCACCACATTTTTGAGCTCTTTTTTGGGGATATTTTGTCCAATAATCTTGCACAGTCATTACTTCTGATATTTTTGCAAGATATATTAATAACTCTCGTCCTTTTTTAGGTCGCAATCCATCTTTTACAGAATAAGCAGCAAAACCAGCTAGCCAAACTCCAGGCTTTGATTCATTACTTCTGCGTATTAGAGGCTTACATGTCGCTAAAGTCAACACTCCCTTAAACGGATTTGGAGCAAACTGCTTGTCATGAACTATTCGATAACTCCACATTTTTAAATCTCTATCTTCCATACCTAACTATTTAGATTCTCTATATTAATAAAGTATGATTTAACGTCTTAAATCATATTAATTAAAACTCTCATCTCAAAGCTAACAAATTACTTATATCTTCCACTCATTTTCTCAATCGCACTTGCGACCTCTTCACGAAATTCCATGGGTTCTAATACCTCTACAGCTTCGCCGTGCCAAAGGTTTTCACGGATAAAATCGTTTGTGGGGCGTAGTCGAAGTTCAAAGATACTAAAATTTTCGTTTCTTTCGATTTCCTCTTGGCTGTGATGTAATGGAACGGCACGAATATAGTTGGCCTGGTATGATGCAACTTTCAATTTCACAGTCTCAACATCAATATCGTCTCCTATATTTACCCCAAAATATTCGCTAAAAAACTCATTAGCATTAAACGATGCTGGCAATTCAAATTTCGCATCGGTCACCCACAATTCTTGAATGCGATCGAGCGCATATATCATCATTTGTTTCTTGTATGGACTTCGGCCGAGCAAATACCAACGCTGACGAAACAACTTTACACAATATGGTTCTACATCAAAGTTATTGCTATTATCACGCCAATAACTTTGATATGTCATGTTTATCACATTGTTATTTTTCATTGCCTCAATTATATGAGCAAAATATTTTTGTCCTGAGGGAATTTCTTCAAGCACTATTCGCTCATTTAATTGCAGGTTATCTACCAAAAGATTGCTTATTGAGAATGTATTTATGAGCCAATTGCGAATATTTCCCTCTTTCAATTCCTCGGCATTAGCGATATAGTAATGATAACCACCCTTGCGTTCACAATCGATGATTAAACCAAACATCTCCTCCACTGCATTGCGCCATTTGTGAAAGGTGCGCAAAGGAAGATCCAAGCCCTCGCTCAATTCATTATTACGCCACTTTTCGTTAATCTCTTCGTAAGTAATGCGCTCGGCATTTTGAATCGTTTCGACAAGCCAGATATATTTGTTTAACAAGTTCTTTCCCATAACTCTTTTGAATCATTTATATTGCAAATATAACAATAACTTATGCAAACCAAAGGCATAAGTTAAAACCTTTTTATTTAATACAAAAAAATAGAGACCGTTAAGGCCTCTATTTTAAGAATTATACATTGTGCATTGCATTATAAATCTTCTTCGATTGAGAAGTCATCGGGGAGAGTGGTGTCAAAATCAATGTCGATATCATCTTTTTTTGCCTTTGGAGCCTTGGCCTGTGGTGCTTCGGCTTCAATGGGCTCACCCTTCATGGCACGCATGATTTTTTCTTCGAGTTCATCGGCAAGCTCGGGATTGTCAGCAATTACGCGTTTTGCAGCATCGCGTCCTTGAGCCAAGCGAGTGCCGTTGTAGCTAAACCATGAGCCACTCTTAGTGATGATATCATATTGCACACCGAGGTCGATGATTTCACCCGATTTTGAGATACCTTCACCAAACATGATGTCAAATTCGGCACGACGGAATGGGGGCGCAACTTTATTTTTCACCACCTTCACTTTTGTGTGACGGCCAAGTACATCTTCGCCGTCTTTGATAGGCGTGCTTGAACGGATATCGATGCGCACCGATGCATAGAATTTCAACGCGTTACCACCAGTAGTGGTTTCGGCTGGGCCAAACATCACGCCAATCTTTTCACGCAATTGGTTGATGAAGATACATGTAGTATTGGTGCGAGAGATTGTTCCAGTGAGTTTGCGCATTGCTTGCGACATTAAGCGAGCTTGGAGCCCCATGCTACGATCGCCCATTTCGCCCTCAATTTCACTCTTTGGAGTAAGTGCTGCTACCGAGTCAACAACAAGGATGTCGATTGCCGATGAACGAATGAGTTGTTCGGCAATTTCGAGAGCTTGCTCGCCATTATCGGGTTGAGCTATAAGAAGGTTGCTCACATCTACGCCAAGTTTTTCGGCATAAAAACGGTCAAAAGCATGTTCGGCATCAATCATTGCAGCGATACCACCATTTTTTTGCGCTTCGGCAATAGCATGGATAGCAAGAGTTGTTTTACCCGATGATTCAGGACCATATATTTCAATGATGCGACCACGAGGGAAACCACCCACTCCGAGGGCATGATTTAAACCTATTGAGCCTGTAGATATAACCTCTACATCTTCTACTACTTCATCACCAAGTTTCATCACAGCACCACGGCCATAGTCTTTCTCTATGCGAGCCATTGCTTGTGACAATGCAGCCAATCGTGCATCTTTAGGATCGGCTTCTGCACCTTTTTTTGTTGTTTGTTTTGCCATTGATATTATTTTTTTGATTTGTTACTTATTTATATTGCAAAGATAACACTCTTATGGGGCAATATTTCTGCCCACCTATATTAATTAATACTTTTTATCGAGTTTATCTTTCCGTAAAGTTAGTGAAAAACGATGATAACAACAAAAAATAGTATTAGCTTTTAATTTTACTCAAAAAAATTTCAGTCATTAATGAACATTCCATCCCAATTCTTGTTTTAATAGTACATAGCAGATAACACATAGAAAAAAATACTTTTTCCATTGCAAGAAATGTGATAATGATTGGTTTATTAGCTTAATGGGGCGATGTTGTGATAACATTGCCCCATTCAAGTTTTAGGGATAAATCCCCTATTATGCATTATGATTTATTTAAGTTCTCCCACCACTCTCATCACAGGCTGTGGATTAGATGGGTCATTTACCACAAATCTTATTGTAGCATTTAGCAATTCGCCTTTGAGTTGCGAAGGAACGATGGTCAACACCACCTTTGCAGTTTTGCCACCTTTGATTTTGCTTTTATCGAGTTTCACGCTCACTCCTTCATCAAGCGAATAAGCACGATAAATTTTCAACTCGTCATTCCCTTGATTTTTCACTTTAAACTCGCGTGTTATAGGCTCGCCTTGGCGACTCACCACACCCATATCAACGCGCTCGGTTTCAAATGCCACAACGGGAGCATTCATGCGCTCTCCTGGCGTCATTTTCGCGAAGTTGGGCACTACATTTGCGGTTATATCTATTGTCACCTCTTGTTCACCTTGTGCATCGGTAACAAGCGTTACCGAGTCATTTACAACGCCCCATTTTTCGCAATAGAATGCGTCAAAATGAAATGCGAGCGAAGCTTGTTCGCCAGGAGCAACCTTAGCTGGAGTAATAGATGTTTTGATATAAGAAGGCACATTTTTGAGTTGTGGCACCACGGTGTCGGTCGTTTGGTTATATACATTCACAAACACTGCTTTTGCTTTTCCTCGTGGCAACTCGCCTATTGCCACAACATCTTGTTGCATACGCAACTTACCGCAATCGATAGGATAACGACTTTTTAGAGTCTCCTCGCTTCCTATAACCACCCCGCGAATCTTTAACTCGTCTTGACCATCATCATTGCTATTTTTGAGATATACCTTCTTCATAAATCGACCTGGACGTCCTTCGGGGTCATACGATACAGTAACGGTTATAGTATCACCAGGAGCAAATGACTTGTGTGAGTACTCGGGTGTAGTGCATCCACAGGTAGCTCGAGCGCTGACTATCGAAACTGGCTCATCGCCCACATTTACACCCTTAAATTGACAAGTCACATGGCCCGAATCTTCTTTAAAGGCGCCAAAATTATAATCATTATTAACCCAACGGATTGAGCGCTGAGCACTCAATCCGATAGAAATACATAGCAATAACGCTATTGCTGATATAACTTTTTTCATCAAGATATATTACTTGGGAATAACAGTTCCTGTGATTTTCAATATAGGGCGTTTGTTGCCATTGGTGCGAATTTTCACATCCTTGCTAAACTCGCCTGGTCGCCCTGCTGGATTATAGGTAACCTTTATTTTCCCAGTTTTACCAGGTTTGATAGGCTCTTTTGAATATTCGGGGCGAGTGCAACCACAACTTGCGTTCACATTTATAATTACCAATGGCTCATCACCTGTATTGGTGAATTCAAAAGTGTGCGATACGGGGCCATCGGCCTCTTTTATAGTCCCAAAGTCGTGACTTTTTTCTTTAAATGTCATCACCGCACCATTATCGGCTGCAAACATGGCAAATGTCATTGCCGAAATCAAAACTATCGTAAATAATGAAAATACTCGTTTCATATCTTTATATTTTTTTATTAATAGTCAAAGGTACAACAATTCTATAAAGTATTTGTTATTTTTTTTGACTTTGTTTTGACTAAATAGTTTAATTTCACAAAATTCTCAATTCTCGATTCTCAATTTTCAATTCTTTGTGTTACCTTTGTAGAGAGTCTAATTTTTCATGAATTATGGAACATATCGAAAACGATGATCAATATAACGGTTTGACCGTAAACAAAGGTGTGGAGCAACCTCCCATTGTGAACCCCTATCTTCGCCGTCGTCGCAAACCATTGCCCACTGTGGGTGAAATGGTCGAAGGTATTCTCAAAGGCGATGTAACGATGTTGAGTCGTGCCGTTACTCTCGTTGAAAGTCTTTCTAACGAACATCAAGTGCTCGCGCAAGAAGTAATCGAAAAATGTCTTCCCTACTCGGGCAACTCGCGTCGCATAGGCATCACAGGCGTTCCCGGTGCAGGCAAATCTACCTCAATTGACACCTTTGGCCTTCATGTGCTCAAAGATGGCGGCAAACTTGCTGTGCTTGCCATTGACCCTTCGAGCGAACGCACAAAAGGTAGTATTCTCGGCGACAAAACTCGCATGGAGAAACTCTCTATACACCCAGCCGCATTCATTCGCCCCAGCCCATCGGCAGGCTCACTCGGTGGTGTAGCACGCAAAACTCGCGAAACAATCGTGCTTTGCGAAGCAGCAGGTTATAACAATATATTTGTCGAAACAGTGGGTGTGGGACAAAGCGAAACTGCCGTACACTCTATGGTTGACTTCTTCTTGCTAATCCAACTTGCTGGCACAGGCGATGAATTGCAAGGCATCAAACGTGGTATTATGGAAATGGCCGATGGTATCGTTATCAACAAAGCCGATGGCGACAACATTGACCGCGCTCGCTTGGCTCAAGCACAATTCCGTAGCGCATTGCACCTATTTCCACCCACATTATCGGGTTGGATGCCCGAGGTATTATGCTATTCGGGATATTACGAAACAGGCATTGCCGAGGTGTGGGAAATGATTGACCGCTACTTTGAATTTGTGAAAGCCAACGGACACTTTGAAGAAAAGCGTCATCAACAAGCGCGTTACTGGATGTATGAAACAATCAACGAAAAACTCCGTAACCACTTCTACAACGATGCCGATGTAGCAGCGCTTCTTGACGACCGCGAAAAACGAGTCCTCGCCAACCAACAAAGTTCATTTACCGCTGCCCGCGACGTTCTCGATTTTTATTTTAAGAAGATATAATAATTACAACTACTATATAAACAATAGGGTTGCTCATTGAAGCAACCCTATTGTTTATGTATAATTTATAAAAAGGATGTATCGCTTGTTTTTATTAAAAAAGCATCTATTCTATTTTGCCATTTTCTCTGATATCAAGTTTTTTGCTTGATTCATAACTGATATAAAGGCATCTATATTAGAAGCATCTAAATATTCAGCAGAACGAGACGTATAGTCTTTTGTATAAACATATGCTTTCCATTTGTTCTTTGAATAATACGCTCCTAATTCAACGCCATCTTTTGTTTTATACTCCACTTCAGTATAAACTAATGGAGTTGACGGGATTAATGTATCTTTAATATATTGCAACGATTTAACACAAGCATCAAGTTCATCATAATCAAGAGTTCCAATATAAGTATCTGAAGAATAGCTACTGCTATAAGTAGTTATTAGCCTTAAGCATCCTAATTTTGAGCCATTAACAACATCTGTCGCAATAAGCACCTGACATTCTACACCCTTCACTTTAGGCAAGTCATAAAATTCCTTTATAATAAGAGAACCCTGACTATTAAGAAATTCTATCGTAGTACTTTTGGAAGCTGGAACCTCTTCCTTTGCTTGAGCAAAAACACTAATCGAAAAAAATAAAACTGATAATAACAATAATAACTTTTTCGGTCTATTGGTCAAAATAGTTGGTAAAATATAATTAGAATAGCCAAATGGTCAAAATAGTTGGTGCTTACAAATTGAAAGTAATAAAATACAATGAAAAACACACCGGGGGAACGCCAAGCGGCAAGGGGGCGAGTAGCCCCCGCCGAGCGTTAATAGCAATGTCTATAAATATATTCATCAAGGAATTTTTGACGATTAGATTTTTTCATACCACTATGTACTCTTAGTTTAGTCTTGATATCAGTAAAAGTACCTTCTATCGCATTATTTGTATTTGGGATTCCTAGGTTTGGATAATCATAAAAAGTCCATAGCCATTTCATATTTCGTTTTAAACTTAGATGTGCACTGCGAAGCCTTTGATGGGTGTATCTACTTTTGCCAGTCTTGTCTATGCTTCGTTCTTTGAGAAATGCCTCCCATTTAATCTGCCATTGGTTAAACACGCCTATAAAAGACTCTTTATCAGTCTTAGTCAATAGTTTGGCCAATTCAAGCAATTCTATCGAGGCAGGTAATTCAGGGGTTGATGTTAGATATCGTTGTATTACGCGTTGTTGATGAACTTGACACATTTGCACATTGTATTTGGATAGTGCATTAAATAAGCCCTTAAGACCATCACAAACGATGCCCCAGATCTTAAAGCCATTATTTTCGAGCCATTCAATTCCTTCTAAATATAAAGCAATCGTTTCATGCTTAACATGTTTATGCCATAGGATTTTACCTCGTATAGCATCTTTTATTACCATCAATCCTGAATTGCGCCCCCAATACGTTGTATCCATTAAAATAATAACATCTTTGTGCTTGGATACATTATGGATATGACGCATTTTTCGCAATGAACGCTGAATGGTGCTTACACTTTTTCGGTATTTTACTGATAATTCCTTTAATGTGAACTTATGCTCTACATAATCTGATATTATCTCATTGGAATCCAGCCGTTTGCCTCCAGAGAACTTTCGCTTACACTTTTTACAAAAATATTGTTGTTTGCCTCCTTGAATACCATATTTTATTATGGATTTTGAGCCACAGAAAAAGCAGATTTTTTATTCATAAATTTTCAAATACCCAAAGTTAATCATTATCAGCAACTTACAAAGGTTTTACCAACTAAAATGACCATTAGGCCTAAAGAAAAGTCTTAGGCGGTATTGTAGTGGATTTATGTATGCATCTAATATGTGTACATAAACTAAAAATGCATGAATGATTGTTGTGACATGGTGATAGGAAATCAATGCTTGTTCAAGAGAGCGTTGCGGCTTCGGTTGACTATAATGAGCAATAAGCTTGTTGATTTTACGAATAAAAAAAGGAGAGCCGTTTGACTCTCCTTTTCGTGATCCGCCTGGGGCTCGAACCCAGGACCCCATCCTTAAAAGGGATGTGCTCTACCTGCTGAGCTAGCGAATCTACCTTGTTAGCACTAAGGTTTCCCTCAAATGCGATGCAAAGGTAGGCACTTTTTTTTATATCTGCAAATTTTTTCAGATATTTTTTAGTTTGTGTTTTTTGGGTTTATTGTGTATTTATTGATTACTAAGTGTTTGGCGTATTCATTTTTTGTGCGTTTTTAGATGTTAGAGGCTGAAAGTGTGACAAATAGTGTGACAATTAAATTTCTCCTTCATCTTCAACCTCATAGTTGGCATTGTCCTCTTTGGGGTGCAGGTAGTTCATATATTCTTCATAAGAGATATAGCGTCCGCCCATTGATTTTAGATGAGGAGTTTCAAATTGGCAGTCGATTAGTGTACATCCATTTGCTTCCATCCAGCGTGCTAACCCAATGAGCGCGAGTTTAGAGGCACTAGGAACGCGTGAGAACATGCTTTCACCAATAAAGCAATTTCCTATTAGTACACCATATAATCCACCTACGAGCTTTTCTCCGTCCCATACTTCGACGCTTGCAGCCCAACCTTCGCGATGGAGTCGGGTATAGGCTTCAATTATTTCGTCGCCAAGCCAAGCATAGGGGTGTTCGCATCGTATTTCGCCACAGCCTCGTATCACACCATCGAAGTCTTTATTGAGGGTTACATCGTATTGTTGTTTGCGAATTAATGAGCGCATAGAGTGAGATATATGAATCTCATTGGGGAATATCACAAATCGTTTTAGAGGGCAAAACCATTCTTTTACCTCGGAGCGAAATGGATACCAAGGAAAAATCCCATTAGAGTAGGCTAAAAGTAATCGCTCGGTAGAAAAATCTCCACCTACAGCCAATAGCCCATTTTTCTCACCAAGATATGGATTGGGAAAGATTAATTCATCGTTTAATTGAAATACCATAACTTATTTCTTTATAGTGAGACTTAATGTGTTGTCAACAATGGATATCTCAGCCACGCCCTTTTTAGCAAGTTTGCCAAAGAGTATTTCTTTCACGAGTAGAGGTTTGAGGTTGTGGGTGATGACACGCTCTATTTCTCGCGCACCATATTTAGCCGAGAATCCGTGCTCAAGTAGCCAATCAAGAGCTTCTTGGGTAAGGGTGATTTCAACATTGCGTTCTTTGAGGCGTGAATTGAGTTCGGCAATCTTCTTGTTAAGAATTAGTGTGGCCATATCACGGCTCATGTCGTTAAATACAACTATGCCCGATAGGCGATTGATAAACTCGGGTTTGAATGTCTTTTTGACCTCTGAAAGCATCGCGTCGCCTGTGGTAACGGTTGAGCCGAAGCCAATGCCGGCAAGTTTGGCATATTGAGCGCCAGAGTTGGATGTCATTATTATTATGGCATGCGAGAAGTCAACTTTGCGTCCGCGACTATCGGTCAATGATGCATAGTCCATTACTTGCAATAGCGAGTCATATACTTTTTCGTGGGCTTTTTCAATCTCATCGAGCAAGAGTACGCAGTGAGGATTTTTGCGAACAGCCTCGGTGAGACGGCCACCTTCTTCGTAACCCACATAGCCAGGTGATGACCCGATGAGTTTCGATACGCTATAACTTTCGGAGTATTCGCTCATGTCAAATTTGTGGAGCGTTACGCCCAATTCTTCGGCAAGAACGCGAGCAACTTCGGTTTTGCCCACACCTGTAGGTCCTACAAACAATAGGCTTGCTTGTGGTTTGTGGTCGTCGGTCAGCCCGGCACGAGCTGTTAGCACCGATTCTACTACTTGGTTTATAGCCTCGTCTTGGCCAAAGATGAGGTTGCGCATATTGTCGCCAAGGTTGCGAAGTGGGGTAGTGTCGTTGTCGTCGAGTATTTTAGTTTCGACATTGCCGAGTTGTGCCACAATCGAATCAATCAAGTCGTTGTGGATAACTTGTTTTTTGTAACCTTTAAGAGGGTTAAGTTCGCGATATGCCCCAGCTTCATCGATGATGTCGATGGCGCTATCGGGGAGTGCTTTGCCCGATAGGAATCGTTTGCTTAATTTTACGGCTCGTTCGGTAACACCTGGGGCGATGCGTATGTCGTGGTATTTCTCAAATCGGCGTTTCACACCGTTGAGAATTTCTATGGCTTCTTGTTGAGAAGGCTCTTCGATGTCAATGCGACGGAATCGACGAAGGAAACGATTGTGGCCATCGAGATGGCGTGTTACATCTTCAAATGTAGTGATGCCAATAAATCGCAATGCTTCATCATCGAGGTAGGGCAATAGCATGCCGGTGAGGTCGCGAGAACCATTGGCATCACCTTTGCTCCCAGCAAGGGTGTGAATGTCGTCAATCACGATTATGCCACCACCAAGTTGCTTGATGCCATTCATTGTTGATGCGATGCGTTGTTCAATATCGCCTTGATACTGCGCGTTTGCAAGGATTGAGGCAACCGATAGTTCATAGACTGGTAATTGTGAAATTTTTGATGGATATGAATCGAGTTGTACCACAAATCCTTTTACGATAGCCGATTTGCCCACGCCGGGCTCGCCTACGATGAGCGCATTGTTTTTATCGCATCGGCATAATGCTTGTGCTAGTCGAGCCATTTCTTTTTTGCGACCAACGATGGCTTTTGATGTGTCACCGCGCAATAGGTTGAGGTCGGTGATGTATTTCATCCATTCGTTTGATGATTTGGGTGACGAAACGGCATAATCATCGCTGTCGGCAAGGTCGTGTCCTCGAAGACTTTTACCATCGAGGGTCATGATGAAACTTATTATTTCGGAAATTTCCTTGTCCGAAACATATTTGGCAAATATGCTGTTGCATAAGCATTCAGTAGTGTTGAGAATGGCGATAACAATGGCCGCAGCAGGAACGGGTACATCGCCTTCGTATTGAATTACTTTGCGAGCATCGGTAATTGCTTTGTTCATTAGACTCGACAAAGTAGGTTCGGTTTCCTCATCGACTTGTGGGATAAGTTCGTTTAATATTTTGCTGATCTCTTCGGAGAGCCGTTCAAACTTGTCGCCAAATCGATTGTTGCCATCGGCAAAGTTGCAATAGCTTGAGATTGCCATCATAAAATGCTCGGGCATGATGAATTCATGTTGCATGATGGTGGCAATTTGGTGTGCATCATTAAGAATATCTCTTGCAAAAGGAGATATGTTTAGATTATTGATGATATTCGACATAAATATATGCTTTTATGATTTTTGATTAACAGTTATTTGTAATGGAAACCCTTCACCTCGAGCCAACGATGTAGCCTTGTCGGCTTTAGATTGAGCAATGTCATAAATATATGTGCCTACGACTGCCTCGCCATTTTCGTGAATATGCAATGTTAGATTCATTGCCTCATCTTGATTTTTGTTGAAGATTGTTTCAAGAATCATAACAACAAAATCATAAGTGGTGATATCATCATTGTGGATTATGACATCATACATGGGTGGCTTGCGTTCGCGAAAGCGGGTAGTGGTTTTAGATGAGGATTGATGTTGTTCCATAGTGCAAATTTAATGAGTTTCTTTCTTTTTGCCAATATTATAATGTGTATTAATAAAAAAATAACCACTACCTCAAGCGAGATAGTGGTTGGTTTAAGTGGGTGAATAATCTTTATTGCTTGTTTTGAGAACCGTAAGTTTCTTTTACGTTCCAAACAAATATTGCTCCGATTATGAGTAGAACACCAGAAATTGTAAGCATAAACACTGATTGAGCAGTGCCATTTGGCGCAATTGGTAATAAAGATAAAATACTTCCGCCAATTGATGCTGCAATGATTTGAGGCAAGCAAATTGTACAATTGAAAAGACCTAAATATGAACCAATGTTATTGCCAGATAGAGCATTGGTAAGAATCGTGAATGGCATAGCTAGCATAGCAGCCCAAGCACAACCGATTAAAGCATAAGAGATGGCAAGTAAATATTGTGAGTTAAGGATGTATATAGATAAGAAGCCGATAGCTCCGATAATTAGACTTATTGAGTATCCAAGTTTGCGATTTTTGAAGCGGGGGAGGATTATTGCCCACAATACAGCAGCAATCCCTTGAATAGCTAATAATATACCATTCCAGTCACCAGCAGCTTGATATTGTTCGGTTTCAGCATTTAATACGATTTTTTTTATCAATTTAACATCTGAAGATTTTCTAAATTGAACTTTTGCGGTGTCTTCTAAAACATATTTATTTGAATGTTTCTCTTTAACTGCAATACTTGCTAAAGTGAGAGTTTGTTTGTCTTTAATTTGAGAGAATGCAGTTGTGGTAGTCGCACTATCATTCACTGTTATATTTTTGCCATCAATATTTATAATTGCTCCAGATGTGGCGAATTTTTCTCCAGCAAGGTGTTTGTAAATTCCCTTTTCAGAAAACATAAGGCCGTCTTTTACAATGGTGTCATTCCCGATGCAAATAGTGTTGCCAGCATTGAATTTTCCATCTATTGTAGCACCACAGATGGCTAATTTACCTTTATTAATGATTATTGTGTTCTCATTAAATAAGTAGTTACTTTTGTATTCTTTTATTGAATCAGATGGATTAGTGTTATATGTGTGGACAGAAATACCTTCGTATTTTTCAATTGAAGGACAATTAAAGGCATGTCCTGCAATAGCATCAACAGAGTATGACCACATGTACAAAAATGCCGCCCAGCAAAAGAATTGAACAAGACCTACTGTCCAAAATACTTTTGGCGCTTTAGCCAATAATTTAAATAAATTGTCTTTTTTTTCTTCTTTTGTAGCATCTGAAGATCCATTATATTCGGCATATTCTTTCGGTGGGAATTCTTTTACTTTCCAGAATGTATAGAAAACACATAATACTAATACTGCGGCTCCAAGATAGAATGAATATGTGACTGTTTCTGGAACTTCTCCTTCGGGAGCTGTTTTGCAAAAGAACCAAGCTAAAACAAAAGGTGCTGCGTATCCAACAACAGAACCAGCATTGCAAATGAAACTTTGAATAGAGTAAGCAAGCCCTTTTTGTTTTTCGTTAACCATGTCTCCAACAAGCATTTTGAATGGTTGCATTGCCATATTAATTGAGGTGTCAAGGAACATCAGCATTACTAAACCAAACATAATCGCTGAAGAAATGCTTAATCCAAGGCTTCCTGAATTAGGAAGAAAACACATTACAATAACGGCAGCTAATGCTCCGATAATGAGGTATGGTAATCTGCGACCAAAACGAGTCCATGTTCGGTCACTTGCAGAACCAATAATAGGTTGCACTATTAAGCCCATAAGAGGAGGAAGGATCCAAAAGTAACTTAAGTCATGAGGGTCTGCTCCGATGGTTGAGAATATACGACTAACTTGTGCACTTTGAAGTGCATAAGCAATTTGTACGCCAAAGAAACCGAAACTCAAATTCCAAAGTTTCCAAAAACTTAAATCAGGTTTTGTTTTCATGTTTTAAAATGTAAGTTGATATAATTATTAAATTTATTTTTTTAGTGATTTTAACCAAGCAATTTCTTGAGCCCAAATTGATTCATCGGGAGTTTCAAGAATCAATGGTATGTTGTCCATGCGAGGGTCGTTCATCAAGAATGAGAAGAAATCGGCACCAAGCACTCCATTGCCGAGTGTTTCATGGCGGTCAACTTTCGATGCAAGACCTTTTTTAGTGTCGTTGAGGTGCATACCACTTAAATACTTGAATCCAATAATCTCATCAAAACGACGCCAAGTGTCGGCATAACCATCAATGGTTGATAGGTCATAACCAGCAGCAAAAGCATGGCAAGAGTCGATGCATACACCCACACGCGATTTGTCTTCTATTTTATCTATTATATGTGCTATTTGCTCAAATGAAAAGCCGAGGTTTGAGCCTTGTCCGGCTGTGTTTTCAATAACAGCTTTCACGCCCGAAGTTTTTTCAAGCGTGAGATTTATTGAAGCAGCAATTAGGTCGAGGCAGTCGTCGGCTGGCATCATATTGAGATGGCTTCCAGGGTGGAAGTTGAGCATGGTGAGGCCTAATTGCTCGCAGCGTTGCATTTCGTCGAGGAAAGCTTCGCGTGATTTCTCGAGTTTATCAGCCTCGGGGGCTCCAAGGTTGATGAGATAACTATCGTGAGGTAGAATCTTGTCGGAAGTATAGCCATATTTTTCGCAGTTTTCTTTGAATGCGATGGCTTCTTTTTCGCTGATGGGTTTAGATGCCCATCGTGATGGGTTGCGAGTAAACAATGCAAAAGCGTCGGCACCAATAGCATGTGCATTAATTGGCGCTTGACTCACTCCGTTACTTGCTGAAACATGTGCTCCTATGAGTTTCATAATGTTGATATATCTTATATGAAATTTCTAACTTACAAAGATACTAAACACTTTTGATTTTATAATTAAAATAGGTTCAAAAACAAACGAAAAACGATTAAAAGGTGGAAAAGTTGTGAGGCAAATCAAAAAAATAGGGAGAATTGCAAAGAAAGTTGTATCTTTGTTTTATTATGATAGAACTTACTAATAATTTGCGAAAAATGGTGGCATCTCTTGGCAATGCTCGAAGCCGAAGGGAAGAAAAATGTTTTATTGCCGAGGGGACAAAGTGCGTGTGTGATACATGGAACGCATTTAAGTGTCGCTATCTTTTTGCTACATCGGCATGGGTTGATGCTCACGCTCATGAACTACCTGGATCACAGCCTATTGTAGTGAAACGCGTTGATATGGAGCGCATGAGCCAGTTGTCAACTCCATCTCAAGTATTGGCAGTGTATGAGTTGCCCGAAGTGAAATTTGATGAAGCATCGTTATCGTCAAATCTTGTTATAGCACTTGACCGTGTGCAAGACCCTGGTAATTTGGGTACCATTATGCGCATTGCCGATTGGTTTGGCATCACTGATATAGTTTGCTCTTCCGACACGGTTGATGTTTATAATCCTAAGGTGGTTCAAGCTACGATGGGGGCAATTTCGCGAGTAAAGGTGCATTATCTCGACCTTGTTGATTTGATTAAGCGTAATCCCGATGTGCCAGTTTATGGTACCTTCCTTGATGGTCGAAATATATATGAGACATCGTTGACTCCTCATGGTATTGTAGTGATGGGAAATGAGGGGCAAGGGATATCTAATGAAGTGGGAGACTTGATAAAACGCCGATTATTTATCCCCTCATATCCACAAGAACGACCCACATCAGAGTCGCTTAATGTGGGAATGGCTACGGCAATAACTATAGCCGAGTTCCGACGCAGAATGTAATAATAGAAAATAACACACAATTTATATGGCAAAAGTAAAATCAATGTGGTTTTGTAACTCATGTGGTGCCGATTCTCCTAAATGGGAGGGTCGATGTCCTTCGTGTGGCGAGTGGGGAACACTTGTTGAGGAGAAAGTGAGTGCAAAACAAAGTAAGGGTTCTAAATCTACTCGTGTGGCCAAGAGCGTTCCTCAAAAAGTGTCGGAAATCAAGGCTATGAATGAACCTCGCATTCACATGCCAAGTGAGGAATTGAATCGTGTGCTTGGTGGTGGGCTTGTTGCTGGTTCATTGGTGCTGATAGGTGGTGAACCAGGTATTGGTAAATCGACATTGGTGCTACAAAATATACTCTCAATCAAGTCAAAAACAATATTGTATGTGTCGGGCGAGGAGAGTGCTACTCAACTTAAATTGCGAGCCGATCGCATAGGTCGTCAGAGTGATAATTGCTATATCGTGTGTGAAACATCGCTCGAAAATATCTTTGACCACATTGAAGAAATACAACCTCAAATTCTTATTGTTGACTCAATTCAAACGATTGCTACTGATGCTATTGAATCATCGGCAGGTAGTGTGAGTCAAGTGCGCGAATGTTCGGCTCAATTACTCAAATATGCCAAAGAGAGTGGAGTGCCAGTGTTACTAATTGGTCACATTAATAAAGAGGGTAGCATAGCCGGACCTAAAGTGCTTGAGCATATTGTTGATGCTGTGTTGCAGTTTGAGGGTGACCGTCAATATATGTATCGCATTCTTCGCTCTATAAAGAACCGTTTTGGTAGTACATCAGAATTGGGAATATATGAAATGTGTCAACGAGGATTGCGTGAAGTAACCAATCCGTCGGAGATGCTTTTGTCGCATAGTGATGAAGAATTGTCGGGTGTTGCGATTGGAGTAACGCTCGAAGGGATTCGTCCATTTTTGATTGAGTCACAGGCATTGGTGAGTACGGCTGCCTATGGTACACCTCAACGCTCGGTAACAGGCTTTGACTCCAAGCGCATGAATATGCTCCTCGCTGTGCTTGAAAAACGCGTGGGCTTCAAACTCGTGCAAAAAGATGTGTTCTTAAATATCGCAGGGGGCTTGAAGGTAAATGATCCGGCACTTGATTTGGCTGTTATATGTGCAATACTTTCGTCAAATGTTGATATGGCAATACCTAAAGGGGTGTGTATGTCGGGCGAAGTGGGGTTGTCGGGCGAAATACGACCTATCACTCGCATAGAGCAACGCATCATGGAGGCTGAGAAGCTTGGCATGAAAACCATCATAATACCTCGCAACAATCTCAAAGGCATCAATACCTCACGACTAAAAATAAAAATCGTAGAGGTTGCCAAAGTCGAAGAGGCATTTAGGATGTTGTTTGCATAGTATAATAGGTTATAGATTGAAATAATATAAGGCGAGTTATACTCGCTTTTATTTTTTTTGAGAAAAAAGTGAAAGGATTTAGAATGTTGTGCGTCTAATGTGTAGAAACATTTAATAAAACTGCAATGGATAATGTAGAAATTGAATTTACCAGAATGATTGAGAAACAGAAGAAAACAATCTATACTGTTTGTTATTTCTTTTCAAAGGATTCTGATGAAGTAAATGATTTATTTCAAGAAGTACTCATTAATTTATGGAATGGATATAAATCATTTAGAGGTGAAAGTGAGATTAAAACATGGGTTTGGCGAGTAAGTCTTAATACTTGCAACACTCAAGAGCGAAAGAAGAAGCGACGAGTACAAACTATTCCTTTAACAATGGATGTAGATTTATACAATGACACCGATGTTAAGAGTAAGCAGATTCAGATGCTTTATAATAGAATAAATCGTTTAGATGTATTCGATCGAGCAATAATCTTGCTGTGGCTTGAAAATATGAGTTATCAAGATATTGCGAATGTTATGGGGTTAACGGTTGCTAATGTTACAACACGTTTATTTCGCATTAAAGAACAACTAAAATCTATGTCTAACAACTAAAATCTACTCATTATGGCACAAATAATAGAAATGGAAGAATTGCAAGAACTGAAAGAGCAATTCAACCTCATCTCTGAAAAATTAGAAAAACAACAAATTATAAATGAAACGCTGATAAAAGAGTCAATGACAAAAAAAATATCTTATGTAGAAAGAGTTCAAAAACGGTATTTTATTGTTGCGATATTGGTTAGTCCGTTGATATTGGCGCTCTTATTGCTATATAAGGCTCATTGGGTAGCTGTTTTGTTTGTGTTAGGAGCATTAGGCCTTGAAGCGTATTTGCATTACCGAACGTTTCGCACTTTAAATCCAAAAGGACTTATGGATTTAGGATTAGTTGATGCGATGGAACGAGTCTCACGATTTAAGAAGAATTTTAATATTGTGACATGGGTGATGGTTATTCCAGCTTTTGCAATATTTATATTGTTTATTGGCTTAATAACCAATTATACATTCCATTTAGGTACAATGATATATTATGGCGTATTTGTTTCAGTTGCAATGATATTGGAATTTGTGAGAAAAAGAAAACTATTTGCTCGACTTGATGAGGTGCTAAAACAAATCAAAGAATTAAGAGAGAATTAATATTAAAAATAACAAGATGATGAAAATAGGGAGTCCCGAAATACTCGGAACTCCCTATTTTCATATTTGTGTTAATTAGTCATTGCTGATGTGATTAAAATTGTCGCATAATTACCAATATCGAGTTTTAAGGTAATCAATTAATTCGGGATATTTATCGGAAATTGGTGCTAACAGGTCTTCGGGATCGATGATTATGTATTTAGATTGGTCGGCTATGCAACTTCGCCATGTTGTTTCCATATTAGTCCCTGAGATTTTATAATGCTTTTGAAGAAGGTCTTTGTTTTGTTTGGGAATAACATGGATATGAAGAAAATCAACTGCTTTTAAATCTTCCAAGTTTTGATGCTTAATAACCTCTTCAGCCCATAGGGTTTGACGCATTAATTGATAGAATGGTTCTTGATAATATATACTTCCTTGATAACATTCTAATGATTTTAGTTGAGTTGAATTTTCAATCAATTGATTATATCTATTTTGTCGTTCGATACCTTTGCCATTTGTATCTTTTGGCTCATTAGGTCTGTCTTCAGTTGATTTGTCAAGAGTAGCATAATGTTCGGTATATTTCCATTCAATAGGGATAAGCCATTTTGAGCCAGATTTGTGTTTTGCGTATATAAAGGCATCTACTGAAGTGCAGTTTGACCCTCTGTTGAGGGTTTTCTCGTTGAGGTGCTGCTCTTTGCTAACAACTTCGAATGCGATGAAAGCAGGTAGCTTATCGCAAGGTATCGGTAAAACATCGATAAATTCGTCGGATACAGCGTTTAATATTGCCAAAACAGCATCTTTATCTTGAATTAGAGGCATTAAGTGATTAATACATGCAATTTGGGAAGATAGAATATGTCCTGAAGGAGTATCTCCTGCCCACCATGAAATATTGTTTTCAGAAAAATATTGCTTTGATTTTTCAAAAATGGGTTGGAATATATTGTTATCGCCATTTCACAAAACATAATTATATGTTCGACCCATAAATTTTCCACCACCATTGTCTCCATTAAAAATTGGAGACCCTAAAAGATTACTTTGTTTCTCACGTTGTAACGAATAAAATTTACTGCTCATAGTATATTGTATAATTAGATGATGAAAATAGGGTGTCCCGAAATACTCGGAACTCCCTATTTGTGGCTTTTACATCATTTGTGTTAATTCTTTATATGCTGAATGATATTTTTTGAGTCGTTTTATATCAGAATCAGTAATATCATTTAGTCGGCGAATGTCCATGTTGTCGGTGAGGTCATTGATTTTTACCGCTACGGCTAATGGGTTTGGTTTTATGCGTTTGATAAAGTCACTGTAAGGCTCATCATCAGATAATTTTGTTACGCATCGCAGGGCTTCAATGATATGAATAGGGAAGCCTTCTTCCTTTAATTGTTCAAATGTCCAGTCGGTATCTTCTACTAAATCGTGCAAAACGCCACATATCTTTTCGTCGATACTTTTTCCGGCATTCATTACTCTCAGAATATGCCCTAAATATGGCATTCCGGTTTTGTCAACTTGCCCTTTATGGGCTTCAATTGCGATTGTTGTAGCTTTAGAAAGTAAATCTTCCATAGTTAATAGTGTTATGTTGATAGATTAGAATTGGATAAATAAAAACACAGCAAACCTTAAGGCCTGCTGTGTTTGTTGTTGTATGATGTTTTTATCATTATTTTACTCTTGCGAGGATTAGTGCTGAAGTTGGAGCAACTGTCATTTTGCCACCTTTAGTAGTGCCCATGCCGTCGGCTTTGAGTTTGCCATCTTGAGCGACAATAATCCATTCTCCTTTTTTGATTTTTACCTCTTGAGCTTCGTTTGAGCCGTTGAATACGAGCTTGATTTCTTTCCAAGAGTCGCCGTTTGCGTTGTCTTTGATAGAGTAAGAGATGAGGTTTTCACCTTTTACATTATCAAATACGATGTGTTTAGCAATCGCTTCGGCTGTAGTCATGCGGAATGCTGGGTGAGCTTTGCGAAGTTTGGTCAATTCGCAGTAATAGTTGAATTGCTCTGCGTTTTTGTTTTTCAAAGACCAATCGATAGCGTTAACCGAGTCGGGGCGGTTATAAGTGTTGTGAATGCCTTTTTTATTGCGGAACACTTCTTCGCCGGCAAACATAAATGGAGTGCCTTGTGAAGTGAATACGATAGTTTGAGCAAGGCGAGCTGCACGCATCTTTTCTTCTTCGCTTGCGCCTTTCATCGAAACATTAAGTTTGTCGGTAAGGCTATAGTCGTCGTGGCAAGACACATAGTTGATGATTTGAGTAGGTGCAGTAGCGTAAGCAAATTTAGAGTTGTTGCCTTTTGAGTAGTCAACTTGTGGGTGTGCTGTTGAAGCAACAATACCGATTTTGACTGTTTCTTTGTTGCCAGGAGCGTTTGTTGCAAAACCTCTGTTTTCGCCATTGCTATAGTGACCTTTAACTGCATCACGGAGATCGTCGCTAAATACTGCGATGCCTTCCATTTTTGCAACATTTTCTTTTAATGCACGACGCTCAACGGGTAGAGGAGAGTCGCCACATGTCCAACCTTCACCATAAACGAAAATGCGAGGATTAACTTCTTTGAGCGTTTTTGCAACTTTATTCATTGTTTCGGTGTCGTGGATAGCCATGAGGTCGAAACGGAAACCATCGATGTGGTATTCTTCAGCCCAATATTTTACTGAATTTACGATGTAGTTGCGCATTTGTTCGCGTTCAGATGCAGTTTCGTTGCCACAACCCGATGCATCGCTATATGTGCCATCTTGGCGATAACGATAGTAGTAGTGAGGTGCTGTCAATGAGAAGTTCGAATCATCATTGTTTGCAGTGTGGTTATAAACAACATCCATGATAACCCCGATGCCAGCATCGTGAAGAGCTTTAATCATTTGCTTCATTTCAAGGATGCGAGTAGCAGGGTTAGCAGGGTTGGTTGAATAAGAGCCTTCGGGCGCGTTGTAGTTGTATGGGTCATAACCCCAGTTGTATTTGTTAGAAGGTAGTTGGCTTTCATCTACGCTGTTGTAGTCGTAAGATGGAAGAATGTGAATGTGAGTGATGCCCAATTCTTTCAAGTGGTCGATACCAGTTTTGTCGCCAAGTAGTGAGCGAGTGCCTTGCTCGGTAAGAGCGAGGAATTTACCTTTGTTTACGATACCCGATGATGGGTGGATTGAGAAGTCGCGGTGGTGCATTTCGTAGATAATAACATCGGCAATGCTTCCAATTTCGGGACCTTTATCATTTTCCCAACCAGCAGGATTGGTTGTTGCAAAGTCAATAATAGCAGCGCGGCGTCCATTTGTGCCTACGGCTTTTGCCCACACACCAGGAGTTTCATCGAGCCATTTGCCTTCAAATTTGATGCGGAATGTATAGAATTTGCCATAAAGTTGTTCGGGTACGGATACTCTCCATGTGCCGTTATCGCTTTTCTTCATTTCGAGAGTGGCTGTTGAAGGTGTGTTGCAATCGGTGTTGTATAGCAACACTTGAGCTGCTTCGGCTTGAGGTGACCACAATGTGAAATGTGTACCTTGGTTGTCAACTTTGAGTTCAAGATCGTCACCATTGTAGGTGGGTAGTGAAGTATAAACAGTTTCCATATTGGGTTGAGTGGCATGAGCCGTTACTCCACATAGCAATGCTGCCGAAATCATTGTTCCGGTGCAAAGTTTAATGAGGTTAATTTTCATTTAATGATTATTGTTTAAGTATGATTATAATGTTCTTCTTATTTTACAATCACGGTTTTAGACCAGTGGTTGCATTTTACAATGTAATAACCACGAGGCAACTCAATGGTGGTAGAACCTTGAGAGATTGTGATGTTTTTGATTGCTTGCCCGGTAATAGAGAAAATTTGGAAACAAATAGGCTCTTCGCTATTTGCAGTTAAGGTTATGGCTCCTGAAGATGCTCTTACTGAAGCCTGATTACCGATGGTAGAGCTTGTGGCTTGAGATGGGAAGGCATAAACTGCCGATGAACTGAAGCCCATCAAGCATATAAATAAAGCTACCGATATGTTTCTTAGTTTCTTCATGTTTTTATGGTCTATACCTTTTAATGTTACAAAGTAAGATATTATAATTGTAACTTCCAAATATTTCAACAAGAATTAATGTGTATTATTGAATAATTATTGGAATTTAAGAAAGTGTATGGTGGATGTAGCCGTAAATGGATGTATTGTTGATAAGTTTTGACATGAGTGTAAACATAGTATTAAAGCGCGGTTTTGAGGAAATGGTGGTGATTGTTAAATGTTTAATGCCATTGATATAGTTGTAAATCGATTTTTTTTAGTATCTTTGCACTTTCAAATATGAAAATCTACAATTATGAAAGAAGCAACGGTAAAGATTGACCTATTGTTTGAAACAAGTTGGGAGGTTTGTAACAAGATTGGCGGTATATATACCGTATTATCAACAAAAGCAAAAACATTACAAAAATTATATAAAGATAAAACGATTTTTGTTGGTCCCGATGTGTGGAGCGACGAAAATCCATCTCCCTATTTTGTAGAGTCAAAGACTCTATTGAAACAATGGAAGTCGCAAGCGCAATTGCCCGAAGGTGTTACTGTGAGAGTAGGCCGTTGGGATATTCCCGGAAAACCTATTGTGGTATTGGTGAAATTTGACGCTATGTATGCAGTAAAGGATTCATTCTATGGCGATATGTGGAATCGTTATGGTGTTGATTCGCTACATGCTTATGGCGATTATGATGAAGCTTGTGCCTTTTCACATGCAGCAGGTGTGGTAATCAAAAGCATCTGTGACTTTGAGGGGATTGAAGGGAAAAATGTTATAGCTCATTTTGATGAATGGACTACTGGCATGGGATTGCTTTATGTTAAGAGCTATCTTCCTTCGGTAAAAACAATGTTTACTACTCACGCCACAAGTATTGGCCGTAGCATATGCGGAAATAATAAACCATTATATGATTATCTTAAAGGTTATAATGGTGATCAAATGGCTGGAGAACTTAATATGCAGTCAAAGCATTCGCTTGAAAAAGCTGCGGCACACAATGCCGACTGCTTTACTACTGTGAGCGAAATTACAGCTATTGAATGTGAACAATTACTCGACATACGCCCTCATGTTGTAACACCTAATGGTTTTGAACAAAATTTTGTTCCATCAAAGACAAAATTTGCTGCCGCTCGTGAAGAAGCACGCAAAAATCTGTTGAATGTAGCCTCGTCATTAGTTGGGTATCAAATGAGTGATGACACATTTATTGTAGCAACTTCGGGCCGATGTGAATATCGTAATAAAGGTATCGATTTGTTCCTTGACTCGGTTGCTCGATTGGGCGATATTGACCCCGAGCGTGATATATTGGCATATGTGATGGTACCAGCATGGGCTAAAGAGCCTCGTGCCGATCTCCAAAAAGCATTGTCACTTAAACGCAAAAAGCGTCTAGAAGACCCTACGATTACTCATTGGTTGAATAATCCTAATGAAGATCCTATTATAAACCGTATTCATGGTATAGGTTTTGCAAACGATAAAAATAGTCGTGTGACAGTGATTTATGTACCATGTTATTTGAACGGAACTGATGGCGTATTTAATCAAAGCTATTACGACCTCTTGATAGGTATGGATGCAACAGTATTCCCTTCATATTATGAACCATGGGGCTATACCCCACTCGAAAGTGTAGCATTTGGAGTGCCTACGGTTACAACTACCTTGTCGGGCTTTGGTCAATGGATTCTCTCATCGTTCAAAAACAACTTTGACGATTGTGGTGTAAATGTTATTGCGCGTGGCGACTTTAACTATGGTGAAGTTGTAGAAAATATTGCTCAATCATTGAAATATTTGGTTGACTGTGGAGCAACAGCATCAATGGATATTAGCAAAGCTGCAATGAAGACAGCTTCGGCTGCTGCTTGGGATAATTTCATTGAATATTATCTTGAAGCGTTTGAAATAGCATTGGATAACAAAGCATAGAGGATTGGATTATATTAATATATAGAAAATAACATTTAATTAATTTATAAATTTATGAAATTACCAGTAAGCAACACTAATGCACCCGCTTGGCGTGACATTACTGTTAACTCTGAATTGCCTTCTGAGCTTAAACCCTTGGAAGAGTTGTCAAAAAACCTTTGGTGGGTATGGAATAGTGAAGCAAAATCACTTTTCCGTACATTGAATCGTGACTTGTGGCGTGCTACAGGCGAAAACCCTGTAATGTTGTTACAACAACTATCGTCTGATCGCATTCAAGAAATCATCAATGACAAAGAAATGATGGCTACAATTAAGAAAGTGTATGCCGATTTCAAAGAGTATATGAAGAAACCAATGCGCAAAGATGTTCCTTCTATTTCTTACTTCTCAATGGAGTATGGTCTTTGCAACTGCTTGAAGATTTATTCAGGTGGTCTTGGCGTATTGGCTGGTGACTATATCAAAGAGGCTTCAGATAGCTGTATTGATATGACTGCAGTTGGTTTCCTTTATCGTCATGGCTATTTTACACAAAGCCTCTCGGTTGATGGTCAACAAATTGCTAATTATGAACCTCAAAACTTTAACCAACTTCCTATTGAACAAGTTTGCGATAAAAATGGCAAGCCTGTAATTCTTGAAGTTCCTTATCCAGGTCGTATCATTTACTCACACATATGGCGTGTAAATGTAGGTCGCATGAAGTTGTATCTACTCGATACTGACTTTGATATGAATAGCGAATTTGACCGTCCTATCACTCACCAACTTTATGGTGGTGACTGGGAAAACCGCATCAAACAAGAATATCTTCTCGGTATCGGTGGTGTGTTGATGTTGAAGAAACTTGGTATCAAAACTCAACTTTATCACTGTAACGAAGGTCACGCAGCACTTTTGAACCTTCAACGCCTCGTTGACTATGTTCAAGAAGAACACCTCGACTTCAATGTAGCTCTTGAAATGGTGCGTGCATCTTCTCTTTATACTGTTCACACTCCAGTTCCTGCAGGTCACGACTACTTCGACGAAGGTCTCTTCGGTAAATATATGGGTGAATATCCTGCAAAACTTGGTATCAGCTGGAATGACCTCATCAATATGGGTCGCGAAAATCCAAATACCAACGAGCGTTTCTCAATGAGTGTATTTGCTCTTAATACTTGTCAAGAAGCTAACGGTGTGAGCTGGTTGCATGGTGAAGTGTCAAAGAAAATGTTTGCCGGCATTTGGAAAGGTTATAGCTGGGAAGAATCACATGTTGGTTATGTAACTAACGGTGTCCACATGCCTACATGGGCAGCATCGGAATGGAAAGAATTCTATACTGAAAAACTCGGCGCTCAAGTGTTTGAAGACCAAAGCAATCCTGAAGCATGGAAAGGTATCTTCAAGGTTAAAGATGAAGAAATTTGGAACATGCGCATGACTTTGAAGAACAAGTTTATCAACTTCGTAAAACGCGACTTCAAAGAAAAATGGTTGGCTAACCAAGGTGATCCTCAAGCAGTAATGAGCATCGTTGAAAAAATTAATCCTAATGCTCTTATCATTGGTTTTGCTCGTCGTTTTGCAACTTACAAGCGTGCACACCTATTGTTTACTGACCTTGATCGTCTTGCTAAAATCGTAAACAACGATCAATTCCCTGTACAATTTGTATTCTCTGGTAAGGCTCACCCTGCCGATGGCGCTGGTCAAGGTCTTATCAAACGCATCATGGAAATCTCTCGTATGCCTCAATTCCTTGGTAAGATTATCTTCCTTGAAGACTACAACATGATTGTGGCAAAACGATTGGTTACTGGTGTTGATATCTGGTTGAATACACCTACTCGTCCTCTTGAAGCATCGGGTACATCGGGCGAAAAAGCTGAAATGAATGGTGTACTTAACTTCTCAGTTCTTGATGGATGGTGGTATGAAGGCTATCGTTTCAACGAAAAAGCTGGTTGGGCATTGACCGACAAGCGTACTTATACCGACCAAGCTCAACAAGATAAACTTGATGCTGCTACTATCTACTCAATGCTTGAAAACGAAATCATTCCATTGTATTTCGCTAAAAACTCAAAAGGTTACTCACCAGAATGGATTCAATACATCAAGGGTTCTATCGGTGACATCGCTCCTAACTTCACAATGAAACGCATGATTGATGATTATATCGATCGTTTCTACAACAAGGAAGCTGCTCGCACTGCTCGTCTTGAAGCTAACGAATATGCTCTTGCTAAAGAAATCGTTGCTTGGAAAGAAAAAGTAGCTGCTGCATGGGATGGTATCAAAGTATTTGACATCATCACTGAAGATAGCGGTAACAACACCGTAACTGGTCAACCTTATAGCGTGAAGGTTATTGTAGATACTAATGGTTTGGGAAAAGACCTCGCTATTGAAAATGTAATCTATAAATCAGAAAACGGCGAAGATAAACTTTACAATAAGATTGATTTTGAAATTGTTAAGGAAGAAGGTAATGTTTTTACTTACGAACTTAAAAGCAATCTCACTGATGCAGGTGTATTCCGTTTTGCATATCGTATGTACCCTAAAAATGCAGAACTCCCACACCGTCAAGACTTCGCATTCACTCGTTGGATCTAATAAGATACAACATATACAATTAGTTACAAAGGGTTGCTATATGGCAGCCCTTTGTTGAATTTATAAATATGTCAAAACAATTAAATCTCATAGAGGGTAATATACTCGGCGCTTTGACCCGTTTTTCATTGCCTATTATATTTGCTCTTTTCCTTCAGGCGCTATATGGAGGAATTGACTTGTTGATTGTGGGCCAATTTGCCACAACGCCCGAGGTGTCGGGGGTTGCAACTGGTAGCATGTTGATGCACACAATAACTATGGTTATCACTGCATTGGCAATGGGAATAACAATCTTGGTGGGGCGTAGAATAGGGGAGCGTAATCACGATGAAGCTGGACGTACAATAGGAGTTGGCATTTATTTATTTCTGTTGTTAGGCGCAATAATGAGTATAGTGGCATTGTGCTGTTCCGATTGGTTATCAGCAATGATGCGTGCTCCGTCAGAAGCATTTCAACAAACATCTGATTACATAGCTATTTGTGGCGGTGGCTCGCTATTTATAGTTGCATATAATGTATTAGGTAGTATTTTTAGGGGACTTGGTGACTCTCGAACACCTTTAATTACGGTAGCAATTGCTTGTGTGTTGAATATAATTGGCGATATGATTTTTGTTGCAGTATTCGACATGGGAGCAAGTGGGGCGGCATTGGCAACCATTCTTTCTCAAGCGCTGAGTGTCGTAATCTCTTTTGTCTATATTCGTAAAATAAAGTTGCCATTTAATTTTAAATTAAGTTATATCAAGCACGATACGGCTATAATAAGCCGATTGATGCACCTAGGGTTGCCTCTTGCATTGCAAGAATTGCTTGTTGGAATTTCATTCTTAATTATTCAGGTGATAGTAAATGATATAGGTGTAATAGAATCGGCAGGCATAGGTGTTGCCGAAAAATTATGCGTGTTTATTATGTTACTACCATCGGGATATGGCCAAGCTATGGCAGCATTTGTTGCTCAAAATTATGGAGCGCAACGAATGGATAGGGCAAATAAGGCGTTATTCTATGGTATTATAACCTCTTTGTGTGCGGGCATTATAACTGGTAGTTTGGCTTTTTTCTATGGAGATATATTGTCGTCGATATTCTCGAGTGATAAGGCGGTAATATTGGCTTCACATAGTTATCTTAAAGCTTATGCTGTTGATTGTATCTTTACGGCATTCCTATTTTGCTTTTTAGGATATTATAATGGCCGTGGCTCAACATTTTTTGTAATGATACAAGGTGTAATAGGTGCAATAGGTGTGCGAGTGCCTGCAGCATTCTTAATAAGTCAATTGCCTAATGTTACACTTTTTCAAATAGGATTGGCAACGCCGTTATCCTCTATTGTGCAGATTTTGTTGTGCATAGGAATGTTTTTCAGGTTGAAAAAGAAACTGAAAGTTGTAAGATAAAACAACAATAATAGCGATAGACATTGCGCCTATCGCTATTATTTATACTTGTTGATATTTTTTTTAGAATGAATAGCTTAATCCTATTGCAGGAATAAATGCTTTAATGTCGTATTTAGCATTGAAAGTTTTCTCTACGCCGCCAAAAGGAGCAACTGCTTGACCAGCTGCCGCTGCCGCAAGATCGGGAGTCATGCCATACCCAAGAGCTGTTTGGTAGGCCGTTTGATATACTTGTGCAGCGAGAAGGTCGGTGTAAGAGCATGAACCTTCACGAGCAAATCCTTCAACATAGGTAAACGCAAGGTCAATAGAAAGATTTTTGATAGGACGATATGAAAGACCTACGCTTGGCAGTAGTCGAGTCATACTTGGAGTTTCGGGGTTTAGGAAGTTGTCTTTAACCGGCGATTGATCAATAACAACACCAGCGCGTAAGTCGAGTTGTTTTATGAGGTTATATTCAGCACCAAGACGGAATGTCCACGCATCGCTATAATTTTTAGCGAGTGTTTGGTCAAATTGTGAACCAAGTTCATCGCCGAGGAAATCTATTTTAAGATTATCATAAACACCCCAACCATTTAATTGAGCATCAAATGCTAATTTGAGTTTTTTGATGGGTTTGTATGTTACTCCAAAGGTCAATTGAGAAACAGCAGGAAGTTCGGCCGAGAATTTAGCTCCATCAAGATTTGCAATAGCAGAGAGTTGTGATTTTGCAAGGTCGTTGGCATAAGCAACAGTTGCATCACCAGCTTCAACTTTCATACCCATTTTAGATTTATAGCTAGCTCCAATTGTGAATTTATCATTAATGTCCCACATGGTACCAACATTAAATCCAAAAGCAACCTTTGCCGAACCTTTTAGATTTATAGAGGCTGGTGTAGTCCCATTAAGATAATATTCGGCAGGGACTCCATTCATTGCTAATACTTTGTCAAAAGAGTCAGCGATAATAAGCCCTTTATTGAGGTCAACACTGCCCCATGCAACCATTAACCCTGCACCAACTGATAGGTTAGGAAGGATTTTGTAGGCTACAGTAGGTTGAATGTTGAATACTTGAAGTGTGGTTGATTGGCTAAGGGTTGCACCAGGCCAGTCGTTGCCCCAATTAATACCACTACCAAAAGGAGTGTTAACCGTAACACCCACTTTGAGGTTGTCTAAAATAGAAAATGCAGCGCTAACTTGGAATGGGGTGCTTACATCATTGTCGGTAGTGTAGGTATTCCCATTGTGGGCTGCAGTTGCTTCTGAAAAAATTCCAGTGATACCAGCCGAGAAATCGGCTTTAGTGTCCATAAATGCCATCCCCGCAGGATTGAAAAGCATGCTTTCAGCACCTAATTTTTGGGCAACACCTGTGTGTGCCATACCTTCTTGTTTAACACTCAATGTGTTTACTTGATAACCTTCGCCCATCATCATCAACGATGTTGTAAATGCGAGGGTTGAAAAAATGATTTTCTTCATAATGCGAAATTTATTGTTCTAAAACTCCGCAAAGATATGGATAATTATTAAAATATGTTATGTGGTTTAACTTATTTTTAGATTTTATATTGTTCTTTTACTAACAAAAAGTGGTCAAAAACACTTTTTTGGGGTAATTGTTGGATAAAAATAAAACAGCCCCAAATTGTTGCTTGGGGCTGCATATTAGTTGGTTATGAGATTGGATGTTATTCAAACATATGATTCAGTTTGCTGAAAATACGATTTTTAGTATCTTCATTGGGGATTACATTTTCTGAATCACGAAGAGATTCAAATGCTTTGCGCTCATCGTCGCTTATTTGTTCGGGAATGTAAACCATAATATTGATGAGTTGGTCGCCAGTTCCATAACCGTTGAATGAAGGTAGTCCTTTGCCTCTCAATCGTAAAATTTTGCCTGGTTGAGTGCCAGGGGCAATTTTCACGCGAACTCGTCCTGAAATAGTTGGAACTTCAACAGAGCCACCCAATGTTGCTGTTACAACATCAAGCATGAGGTTATAAATAACATCACTATCTTCGCGAATAAGTTCGGGGTGTTTAATCTCATCAATTAAAACGAGCAAATCACCACTTGCACCTCCTCTACGAGCTGCATTTCCTTTGCCGTTTAGGCTAAGAGTCATACCATCGGCCACTCCGGCAGGAATGTTTATAGTTACAGTTTGTTCTTTGCGTTCAACCCCTTCACCATGACATTTGTCGCATTTTTCGGTAATAGTTTTTCCACTACCTTCGCAATGAGGACAAGTGGCTTGTGATTGCATTGTGCCAAAAATTGTTTGTTGTTGGCGTATTACCGTTCCAGTGCCATTACAAGTAGAACAAGTGCTGAAAGATGTGCCGTTTTTGGCGCCTGTTCCGTTACAGCTTTCGCAGTTGACAAGAGTAGGAATTTTTAGCGTTTTAGTTACACCTTTAGCAATTTCTTCAAGGGTTAGAGATACTTTGATGCGTAAATCGCTACCGCGTCGTTGTCGATTGCGTCGTCCGCCACTACTGAAATGTCCTCCGAAAATATCTCCAAATTGAGAGAATATATCTTCCATAGAGAAGCCACCAAATCCACCACCAAATCCACCGGCACCTTGCGCTCCAGCATGACCAAATTGATCATATCGAGCTCGCTTGTCGGCGTTGCTCAATACATCATAAGCTTCGGCAGCTTCTTTAAATTTTTCTTCGGCTTCCTTGTCGTCGGGATTTTTATCGGGGTGATATTTAATCGCAAGTTTGCGATAAGCCTTTTTTATTTCATCTTCGGTTGCATTTTTTGCAACGCCAAGGACTTCATAATAATCTCTTTTTTCCATGTTGAGAAGGTGAGTGTTTAAAAGATTATTGGGCTACAGCAACCTTTGAATGACGAATTACTTTGTCGTTGATTGTGTAACCTTTCATTACGGTGTCGATAACTTTGCCTTTTTGGCTTTCGTCGGTAGCAGGAATCATGGCAATTGCTTCATGAAGTTCGGTGTCAAAATCGGCTCCAGTGCTATCAATTGCTTTTACCCCGTTTTGGTCAAGGTATTTAATGAATTTATTGTAAATGAGTTCCATGCCTTCTTTTACTGCTTCGGCATCGGTAGTTTCGGCCATAGCGAGAAGTCCGCGTTCAAAGTCATCAACAACGGGGAGCAAATCCTTCATTGCTCGTTCGGTAGCGTTGCGAATGATATCGGCTTTTTCTTTGATGGTGCGTTTGCGGAAATTATCAAATTCGGCCATCAAAAACATATATTCTTTTTTTGACTCTTCAAGTTGAAGTTTAACTTGTTCCAATTCATCAATTGGCTCTTCAGCTATTTCTTCAGTAGCTTCCTCGGTTGATTCTACTGGTTCGTTGTCATTGATATTTTCAACAACTTCTTTATCTTCGTTTATTGTTTCTTCTACTTGAGATTCTTCTTTTGTACTCATTATAATGGGTGTTTTTAGTCATTATTAATTCAACAACCATTATATCAAAAATGTTGCCAAAAATAAGATAATAGGCTTTTTTTATAAATTGCCAATAAAGATGTCACATTGTTCAAATGTGGGGATGTTGTCTTCTGCCAATTTGTCACCTCTAAATATCCCATAAATAGCCGATCCCGATCCCGACATTGATGCATACTCAGCTCCCATATCAATAAGTCGTTGTTTGATGTCATTAATTATTGGGTGCAAGGGAAATATGCTTTTTTCGAAGTCGTTTTTTATAGACTTTTGCCATTGGTTAATAGGTAGGGAAATTAAAGAGGATAGTGGCGTAGCGGGTACACAAGGAGTTACTCCTGCATATGCTTGGGCTGTGGGGACGCTCACTTGTGGTTTGATAACTACGATTTTATAACCGTTTAAATCTATGTAGATGTCGCTAAAGTCTGTGCCTATTCCAGTTGCAAGTTTAGGTGTGTTGTATATAAAGAACGGACAGTCGGCTCCTATTGATGCTGCTATTTGAGCTAAATCCTCTTTAGGCGCATTGAGCGCAAACAATTCATTGAGAGCTAAAATTGTAAAAGCGGCATCGGCGCTACCTCCACCAAGTCCGGCGCCATCGGGTATTATTTTATGAAGATATATATCAACCGCAGGGAGTTGATATTGTTTTTCCATAGCGCGATAGGCTTTCATTACAAGATTTTTTTCAACCTCACAATTTACTACTCTTCCGGTTGTTGTGAGTGTTGAATTTTCTCCTTTTGCAGGAACAATTTCAAGTACATCACGCCATGGAATTGGAACCATAATCGATTCAATATTGTGATATCCATCATCGCGACGAGAAATGATGTTTAAGCCTATGTTTATTTTTGCGTTAGGAAATACTACCATATTACTATTTTATTTGTTTAGCTAAATCGGGATTTGTCTTTTTGAGGTGTTTTGTAAACATTTTTATATAGTAATCGGCTTCAGCATTTAAGTTCTCGTCACGAAGGTCTTGCTCATGAGCGCGCACTTCAAAGAGTTTTTGTTGAATTTGCATTTCCGATAGAGAGCCATTGGCAAATTGTTTTGCATGGTCTTTGGCTACAGCTTCCACATCGGGATAAATGCTAATAGAACTTGTTTCCTCGCTATCGCAAGAACAAGAGTAGGTAAGTGCCGATGATAGCACTACTGCGCTTATGAGAATTGTTTTTAAATGTTTCATATGATTGAAATAGCAATTTTAGCACATGCTTCAGCATCGGCAAGTGCATTATGGTGGTTATAAAATGGTATTCCTAAAAAGTCGCAAATGTGTGGCAATGAATATGATTGACACATCTGCTTGGGTATTTTATTGCGAGCCGTTGCCAATGTGCAATAAAAGCCATTTTCGGGGAAATCAATTTGATATGTGCGACAAGCGGCGCGAATACAACGCTCATCAAATGATTTGTTGTGCGCAACTAATGGTAAGTTGCCAATAAAGTAACTAAGTTCTTTCCACACTTCATCAAAGCAAGGCTCGTTACAAGTATCCTCGGGGTAAATTCCATGGATTTCATTGCTGAATTGTTTTACATACCAATTTGGCTCGGGTTTTACCAAATGGTAGAACCTATCAACAATACAATTGTTGATTACTTTCACTGCCCCAATAGCACAGATGCTTGAGGGTTGATAATTGGCAGTTTCAACATCTATAGCAACAAAATTATCCATTTTGGTTATTGATTAATTGTAGTAAATGGGTTTTTACATTGTCCATCAACCACCTTGGGGTGGATGTGGCACCACAAATACCAATGCTCTCGATGTCTTTTATCCAGTTAGGGTCAATCTCATTCTCGTTTGAAATGAAATGAGTGTTATTGTTTACCTCAAGACATTCATTGTAGAGAATTTTGCCATTACTGCTTTTCTTTCCACTTACAAATAACACTAATTGGTGGTTTGAAGCAAATTGGCGTATGTGTTCCACTCTGTTAGCTACTTGGCGGCATATAGTGTCGTAGCTGTTAAATGTTGAACTTGGTGATTTGCGTTGAGAAATAAAATCTCTCATTTTAGCAAATCCTTGGAGTGATTTTGTCGTTTGTGAATATAACGCAATATCTTTTGATAAATCTACTTTGTCAAGTTGGGTCAAGTCCTCAACTACGATTGCCTCCCCATTAGTTTGCCCCACTAACCCATTCACTTCGGCATGACCATTTTTGCCATAGATTACAATTTGAGGACGGGGAGATGCGGTATCGTAGGTTTCTTTGATGCGACGCTGTAGTTGTAGCACTACTGGGCAAGTGGCATCTATTATTTCAATATTGTTTTTTTTCGCGAGTTCGTAGGTTGAGGGAGGTTCTCCATGAGCTCGGAGAAGGACCTTGACATCGTGCAGATTTTTTAAATCTTCGTGGGTTATAGTTATAAGTCCCTTGTTGCGAAGTCGTTCAACCTCATCACTGTTGTGGACAATATCACCCAAGCAATATAGTTGTCCCGATTTCTCAAGCTCTTCTTCGGCTTTGTGGATGGCAGTTACTACACCAAAACAAAATCCCGATTTACTATCGATTTCAATCGATACCATAAGGCTATTTTAATTTGTCGACAGCGTTATTAAATTGTTCCATGAGCCATACATCTTGCTCCGAGATGGTCATGTTTGAATTGTCGAGCATTATAGCATCATCAGCCTTTCGCAAAGGACTTTCCTCGCGAGTTTCATCGATATGGTCGCGAGTTACTACATTGGCAAGAACATCTTCGTAGGTTGATTGTTGGCCTTTTTCAATGAGCTCTTTGTGACGGCGCATTGCGCGTGTTTCGGCCGATGCGTTTACAAAGATTTTTAGTTCGGCATCGGGGAAGACGGTTGTGCCTATGTCTCGGCCATCCATAACGATACCTTTTTCGGCTCCAAATGCTTGTTGCATAGCCACGAGCGCATGGCGAATGGCAGGGATTACGGCAACCTGTGACACATTATTAGAAACATCGAGTTGTCTAATTTCTTTTTCAACATCTTCGTCGTTAAGCATAGTGTGTTGGCCATCTTCGCACACTTTGAAATTTATCTTTATTTGTGGTAGAGCTTCAACAAGAGCATCGCAATCAACGACATGGTCGGGAGTAATCATGTTGTTACGCATAGCATATAATGTGACAGCACGATACATAGCACCTGAGTCGATATATCGATATCCTATTTTTTTTGCAAGAGCTTTGGCCATACTACTTTTACCCGATGACGAATATCCGTCGATAGCGATAGTTATTAAAGGTGTATTGTTGCTCATAAATATATATTTTTATTTAATGAAATCGTTGATATTTGCGGTGAGGTTTACCATAAAAGTCGTTGCACCGGTGTGAGGTTGTGCCACTGCAACATCTACTCCAAATGCTTTTACATTAATGCCTGCTGTTAATGAGAATCCCGACAATAGATTGCGTGAATAAGTGCTCATGTCGGTGCGAGTCTTATAATTATATCCGATGCCGATGTGAAATCTATCGGAGGGGACAATGTCGGCTGCAAAAATCAAGTGTCTAAATAGGTTAGAGGCAAACGATTCCTTGAGTTTTAAACCATCGGATGATGTGCCATCACCTGGGTCATAATAGGGGAGACTCCATCGTGTAAGATTCCATGCAGTAACCGATAATCTCACGGGTAGGTTGCCTAATCCTTTAGTGAAGCCGAGTCGCACATCAATAGGGAGGCGGTCATATGACTCGTTAAATCGCTTTACTTGCCCCCCAAGGTTGGCTGCTACAAGTGAAAGCGAAAGGTCGTTGTTGGGATTATAGTAGTTTATCCCCAAGTCGGCTGCAAGAGCCATGGCCGAAAACTCATCATATGCACTATATACATATTTAAGATTAATACCACCACGCCATCGATCGCTGATGTCGTGCGAATAAGCTACATTAATGGCAATATCTTTGGGTGAGAATGTGCCGAGATTGTTGCCTACTTCATCGGTATAGTTCATATTTCCATATCCAAAGTATTGAATCCCCACACCAAAAGCACTTCTATCGGAAGCTTTTTTAGCAAATTTTAAGCCTGCAAAGTTGGTTTCTCCCACATATCTCATGTAGTTTAACCCTATTTGCATGTCCATTTCGGGTCCCAAAAGAGCTGGATTTTGGTCGGTGAGATTGAGATTATCTTCAACTGTAGATATGTTCATTCCACCCAATCCATATATGTGAGAAGAAGAGGGTAGATTGAGGAAATTATACGCAGTGGAGCTTTCTTGAGCATTGATACTTAATGGGATAGCGATGGACTGTATCGCTAACAATAATATCAAAAATAATTTATTTTGTGCGCTATGTTGCATCTAAATTGATTTATATTGAACATAATTATACTATAATATAACGGAACTAAAAGGTATAGTATTATAATATAATGTAGAATTTTTACATTTTTTCTACATTGTAAATAAACATAAAACATTAATAATCATTCTCAAAATTGAGGGTAATGTATTGTAGTATAAAAAATATCACTTTATATTTGCATCAAAATTACAAAAAAGATAATTAACCATTGACATTATTCACTATAAATGCAAATAGTAAATAGATTAATATTGGCAATATTATTGACTGTAGGAGCTCATTATGCTAATGCTCAATTCTATCGTGTTCACACAGGTGAAGGGCATAAAAGTAGCGAGATTACTATTTATGACTCGGGTTATGTAGATGTTGTTCCTCAATTTCCTGGAGGAGAACGAGCATTGATGAAATTCATAAATGAAACGCGTCGTTATCCACAAGAGGCCTATAATAATAGAGTTCAAGGGCGTGTGGTGTGTAGTTTTGTAGTTTATCCCGATGGTTCGATAAATGGCATTTCGGTAATTAAGGGGGTCGAAGAAGCTCTCGATCGTGAGGCGGTGCGCATTATTAGTGAGATGCCTCGTTGGATGGCTGGTCAAATAAATAATCAAGCAGTGCCAGTGTCGTGTGTATTGGCAATACCATTTAGATTATAGCGAGATTTGCAATTTGAATAGTAAAACGAGGAGAGAAAATGAAATTTGTCATTTTCTCTTTTGTTTTTGTGGCAAAATGAAATTTTTTTGTTGTGTGATTGTGAAAAATTGTTAGTGAAATTTTATTTATTATTAAAAAATAATTATTAAATTTGCAAGTCTATTTTTTTTTGCTGAATACTCAATACATATATATTCTAACATAAAAAAAACAAAATGAAAAAAGTATTTTTAAGCTTTGCGATGAGCATGGCATTGTTGTCAAGTGCTCAATCGTTTGAAGTAGTCAACGTGGAGCAGGTGCCTACCGGTGACCACGAAATGACATTCCATCCTCGCTTTATGCCCGATGGAAATCTTCTAGTTACAGCCGAAAATTTTGACGGCTTGGGTCTTATTAATGTGAAGAGCGGCGAATTCACTCTCTTAACCGAAATGCAAGGTGCTGGTTACTATCCTGTGATTAGTGAAGATGGCAAGACTATTCTCACTCGTAGCATGGATAAAGTTAATTTCACTCACGACATCTATGTGCTTGATGTTGCATCTAAAACATTGAAGTCGGTAGCGAAAGGTATCAACCATGTTAACCAATTGTCGTATAACGGAACTGAAGCGATGTTGCCTATTGAAGGAAAGGCAGTTAAAAAAACTATTTTTAAAGGCGCTTCATCGGCTTCTCTCGACGATCTTTTAGTTACTGAAGAAGATCTTAAAATCGTTGTTTATGCCAATGGCGTACGCACCGAGTTAGATCCTCTTGCAGGTCAATTTGAAGGTTGGGAACCTCAATATATTTGGACAAGTTTATCTCCCGACAAATCTCGCATTCTTTTTGGATGTGGTGACAATGCTTATGTTTGCAACCTTGATGGAAGCGATGTCGTAAAACTTGCTTCAATGCGCGCTCCAAAATGGCGTGGTAATACTCATGTAGTGGGTATGCTCGACAGTGATGATGGTTATCTCTTTACTAAGAGTGATATTGTGATTGTTGATGTTACAGGTAACAATTTCCAACAACTCACAACTCCATCTGATGAAATCAAAATGTTCCCAAGCGTATCGGCCGATGGTAGCAAAATCGCGTTCCACACTACTGAGGGAAAAGTTTATATAGTTACAATTAAGGAAAAATAATATAAGCGATGAAAAAAATATATTCTTTAATATTGCTCCTTTGTGTAGTATTGGGCGCATCGGCTGCATCAAAAACTAAATTATATGTAAACCCAGGTCACGGTGGTTATGGTGATAATGACCGTGAAACACCCATGCCTGCTGTTAATGGTGTGAAATTGCCTGTTGGTAGTAATGGTTACAATAAAGGTAACTGTTTCTGGGAATCATCAGGTAATACTTACCGTGCTCTTGGTGTTCAATATTTTTGGACTAAATACATTAATAGCAACATAAAGTTGTCGCGTTCTGAAAATAACGAGGCTGGCGACTTGTCTCTTGGTTCAATTTCAACAGCTGCAGGCTCATATGGCGGTTACTTCATGTCGCTTCACACCAATGCCGGAAACGCAAGTGCCAACTATATGCTTGTAATGTATAGTGCAACATCAAAGTCAAACCCTTCGGGCGAGCGTGTTGCTGGTTCAAAAGCGATGTCAACAGCTTCAGCAAAATGGCAAGATGCAGTTATTCTTACAAATGAAACATATACAACAGCTCGTGCTATGACCGACCGTAATTTCTATGGTGGTTCGGGTCTTGGTGTATTGAACACTAACTCTGCTCCTGGTTACTTGGCTGAATCTTGGTTCCACGATTATCGCCCCGAAGCATTCCGTATGTGTAGCAAAGAATATAACTACTTCCTTGCATGGCAAATTGTGCGTGCATATCTCGAAAGCCCTGGTGGTGTAGGTGGTACTGCAGTTATTCATCCTATCATCGTGGGTGATATTCGTGACCTTTCTAAATCATGTGGTTACACAAGTTACACAACTCGTGGCCGTGACAAATATTTAGCTCTTAATGGTGTTAAAGTTACATTGACTAATCTTGGTAGTGGTGGAACAAAATCATTTACTACCGACCAATTCAATAACGGTTTCTATGCATTCTATGATTTGAACTATGGAGCTACTTATCAAGTAACTGTAGAAAAAGATGGTTATAAAACTCAATCTAAAACAGTGACTGTAGGTACTACCGATACTCAACACCTTCTTAGCTTTGATATGGTAGAAGGTACTAACTCGGGAATCTCTGTGTCACCTGCTTCACTCGACTTTGGTGAAGTGACAGCCGAAACTTCTACTTCAAAAACTCTCTCTGTTACAGGTGCTGATTTGTCATCGGCAATCTCTGTTTCTTCAAGCAATACTACTGATTTTGCAATCAGCACTACTTCATTGGCTAAAACTGGTGGTTCTATCACAGTTACTTATAAACCTACTGCAGCAGGTAACCACTCTACAACTATTACTTTGACAAGTGGTACTCACAAGAAAACTGTCGTAGTAAGTGGCTCGGCTAAAAACCCTCCATTGACATTCACTGAAGGTTGGAATTTCTCTGAATCTACAGGTAAGAAAGCTGCTTGGATGACCGATTATGCTTCATTCCGTAACATGACATTTGGCGCTGGTAAACTTTATGTAGTTAACAACTCAAGCGAAATCTTGATTTTGAAAGCTCAAACAGGTGAAAAACTTGGTTCTCTCAATATGAGCGGTGTTGAAGGTGGTACATTGAAAGTTATCGATGTAAAATATATCGATGGCAAAATCGCTGCTTGTAACCTTGCAACTACAGCTGCTGGTGAGCAAGTACTCAAGGTTTATGTGTGGGAAAATGATAACGCTGCTGCTCGCGTGCTTCTTGAAACAACTAACATCGGTGGCACTGAACGCCTTGGTGACACATTTAACTACTCTGGCGACTTAACAAATGGTACATTGTTCTTTGCTGAAGGAAAAGCAAGCGCCGACACTCGTGTTGTTACATACAAAGTAACTAATGGTGTGGCATCAACTACTCCTACTGTAACTTTGGTTACTGAAGATGGCTCAACTGGTGTTCAATTTGGTCTTTCTCCTCGTGTAATTCCTGAAGCTGATGGTAAATTCTGGTGTGTAGGTCAAAACTACTATCCAACATTATTTGATGCTAAAGCCGAATTGATGGCAACAGTTAATGCTGAAGCTCTCAAAAATGAAGTTGCTGGTAATACATTCCGTGCATTCTCGTTTAAAGGTACAAGCTATGCTTTGGCAACAACATATGAACCTAATTCAACTGCCGCAGAACGCCTTCGCAAAGGTCGTGTAGTACTTCTTGATGGTACTGCTGGTTGGGCTGAAGCTTCTAATATTGGTGAATATCCTTCAGCTGGTCTTGGTTCAACTCGTAACACTTCTATGTCATCGGGCGTTGAAGTAGCTGTAAACGGTAACTCTGGTGTAGAAATGTGGGTACTCGTTCATAATCAAGGTATCGCATATTACAAAAATGGTACTGTTCCTACTTATAGCTATGCTGCTCCAACTGATCCTGTTATTTATGCTTCAGCATCGGCTCTTAACCTTTCGGGTTATGTAGGTGGCGAAAGTGGTAGTGGCATTGTTACCGTTTCAGGTGCAAACCTCACTGAAAACATCAAAGTATCTATTTCAGGTTCTTCGGCATTTACTGCCAACACTACTTCTGTTTCAAAAGATGGTGAAACACATGTAGTTGTTACTTACGCACCAACAAGTGTAGGTTCTCACACTGCAACAATGACACTTTCTTCGGCTGGTGCTCCTTCAGTGAAAGTAACTCTCAATGGTACAGGTAAAGCTAACCTCAATGACTATGTTCAAGCAATGAAAGAGGGCTGGAACTATGGTGGTAACACAACTCAACCTTCTTGGTTGAATATTACATCGTCGGGTACAACTCGCTTCATCGCTGAAAACGAAGGTAAACTTTATGTGCTCAACTGTAGCCCATGGGGAACTCCCGAAATTAATATCATTGACGCTTACACTGGTAATGATACTGGTAGCGATGTAAATATTGATGGTGTTTCAGGTGGTCTTACTCCTATCTCAAGTATGCGTTTCGTTAATGGTACTCTTGTAGCTGCTAACGCCGTTAATGCTAATCACACATTTACTGTATATGCTTGGAAAAATGGTGTTTCTTCAGCTCCAGTGAAGATTCTTGAAGATGCTACTCATGGCGGTCTTATTATGGGATCTAACATTTCTATCAGTGGCAACTTGACAAATGGTTATATTTGGGCTACTGACGACGGTGTTAAGAATGTGTTACGCTACACTATTTCTAATGGTACAGTAAGCGCTACTCCAACAGTAATTACATTGACTAAAGATGGTTCTGCTATGGCTCTCGCTGGTTCTCGTGGTGCTGGTGAAGTTATTCCTAACGAAGATGGCACATTCTGGGTTGATGGTCAAGACTATTATCCTATCTTGTTCAGCGCAACAGGTGCATATAAATCAGAAATGAACGCTGGTGCTCTTAACAACAACGCTCGTGGTACAGCATTGAAATTCTTTAACTATGGTGATAAGAAATATGCTGCAGGCGTATCATATCTCGAAGGTCTTAAGAATGGTTTGTTCACATTGTGCAATGTTACAAATGGAGTCGATATCACTACTGGTTTCAACTGCAAATATCCTGCTAATGGTTTAGGTGGTGATACAAACGCTCAAAACATTTCATCAATCTGTCAATCTATCTCTGACGATGGTTATCGTTTGAACATTTGGGTATGTTGTGCACTTCAAGGTGTTGCTTACTACTACTACGATGGTCGTGTCACTTCAGGTGTTGAAAACGTAGCAGTAAATGAAGTTTCTAAAATGACAGTAGAATGCAATGGCTCAACATTGAAAGTGAAAGGTGTTGATGCCGATAATGTAACACTTCACTCTGTAAGTGGTGCATTGGCAGCGAAAGCAAAATCTAATGTAGTTAATGTAGAAGGTCTTAATGGTATTTACATTGTAACTGCAACTGATGCTGCTGGTGTAGCTTACACTGCTAAAGTGGTTATCCGCTAAAAAAGTTAGGGAATAAATCCCACTCAAATAGAAAATCCCCTATGTCGTGCGACATAGGGGATTTTTTTGTGTATAAAGAGCAAATATGTTTAGTAGAAGTAATTGCGAAATTGAGGAGCAAATATCGCAAAGATAATGGCAAATAAACCTATGTTGAGCGACACAATCCACACAAGGTCGTTGAGTGTGAATGTAGCAGTAGTAACTACATCGTATATTATATAACCTTCAATTGTGATTATCGCCAATATTGCAATTAAATAGGCTGCTATTTCAATTATTGACACCGAACTACGATGCTTTTCGGGTAGTCGGTTCATAGTCTTTTTAACAAACCAATCGTTGCGTGGGGCATGAGGGAGATTCTTGTCGAGTAACTCACGCATCTTTATGTCATCTATGTTGTTTCGTTTCATTGGTGGTAAAAATTATAATGATTCATCATTTTCAAGAAATTGTCTCATCCGTGATTTGGCACGATGAAGATATGATTTAATTGAGCCATTGGGCATGCCGGTTATTTCTACAATTTTTTTGATGGGCATATCTTCGAGATAAAATAACATTATAACAGTGCGTTCAGCCTCGGGTAATTTTGCCAAACATTGTTCAATGGTCAGTCGAGCATCGGTTGCCGTTGAGGGACTGATAGAGTCGGCATCGGGAGGAATTTCATCGGTAGTGATGTGTTGTGAGCGACGATGCGATAGAAACTCATTGTAAGCAATGCGGTATAGCCATGTTTTGAATCGGCTTATGCCTTGGAATGAGCGTATGGCAAGATATGCTTTCAAAAAAGTGTCTTGAGCCAAATCATCGGTCAACGCTTCATCACCCGAGAGATTGAAAAGAAACCTCCGTAGCCCTTGCTCATAGGCAATGACCAATTGCCCAAATGCATTGCGGTCGTCGCCTGCAATACATCGGGCTATCAGTTTCAGTTCATCAAGTCGAGAGAGCATCGGTAGATTGCTTTATGATTTGAGATTATTCGGCATCCTCTTTTTTACGATCTTCAACAAAGTAGGTGATTAGTTTAGCCACACCTACAAGTAGCGGAATAAAGCCAATGGCGAAAACTGTATCTTTTGCCTCCGAAACGATTAAACAAAATGCTATAATTCCAACACCCCAAGCCAACCACACGAGAGCCGATTGTAAACGACTTTTGCTTTGCTTCGGTGCTTTAAAGAAATCATTGGGTAGGGGGTAGTTACATTCAATAGCTTTTTCGATGAGTTTATTATGCTCGCGTTGGCGAGATGTTATGCCACGAATAATGAAGAACACTATGAGTACTGCGCATGCAAAGGGAGCAGTTGCAACAATGGATAAAAATAGTACTGCGCCAACGCTTTCTCCACCGTTATGTCCTTGAATGATTGTAATTTCGGTCTTTTTATCGTTTTGTGGCGTATTTACTTTTATGGTAGAATCGGTTGAGGCCGAATCAATCGTGATTGAAGTAGTAGTGTCATCATTATTTTCAATCATAGCCAATTTTTCGCTAATTTGGCGATTAAGTTCATCAATCTCCTCTTGGGTAATCGCCTTGCGTTGGCAACTTGTGAAAGAAATACTTGCTATTAAAGCAGTAGCTAAAAAGTAAACTAAACGTCTCATATCTATTATTATTTTAATGTTTCAAATATAATTATAATTAAGAAAATATTAATGCAATGATTTATAAATTCGCATTTTATTCATTAGATGCATCAACAATTCAAAAAGTTGCAGCAAGTGATAAAAAATGTTGATTTGTGTTCATACTCGTTGTGTTTTATAATTTAATTGTCTAAATTTGCATTGTATTCCTATTGGGAATACTCAAGAACGACATATTAACTAAGCATTAACTATTATTTCGCGTTCTACTAAAAGCGTAGGAAACTTTAAGTGACATAGAACAACCGGATTAATAGGTAAGGTATTTCTGTAGGAATACTTTCCACTCGATATATAGTTATGCTCAATGCCTAAATAGGGCGCGAGTAATAACAATTATTGAGTGGAGAGGTGTCAATCCTACGCTGCCTCGTAGAATGCAATAATTTGGGCTCTCGCCCTTGTTTTTGCATAGTGATTTATAGTAATGCAATTACCACCAATCACTATGCCAAGAAATCAAAATCTCAGAAATGCCAACAGATCAAAAAAAGACGAATTTTATACACAATTAAGTGATATAGAAAATGAACTTCGTCATTACACCGCACATTTCAAGGATAAAGTGGTGTTATGTAATTGTGATGACCCTCGCAAGAGTAATTTTTTTCATTACTTTGCTTATAATTTTGAAAGATTGGGATTGAGACGTCTAATAACCACTTGCTATAAAAACCAAAATGCAGATTTATTTTCAACGCATGATATAGACAAGGCAATTAAACTAATTTATGATGGAGATAAGAATGGCAATCGCATTCCCGACCCAGAAGAGATTGGAATACATGAATTGCATGGAGATGGCGACTTTAGAAGTGCAGAATGTATTGAATTACTTAAGCAAGCGGATATAGTAGTCACAAATCCTCCTTTTTCTTTGTTTCGTGAATATGTGGCACAATTAATAGAATATAATAAAAAATTCCTAATTATTGGGCATCAAAACGCATTATCCTACAAAGATATATTCTCTTTAATAAAGAATAATTTATTATGGTTAGGCTATGGATTCAAAGGTGGAGCAGGTCACTTTATTTCTAACTATATAGATACAGCTTCAGCTGGTGATCATAGAGAGGGTATGATTCGAGTATCTGGAGTTACGTGGTTCACCAATCTTGATATTAATAAACGACATGAAGAACTCGTATTATATAAACACTATAATCCCGAATTATACCCTAAGTACGAAAATTTTGATGCGATTAATATTAACTTCACAGCAGATATTCCGATTGATTACTTTGGCTATATGGGTGTCCCTATTACGTTTATGGATAAATATTGCCCTGCCCAATTTGAAATTATTGGGTTAGGAATATCTAACTCAGGTTTAGAAATAGGAGTACAACCATATAAACCCGAGCATAAAGAATATAGAAAAAACATTCAAAAACGTGGAGCTGTCGATGGGGACTTATATATGATAAGAAATGGAGCCGTTGAAGTCCCATATGCACGTATCATCATAAAACGCAAGCAATTATGAAAATAGAATTAAAAGAAATAAGTATTAGAGAGTTATTTGAGGGTTACGAAAATAATAATGAAAATGGGGTAGTAGGGTATAAAGGAATGCTAAATATACGCCCACCTTATCAACGAGAATTTATATACGATACTAAGCAAAAGGAAGCTGTGATAGATACTATCCTTAAAGGATTTCCGCTTAATGTGATGTATTGGGCAGTATGCGATGGTGACCATTATGAAATAATAGATGGTCAGCAACGTACAATGTCAATATGTGAATTCGTTGCCGGGAATTTTAGTATACTTTATAATAATGATCGATTAGGTTTTTACAATTTTACTAACGATATTCAAGCCAAAATTCTTGATTATAAATTGATGATTTATTTTTGCACCGGAACCGATAGCGAGAAGCTTGAATGGTTTAAGACTATTAATATTGCCGGCGAAGAACTTACCGACCAAGAACTACGCAATGCAGTTTATTCGGGTCCATGGGTGACTGATGCAAAACGCTATTTCAGTAAAACCAATTGTGCGGCACATAGTATTGGTGGAGATTATTTAAATGGCAGTGCAATTCGTCAAGAATATCTTGAAACGGCAATAAAATGGATTTCTAAAGACGATATATCGGGTTATATGAGCCAACATCAACATGATGTAAATGCAAATGCTTTATGGCAATATTTTAATTCGATTTTTACGTGGATTGAATCATCATTTCGTCCTACCCGTGTCCAAAAACGCATTATGAAGGGTTTGAATTGGGGAGAGTTATATGATAATCATAAAGATGATATTATCAATTTGGCTGAATTTAATGAAAAGGTTTCCCAATTAATGCTTGATGATGATGTAACCAATAAAAAGGGAATTTATCAATATCTCCTCTCGGGAAAAGAGAAACATTTGTCAATTAGAGCGTTTACAGAGTCAATGAAAATTGCAGTCTATGAACGTCAACAACATCATTGTGCCAACAAGGATTGTCCCGAATGCGATCGAGAGTTTGATTTGACAGAAATGGAAGCCGACCATATAACACCATGGCATGCCGGAGGACACACAATAGCAGAGAATTGTCAATTGCTTTGCCGAGAATGCAATCGCCGAAAATCGGGCAGATAGATTGTGTAAGTAAGGACTAAAAACGTGTAAAACAAAAAACGGCACCCTCCGAGTGGGGGTGCCGTTGATGTTATGGAATGTCCGTGTGGGATTATTCTTCCATGAGGATTTCGAGCATCTTGATTGCTGAAACAGGGATGCGAGTACCAGGGCCGAAGATTGCGGCTACACCTGCTTGATACAAGAAGTCATAGTCTTGTGCAGGGATTACACCACCGGCAACAACGATAATGTCTTCGCGACCGAGTTTCTTCAATTCGTCGATTACTTGAGGCACGAGGGTCTTGTGACCTGCAGCCAATGATGATACACCGAGGATGTGTACGTCGTTTTCAACAGCTTGACGAGCAGCTTCGGCTGGAGTTTGGAACAATGGTCCCATATCCACGTCAAAACCACAGTCGGCATAACCTGTAGCAACAACTTTAGCACCACGGTCGTGACCATCTTGTCCCATCTTCGCAATCATGATGCGAGGTTGGCGACCTTCTTTCTTTGCAAACTCTTCACACAATTGTTGTGCTTTAACGAAGTCGGCATCTTGTTTTGTTTCGCTTGAATACACGCCTGAAATAGTTCTAATTACTGCTTTGTAACGACCTACGACAGCTTCGCAGGCATCTGAAATTTCACCAAGAGTAGCACGGAGACCAGCAGCTTTAACAGCGAGGTCGAGGAGGTTACCTTCTTTTGTGCGAACACATTCGGTAATTGCTTCGAGGGCTTTCTTAACTGCTTCTTCATCACGGCCAGCTTTAACTACATCGAGACGAGCGATTTGGTCTTTGCGCACTTCGGTGTTGTCGATTTCAAGAATATCGATAGGATCTTCGTGATCGAGACGATATTTGTTGATACCAACGATTGTTTGACGACCTGAGTCGATGCGAGCTTGAGTGCGAGCTGAAGCTTCTTCGATGCGGAGTTTTGGAAGACCACTTTCGATAGCTTTTGCCATACCACCAAGTTTTTCGATTTCTTGGATGTGAGCCCAAGCGCGTTGAGCGATTTCGTTAGTAAGTGATTCTACATAGTAAGAACCTGCCCATGGGTCGATTTCCTTAGTGATGTAGGTTTCTTCTTGAATGTAGATTTGAGTGTTACGAGCGATACGAGCCGAGAAGTCGGTAGGAAGTGCGATAGCTTCGTCGAGCGCATTGGTATGAAGTGATTGAGTGTGACCAAGAGCAGCACCCATAGCTTCGATACATGTACGGCCCACATTGTTGAATGGGTCTTGCTCAGTGAGTGACCAACCCGATGTTTGTGAGTGAGTACGCAATGCGAGTGATTTTGGGTTTTTAGGATTGAATTGTTTTACAATCTTAGCCCAAAGCATACGAGCAGCACGCATCTTAGCAACTTCCATGAAGAAGTTCATGCCGATTGCCCAGAAGAATGACAAACGAGGAGCAAATGCGTCGATGTCCATACCTGCGTTTACACCAGCACGAAGGTATTCAAGACCGTCGGCAAGAGTGTAAGCCAACTCAATGTCGCAAGTTGCACCTGCTTCTTGCATGTGGTAACCCGAGATAGAGATTGAGTTGAATTTAGGCATATTTTGAGAAGTATACTCAAAGATGTCGGCGATAATGCGCATTGAGAATTCGGGTGGGTAGATGTATGTGTTACGCACCATGAACTCTTTCAAAATATCGTTTTGGATAGTACCTGCCATCTCTTCGAGTTTAGCACCTTGTTCAAGACCAGCGTTGATGTAGAATGCGAGTACAGGAAGCACAGCACCATTCATTGTCATTGACACTGACATTTTGTTCAAGGGGATACCATCGAAAAGCACTTTCATATCGTCGAGAGAGCAGATAGATACACCTGCTTTACCTACATCGCCCACTACACGCTCGTGGTCGGCATCGTAGCCGCGGTGTGTAGCAAGGTCAAATGCCACTGAAAGACCTTTTTGACCCGAAGCGAGGTTACGACGATAGAATGCGTTAGATTCAGCAGCAGTAGAGAAACCAGCGTATTGGCGAATAGTCCAAGGACGCATAGCATACATGCCACTATATGGGCCACGAAGGAATGGAGGGATACCTGCTACATAGTTGAGGTGTTCAAGACCTTCGAGGTCATCTTTAGTATAAATAGGTTTTACAGGAATCAACTCAGGGGTGAGCCATTCTTCACCTTGTGCGATGGGGGCTTGTGCGCCACCAAAAGCATCAGCTGTTATATTGATATTTTTAAAATCAGGTCTCATAATCGATTATTTAAGAAGTTTTGCATTGAAAGCCTGAAGGGTTTCGAGAACATTGCTACGCACATTGATGAAGTTAGTGATGCCTTGTGCTTGAAGAGCTTCGGTGCAAGCAGGAGCACCAGCAACAACAAACTCGGCACGACCATCAAGAGCCTTGAAGGCTTCAGGAGCGAGAGTTTCGTATTCGTCGTCGCTTGAGCAGATAACCACTACATCGGCTTCTTTTGCTACTGCGGCGTCGATACCTTCTTGTACTGTATTAAATCCTAAATTGTCGATAATCTCATATCCAGCGCAACCAAAGAAGTTAGCAGAGAATTGAGAACGAGCAAGACGCATAGCGAGGTTACCGATAGTGAGCATAAACACTTTAGGACGGTTAGCTGCAGCTTCGGTAGCAAGGCGAAGTGCGTCGAAGTCGCTACTTTGGCGTTTTGTAGAAAGTCCGCGACCATTATCTTCTTTTTCAGAACAGCCACAAGTGCAACCACCTGCGTTTTCAATCTTTCCAGCAGCCATTTCGCTGAAGTTAGGATATTGGTTAGTTCCGAGAAGAATTTCTTTACGACGAGCAACATCGCTGTGACGCTTTTCAGAAGAAGCGTTAACTGCATCTTGGATAGCGCAGTTGTTAACATTGGCAAGGAAGCCACCTTTTTCTTCAACATCGAGGAAGAGTTTCCAAGCTTCTTGAGCGATAGATGCTGTGAGAGTTTCTACATAATATGAACCACCGGCAGGGTCAACAACTTTGTCGAGGTGACTTTCTTCTTTGAGAAGATATTGTTGGTTGCGAGCGATGCGTTCTGAGAACTCATCGGGAGTTTTGTAAGATTTGTCAAATGGAGTAACTGTGATTGAGTCAACACCTGCAAGAGCAGCCGACATAGCTTCTGTTTGGCTACGGAGCAAGTTAACATGAGCGTCAAATACAGTTTGGTTAAATTCCGAAGTAACGGCATGAGCCATCATTTTGCAAGAGCATTTGCAAGCAGGTTTGAATTGCTCAACGATTTGAGCCCAAAGCATGCGAGCAGCACGGAATTTAGCAAGTTCCATGAAGTAGTTAGAAGAGATACCCATGTTGAACTTGATGCGTTTTGCAACTGTGTCAACATCAACACCTGCTTCAGTGAGCATAGCGAGCCATTCAGCACCCCATGCAAGAGCATAACCAAGTTCTTGGAAGATATAAGCACCGGCGTTGTTAAACATTACAGAGTCAACGGCAAGCACGCGCAAGCCTTTCACTTCTTTAACAACTTCGAGCAATTCAACAGCCATCTTAGCGATGTCGCCAGGGAATTCAACGCCATGTTTCAACGCTTTGCGGAATGGGTTGAAGTCGATAGAACCTTTGAACGATTCTTCAGCGCCAGCAGCTTTCACTACATCAACGAGAGCTTTAGCTACTGCAGCAGCGCTTTTAGGACAGCAGTTGAGGTTGATTTCAACTTTAGAGAGGTCGATGCCAGCAACAAGAGTTGCAACATCACCGGCTTCCTTAACTTTGAAACCAAGAGAAGTAACACCTTTAGTCAATACATCGAGCGCTTTTGCATTAGCGTCGGCAGCATTGTCGGCGATGATTTCTTGGCGAGTGAGCCAGTCGTTTTCAGTGCGAGTACCACGCACATAAGGATATTCTCCAGGAAGAGAATCAGTAGTTTTTAGATCGGCAATGTCTTCAGCACGGTACATGGGCTGAACATTGAAACCTTCGTTTGTTCGCCACACCAATTTCTTGTCAAAAGGAGCGCCCTTAAGGTCGGCTTCTACTTTTGCTTTCCATTCTTCGGTAGAAATCGGTGGAAATTGGTCAAACAATTTTTCTTTGTTTTCTGCCATAATTTAGAGTTTATAAAATTATTGTTTTAGAAAGTTTAATCTTAATCACGCAAATTTACAAAAACTTTGTGCATATCCCAATAAAAAACGCATAAAATAAAGAAAAATTTCAATAATAGTGGATAAAGTGGGAAAAAAGAGAGAAATAAAGTGCAACATGAAAAGGAAAAATCAAAAAGGAAAGAGGAAAAAAGTTGAGAACCTTTAGCTCAACGAGATTTATTCGAGTTTCATTAAAAGAAAAGGTAAAAAGTAACCAGAAAAGTAACCAGAAAAGTAACCAGAAAATTTTGTCAGAAATTCGCCAAAATCCATTAGTTTCAATTCGTGAGTTGCAAGAACTTGTAGGATTGTCGGAGAGTGGAGTGAAAAAGGTATTACGCCAACTTCGAAATGATGGTATAATTGTGCGAGTTGGAGGAGCCAAAGGCGGTCATTGGGAAATCATTGACAATGTATAATTCTTAATTTGAATCATTTACACGATAAATCAAAGGCTACCGAGTTTGTTCGGTAGCCTTATTGTTTATCATTTCGGACACAGCACGCCGTGTCCCTACTTTGTGTTTCTATTCGTTCAACTTAAATATTGTGCCTTCGATGAGTGAGGTGTAAACATCACCGGTTGTGGGGTCGAGGTCGATGCCGTTAGTTTCTGATTTGCCGAGGAATAATGTTTCTGTGGATTTGGTATTGGGGTCAACTGTTACAACCAATCCACGGCGTGAACCAGCATATACGATACCATCTTTTTCGGTAACAATACATGGAGCATGTTCGTAGCCAAGTTTCATATCTACTACCCACAATTTATTGAAATCGGCAGTGGTAGCATCAACGGCTACTAATTCCCCGTCCATAGTTTTGGCATATACTCGTGAGCCATCTTCGCTTCGTCCGAGGCTTTCGCGATATTTGTGGTCTTTGTTACGCCAAATGGTTTTGCCTGTTTTGCGATCGATAGCGGTCATGTAGCGGTCGGGCGCTACGATGTAGATGCGGTCGGGTGTAACCACTGGAACTACATTGCCAGGGCCAAGTTGGTTGCGTGATGAGCCATTGTTCCATTTCCATTTGAGTTGGCCTGTTTCGGCATCAAGACAATATAAATATGTGTCCCAAGCGCCAAAGATTACTTCGCCATTGTCAACTACTGGGGCTGCTTGGCAATAATTGTTGAGCGAGTCGTAGCGCCAAATGAGTTTGCGTTTCTTTACATCCCATTTTTCAAATTTATTGTAACCACCTAAATAAAGTGCATTGTCAATACACACACCATCGGCTACATACGCGCCCTCAGAGGCATCGCGTTGCACGATTTCTCCATTTTTAGGATTTACCCACAACAACTCTTTTGCTGCCGAGGGTATCACAACATATTTCCCTGCAACAATAGGACGCGCGAAAAGTGATGCGCCTGTGGCGATTGACCATAATTCTTTACCAGTCTTTTTGTTGATGGCTTTGGCATAACCGAGTGAATTGCCAAAATAAATATTTTTCTTATCAAAACCTAATCGAGTAAAAACCGATGCACTATCGGCATATAATGGCTGTTCGGTCATATTCAAAGCAATATCATTGTGTGTTACAGGATATGAAATTGCAAAACCATCGACATATACAGGCTCTTTGCCTAATTGTTTGTTATGGAATTTTACCGAATCGGCATCAATGTCCATAATGGTATAACCATAGTTGCCTTTTTTGAAATCGAGTGAGCGCACCATCATGCAGTTGATGTTGCCAAAATTTTCACTCACATATTTTTCATATTTATGATAGTGACCATTGACATGTGCGATGACGGGATATTTGCGTAGCACTCTAATATAGTCATCATAATTGTCGAGGTCTTTCATGAGAGGGTAGTGGTTGAACGATATTACTCGTTTCCCTTTGGTGCAATGCTTTGCGAGAGTTTTGTCGAGCCAGTGAAGGTCTTCTTGTTTAATGTGTCCGTCGCCCATCTTCATATATGGGCCACAAGCGATACCTACGATAACCAAATCATCAATTTCGGTAACGAAACGATCATTGCCCCATAGATCAAAAATTGTTTTAGTAGCACTTTGCGACCATGTTGTTTCGTGGTTGCCAGGGAGCACATATAAGGGCTTATTTATCTTGTCGAGAATTGATTTTACATTTGAAAGTTCAATGTCGCTCCCTTCGTTGGTGAGGTCGCCATTTATTATCACTAAATCAGCGTCCAATTTATTGACTTCATCTACCGCAATGCGCATATTTTTTTCGCAGTCATTGCCGGGAAGCACATGAAGGTCGGCAAATACAATGATGCGAGTGGCACTAATAGTGAAAACTGAAAAAAGGAGAATAATACTGGTTAAAAGTGACTTGATTTTCATGATTTTAACTGGTTGTTGAAAAATATTTAATAAAATTGATTGTCAAAGATACTGAAATAAAATCATATTTCATTAATTTTGTAGTCCTGAAAAATTGCTATGAAGAAAATTGACCGCGAAACAGTAGTAAAAATTCTTGACGCAGCCGACATTGTCGATGTGGTGAGTGACTTTGTGAGTTTAAAACGCAGAGGCGCTAACTATATAGGTTTGTGTCCTTTCCATAATGAACGCACACCCTCGTTTTCAGTCTCTAAATCTAAGGGCATATGTAAGTGTTTTAGTTGTGGAAAAGGGGGGAGTCCGGTCAATTTCTTGATGGAACTTGAGCAGATGTCGTATAATGATGCTCTTCGCTATCTCGCAAAGAAATATCACATTGAGATAAAGGAGCATGAAATGACCGAGGCTGAGCGTGAGGCTGCAACTGAGCGCGAAAGTATGCTTGCGGTTAATGAATTTGCGTTGCAACATTTTGAAAACAATCTCAATAATACCGACGACGGCCGAGATATAGGATTAAGTTATTTTCATGAACGAGGCATCAATGATGTGTCAATCAAAAGATTTAGACTTGGCTATTCGCTCGACAAGCGTGACGACCTCCTCTCATCGGCAAAGGCTAAAGGGTATAACGAGAAATATCTTGTAAATACCGGATTGTGTATCCAGAGTGAAGGGGGCAAAATCTATGACCGATTTAAGGGTAGGGTGATGTATCCTATTCTTGGCATCAGTGGCAAAGTGTTGGGCTTTGGTGGACGCACATTGCGAAAAGATAAAGATGTAGCAAAATATGTCAATTCGCCCGAATCAATTATCTATCGCAAAAGTTATGAACTTTATGGCCTATATCAAGCAAAACAGGCTATCGTAAAAAAAGATAAATGTATTCTTGTTGAAGGGTATATGGATGTTATTTCAATGTCGCAATCGGGCATTGAAAATGTCGTGGCTTCATCGGGAACCTCTTTGACCGAGGGGCAAATACGCCTCATACACCGTTTTACCGAGAATGTGACCGTTATATACGATAGTGACCCTGCAGGTATAAAGGCATCGTTGCGTGGTATAGATATGTTGTTGGCCGAGGGACTTAATATAAAGGTGATGTTGCTCCCCGAAGGAGAAGACCCCGACTCATTTGCTCAAAGTCACTCAACAAGCGAACTTGAAGAGTATCTTGCATCTAACGAACAAGATTTTATCGCATTTAAGACATCTATATTATTGCAAGGGGTTGAAAACGATCCCATCCAACGCTCTAAAGCAATTAACGACATAGTGCGCTCGATTTCGGTTGTCCCCGATGAGATTACGCGAGCTATATATATTAAAGAGTGTAGCCGTCGATTGGAAATTGATGAAAAGTTGCTCACTCGCCAGGTGGCGAAAAAAATTGCCGATCGACGAGAGAAGGAATCGCAACAACGCCAGCGCCAAACTGCTGCCCAATCAATTGAGCCACTTGTAGATGTTGAGCAACCCCAGACCGAAGATGTTGCGTGGCAAGAAGCAGAAATCAAACCAAAACAAACTCCAGCCAATGTCGTCGATCAAAAGATGAGCCAATATCTTGAGCCATATGAACGCGAAGTATTGCGATATGTGCTCAAATATGGTATGCTCACATTGTGTGAAGAGTTTGATGAAAAAGGCAATGCAAAATTGTTAAATGTGTTGGATTATGTTGTGAGAGAATTGGCCGAAGACGAAATTACATTTTCCAACCCTCAATATGCAAAGGTGTTTGAAGTAGTTAGAAATGAGGTGACAAGTTCGTTTGCCGATGATTTGCGACGAAAGGAAATTCAACTACAAGAAGAAAAACAAAGAATGTTGGCTAAAGGTATTGCCGAAATTCAAAAGACGGCAATAAATCTATCGGAAATAAAAGGCCAAGAAAAAATATTGGAAGAAGAATGCGAGGCTGTATATCAAAGTGGATTGATTGAATATAGCGTTATGTATATTGTTAACAATCTGATATCAAGCCCCGATGATGTAGTGCGCAAAGTGACAACCAATCTCGTTAGTGAAAAATATGTATTGAGCAAGGTTCACACAAAATTTGCAAAGATTGATACCGAGCAAGATAAAATTGTTGAATTGGTGCCACGCGCAATCTTTGAGTGGAAAGATGCAATATTGGAGTGCAAATTGCGTGATATTAAAGCCCAGTTACGCAGTTGTACCGATGTGAATGAGCAACTTGCATTGATGGCTCAATGTATGGAATTGCAACAAATAAAAATCGCTTTTGCCAAATACCTTGGCGAGCGCATCGTCGCCCCACGAAAATAAAAAGTAAAAATGCATAAATACATAATTCGATTGAAAGGGGAAATGAATTATTCATTTTGCCAAAGGGCTTATGTGTATAAATGCCATTATTTTTCTATCGCTATAATATTCATATCTTGCCAATAAGGGGCAATTCGGTATGCTTCGATTGACTCGGCTGGTACATGGAGCGTGATTTGCGAGGGATTGCGATGCAAAGCCAATGCTTGAGGTGGCGTTATAGCATGAATATATATATCTTTGAGTTTGTCGCAACCGAAGAATAGGTATTCGTCAGTTCGTTCCAAAGCCGCAGGCAAATCGATAGTTGTCAACTCAATACAGTTGTAAAAAACACCTCGTTCCAAATGTTTTACTGTTGAAGGAATTTTCACCTCCTTAAGATTTTCGCATAAGGCAAAAGCATCAAGTCTAATCACTTCAATCCCCTCGGGGATATTCACCCTCGATATTTTTGTAGCAACAAAACACGCTATGGGAATTTCTTTGAGATTTTGCGATAAAATCAAATCGCCAACCCCCTTGCAGCTATAAAATGCATGAGCTCCTATTTCAGTAACACTATTGGGTATATTTATGATGAGAAGATTATTACAACCTCTAAATGCACTTTCTCCGATTTTTTCTAATCCGTTAGGAATATGAACTGTTTTAATGTGCTGCAGTTTTTTAAATGCCGAGTTGGCAATCGATGTTACTTTATATTCTTCACCTTGATAAACAATCGATTCTCTTATGTATATTGAGGGATGCTTTATTGTCTCTAAGCCTATAACTTCGCATGTCATATCCACTTTATTGAAATGTGAATATTTGAGAAATTCAACCACAGCAATATCGTTTATATCAACAATTGTTTCGCTCGATTTTTGCCACATTGCATATCCCACTATTGAAGCGATTGCTATAATAGAAATAATCAACCACATAGCCCATGTATTAGTCTTTTTGTTAATAATGGCCAATATCTCATCAATGCTTTGCCAACGGTCGATTTGTTTTTCTTTAAGGCATTTTGCCTTGATTTTAGAATATATCGATGGTATTTTTGTTTTTGAGTTTATCTCGATATATTCAATGATTTTTCCCACTCCATACACATCGGTAGCAACATCAAGTTTGCCTTGATTGAGGTGCTCTGGAGCTGAAAAACCTCTGGTCGTACCTGCCGAGTCGGGATAAGAATCAGTATAGCAAAATCCAAGGTCAATGATTTTCACATCATTATTGACCTGTGTGAGCATTATGTTTTGAGGTTTAAGGTCGCTATATACTACATGATTTTCATGTAAGCATTTAAGCGCGCTCAATAGTTGATTGAAAAATTTGTCAAGATTGGCGCGTGTGCTGAAATAATCGGGGTGAGATTTAATAAATTCATTGAGTGTTTCGCCAACGATATTTTCTATCAGTATGTAACAATTATCGGCTGAATCGTGCAATGATTCATATTTTACTATATTGGGATGTGAAATAGATTTCCCTTTTTCATATTCTTTGCGAAATAATGCTCTAAATGATAGGTCGTTGGAAAATTCGTATCGCAATTTTTTCATAAACGACCGCTTCCCGTCAATCTGCACAACGAAGCAATCACAAGTGTTGCCACTTGATGTTGCTGGTTTAATCCAATCAAAGCCGAGATGGTCAATGCTGTTTTTATTGATAAATTCCGACATAGTCTGCAACCGACAGATTTACTGTGCTTTATCTTTTTTCAATTTTGTCGATATAAAACTTTATGCTCGAGTCTTGTCCACACACATAGGCACCCAGGGCTTGTCCATTTCTCACAAGACGAGTCAAGTATAATGGTTCGCCATCAATGAAACAACCGCAACAAAAACGGTCGCCCTTTTGCAATTTACTATTGATTGACTCAACAACTTCAAACATGTCATCTCCCAAAAATCTCACCCTTACACAACGGTCAGGATTCCACATCAATTTCACGATACACCCTTTAGATAATGATGTTACATATAGCGATGGCGACTTAACATAATCGCTATTTATGTTGTCGTTACTGCTTGATGATGCGCAATATGAATCAAAATCATTATATCCCACATATCTCGAAAGTAGATCGAGCGTTGATTTTCGTGGCTGATAGTCTTTGCCTTTATTTAGATACCCACAAAATCGTTTAAGGGTAGTGGGTGATACATAGGTGTGAGTTGTGTCAAAAATGCGCATCGCCATGAAATCAAAGTCGCGAGGAGTACACATTTTGCGACTGGCTACTTTTTCAACAGCCTCTTTTAATGACTTATATTGTTTTGTTAATCCTTCCATTGTGATACAAAGTTACTGCTTCTATATGAAAATTCAAAGTCAGCGCATTAAAAGGACTAAAAAGGACCAACACTAAGAGGTTTATATTCTATAAATTTGCAAAAGAAATGTAGCGCAGTAAACGCTCAATTTAATTAATACAAATTAATTACTAAACAATTAATAAATCAAAATATAAAATACTTAAATTATGAAGAAATTATTATTTACGCTTTTGGCGCTTGTTATGGTAATGCCATTGTGTGCGCAAGTGTCTGAAATGAAGGCCTTTGGGTTTAAAGGGCAAGTTCTAAATGCTAAAATAACTTCAGAAGGTCGTAGTTATGGTTCTTATTCGTTTGGAGCAGATGGGTATATGTCTAATAAGATATATCTATGGGATGGTTCAGATGAAAAAGAATATGAATTGATAATTACAGATAGAACTAAGAAAGGATTTTCAGGGGAAAGTAATTATGGTAAAGTTAATGCAACAGTGACAAATAATCGTATTACAAAATTAGTAATTACAGGAGAAAGGAATAATAATAAATCTACTTATACTTGCACATATTCTTATGATGGTAAAGGTAACTTGACAAAAGTAAATGAAGTATATGTGTATTATGTAGAAGAAGGTGTTGAATATGGTAGTAATGTTTATGGAGTAGATAATTACTATAATGAAATTGAAGCGGCCGCAAATCAGTATATTAATGATTTGACATCAAACCCATTTAATGCTATTGGAGCAGCTAATCGAGCATCTAAAAGAATCGGACGTGCAGCCAGTGGTGTGGGTGTGAGTTCATACGCGAGGGTGAAGAAAACAAAAAAAACTGAAAAAGCTGAATATAGATATAGTAATTATGTATTCGATGAGATTGGGAACTGGGTGTCTAGAACAATTCAAAAGGATAGCAAAATTTTTACTCAATATCAAACTATCAAATATGAACCTAATTATTATAGTCAATATTTGTGGTCTCGTTTAGAAAAAGAAGGAAATTTAAATAAAATAGAAGAATTTTATAATGATTCTGAAACAACAGAAGAATATAAGAATTTAGCTTCAAAGTATTGGAATGAACGTATATTGGACGAAGTTACTGAAAAGTATGGGAATGATTTAGATAAACTTTGTTTGATAGCAAGCAAGGCTATAACAAGTGAAAATGTAAAAGAACAAGCATTAGAGATTGTTCGTGCTGATATATATAATAATGTCGTGCTTAAAGAACAAGATTATGCAAAAGTCCTTCAAATGCGCGATTTAAAGCGATATGAAGTTGGTGTATTTGATATTCGTTATCAAAAAATGATTAGTGCATATGGAAATAAATTGAAAACAGATTCAATTATTGGTCTATCGAATAAAGCAAAGCAAGAGTTTGATGGAAAAGATTACCAAAAGGCTGTTGCGACAAGTAAAATGATTTTGGTTATAGATCCAACGAATGCAAAAGCTGCAGATATTAGTCAAGAAGCGAGCTATCAGATTGTGAAATTAAAAGAGGCAGACAAATCTGTAAAAGAATTAGATTATGAATTATTTGTGGAAAATTATCCTAATTCACCTCATATAACTGAGATGCAAAATAATCGAGCTCTCTATGCAAGTAGCCTATTTAATAAAAGTACATCAAATGAAGAAATAAACCGCGTGGATGGATTGCCAGTTGATGCCAAAACAAGTAAAACTGTTGAGAAACGTTGCAAAAAATGGGAATTTAGAATAAATCGTGGACGATTCTTCCATGTGGGTATAGGTGGTGATTTTGCATTAGGTGGAGTAAATACTGTCGCCTCAGGAGAGTTGCTTATGCGATTTGGATATACTGCTAATGTGGTAAATTTCGTTACAGGTTTGAAATATAATTATTTGTCAGGAAATAGGGCGCTCTTTAGTAAAGATGAAGATGTTTCGGGTTTTGAAAAACAATATTTTAGTGTCCCTGTTATGTTGCGATTCCATACTAGCCGTGACTATAATGCTTGCTCATATATTGGTGTAGGAACCGACATTAATATAAGTTCGCTTTCGTCGAAACTTACTGGATGTGAGACTGACAAATATGGATATATTACAAAGGTGGAGATTCAAGATGATGAATTTGCTAATAAAAAATTATCTTTCACACCAACTGTTGCTTTTGGTGTTAGATTATTCTGTTTGGAATTAGAGTTGTTCGCAAATTATGATTTAGAGAATCCGTTTGATGTAAACTATATTAAAGATTATAAGTTGGAAAATGGGAAAAGTATCACCTCTATCTGTAACTTTAATGATTACAAGAAACAAATAGAAAACGATGGTTTTGGCGCAAAATTCCGAGGTGGTCTTGCAGTTAGAATTTGGTTTTAATAAGAAAAGTAAGAGCGAAACAAAAGAATAATTTAAAGAGAAGGCAATCAACCCTTTGGTCGAAACTAAAGGGTTGATTGCTTTTTTTTTAGGTATTGTTGGTAGTTGTTTTGAAATAATAAAGATAATTCGTAATAATTGACCAGTATATAACAAGGGCGAAGGATTGAAGTTGATAAATGAAATTTTGTTTCATTTTGTCTTTATGTTCTTGTTGATTGATGGTGTTGGAGGTGTTTAATTGACGGCTTATGATGAAGATTTCGTTATGTTATTGAATGTTATATAATTGTAAATGAGGTTGTGATATTTTTATAACCCGTGGGAATGTCGTAATTTTGTGCTGAAAACAAGATACAGTAGTTATGAATTTCTATAAAATAATCTCAATATTAATATTTATCACATTGCCTATTGTAATCGTTGCTCGTCCACAAGAAGAGGAAGAAGATCCTGAAATAGATGTGCCATTGACCGAGGTGGAATCGGATGAACCATATATTTATGAGGGTGGTCTTGTGATTGAAGTTGGCGACACAATGGTGAGCCAACACGAATATGAGGAATTTGTTTCCCCCGAAGATGTTATAAATTTTGCATACTCATTCTTGGGAACTCCATATGTTTGGGGAACAAAGGGTCCACACACATTTGACTGCTCGGGTTTTACCAGTTATGTGTATCGTTATTTTGGTTTCCCTATCACATCGGCTTCTCGCTGGCAAGTTAATGAAGGTGTAGCGGTGAAGGATGGTGATATACGCCCTGGCGATTTGATGTTTTTTGGTGGACGCTCAACACCACGCTCGGTGGGTCATGTGGGAATGTGTATTGAGGTAGATAAAGCTACGAAGAAAATTAAATTTATTCACGCCTCAACCAAGCGAGGAGTAGTTATAAATACATATCCCGACGATAGTTATTATTATAAACGATTCATATGTGCGCGTCGCATAATAACCGATAAGTCGTTGATGGAAAGCGTTGACCAAGTGCCCAATTGATAAAAATCTTATTGTAAATAACTCGTTAATAATTTATCCATACTCAATTGTTGGGTATGGATTTTTTAATGTAACTTTGTCAGCGTAAAAACAAATAATATTATGGCCGAAACAGATAACAAATTTTCTAATCGTAGAAGTAAACCTCAACATCAATCTATGTATGATGCCGGTGGACGCATGCAACCTCGTGATAAAGACTTGGAGGAAGCAGTGCTCGGGGCATTGATGCTTGAAAAAGACGCATATACCAAAGTATGTGATATCCTTAAGCCCGATAGCTTTTATGAACCAGCCAATCAGTTGATTTATGAGGCAATTCAGCACTTGGGCGCAGCGCAACAACCTATTGATATGCTCACTGTGACCGAACAATTGCGTCAAAATGATGCACTGGAAAAGGTGGGTGGTGCCGTATTTATCTCGGAGTTGACCTCGCGTGTGGCTTCGGGTGCTCATGTGGAGTATCATGCTCGCATTGTGGCTCAAAAATATCTTGCACGAGAACTCATTTCGTTTGCATCACAAATTGAGTCAAAGGCATTTGACGAAAGTAATGATGTTGATGATTTGTTGCAAGAGGCCGAAGGAAAGCTATTTGAAATTTCGCAACGAAATGTAAAAAAAGATGTTACTCAAATCGACCCTGTCATAGGTCAAGCGATAGAACAAATTCAAGCTGCTGCTAACCGTAAGTCGGGGTTGAGTGGATTGGAGTCGGGTTATCACGACTTGGATAAACTCACTTCGGGTTGGCAAAAGTCTGACCTCATTATTATTGCTGCTCGTCCGGCGATGGGTAAGACTGCATTTGTGTTGTCGATGGCCAAAAATATGGCTGTAAATTATAATATTCCGGTAGCAATATTCTCGCTCGAAATGTCAAACTTGCAGTTGGTAAATCGTTTGATAAGTAATGCGTGTGAGATAGAAAGTGAAAAGATAAAGAGTGGCCGATTGACCGAGATGGAGTGGGATCAACTGTTGTCGAGGGTAAAACACTTGTATGCTGCTCCGTTGTATATTGATGATACTCCATCATTGTCGGTGTTTGAGTTGAGAACAAAGGCTCGCCGATTGGTGCGTGAACATCAAGTTCAATTCATTATTATTGACTACTTGCAATTGATGAATGCCTCGGGTATGAAGTACGGTAGCCGTGAACAAGAGGTGAGTTTGATTTCGCGTTCATTGAAACAGTTGGCAAAAGAATTGGAAATTCCCATTGTGGCACTTTCACAGTTGAACCGTAGTGTTGAATCGCGTACCGATGGAAAACGACCTCAACTATCGGACCTTCGTGAAAGTGGTGCGATTGAGCAAGATGCCGATATGGTGTGCTTTATCCACCGACCCGAATATTATACTCGTTCTGATCAAGATGCCGAGGGTAATGATATTAGAGGATTGGCTGAATTTATTGTGGCAAAACACCGTAGTGGTTCGGTAGATGATGTGAAAATGCGTTTCCAAGGTCGTTATGCTCGATTTGAGAATTGGGACGACAATACGAGTGCAAAATTTGCAACAGTAGGCTCTCGATTGAATAGTGGTGGTCAAACGGTTGAGGCTCAACCTCAGTCGGCTCCTCAAGGAAATCCATTTGCTGGTGGAAATGCTGATTTCTTGTCGGAGAGCGGAGATGATGTATCACCATTTTAACAATAGTTCGCGATAATAAAAAGTAGAGAATCGCAATAAATTCTACTTGTTTTAAAAACTTTTGGTTGGGGTGAGGTGTTAAGAGATAAAATTAACCCTCATAACCTAACCAAATTTTTTATGAAAAAATATGTATTAATAATTGCGTTTGCTCTATTGGGGGCAACGGCATTTGCTCAAAAGGTTGATAAAAACGAATTGAGCCAATTGAAAAAATTTTTAACACAGACCGATGTTAACGGAAAATCTAATGCTCAAGAATTGAAAATAACCGATTTGAATTCTCCCAGCATGTGGCATGGGGTGGTGGTTTCTAACGGTCATGTAATGTCAATCGATTGGAGTGGGAAGAAATTAATAGGCTCCTTGTCGTTAAATGGATTTAAGAATATAGTGTCGGTAAATGTGTCGCGTAATCATCTCACAATGTTATCGCTCGATGGATGCTCTTCGCTCGTTAGTTTAAATGCATCACACAACAAACTCACACAAATCAATTTGGACGGATGCGTATCATTGAAGCATGTTGCGATAAATAATAATCGGCTAAATGATTTTGTAATAGCCGAAGTGCCCGCATTGCAGTATCTTAATTGTTCGCGAAACTTTTTTGTTGATTTAGATGCAAGGAATGCAACATCGTTGAAAACATTGTATTGCCAAAATTGTCGCTTGGAAAATCTATATGTGTCGGAATGCCCCAATTTGTCAACACTTATGTGTGGATATAACGAATTGACTTCATTGAACTTATTAGGAACCGACAACTTGCAGTATCTTAATGTTGATGATAATAAATTCAACACAATGATAGTTCAAGGATTGCCATCGTTATATGCATTCTCATGTATAAATAACCGATTGACATCATTGTCGATGGTTGATTGTGGGTCGTTGTTGGATTTATATTGCTCAAATAATGCATTGGAATCGCTATCGGTTACCGGGTGCCCTAAATTATCGATTGTCGATTGTTCATATAATAACCTGGAGGAATTGAACTTGTCAAATCAATATCTATTAGAACGATTAATATGTAATAACAATAATTTGATGACGCTCGATGTGTCGTTTGACCAACAGTTATCCTATATAAATTGCCGATTTAATATGATTACCGATTTGCGCACGCAGGCGTGTCCTAATTTGCGCATGGTGGCATCAGAAGGTAATTATTAATAATAACTAAAAACATCAATAAAAAAGACTTGTGTATAGGGATGTAATTGATGTAGGCGTGGCGTGTAGGCCACGCCTTTATGTTGTGTTGCTTATAGAATTGCAATATGTTTTTTGAAATGCGACTAAAATTTCGTAATTTTGTAACTTGAAAAGAAAGTGCTTGCACGGTTGCACTATAAGAAAATATAATTTGATGAAGAATATAAGAAATTTTTGTATTATCGCACATATCGATCATGGTAAATCAACATTGGCCGATCGATTGCTTGAATATACCAATACGGTTGACCAAAAAGATTTACAAGCACAGGTCCTTGATGATATGGACTTGGAGCGTGAGCGTGGTATCACTATCAAGAGCCATGCCATACAGATGCAATATGCGTTGAATGGCGAGCAATACACACTCAATCTTATTGATACTCCAGGGCATGTTGACTTCTCTTATGAAGTGTCGCGCTCAATCGCTGCATGTGAAGGCGCTTTATTGATTGTTGACGCATCGCAAGGTATTCAAGCTCAAACTATTTCTAACCTTTACATGGCAATTGACAACGACTTGGAAATAATACCTGTAATAAATAAGGTTGACCTTGATAGTGCAAAGCCCGAAGAGGTTGAAGATCAAATTATAGATTTGCTCGGATGCAAGCGTGAGGAGATTATTCGTGCAAGTGGGAAAACTGGAATCGGTATTCCCGATATATTGCAAGCAATCATCGAGAGAGTGCCAGCACCCGAGGGTGACCCCGATGCTCCTTTGCAAGCATTGATTTTTGACTCGGTATTTAATCCATTCCGTGGTATTATAGCATATTTCAAAATCATTAATGGTCGCATTCGCAAAAATGATTTCGTGAAATTTGTTGCGACTGGAAAAGAATATCATGCCGATGAAATAGGTGTGTTGAAGTTGGATATGATGCCTCAAACCGAATTGTCGGCAGGAAATGTAGGTTATATCATTTCGGGGATAAAAACATCTAAAGAGGTGAAAGTGGGTGATACTATCACTCATGTGCAAAATCCTTGTGATGCAGCTATTGATGGTTTTGAAGAAGTGAAACCAATGGTATTTGCTGGGGTATATCCAATAGAAACCGAAGATTATGAAAATCTACGAGCTTCACTCGAAAAACTTCAACTCAATGATGCTTCATTGACCTTTCAACCCGAGTCATCAATGGCGCTTGGCTTTGGTTTTCGTTGTGGTTTCTTGGGTTTATTGCATATGGAAATTGTGCAAGAGCGCCTTGGTCGAGAGTTTGATATGGATGTTATCACAACTGTTCCCAATGTATCATATAAAGTATATGATAAGAAAGGAGCAATGTCCGAGGTTCATAACCCATCGGGATTGCCCGACATTACACTTATTGATCACATTGAAGAGCCATATATTCGTGCTTCGGTTATTACTGCTGCCGATTACATTGGTCCTATTATGACTTTGTGCTTGGGTAAACGAGGCGAACTTGTGAAGCAAGAATATATATCTGGTAATCGCATGGAGATAATCTTTGATATGCCTTTGGGCGAAATTGTAATTGACTTCTACGATAAACTCAAATCAATATCAAAAGGTTACGCATCGTTTGACTATCATATCCACAACTTTAGAGAGTCTAAATTGATAAAATTGGATATTCTTCTTAATGGTGAAAGCGTTGACGCCTTGAGTACATTGACCCATGTTGACAATGCTGTAACATTTGGCCGTCGCATGTGTGAAAAACTAAAAGAACTTATCCCACGCCAGCAATTTGATATTGCTATTCAGGCTGCAATTGGAGCCAAGATTATTGCCCGCGAAACGATTAAAGCAGTTAGAAAAGATGTGACTGCTAAATGTTATGGTGGCGATATATCGCGTAAACGCAAACTACTTGAAAAACAAAAGAAAGGTAAAAAACGCATGAAGCAAATCGGTTCGGTTGAAGTGCCACAAAAAGCATTCTTGGCGGTTCTAAAACTTGACTAATAGAGTAGTTTATTAAAGATTTTCTAAAATATATTAAATGAGTATCTAAAAAGTCGGCTGATTCAATTGCAACGATGAACGATACTCATTTTTTTTATGTTGTTGAGGTATATATAATAATGTTATGGAGCAAAATATAAATGTAGAAGATTCGCATAAAGGGACATTTTATTCGGCCCGACAAGCTATTCGCCGACATGTAACTGGTGGAAATGTTCTCATTGGCGCCACTATAATTGCTTTTATAGTAGCAAATGTACCGAGCATTAGTGGCTATTATTTTGATTTTTGGAATCAAGAAGTTCGTTTGCAAATAGGGGATTTTAATCTATTTAGTCATGCTGGTCATCCAATGACTGTGTTGCAGTTTATAAACGATGCTATGATGGCAATTTTCTTCTTTGCAATAGGCCTGGAGATAAAACGAGAGGTTCTTGTAGGGGAGTTGTCTTCAATGAAACAAGCTATATTGCCCATTATTGCTGCGATAGGGGGCATGGTTGTGCCAGTCGCAATATTTCTAATGTTTGGATATGGAACTGACTTTGTGGGTGGAGCAGCAATCCCCATGGCTACCGACATCGCATTCTCGTTGGGAGTGTTGGCGATGTTAAAAACTCGTGTGCCTATTTCGCTAAAGGTATTCCTTACTACATTGGCAGTTGTTGATGATATTGGTGGCATAATTGTTATAGCCGTGTTCTATTCATCGCATATTGATGTGATGATGTTGATTGGAGCAGTGTTACTATTGATGTTTTTGCTTTTGGGTTCTCGCCTTAAGGTTCAGAGTAAGTTGTTTTATATGTTGGTGGGTACTGGAGTGTGGTACTTATTCCTTAATTCGGGCATTCATTCAACTATTGCAGGTGTGTTGGTTGCATTTTGTATCCCAGCAACACCACTTTTTGAACCTAGAATTTATATCAAAAAAATCAAACAAGCGATATCTCATTTTAGTTCCGATGATGAGTCAAAATTAGACAAGCGCACAATGCTCAGCCATGATCAAATGGACTGGTTGAAACAGGTAGAATCGGCATCGGATAAAGTGATATCTCCATTGCAAGATTTGGAAGATTCGCTTCATCATATTGTTAACTTTTTAATAATCCCAATCTTTGCATTTGCCAATGCAGGTGTGGTGATTGAGAATATTGACATAGCATCGATGTTTGAAGGAGTCAGTTTGGCGATTATATGTGGGTTGCTAATAGGTAAAATGGTTGGTATTTTCTCGTTCTCATGGATTGCAATCAAGCTAAAGATTGCCCCAATGCCTTACTTGTCAAATTGGAAAATGTTGGCATCAGTTGCTATGCTAGGCGGGATAGGCTTTACTGTGTCAATGTTTATTGCCAACCTGTCATTTGGTGCAATGGGGCAAGATGGCGCATTGTTATTGAATCAAGCCAAACTTGGTATTATCGTAGGGTCAATAGCCTCGGGTGTTATTGGATATGTGATGTTGCGTATAACTTTGCCAAAACATCTATGTGAAACAAGTGAAGAGGATTGAGATAATAAATATCTCAATTAAAGATTTAATTGGAGCATTTGCATAATTTAATGGTGCAAATGCTCATTTTTTTTGAAAAGGACTTGTTTATTTCACATTTAAATGTTAATTTTGACACGGAATGTTAAAATTTAACTGCTAAAAAAGAGAAAAAATAAACAATTTTGCAGTTAATTTGTTAATAAACTAAAGTTAACTAACTGAAACTCAATTTGATTAACAAAAAACATGGTTCAAGTATGAAAAAATCTACCATATGGATATTAGCAATATTGATGGGATTGACCTTTATGGGCCTATTATATGTTCAGCTATTATATATGAGAAACATGATTAGAATGCGCGAAGACCAATTTGCCGAAGGGGTAAAGCGCAGTCTATATGCTGTGACAACTATGCTTGAGCAAGATGAAACGCGATATTTTTTAGAAGAAGATGTAGCTCGAATAGGAGCATCATCGGTTTTAACTCAATATGATGGGAATTTGCCACAAATGACTGGCATAGTGTATTCATTTAAAACCTCCTCGGGAGTTGAAGCCGACTTGACAATAAAAGGTGATGCTGAACAGATAAACCAAATCCAATTAGCACAAATCGACCTCAAAAATCATTATAAATCATTGAAAGAGGTGTTACGAGGTCAATATCTTTACCAAAAAGGGCTTATTGATGAGGTGATTTTAAATATATTAAACCAATCAAGCGATAGACCCTTCCGTGAACGAGCCGACTCGGCTGTTGTGACCTCATATTTAAAAAATGAGTTAGAGAACAATGGACTGAAATTGCCATATGAGTTTGCTATAGTGAATCGTAATGGAGGTGTCATATATTCAACAGCAGGATATGTGCCATCGGAAATAGAAGAGAATAATTTGTTTATTCAAACATTATTCCCCAATGACCCTGTTAATAAGAAACACTATATGAAGGTGTATTTCCCAACAAAACAGGACTACATTTTTTCTACAATCCGTTTTATGATTCCGTCATTTGCATTTACATTGATACTGTTGATAATATTTATCTTCACGATTATTGTAGTGTTCCGTCAAAAGAAACTCACCGAGATGAAAAATGACTTTATCAACAATATGACACACGAGTTTAAGACTCCAATATCGTCAATATCGTTGGCCGCCCAAATGCTAAAAGATGACTCGGTGCGCAAGTCGCCTACTATGTTGCAACATATATCTACTGTGATTAATGATGAAACAAAACGCCTGCGTTTCCAAGTGGAGAAGGTGCTTCAAATGTCAATGTTTGAGCGTCAAAAAGCAACTCTGAAACTACAAGAGATTGATGCAAATGCTGCTATTGATAATATTGTCAATACATTTAAACTTAAGGTAGAAAAATATGGTGGCAATATCGAAGGTCGATTAGATGCTGAAGATCCTATTATTAATGTAGATGAGATGCATTTTACTAATGTAATATTTAATCTACTTGATAATGCGGTTAAATATCGAAGAGAAGATGTCCCTTTGAAATTGACTGTGGCATCGCGCAATATTTCTAATAATAAACTGGAAATATCAATTGCCGATAATGGGATAGGAATTAAGAAAGAAAATCAAAAACGAATATTTGAAAAGTTCTATAGAGTATCAACAGGAAATCGCCATGATGTAAAAGGCTTTGGATTGGGCCTTGCTTATGTATATAAGATGGTCCATGAATTAGGTGGTGAGATACATGTAGAAAGTGAAATAAATGTAGGAACAAAATTTATAATAACATTACCATTAATAACTAAAAATTAAAAATTATGGAAGATCGTATGCGTATTCTTTTATGCGAAGATGATGAAAATCTTGGCATGTTGTTGAGAGAATATCTCCAAGCTAAAGGTTTTAATGCCGACCTTTTTGCCGATGGCGAAAGTGGTTACAAAGCATTCCTTAAAGGCAAATATGATATTTGTGTTCTTGATGTTATGATGCCTAAAAAAGACGGTTTTGCATTAGCTCAAGAAATTCGTACTGTAAATAGTGAGGTACCTGTGATATTCTTAACTGCAAAATCTTTAAAAGAAGATATCCTTGAAGGATTTAAAATTGGTGCTGATGATTATATCACTAAACCTTTCTCAATGGAAGAGTTGGTATTCCGTATTGAGGCTATTTTGCGCCGTGTTAAAGGTAAAAAAGGTAAAGAGATTACAATGTATAAAATTGGTAAATTTACCTTTGATACACAAAAGCAAGTGCTCATGATTGATGATAAGATTACAAAATTGACTACAAAAGAGTCAGAATTGTTAAGCTTGCTTTGTGCGCATGTTAATGAAATTCTTGAGCGTAACTTTGCGTTGAAGACAATCTGGATTGATGATAATTATTTCAATGCTCGTAGTATGGATGTATATATTACTAAGTTGCGTAAACATCTTAAAGATGATCCTGCGATTGAAATCATCAACATTCATGGCAAGGGATATAAGCTTATTGCTCCCGATGTAGAAAAAAGCAAGTAATTCTCATTGAGATATACAAGATATGAAGTGCGCCTTTATAGGTGCACTTCTTTTGTTTAGTGGCCACTAGTTGCATTAACTAAATGATGAGTGTTGTCGGTAAAAAAAAGTAAGAGTGGAAATCCTCACGGATGCCACTCTCAAATTCCTACACACATAGTACTTAATGTTAGATTCAGTCGTCTATTTTGAAATTATATGAAAAAGCTTTTTGATAGCTGTTGTATTTTATAATGGTATTATTTTAATCTTAAGAAGATTTGATTCATAATTGCATAACAAAGTAAAGAATAATTTTTTGAAAAAATAGCATTTTGAAAATATGTTATGTAACATATGAATATCAAATCATAAGTTAATTTAAGATTTTGTTGTAAAATTAAATAATAATTGTTGGTTTACTTGGGATATGCTTTAGTTAGAGTGGTATTTATTTAAGAATGTTACTCTCTTAAAATAGGTTAAAATTGGGTGTTCGAGTGGCAAAATGCAAAACAGGGCGAAAAAGATTGCCTTTTTCGCCCTGTTTTATGCTTGTTGAGAGATTATTAATATATGATATATGTTGCAAGTGGAGCCATTTTGCCTTTTATTTCACCATTTTTTACTTTGATGATATTTCCAGTAATATGGTCGGGGTAATCACCATCGGGGAGGGTTGTTGCGAGTTTATATTTAGACTCTTTGGTCGAAAAATTAACAAGAACAAAACCCTTATTGCCACGGGCTACTTCAACAACAGCACCATTATCGGTTGTGAATACTTGCTCGTTTTCCCCTTTCATCGCTTTGCGGAAGTTATTGGCGGCAATGACTGCTGGATGTTTAAATTCATCGTTGCCACGCTCACCTACGCGATTATTTCCCCAATAGTTTTCACGAGTGCTACCAGCTGGGCGACTATAGAATAGAGGGGTACCTCCATTGCGAGCCGAAAGGAATACCCATGCAGCGCGAATTTGTTCGTCGGTCATGCCAGCCGATTCATGTGCATTACAATATGTGTCGTGTGACTCAACCCATGTAACAAGTTTTGTTGCGTCAACTGGGTGGTGCCATGATTTGAGGTCAGAGGCATTGTATGAACCATTATTAATAGCTTCGCGAAGAGCGTGTCCATAACTACTTGCTGTTTGGTCGATATATTCGGCATATTCAAGTTCTTTCACATTTTTGTCTTGAAGTACTTCTCCATATATAAACAAACTATCGGGCATTAAAAGAGATAATCCCTTTACTGCTTCACGACCTGTTGCGATATCCCAAAAGTTATTACGCTCTGATTTTTCATCAAGGGGGTCAGATGGTAATCCTATGTGTTTAGCAGTATCATAGCGGAAACCTCGAGCGCCTAGATTAATCAAGTCATTAACATATTGAAGATAGTAATATTGGAAATCGGGATTTTCAGTGTTAACATCGGGAAGGCCTCCCATTTCGCCGGTAGTGCATTCCATTCGATCATTCCATTTTGTGATAGGTTTGAAACCATTGGCATGATATAGGTTTTCATGTCCACCTACAGCATTATCAAGAGAAGGCAATACTGCATTGTGGTCAATAGCGGTGTGATTGGGGAGTACATCGACAATAACTTTTACATTGTATTTATATGCGCTATCGCACATTGTTTTGAATTCGTCGCGTGTCCCCAACATATAATTACCAATTTTCCAATCGGTAGGTTGGTAATAATAATACCATTTTCCTTTAACACTATCGCCAGGCTCGCTAAATAGAGCCATGCCTCCTTCTTCGCCAACATAGCAAGTATTAGCAGGAGATGTTTGAACATAATCGTAACCAGCTGCTGCAATATCTTTCATGTTTTCAGCAATTGTGTTGAATGACCAAGACCACGCATGTAGAATCACTTTATCGTTGTCTTTTGTAAAATTAGAAGCCAATGCGTCAGCACCAAGCCCCGATGCAGCAATCATGGCTGCAAGAGTTAAAATTTTTACTTTCATGTATATTAATTGATTTAATTATTTACGCATCTTCAAAGATAGTAAATTTCAATGAATAATTAGAAGCAGATTGTATTAAATTATATTATGCGTGTATTTTTTAGGTTAATAAGTTATTTTTGCATTTTGGGGTAGGTCAATAAAAATTATGTGCGTAAAAAGTTGTATTTTTGTGCTGAATTTTATTTTGAATAAATTAATCATCCTATATAGCAATGTCAAAACTTAGATTCAGAGTCGTAGAAGAAGCATATAATCGTAAAGCTGTGCAAGTCGATGTTCCAACAGAGCGTCCCGAGCAGTACTATGGTAAATATGTGTTTAATCGTCAAAAAATGGCGCAGTATTTACCTCAAAGCGTGTATGAAGCACTTGTTAATGCGATTGATAATAAAGAATCCCTTTCACGCGACATTGCCGATAGTGTGGCCGACGGAATGAAACGATGGGCTATAGATAACGGAGCTCGTCATTACTCTCACTGGTTTCACCCATTAACCGATGGCACTGCCGAAAAACATGATGCATTTATCGACCTTGATGGCAAGGGTGGGGTTGTTGAAGAATTTTCGGGAAAACTCCTTGTGCAACAAGAACCCGATGCTTCAAGTTTCCCCAATGGTGGCATTCGCAACACTTTTGAGGCTCGAGGCTATTCGGTATGGGATATTTCATCACCTGCATTTATTTTAGGTAAAACATTGTGTATTCCCACTATTTTTATCTCATATACAGGAGAATCACTCGACTATAAGGCTCCGTTGCTGAGAGCAATAAATAGTGTTGACAAAGCTGCAACAGGTGTTGCTCAATACTTTGATCCTAATGTTAAACATGTAACATCGTTCCTTGGATGGGAGCAAGAGTATTTCTTGGTTGATGAGTCATTGTATTCGGCACGCCCTGACTTGGTGATGACTGGCCGCACACTAATGGGGCACGAAAGTGCAAAAAATCAGCAACTTGAAGACCACTATTTTGGTGCAATACCTTCGCGTGTTGATGCCTTCATGCTTGATCTCGAAATTGAATGCCATAAGCTCGGCATTCCAGCAAAGACTCGTCACAATGAGGTTGCTCCTAATCAGTTTGAATTAGCGCCAATATTTGAGGAAACAAATCTCGCTAATGACCACAACTTGTTGTTGATGTCGTTAATCGCCGAGGTGGCTCGTCGTCATAAATTCCGTGTGTTGCTTCATGAGAAACCATTTGCTGGAGTCAATGGTTCGGGTAAACACAATAACTGGAGTTTGGGAACCGACACAGGAACAATGCTTTTTGCTCCCGGAAAGACTCCAATGGGAAATCTACAATTTATCACATTTGTGGTAAATGTAATGGCTGCAGTTCATCGTCATAACGGGTTGCTTAAAGCTTCAATTATGTCGGCCACTAACTGTCATCGACTTGGTGCAAATGAGGCTCCACCAGCAATCATTTCTATTTTCTTGGGCTCTCAATTGAGTGAGGTGCTTAACCAAGTTGAAAATAGTGAAAACAATGAGTTATTTAATGTGTCGGGAAAAGAAGGGTTGTCGCTTGGTATGTCGCAAATTCCCGAGATCCTTGTTGATAATACCGACCGCAATCGCACATCGCCATTTGCTTTTACTGGTAATCGATTCGAATTCCGTGCAGTAGGGTCATCGGCAAATTGTGCATCGGCTATGATTGCCCTTAATGCTGCAGTTGCCGAACAGTTGACCGAATTTAAAGAAAAGGTTGATGCTCGAATAGCTCAAAGCGAAGAGTTAACCCATGCATTGCTTGAAGAAATTAAAATTTTAATTACACAATCAAAGTCAATTCACTTTGATGGCAATGGATATAGTGATGAGTGGAAAGAAGAAGCTGCTCGCCGCGGATTGGATTGCGAAACAAATGCCGCAAAAATATTTGATTCGTATTTGAGTAATCAAACGGTTGAAATGTTCCGTAAGGCAGGTGTATTTACTAAAGTAGAACTTGAAGCCCGTAATGAAGTAAAATGGGAAATGTATACTAAAAAGGTGCAGATTGAGGCTCGTGTGCTTGGCGACTTGGCTATTAATCATGTTGTGCCTGTGGCTATGCGCTATCAGTCGGTATTAGTTGATAGTGTTTTAAGTTTACGCAAGTTATTTGTAGGCGAAAAAGGTGAAAAAATGTCGGAGCAAGATGTAGCGACTATAGAAAGCATTGCATCGCATGTTTCAAAAACTCGTGATGAGGTAGCCAAAATGATAGATGCACGAAAGGTTGCCAATAAGATTGAATCGGAACGAGAAAAAGCAATTGCATATCATGATACTGTAGTTCCATGCATGGAGCGAATTAGAGAATATCTCGATGATTTGGAATTGATGGTTGATAACGAAATGTGGCCATTGCCAAAGTATCGTGAATTATTGTTTATACGATAATAACAATATTTAACACGGATAAGTGTAACTAAATGCCATTATATGCGTCTTATACTAAAAGGCTTTGTGTATGAAAACATTTTATAGTATAGGCTCAATTGTACTAATCTGTATGACACTCACTTTGTTTCATTCATGTGAGTTGCCAAACAAAAAAATTAGAGCATCAAAGGGGGAGTCGGTAAATGTTTTAATGTATGAGATTCCCGACTTTGATGAAATACAGATTAATTGTGCGTCGGATGTAGTGTATGTAGCAGGTAGTGGAGCGCCAACTATTACTGTTACGGCTAAAGATTCTACAAGCAAAAATGTCATCATTAAAGTTGTAGAGCATAAATTATGCATTGGAATTAAAGATGGTACAATGTGCGATTCATTACATCTTGAAATACATGGCACCCCAATGCTTGAGGATGTTGAATTGCATGGTGCTGCTTGTATGAAAATAGAAGGAGCATTAACTCCTCGCAACCTTGATATTGATTGTAACGGAGCATCTACGATTGAAATAAACAAAGTTTCGTGTGCTGAATTAAATATAGATTGTTTTGGCGCATCATTTGTAAATATTTCAAATATAATATGCGATGACATTGATGTTGATTGTAATGGAGCAGCAACAGTGAAACTCAATGGTCGAAGCCAAGTAGCCAAATATGAGGCAAATGGTGCCTCTTCAATTGATGCGTCAGCTTTTGACGCAGTGAAGATTGAAAAAATGGAGAACAATGGTGCTTCATCGATATTGAAATAGATTAATTGCAATATTTGATATATATGGAGGGGTTTTCATTAATTTGAAACCCCTCTATTTGTTTGATAGAGATTGTTTCGTTACATTTGCAAATAAAAATATAAAGTATGAAGCAGTGTAGTAATTGTGAACAATGGATTCCCGATGAATATGGATATTGTCCAGCATGTGGTGAGCATCAACCTAATATGAGTCGGAATATTGATGCCGAAAAAGAAAAAGTGTCGGGAACAGGTTGTTTCTATACAATAATAATATGCATAATAATATTGCTATTGTGTGGAGTAGGTTTGTATTTATATAACAATGGATTCTTTAGTAAGACCAATTCGACAATGGAGGATTCATTGATATCGGTTGTAGATTCTAACTTGATTGAAGTGGGGCTACCCGATACCCTAACACTCGACGGAGCGATATATGGAAAAAATATTGTTACGATTGATGTTGCAATATCAACATCTGGCAATATTAATGGTCGATTTTATGATATTTCAAAAAAAATGGATTATCCTATCGTTGGGCAAGGTGATTCAAAAACAGGTAATATTATTCTCAAGATAAAAGACAAAGATTTAACATTGGATTTGATTCCAATAGGAAACGGAAGCTATGATGCAAAATGGTCGACATCAACAAGCGAGGGAACATCTTATTTTTATGCTGCGAGTGGCCAACACTTGTCAATAAAGGAGGAAGAAATTCCTGAATTTAATCCCGATTCAATTTTTGAATCGGAAGATGTAGTTGAAGCTGCGCCAGTGAAAACCTCAATGAAGTTAGAGGGGAAGTTGGATGGTGAAATTGCAATCCAAATGAATCTATATGACTTGGAGGGTGGAAAAGGAGAGTATTATTATGTGTCGCAAGGAAGCGATAAAAAGATAAAGCTTAAATGTAAGAAAGAATCGGCAAATCAGTGGCGATTAATAGAATATGGCGAAGATGGTGACATACAAGGCGCGTTTGTTGGCAAGTTGGAGGATGGAATATTTATGGGCCGCTATGTCGATAAAGAAGGAGAGGAATATGCGGTAACCTTATTTGAACAGTAATTTAAAAGCATTTTCCAATACTTGAAAACTCGTGTAACATATTGTGTTTTTAGAAAATAAAAACTATCTTTGTGAAGAAATGTCATAAAAATAAAGAATAATGAGCCGACGATTATTGATTAGATTGTCAAAAATGTCATTTATGAAAATCTTGGCATCAACACCTGCACCGAGGTGGATGGTGTTGCTTGCCGATTTGGCTATAGTGGCTATAAGTTGTATTCTCACATTTTCATTTAATAGCCATGTGACAGGAAGTGGCTTGATGTATTCGCTAATGGCCAAAACATTGGTGATAATGGCAACATACCTTGCATTTAGTATATCAATGAAGTCATTCCAATATATCATCAGATTGTCGGTAATCGAAGATGTGTATCGTGTGGTTATGTTGGTTGTGGCCTCTTCGTTATTCCTATCATTTATAGCCTTTGGATTAGAATTTATTGTAGGTCAGCGATATTTAAGCATTTGGAATATATTTATAATTGGGGTCTTTTCGTTTTCGTTGATGATGTGCATGAGGCTCACAGTGAAGTATTTATACACTCTTGTGAATGGTGCTACTACTGTTCGAAAGCGTGTAGTCGTGTTAGGTTCTGCAATAAACTCGTTTGTGTTGGCAAGTGCATTAAAGAATGAGGCAGATGGCCGATTTGATCCAGTTGTATTATTAAGTCTATCCGATAAAAAGATTGATACAACTGTAAATGGTATTCCCATCATAAAATTCAATCGAGAAGAAATATCACAAGTATTTGAAGAGTATAAAAGTGACACATTGCTATTCCTCTCTACGCAAATTGAGTTAATGCGTAGCGAATTTGCCGATGTTTTTCTTCAAAACAATATAAAATTATTGATGCTCAATCAAGTTGAGGAGTTTGAAGTAGATGGTCACGAAATGCCCAACTTATCTACTCATGTCCAAAACATTAAAATTGAGGACTTGCTTGGTCGTGAGGTAATCAAAAACAACAACCCATTGATTGAACAACAATTGAGAGATCAAGTGGTGTTGATAACCGGAGCTGCTGGTTCGATTGGGTCAGAAATAGTGCGCCAAGTTGCATTGTTTAATGCTAAAGAGATAGTACTTGTTGATCAAGCCGAAACGCCAATGCATGAATTGCAGTTAGAATTAGAAGAAAGCTTCCCCGATATAAATGTAAAATTGTTTATTGGAGATATTACCAATAAGCATCGTATGGAGCATGTGTTTAAACAATATCGTCCACGATATGTATTCCATGCTGCAGCCTATAAACATGTGCCTATGATGGAAAATAATCCATCAGAAGCAATCTTTACTAATGTATTTGGGACAAAGAACATCGCTGATTTATCTATAAAATATGATGTAGAAAAATTTGTGATGGTATCGACCGATAAGGCTGTTAACCCTACCAATGTAATGGGGGCATCTAAACGCATTGCTGAGATATATGTACAATCATTATTCTTCTATCAACAAAAGATGCGTGATGGACATAAAACACGCTTTATTACGACACGATTTGGCAATGTGCTTGGTAGTAACGGTTCGGTGATACCTCGTTTTCGTCAGCAAATAGAGAGCGGTGGTCCTGTAACAGTGACCCATCGTGATATTATTAGATATTTCATGACAATCCCCGAGGCTTGTCAATTAGTATTGGAAGCTGGATGTATGGGCTTGGGTGGCGAAATATATATTTTTGACATGGGTAAACCGGTTAAGATTTATGATTTGGCTACGCGTATGATTTCATTAGCAGGTTTGCGTCCCAATGTTGACATACAAATTGTAGAAACAGGTCTTCGACCAGGTGAAAAATTATATGAGGAGTTGCTAAACGACAAAGAACTTACAATGGCTACCACTCACCGCAAAATTATGATAGCTAAAGTGAGAACATATGAATATAGCGAAATCGAGCAACATCTTGATAAATTGAAAGGCTTATTAGAAGATGATAATCTTCACGATATAGTATCGGTAATGAAGCATATTGTCCCCGAATATATCTCTCAAAATTCAGTGTGGCAAGATGTTGATAAGGAAATAAAAGTAGAAAATAAATCAAAAAAAGTTTAGATAAGAAATGAAGAAATACTCATTAATTTTAGTTGCAGCATTGTTGTTAATAACCCAATCATGTGCTCAATACAACATAACATCTAATAAAAGTGCGTCAACCGAAAAGAGCGAAGGCTCATCGTCTTCTTCCTCTTCATCAACATCGGCATTAGGTAGTTTTTTAGGAAGCATATTTGCCTCTGATAAAGTTGAATTGTCGCAATTGGTTGGTACATGGAACTATTCAAGTCCAGCTGTGGGGTTCCAAAGTGAGAATGTGCTAAAAAGTATAGGTGGTTCTGCAGCATCGGCAGCAATCGAGAAAGAGTTAGGGACATATTACGACAAATTAGGATTGGACAATGTCGTGTTGACAATAGACCAAAATGCCAATTTTACTATGAAAACAAAATTTGCAACACTTAAAGGCGTTGTTGAAAAAGGTAATGATGGTATTTTTGTTTTCAACTTTAAAGCATTTGGTGCGATGAATATTGGCAAACTTGATGTATATACAACTTTGTCGGGTAAAACATTGAGCCTTACATGCGATGTAAAAAAAATCGTGGAGTTGTCTAAAAAGATTATCTCAATTACCAACAACTCTACATTGAAAAGTGTTGTGAATTTATTAGATAGTTATGACGGTGTAACTGCTGGTTTCAAACTTAAGAAACAATAATCGTTTATTGCAATATAATGCATAAAAAAGCACCTCTATTGAGGTGCTTTTTTGTTGTTGGTATTTAACTATCAATTAGAATTCATAGTCAACGCATGCGCGGTCGCCTTTGTGCCCGGCAAGCAATCCAGCTGCTGCAACATGAGCGGGGTGTTTGGCATATACATCTACATCGGCCATTGAATCAACAACAGCTGTAAGCACTACATCCCATGTTTCGTTGGGGTTTTCATTTATACCCACTTCCATTGAACGAAGAACTTCAATTTGTTCGGGTAGAGCCAACAATGCTTCTTTGAATTTTAACGCAACCTCACGACGCTCAGCATCAGTGCCAGTCAATTTGAATGCAACAATATGTTTTACCATTTTATTGTGATTTTTATATTGATTATACTTTTATTGATTATATAAACGATCTCTTGCTGCAAGAACTTTTTCGTCGGTAATATAGTCGTCATAATCCATCATCTTGTCGATAATGCCATTGGGGGTCAACTCAATGATGCGAGTAGCGACAGTTTGGATAAATTCGTGGTCATGCGACGACATGAGGATGTTACCTTTAAAGTTTTGCAGAGTATTGTTAAATGCTTGAATTGATTCAAGGTCAAGGTGGTTGGTTGGAGAGTCAAGGACCATGGTGTTAGCATCTTTAAGCATCATGCGCGCAATCATACAACGCATTTTTTCACCCCCTGAAAGAACTGATGCCTTCTTGAGGACTTCTTCGCCCGAGAACAACATCTTGCCGAGGAATCCTTTAAGATATATTTCGCTAGAGTCATTGCTAAATTGGCACAACCAATCAACGAGGTTGAGGTCGGTGTTGAAGAATGATGAGTTGTCGAGTGGGAGATAAGCAGTAGTGATAGTTTGTCCCCAATCATATGTGCCTTCATCAGCCTTGCGGTTGCCATTGATAATCTCAAATAGGGCAGTCATAGCGCGAGGGTCGCGACTCAAGAAAGCAACTTTGTCGCCTTTCTCGATTTGGAAATTCACATCTTTAAACAACAATTCACCATCAACGCTGGCTGTCAATCCTTTCACTTCAAGAATCTTATTCCCTGGTTCGCGCGATGGAGTGAAGATGATACCAGGATAACGGCGTGAAGAAGGTTGGATTTCTTCAACATTAAGTTTTTCAAGCATCTTCTTGCGCGAGGTAGTTTGTTTAGATTTTGCCACATTGGCCGAGAATCGTTGAATGAATTCCAACAACTCTTTGCGTTTTTCTTCGGCCTTTTTATTTTGTTGTTGTTGTTGGCGAAGAGCTAATTGAGATGATTCATACCAATAGCTATAGTTTCCGGCAAACAAGCTAACCTTGTTGTAGTCGATATCGAGAGTGTGGGTACACACCGAGTCAAGGAAGTGACGGTCGTGCGAAACCACAAGTACAGTATTTTCAAAATTTGAAAGATAATCCTCTAACCATGCCACTGTTTCAAGGTCAAGGTCGTTGGTGGGCTCATCGAGGAGTAGGTTGTCGGGGTTGCCAAATAGTGCTTTAGCAAGTAGCACACGCACTTTTTCGTTACCGCTCATGTCTTTCATCAACATGTAGTGGCGATCTTCTTTAATTCCAAGTCCACTCAACAATGCAGCAGCATCACTTTCGGCATTCCATCCTTCGAGCTCGGCAAATTTTTCTTCAAGTTCGGCTGCACGCACGCCATCTTCATCGCTAAAGTCTTCTTTGCTATAGAGGGCATCTTTTTCTTGCATGATATCCCACAACACAGTGTGTCCACGCAATACTGTGCTCATTACTGTGCATTCGTCAAACTCAAAGTGATCCTGACTCAACACGCTCATACGCTCTCCTGGGCCTTGTGTTACCGAACCTTGAGTAGGAGATAACTGGTCGCTGAGAATGCGCATTAATGTTGATTTGCCCGCACCATTGGCACCGATAATGCCATAACAGTTGCCGGGTGTGAACTTCAAGTTGACATCTTGAAATAATACTCTTTTACCAAACTGAATACCTAAATTGTTTACCGCAATCATTATAAATATTGTCTTAAAAATTTCAAAGTGCAAAGTTACGAATTATCGTGCAGAAATAAAAATAGTTAGCTGATGATGTGGAGTGAGTTGTGAATATAATTTTCAATATAAAACACAAAGGAGAAATTCCTTAGTAGAACTTCTCCTTTGCCTATAGAGTGGATTTTAATTACTTTTTAAGAATCTTCACTGGAGCATTGTTGTTTACTCTCACGAAGTAGTACCCAGTAGCGAGATTGCTTAAGTCTAATTGCATTGTTGGCAAGTATGATCCAGGAAAACTCATCATCAATTTCCCATCCTCATTATATACATCAACAAGATAAATTGCTTCATCACATTCAATATTGAGTATAAAATCGGTGGGGACGGGGTAGAGTTTCAATGTTGATGCATTGTCTTTTACTCCTTCAGCGCCTGTATATATAGGTGTTTGGCCAGCTTCCATATTGTAAATTTCGGTAGTACTAATACGAGCATTTCCTGCTGCATATACACTGCGAAGTTGGTAATTCCAATTAGCTGGGTTGAGTTCCGTTTTGTCGCCATCACCCATTGCGCCACCAGCGTTGTCGTTGATTGAACCAAGTTGGTAGAAGGTCAATACGCATTGATAATCTTCAGTGCGATTTGCTGCAAGTTCTTCTTCGCCAAGAGCATAACCTTTGCTTGTGTTAGGGTTGTAAGTTTCTGAAACAATCTTACCATCGGTAATCTTAATTTGAGAAGCAACTGTACCTACATCGGCGCGAGTTGAAGGATTATACAATCCAGTCATCAAGTTGAACTCTTTCAATTGTTCTTCATAAACACCATCTTTGGCTTTATCTACCCAAATTTCGTAATGGGTTACAGGCTCAACGCGTTGTTCATCAAATACAGGCTTGTTAAAGTCAATATCAACGCGGTGCATGTATTTGTAAACCAAATTCCAGTTTTCATCATACCATACGGGGAATGCTGGATTGGTATATACTTTTACTTTACCTTCGGCAGGAATACCATTGTAAAGATCGTAGGTGTGATCAAATGATACCTCACTTTCGTGAATGTCATTTTCCTTGCCTTCTTCAATATTTACATAAGTAGTATTTACCTCGATGCGCCAAATGCGTTTATTGTCGGCATTGTTGATAGGAATGCGATAGTTGTATTTAAACTCTTTTTTGCCAATTTTAATTGTGTTTGTTGTAGTCTCGCTACCTAATGCATTGAGCTCTGGGCTATCTAATTTATATATAGTTTTAGTTGGGTTCAAGTCTCCTTCTTGATAGAGTTTTACTGTATAACTATTGTATTTATACTTATCGGCCTTGTCATTGTCATAATTAGGCTTCGCCCAATAAGCATAACCATCAAAACTTAATAAGTCAACAGCATCTTTGTTTGCTCCAGTTGATGAGTTTTGGTCAGCAATAACTTCGCCAGTTGAACTTTTATAAGTTGGGTCGAGGTTAATTGCTACAGGAGGAGCAGGGAAGACATTGTTAGGGAATAGCACATATTTAGCAATACGCTCACCTGGTACATATTGATAGATATATACGCATTCTACTAAATTGTCGCTTGAAAGTTCAAATTTTCCTAATTCGGCAAACAACCAGTTCCCACTTGCATTGGTTTGAACATTTGCGGCTTGTTTTGTTTGTGTCCATTGTGCCACGGGAAGTGGATTGCTGAGGTCGGCTGTAGCAACATTTGCCACATCACTCTTAATCCCCTTTGACACCATAAAGTCACCACTTGATGCCGAGTACATTGTTTGAGGTGAGATGATAAACAAGTCATTGTTAAATTCGATTGTTGTACCACCTGAGTTATTAATACGACTTTCAGTTGTAAAGATTGGGTGAATATGATTTTCGCCATTCTCTTTATGTATGCCGAAATATCCATTTGAACGTATTTGGCTGATAAAGTTATTGCGATTATTTACAGGGAATGCATAGTTTTCGATACCGTAAGTTACTTTTGCCATAGTACCATCAATAGTTTCATGCTCACCAGCAAGGTTGACAATCACTGCGTTAGCGGCATCTACAGTAGCCACACCATTCGCCACTTTGATATTTACTTTTATAACATAAGGCGATTTTGATGGTGAGAAATAGAGGTATCCACCATCATCGCTTGTTACATCTCCTTCAAGACTATAGTAGTCAGAGCGTCCACGTTGTGACTTATACGCATTATCAACATACGCATCTTGTGCAAGTTCGTTCCAGTCGGGGAGAATGTTTCGCAAATTACGATTGGTATAAAGCCCGCTCAAGTCAACATCTATTCTTGACGCTTCAGAATATCCTTCTGTTGCAAGATAAATATATCCCGATGTAAAGCGACGTGCAAAATAATCCTTAAGCGATGATGAGAACGCAGCTGCTCCATCAGGAGTAGTGTTTTCAATTCGATCTATGCTATTTTGACGCACAAAGATATTCCCTGCTTTATCGGTTGCAATACCCACGTTTGAGCCTTCAGGGAGAGTGATAGGTTTGCTTTCCACACCTGTGCGTGGATCTTCGGCACTAAACTTCACTATACCACCTGTTGCTGTGGCAACACCTGATTCCCAATCCGACACTCCATCTTCTTCAGGTGAATCATTCTTTGTCAAATAGTCAGAGCGTTGAGCTATATACCATTTGCCATTATAATATGCACCTTGACGGTAATAGTCACGATCATTGAAATTGGCTGGTTGATTATTTATTTCATCAAGAGTGTAGTTATATATTTCTTCAAGAGTATATGTAGTCTTTTCAGTGTCGCGAGCTTCAACAATAATTGTTACAGGGTCACTCTTGGCAGTGCGACCTTCTGCGCCAATATATTCCTCGGCCATTTCATCATATACAGCTTCCACTACATATTTGTGAACTCCTGCACTTAATTTATCTTCATAGAAGTTAAATGATTGAGAAGTCCCAATAGGCAATTCATCACGATAAATGTTATAGTAGGATGGTTTTATGCCTACATCGGTTGTGCGTTTCCAGAATAACTGTACTGAACCATAGCCGTTATATGTACGCGCTTTAAAATCTACCGGAGGAATAGGTATAAATGTATAATCAACAGTTACTGATTTAGGATTCATTTCAACACCATTGTATAATGGAGCTACTATATATGTGGGCGATGCAACAATATTGATATCGGTAAATGTGCGTGTTGAAGCATCAACAGTTTTTTGCAATTTATTATCACGATAAATATTATATCCGGTGATTGTTGCACCTGAATAACCTACAGGTTCGTCCCATGTAAGTATCACATCTTGACGACCCCATATTTCACCAACATCATTGAATTTAAATTCACCTTTGAGATTTTCTACAGGTGTGGTTACAGCATCAAATTTGTCTGCAGACACTCGATAGACTGTTACTCCGTGATTGGGAGAATAGCAATATATATCGGCTGTATTTTCATCAACTTTCACTGCACGAACCATTGAACCATAATCACCAACACCTGAAACAGTACTATTTCCATTGGCAGGAGTTAAACCATTGAATGGGACATATGAGGCATCACCATTCCCCGCTGTGGTCAAGTTTTTGATTTCTATACCAATACTACTACTTGCTGCCCCATCATTCTTTACATGGAAAGTGTTTTCACGCAACATAAACACATCCGAATTCATATTTCCTTTGGCCGTTGCGCTAATTGACAAGTTTTCAATCATACTTGAAGCAACTTCACCTCCACCTTCGGGCAAGGTGATGATAGCACATGAGCCTGTGCGATTGTGGAAATATAATCGACCATCATCAAGAGGACGAATTGCCACTTGATTACTTGTTGCCATAGGGAGCGTCCAAGTTGTAACCGCTGTTGGAGTAGGAGTACCTGAAACATTTTCAATCTTTATTCTTTTGATTGACTTTGTGCCATTAGGAGCAAACCATATATAACCGGTTCCACTATATACATTTCCTTGAGCAGCCATAAAGTCAAAACGTGCTTCAGGAAGATAATTGCCGGTTAAGGTAATCACTTTTTTATTTGTATTTGCGGTGGCTCCTGCTGGATAGACTGTAAATTGGGTTGTTGGTTTAGAAATACCATTGTCAGATGTTATTATGATATTCCCAGTATCATCATTATCCATAGCATAACCCCAATCCCAAGAAGTGTAACCGGTATCAAATTTGTCCCAACTTGCAGAACTTGAACTTTGGCCAACATAATACATTGTTCCATATTTATCTGGAGCCCCCACATACATCTTATTGTTTGATACAGCAATACTTTTTCCTCCAGGGGCATCAGCAGTTCCTAATGTTCCGCCTACTTCCCAGCGTTTTGAGGTTGTAAATGTGTAGAATATAGGGTCGGTAATTTCGATGTTGTTTGATACTACTTCATCTCCCCATTCTGATGTTTCACTGAAATAAGGAGCAACCTTAAATGTATAAGTACCAACAGGTAGATTTGTAAAAGTATATGATAACGCAGTGGTTTCAAATGTAGATGTCCATGTAGAACCTCCATCGGTAGAATAACTTACTGCATATTTTGAAGCCTTTGTAGCTACGGGAGCTTTCCATGAGATTGTTGCAACATAAGGTCTGTCCTCAAATGTTTCTGCAACTACATCTGAAACGGTAGGACATGGCTCAATTATTTCAATAGAAGAAGTTTTTACCTCTGCCCCATAGGTGAGATATTGCTCATAGTAGGGTGTGACTTTAAATGTGTATGTTCCAGTAGGAAGATCTCTGAATATATAAGACAATGCTGTAGTTTCTATGGCAGATGACCATGTTGTGCCACCATCAGAAGAGTATTTTATTTCATATTTAGTGGGCACATCAGTAGCTGGAGCATTCCAGGTTAATTTTACCTCACTTTTTGTTGATGCATCAATATATGTAGTATTAACATTACTTACTGTATTTACTTTGACATTTGCAGTAACACGATAAACAGCTGCACCATGGCTCGGTGCGTAACAATATATATCATAATTACAAGCATCTACTTTGATTGCTCTAACAACTGTTCCGACTCCGGCAATATTTGATAATTGATCAGTTGCACCTGTTGTTGATACGCCATCTTCAACATTGATATTGGAAGCGAGCACCTCTCCGGTAGATAAATTTTTTACATCAAAACTGATATCTCCGTATGCACCCCCCGAATTTATTACGTGGAACTGATTGCCTTGAAGTGTAAAAATCTCAGAAGTAAGGTTGCCTAAAACATACTTATCTGAATATGGTATTGTAGAGTATGAAGTAAGAGCTCCTCCATTTTCAGGCGCTGTATATAAATATAAACCATTGCCTCGACTATGGAAATATATTCTACCATCATCAAGCATATATGCTATGGATTGTGATTGAGCATGCGCTGGTGTTGAATATGTCCATACGGTACATCCTGTATTACTATCAATCTCTCCGTTTACTACATTAAAGCGTAATATATTTTGAGTTCCGCTAGGAATTATCCAAATATATCCTTTTCCTGAGAGTACATTCCCCTGTACTCTCATAAAATCACATCGACCTTGATAAAGTAAATTATCAGGAATTTTTATTACCTTTTTGTTGTTATCATTTGTTGCACCTGTTGGATAAACCCAAAAATGAGTATAAGGGTTATAGTAGTCTGTTTCATTTGTTGCAATAACAATATTCCCAGCATCATCATTGTCCATTGCAAAACCATACTTTCCGGTTGTCAATCCGAAATCGTAACTTTTTTCATCATCAAATGATGTTGATTCATTTACATATGTTACAGTGTTATAATTTGATGGGGCAATCAAATACATAGTGCCATTAGATATAGCCATCGTTTTCCCTGCATTCAGGTGACCCTTGTGATGCCATTTGGGTGTTTTATTAAATGTAAACGTAATTTCAGCGGCATTTGCGATAGGAATCGCAGAAAGGAATGCCACAAAAATAGCTAATAAATTAAGTAATTTTTGTTTCATAAGAATTATGTTTTTTATAGTTATTAATTTTTTCTAATTTATTTGTTATGATACAATTATAGTAATCTAAGGTAGCAAAGTTACGAATTATTATGCAAAATAAACAAAATGATTGCACTGGTTTGTGAAATTTATGCAAAATTAACAATTAGGGGGCGTAAGAATTGTTGATTTAGTGTAAAAAAAAATGCGATGTGTTACGATTTGTAACACACCGCATTTGAGTTGGGAAATGATATATTGATTATTTCACGGCAACTTTGTGCGATTTATTGCCAATAGTAATAACATATATGCCGTTAGCAACATTGTTGAATGTTGCAACACCATCATTTACTGTGGTTGAAGCGATTATTGAACCGTTTACCGAAATGAGATTTACGACAGTATCATTGTCGGCCGATGATTTCACAATGATGATGTTGTTGTCAACCAATACCATTGATGTGGCGTTGTCGCTTATGATGCACTCTACACCAGCACTAACATCCATGAGGTTGGTGCATATAAATACATTTGGAAGAGCTGCATTAGTCATTACACACATTACACCTTCGAAGTCTTTGAGGAATTTAGTAACGCCATTCTCAAGTGTGTATTCGGTGTCAAGAATTAGTTCTTCACCTTCAAGTTCGCCAAATTCATTGAGTACAGGGACATTTAAGAACCAACGATAAGTGGTGTTGGTTGTTCCCACTTTAACTTGGTCGCTTAAGTCAACCACTCCGTCCTCAGTTGCTACTGCATCAATGTTGTCTTGATTGTGATAGTAGTAAACTGCATAAGTAGATTTGTTGACAGGAAGAGTTTTGAATGTGAGTTTGTTGTTGTTCAATGCAAGAGTGCGGAGCTTGGGCAATACATCAACATTTATGCTTTCAAGACGATTGTTGCCTAATGAAAGTTGAGTGATGTTGGGCGCTCCCGATAGATCAATTTCAGAGAAGTTATTCTTGTCGAGATATAAAGCCCAAAGGTTATTATTGTTCAACTTGATGTCAGTAAGTTGGTTGTATGAGGCCGAAGCTACTTGAAGGTTAGGGTTGTTGCTGAAGTCGATAGAAGTGAGTTTATTATTTGATAGACTTGCAATTGTCAAATAAGGATACTTACTAAGATCAAATTCAGTAAAGTTGTTGCCCTCTACATCAAGTTCTTTAAATGATGTAGATTGAGGAAGTGTAATTGAGGTCAAGCCTGCATCGCAAACGCTCACATTGATTGCTTTAGTGAGATTTGAACCATCAAAAGATGACAATTTTGCGCCAGTCATACTGAACACGGTGATATCTTCGGTGGGTTCGTAGGTATATACTTTAACATTTTTATTGCCACAAGTAGTAGCGCCAAAGATGCGATAAGTATCACCAAGAATATATTGAGTTACATTATTATCGCCCGACCAATCGAAATAGATTGCTGTACCAGCTTTAGCAGCAGCTAATGATAAAGTAACAGAGTCTCCTTCGTTGATGGTGTGGAACGATGCAACTTCGTGAGTAGGCATTCCGGCAGCCAAGATAGGTGTAGTTTTGTAAACATTTTTACCCGAGAATGCAGGAAGTGAAGCATTGCTCATTTCGCAATAGATGTTGCCAACATTGGTGTTTACAAATCGAGTTAGACCGTTTGAAATAGTGTAGTCAACACCTTCGGTTAGTACTTGACCTTTGCTATCTTTCCATGTAAATGTAGTTTTATTGCCATTAACAATGTTTTGGCTTGAAAGATCGGTGCAAGGACCTTTTGTTGCAATAACATAATCGGCTTGAGGAGCGTAAATAAATGCTTCTTCGGCAATGTTTCCGCGTGCAGGGATAGAGGCAAGTGTGAAGTTGTTATTGTCACAAGCGAAATATTCGAGCACATTTGTTTCGGGCATTGTGATTGAAGAAAGCTTGTTGTTTGAAGCCTTAAACGATTTCAAGCATGAGCAATAACCCAAATTGATTTCGGTGAAATTATTGTTTGAAATATCGATATTCTCAACATAGTCGCCAAATGAGAGGTCGATTGTTGACAATTGGTTGTTGTTGAGATAAAGATTTCTCACAGCGCGCATATCGTTTAATGTCAACTCGGTGATGGCATTATTGCTGAGATTGATTTCATGCAACGCATTTTTACTGTAATTTCCATTGCATCCAGCAAGAGAAAGAGTAGAGAAATTGTTGCCAGCAAGATTTAATGTTCTTAAGCAACGGTTCCAAGAAAGGTCGATAGAGTATAGACCAGCATTTACGATATTGAGATATTGTAATGACGCTGAAGGAGTGGGGTCGGCCGAGAACATTGGCACATCTTTTATGTCAATTGCAGTGAGTTGGTCACCTTCTTTTACAAATACTTGAATTGCTCCATATCCGTTTTTGAGACCTTTAACATTGGGCGTTGAAGGAATATCTGAAGTTGTTGCAGTAAATGAGTGTGATGTATAATCGCCAAAGCATACATAGAATTCTTTAGGATTTTGAGGGGTTGCACCCAAGATTCCCACACCAAATGCTAACTCTTTGCCGTTGTCGGCACCCGATGTGAATGAGAATGCTTTAATGCTGTCACCATATTCAGCTTCGGTTTTAAGCTTAAATTTACCAGTTTTTAAAATTGCATCGGGGAACATTGAGTTGGCAAATGCAATATAAACGCTGTCTTGAGGAATTTGGTTGATAGTCATCACACCATTTTCATAAGTATAGTAGCTAGGGTCTACAGGTGAAGCGCTACCCGATTCTTCAGAGATGCTATACAAAGCAGCGTCGGTAATAGTTCCTTCGCGAAGCACACGAGCGCTATAGTCAAATGTAGAACCTACTTTGTATGATTTATTCACGGGGAAATCGCGTTGACCATAGTAGTAGGTGTTCCATGTACCTGGGTCGAGTGGGAGAGTAGCAAAGTCGAGACAGTTGTTGTGAATCTCTACGATGTAAAGATTGGGGTTTTTAGATACATCAAACGATGTCAAATAGTTATTGTTGGCAGCAACGGTGATGAGTTCAGGGCATTTAGAGATGTCAAGATTGGTCAAGTTGTTGCCTGCGCAGAATAAATATTTGAGTTTTGGATTATTAGAGAGATCAAGTTCCGAAATTTTGTATTCGTAGTTGTAAGAACCATAGTGGTCGCAGTATAGTTCTAAAAGATATGGGTTTTTGCTTATGTCCAAAGATGTTACTTTGGTGTTTGAAACATTAAGAACTGTAAGATATGGGTTTTTTGATACATCTACGCTTTCAATGTCGGTAACATCAACGGTCAATCGCATCAAGTTGGGGCAACCTGTGGGGTCGATTTGTTTTAACCCCATGTTGTGATATCCGTCAAACGACATGAGGTTGGGGTAGTCCGATATATTAAATTCGGGGTCAAGATGCTCAATTGTATTCATCTCAAGGATGGTTAAATTGGGCTTGTTTTTGCCTATTTTCAAAGGCGATTCAGCGCTAAATGTGTTGTCAGAAACATATAAAGCTTGAAGGTTTGTAAGGTTGCTCAAGTCAAGACCTTTCATCTCATTGTGAGTGAGGTCAAGAATAATGAGGTTTTTGCAGTTGTTAAATTCGATAGACGAGATGTAACATCCACTTGCGTTGAAGTAGTCAATTTGAGATGGGTCGGCATAGATTTTTACAACACCTTCTTTTGATACTTGGCAACTAATGAGTGTACCACCCATTTGATTCAATGAATCCATATAGGCAGGTTGTACTTCATACTCGATTTTGCCAAAACCGCAGTCCACATCAACATATTGGTTCTCGGCTTTTGTGCCAATAACCAATGAGAATTGATTAGCTTCTCCGTATGAGTCATAAATATTGGTTTTGAATGTGATTACTGGCTCATCGAAGGTTTGAGCCATTGCCACATTTGCAAAGCCTATGACGGAGAGACATAGCAAGGCCTTGCGTACCAATGAACTAATTTTAATTTTCATAAAAATATAAATATTATTTAGTTAAATTATTTTACGAGGATACGCTGGTTATAGTTATTATTTATTGAAATAATATATACACCAGCATTTAATGATGAAGCATCGATTATGGCCTCATCACTTTGGCATGATTGAGTTAATACAGGTTGTCCGGCAATGTTATAAATGGTAGCATCTATCTCATTTGCTCCTCCAATAAATACCTCAAAAATATTGTGGCCGGCAGGGGTAATCATCAATCGAGAGTCGTTATCTGATGTGATTCCTTCTACACCATCTTCTTCGGCACGGCGTAATACCTCTTTAAGGCCTGCATATGCGTCAAATTTACCAGCACCCCATTGTACAGGATCGCCTGCTGCTACATATGAATCTTTTACGGCAGTTGACATTGCAATATCTTTTACTTCGTCGATGGTCAATGTCGGGTCGGCTTCAAGCCAGAGTGCTATAGCACCGGCTACTGCTGGAGTTGCCATTGATGTACCTACTTGTTGGTGCCAATAGTTTTTGCGTTTATCTTCGGTGCGTTGACCTTGCAATGCACTCATAGGAACCTTGTTGCTATCAATATAGTAGGTGTTAGTTGATGAAATAGTTGTAGCACCAGGTGCACATATGTGAGGGAGATTGCGACCATCAATTAGTGTACCATATGAAGAGAAACTTGAGATATATCCAGGTGTATATTGGCCAGGATAGTTATAAGCTTTTCCATCGAGAGAAACCCATGCGTTGCGAGTATTGTATGAACCTACAACAAGCACATTTTTGGCGCATGCCATATCGCTAATTGAACCATTTGTGCTACCATTGTCCCAGCCTTCTTGGCCATATGCATCCATTGATGAATAAAGACCACTACAGTAGCAGTCAACGCGTTGGCCATCTTTACCTTCCACGATAAATCCTAAAAGATAGTTGCCATTGGCGTTGGTCGATTGGTTGTCGCTAACAAAATAGTCAATCAATACATAATAGCGTCCGTTGTTTTCGTCAATCATAGAGCCCATGCCCACATAGCCATCAAATGCGCGTGTGAAGTTGGTGTTCGTGAGGTCACCTTCTTGAGCATATCCGGGTGACGCATAGTAAACTGCGCTACCATTCATGTTGGAAGTGATGGCATGTTGGAATGTAACTGTGCCACGAGATTTATTGTAAACAACAAGTTTTACTGTGAATTCGGTTTTGTCATCGCTATAAATGTATAGTTGGTCATATCTCAAATTGTAGTATGTGCCTTGTGAAGTTGGCACCTCGGGATATGTAGGCTTAATAAATGACTTAACTACATTATTTTCACTTGTCAATGTTTTATTGAGAGCGATAGGGAGTTCACCTTCGTTACCAGCTGCTATACATATAATAGCCTCTTTTCCTGCAAGGTCGAGATATTGACTCATGATTTCAGAACCATCGTGAGGACCCACATTGCTCCCTAACGAAAGGTTGATGACTGCAGGTTTGTTTGTCTTATAAGCATAATCAAGAACACCTTCAACGCCAAGAGCGATTAACATGTCGTTTAGGTCACCACATGATGCAGCAATGTCGGCTTCGTAGGCTGAACCATAGAATGGGTTGTAGTCGGTCTCTACTTTAGCACTTAACATGCTTGTGCCTTTGGCTACTGTCATGGTGTCGCGATATCCACCGGCCATAATGCCAAGAGTGTGTGAACCGTGGAAAGTACCTATATTGTCGGTGCCGAATTTAGCAATATTTTCGGGTGTGTACATATCTACATCATAACCATCGCTTGTGGCTGAAGTTACATAGATGTGAGTGAGTTGTTGAATGCGAGATGTGCCATCGGCATTGCGAAAGTTGATGTGATTAGGGTCGAGACCTTGGTCAACGATGCCAGCAACTACACCTTTGCCGGTATATGCTTGTGGGAGGTCGGTTCCTGCATGGATTTTGTCAACCCCCATAGCTGTGCGCACTTTGTCCATTTTAGGCAATACCTTGCGTGAAAGTTGAAGTGTCTTTACTTGTTTAAGAGCAGAGATGCGTTCAACTTCGCCCACGGGCATAGAAACCAATGCGATGTTGCCACGAGAGCGTACAATATTTACACCTTCGGCCTCGAGCTCTTCCATAGTTGTTCCCTCAGAAAGTTTAATCAAACCGGTGATGTGAGAAGTAGGAATATTTAACTGTTCCAATGCTTTGGTGTAAGCATTGTGAGTGGGAATGCTTTGCGATTGATATTGGCGCATAATGGCGCGACTACCCAAGTCGAGTGCTTGACCTGAAGCAGAAATTGCCAATGCTAATAATAACGCACTTGCCGAGATTTTTTTCATAATTAAACTTAAAATGAGTTGAGTGATTTTTACTTGTTTATTTAACCACAAAATAGAGGAAACTCTCATGTGTAAATTGAGAGCTCCTCTATATGTGCTTTGTTAACTAATAATTACTTGCGAATAACTTTTTTGCCGTTAACGATGTATAATCCGGCAGGGAGGTTGTTGATTTGTTCGCTTGAAGCGTTTTTGTAAATGAGAATGCCTTGCATATTGTAAACATTTCCGTTGCCAGCATTTTCCATTTCAATATTTTCAATGCCCGAAGCTTCGCTTATGATGATTTCAGTATCGTTAGTGATTTCAACTACAAAAGTACCATTTTCATCGGCTGTTGCTTTTTCGCCATTAACAGTTACTTCGGCTTTGTCGTCAGATGTTGTAATTGCAACTTTTGTTCCAGCCAATGCAGTGAAGCCTGAAGCCCAGTTGGCGTATGCTTGACTATCGGTTGCAACTGAAGAAATAGCATTCTCAATGTTTTGAACGAATGATACTGCATATTTTTCGGGCAAGCTTGCAAGATAAACTTTTATAGCATCGCCATTAGCTAAAGTGATGTAGTATGATGTGCTACCTTCGTATTGTGGAACTGAATAAATGCCGTTTTGGAAGATAGAGCAGTAGGTTGGTCCATAGAATGATAGATAATATGGATTGTCAGAGTCATCAAAGTTTACAGTAACAGCTTCGCCTGAAACCAATGTAACTGAAGCACGGTCAGAGTAGCGTTGAACTCCATAGCCATATTGTGCAGCATTCAAATCATCAACCCAGATAGTTGCTGCTTTATCGCGTGCAATTTTTTTAGTGGTGATAACGATTTGATCGTTTTCGTTTATGTTGCGAATAGTTGTACTTGAAGTGCCATAACCATTTTCAGAACCATATTCAGAACCATTTACTTTAATAGAAACGATGCTGCAATCGGTAGTTGGGCGAACATTGATATAATTGTTGTTTGATGTAATTTCCATAGCAGTTGCTTCTCCTGCAGTTAATTGAAGAGGAGTGTTAGAGTTGCCAGGATATACTTCAATGTTTTCGGGAGTATCTACTGTAATGTATGCGTTATATGAAGTGTATTTAGTTGCATTAACTTCAACTGTGTTAGTTTCTGAAGTGACTGTAAACTCATAGCTTCCATAGAAATATTGTGAAGCACCGTTTACTGTAATTGCATAATTAAAGTTATAAAGGTCGGTGTTGCCGATGAGTGTAACTTTGTCACCCATCATAACTGATAATGTTTTGCCGTCAAAGTCAGTAACATCAATGCCGTTTACTTTTGCTGAAAGACAACCAATTACTTCAGCCTCATTAGCTCCATATGAGAATGAAATAGTAGCAGGAACAACAGGGAAGTTAGCTGCAATGTCGAGTTTGTCTCCATCTGCAACTGTTACATAGTAACGACCATATGAGTCAGCTTGTGCTACATCATTAAGTTTTACTGAATACAAGGTTTCACCGTAGTTAACATGTGAAATTTGGAATTGAGATTCTGTTGCAGGATTGAACTTAACAGTATTTTCGCCATTAACTAATTCAACTTTAGAACCATCATAGTAGCTCATATTTACTTTTGATGCATCATCAATATTAACTGTGCAGCTTGCTGTGCGTGACGCAGCCAAGTCTGCCGACTTAACTGAAATTACTTGAGCAGCACCAGCATATGATCCGATGTAGAAATATGTAGAGCTACCAGTAGAAGCAGAACTACCAGTCGTTTCGTTCATAGCTTCAGTAATAACATTTCCTGAAGTTGCATTTACATATAAGTAACCATAATCACCGCCAATAGTAAATTGACCACCTTGTTCGCCTGTAAATTGAGTCAAATCAAGGTCAACTTGTTGAGTGTTGTAACTTGCATCATAAAATTGGTAATACGCAGTCAAACGAGTTGCGTCGTCAACTTTTAATGTAACCGTAATATCGGCCTTTGCGGTAAATGACATTGTAATAGTCATTAACGCCATCATGAAAACTGAGTAAAGTTTTTTCATAAAATAGGAAGTTAAATTAAAATATTATTTTTTATATAAATTGTAAACTATGATATATGTCACATATATTTATATATGTGTAGGAAAAACTTTGCAAAGTTTGCGAAAAATATTCGTTTATGCAAGATTTAGATAAAATACTTGATGGAATTAAGAAAAATATCGACATAAAGTGTGAGAATGCAATTAGAAACACGATAAACGTTGTCAGATGTTAAGTGTGGGGAAGTTTTTTTTATTTTTAACAAAGGCGCCAATCGATATAGTAAATACAATTTGTTATATTTGTATCATTAACATTAAAATTATTAATTATGGCACTAAAAATAGGGGATAGAATACCCGAAATATTGGGGGTTGATGCCGATGGAAATGAAATAATGGCATCACAGTTTAAAGGGAAAAAATTAGTTATATATTTTTATCCAAAAGATAACACATCGGGGTGTACAGCTGAGGCTTGCAGTTTGAGTAATGGGTATGATGAATTGCTTAATGCAGGATTTGCCGTTGTGGGTGTGAGCAAAGATAGTGTCGCATCGCATCGCAAGTTTAGTGATAAATATTCATTGCCTTTTAAGTTGATTGCCGACACCGATTTGGTCCTAAATGAAGTTTTTGGCGTGTGGCAAGAAAAAAAGATGTGTGGCAAAGTGTATATGGGTACTGTGCGTACTACATTTGTGACCGATGAGGCAGGTGTGATAACTCACATAATTAAGAAGGTTGATACAAAAAATGCTGCAACACAAATTCTTGATGAGGTGAAATAACGGAGTGTTATTTAAAAATTAAAAACTCGCAAAGTTATATCCTTTGCGAGTTTTTTATGCGTTAATTAGAATGCTTCTCCAATTGTGACTATGAGCCCCGATGTGTTTTTGCCAAAACCGTAGTCGGCACGGATATTTACTTTGTTCTTAAATTCAAATCTTAAACCTACACCATAATTAGGGAAGAAGTGTAAATCTTTGTAGTTTTTTAAGGCATCAAAGTCAGGAAATAGTGTGCCATATCCACCCCATACAACGGCTCCAAGTCGTTTCCATATCTGTTGGCGATATTCAATTTGTGCAGCAATTTGGTTATTGTCAATAATTGAGCCCATATAATATCCACGCATACGAACACCATCAGCAGCAATCATTTCTCGCATTGTCCAGGGGACATTTTTGCTATTGAATTTAGTATAGAGGTCAACAGCAAGAACCGAACCTTTCCACATTTTGAAATATCCATCAAAGATGAACTTATGACTGTGGAATGTAACTCCAGCATTACCCAAAAACTTTGGGAAAATCATAGGTTGATACAAGATGTGAATACCTTTGGTAGGAGTAACAAGATGGTCGCGTGTGTCAAATCCGAAAGATAACCCTGCGCCGGTAACAAAAAATTGGTTTTGATAGCCGAGCATATATTCGGGATTTAAGACATTAACAGCATCTGTGTAGTTGGCTTGAAGCACACCTCCAACATAGAATTTGTCGTTAATGTCGTAGATATATTGAGCGTGAAAATTGATTTGGCGTCGATCATATTGGCTCATCTGATTTTTGGTAGATTCATCAACTGTTAATCCCCAAAATTCCAATCGTTTGCGATATAGCTCAATGTCATAGGAAATGCGTGATTTGTGGTCGGAGAAGAGGTGGTTTCCATATATATCCAACACGAAAAAGCCGTTGAGAGTAGCATTTAATGAAATAGTGAAATCCGATGGAGATAGTGTTGAGTCTTGTCGATTTACACGATACTGCCCAGTTGCTGCTCCCAAAAGTCCGAAACTGGCTTCTCGACCATATGATGGAATGATGCCCCAACTCATATCTACTTTTTTCTCAAAAGTGCGGTCAACATTTCCTGTAAATAGCGATCTTATATATTCTTGCGACCAAGAGGGTAGTTTATTTATAAAACTATCCCATGAAGAAGCATTTTTAGCGCTATCGTTAGACTCCAAATTCATAGAGTCGATAAATGTTGCTAATGAATCTAATTGGGATTCAAAATTTGCTTGAATAGAATCGCTTTTCTTCTCAGCATTAATGGATGCAGAGAAAAATATACATAATAAGAATGATAATAATATTTTGTTAAATCTATTCACATTTAAATTATAATGCCAAATGAAACAAATAGTAGTGTTTGTGCTATGTAAAAAGCTATGCAATACACTATTGCATAGCTTTGTGGTGACTATTTATGATTTTTTGTCATGAGGCAATGGAGGCATATTGGCTGGGTATGCATTTTCTTCGCCTTGAGATCTGTCATCATTATTATTGTTTGATGCATTTCGCTCTTCAGCCACTTTTTTGTTCTCGGCAATTTCTTCAGTTTCGGCTTTAGCAGCCTCGGCCGATTTAGCAGCTAATATTTCATCGGAGCGTGATGACCATTGACGCTTGCCAAAAATTTGTTCAACATCTTCGGTGAAGATTACCTCACGCGTGATGAGAATATTGGCTAATTGCTCATGACCTTCGGCATGTTGAGTAAGAATAGCCTTTGCTCGTTCATATTGTTCGTTGATGATGCGCGACACCTCTTCATCAATCATTTTAGCACGATCATCGCTGAATGGTTTTGAGAATCCATATTCTTGGCCAGTTGAGTCGTAATAGCTGATGTTGGGCAGTTTCTCGCTCATGCCGTAATATACAACCATAGCGTAGGCTTGTTTTGTGACGCGTTCAAGGTCATTAGCAGCCCCTGTTGATATGTGTCCCAAGAAAAGTTCTTCGGCTGCACGACCTGCGAGCAATGAGCATATATCGTCGAGGATAGCTTGCGATGGAGTTATTTGTCGCTCTTCGGGGAGATACCATGCAGCACCAAGGGCTTTGCCTCGAGGCACAATAGTAACCTTTATTAGAGGATTGGCATATTTGAGATGCCATGATACAGTAGCATGACCAGCTTCATGTATTGCAATCGCACGCTTTTCGTCGTCGGTCGTAATCTTATTGCGTTTTTCCAATCCACCAATTATGCGGTCAACGGCATCAATAAAGTCTTGACGCTCAACCTTTGTTTTATTGTGTCGGGCAGCAATAAGAGCAGCTTCGTTACATACATTGGCAATGTCGGCACCAGAGAACCCAGGTGTTTGACGAGCAAGCAAATCAACATCAACGCTATCATCGATTTTAATGTTGCGAAGGTGCACATTGAAAATTGCTACACGATCATTGAGGTCGGGTAGTTCAACATATATTTGACGGTCAAAACGACCTGCTCGCATAAGCGCTTTGTCAAGAATGTCGGCACGGTTGGTTGCTGCAAGAATAATTACACCGCTATTAGTGCCAAAACCATCCATTTCGGTGAGGAGTTGGTTCAGCGTGTTTTCACGCTCGTCATTACCTCCCATGCTTGGGCTTTTGCCACGAGCTCGTCCCACAGTATCAATCTCATCAATAAAGACAATACAAGGAGATTTCTCTTTTGCTTGACGGAATAGGTCGCGCACGCGTGATGCACCTACGCCCACAAACATTTCGGTGAATTCCGACCCTGACATGTAGAAGAATGGCACATTAGCCTCGCCCGCTACAGCTTTAGCTAATAATGTTTTACCTGTTCCTGGAGGGCCTACAAGGAGCGCACCTTTAGGGATTTTACCACCAAGTTCGGTATATCTTTGAGGATTCTTGAGGAATTCAACAATTTCTTCAATTTCGGTTTTAGCTTCGGCCAAGCCTGCAACATCATTGAAGTTTACTTTTACTGAATTGTTTTTGTCAAAAATTTGAGCTTTTGACTTGCCCACATTGAAGATGCCGGCGCCTCCTCCAGCTCCGCCACCGCCCATACGACGCATAATAAAAATCCAAAATACAACGAGCAATAATAACGGACCTATCGACCAAAGGATTTTAGACAGGCTGCTTTCTTGCTCTGTTTCATATTTGCCGGTATATATGCCTTTCTCCGACCATTTTGCAACCATGTCGGTCATAGAAATATAGTTGCAGTCGGTGTGAATGCGTGCCGCAGTAATGTTATTTTTGTTTTGGGTATATTGCTTGTCAAAAATTTTTGCTGCCAACGAATCGTTTAGCACTCCCACTACTGTGTTGTCATCGGAGATAATGATGTTTGTGATACCATGATCAATGGTAGCATATTTAGTAAATTCTTGTAAAGTAACATCTTTATCTATTGTGTTACCCTCCTTGTTGAGGACATACATTCCACCCAAAAACAAGATAATGAGTGCATACATCCAAAAAATACTGAATTTGAATGTAGGTTTTTTAGTAGTTTTGTTGTTCGGTTTAAAATCTGCCATATAATAAATTTGTGTGTATGATTAGTCTAAATCGGGAACTTGAGTGATTTTAGCATCGCTCCACAATTCTTCAAGGTTGTAAAGTGTGCGGAATTCAGGAATAAATACATGCACAAGGGTGTGGCCATAGTCTATGACAATCCATTGAGAGTTTTGATATCCGTCGTAGTTATATGGTTTTATTCCGGCATGCTCAAGGAGATACTCGCGAATGCTATCGGCAATAGCACTCACTTGCATAGTTGATGAACCTTCGCAAATGATAAAACGCTCGGTTGCAGCCGATTCGATGTGGCTTAAATCTACGATTGAAATGCCTTTCCCTTTTCGTTCTTGAATCCCTTCGGTTATTAATTGGGTGATGTTGATAGTTTCTGTCATTGATATATATTATATTTTAAGAAAATTCTATGCAAAAGTAAATAAAAAACACTATTAAAAAGTTGCCAATTAACTAAAGTTAATGATAATATTACTTTTACAACAAATAATGTGCCAAAAAGGTTATTTTTTTATTCATATTTCATCGTTTGTGCCGGGCTAATTTTTGAAACGATGTGAGATGGAAGGATGAGAATGAGGCTTGAGATAGTAATTACTCCTATATTTAATAAAATTATGTGTAGCCAATTAATCTCTACCGGTACAAAGTTCAAATAATAAGCTTCTGGGTCGAGAGGAATGATGTGAAAATAATATTGCAAATAAATAAATGCTAATGAGATGATATTTCCCAACAACATGCCTCGAAGCACAAGCCGTTGTGTCATATAAATAAATACTCGTTTAATTTGAGTATTTGTTGCGCCAAGCGATTTCAATAACCCTATAGTTCTCACTCGTTCAAGGATGATTATGAATAAACAAGATATTAATGTGATGGCTGATACACACGACATTAATATTAATATTACAACAACATTCATGTCGAGTAAATCGAGCCAATTGAAATACATTGCTCCCGAATTATACACATTGCTTACTGAATATATTTTCTTGAGTTGTTGTGAATATACGGCTTGGTTAATAGCCGATTGAAGTTCATATGATTTGTTGTAAATATTATCATTGTCAAAGCCATTTATTTCAATAGAAGTACCCGATATTGAGTCGAGATTGGCAATGCGTTGTAGTGTTTTAAGCGGCGCATATGCAATGAGTTTGTCATATTCGCCAAAGTTACTGTTATAAATGCCTACGATGTTAAATTTGCGAGCACGAATATTTCCATCGCTAAAAAAATAAGTATTTACTCGATTCCCTAATGATAGATTTAAGGCCGATGCTGTCGTTGATGACACTACTATGTCATTTTTGCATGAATCAGCCCCGAAATCTGGGAATGAGCCCTCAATGAGGTTCCCTTTAATAAAAGAATTGTTGCTCGTGTTGTCAATCCCTTTAAAAACTAACCCAATGAAATTTTCATCGGTTTTAATTATGCCAGGTTGTTTCAATGCTAGAGAAATGGTTGCCGAATCACAGTTGGCAAGCGATGGGAGAATGATATTCTTTAATGTGTCAGAAAAAGAGATTGTGTGTTCAACTTCACCTATAGTGTAATCGGTTGCTGGGTTGATTGTTATTTGTGATTCAAAGCCAGTAACTTTTTCGCGTATCTGATTTTTAAATCCAAGAACAACCGATAATGTTAAAGCCATCACAATAATTGCAATGGCAACACCAGCAACGGCAATAATAGTGCTCGACGACGAAGTGTCGCGTTTAGTGCCTTTGAGTTGAAGTCGTCGGGCAATAAAGAGCGATATGTTCATTATATTGTTCGGCCAGGATATGCTTTCAATGCTTCAGCAAGCACTTTAAGTGCTTTGGCAAGATCCTCTTTTTTGAGAACATATGCCACACGAACCTCATTGCGTCCCACACCTTCGCTTGTGTAGAAGCCCGATGCTGGTGCCATAAACACTGTTTGACCTTCGTATTCAAAGTCACGAAGGCACCATTCGCAGAATTTGTCGGCATCATCAACAGGGAGTGATACAACGGTGTAGAATGCTCCCATAGGAATAGGAGAGTAGCATCCTGGAATTTTATTTAATCCGTCGATGAGATATTTACGGCGTTCAACATATTCGTTATAAGTCATCAACATATAGTCGGGACTTGCATCAATTGAAGCTTCTGCCACAATTTGACCCAATAGAGGTGGACTCAAACGAGCTTGGCAGAATTTCATTACATTTTTCTTTAATTCTTGGTGCTTGGTGATGATTGCTCCGATGCGAATGCCACATTCGCTATATCGTTTTGATACAGAGTCAATCAAGACTACTTGTTCTTCAATGCCTGGGAGATGGAAGGCAGAGATGTATGGCGCTCCAGTGTAACAAAATTCGCGATAAACCTCGTCAGAGAAAAGAAACAAATCATATTTCTTTACGATGTCGCGAATTTGGTTCATCTCTTTTTGAGTATAAAGATAGCCAGTAGGATTGTTGGGGTTGCAAATCAATATCCCCTTTGTGCGGGGAGTGATTAGGGCCTCAAATTTCTCAACAGGGGGCAATGCAAACCCCTCATCGATGCTTGATGGTACTGTTACGATTTTAGCTCCCGCCGAAATAGCAAACGCCATGTAGTTGGCATATGCAGGTTCGGGAACGATAATCTCGTCGCCCGGGTCAAGGCAAGCCATAAACGCAAACAATACAGCTTCGCTACCGCCAGTTGTAACGATAATGTCATCTACATCAACATCAATGTTGAATCGTTTATAGTATGCGGCCAATTTTTGGCGTAAAGTCAACAATCCTTCCGATGGACTGTATTCAAGCGTTGTGCGATCAATATGTTTTAACACCTCCAAGCCCTCTTGAGGGGAAGGTAGGTCGGGTTGACCAATGTTTAAATGATATACTTTCACACCACGCTCCTTTGCGGCATTTGACAAAGGCACGAGTTTGCGAATAGGTGATGCGGGCATTATCTGTCCGCGTTGAGATATACTTGGCATTTTATAAAAACATTTTTATTCAGTACTCATATAGATACATTATGTATCTAACTGCAAAGATAGTGCAAATCGCGTGTAATAACAAGAATTAAACGAAAAATTAGGTGCTATTTGAGTGTTTGTAGCGCAACTTTGTGGGGATAATTTTGTTGTGATGAAAAAATAATTTAGACTGATTCTAAATAAAAGGGCTGTTTTTCTTCTTAATTAGCGATTTTTTTTAGATATTTGCAGTCTCAAATTTATTGAACAATGAGATTGTCGGAATTAAAGCCGGGTGAAACGGGCATAATCGTGAAGATTCTCGGTCATGGCGCTTTTCGTAAGCGCGTGATTGAGATGGGTTTTGTGAAAGGTCGCAAAATCACTGCTCTCATGAGTGCACCACTCAACGACCCGGTGAAATATACATTGATGGGCTATGAGGTGTCGCTTCGATTGAGTGAAGCACACCTTGTGGAGGTTATTCCTGTTGCCGATGCCGACAAAGTCCCCGATATAACGCACCTTGATGTGGTTGATGATACCGATGAATACTCTGCCCAATATCGTGGAATGCGTCACACTATTAATGTGGCCCTTATAGGCAATCCCAACTGTGGCAAGACCTCATTGTTTAATATTGCGGCTGGCACTCACGAGCATGTGGGAAACTATAGTGGCGTAACGGTTGATGCCAAAAGGGGACAGTTTGAATATGGTGGCTATAAATTTAATATCGTTGACCTTCCAGGCACTTATTCACTTTCGGCATACACTCCCGAGGAACTTTATGTGCGTCGCTACCTTAAAGATGAAATCCCCGATGTGATTATAAATGTAGTAGATGCGTCAAACCTTGAGCGCAATCTATATCTCACTACCGAACTTATCGATATGGACCGAAGCATGGTCATTGCTTTGAATATGTATGACGAACTCAAGCGCTCGGGTAGCGAGCTCGATTATGCTATGCTTGGCAATATGATAGGTGTGCCTATTGTTCCCACAGTGTCAAAATCGGGTGAGGGTATCAATCAACTTTTTGAAAAGGTGATTGAGGTATATGAAGGACGAAACGAAACGGTGCGTCACATACATGTGAGTCTTGGTGGTGATATTGAGATGAGTGTGAGTCAACTTAAAGATGAATTGAAGAAAGACCGCCATGTGGGACAACACTTCTCGCCACGATATCTTGCAATAAAATTGCTTGAACGAGATGGCGAGGTGGAAGAAATGCTTAAAGTGTCGCCCGAATTTGACCGACTTATATCGCTGCGTAATCGCGAATTAAAACATATCGAACTATTGCGCAAAGAAGATGTTGCATCGTTAATCGCAAATCAAAAGTACGGATTCATTGCTGGAGCGTTGGCCGAGACAATGACCGAGAACGAGAAAGATGTAACTCGCAACACTCGCATTATTGACGCATTTGTGACCAATCGTCTATTTGGATTTCCTATCTTTTTGCTCATAATGTTTGCTATCTTTTGGGCTACTTTTGAGGTGGGCTCATATCCTATGCATTGGATTGAGTTGGGTGTAAGTTGGTTGTCATCGGCAATAGATGGCATTATGTCTGCCGGCCCATTAAAAGATTTGATAGTTGATGGAGTGATAGGAGGGGTAGGAGGTGTTATCGTATTCTTGCCTAATATATTGATACTCTTTTTCTTTATCTCCTTTATGGAGGACTCGGGATATATGGCTCGTGCTGCGTTTATCATGGATAAATTGATGCATCGCATAGGATTACACGGAAAATCATTTATACCATTGGTGATGGGTTTTGGATGCAATGTGCCAGCTATTATTGCATCACGAGCAATTGAAAGCCGTAGTAGTCGTCTCATAACAATATTGATTAATCCATTTATGTCGTGCTCGGCACGATTACCTATATATGTACTGTTTGTGTCAACATTCTTCCGTGAATATGCAGCCATAGCATTCTTTTCGATGTATTTCTTGGGAATATTGGTTGCTATTGTTACAGCAAAGATGTTGCGTAAATTTTATTTCAAGGCCGATGAAACTCCATTTGTAATGGAGTTGCCTCCATATCGCATGCCATCACTTAAAATGTCGCTTAGCCATATGTGGAGCAAAGGGCAACAATATTTGAAGAAAATGGGTGGAATTATCCTATTTGCAAGTATAATTGTGTGGGCATTAAACTATTTCCCTATGCACAACGATGTGGCTCAACAGCAAGTAGAGATTGCTCACGATGATGCAACAATAAATCCTGCTACCGACTCATATCTTGAAATGATGGGTAAGGCTATCAATCCGGCATTAGAGCCCCTTGGATTCCATTGGAGAGCTTCGGTGGCTGCGCTTGCGGGGTTGCCTGCAAAGGAAATTGTGGTGTCAACACTTGGCGTGCTTTATGCCGACTTTGGTGAAACAGAGGTTACCGATGCAACATTATCGGCTCATCTCAAAGCCCCTTCGCCATCAACGGGCGAACCCGATTTCACCTACGCATCGGCATTGAGTTTTATGGTGTTTATACTCCTTTATTGCCCATGTATAGCCTCAATCACGGCTATAGTGAAAGAAACGGGTAGTTGGAAATATGGGGCATTTGCTGTGGTGTATAACACAGCAGTGGCATGGTTGGCTGGTTTTGTGATTTATCAGATTGCCTCGTTATTCTAAAATATAAACTCTCCACTTGAAATTCACGAAGAAAATTGGGGAGTACGGCATAGCCGGAATGTTGTTGTTTTGTTATTCTAATATAACAACTGTGATGCCAGCACCTCCGAGTTGCACATGTTCGTCGCGATATGATTTCACACCATTTACCGAATCGAGATATTGGCGTATATATTGACGCAACGCACCAGTGCCAGTGCCATGTAGAATTCTCACTTGTTTGATGCTGAATTGAATCGCATCGTCGATAAAATATGTAATAGCTTGCACAGCTTCATCAACACGCATACCTCGCACATCAATCTCTTGTTTGAAATTAAGTTGGCGTTCGCGCAATTTGTCGGTTGTAGAAGCGCTTATAAACGACGCCTTTTTTGCGCCCGATTGCGCTTGTGCAATGGTGCGTTTCAAGCGATCGAGTTTTACTGTGGTTTTTAGCATGCCAAATGCCACAAGTGCATTTTTGCCATTGATTTCCATCACAGTGCCCACTGTCGATTGACCTTCCATTTTCACATTGTCACCCACCGATATTGGTTCGACCTCTTTCTTTTTGGCTTGAACTTGCTTGTTTTTGCTTTTCGGGGCTTTTTTGAGTAGATGATGCTCATTTTTATCGTTACCTTCTTTAGTAAGTTGCTTTTTCTCCTCTTGTAGACGGCGACGAGCCTCAAGAGTGCGCTCTTTTTCGGCCTGTGCTTGCTTGATTTCGTGAATAGTGCGCTCTATTGACGCGTTACTGCTGTCGAGAATGCGACGAGCTTCGTCGCGAGCTTCGCTGATGATTTCACGGCGTTTTTCGCGCAATTGTGTAGCATCGTTTTCATATTGTTCAAGCAGATGTTCGAGTTTTTTCTCTTTTTGGCGTATTGCGGTGCGCTTGTTTTCCCAATAGCGTTTGTCGCGAGTGATGTCGAGCAAATATTTGTCGAGATTGATATAATCGCTGCCCACGATTTCCTCGGCATTGGCAATGATTTCGCTTGGCAAACCTATCTTTTTGGCAATCTCAACGGCAAACGAACTGCCAGGATTACCTATTGATAATTTGAACTGTGGTTGCATTAAGTGGCGGTCATAGAGCATCGACCCATTAATTAGCCCGGGAGTATCTTCTGCAAAATGCTTGAGATTTTGGTAGTGGGTAGTAATCACTCCCCACATCTCTTTGTCGTTAAATACTTTGAGAATTGCTTGAGCTATTGCTCCACCTATTTGAGGCTCTGTGCCACCACCAAACTCGTCAATCAATACCAATGTTGATTTTCGACCCTTGGCCACAAAATGTTTCATGTTTTTGAGGTGCGAACTATATGTACTCAAGTCATCTTCGAGCGATTGATCATCGCCTATATCTATAAAGATGTCATCAAAAATACCTATGTGTGAGTTTTCATACAATGGAGGCAATAAACCACATTGTGTCATATATTGCACCGTGCCTACAGTTTTCAGACACACCGATTTACCCCCGGCATTAGGTCCTGAGATAATTAACAATCGATTTTGAGGAGTGAGAGTTATGTCGAGTGGCACAATTTCTTTACCTTGGCGAGCAAGCGATTGTAATAATACGGGGTGGCATGCATGATACCACTCCATTTCGGGATTATCGCACAACGATGGGAGTTCGCCTCCTATCTCTTGAGCAAATAAGGCCTTGGCATGAATAAAGTCAAATTCGCCAAGAATGGCATAACTCACAAGCATTTCATCAATGTGAGGACGCATTTCGTCGGCTACCGATGTGAGAATGCGAGTAATTTCGCGTCGTTCATCCATCTGCAATTCGCGCACACGGTTGTTGGCTTCAACAATCTCGGCAGGCTCAATGAAAACAGTTTTTCCCGATGCTGATTCATCATGTACAATACCATTGATTTTGCGTTTATACATGGGCGATACAGGAATCACTAATCGTCCGTCGCGCACCGATGGGGTAGTGTCACCCTCAAGATACCCTTCCTTTGTGGCACGCGATATCACACGGCGCATAGCCGCGTTGATAGTTCCGGTCATAGCCGACAATGAACGGCGTATTTCGGCAAGTTCGGGCGATGCATTATCCTTTACATTACCAAATCTATCTACCACACGGTCAATGGTTGATACAATAAAAGGAAAAGCAATGAGCGTGAGCGATAGTTGGTCGAGGACTGGATAGGGGCTTAAGCCATCTTCATTGCGATGATGAGCAAAAAATGTTGATATCCCAGCAATAGTTGCAAGCGATTGACGAATGTGTAGCAAATCAGGGGCAGGGATAAAAGTCCCTGGTACACGCAAATTTTTCAATAAAGCATTTACATCGTGAATATTTTCCAATGGCAAAGTTTCATCACCAGCGATGATTATTTTCATCTCGCTTGTAGATGTGAGCAAGCGTTTTACCGTGTCAAAATCGGTTGAGAACGCCATTCCCTGACAATATTCTTTGCCAAGAGACGATGTACAACGATTTGCTACCATATCACGCACAGCAGCAAAACCTATCTTCTTCTCAAAACTATCGGGATAAATCATAATGCAAAGTTACTACTATTTTTATGAATAAATGAAAATCAACAAAAAATATATAATTAACTTGCTATGTGATTGGGCGATTTTAGACAGACTGTCACAATTTATTTAGGCAACTATAACTTTGTTGGCACAATTTATTATGTAACTAGTTGATTCACATTGAATACCCCTCCGAATTGCGAAGTGCAATTCTCGTCCCTCCCTATTATCCCATATATAAACAAAATCTATTGCATGATAGATTTTATCGGTTGGAGGGTGTTGAAAAGGTATATATCTTTGCAATGTAAATCAAAACAAACGAATAACTAACAATAAAAAATATAATAATTATGGCTACAAAATTTTTCAAATGCAATCATTGCGGTAATGTAATAGTAAAAGTTGTTGATGCAGGTGTACCTGTGGTGTGTTGTGGTGAAAAAATGGTAGAATTAGTGCCTAACACTGTTGACGCAAGTGGCGAAAAACATCTTCCAGTGGTAACCGTTCTCGACAATAATAGCATAAAGGTTGAGGTGGGTTGTGTGCATCACCCAATGTTGCCCGAACATCACATCTCATTTGTGTATGTTGAAACCGAAAATGGTGGCATACAAGTAAACTTGAAAGATAAACCCGAAGCTGTGGTGTATCTTGGCGAAGAAAAAGCAGTAGCAGTGTATGAATACTGCAACCTACATGGCCTTTGGAAAACTGAATTGTAAATTAGAGGTATATATCGATGATGGGAGGTGTGTCGTGCGGGTGACACATCTCCCATTTATGTTTAATTGCCTCGGTCGTTGAGGTGGTTGTCCCAGAGATAATGTTTGGTTTCTTTAGCTATTAAGCCCGACAAGAGGAGCAGTGATATGAGGTTGGGTATAGCCATAAGAGCGTTCATGATATCAGAAATAGTCCACACAACCGATAGGTTGACTATTGCGCCAAAGAAAACGGCTATAATCCACACGATGCGATAAAGTTTAACATATTTCACACCGCTAAGGTATTCAACCGACTTTTCTCCATAATAGCACCAACCAAGAATCGTTGAAAAAGCAAAGGTGAATAGTGAAATGGTGAGCATGATGCTACCTCCAAAGGGTAGTTTGGCAAACGCGGCAGTGGTGAGAGTGCCACCCAATGAGGTGTCGATATCGGGGTATGCGATGATGCAACTCACTAAAACAATGCCAGTGAGTGCGCATATAATAACGGTGTCCCAAAATGTACCTGAAGCCGATACTAGCGCTTGTCGCACAGGGTTGCGTGTTTGAGCTGCTGCAGCAACAATAGGAGCCGAACCAAGTCCCGATTCGTTGGAGAATAGCCCACGAGCTATACCAAAACGCATTGCCACAATCATTACCGAACCAAGAAATCCGCCACCTATTGCCTCGGTTGAAAATGCCGAGTTGATGATGAGAGATATTGCAGCCGGTACATAATCAAAGTTTAGGATTAAAAGCCACAAACACCCAACGATATAAAACAAAGCCATAAGAGGCACAAATGTGGTGCATACTTTAGCGATACCTTTAACGCCAAAAATAATTACAAGGGCAACAAGTGAGGCTATGATGATGCCACTGATGTGTGACGGAACTCCCCATGTGTCATTAACGAGAAGCGCGATAGAATTGGATTGCACCATATTGCCAATGCCAAGGGCTGCAACGGCAGTGAAGATGCAGAAAAGTATTGCTAACCATTTCATGTTCAATCCTCGCTCAAGTGCGTACATAGGACCTCCCGACATTTCGCCGTTGGCGTTTGTTACTCTATATTTGATAGCGAGCAACCCTTCGGAATATTTAGTTGCAATGCCGAGCACACCTGTGAGCCAACACCAAAATACTGCTCCTGGACCACCAAGAGATATTGCTGTAGCCACACCAATGATATTACCAGTCCCTATAGTAGCAGCTAATGCAGTTGCGAGAGCAGCAAATTGGCTGACATCGCCTTTGGATTTTTTATCACTGTGAAGTGAAATTTTGATGGCGGTAAATATTTTGCGTTGGGGGAAACGCAATCTAATTGTTAAATATATGTGTGTGCCCAATAATAGTATTATCATTGGCCAACTCCATATAATTTCACTTATAGTTTGAATTATTGCTTCAAATTGCTCCATGTGTGTAGTGAAAACTAAATATTAATGCAAAGGTAGTAAATTATAGTGATTTGTGAGAGGTGTAGTGTCTAAAAAGTGAAATATATTATGTAACTTTGTGTCATAATAAATTAGATAAAATAGTTATGATTGAATATATAAAAGGAGAGTTGGCCGAGTTGACACCAACTTATGCAGTAATTGATTGTGGCGGAGTGGGATATATGCTTAATATCTCGGTGCCAACATATTCAGCTCTCGATGGCTTGAAAAATGCAAAATTATTAGTTCACGAGGCTATAAGAGAAGATGCACATGTGTTATATGGCTTTATAAATGAGCAAGAACGCAGTTTGTTTAGGTTGCTAATAGGAGTGTCGGGCGTGGGCGCTAATACAGCCCGCATGATATTGTCGTCGATAGCTGCACCTCAATTAGAGCAATTTATATTGTCGGGCGACCATGCTATGCTCAAAAAAGTGAAGGGAATAGGCTCAAAAACTGCCGAAAGAATAATTGTTGACCTTAAAGATAAAATAAAACCCACAGGTGATACGTTTATATTACAACCATCGGTGACTAATGAGGTGTATGAAGAAGCATTAGCAGCATTGGTAATGCTTGGATTTAATCGAGTGCAGTCACAAAAGGTGCTTAAGAAATTATTTGATAATGAACCTTCTATCGCAGTGGAAGTAGCTATTAAAAAGGCTTTATCGATGATGTAGCACGATGGTTGCAACGATATTATTAAATGGGAAAAGTAGAAGGTAAGAAACGGAGAAAATATGGATTATGGTTGGGAATAGTAGCGATGCTGTTCTCTACATCTTTATTTTATTCGGCTGCGCAATATTATAAGTCGGAGTTGAAAGCCCCATCGCCTTCTCAAACCGTGGCACCAAAAGAGGAAACCTCGTCTAAAAAGCAACAAAAGGAGTTGCCTTATCCTATAAAACAAGCCGCCCCTCAAACATATGAAGAGCTTCTTACTCCTCAAGAAACCCCAATCGACCTTCGTCAACCCAAGAATATTGAATCGCATGCCGAGTATGATCCTATAACTCGTACATATGTGATAAGAACAAAAGTTGGTGATAGAGAAATTGTTACACCTTTCATCTTGTCTGAAAAACAATATAATGATTGGCAAATGAGAGAGTCGATGCAAGAGTATTATCGTCAACGGAATGCTGAGGCTCTTGAGCAAAGTGAGAAAAAACCGTTTAATATCTTTGACATGAATTTTGCTCTTGGTCCATTGGAAAAAATATTTGGACCTGGGGGGGTACAACTCAAAACACAAGGCTCGATTACGATTAACATGGGTGTAAAGTCAAATAAAACCGATAACCCATCGTTGTCATTAGATTCGCGTAGAAAAACTTACTTTGACTTTGACCAAAAAATTCAAGCCAATATCACTGCCTCGGTGGGTGATCGTATGAAGTTTAATATGTCGTATAATACCGATGCGACATTTGATTTTGACTCAAAGAATATTAAACTCGCATATGAAGGTAAAGAAGATGATATTGTGAAAAATATCGAGGCCGGTAATGTGAGCATGACTACTGGATCGTCATTGATAAAAGGTAGTACTGCATTGTTTGGTGTTAAATCCAAACTTCAATTTGGTAAATTCACTGCAACGGCTCTTGTGTCGCAACAAAACTCTGAATCAAAGACCGTTAATACTAAAGGTGGCGCTCAAACAACCGATTTTGAGGTTAATGCCGATGAATATGACCAAAACCGTCACTATTTTTTGGCTCATTATTTCCGCGATAATTACGATAAATTTGCTTCAAAATTGCCATATGTATCATCGGGCGTAAATATTACTCGCATTGAAGTGTGGGTGACAAATAAGAGTGGTAATTATAACCAATCGCGCAACTTGGTTGCATTTATGGACTTAGGTGAAAATCGCCGATTGGCCAACAATAATTGGGTGCCAAATCACACATTTGACAACCCCGCCAATGCTTCAAACAATTTGTTGTCTACAATAAAAACCGAGTATCCCGATGCTCGAGATATCAATAAAGTTACACAAGCCTTTGAGACACTTGCGGCGTATGGTTTTGATGGTGGTAAGGACTATGAGAAAGTAGAAAGTGCTCGCTTGCTATCGGAATCGGAATATACATTGAATTCTACTTTGGGGTATATTTCAATCAAAAGTGCGTTAAATGCCGATGAGGTATTGGCAGTCGCTTATGAATATACCTATAACGGACAGGTGTATCAAGTAGGGGAGTTCTCGGGAGATGTAACTTCAACCGACAACTCGTTGTATTTGAAGATGCTTAAAAGTACTACAGTGGCACCTAAGTTGCCTATGTGGGACTTGATGATGAAAAATGTGTATTCGCTTGGTGCATATAAAATCCAAAAAGATAAGTTTAAACTCAACATTAAATATTTGAGTGATACAACAGGAACACAAATTAATTATTTGCCAGTACCTGGGCTTAATGACCAATCATTGTTGCAAGTAATGAATGTTGACCGCATAGACAATAATGAGCAGTCTAATCCCGACGGTTTCTTTGATTATATTGAGGGATATACAGTGTTGTCGGCAACTGGTCGAATTATTTTCCCTGTTGTAGAACCATTCGGCTCTCATCTTGAATCAAAAATAAATAACCCACAACTTGCTGAACAATATGTGTATAATGAGTTATATGACTCGACATTAGTAATCGCAAGACAATTTGCCGACAAAAATAAGTTTATATTGTCGGGTGAATATCAAGCATCTGGTGGCTCACAAATACGATTAAATGCGATGAATGTGCCACGAGGTTCGGTTGTGGTAACTGCCGGTGGAGTAACACTTGTAGAAAATAGCGACTATACCGTCGATTACTCAATGGGTATTGTGACGATTACTAACCAAAGTATTATTGACTCGGGACAAAGTATCAGTGTATCGCTCGAAAATCAATCAATGTTTAGCACTCAACGCAAAACATTGTTAGGTCTTGATCTTCAATATCAATTCAATAAAGATTTTAATATTGGAGCAACATTGATGCATTTCTCTGAAAAAGCATTGACCGAGAAGGTTGGCATAGGCGATGAGGTAATAAACAACACAATATGGGGTGCTAATTTGTCGTACAACACCGAGTTTATGTGGTTGACAAATTTATTGAATAAAATCCCCACTGTAAATGCTACACAACCTTCTAAGTTTAGTTTGACAGGAGAATTTGCACAGTTAGTTCCTCATCAACAAAAGTCGGGCTCAAATAAAGGTAGCTCATATGTTGATGACTTTGAATCATCGCAAACAGGTGTAGATTTGCGTTCGCCTTATTCATGGTTCTTGGCATCAACCCCATATGAACAAGGCTCAAATGCGTTATTCCCTGAGGCTCAATTGGCAAATAATGTTGATTATGGTAAGAACCGTGCGTTGTTGGCGTGGTATTATATTGATAGAATGTTTACTCAACGCAACTCAACTCTTGCACCAGGATATATCAAGAGCGATTTAGAGCAATTGTCAAATCCATATGTGCGTGAGGTTACTTCGCGTGAGATTTTCCCAGGTAGAGAGTTGAACTATGGTGAGTCTTCGATAATTCAAACATTAAATTTATCGTTCTACCCAACCGAACGAGGTCCATATAACCTTGATGCCTCTAATATTGATGAGAATGGTAATCTGTTGTTCCCCGAGAAGCGTTGGGGTGGTATTATGCGTAAGATTGATAATACCAACTTTGAGCAATCCAATATTGAGTATCTCCAATTTTGGATGATGAATCCATTCCTTGATGAAAAAAATCCTAATTATGATGGGGGTGATTTGTATATCAACTTTGGTGAGTTGAGTGAAGACATTCTTCGTGATGGTTTAAAATCATATGAAAATGGTATGCCTGTTGATGGCAATCAACAATATATGCAATCGACAGTGTGGGGTAAGGTGTCGAGCCAAAACTCATTGACATATGCGTTTGACAATACAACCGGTGCGCGTCTTGCACAAGATGTAGGTATTGACGGGTTGAGTAATGAAGAGGAGTTTCAACACGAAACCTATTCAAAATATCTTGACCAATTGCGCCAAAAATTGTCGCCCACTGCAATCGAACAAATGCAACTTGACCGTTTCTCACCATTTAATGACCCCGCAGGTGATAATTATCATTTCTTCCGTGGATATGACTACGATGAGGAGCGATTGTCAATTTTAGAACGATATAAACATTATAATGGTGTTGAAGGTAACTCTCTTTCACCCGAAGATAGTAGCGAGCCATTGTATCAATCGTCGCGTAGCGTTCCCGATGTAGAGGATATTAATCAAGACAATACTCTAAATGAGTATGAACGATATTTCCAATATAAGGTTTCAATACGCCCCGAGGACTTGGTTGTAGGTAAAAACTATATTACTGATAAACAAGTATCAATGGTGAGAACTCGCGATGGAAAAGACCAAGAGGTTGAATGGTTCCAATTTAAAATTCCATTGAATGATTATGAACGCGTGGTAGGTTCTATTTCTGATTTCTCTACTATACGATTTGCGCGTATGTTTATGACTGGCTTTAAACAAGTGACACACTTGCGCTTTGCAACTTTGGAACTTGTGAGAGGTGAATGGCGTACATATGATTTTAACCTTAATAATCGTGGTGATGCTCCAGCCGAAGGCCAACTTGATATATCAGTAGTGAATATCGAAGAAAATGCTGCTCGTCAACCAGTGAACTATGTGTTGCCTCCAGGTGTAACTCGTATTGTTGACCCAGGGCAATCGCAAATTACCCAACTTAATGAACAATCAATGATGATGAAGGTTGTAGGGTTGCAAGCAGGCGATGGTCGCGGTGTATATCGTAACACTCAACTCGATTTGCGAAATTATAAAAAGTTGCAAATGTGGATTCACGCCGAAAAACTTATCGATGATGTTACAAATCTTCGTTCGGGCGAATTATCGGCATTCGTGCGTTTAGGTACTGATGTGAAGAGCAACTACTATGAATATGAAATACCGTTGACTTTAACTCCTGAAGGTAAATATAATACATATTCAACATCTGACCAATATGCCGTTTGGCCTGCATCAAACTTCCTTGACCTAAATCTACAAAGCCTTGTTGATTTGAAGAAGGAGAGAAATATGGCTAAAAATCAAGAAGGTAGTGGGGTAGGATATGGAACTCTATATACAGGTCGCGACCCTAATAATGAGAATAATCGCATGGCTGTATTGGGTAATCCATCATTGAGCGATGTGAGAGTCATTTTGGTGGGTGTTCGCAATAATTCAAGTACAACCAAGGATGGTATTGTGTGGTTGAATGAATTGAAGGTTACCGACTTTGAAAATGGTGGCGGTTGGGCTGCAAAAGCCAATGCTACGCTCGGGGTATCGGATGTGGCAACTGTAAATGTTGGTGCTCATATTGAAACTGCCGGTTTTGGTGGCGTAGATCAATCGCTCAACTCACGACGAATGGATGATTATGAGCAATATAATGTCGCTGTTCAGGCCGATTTAGGTCGATTCCTTCCCGAAAAGGCGAAACTTAAAGCTCCTATATATTATTCGGTAGCAAAGGAAAAGACTTCACCAAAGTATAATCCTCTTGACCAAGATGTATTACTTGAAGATGCACTTGAGGCAACTACAACTCAACATGAAAAAGATTCAATTGAAGGATTTGCTATTGAGCGAAACACAATAGAAAGTTTTAGCATATCGGGGTTGAAATTTGATGTTCAAAGCAAAAATCCAATGCCTTGGGACCCTGCAAACTTTACATTGAATTTCTCTTTCAATAAGCAAACAAAGATGGATCCTACTACTGAGTATGAATATACCAATGACTATAGAGGTAGTTTCCAATATTCATATAGTCCATATGTGAAGGGCCTTAAACCATTCTCGTGGATTAAGAGCAAAAATAAAAATATCAAGTTCCTAAAAGATTGGGAATTGAATTACTTGCCTAATACAATTTCATTCCTCACATCTATGTCGCGTTATTATTATGAACAACAAACGCGTAGTGAGGTTGATGTTATGTTCCAGTTGCCAGTTTCGGTGAGTAAAAATTTCTTATGGGATAGACAATTGGCTATAACTTGGAACTTGACAAAGCAATTAAGTCTTACATTTAATTCAAATACTGCAGCTCGTATTGAAGAGCCTATAGGTGCTGTAAATCGCAAGCTTTTCCCCGATAGATATAAAGAGTGGAAAGACTCGGTGTGGCAAAATGTCCTTCAAATGGGTACGCCTTGGTCATATAATCAAACATTCACGGGGTCGTACAAGTTGCCATTTAGTAAGATTCCTGTACTTGATTTTATTACAGGTTCGGTAAGTTATAATGCTATTTATAAATGGGATCGTGGTGCACAAATTGAAGATGTATATCTTGGAAATACAATTTCAAATCAAGCATCATGGAATGCCGATGGCCGATTGAATTTTGAGTCGTTGTATAAGAAAGTGCCTTATCTTAAAGATGTAGAAAAACGCTTTAATTCAACGCGCAAGGTTGAGAAAAATAGAAAACCAAAGAAATTTGAACGCACATATAAATTGCTTCAAGATACATCATTGGTGATAAAGCATAATTTGCGTTCAAAGAAGGTGAAAGTTACTGCTAAAACAACCAAGAATGAGCCGTTTACAGTTAAAACTCGAACTATTGATGCAAACACTGTTGAGGTGCTCACCCGTGGTGACCAAAATATTAAATTTACGGTAACCGAAGTGATTAAGGAAGAACGCAATGCATGGAGAGAAATTGCCGACCACACAACAAGGCTATTGCTATTGGTGCGCAGTGCAAGTGTGCGTTATCGTAATACCCAATCAATGTCACTTCCGTTATTCTCGCCCGAAATAGGTAATGTATTTGGACAATCAAATAGCTATGGTCCTATGTCGCCGGGCCTTGATTTTGCATTTGGCTTTACCGATGAATCATATATTGATAGAGCTCTTGAGCGTGGATGGTTGCTAACTGATAATGGCCAGACATCTCCTGCGGTGTGGTCAAAGACCGATGAACTTAATGTAGAATTAAATCTTGAACCTATTCGTGGGTTGAAGATTCAATTAACTGGTAATCGCACCGATAATCGCACCAATCAAGTTCAGTTTATGTACGATGATATGCCTACATCTCGTGCGGGTAGCTTTACAATGACACATTGTGCTATTGCAACATCGTTGCGTAGTGCTGGGAATGCCGATAATGGATATTATAATGAATCGTTTAATACATTCCTTGGGAATATTCCAGTTATTGCTCAACGATTTGAACAACAATATTATGGGAAGAATTACCCATCTACAGGATTTATGCGTAATAATGTTCATGCAGGAAAGCCATTTGACCCATCGGTTGGAACAGTGAGCCAAACAAGTAGTGATGTGCTTATCCCATCATTCATGGCAGCTTACACAGGAAAGAATGCGTCAACAATGTATCTTGACTTGTTCCCTTCATTTGCATATGTTTTGCCTAACTGGCGTGTTACATACGACGGATTGTTGAAAATTGGTAACTTGAAAGACATTTTCAAAACATTTAAACTCACCCATGCATATCAGTGTACATATACTGTGGGTTCATTCTCTTCATATTTGAATTGGGTGAGCACCGATGGAGAATTTGGTTTTACATTAGATGAAATGACTGGAACTCCTATTCCTTCTTCACCTTATAATATTTCATCGGTATCTATCACTGAAAAATTTGCGCCACTTATTGGATTAAATGTTACGATGAAAAATGACTTGCAGTTAAACGCTGAATATCGCGATGGCCGCACATTGACACTTAACTCAAGTGCAGGACAGGTTGTGGAAGCAACCAATAAAGCTATTACAGTGGGGGCTGGTTATAAAATAGTAGGATTTAATTCGGTATTGAAAATGAAGAAATCTACAGGAGTGAGCAATGATTTAACACTTAATGCCGACTTCTCATTCCAAGAAAGTCAAGCGTTAATACGCAATATTGAGAACAATTACACTCAAGCAACCAATGGTACGCGTTCAATATCGTTTAACTTTACTGCAAATTATGTGATGAGTAAACGATTGACTATTGGAGCGTATGTGGATCATCAAGTGAATACTCCTCTTGTATCGTCATCATCTTATCCTACTTCTAATAGTAGTTATGGTATCTCTCTCAATTTATCGTTGGCAAGATAAAGATACTGCAAAAAACTGCAAAAAATCCCCCTAGTGCTTGCATAACTATCTGTGTTTATTTATATTTGCGAAAATTTCCATACCTTAAATTTGTTGATATGAAAAGACATTTTATATTATTCATTGTATTCATTTTTAGTTGTGCATATCATTCAATTGCACAAAACAATTCTCGCAATATATCTGACAAATATATTAGTACTATTTCAGATAATGCTCAATTTATTGCCGATGATGGCGACATACACACAGCCTTAACAATATTAACTGAGCTAAACACAAACCCACAATACTCCGGCAATAAGCAAATAGAAGCAGTAATGCGATATATTCTAAACAAATATAAGAAGTATGAATTTCTGCCAATTACCAAAATTTATGACACCAGTAATCGCACGATATTTTCATCTATCGACAATGACGGCAATTTAATTTATTCTGCTACAAATTCCGAGATTCTCATATACGACATTAAACAGGGGTGTTATCTTTCACCCATTAATATAAGAGATAACATCTTTGTGGAGTATGAATTATCGTTTGATGGAAACTTTATATTGGCAAGTCAAGACAATGATTGTTTGCTAATCAACCTTAACGACAAATCGATATTGACAAAGTTTGAGGCAAAAAAAATAGACGACTTGATAAAAGATCGTTATTCCCACCTTATATCTTATGCAACAATAAGCAATGACAATAAAATCGTAGCAACTCTTTCTGACCGATATTTATGCCTTTGGGATAGTTCAACAGGAAAAATAATTCATTTCATTGATACTCAAATCTCAAACTCTAATATATCGGCAAAGTTTAGTAACAACAACTCAAAACTTGTTATTTTTGGCAACAAAACAGCGTTATTAATCGACACCAATACAGGTGAAATCATCCAAACGATTAACACAGAGTACAAAATTAACACAGCTCTACTAAGTCTAGATGGGACTATTTTAATAATTTCATCAAACAATAAGATTATGACATATAAATGTAATACTGGTCAGATGATAAATTGTTTTGATTTTGGATTTACAGCCATTGATGCTTATTGTATCGACGAGCACCTCACTGCCTTAATTGGTAATGACAATAACATTTACACCATTTCAAATATCTTGAATTACCCTTATGTTTCTACAATCACAAGTAAAACACCTATTACTAATAATAGCATCAGCATAGAATCTTTCAGTAAAAATGGTAAATACATTGTAAGCGACATATATACGCAAGACAATGATAAATATATGCAAGTGTGGGAATATCAAGACTCCACACCTCCTACATTTCAATACATAGACACCAATTCAAAGCACTTCATTGATAAAATGGAATATAATAATGATGGCTCTATGATATTGGCATTTTTCAAACCCAAATTAAACTTTAATAATGCATATCCTTCCGATCAATTTCACCAAATAATCAACCAATACAACCACGAGTGTAAAGACATACACATTTACGACACAAAAACATTTGCACAAATATCATCCCTTATAGGGCACTCCAACAAAATAACCTCTGCTACATTCTTTAATGACAACAACCAAATTGCAAGCGGTTCATTAGATAGCACGATACGCATATGGGATACAAAAACACAAAAATGCACACAAACAATAAAACCTCATATTGGTGAAATAATAGATTTGGCAGTCAATCCTAAAAATAACCAAATAACAGCAATCACAGCAGAGAAAAAGCTCTCAATTATTGGCGTAGACGGCACTTTGTATGGTGTCATACCAACTGATTCAGCTACACAAATAGCATATTCTCCCAATGGGAAACGAATCTATACTTCAGAAAACAACAAAATTGCCATTAGAAATGCCCAAAATGGAAAATTTATAAAATACGCATTAGAAGCTTCGACATTTTGGGATATCAATCTCAGTAAAAATGGGCTATATGCCGTAACTACTAATAGACATAATACCTTGTTGCCCCACACCCCATATCAATACACCATCGAAATATGGGATCTTGACTCTGAGAAATTAGTTAACACAATTTGCCTCAATTCGAGCAATTATTGCCCATACATTGAAATATGCGAAAAAGAAAAAACTTTAATTGTATCACACCACAAAGATGGTGGCATTAGGGGTAAAAATATATTAGTGTATGACATTGCAAGTGGACAAATCCTCAACAAAACATGCATAAAAGATTTTTCGGTCAATGCCACTATGTCGCCCGATGGAGAAACAATTGTTATTGGAGCCTCTAATTTTTGTATATGGGACTATTCATCACCACAAACAATACTCAATAAATGTCAAGAAATCATCGGAAATCATAAATTATCAGCGAAAGAACGAAAGAAATATAATCTGGATTAATGAAAAATAGAATGGCTACCAATTTGGTAGCCATTTTTGCGTTATCTATCTTGTGGAGATACTATCCTCCATATTGAATTTTGCCATTCTCATCCATATAATCTTCTAACCCTCTTTCATAGGCAGTCATAGCGCGAAGGCTCATGCCCATGCTTGAGAAACCTCCATCGTGGAATAGATTCTGCATAGTAACCTTTTTGGTGAGGTCAGAGAACATAACGATACAATAATCGGCACATTCATCGCCCGATGCATTTCCAAGGGGAGACATGCGATTGGCAAAGTCATAAAGTTTGTCCATGTCTTTTATGCCCGAACCGGCAGTGGTCATTGTAGGTGATTGAGATATTGTATTTACACGCACATTGCTTTCTCGGCCATATATGTAACCAAAACTACGAGCTATAGACTCCAATAAAGATTTGGCATCGGCCATATCGTTGTATCCAAAGAATGTGCGTTGTGCCGCTACATAACTCAATGCTAAAATGCTTCCATACTCGTTGATTGCATCAAGTTTCTTTGCCGCTTGAATCATTTTGTGAAATGAAATAGCCGATATATCAAGAGTTTTGCCAAGCATATCGTAGTCAAGGTCGTCGTATGGGCGTTTCTTGCGCACATTGGGCGACATTCCTATTGAGTGCAACACAAAGTCAACTTTTCCTCCGAGTACCTCCATGGATCTTTTAAATACCATTTCAAGGTCTTCAACGCTTGTTGCGTCGGCTGGAATTATTTCGGCATTTAATTCTTCACCCAATTGATTAATTTGCCCCATTCTAATTGCCATGGGGGTGTTGCTTAATGTAATGGTTGCCCCTTCTTCAACGGCTCTTACAGCAACTTTCCAAGCAATACTTTTCTCGTCTAAAGCACCAAAGATGATGCCTCGTTTTCCTTTTAATAAATTATAACTCATAATTATTAAGTTTGATTTCGACAGCAAAGATACGAATTATTTTTGGTAAATAATCATATATTTGTCCTATTTGCGATAAAAAATGGTCTAAAAGTTGGTCAAGTTGATGGTGTTGTACTATAAGCGATTTAAACTTTACATGAAGAGATGTTTCTAATAAGAGAAATAATTGTTATCTTCGCATAATAAAACATAGAATTAAATTATTAACAATTATACTTACTAAAATGAAGAAAGTTTTATTAGCAATTTTATCGGTTGCATTTATTGCAGGAGCAATGAATGCAGCTAATCCCAAATGGGAATTTCGTGGTGCTTGGATGCACACAATTAATCAAGGACAGTATGCCAAGCAAACAACTGAAGAAAACAAGGCATATTTGCGTAACCAACTTGATATTTTGCAAAAAGCAGGTTGTAATGCAGTAATTTGGCAAGTGCGTCCATCGGCCGATGCTCTTTATTTTTCAAACTATGAACCTTGGAGCCGTTTCCTATCGGGTAAAGCTGGTGTTGCACCAATCCCAATGTGGGATCCTTTGCAATTTATGATTGACGAGTGTCATGCTCGTGGTATGGAACTCCATGCATGGTTAAATCCTTATCGTGTGACAACTTCAGAACGCGAAGAACTTCCATTTAATCACATTTTCTACCAACATCCCGAAAGATTTGTAAGATATGGTTCTCAACTATATTTCGATCCAGGTTGGCCCGAAAACATTGATTTTATTTCTAAAGTAGTAAACGATATTGTTTCTCGCTACGATGTAGATGCAATCCACATGGATGACTATTTCTATCCATATCCTATTACTGGCGTAGATTTCCCCGATGATAATTCATATGCTGCTTATGGAAAAGGAATGGATCGCGGTGATTGGCGTCGTCAAAATTGTGATAAACTCATTGAAGCTCTCCACAACACAATTATTGCTGCTAAACCTTGGGTGCGTTTAGGTATTAGCCCATTTGGTATTTGGCGTAATAAGAAATCTGACCCTCGTGGTAGTGATACAAATGGTCTTCAAAACTACGATGCGCTTTTTGCAGATGTTCTTTTGTGGACTGAAAAAGGTTGGGTTGACTATATGATGCCTCAGTTATATTGGGAGCGTGAGCACAAACTTGCTTCACATGATATCTTAAATAAATGGTGGGCCGAAAACAATAATGGTCGTCATATGTATATTGGTCAATCGGTTAATCGCACAATGGATCGCACCGACCTTGCACCATCAACCGAAGCGACTCAATTGCGTTCAAAAATTGAAATGTCGCGCGCATTCCCTGGTGGCATTCATGGTAACTGCTGGTGGCCTGGATATTCGGTTACACACAATTATAAAGGTGTTGCTGACTCACTTGCTAATGACTTGCAATCAACAATTGCACTTGTACCAAGCTACACTTGGATAAGCGATGTTAAGCCAGAAGCTGTTTCAGGTTTGAAGTGTAAAAACGATAAATTGTCATGGAATGCACCTGCTGTAGAAGGTAAAACTACCGATGTTGTTAAATGGGTTGTATATCAACTTAACGCAAATGATGTAGCGGGTATTGAAAATGCTGAAAATATTGTTGCTGTTGTAAATACAAATGAATGTGCATTACCCGATGATGTCGAAGGTGATTGCTATTATGTAGTTACTGCTTTAAATCGTGCAAACAATGAATCTCCAGCATGCAAACCTATAAAGGTGAAAGCTGCAAAGAAATAAAAATATAATTTCGCAAAAAAATAATGGCGATGAGTTTTTACTCGTCGCCATTATTTTTGTTATTCTTTTTCAGAAAGTTCCAACCAACGCATTTCTTTTTCATCAAGAATATCTTTTAGTTCATTATATCGGGCTGATTTTTCTAAAATATCGGGTATCTCTTGACCACTATTAAACAACTTGTCAAGTGATTCTTTTTCGGTAGTCAATTCCTCAATCTCAATAGCCAATTGCTCAAACTCTTTTCTTTCCTTGAATGTCATTTTGGCTTGGCGTTCAGTTTTAGGTTTTTCGTTAGTTTTTTCTTTGGGCTTGCTTGCTTCTTTGTTTTCTTTGTCAAATTCGTTTTTCCAATTGCGATAATCACTATAATTACCTGGGAAGTCTTTAATAACACCATTCCCTTCAAAGACAAATAGATGGTCAACAATATTGTCAAGGAAGTATCGGTCGTGAGATATGACGATTAAGCAACCTTTGAAATTACAAAGGTATTCTTCAAGAATTCCAAGAGTAACAATGTCAAGGTCATTGGTGGGCTCATCGAGTATTAAAAAGTTGGGAGAGCGCATTAATACTGCTGCAAGATGTAATCGACAGCGTTCACCTCCACTCAATGTGTGGATATACTTTTGTTGGTCGGCAGGCGAAAATAGAAAATGGTTGAGGAATTGCATTGGCGAATAGTGTACATCTCCATTTACAACAACATCTTCGGCTATCTCGGTGATTGCATCAATTACTTTTTTGTTTTCATTAAATTCAATGCCATCTTGACTATAATATCCAAAGCGAACGGTTTCGCCTACATTCCATTCTCCACTATCGGCCGGAATAATGCCTTGAAGCATTTTGATAAAAGTGGATTTACCAGCTCCGTTATTCCCTATAATGCCCAATTTTTCATATCGAGCAAATGTATAAGTGAAATCATCAAGAATCAATTTATCTCCAAACTTCTTTGATATACCTTCGGCTTCAAAAATTTTTGAGCCAATATAAGACGAATTGACTTCAAGATTAACATTCCTTTCGGTTAGGTCAACCTGAGACCGTTTCTTAAGTTCATAAAATGAATCAATTCGATATTTAGCTTTTCCAGCACGAGCTTGTGGTTGGCGACTCATCCATTCTTGTTCACGGCGCAAAGTGTTTTTCACTTTAGCAAGTTCAGCTGCCATTGCCTCTATGCGTTCCTTCCGACGACGAAGGTAGTAATCATAATTTCCGTCGTAGGTGTATATTTGCTTATTATCAATTTCGATAATTTTGTTACATACGCGATCAAGGAAATATCGGTCGTGAGTAACCATTAAAAGAGTTATTCGAGAGCGAGTGAGATAATTTTCTAACCATTCGATTATTTCTATGTCAAGATGGTTTGTTGGTTCGTCAAGAATAATCAAATCGGGGTTCTCAAGAATTAGGCGTGCTAATGCTACGCGTTTGCGTTGACCTCCACTCAAAGTGTTTATTTTGGCGGTTAAATCGGTTATTTTTAATTGAGTGAGAAGTTGTTTTAACTTGTCTTCATAGTCCCAAGCATTGGCATTGTCCATGAGGGATATTGCGCTATTTATTTCATTGGCATCCCCATTGGTCAAGGCATACTCATATTGAGCAATGATTTTAGCTGTTTGTGAGTTGTCTAAAAGACAACTATCTAAAACAGTTGCATCTGTTGAGAACTCGGGCATTTGGTCAAGTATCCCGACACGAAGATCGCTTCGGAATGTAATTTTACCATCATCGGCAGTTTCTTTACCTGAAATTATTTTCAATAATGTACTTTTGCCAGTTCCATTCTTTGCTATAATGCCTATCTTGTCGCCTTCATTTACACCAAAGGTTATTGATTCAAACAAAATGCGGTCGCCATAACTTTTTGTGAGGTCTTCTATTTGTAAGAAACTTGCCATAATATCTTAAACTTTTATGCAAAGGTAAGAATTTTAATATTTTAGTGAAAGAAATAGACAACCAATGATTAATTGATTGTCTATTTCTTGTATCTAATAATTTGAATAACAATTAGAAAATTATAGTCTGCGTGCTATATGTAAACTTAATTGTAGCCTTGTCTAAATGTAGTTTTGCCATAACTGGCGTTTCTACATATGGTACGATATCTTTAATATATATAGTCCCTGATGTTGATATTGTTTCGCTATTAACGCTTACTGGAACAATGACAAATTCTTCATCTTCGGGAGTGATATTTTCTTTTTTCGACATGTTTATAATATATGACCTCATGTCAGAGAACTTGTAACATCCGGTTTCATTATTATATACAGCATAAAAAGATGATTCGTTGTCGGTAACCTCGCTATTTGCAAAGAAATCATTAAGTTTTGATTTTTGAATCAATAGCACATATGGTGGAGGTGTAATGTTGTATTTATTCTTAATTTTTGACACTGGAATCTCAAATGTTAGAGAGTTAATAACAGCCAAATTACCACTATTAACCTTATATGCTTCAACGATTTCTTTTGTAGGGAAATTGATTGCTACATTAGTTCCAGTTGGCGCAACAAGTATATTATCTCCATTTTGAATCATTGTTTTAAGATCGTCTGAGATATTGTATATAATATTGTTGTTTGTGATGATTTCGGGAGTGACAGCAAAGTAGTTACCCACTTTAAGATATGTAGAGTCTTTGCCAGTATCTTCCATTTTTACAGTTCGGTGGTAATATAATTTCACTTGTGAGTTGGAAATTTTCATAATTCTACCACTACCAAACGAGTTGGCAATATATATGCCGGGGAAAAATTGAGCAAATTGAGTTGGATCAGAATAAATTTCGGGCGATTCTTTATATTTATTGAAAAATTCGCGACCTAAATCAATAGGTAAATCAATAGTGATAGTTCTAAAAGGCAATTTTTTGAGTGAATCGCTCGCAGCTAACGCATTAGCCGAATATGTGGTTGAGCCTAAAAGGTCTAATTCTGAATAATATCCTTTAGGGTCAAAGTTGCTATAAATAGGAGAGGGTAACTGTTTGTTTAGTCTATAAACTTTTAGTCCCATAGGAGCTATAGAGTCACCAATATATCCACCATTAGGTATTTGAAGAAGTAATTTTATTGAGTCAATGTTGCTGGCATTAATATTTGTCGTGTCAAATTTGTCGGCAGGCATAAATTGGGTTACTACATCCGATGTTAAGTAACCAAATCCTTGTGCATTAATCTTGCCAAGTAATTGAGTTAGTGTGCGTGATTGTATTTTTTCACTATAAATGGTGCTACCATCGACAGTGAAAGAAGAGTCAACAATAATCTCTACTTCTTCTTGTGTTATCGATGTTCCTATAGAAGAACTATCTTCGCAACTAAATAAAGCAATAGCAGCAATTAAAACGAAGATTTTCGATACGATTTTCATATTAAAAAGGTATTATTTAATTAAGTCTCCTTAAAGAGATTTGTAGAATTCGGCATAAGCATCAATATAACTTTCTTCTCCAGGATATTCCATAAATGGTTTTCCTAAAGATTTAGCATATTCAACTAGTTCGGGGTTAACCGATTGAGATGCTTGGATTACGCCATCAGAGTATTTGATAGCTAATTTGTTTAATGTAAGGTAGTCAACAGGGTTTTTAATCAGCTCAAGATCTTCTTCTGCAAAACCATCCATTTTCATTTTCTCAAAGAAACGCTCATTTAGAGTGCCTTCAAAGTTTTCATCAAACAATGCATAAACAACTCTAGCATTGCTAAATGATGGATCTTCTTGATAATATTTCTTGATATAGATAGGTGCTAAAGCCGAAATCCATCCCGAACAATGAACAATTGAAGGAACCCAACGCAATTTTTTCACAGTTTCAACAACGCCTCTAACATAGAACATGATGCGTTCATCGTTCTCTTCGGGATATTGTCGTGTTTCAAGGTCGGTTGCAACATGGTGTTGGAAATAGTCTTCATTGTCAATGAAATAAATCTGCATACGAGCAGGTTGCAATGTTGCAACTTTGATAATTAGAGGATGATCAGTATCGTCAATAATTAAGTTCATCCCTGAAAGTCGTATTACTTCGTGAAGTTGATTTCTGCGTTCATTTATACAACCATATTTTGGCATAAATGTGCGCACTTCAAACCCTTTTTCTTGAATGCCATGTGGAATATTTTTCCCGAGTTCCGACATCGGAGTTGAGGGTAGATAGGGGGTTATTTCTTCCGAAATATATAAAACTTTATTATCCATAAATTTGAGTTATGTCTTTGACTTGAATTATTTTTATTTTGCAAAGATAGCACTTTTTTTTGGAATAAATGGGATTATGGCCTTTACAACTGCTATTTATTATTAATAATTTACTTTCTTCCGCTAATTTAGATAATGAATACTAAAAATTGCGCCGAATTCTTTTTTTTGCCACATCGTTGTGCTAACTTTGCAGTGAAATTTGTACAGAATACTGTTATGAAAAAGATATCATTAATTTTAGTTGTATTATTGAGCTCATTATTTAGTATGTCGGCTCAAAAACCTATCAAGTGGCGCTCTAATGTGAAAATGACAAGCGAAACAGAGGGCGTGGTAACAATCAAAGCAATAATAGAGCCTGGATGGCATTTATATGGTATGCAAATTCCGTCGGGAGGTCCTAAAGCAACAAAGATTGATTTGACTTCATCTGAAGGTGTGAAATTTGTAGGAAATATTACACCATCTATCGCTCCCAAAAAAGTTTACGATAAAACTTTTGACTTGAATTTGAATTGGTGGGATCAAAATGTGACTTTTACTCAAAAATTTAAGGTGACATCAAAAAAAGGTGCTAAGATTGTTGGTGTAATTTCATATATGGGGTGTAATGACCAAACATGTTCTCCTCCATCTACTCAATCTATAAATATTGTTGTGCCATCATTTAAGAAATAAAAATAAATGAAAAGAACTATTTTTTCTATAGCCATTTTGTTGTTAACATTTATCGGCGCTTTTTCTCAAATAAAAACGCCTATAAAATGGAATAATAAAGTGGAAATGACTTCAGCTAAAGAGGGCGATTTTGTATTTGTTGTAACAGTTGACCAAGGTTGGCATTTATATGGCTTTAATCTTCCTGAAGGTGGACCTAAATCAACAAATATTATTTTTGATAAGAATGATAATGTGGAGTTGATTGGTTCAATTGTGCCATCAATTCCTCCAACTGAAAAGGTTGATCCTATATTCTCATTGCAATTGTCGTGGTGGGACTCAAATGTGACTTTTAAACAAAAATTTAGAATCAAGGAGGATGTTAAGACAACAATTACTGGTCGCATTGAGTTTCAAGGTTGTAACAATGAATCATGTATAGCTCCTACTAAAGAGGTCTTCTCATTAGAGGTAGGCTCGGGGCAAGCAAATGTTTCTCCTACAGTAGATTCAGTTGTTGTTCCACAACCTCAAATGATTCTCCCTCAACAAAATCAGTTAAACTCCAAAAACAATGCCGAAAATTCATGGTGGGCTCCCGTTGACGTGCCTGCTGAAGATGAATCGGAGCAGCCTTCAACCAATTCGCCTTGGTGGATGATATTTATTTATGGGTTCTTTGGAGGGTTAGCTGCATTGATTACTCCATGTGTGTGGCCTCTTATCCCGATGACCGTAAGTTTCTTCTTGAAAAAGAATAAATCAAAAGCTAAATCAATTCAAGATGCAATGACCTATGGCGTTGCAATTATCGTGATATATCTAATCTTGGGATTGGCTATTACTGTGATATTTGGAGCTGGTAAGTTAAACGAATTGGCTACAAGCGCTCTATTTAATATCATATTTTTCGTGTTGCTTGTGGTGTTTGGTATTTCATTCCTTGGTGCATTTGATATCAAACTACCTTCTAAGTGGTCAAATGCTATTGATGGTAAAGCCGAGCAAACAACTGGCTTTATCAGCATATTCTTTATGGCCTTTACATTGGCTTTGGTGTCATTCTCTTGTACAGGTCCATTGATTGGAACACTATTAGTTGAAGCTGCTTCAATAGGAGATATTTCTGGTCCAGCAATTGGTATGGCTGGTTTTGCTGTTGCATTAGCTATTCCTTTCACATTGTTTGCGATTTTCCCATCTATGCTCAAGAGTATGCCCAAATCGGGTGGATGGCTAAATTCGGTTAAGGTTGTGCTTGGTTTCTTGGAATTGGCTTTAGCTCTAAAATTCTTATCAGTAGCCGACTTGTGTGAAGGTTGGGGTATTCTCGACCGTGAAGTATTCTTGGTATTGTGGATTGTAATATTTGCAATGTTAGGTTTTTATTTGTTGGGTAAATTGAAATTTGCTCATGATGCCGATTTGCAATATGTATCAGTTCCTCGATTGTTTTTAGCGATTGCATCATTTGCATTTGTCATATATATGATTCCCGGTCTATGGGGAGCACCATTGAAAAGTATTAGTGCTTTTGCTCCACCTTTGAGTACACAAGATTTTAATCTATATGGTGGTGGATTTAAGGAATTTGATGATTATGATGCAGGTATGAAATATGCCGAGGAAAACAATATGCCGGTATTGATAGACTTTACCGGACACGGATGTGTTAATTGTCGCAAGATGGAAAGTGCAGTGTTTGATACTGAACGCATCCACAAGGTAATCAATGAAAATTATGTATTGATAAAACTTGTAGTTGATGACAAGGCCGATTTAGATTCAGCTTATACTATCAATGAAAACGGTAAAACAAAACTAATTGAAACAGTTGGTGATAAATGGTCATATTTGCAGCAACATAAATTCCAAACAAGTACTCAACCTTATTATGTAGTGCTTGATAACAAAGGCAACCCATTGATGAATTCAAGAGGATATGACCCAGCCGAGAGTGTTGATGCATTTGAGGCATGGCTTATTGATGGTGTTGAAGAATATAACAAAAATAAAAAGTAATGTCTCATACACGAGAGGAAAAAATTGAAGCATTAGGACGCATTATTGATACTCTTGATGAGTTAAGAGTAAAATGTCCATGGGATAGAAAGCAGACAAATGAAAGCCTTCGTCCCAACACAATTGAGGAGGTATATGAATTGTGTGATGCTTTGATTGGCAACGATGTTCCCAATATAAAGAAAGAACTTGGCGATGTGTTGTTACATGTGCTATTTTATGCCAAAATAGCCGATGAACAAGGACAATTTGATATTGCCGATGTTGCCGATGCTCTTAACGCTAAACTAATATTTCGACACCCACATGTGTTTGGCGATGTAAATGTCAAAGATGCGCACGATGTGGAGCAAAATTGGGAGCAAATAAAACTTAAAGAAAAAGGTGGTAATAAGACTGTCTTAGCTGGAGTGCCAACAGCTTTGCCTTCTATGATTAAAGCCAATCGCATCCAAGAAAAGGCTGCAAATGTTGGGTTTGATTGGGAAGAACCCAGTCAAGTGTGGGATAAAGTCAAGGAAGAGATTATAGAATTGTCTCAAGAAATGGCCCATATGGATAAGGCAAAGATGGAAGAAGAAATGGGAGATGTGTTTTTTAGTCTCATAAATGCCTCTCGTCTTTATGGTATTGATCCCGAAAATGCCCTTGAGAAAACAAACAAAAAGTTTATAAATCGCTTTAATTATTTAGAAACCAAAGTAGCAAATATAGGCAAGAGTCTAAAAGAAATGACGCTTGAAGAGATGGATGAGATTTGGAATGAAGCAAAATTATTAGAGCGTAAATAATAAAGGGGTTGTGATTCTTTGCATTACTGAGAAACCAAGTGTGGCTAAAGACATTGCCTCTATATTAGGAGCAAATGTTCGTCGTGATGGCTATTATGAAGGTGGTGACTATAAAGTCACATGGACCTATGGTCATCTATGCACATTGAAAGAGCCAGCCGATTATACCGACCTATGGAAAAGATGGTCGCTTGGTGCATTGCCCATGATTCCACCTAAATTTGGCATTAAATTAATTGAACAAGATAGCATTATAAGGCAATTTAAAGTTATTGAATCATTGATTGCCGAAGCATCTCAAGTTATAAACTGTGGTGACGCTGGGCAAGAAGGTGAGTTGATACAGCGTTGGGTAATGCAAAAAGCCAATTGTCATTGCCCTGTAAATCGATTGTGGATTTCTTCACTCACTGACGAGTCTATTAAAGAGGGATTTCAGGCATTGAAACCTCAGCAAGAGTTTGATAATCTTTATTTTGCTGGATTGTCAAGAGCTATTGGCGATTGGGTGTTGGGTATGAATGCCACTCGCTTGTATTCATTGAAATATTCAGTCCCTGGAAAAGTATTGTCAATAGGACGAGTGCAAACTCCCACATTGGCATTGATAGTTCAGCGACATCACGAAATAGCTAATTTCGTTCCCGAAGATTTTTGGGAATTGAAAACAACATATCGCGAAGTGGTTTTTAATGCAACCTCGGGTCGTTTTAAATCACCCGATGAGGCTACCGAAGCATTAAATAAAATCAAAGACGCGCTTTTTGTTGTTAAAGAGGTCACCGAAAAGAAAGGAAAAGAATCTCCTCAACGATTGTTTGATCTCACTTCGTTGCAGGTTGAGTGCAATAAGCGATGGGGCTGGACTGCCGATGACACATTGCGTCTAATTCAATCATTGTATGAAAAGAAAGTAACTACATATCCTCGTGTAGATACAACATACTTAAGTGATGATATCTATCCTAAAGTACCCGATATTTTAAAGCGTATGACTCCATACGCTAATCTTACAGCCTCTATACTTGGAAAAAAATTGCCAAAGAGTAAGAAGGTGTTTGATAATTCAAAGGTGACTGACCACCATGCAATTATTCCCACAGGACAAGCTCCAACTTCTTTAGTGGGAGATGAGCGAAAACTATATCATTTAATTGCGTTACGTTTTATTTCGGCCTTCTATCCCGATTGTGAGTTTATGACTACTACTGTAATGGGTGATGCCGGAGGTGTGGGCTTTAAAGCAACGGGTAAAGTTATAGTCGAACCCGGATGGAGAATTGTATATGAGTCAGATAAATCATCGGCCGATGAACAAAGTGAGGATAAAATATTGCCACCATTTACTATTGGTGAAAGCGGACCTCACGAGCCATCGTTGTTGAAAAAAATGACGCAACCACCCAAATACTATACCGAAGGTACATTGTTGCGCGCGATGGAGTCGGCAGGTAAAACTGTTGATGATGAGGAATTGCGCGATGCTATGAAAGAAAATGGGATAGGGCGTCCGTCAACTCGTGCAGCGATAATTGAGACTTTATTTAAACGACGATACATTTATCGAGAACGCAAAAATATAATGGCGTCACAAGCTGGTATCGATTTGATTGCTACAATTAACGAAGAATTGCTCAAAAGTGCAAAATTAACAGGTTTGTGGGAGAATAAACTACGCCGAATTGAGCGAGGTGAATATAAGGCTGCTGATTTTATAGCCGAGCTAAAATCAATGGTTGAGGAAATTGTGATAAATGTACTTAGCGATAATTCGTCAAGAAAAATTGAAATCATTGAAGAAGAGAAAAAAACATCAAAAGCCAAATCTAAATCACTGGGCGAACGAAAACGAATTACAAAATTTGAGCAAATCAGATGTCCCAAATGTGGAAAGGGTCATATATTAAAAGGTCGTACTGCCTTTGGATGTAGTGAGTATAAAACAGGCTGTGACTTGAAATTGCCATTTGAACAATATCCCGAAACTCTCACTCCATCAAAACTTAATAAGTTAATCAACAATAAATAGCCTCATTATGGACGAATTTTTCCCAGTTTTAAATGCCAATGGGGAGGTAATAGGTAAAGCAACTCGAAAAGAATGCCATTCGGGCTCTATGTTGTTACATCCGGTTGTGCATCTACACATCTTGCGACAAAAAGAGTATATATATCTACAAAAACGCTCTTTAAATAAAGATATTCAGCCGGGTAAATGGGATACAGCTGTTGGTGGACATGTTGATTATGGTGAAACAATCGTTGATGCATTACATCGCGAGGCTCGTGAAGAATTAGGATTAATCGATATTTGCCCTAAGAAATTGGTAAGCTATAATTTTCAGTCCGAGGTTGAACAAGAACAAGTAAATGTGTATTATATAGAAGTAGACGATGATTTTGCTCCTACGATTGACCCCGTAGAGATTGATGATGCTCGGTTTTGGCATTTTGATGAAATCGAAGAAGTTATGGGTAAAGGTGTTCTCACTCCAAACTTTGAAAAAGAATTCACTCGCATAAAACCTCTTATAAAATGAATATAACATTACAATATGTTACTATAGCGTTATTGATTGTTATCGCTATTCTTTACTTCATTAGAAAAGGAAGGAATAATAAAAAGAATATAAATTGCGATGAAAATTGCTCACAATGTGATTTATATAAGCATTGTAACTCGAAAAAATAAAAAATCATAAAATAAGAATGTGAAAATATTTGTGTGAATAAAGATTTTGTTGTATCTTTGCACTTGTAAATCACAAAGGGTTCCTTGGATGAGTGGCTTAGTCAGCGGTCTGCAAAACCGTGTACGGCGGTTCGAATCCGCCAGGAACCTCAAAAAGAAAGAGTTTCATTTGAAACTCTTTCTTTTTTTATGCCTATTTAAAAGTATAAACTATTTTATAGTAATAATCTAAAATTAGTGGGTGTGTTATTGCTATGCTAAAAGTTTATTTTTCCACCCATTGTGGGAGATATAACGTAAGTTGTTTTTGAGTGTAAATATAAAGAAATGGCTACCGAATTATGGTAGCCATTGTTTATGTTGTAAATAAAGGTTTTAATCAGGCCGTTGTGCGTATTTTTTTGTTGGCCTAGTGTGTTAACATATTAGATTAAGAAATTGGAATTGGTAGTTGTGTGATTATTATGCGTCAAAATTACGCAAAGGTTTTCGTTCATGCAAGTATATATGTGTGAAAATTACACAATTAACTAAAAATTAACATTCCATGCATTTGTCTAATGCGACATGACCCAATATGCTTGGTGGAATATAGTGGAGTGAGAATGATATGTGATAATAATTGGAAAATTTAAAAGAAGAGAGATAGATTGCTTTATAAAGCGACTGCACTCGACCAATCTACCAATTTGTCCGCTGAACAATCTATCTAGGTGGTAGCCTCTCTTCTACTAACAAAGGTAGTGATAATGTTGTGTATGAGCAAGCCAATGTCAATTATTTATTGTATTGCATTGGTGTATAGAGTCAACAAAAAAAGGACGCAAACTTGCGAGTTATGGAAATTAAAAAATCCCTTCACCTACGTCCGAAACGTACTCTAGAGCAATCCTTTCTGGTGCAAAGATATCAAAAATGTTTGCCCCCACAAATAATAGTAAGGAAAAATCTACTAATGAGGTGACAGAAAATGGTACTAAATTTTCTTTACGCGTTGGTGGTGTGTTATATCCACAAGGGGATGACTATGATGACACTCGTAAGAAGTATAACGACGGGGTGAAATCGTTTGGCTACAAAATGCGTGAGGGGTATCAAGAGTCAATTTAAGAGTATTGAAAAGAAAAGACCCTCGAGATGTCGAAGGTCTTTTCATATCGTAAATTAAAAATTTATTAGATGCCAAGATCTTTTTTGATAAGAGCAATTTTTGCATCGGCATCGGCAATTGCTTTATCATATTCAGCTCCATTTCCCATTTTGCCCTTAACTTCAACATAGAATTTAATCTTAGGTTCAGTACCTGATGGGCGAACTGAAATTTTAGTGCCGTCTTCAGTAAAGAATTGAAGTACATTTGATGTTGTAGGCATATCCATTTTCTCTACTTTGCCTGCTTTAATGTCGGTAAGGTTAAGTGAGTCGTAGTCTTTGATAAGAATAACTTCGCTACCACCAAGAGACTTAGGAGGATTGCTACGGAAGTTTTTCATCATAGCAACGATTTCTTCAGCACCACTCTTTCCTTGGCGCACAACAGAGATGCCTTCTTCACGAGAGAATCCATATTTAATATATATATCTTGCAACATTTGAAGGAAGTCCAATCCCTTGTCTTTAGCCCATGCTGCAGCTTCAGCCATCAATGACACGGCCGAAACAGCATCTTTGTCACGAGCAAATTCTTCAGCGAGGAAGCCATAACTTTCTTCAGCGCCACCAAGGTAGCGATTTATTCCTTCGTTTTCACGAATAACCGATGCAATCCATTTGAAGCCAGTGTAGCAGTCATACATTTTGATGTTATTAGCATCGGCAATAGCCTTGATAGTTTCGGTTGTTACAATAGTTTTAACAATATATTCTTTACCAGTGATGCGACCAAGTTCTGTGTTACGAGTCATTAAATAGTAAAGAAGAATCATAGCGATTTGGTTACCATTGATAAGCACATATTCACCTTTGTTATCGCGAATAACACATCCTACACGGTCAGCATCTGGGTCAGATGCCATAACCAAGTCGGCCTCAACTTCTTTGGCTTTAGCAATAGCCATTGCCATAGCTGATGGGTTCTCGGGGTTAGGAGAATCAACAGTGGGGAAGTCTCCACTTGGGACATCTTGCTCGGGAACATGGATAATATTTGTGAAACCATAATTCATCAATGATTGAGGTATCAATTCCACACCAGTACCATGTATTGGAGTATATACAATCTTGAGGTCGCTGTGCTTTTTAATTGCATCGGGGCTCAATGAAAGTTCTTTGATTGCTGCGAGGAATGCATCGTCAACATCTTTACCGATGATTTCGATAAGGTCGGGATTGCCTTCAAACTTAATGCTCTCAGCGCCTTTGATTTGGTTAACATGATTGATAATATTTACATCGTGAGGAGCGATAATTTGAGCGCCATCTTCCCAATATGCTTTATAGCCGTTATATTCTTTAGGATTGTGTGAAGCAGTAATATTTACACCGCTTTGACATCCAAGGTGACGAATAGCGAAAGAAAGTTCGGGAGTAGGGCGGAAGTTATCAAATAAATAAGCTTTGATGCCATTTGCCGATAGAACATTGGCAACGATTTCAGCAAATTTGCGAGAATTATTTCTAACATCATGAGCTACGGCAACCGATATTTGGTCGAGGTGTGCAAATGCTTCTTTAAGGTAGTTGGCAAGACCTTGAGTTGCTGCTCCTACAGTGTATATATTCATGCGATTGCAACCTGCACCCATTATGCCACGCAAACCTCCAGTTCCAAATTCAAGGTCGCGATAGAAACATTCGATTAACTCAGTTTTATCTTCAGCGTCAAGCATGCGTTTAACCTCGGCACGAGTTTCAGCATCATAAGCATCACCGAGCCACAATTGAGCCTTCTCGGTTACTGATTTCAATAATTCTTCATTTTCCATAATTATATATTATTTTATGTTGTTATTTATCAATTGAATGTGTTATATGCATCAATATACAAAGATAGTTGATTAGATTGTGAATTACAAATAAAAAATTACTTACCAATGAAATTTGTTAGATAATTTAGCCAAATTTCCACAATTATCGGTTGCACTAATTTCTACGACATGGTCTTTGCCTTTAGTTATATAATTAGAGTCAAGTTTAAATGAGATAAGGGAGTTTTTGTTGTCAGCTTCAAACATTACCCATTTCCCATCAATTAAGCCTCGATAATTGTTTAGTCCACTTAAATTGTCGGTAATGCGATATGTAATTACATTTGAATTTTTACCCCATGATGATTCATTAATGGGTGTGATTTTTGGCGCAATAGTGTCAGTAACAACAGTGTATTCGCCAAATTGACTTGTATATGCAACGACTTGGCCATTTTTATATAGAGAAGTCAAGGCATATAGATTATTATTTCTGACTCTTGCAATGCAATATTGTCGTTTGTTTTTAATTGTATCGTTATCAATGGTTATTGCCATTCGATAGCTACGAGTTAAAGGTATTTGCCTATTGCCAATGCTATATATTGGTGAGTAGTACTTGTTATTGTCTTGTTTTGTCGTTTTAATATGGGTGTCGTCATAAAAACAATTATTGTAGAACTTTATATTTAGGCCACAATAATTAATAGTGTCACCAATAGTGTATTTTATCAGTTTTCCCTCGGGGATAGTAGTCTTAATGTCGGTTTTCTCGCCTTTGATTGTAAAAGGGATAGAGGTGGAATTGCCATACTCATCTTTTAGGATAAATTCGCAGTTATAAACTCTTTCTTCATTTATGTTAACAGCGCCATCATCTAATGTAGATTCTACTATAACTCCCAATGGTTTGGATTGAGGAATGTGGGTGTACTGATACCATTTGTCGTTATTTATTAGGTCAAAATAATCGACCATGGTATTAATTGCACGGGTGTGTTGAAAGCGAAAACGGTCAATAGTGCGTTTATATACATCTTTGCCGTCAACTTTAAGAGTTATGAATTTTACGCCATAGACATTGTGGGAGTCGGTCATATAATCATTTGCCTCTATTGCAGGATACACTTTTCCCCATGCACTAAAAGAATGGCTCTCAATAGTTGAGATGTTGAGGTATGTAGCCTTGCTACTGCCATTTACTCGGCCGTTATCCTTGTCTGGATACAAAGCGAGCTTATGCGCTCGAGGAGATTCTTGATCCGAGATATAAGTTTTAAAATAGGGGAGTGGGTCAATAGCATCACCCGATGCTGTGTGACGCACTTCCATATGTAGGTGTGGCCCAAAAGAGTACCCCGAGTTACCACTCAAAGCGATTACCTCACCTTTAGCAACGGGCAATTGATTGGGCGAGAGTTTTAGATTTATAGCAAAGATTTCTCTTCGATATTGTTCGGCTTTAACAATAGAGTCAACCTTTGGAACAAATTGATCAATATGGGCATATACAGTAGTGAGTCCACTAGATGGGTGTGTTACATATAATGCTCGTCCATAACCTCCTCCCGATACACTTATTTGTGAAATATATCCATTATCGGCACAATGTATAGGTTTGCCTATAGAGCCTTCAGTTTTAAAATCTATGCCCGAATGAAAATGATTGGAACGCAACTCCCCAAAGTTGCCGCTCAAAACCAATGGAAAATCAAATGGGCGATGAAGTGAAGCATTAGGCTGGGGTGCTCGTTCGTTTAATGTTGTAATAATAGGAGAGTCTTTTAGAGAGATAGGCTCTAAAGAATCGCTATTAATGTGTTGGCAACTTGAAAGGCCAATACATATTATTGAAGAACCTAATATATAGTGTTTGAAATTCATATTAAATACTATTTTGATGCTTTTGCTGATAATATTCCTAAAAATATTGTTGTTGATGCAGTACCGTCCATTGTAGGCTCATTGGTAGAGTAGTCGCTATAATCGTCGTGATAAACAACAGTGCTATTTTGGAACTGCGCATATTTGTCTTCGTTGCGTAAATGTACACCTTTGAGCGACTTAAATATGTTGAAATATACTGGTCCATCAACTAAACCCCCAGTAACTTGAATGTTTTCAAGGTTGGTAAGAGCTGAGTGAGGGTCGCGTGGAAAATCTCCAGTTTGAGGTAATCCCACAATCATGCATTTTCCCCAAGGGTTTACTCCAAACAGCCAATCGCGCATAGCAGTTTCCATTTCAAGAAATTGGTTGTCACCACTATTTTCGCGGTATGCCATTGCTTGAGTCACGAGAGCAACCGTGAGATTGTTTGAACACCATATAAATGGAATGCCATTAAGAAATGCGTTGTTTCGACCTCGATCATATACTCGTTGCAGACCACTACGCACATTGCGAGTAAATTCGGTGCTAACTTTTTTATCGGGATGACTGCTAAGAATAATGTGTCCGAGATTATAGAATGGATACCATTGATAGTGATGAGCCGAGTCGGCTCCCATCCATGGAGTAATGGGTTCTTGTCGCCCATAATCAACAGCGTCATTTAGATATTCTTTATTGCGCCCAAATGAATATTGTAATAGTGCTGCAAGCTCCATATCGTCAACCCAATTATCTTCTTCATAATAGTATGGTGAGGTGCAAGGAGCAGTTTGGCACGCACCTGGATTAGCTTTAGCTACTTTGTAGGCCACTTGTGAACGGCGTTGAAGTTCTTTGGCAAAATTAGGGTCTGCTTTTGAGAACGCAATAGCTCCGAGACCAAATGTTGAACTGAATTTTCCTACCGATGATGCTAACCCTTTGCTATCGTTAAGATTTCCCATAAGTCCATAGGGATAGCCTGCACACGGATACACTGGACGCTGTTTTCCTTCGCCCCACCCATAGTCAACCTTGTCGTCAGCTGGAAGTACAGCCATACGATGGTCGCGGTCATCGGCAATTTGGTTTAGGAAAAGAGTGTCATTAGGATTCATTTTTACCATCCAATCAAGTCCCCAACGCACTTCATCAAGTATATCGGCAACGCCGTTACTACCTTTATTCCCAGTTGAATCATAATTGTCTTCCCACACATTAGGATTGCTTAGGTATGCTACCAACATTTGTGTAGTGGCATTTGCACTTGTTGTGAGATATTGTAAATAGTCAGAAGCATCGTGCCACCCTCCGGTAACATCGATGTATGTGCCATCTTTCTCTCCACTTAATACAAGGATGCCATCATGGCTGTGGCACGAATCACCAAGAGAGGGGTTATATCCGCATCTTTGTTGACGCATATAATATAATGGTATTTCTTGGGCCCCATGATACACATCATTTCCTACATGAATAATAGGAGATTCATCTCCATAACCTATTAGATTATAGTCTCCGGGCTTTGTGACTGAAGAGAAGTATATGCGAGCACACATTTCCATTGGTTCCCACGCATTAGTAATTTTGATTGAATCAACTGGTAATATATTCCCACTCGTTTTTTCAATCAAATATATGCTATCTTGTGATAGGTCGTTGATTGTTTTAGGCATCATTGCAACAGCTACTTTGATATCATCTTCAAGATATCCAAGTTGGTTCACACGAAAATATATATTTGTTGCAGTAGTGCTTAATATTGCACTTAAGGAAAAAGCAATTGTTGTTAATATCCTATTTGACATTGAGTGATATATTCTTTGAAATGTGACATATATGTTCATTATTTCACAAAGATAAGCATTATAAATCAAAATTCTTGTTAATGAAAGGTAAATATAAAGCAAAGATTAAACCTTGTTGCTTTTAAGGAATCTTATGTTGTAAACCGGTTTAAATTATAGCAAATAATAATTTTATAAACACAGGAATTATGAAAAGAACGATTTTAAGTATAGCTTTTGTAGCAGTAGCAACATTGATGCTCACTGCAGTAGCAAATAACAATGATGCCAACGAGAACTTAACTCAAGATAAATGTAAGAAAGAGTGTTGTGATAATAACAAAATAAAAAGAGGAAAACATCATAAAGTTCGCATGTTTAATCCATTTGAAGGCATAACTTTGTCAGATTCTCAAAAAGAACAATTAAAAGCCAAAGCTCTTGAAAGAAAGGCTAATCGTGAAGAAATGATGAAGGCTCACAGTGATGAAAACAAAAAGATGCGTAAACAATGGCGCAATATGCGTAAACAATATCTTGAAGACTTGAAAATAGTCTTAACGCCTGAACAATATGTGCAATACTTGGAAAATTTAGCATTAAATAGTCATAATCAAAAGCCAAGATTCCACAAACATCGAACACCACGCAATTAATTGCATATAAAGTGAATATAATAGGGAAGATGGCAATCTTCCCTATTATTATACAAAAATAATTGTTAAAAAGTTGCAATATATTAGATATTTATTAAACCATTATATATATTTGCAGTCACAAGTAAAAATATAAGATACTAACAATTTAAAATTATAATTATGAAGAAAGCAATTTTATGTTTGGCGATTGCATTTGTAGCATCAATGTCATTATCGGCAGTAGCTCAATGTCCTAAAGCTGGCAAGTGTGAAAAGACTGAACAATGTGAAGCAAAAAAAGAATGCAAAAAGGAATGTAAAAAAGAGTGCGACAAAAAATGCGATAAGAAATGCGACAAAAAGAAAGATTGCAAAAAAGCTTGCACTAAAAAATGTGATAAAAAGAAAGCATGCAAGAAAGATTGTGCTAAAAAATGCGACAAGAAAAAAGATTGCAAAAAAGCTTGTAAAAAATAATAGATTATTTGATAAAGGAATAGGAGATATCGTTGCGATATCTCCTATTTTTTATTTTGAAAAGTGAGTTATTTGATGAATTAGTCTTCAGAGTAGTGACGAAGCACGCGACGGTAAGAATTGAAAATCTTTGATTTTGATACGAAGCCTACATATTTCCCTTTTTCTACAACTGGAAGGTTCCAAGCTCCTGTGCGATCAAATGTTTTCATTACATTCTCCATGCTGTCACCAACTTCTACACGAGCAGGTGGCATGCTCATAAATTTGCGCACATACATTTTGCGATACAAATCGGGACGGAACATAATATTGCGAATTTCATCTAAAAGTACGATTCCCAATAGCTCATTCTTCTCATTTATTACAGGGAACAAATTGCGATTTGATTTTGAAATTACATCAACCATTTCTTTAAGGCTCATGTCGGGATTTACAGTAGCAAAATCTTTTTCAATGACACTATCCATTTTAAGAAGTGTCAACACGGCTTTGTCTTTGTGGTGAGTGAGAAGTTCTCCTCGTTGCGCAAGACGCATTGTGTAGATGCTGTATGGCTCAAATAATTTGATTGTTCCATATGATATGGTTGAAACAATAAGTAGGGGGAGGAATAAATCATATCCTCCAGTGAGCTCGGCAGTGAGGAAGATAGCCATGAGTGGAGCATGCATAACCCCCGACATAACTCCAGCCATCCCCATCAATGCAAAATTTTTGATTGAAAGGTCTAACCCAAAGAGATGGTTGAGAAGGAATGCAAAGAAGAACCCTGACATACATCCCACATATAGTGATGGGGCAAATGTACCACCAACACCACCACCGCCATTTGTGGCTGATGTAGCAAATACTTTTGTGAGTATAATTAAACCGATGAATATGGTGATGAACCATACATCATCTTTGTCTCCATAGAAAATACTACCATTTGCAATCGATGAAGGATCACCACCAAGAAGATTGATTATTGAAGAGTATCCTTCACCAAATAACGGAGGAAATAGGTAAATTAAACCAGCAAGGATAGCACCGCCAAATAGTGTTTTCTTCCAAGGGGTACCTATGCGTTTAAAAACATTTTCCATCATATTCATCACTCGAGTAAAGTAAAGTGATGACAATCCACAGAATATACCTAACAGAATGACAAATGGAATGCGATTAGTTACAAATGATTCGCTTTGAACAAAAAAGAACTCAAAATCATATCCTGTAAAGACATATGCCATTGTTGCGCTCGTAATAGACGCAATGAGTAATGGCATAATTGATACCGTTGTGAGATCGAGCATCAACACCTCTATTGTGAATAGCATTCCGGCAATAGGAGCTTTGAAGATTCCGGCAATACCAGCAGCGGCACCACAACCCACTAATATCATCAAGATGCGAGGGGAAAGTCTAAATGCTTGACCAAGATTAGAGCCTATAGCTGCACCGGTATATACTATAGGGCCTTCGGCTCCTACAGAGCCACCAAAACCAATGGTGGCCGAACTCGCTATAATTGATGAGTATATATTGTGTCGTTTTAGCCGGCTTTTGTTTTGTGAAATAGAGTGCAACACGCGTGTTACACCATGAGAAATATTGTCTCTAACGATATATCTTACATATAGGCTTGTGAGAATTATCCCCACCACAGGATATATAATATACAAATAGTTACCTTGTGTAATTTCAATGTGAGATGTGACTAATCCCGAAAAGAAATGGATGAGAGTCTTCAATAGTAAGGCAGCGCATCCACAAAGTACACCAACAATGAGTGCCAAGAAAATAACAAATGTTTTTTCTTTAATATGGCGTTCGCGCCACATTACTAACGACATGAATTTGTCGCTTATAAAGTTGGTGATATTTTTTATATCTAGAGTCATTAGATTCCTTTTCCTGTAAATACTGTGTGAATAGTGTAGAATAGAATTTTTAAATCTACTGCAAACGATACATTTTCAATATAGAGAAGGTCGTATTTTAAACGACTAATCATCTCATCTACATTTGAAGCATATCCATATTTTACCATACCCCATGATGTAATGCCTGGGCGCACTTGATGAATAAGAGAATAATAAGGTGCTTTGGTAATAATTTGTTTAATATAGAACTCTCGTTCAGGGCGTGGCCCAACAAGAGACATATCACCTATGACTACATTCCAAAACTGGGGTAATTCATCAAGACGATATTTACGCATTATTTTCCCCAATTTAGTGATACGAGGGTCGTCAAGTGTTGACAAAGTGGGCCCATTTGCTTCGGCATCTACCTTCATCGAACGGAATTTATATATATTAAACGGCTTTTTATGATAGCCTATGCGTGTTTGTTTATATATAACAGGCCCTTTTGAGTCGCATTTTACGAGTATAGACAATATTAGTAATAGCGGAGAAAGTATGATTAGCGCTATAATAGAGACTATAATATCGCTTACGCGTTTTAGATTAAGCGTGCTATCGCTCATATCGGCTCTTGAAATATCTACCAATGGTTCGCCAACGATATTTGACACTCGAGCCTTTGTTGTAATCAAGTGATATAAGTCGGGCGAAATATACATTGGGAGATCAAGGGGGAACAATTTGTTTATCAATGACATTGTGGCTTTAATCCCTTGTCGATGAGGAATTACAATTAGATTTTTAATGTCATAATCGGCACATAGTTGAGGGAGTTCATCTAATTTGTAAATAGGCAGATTTAGGTTCCGAGATTCATGTCCTTCATATGATTCAACATAGCCAATGATGTTAAAACCCATTGATTTTTTTGAGGTGCGTAGCTTTTCTTCTAACTTAACTGCTGCCTGTGATGTGCCAATAATAAGTGTGTTGAATGACCACACTCGGCGATGAATATTGTGGGTTGCTACCTGTGTAATACAAAATCTACATAGATATACAGAGAAAAACATTATCCCCAATAATATGCCCATTAACTCATAACTTGCAAGTCGGTCGGGAATTCTATCATTGATTAATGCAATAAAATATATCAATAGCATCCCTACGAATGATGTGCTAATGGTATTCACAATCTCATGAAGGCGCGATTTGAGGAATACTTTATTGTAATATCCCGAAAGATAGAATATTAAAAGCAACATTAGTGGGAAAAATATTTGCCCTAAAACTAACTGATGAGATGTGAGAAATGCCCACAAAGAACCATAATTAGTTTGATTGATATTGATAAAATAGAATCGAAGGATATTAAATAACAACCATGCTACATTGGTTGTAATGTAGTCGCCAACTATATAGGTTATTCGTTGTCGAGATTCGCTTATCAATGTCTTAAAATTTTAATTGTTCCGTCATTACCTAATTTAATTACGCTTGAAGGCTGATTCTTTGATGTGTCATTGCGACGATATTCAGCAATGTAATCAACACCATTTTTTATTTCATCGCTAATGTCATTAAATCGCAAAGGTGTGGGAGTGCCACTAATATTTGCCGATGTTGAAACAATTGGTCGACGAAATGCACGACATAATTGTTTGGAAAACTGTTCATTCGTAATGCGAATTCCAACACTTCCATCCTCGGCGCATAGCGTTTTGCTGATATTACGCCCTTTGTCAAAAACTATAGTTAATGGCTTTATCGCTGCTTCAATTAGTTCATATGCAATATCGGGAACATCTTCAACATATTGATGAAGTTGATTGTCGCTCCCTAATAATATAATTAGAGCTTTGCTGTCGCACCGTTGTTTAAGCTGGTATATTTTTGCAACAGCATCGGCATTTGTGGCATCACATCCAATGCCCCAAACGGTATCGGTAGGATATAAAATGATGCCTCCGTTGCGTAGGACTTCGCATGCTCTTTTTATATCGGAGTTGATATTTAATATGGTGTTTGAACTATCAGTCACTATTGTAATATTAATACGCAAAGGTAACAATAATAATTGGTAATTCAATATTGTTGTGAATAAATAATGCAGCGCTAATTACTATTTGTGATGAAAACTATTGTCGTTGAAATATCGGCAGTAAATATTCTTTAGAGAAATAATGTTGTAGAGTTGATGAGTATATTAAATATTCCTTTGAGTAAATAAAAATAGCGACCTCTATTTGGTTAAAATAGAGGTCGCTACTATATTGAATGCAAATTATTCTATTCGACCTTTCTTGGGGTATTTTGATAGTTGAAATAATAGTCTTAATGATGTGCTATATGTGCAATAGGCCCATATCCAGTTTATTAGCACCGAGAGTTTATTGCGCATACCCAAAATTGAAATTAAATGGATAAACATCCAAGTTACCCATGCTGGGCGTCCATAAAGGTGTAGGTGTTTTAAATCAACAACGGCTCTATTGCGACCTACGGTCGCCATCGACCCCTTGTCATTATAAGTAAACACTTTTTCCATAACCCCTTTGTTTAGATTTTTAGCAAGAGTTACTGCTTGTTGTATTGCAACTTGAGCCAATTGTGGACATCCATATGGATATGTATTGTTGGCATGGTAGGAAATATCACCAATAGCATATACATCATCAACGCCTTGAACTCGGTTGAACTCATCAACAACAAAACGGTTTCCTCTAGTAATTTCGGGGGTGCCACCTTCAAAAGTGAAAGGTTCACCAGTAACACCTGCAGTCCAAATTACCATTTCGCTATAAAGTTCTTCGCCATCGGCAAGTGTGATGATGTTGTCTTTGTATGATTGCATTGTTTTTTGCAATTTTACATCTACCATAAGATGTCCAAGGTATTCAAGTGCCTCTCGAGAAGAGTCTTCACTCATAGTGCGTAGTAGGCGATCGGTACCTTCGATGAGTGTTACCTTTAAATCGTCAATCTTTAGGCTTGGATATTCGCGATGTAACACATAGCGCTTCATTTCGCCTATAGCTCCCGCGATTTCAACACCAGTAGGTCCACCACCAATAACGATAAAACTCAATAGTTTGCGACGCTTTTCGGGATCCTTGGTAATGCAAGCTTGTTCAAGACGGAACAATATCTCATCTCTACAGCGCATTGCTTCTCCTACGCTCTTTAGAGTATATACTTGTTCTTTTAACCCTTCAATGCCAAAGAAATTATTTGTTGTTCCTGCTGCAATAATGAGAGAGTCGTAACTAATTGTTTCGTATTGGGTTGTTACGGTTTTATTTTCGAAATTGATAGTTTTAACATCCCCCATGTTAAATTTTGCACCTTTAACTTTTCCTTTACGAAGTTCTCTTCTGAAAGGGAATGAGATGCTACCAGGATCTAGACCCGAAGATGCAATTTGGTAAAACAATGGAGGAAAACTGTGATAATTGTTGCGGTCAAGAAGAAGAACATCATACTTTTTTTTGTCAATATTCTTGATGATGTTAAGGCCTCCGAATCCACCTCCGATAATTACAATGCGTTTTTTTTCTGCCATATGCTAAAACAATCTTTTTTATTAACATCAAGTGGCTGATGAAAGTTTATGCCATTGATTTATTAACTGACTACAAAGTTAGTGATAAAATGTGAAAAAACAACAATTAGGAACTAAAAGAAGGAGTGATAATTTAATAAAAAAAGATAAATGTGTAACTTTGCAATATATATTGAAAAAATGAAATTGACAAGATGAAAAAATATATAATTCTTTTTTTGTTTGTAATAGGATTAGGATTGCCGTTATTGGCACAAACGTCAAAAAAAAGCACTAAAAGACAATGGGCGCAATATGATAGGTATGCAGCGCATAATGAGGCATTGCAAAAGGCTCCAGATGTTGTTTTTATGGGAAATTCTATTACCGATAATTGGGCTATGTTGGTCCCCGAATTTTTTGTGGGTAATAATTATGTGGGTAGGGGAATAAGTGGTCAAACTACAGAGCAAATGTTGGCTCGTTTTCGTCAAGATGTAGTTGATTTAAAACCCAAAATCGTGGTAATATTAGCCGGAACTAATGATATTGCACAAAATAATGGCCCAATTTCAAATGAAAACATCTTGAATAACATCAAATCAATGTGTGATATAGCTCGTGCTAATAAGATAATTCCTGTGTTATGTTCGGTATTGCCATGTGATTATTATAGTTGGCGAAAGACAATGAAGCCAGCTCCAATTATCATTAATTTAAATAAAATGATAAAGGAGTATGCCGAAAAGATGGGGTATAACTATATTGACTACCATAGCGCGTTGACAACAGCTAATGGTGCATTAAATCCAAAATACACAAACGACCGTTGTCATCCCACTCGTGACGGATATGTGGTGATGATGACAATTGCTCAAAATGTTTTGTTGCCTATGCTGAACGCTGAAAATTAATTAATTGGATATGAGGAAATTTTGGCTGTATATAGTCCTTTGCGTAGCGTGTTTGCCTGTATATTCACAAGTGAATACCGACCAGGTATTGCGAATAGGGCAAAATGCATTGTATTTTGAGGATTATATGTTGTCAATCCAATATTTCAACTTGGTTATTCAAGCAAAGCCTGAACAAGCAAAGCCATATTTTTATAGAGCGGTAGCAAAGTTTAACCTCGAAGATTATAGGGGTGCCGAAGAAGATGCAACCTTTGCTCTTGAACGCAATCCATTCCTTAATGATGTGTGGGAGATAAGAGGTGTGGCTCGTCAATATTTAGGAAAGTATGAAGAAGCAATTGCTGATTATGACAAGGCATTAGAAGGTCTTCCTGGAAATAAACAAATCTTGTTTAATAAAGCAATGGCTCAAGAAGCAACTAAAGATTATGCTGGGGCAGAACTGACTTTGTCGCATCTATTGGCCGAGAATCCCAATTATGATAGGGCTTATCGAGGTCGGGCAAAATTATATTTGTCACAAGGAGATACATTAAAAGCAATTGCCGATATAGATACAGCTATAATTTTGAATAAAAATATCCATGAAAATTATGTGATGCGTGCACACCTTAATTTCTTGAAAAATAATAATTTCGAGAGCGCACTTATCGATATGGATGAGGCTGTAAAATTGCATCCACAAGAGCCCGAATATTATAATCTGAGAGCTCAAATAAAATATAAATTAGATGATTATGACGGAGCTATTGAAGATTATTCTTTGGCAATAGAGTATGATAAAGATAACTTATTGGCATTTTATAATAGGGCAGTTTTGCGTTCCGAAATACGAGATTTAAATCGTGCAATAGATGATTTTTCTAAAGTGTTGAGCCTAAATCCTACTGATTACCGCACTTTATACAATAGAGCAATATTATATCGAAACATTAATGACTATCGAAATGCCCTTGCCGATGTGTCAAAGGTTATTCAGGTTGTGCCAAACTTTCCAGTTGCATATTTTTTAAGATTTGAGATTTATCAAAAAATGGGTAATGAGAAAAAGGCTTTCCAAGACTATGACAAGGCGGTGGCAATGGTAAAGAAACTATCTTCCTCAAAGAAAACGCGAAAAATAGGAGATCCTTTTGCCAAGGCTTTAGTTGAGAATAGTGGAGATATCAATGAAATTGTAGAGGGACAATTCTTGACATTATTGCCAACTGAACCTACTAATAACATAGAGCAACAATATAATAGTAAGGATATTCGTGGCCATGTACAAGATAAAGATGTTACAATTGAACCCGAGCCGATGTTTTTGCTTACATATTACTCTATGCCATCGGAACTGAAAATAAGTTCAAACTATATAAAAGAGGTTGATGATATAAATGCTTCAAAAATTTTGCAATATCCTATTGTTGTAACAAATCGCGAGCAACTCTTGATTGATGAAGAAGAAGTGAAACGACATTTTGAATCAATTAAATATTATGACTCATATATCTCAACGCATCCACCTCGTTCAATCGATTATTTTGGTCGAGCATTAGACTTTGTCGTGACACGGAATTATAAATCGGCAATTAAAGATTTAAATAAAGCAATCGAATTAACACCCGACTTTGCTCTAGCTTATTTTTTGCGAGCAACATCAAAATATAATGATATAAGAATAAGCGAATTAGCCACTGAACCATTGTTGGATGCTCCAGATGCTGCTAAAGTAAATGCCATGAACCGCCAAATAGCATTGTCGGAGGTGTTACAAGATTGGGATAAACTCATTGAATTACACCCTCGTTTAGCTATTGCTCACTATAACAAAGCTAATACCTTATTAATAATGCAAGATTATGTAGGAGCCTTGGGTGAGTATAATAAAGCTATTAAGCTTGATGCTTCTTTGGGAGAAGCATATTTCAATAGGGGATATGTGTATTTAAAGATGGGCAACAAAGAAGCTGCTATAGCCGACATAAGTAAAGCGGGTGAATATGGCATTATATCTTCCTATAATTTATTAAAACGCATTACGCAAGAGCAACTTAAGCGTTGATGCTACTACTGCGTTTGATAGGGTAGTCTATATATACTCTAAAATCTATTTTTGAGACAAATATTTTATTGTCTCATTTTTTTTGATTAATTTTGGGTAATTATTAACATAAAACAAAAAAATAAATCCTTATGCTTAACCCTGAAGACATTAAAACCCTTGAAGCAAAAGGGGTAACTACCGAAGAGTTAGAAGCTCAAATAACTCGATTTAAAACAGGTTTCCCATTTTTGAAAATTGCTACCTCGGCGCAAATAGGCAATGGTATTAAAAAACTGTCGGCAAACGAAGAGGCTGAAGCTGTAGCTCGATGGAAAAAATATCTTGCTGAAGGTGGTGAGGTGTGTAAGTTTGTTCCTGCATCAGGAGCTGCTTCGCGGATGTTTAAAGCATTATTCTCGTTTGTTGAGGGCGATGCTGATATGCCAGCTGAAGGTTCTGATGTTGCGAAGCTGATTGCTGATATTCACAACCTTGCATTCTTTGGCGAACTCAATGAAGTGGTAAAAAAACTACATTCAAAAGATATTGATACTTTAATTAATGAGGGTGAATGTAAGAAAGTTATCGCAGCGATAATACTCCCTGAAGGTCTAAATTATGGAAATCTTCCAAAAGGTTTATTGACATTCCATGCTTATGCCGATGGGACAACTCGCACTCCAGTAGAAGAACAACTTGTTGAGGGTGCTCAATCAGCGACTGGCGCTGATGGTGTTGTTCATTTGCATTTTACTGTTTCGGGTAATCATCGTCAACTTTTTGCCGATAAACTTGCTGCGAAAGTACCTGCACTTGAAGAAAAAATGGGTGTGAAATTTGATATTTCAATGTCGGAACAAAAAGCTTCAACCGATACTGTCGCTGTAAATCCCGATAATACACTTTTCCGTGAAAATGGTTCTCTTGTGTTCCGTCCTGGTGGTCATGGAGCGTTGATTGCTAACCTCAACGATATTGACTCGGCAGCAGTGTTTATTAAGAATATTGATAATGTTGTGCCCGATTCATTCCGCGATGCTACATTGCAATATAAGCAAGTGATAGCTGGTTGTATGATGCAAGCGCATGATAAAATTGAAAAATATTTGCGTCAAATCAATAGTGGCGATTACACTATTGAAGATGTTAGAGAAATGATAGATTTCCTTCATAAAGAGCTCAATGTGCGAGATGAACAAATGAAACATCTTGAAGATGCCGACCTTGTTCTATATATAAAGAAAAAACTCGATCGACCATTGCGTGTTTGTGGTATGGTACGCAATGAGGGAGAGCCTGGTGGTGGTCCATATATTGCTTATAATGCCGATGGTTCAACATCTCCTCAAATTCTAGAAAGTCATCAAATCGATTTGTCGAAAGATGAATATAAAGCAATGATGGCTCAAGCTACTCACTTCAACCCAGTTGACTTGGTTTGCTATATTAAGGATATAGATGGAAATCATTACGATTTGCCTAAATATGTAGATCCTGCTACTGGATTTATTTCAAATAAGTCACTACATGGTAAAGAGCTTCGTGCGCTCGAATTGCCTGGATTGTGGAATGGCGCAATGAGTGATTGGAATACAATTTTCGTAGAGGTACCTATTGAAACATTCAATCCAGTAAAAACGGTTAACGACTTACTTCGTCCTACTCACCAAGGATAATAAGAGTTTAGGATAAATGAAAAAGCATCGCAAATTTGCGATGCTTTTTTTGTAATCTTCAAGTAGTGCCTGCGGCTTACTTTCTGATACCGAGCTCTTTTTGTGCGATGATTGCACGATAGCGGTTGATGTCTTTTTTCTTGAGGTAGTCAAGAAGACGACGACGTTTACCAACGAGCATTTTAAGAGCTCTCGCAGTGCTATAATCTTTGTGATTTGACTTCAAGTGTTGAGTCAAATGAGCAATACGGACTGAGAATAATGCTATCTGAGCTTCTGGTGAGCCAGTATCAGTCTTGCCCTTACCGTATTTCTCAAAGATTTCTACTTTTTCTTCAGAATTCAAGTGCATTCTTTTGAAATTTTAAGTGTTAATAAAAAATTGAGCGCACAAAGGTAGGAATTATTTTTGTAATACCCAAATCCCTTTGTGTATTTTTTGAGTTAATTGATTATTAATCGAGATTAACTTTCTCTCTTTTGGGGTTTTTGTGGTGGATTCTTTCCTCAATGTATTCTTGAGTAGCGATGAGTGTAGGTTTAGGTAATTTTTCGTAGTAACGAGAAATCTCTATTTGTTCGCGATTTTCTGAAACTTCCTCAAGATTGTCGGTGCATGATTCAAACTCTTTAAGCTTTTTCTCCAAGTCTTTCTTCATTTGCTCAGCAACTTGATTTGAGCGTTTTGCAATAATGCACACTGTTTCATAGACATTGCCTGTGTCTTTTGACAAATCAATCATGTCGCGAGTCACAGTGTTTAAAGGGGCGTTTGTCTTTTTGTAATCCATAATTAATTTATAATATTGTTTTTTATTGTCTAATGTTATTCTTTTATATATTTAGTTGCAATTTTATAAATATTGTCGGCTTCTCCACGATTAGGACTTTCAGGATAGTTGTTGATGAATGAATAATATTCATCAACTACCTCACGAAAACGATCGGCTTTCTTTTCGTCAACACTCAATCGGGCTTCTTGGTAACGAGCTTTGAGTATGAGCAACTCAAGTTCTTCTTTGTACTTTGAATATGGGTAATCCTTTATAGCATTTCTTGCGACAATTACAGCCGATTGGTAGTTGTTGCCAAGATATGTGCCGAGGTTATAGTATAGTTGGGCATTTTGTAATTCTTTGAGCGTGAGTTTGTCTTGTAGCTCAAAAATCGCATTTTGAGCAATAGAAACTTTGTCGCTTCGTGGGAAATAATCAATAAACGCTTGTAATTCTTCAATTGCTTTAATAGTACCACTTTGGTCGAGTTGTGGCTCGGGTGAGTCTAGATAATAACCATAACCCGAGTAAAAGCGTGCTAATTCAGCATATTTGCCTTTAGGATAACGAGAATAATATGTTTGGAAATATATGCTTGCATCGAGATACTCTTTATTCTCGTAGTGACTCAATGCTAATAAGTATAATGATTCTTCAGCTTTTTCGGTGCCTTTGAATACCGTAATAACATCTTTAAGAATAGTATATGCTTGGACATATTTTTTTTGCTCGAATGCGCGTTTAGCGTAATCAAGTTTGTAATCGAAGTCGTTACTTTTTTGTACTTGATGATATTCACCACAAGAACATATGAGTATTGACGATATGATTATAAGAAGATATTTATACATTCTATCCAAAATTTCTTATTCAATTTGCAAAGTTAGTAATAATTAGTGAAAAATGGTAATATCATATTCAAAAAATGCGTTAAAAGAGGTTTAAGGGATAATTTGGTGTGATTTAGGGTGGAGAATCGTTGGATTTATTGTATATTTGTAAAGTTTATAAATGAAATTTAAGTTAACTCATGAGAAAAATTTTAACCTTAATGTTCTTGTGTGCTATAGTTGTGTGTAGCGCCAAGAATTTAGCTTATCATGATGCTCGTCAATTTCCATTGTTGGGCTCAGTAGTGCCTGTAGAAGAAGGCTATACTCGTTTCCCTAAAGAAATGAAAGATTTGGTAAAACGCGAATTGTTATATTCGTTAGGTACTAATACTGCTGGCATGGCAATCCGTTTTTCATCCGATGCTACTGCATTAAGTGCCAAGTGGGTTTCAACTCTTGAATTGGAGATGAATCACATGACCCCTGTGGGAATTCGTGGTCTTGACCTTTACACTTTAGATGATAACAACGAGTGGACATTTGTTAGTAGTGTACGCCCAACGGTTAACAAGAAAGCATCAAAGTACTCTATCGTTTCAGGAATGGAGAAGAAAATGAGAGAGTATCTTCTTTATTTGCCACTATATGATGGTATTGATAGTTTGTACATTGGTATAGACTCAACAGCAGTTATTGAGATGCCAAAGGTCGATTTGCCTCGTCGTGAAAAACCTATTGTCGTTTATGGCACTAGTATTACTCAAGGCGCTTGTGCATCACGCCCAGGTATGGCTTATACCAATATTCTTGAGCGCGAAATGAATCGTGAATTTTATAATTTTGGTTTCAGCGGTAACGGACAACTTGACATGGAAGTTGTAGGATTGTTAGGAATGATTGACGCAGGATTGTATATATTTGACTGCTTGCCAAATAATACCGCTCCACAGTTAAAAGAACGAATAGAGCCATTCTATCGTTATTTGAGAGAAAAACGCCCCGATGTTCCGGTGTTATTTATTGAAAGCCCACTTTTCCCTATTATGCGATTTAATAAGGGTACTGCAGCCGCTATTAACGAAAAAAATGAAGTGTTAAAAGCATTCTATGAAAAATTGAAGGCAGAGGGTGAAACGAATATATATTATATGAATGCCGAAGAGGTATTTGGTGGTAACACAGAATTTACTGTTGACAATTATCACTTTACAGATTTAGGTTTTCGTTATTTCTCCGATAAATTGAAACCTATTATTGAAGCGATTGCAAAATAATAAATATAACTAAATAACTTAATCAAATTTAAATTTATGATCAAAAATCTTAGAAAAATCACAGTTGTATTATCAATTGTGGTTGCCATGATGTTCAACACGGTGGTTGCATTGTCGCCAAAACGCGAGATGCGTTCAACATGGCTCACTACGGTATGGGGTATTGACTGGCCCTCAACTCAAGGTGCAACAGCTTCAGCTCAAACCAAACAAAAGGCTGAATTAATACAGTTTTTGGACAATCTTAAAGATTGCAACTTTACATCTACTTGTTTCCAAGTGCGTAGTATGGGTGACGCAATGTATCCATCAAAATATGCACCATGGTCAAGTTATATTTCAGGCTCTCGTGGAACCGATCCAGGATGGGACCCATTAGCTTATTTCGTAGAAGAAGCTCATAAACGAGGACTTGAAGCATATGTGTGGTTGAATCCTTATCGTTGGTCAAGTGGTACAACATGGTCAACTGCAATGGATAAAGAGTGGCAAAATAATAACATGCTTATTGCTGGCGATGATGGTAGTTATATTACATTTAACCCTGGTTTGCCCGAAACACGCGAACTCATTGTAAATGTAATCAAAGAAATTCTTGCAAATTATAAAATTGATGGTATCATTTTTGATGACTATTTCTACCCAAGTGGGGGTACAACCGAAGGAACTTCTGCTCCTGATTATGATACATATCAATCAAGTGGAACTACATTATCAATGGGCGATTGGCGCCGTGCCAATGTGAACCAAATGGTCAAAGATGTATATGATGCAATTCAAGCAACTCGTCCCGATGTGCGTTTTGGTATTTCTCCTGCTGGTGTGTCAAGTAAATCGGCAAGTAAATATGGTGTTTCTTCTCCATCTAAATATGGCGTAAGTGCTAGTGACTGGCAATATGCACAAATTTATTCTGATCCATTAGCATGGATGGCAGCAGGAACTATTGACTTTATTTCTCCACAATGCTATTGGTTGACAACTCACTCATCTGCGCCATTCGGTCCATTGACTCAATGGTGGCACTATGCTAATACAACTATCGGCAAAACTCATTATTATGCAAGTCACTCGGTGTCATATATTAGCAGTGCCGATACTCAATCAAATTGGGCTGAATTGGTGAAACAAATTAATTATAATCGTCAATACTCTCCCGATGGCGTTTACGGATCAATTTATTATAGCCACACAAGTGTAACAAGCGGCACTCGTTCGCTTCTCAAGCAAGATGCTTATTCACATCCAGCCCTTGTTCCTATAATTGATTGGAAAACTAAAACAAATTATGGTAAAGTTGCAAATCTTGCTTCAACAGGATCGACTCTTTCATGGGATGCTGTATCTAATGGCAACGCAATTATTCGTTACACGGTGTATGCTATCCCTTCATCGCTAACTCTTGACGATGCAAAACTCACAAATGGTGATGGTATAAGCAATGAGTACTTGCTTGGGGTATCATATGCTACTACTTATGAAATTCCTACAGCAAAACAAGGCGACTTCTATTATGCAGTGTGTGTATATGATGGATACGGAAACGAGTTTGAGCCAGCTATAGTTGGTTATCCCGAAGGAGAATCGGCTAAAGTAACCCTTTCTTCTCCAATAAATGGTGCAGTTGTTAATTGGACTGCCGATTTTAAATGGACGTCAATTTCGGGTGCTTCATATGCTCTTGAGATAGCTGATAATTCAAATTTCACAAATATTCTCATTCAAAAGAAAGGGTTGACAACAAATAGCGTTAACGTAGATTTAGGCTCATTAGAAGAAGCAAAAACATATTATTGGCGTGTGTCTTCAACTGAAAAAGGTAAATTGCCAGCGGTAAGTGAAGTTGCAACATTTAAGACTACTACTCGCCCTGCTGCTCCTGCAGTTACGCTTATATCACCATCTAATGGAGCTACATTTGAAGCAGATTTTGATTTCAAATGGAATGGGGTAGATGTTGATTCGTATGAATTACAAGTATCAACAACTCAGGATTTCGCAAATGTTAAATACAAAAAGGAAATCGTTGCTGGAGCTTCGCAAATTGCTGAACCTATGGTGATTTCATTGCTTGGGAAGGGTAAGTTCTATTGGAGAGTATTGTCAAAAGATTCAAGTATGAAAACAACTGCTTCAGAAGTGCGTTCTTTTGAGATTACAAAAATTGAAATAGGTAGCTTCGAACCTGGTTACTCTATTAAATTGGATAAAGATACTTATGCCCAAGTTGGTGATATGACTTATGAAAGTCTTTGGTTCCGTTCAGTAATGGATGAATATAATAATATCACTTTCGGCGAAAACGGCTCTTATAATCGCGGTTTTTGTGCAGTGGGCGATTATGTGTATATAGCAGGTCGTAGTGACAATTCAACAAGTTCGACTATTTACCTTCGCAAAATGGATGGTAAAACAGGTGAAATAATATCTGATATTATTCTCGGCGATGAAGCTAAAATCTCGTACTATCCATGTAATGATGTTGTTAAAGACTCTAAGGGTAATGTGTGTATCTCTAACTTAACTCTTAATATTGGTTCTTCTCCATTGAAAATTCACTTGGTAAACCTTGAAACAGGCGCTTTAACTGAGATTGCATCGTTGACAAAATCGGGGTTATCTAATACTCGTGTTGACCATGTAGCAATAACCGGTGATGTTGTTGAAGGAAACTTTACAGTTTTCGCTGCGGTGTCAAAATCAAATACAATTGTGCGTTGGACATTTGAAAATGGTGAAGAAATTGCATCTACGACAAGCACTCTCATGTCGTTCTATCCATCTACTGCATCTAATTTAGGTATTGCTCCATTTGTTATTCCTATCACAAACGATGATATTTTTGTTGTAGGTGGCGATATTCACATGACTCGCTACAATTTTACAACAGGAAAACTTACTGATTCATTTGCCAATAAGTCAACTTTAACTCCCGAAGGATTTGAGGTAAATGGAGGTGCTTATCTCACACTTAATAAGAATAATTATTTGATTTATCCATATTGTGATTATAACACTACTGGTCATGCTTATAACCTTACTAAAATAAATTCAAATTATGACTTTAGTTCTATGGAACTGATGTGGGAATTCCCTAAGGGTTCTATTGGATCGGTTAATAGCACAACATATCAAGCTGAAGTTGACTATGTTCTTTGCGGTAATGGTGTAGCTCGTATTTATGTCTATGTGCCTGGAAATGGTGTGGCAGCATATGAATTGAGTGATACAAGCGCTGCTGGCGTAGATGGTATTGTAGCGGGTGAAATGGATATTGTAGTAAATGGAAATGAATTGAAATTATCAAAAACCGTAGATAACATCGCTATATACAACATCTATGGAATGCAATTAGCTAATGAATCAAATGTATCATCTATTAATCTTAATGTATCATCGGGCGTTTATGTTGTTGAGATTGTTGATGGCGCAAATGTTTTTGCTAAAAAATTTATTGTAAAATAAAAAATTTAAGAATATCTCACTAGGGGCTACATCGATGATGTAGCCCTTTTTTTTGTTAACATAATGAGCAAAAAAGTACGATATAATGAGGATAATAAAGGAAAATTTGTTAAGTTTGCAATTAATTTGAATAAATGTGTAAAGTTTGTTGAACTAGCAAAAAATAAATAGATATGGGAAAAGGTAATTCCTCATTTAAAAAATTTTACGATAAGCATCAAATATGGATTAATTTGCTTTTAATTCCTATTGTTGGCATTACATTGTTTTGGTTGACAATTCAATTTATGGATTTCTGGACTAATCATGGGAAAACTGCTGAGATGCCAAAGGTAGTGGGTTTAGATTTCTACAAGGCTCGTGATGTGCTCGAAGCCAACAATTTTGAGGTTGAAGTAGATTCGATATATAATACACAAGTAAAATATGGTGAGGTATTGGATCAATCACCCAAAGAAAAGGAGATTGTAAAATATGGTCGTACTGTATATTTGAAAATCAACTCTTTCTATCCCGAAATGAAGGAGATTCGTGAAGAATTATTGCATATTTCATCAATTCAAGCAACAAAAATTCTTGAATCATTAGGTATTACAAGAATTAAAATCAAAACCGTTATAGGTGATAATGATGATGAGGTGATAGATGTAAAATACAATGGACGAAGAGTAACTAAAGGAACAAAAATCCCTGTAACAGGCGAGGTAGAGCTCACAGTTACCGATAGCCCCAACAATGAAGGTATTGATACAATTTCGGTTGAGACTGCCAATGAAATTCTTAATGACTCATTGGTGCACGACCGCTCTTTATTTGAAGAATAATACTCCTAAATACATAAAATAAATAATCTATGGATCACCTGATTCAAGATGAATTTGAAGAAGATTTGCTGTCATTGCAAGAGGTCGAGCCCGGTGATGATGGTAATGGAATGTATGAGCATTTTCGTTTTGTAGCCGACAAGGGGCAGACACTATTGCGCGTTGATAAGTTCCTCGTTGCACGAATGGAAAAATCATCACGAAATAGAATTCAACAAGCTGCTGATGCAGGGTGTATTCTTGTTAATGGCAAGGCCGTTAAATCAAATTATAGAGTAAAACCATTAGATGTGGTTACTATTGTAATGGATAGGCCTCGTTATGAGTTAGAGATAATTGCTGAAGACATTCCTTTAGATATAGTTTATGAAGATGATAGTTTGTTGGTTGTAAATAAACCTCCTGGCTTGGTTGTTCATCCTGGACATGGAAACTATCATGGAACATTAGTAAACGCATTAGCCTATCATTTTAAAGATAATCCCGAATATGATGTAAATGATCCTCGGATGGGTTTAGTGCATCGCATAGATAAAGATACATCGGGGTTGTTAGTGGTTGCTAAAACTCCTAATGCAAAGACTCATCTAGGAAAACAATTTTTTGACAAAACGACAAAACGCGAGTATGTCGCAGTTGTTTGGGGTGCTCCAAACCCTGAAAATGGTCGCATTGAAGGTAATATAGGTAGAAGTCTTAAGGATAGGTTGCAAATGGCTGTTTTTCCCGATGGAGATATGGGAAAACATGCTGTAACTCATTATGAAACAATTGAGTCATTTGGGTGTGTGTCGGTTGTTAAGTGCCGTTTAGAGACAGGTCGAACTCATCAAATTAGAGTTCATATGAAATATATAGGTCACCCTTTATTGAATGATGCTCGTTATGGAGGTGATCAAATATTAAGAGGCACTACAAGTGCAAAATATCGACAATTTGTAATGAATTGTTTTGATATATGCCCTCGTCAAGCGTTGCATGCTCGCACATTGGGATTTGTTCATCCCGAAACCGGTGAAGAATTATTCTTTACTGCTCCCGTGCCGTCGGACATGACTGCAATGATTGAAAAATGGCGAGGATATGAAGTTGCTATTCGCTAAATTTCTATAAGAAATTAGCTTTTGGCTATGATATATGAGTATTTTATGTTATCTTTGAATTGTTAAATGAATAATATGTCAATGATGAACGTTCAATATACTACCCCCGAAGCATTTAAAGATATTGCTCCAATAGATGATTGCGATTTTAATGAAAAAATGTCGCAACTTGTAAAAGAGCCAGGTTTTGAACATGCTATTCGATACGCAATGCCCGATGTGGATTATCAGGCATTTGTTGAAGGGTTACTTAAAATAAATAATAAAAAGGATTTTCAACACATGATAATTGCTCCTTTTTTGGAGATGCTTGCAAAGAAAACTACAAGCGGATTATCAATAAGTGGTGTTGAAAATATTGATAAGAATAAATGCTATACATTTATAACTAATCATCGTGATATTGTATTAGATGCTTCATTTTTGAATGTATTGTTGTGGCGAAACGGATTGCCTACAACTGAAATTGCGATAGGAAGCAATCTATTAGTTTATGAATGGATTAGTGATTTAGTAAGGCTTAATAAAAGTTTCATCGTTAAGCGCAACTTAAAAATGCTTCAAGCTTTAGCCGCTGCAAAGCAACTATCGGCATATATTCATCATGCAATCAATGAAAAACATGAATCGGTGTGGATTGCACAGCGTGAAGGTCGTTCTAAAGATTCAAACGATTTTACCCAAGAGAGTCTTATAAAAATGATTGGATTGGCTGGTGGTGATACTATGCTCGAGAATCTTAAACAAATAAATTTGTTGCCAGTTGCAATTTCATATGAGTATGATCCTAATGACTATTTAAAAGCTCGTGAATTCTTGTTGAAACATAAAGACCCCGAGTTTAAGAAAAGTCAGCGTGATGATTTATTAAGTATGGAGACAGGTTTGATGCAATATAAAGGGCATGTTCATTTTACTGTTGGCAAATGCATTACTCCATCGTTGGAATCGTTAGACAAAGAAACCGATCGCTCTGAGGTATTAAAAGTTGCGTGTAAATCAATTGATAATCTCATTCATGCTGGTTATTATATTTATCCAATCAACTATATAGCACATGATAAGTTAGAATCATCAACAAGATTTGCTGAATTCTATACTGCTGAACAAGTGGCTGCTTTTGATAAATATATTGAAGGCCAATTAGCTAAGGTTGATGATGTCCCAAATTTGGAGGAAGATGATTATGCATTTATGCGCCAACGGATGCTAGAAATGTATGCAAATCCTCTAAAGAATCAACTTGCGTTAGAGCAATAAAATGCGACTTCCTATAATATTCATGATAATAATCATCCTGCTTAATGCATGTGTTGATTATGCTATATTTAGGATTCTTAAATCACGGTGTCGATGTATATGGAGTAGTATACATGCTTGTATTTCAGTTTTAATTACATTGTTTATAATAATTGTGGTATCGCTACCTCGACGAGATGGTAGTGATGGACAATTGTTATTTGTAATGTGGTCACTTTTTTCTTATTTTAGTATATATCTACCTAAATATACATTCTTGTTATCGAGAATATTATGTTTTAAAAAGAAGATAGTTAAATATATTTCTCCCATCGGGTTGTTATTAGGTTGCATTTGCGCCATTTTAATGTGGTGGGGGGCATTAGTTAATAGATATGAAGTTGATATTGAGGAGGTAGTGGTAGAGATAAATGACTTGCCCGCTTCTTTTGATGATTATAAAATAGCCCAAATATCCGATTTGCATCTTGGCACATTTAATGGCGATACAATATTTGTTTCGAAATTGGTAGATATAATTAATACACTAGATGTTGACCTTGTTACTTTTACTGGAGATATTGTAAACCGCAAGTCGGACGAATTATTGCCCTATGAATCTTTATTATCAAGGATTAAAGCAAAGGATGGAGTACTCTCGGTGTTAGGTAATCATGATTATGGTGATTATCTTGATTGGGCAACTCCAAAAGATAAAGAAGAAAATCTTCGGCTTATGTATGAAATTAATCAACGCATGGGTTGGGATTTATTGCTAAATGAAAGCAAATACTTATATCGAGGTAATGATTCAATCGTAGTAATAGGGGTTGAAAACATTGGAGATCCTCCGTTTAAAGTATACGGTTCTTTAGGTGAGGCAAATCAGTCGCTAGCCGATTCAACTATAAAAATCCTATTGACGCATAATCCGGCTCATTGGGAGCAAGATATAAAGGATAACAAGAAATATAATATAGCATTAACACTTTCGGGGCATACCCATGCGATGCAAATAGAACTATTTGGCTTATCTCCGTCTATATTTAGATATAATTATTGGAAAGGTCTATATAAAGACTCATTGAATAGATATTTATATGTAAATGTCGGAGCAGGAACTGTTGCGATGCCGATGCGCATAGGTGCAACTCCCGAGATAACAGTTTTGACGCTTAAATGCGCTAAATGAATTAAGTAAAATGAGTGACAATCTTCAATTAATAATTTCCAAAGAGCTCAATCTCTTGGAAAAATCAGTAGCAGCTACCATAAAATTATTGGATGATGGTGCTACAATTCCTTTTATCAGTAGATATAGAAAAGAAGCAACTGGGTCGCTTGACGAAGTTGCTATTCGCAACATTCAATTGCGATATGAAGAATTGCAAGAACTTATAAAAAGAAAATCATATATTTTAGATACAATCCGAGAAGTTGGAGCTTTAACTTCCGAATTGGAGGAAAAGATTAATGCTACCTACGATAGCGCTATTCTTGAAGACTTGTTCTTGCCATATAAACCCAAACGCCGCACCCGCGCCGCTATTGCTCGAGAACGAGGATTGGAACCTTTGGCAAAGATAATAATGAGTCAAAATGAAAGAGATATTGAGTCACGAGCAGAGCGCTTTCTCTCCGATGAAGTAGCTTGTGCTGAAGAAGCAATTACTGGAGCTCAAGATATAATAGCAGAGTGGGTGAGTGAGAGTGAAACAGCTCGACAAATTGTGAGAACAACATATGAAAGAAATGCAATTGTTGCTTCTCAAATTGTGAAAGGTAAAGAGGCTGAAGCCGAGAATTATTTAAATTATAAAGATTATTCGCAACCATTGCGAAACTGTTCTTCATATAGATTTTTAGCTATTCGTAGGGGAGAAGAAGAGGGCTTGCTTAAAGTATCTTTATCAATAGATGATGATGCAATGATAGAACGATTGAACCGTTTGTTTGTCAAGAAAAATGCATCATTACAACTAGCTAAACTTGTTGAACAAGCTGTTAAAGATGGCTATAAACGATTGTTGCGTCCATCAATCGAATCCGAAATTTTTGCAATGTCAAAAGCTAAAGCCGACGACAAAGCTATAGCTACCTTTGCCGAAAATTTGCGTCAATTATTATTAGCGCCGCCTTTGGGTTATAAAAGAGTTATGGGTGTTGACCCTGGATATCGAACAGGTTGTAAAATCGTCTGTCTTGATGAGCAAGGAAATTTATTGCATAATGATGTAATTTATCCATGCCAACCAAAGTGTGACATCAAAGGTGCCTCTCGAAAAGTGAGTAATTTGGTTGAGGCATATAAAATAGATGCTATTGCAGTAGGCAATGGAACTGCAAGCCGTGAAACTGAACGCTTTTTACAAAATATCCACTATCCACGAAAAGTGCAAGTCTTTGTTGTTAATGAGAGTGGGGCATCAATATACTCTGCATCAAAGATTGCTCGTGAAGAATTTCCCGATAAAGATGTTACAGTAAGGGGTGCAGTTTCGATCGGCCGTAGATTGATTGACCCATTGGCTGAACTTGTTAAAATTGATCCTAAATCAATTGGGGTAGGTCAATATCAGCACGATGTCGATCAGACAAAATTAAAAGGTGCATTGGATTATACGGTTGAAAGTTGTGTGAATTCAGTTGGTGTCAATTTGAATACTGCCTCAATTCAATTACTTTCGTATGTGTCGGGCGTAGGTCCATTATTGGCATCTAACATTGTTAAGTATCGAAACGAAAATGGCGATTTTGCTTCTCGCCAAGATTTAATGAATGTGCCAAGAATGGGTGCTAAATCATTTCAACAATGTGCAGGTTTCTTACGAATTCCAAACGCAGAAAATATTTTAGATAATACTGCTGTTCACCCCGAAAGTTATGATGTAATTACTCGCATAGCAAAAGATTTAAATTGTTCAATTGCTCAATTGGTCAACGACAAAGAATTGCAGCACAAAATAGATTTATCAAAGTATGTTGACGACAAAATAGGGTTGCCAACATTAAATGATATAATGAGCGAATTAGAAAAGCCAGGACGAGATCCTCGTTCGGTCATAAAAGTATTATCGTTTGATGATTCGATTAAATCAATTGAGGACTTAAGACCGGGATTGGTATTAAATGGAATTGTAAATAATATTACTGATTTTGGTGCTTTTGTTGATATTGGTATCAAAGAGAGCGGACTTGTGCATATTTCTCAATTGTGCGATAGTTATATATCATCGCCTATGGAGGTAGTTTCAATTCATCAACATGTGAAAGTTAAAGTATTGGATGTTGATATAGCTCGAAAACGAGTTTCTTTGACAATGAAAAATATTGAATAAATGAATACTTTAGCAATTAGCTTAGGCAGTAATAGTAATGATCGTAGCATTCAAATGGATGATGCGGTGCGTTATTTGGACTCAATATTTGAATGTGTTTCATGTTCGACAATCTATGAAACACAAGCATTAAACGGGAAAGATGCTCCATATCTTAATGCAGTTGCAGTTGCTAATACCCATTTGTCTATTGTTGAAGCAACAAAATTGCTAAAAAAATGGGAATGTCAATGTGGTCGCACTGCTGAGTCTAAATTAAGAGGGTCTATACCTATCGATTTAGATATTGTAGTGTGGAATGGTGAAGTAGTTCGGGAAAAGGACTTTTCATGTGACTTTTTCACTCAAGGATATTTTCAATTAGTACCCTTGGGGACCGAACGCAAACATTAATCCCTAATTATGCGATGAAAACATGTGTCGCGAAGGGAAATATATGGAATGTTGTGAGTTAGGCAAGAGTCGGCATATCTATTATGCCGTTTTTTGTGTAGGTCGCGACTCAATAAAATTGTATCAGGATGTAAAGTTGAATATACATCCTTAATGTCACCTTTAAAACCACGACACACTAAAGCATAATTGGGCTTTAAATTTAGACTCATTAGGTCGGTATCATCATCAACGATAACAAAAATATCAGTTCCTAAAGAAATAATAGGGTCCATTCGTTTCAAAGTTGATGAAGAATATTCGTTAGGAAATAGAGTAATACTATCAACATCACGCCAACCCATATAGTCCTTATATTTTTCGGTGCATTTGTTTATTAAATCAATCGAATCACCACCATGGGCAGTGCTGAAAACATGCATGGCTGTTGAATCTCTAACGATAATATTTGTGTAATATGCGTTCCGAGGTATGAAATATTCGGCGTTGCAATGTCGTGGTCTTGAGAGATATCCCATTGTGATAAAAAACAATGTAAAAGCAATTGTAAAGATATACCATATTTTCTTCTTTTGAACGATTGATAGGTATAGGCATATTATTATTGCAACGAAAGGAATAATGAGCCATCCTTTAAAATATATGTTGTCAATATTAGCTCCAGGTAAATTGGTTATAGATGAGATTACCGAGTCTATAATATTATATAGATACTCTATCAATTTAGACAAAAATGATGGTTCAAAACCCAATGCTGAAATAATAATAGCAATTAATCCCCCAATAATAACAAATGGTAATAGGTATGATGTGATTGCATTTGCGAGTAAGAAATAAGATGGGAAATTATGAAAATAGAAAGCCGAAATAATACCAGTTCCAATCATTGCTGATATTGATACGGAAAATAACGACATAATTGTATGAAGTATGCGCCTTTTGGGGTTTATAGGATTAAGCTTTCTTGCAAATAAAAGAATTGATAATACGGCTGTAAATGAAAGTTGAAACCCGATATTGTATAATGAATTAGGAGAGAAAACTAATATAATTATTGCTGCAAAGCATAACGAATTGTATGGACTATGGTGGCGTTGTAATATTAGAGATAGGAGAAATATTGATGCCATAATTACTGCCCGTGTAACTGATGGCGAAAAACCGGTCATTAACGCATATGCCCACAATAATATTATTGTGATAATAAACCTAAATTTCCGTCGTCCAACAAAGTCGATTGGGTAAAGTAATATTGCAATAAATAATGTTATTATTCCCACATGAAGCCCACTCAAGGCAAGTATATGAGCAAGCCCAGTAGAAGAATATTTTAATCGTTGGTCATCGCTAATCATTGAGGCATCGCCCGTGATAGTTGCATTGAGAAATTCAATACATTCTTCCGAAATAGGAAGAGAGGAAATAATATGAGTTACATTAGAACGAAATCGTTTAATCTTCCATATTAAGTTGTCATTGTTCCCTGAAATGATAATGTTTTCGGGTTGAATAAATGTTTGAGTATATATCCCTTGCCGGTTTAAGTGCTTTACTATGTCAAATTCATCGGGCAAATCGCGTTTGTCTTTAATGTAATCAATAGTTGCCCTAAAAGAAACTCTATTTCCTATTTCTAAAAATGGATTTAACGAGGGGATTGATACACGGCATTTAAAAGAGGAAATATTAAAAGTCGATGTGGAATCAGCAATATTATCAACATCTATAATAAGATTGCGAATATCATCTGTTGTCTTAATATTGGAAATCGTACCACTAAATGTGAGTTCTTTATTGAGGAATTGTTCATTGATGTTTGGCTTTGATTGGAGTGAATAACAAATGGCACCAAAAATATAAGCTAAAAGAATAATGTTAGCGGTTTTGTCTTGAGAAAATGACGCGTATAATCCTATAGCAATCAGTGTGATAATGATGTAAATCCAGCTGAATTGACTTATGAGAATGCCCATAATTAACCCAGTGAGAATGGGTAAAAGTGGTATTTGGGCAAAAGTCAGTTTCATAGAAGGTAGTTGGCCTAATTAATAGTATGTTTTACAACAAAAAAACTTGTAACACCAATAACAATCCACAAAGTAATGGCCAGCAAAAGAGGTCTTATTCCTACTTTTTTTATCGATTTGATTGAAAGACTCGTGCCTATAAGGAATAATGTTACAATAAGCCCTTTTTTAGCGATTAATACCAATATTGATGAAATTTCGTTAGGGATATTGCAGTAGGTATTTATTGCCATGGCAATTATAAATAAAAATATAAACCATGGAATAGATATCTTATTTTTTTTGTCATGAAAAAATAGCATTGTAACTAACGCAAGAGGTATTATCCATAGCGCACGAGTTAGTTTTATTAAGGTTGCACTTTGAAGCGCTATAGGACCATAAGCTTCTCCAGCGCCTACTACCGATGAAGTGTCGTGAATGGCTATTGCTGCCCATGTGCCAAATTGTGTTTCGTTCAGCTCAAAATAGTGGCCAATAGGAGGGAATATAAATAACGCGATAGCATTGAGAATGAAAATAACACCGAGCGATACTGCCATTTCATCATCTGATGCTTTTATAATAGGACCAACTGCCGCAATAGCACTCCCTCCACATATTGCAGTGCCCGAAGAGATGAGATATGATGTTTTTCTATTGAGATTCAACCAACGCCCAAGTAAAACACCTAATGCCATTACGCCCACAACCGAAGCAATAGTAAATAACATACCGCTACTGCCTGATTTTAATGAATCGACAATATTCATCCCAAATCCTAATCCAACAACGGAAATTTGGAGTAGATATTTCGATGCTTTTTTGTTGAATTTGGCGAATGGAATGGGAAAAATTAAAGCGTATATTAATCCGATTAATAAAGATATAGCTGGAGTTATTGCCAATCCTATATTGAATTGCTCAAATGGTATAATGATTAATAGTAAGATTAGAAAATAAACAATTTTATTCATTTGTAGGATTTATTTAGTAGTCCAAATTTCCCATGCTGCAAATGCTTGTAGCAATAGCATTTCTAATCCGTTTTTTGTTTCAGCGCCATATTGTGCCGCCTTTTTCATAAATAAAGTGACATCGGGATTATATAGAAGATCATAACACAGATGATCTTTAGTTAAAAGTTCATATGGAATGTCGGGGCATTCATCAACATGTGGGTACATTCCTAATGGAGTTGCATTGATTATAATCTTATATTTGTCCAATATTGTTGGTGTCAATTCATCATATGAAAAATTCTCTTCGTTTTTTAATCTTGAAACAAATTTAGTTTCGATCCCCATATTTTTAAGCCCTTGTGAAACGGCTTTTGCTGCGCCACCAGTACCTAATATGAGTGCATGAGTGTGGTGTGGTTTTATAAGTGGTTTTAGTGAATCGCAAAAACCGATTATGTCAGAGTTATAACCTTTAAGTTTTAGATTATTATTCTTGTCGCGAATGAATTTTATAACATTAACTGCTCCAATTTTTGCAGCATCTTCATCGAGTTCATCAAGGAAAGGAATAACTTTTTCCTTATATGGTATTGTAACATTCAGTCCACATAAATTGTGATTTTGTTTTATTACATTTTTAATTTCGTCGATAGAGGAAATCTCAAAATTAACATAATGAGCATCAATTATCTCTGATTCAAATTTTTGATTGAAGAAAATTTCAGAGAATGAATGTCCTAATGGATATCCAATTAATCCATAAAGTTCTTTAGAATGCTTAATCATATAATTAAATCTAACATTAAAGTACAAAAATAGTGATTTTATTATATTTTTAGCGAATAATTGTGGCTGAAAATGTATGGTTTATAAAAAATAAAAGCTACGAAAAATCGTAGCTTTTTGAATTATATTGGTTCAAGAAATTATTCGTTGGTGTATTTATCTGTCGTTTTTGTGAGCTCAAGCACAACATTTCCTGCTTTATCTTTCAATATAAGAACTGTTTCATTCTTTTCTTTATTATATTTCTCAACCTTTTCAAGAGCCAAGAGAATTTGCGATTCAAGTTCTAAATCGGGGCAAGCCATTCTTGTTGTCATAAGGTCGAGGAACATTATAGAGTTTTGTTTACTTGCATCGAGAAGGATATCGCCATTGACGGTATTACAGCCCACATTGCCATGAAGCTTCATCGCTGTCAAGTCAAGTGCCAATTCAATATTTTTGTTTTTGCATTGAGTGTCATTGACTTTTGTGATTTTCCATATGCCACTTATGAAATCAGTATTCGACTTGCGTAACACCATTAATGTTTGATCCGAATCAGATAGAAAGTTCATATAAAATTCGTTCCCAATTTCGGTAATATAGATGCTTTTTACATTATTAAAAGCATTATTGATGTCAAACTCATGAGGTGCTTCGCTTGAAGTGCAGTAGCGTTGTGTTGATAAAAGATTTACAAATTCAATTTTATGGCCGTTTACTTTATAATGGCCATTTAAAGTATTACATCCATTATTAGCATATACTTGTTTTGTGCTTTCATCAAAAATCACATATGGACGATTATCGCCTGTAGTGTGAACATTATTTGCCGAAGCAACAACCCATTCGCCGTTGATACTTTCACTTGTTATTTTTACATTGCTAGGTTTTATGTCGTTTTCGTGGTCGGTTCTATTTCCTTTCTTTTTCTTGTTTTTTTTCTTTTTATCGCTTTTAGAATTTGATTGGGTCACTGAAAATTGTTGATATTCGCCACGATGTATATTTGCATCAGTTTTATTTGTGATTACTGAATTATCGGTGTTACTTCTTAACGAGCCACATCCCACTATTGAGAATGCTATTATTCCTAAAACAAGATTTAGAATATATCTATTCATTTTATTCAATATAGTTAATGCGTTAATTAATTTAGCGACAAAGTTAGTGAAAAAAAGTGGATTTTGTGGCTATAACAAATATAATTGCCTTTTTTTATCATTTAATGAAGTTTATTTATGTAATTTTGCAAATGTTTTGAGAAAATGGATATGAGTAATATATTTTTACAACTTTTTGTAGTCTTTTTTAAAATAGGAGCGTTCACCTTTGGTGGAGGTTGGGCGATGATATCTATTATAGAAAAGGAAATTGTAGAAAAGAAACATTGGGTGACAAAGGAGGAATTTCTCGACCTCTTGGCTGTTGCACAATCAATTCCTGGTATTTTGGCTGTAAATATGGCTGTAGCTGTTGGCGATAAAATTCGAGGCCGTCGAGGGGCTGTAATATCTGCATTAGGAACGATTATACCGTCCTTTGCCATGATATTGTTTATTGCTATATTTCTAACTCCCGATATGATAAAAAGCAACGAAACACTTAACAATATCTTTCGCGGAATACGCCCGGCGGTTGTTGCATTAATTATTGTTCCTATATTTAAAAATGCTAAAGTTGCAAAGATAGGCTGGAAAACAGTTGCAATCCCCATTATTGTTGCATTATTAATTTGGTCAAAAGTTCCATATATATCTAATCCCATAATATTTATTGTATTGGGTGGCCTTGGAGGCTATTTATGGTTACGCCGTCAGCATTCGCGCATAACCCAACGAAAGGAGGTGGGTGAATAATGATTTACCTTAAATTGATGTGGAGCTACTTTAAAATAGGCTTGTTTGGATTTGGAGGAGGTTATGCAATGCTTTCGCTGATAGAAAGTGAGATAGTAGGTAACGGATGGATTACTCGCCAAGAATTTACCGATATTGTTGCGATATCGCAAATGACACCAGGCGCTATTGGTGTCAATTCTGCTACCTACATCGGTTATGTCGCACCCGCATCGGCTTCTCCCGAATTTGCTGCTCCTATTTGGGGCATTTTAGGCTCTCTTTTATGCACATTTGTGGTTGTGTTACCGCCTGCATTAATGGTAATGTATACAAGCCATTTTATTGCTCGACATAAAGATAGTATTGCAATTAAAGGGATTTTTATGGGATTGCGCATAGTAATTGTTGGCCTCATAGCATCGGCAGCATTACTATTAATGAATACTCAAAATTTTGGAACAGAGCAATCTGATATTATTAAAAGTATTATTATTTGTATATCAGCTTTTAGTTTGGTTTATTTTGCAAAACTTCACCCTATATTGGTAATCGTTTTGGCTGGTATTACTGGATATTTAATATATTGATATGAAAAAATATAACGAAGCAATAGAGTTCTTATATACAAGTATGCCAATGTTTCAACGAGTTGGTGCATCGGCCTATAAGCCCGGACTTGATACCGTTAAAATGCTTGATGATAAGTTTGGTAATCCACATTTGAAATACAAAACAATACACATTGCAGGTACAAATGGGAAGGGCTCTACAGCTCACACTCTTGCCGCAATTCTTCAATCGGCAGGATATAGAGTGGGGCTTTATACCTCGCCTCACTTGGTCGATTTTCGTGAGCGTATTCGTGTCAATGGCACAATGATTTCGCACGAGGCTGTCGTAGATTTTGTAAATCGCTATCGTGCCATGTCGCTCAATTGCCACCCATCGTTTTTTGAATTGACAATGACCATGGCATTTGAGTATTTTGCTCGCGAAAAAGTTGATATTGCTGTGATTGAAACTGGTCTTGGAGGACGATTGGATAGCACAAATATCATTACCCCTATAATGAGCATTATCACTAACATATCATTTGATCACACTGCGTTCCTTGGCGACTCATTAAAATCTATTGCTGGCGAAAAGGCCGGAATAATCAAGCCATCTATCCCTGTAGTGATTGGCGAGGCATATGGCGAAGTACGCGATGTGTTTGCTCAAAAAGCACTCGAGCAAAACTCTCCAATATTTTTTGCCCAAGATGAGCAACGCTTTGTTGGTGTTGACTCTCTTGATGATGGATTGCAATATCGTGCCACTCGCTATGGTGATATTGTAAGCGAACTTGTAGGCGATTGCCAACCTAAAAATGCTGCAACTATATTGACAGCATTGCCATTGCTTGAAGCACAATGCCTTTCTATTACACCTCAAGCAGTTAAAGAGGGCTTCGCACATGTAACCACTCTCACTGGTTTGATGGGGCGTTGGATGACTTTGCAACGCAATCCCCATGTGGTATGCGACACAGGACATAATGTAGGTGGTTGGGAATATATCTCACGCCGTTTACACTCTATAGAGGGCACACTCCATATGGTTATTGGCTTTGTTAACGATAAAGATGTGAGCCATATACTTGAAATGATGCCAAAAACGGCAAAATATTATATCACCAATGCCGCAATCGAGCGAGCAATGCCTGCAACTCAACTTGCTGAAATTGCCACTCAATGTGGATTGATAGGGAAGCAATACCCCTCGGTTGAGGAAGCTTACAACGCAGCCCTTGCGGCTGCTCAACCATCCGACACTATCTTCATCGGAGGCAGCACCTTTATTGTTGCCGACTTACTCACTTCATTGCAAAAATAGTTGCAATAAATCAAACACATAATTAAAGGCTATTAGGAACCTAATAGCCTTTAATATATCGCCATATTTAATTCAAAAAGATTCTTATCTCACTGCGATAACTTCGATTTCAACAAGAACTTGTTTGGGAAGTTCTTTTACTGCTACAGCCGAGCGGGCAGGGAATGGGGCAGTGAAGTTTTCGGCATACACCTTGTTCATATCAGCAAAGAGGCTCATATCGGCAAGGAAAACGGTTGTTTTTACTACATTGTCCATTGTGAGGCCTGCTTCAGCAAGGATTGCTTTGATATTAGCCATTGATTGAGCAGCTTGTGCTTCGATACCTTCAGGGATTTCGCCTGTTGCAGGATTAACAGGTATTTGACCAGAGATAAATACAAATGAACCTGTGTCGATTGCTTGGCTATAAGGACCGATAGCGCCAGGTGCATTAGTTGTTGCGATTACTTTTTTCATTGTAAAATAGTTTTTAATTGTTATTTAATTTTAATGTCAATGTCTTTTATTAGTGTAGAACCGGCATTGTTGGTAATAACCGATTCAATATTATCAAGCGCCTTACTTATTTCTGAAAAATTAGTATTAAAATTTGGCACAAATCCCGATGCTCCATGATTGTCAAGACGGTTCAACACATATGCTATTGAAAGTTTGTTAATATCAACGGCTGGTTGTAGCCCTATCTCTTCATCTTTATCAATTAGTATTGTTTTAGATACTAATTGAGCCTCAACTAACTCTTCAATAATTTCAATGGCAATACGAGGAGGGAAATCATATTTATTGGTGAAATCATCAAGGGTTATAGCTTTGTTGCCATTATCGAAATGTCGTACAATAATCGCCATCATAGCCAATGTGATTTTTGAACGATAATCTTTTGAAATGATGTTTATCTTATCAGAGAAATTAAAACGATATATGCTTTGTGAAGAATAACAAATGGCTATGCCCGAAAGTATAATAACCCAAGTGAATTGTAGCCATATCAAAAGCAATGGTAAAAATGAGAAACTACCATAAATAGCATTATATTTCGAAACATACATTTGTCCTGAAACAAATATCCATTGTAGAATCAAGAAACCAGTGCCCGTAAACACGCCAGCAATAAGTGCATTCTTAAATTTTACTTTAGTATTGGGGATGAGCATAAACATTGCAGCAAAGAATAACCATGTAAATATGTATGATGCACATTTAAGAAGAATTGAGATAACTGGCGACATGAAATCAAAAGCAAATAGATTTTGTAGGGTAGAGGTCATAAACAATGATAACCCACTCGAACATATCATCAACACTGGCAATATAAGTAACATTGCAGTGTAATCGGTTATCTTTCGCCAAATGCTGCGACCTTGCTTTATGCCCCATATCGAATTGAATGCCCCTTCAATATTGCTCATTAGGGATATCATTGTCCATAGCAGTAATGCAATACCTATTCCCACAAATAGCCCTTGCGATGATTGAGCGAGGTATGCATCAACAAAGCCCACAACCGTATCCAAAGTTTCTTTTTGAGCGGGAATATAGTTAAATAGTTGAGTCTCTAATAAATTATGAAAACCAAAACCTCGACCAATGGCAAATAATATGGCGAGTGCTGGCACAAGCGCTAAAATTGTGTGATAGGTGAGAGCTGCCGCTTGTGATTGTAAATTGGCATTTAAAAACGATTTTACTGTGAGATTAAGTGTCTTTATTAATTTAATGTACCAATTGTCGCGAGTATCACTCCACACATCACTCCATAGATATTTCCATAGAGAAAGTGATTTATTTGTTATTTTGGTAATAAAATCCATAATCGCCATTTATTTTATACAAATGTAACACAAATATGTCGATTATAGATGTAAAAATGGCTACAAACGAAGAAAAAAATATAACAAAATAATTTTTTTTGAAAAAAGTTGTAGAAAAATTTGGTGGGTATTAAAAAAGTGCTTACCTTTGCACCCGTAATCGAAACGCAACCTCGATTAGGAGAGATGGCAGAGTGGTCGATTGCGGCGGTCTTGAAAACCGTTGAGGGTAACACCTCCGGGGGTTCGAATCCCTCTCTCTCCGCAAAGGAAGCTTTTTAGCTTCCTTTTTTGTTTTTATAACCAAAAATAAAATTATGGATAAGGTATCGGACAACCCTTTAAAAAACCGAGAACACGCACAGTCGTTACTGTTGGTCGTGGTGGCTCTTTTTGTGACACTATATCTTGTGTCAAACATTATGGCTGTTAAAGTCATAGGTTTATGGAATATCTTTTATTTTGATGCTGGGACTATTACATTCCCCTTTGCTTATATGCTTGGAGATGTGCTGACCGAAATTTGGGGTTATCGCACTGCTCGCAAGGTCATATTTATGACTTTTGTGTGTAATGTGATATTAGTATTGTGCACCCAAATAGGTGTATGGTTGCCTTCGGTTGATTATCTTGATCCCACAGCATCGGCCTATAACCACATATTTAATTATGTGCCTCGCATCGTAATCGGTTCGCTTGCCGGTTTTCTATGTGGCGAATTGTCAAATGCATGGCTCATGGAGCGAATAAAAAAATGGACTCGTGGCCGACGATTGTGGGTGCGCACAATAGGAAGTTCAATGGTAGGATATGTATTTGACACTGTTCCTTTTGTGCTTATTGCATTTTGGGGAGTGGTTTCAACTCACGATCTTATATATATGCTTGCGTTTCAATATGTAGCAAAATTATTGATTGAAGTAGTATTTGGTACCCCCATGGCTTATGCAGTGATAGCATATTTGCGTAAGAATGTTTTGAAATAGGCGGCAATGGAAAGATATGCCATAATACATGAGAAGTTCCCTCGTGAGTTTGTATTGTTGCAAGGCACTGGTTGCCGTTGGAGCAAATGCAGTTTTTGCGATTATCATACCGATGTGAGTGAAAACCCTTATGTGGTAAATAAAAAAGTCTTATCGCAAGTAACTGGGCAATATGGTGTGCTTGATGTGATAAATTCGGGCTCGGGTATCGAACTTGATAAAGATACGATTGCACTCATAAATCAAGTTGTAAAAGAGAAGAAGATTCACACCTTATGGTTTGAAATGCATTATATGTATCGCAATCATCTTGAACGCTTTGCTCAACAATTTGCCCCTACAAAGGTAAAATTTCGTTGTGGTATTGAAACTTTTGATGCCGATTTGCGTAATAAATGGAATAAAGGGGTATCAAGTGAAGTCACGGCTGAAGATGTAGCTCGCTATTTTCAAGGAGTGTGCTTGTTGTGTGGCACGGTAGGAGAGTCGCGCAATCGCATACTAAACGATATTCAGTTGGCAAAACAGTATTTTGAGTATATTAGCGTCAATCTTTTTAATGTGAATTCTACAAGCGTTATTCCCGATGCGGATATTCAGCAATGGTTTGTCTATGAAGTATATCCTACTATTTGCGATGATCCATTAATAGAAGTGCTTATAAATAATACCGATTTAGGCGTTGGATAATGAATTAAAAAATCAAAAACTGAAATATTTGAGATAATTTAACGCGTAATAATCACAATTTTATATACCTTTGCAGTCCAAATTAGAAAAATAAAGATTAATGAATAAAATTAAATTATTTAGCATTGTAGTTTCATGTTTAATGATAATGTCGTGCGGAGGATCTTCAAATGATAGTAATCAATCAAATGAAGATGTTGCAATCGATGAAGTTGCTGATGTGGTAGAATCTATAAATAGCGACACGGCTTCAACCGAAGATATGGAGGCCGTTATTCCCGATACTGCCAAAACTATCGATGAGAAAAAGAAAGCAAAAGAGTATGACAATAACTCATTTGCTTCGGCCGAAGATGCTATTGCATTTATGGAAAATTCGGGGCATTGGGATAAATATTCACAAGGAATTTTGCCCCAAATGACAGGTGAAAGCCTTAAATATGCACAAAAACTTATTAATAGCCCATATGAGCGATTTATCGTTGTTGATAAAGAGCGTATGTTGGTTATTCTTTACGACAAATATGGTCGTGTAGAAAAAGAGTATAAAATGGCATGTGCCAAAAATTATGGAACTAAACAAGGAGAGTGGGACTCTCGTACTCCCGAAGGCTTTTTCTCGGCACAAGGAGTTTATGATAGTACCGACTGGCTATTTAAAGATAAGAATGGTAAAGTAAGTCAAAAACGAGGCCAATATGGACCACGCTTCATTCGCTTGAAAAATGGAAAAGGAGTGGGGATTCATGGCACATGTTCACCAGGGGCACTCGGTCGCCGAGTGAGTCATGGTTGTATTCGCATTCACAACGATAATATCCTTGAATTGGTAGAATATGTTGAAAAAGGTATGCCTATTATCGTGAGTCCAAGTAAAAGAGATGCGCGTGTCAATAAAAATGCAGGTATAGAAGTAGATAAAATCTCCACTAAAATTAAAAGTGGTAATAAAGAAGAACAAACTGAAAGTAAAGCTGATTCAGCAAAATCTACTGTAAAATCAGACTCTACTACAGTTGCCAAACCAGCAAAGAAAGATACTATTACAAATAATGTATCTGCCGAAAAAGTTGAAGAGAAAAAAGAATCGAAAGTTGATTCATTGAAAAAATAAAAGCTTAGCGCAGACTATAAGCCGGGTTATGTCGCCGTGGTACTTTCCATAAAGGGAGATGCCACGGCGTTTCGTCATTTATCTGAACAATGTGTCGCCACATTGCTTGAAACGAGAGTTTCAGCACTCTACCCCCCGGCAATGGACGAGCAGCCCTTAAATGCCGGTATACTTGAGCTTGCAACCCATAAGGCATGCGGCACGCGATATCACTATTGCGTCCGGTGGGCTCTTACCCCACCTTTTCACCCTTACCCCCGTGTGGAGGCGGTTATTTTCTGTCACACTTCTCTACCGTTACCGATAGCTTCCCGTTAAGAAATATGGTGCTCTGTGTTGCCCGGACTTTCCTCACACCCCTCATGCGTGGGTGAGCGACGAAATGTCCGCGCTGCTTTTACGATGCAAAGATAGTTATTTTAGAGTAAAAAATAAAAGGTTGTGGAACAAATTGCTCCACAACCTTTATGGGGGATGTTATTAGCGATTAGCGACCGCTTGCAATAACTTTTTCTTTGATGTACTTGTTAAATGCTTCGTTAGCAAGCAATTCTTCCATAGTCAAGTGCATGCGATAGCGCCAATAGTGGCGTGGGTTAGCTGGCACATTGATTTGTTCTTCGAGTGGGTTTTCACGACGAATTTTGCCATCGATAGATAGCCAATCTTGTAATGGGAGAATGCAGAGCATTGATGGAGAGTTGAGGTGAAGGCTCACAATTTTGTCACATACCCAAGGCTCAGCAAAGTAAGGAGCTTCTCCGCCTGCTTGAAGCATGTTATTGAAGAAGTGTTGAGTCTTTTCGTGGTCTTCTTCCCACCATTGGCGTATGCCACCCATGTCGTGAGTAGAGGTAGTACATACCGATTGATATGGATAGTGCCATGTGTTGCCAAATTCGGCTTTTGGATCCTTTGGCATGCGTTGAATTTCAAGTGAAAGGATTTGTAGGGCACTCATCACGGCAGGAACGCAATCGGGAATCATACCGAGGTCTTCAGCACACACAAGCATATCGGTAGCATCGGTCAATGCTGGAAGTTTCCACATTGCTTTGCCATACCAGAAGTCGTTGTGACGATGATAGAAGAAGTCGTTGTAAAGACGATCGAAGCACCATTTTTCATAGTCGTTTAATGAACGATATATATAGGTGAATTGAGCCGAGATGCGTGGGTGATATTTGCCTTTTTCTTCGGGGTCTTCGATAAAGAGGACATCATCGATGATGCCGAGAAGGGCATTGCATATTTTGTCGTTTTTCTCGTTCTTTTCTTGCGTTGCGAAGTAGTTAACAACTTTGCGTTGAGTATTGAACTCTTCTTTGAGTTTATAACGGCCATAACCTACGCTATTAAGGAATACATTGCGCACTTCATCGGTGTATTCGCCAAAGAAGTCGTGCAAGAAGTAATCCATGATGTATGGAGTAGTTTGCAAGTCAACATCAATCCAGAAGTCGTAGTTGTAACGCAACTCTTCGGGAGTGAATGGTAGAGCTGGGCTAAATACGCCGAGCAAACCATGAACTGCGTCCATAGGAATTTGCCATATGCGGAAGAAACCAAGCACATGGTCAATGCGATAAGCATCAAAATATTCCGACATTTTGCGGAAGCGTGCTTTCCACCATGCAAAACCATCCTTGTTCATCTCTTCCCAGTTATATGTTGGGAAGCCCCAGTTTTGACCTAATACAGAGAAATCATCGGGTGGAGCACCGGCTTGACAGTCCATATTGAACAAGCGTGGAGAAATCCAAGCGTCAACACTTGTACGAGAGATACCGATGGGGATATCGCCTTTGATTGCTACGCCTTTGCGGTGAGCATAATCGCGCACATGGCGCATTTGTTTGTCGAGGTTGAATTGTATATAATATACATAGTTGATTTCAGATTGGTGCTCTTTAACAAATTTGGCAACTTTCTTCTCATCATAGTTGGCATATTCACCCCAATTCATAAAGTCGGGAGTTTGGAATTTGTCGCGAAGCACGCAGAATGCAGCATATGGAGTGAGCCAATCGGCGTTGCGTTCAACAAATTCTTTGAAATCTTTTGATGCTACAACTTTGTCGCCTTCTTGAGCAAAGATTTCACGAGTAAATGCAATTTTTCCTTGATTTACGCGCTCGTAATCAATCTCTTTTAGCTCGTTAAGTTCCTTGCCGAGATTATCGTAGTAGGCTTGGCGTTCTGCATTATTCAATGTTCCAAGTTCTTGCAAACGCATATACATAGGGTGTAATGCGAATGTAGAATTTGCATTATATGGATAAGAATCGGTCCAAGTGTGGGTCATTGTGGTGTCATTGATTGGAAGAAGTTGAAGAACTTTTTGTCCGGTCATTTCGGCCCAATCAATCATTTTTTTCAAGTCATAGAAATCACCTGCACCAAAATCATCTTCAGTACGCATTGAGAATACAGGGATTGCCACGCCAGCACCGCGCCATGGCGCAAGAGGGTTGATAAATCTCAATCCCGAAACAACCATTACTTCATTTTTTTGTGAAGGAACATTTGTAAATACTCGGTTGTTGCCACCTTCCCATGCCACAACTTCATGACTATCTTTCTTTAAAATCAAGAATTTGTATTCAAAGTTTGGTTCAAGGCTTTTAAATTCAATGTTTACATCCCATTCGGGGAATGCTGCATCGTTCATTACAACAGCCTTGCTTGCATCCCACTTGCCAAGGGCATCAATGTCACCACTGATAGCAAGAACTTCATCACTATTTACTACTGGAGCTGTGACGCGAATATTAACAATACCATATTTCATTGTTAATGGTTTGTCTTGGTTCTCGCGATGGCATATACAATCGGTAAAAGCTGATGAATAATATGGTTTATCCCAAGGTTGGTCTTGCCAACGATCTATAATTTCGTAGTTTTTGGCACTACGACCACGGCGGAAGTTGTGACCTTTTCCCCATTCTTTTTTTGTATAACCATTTTCATGTTTAATAAAATAATGGTATTGGAAATCGGGAGTAGAGTCGGCTATGTCAATTTCGATTGACCATGCTTCATTCCCATTAAGGTTAAGTTTAATTGCTTGGCTTTCGTCGCCATTGCCAAGTTCTGGAATGTTCCCTGACAAGTATACCGATTCGCCCCAATTTGTGCGGTAGTCGATATTGAATGAAATTTTCATGATTATGATTTTTTACTATGAATTATTATTGTATGATAAGTATCTTTAGAATTACTTGTAAAATTAATCATAATTGTAATAAAAACGGCTAAATTTTGAGGAAATTTTTCAAAATTTAGCCGTTTTGAGGTTTTTTTATGGAGTTATTGCTATCTTATCCACATTTAGATGTGCCACATGAGGTACAAATCAAGCATCCTTCTTGGTAGATTAGAGTCTCTTGTCCGCAGTTAGGACAAGTTTGACCTTTTGCCTTCATACCATTAGGGAGGTATTTTTTCAATGCGCGTTCAACCCCCATTTTCCATGTGTTGATTGACTGACTATCAAGCTCAAGACTACCGATTAGTTTCAATACTTGGTCAATAGGCATGCCATAACGCAATACGCCTGAAATAAGTTTTGCATAGTTCCAATATTCAGGATTGAATTTATCTGATAGACCTTCAATTGTTGTTTTGTATCCGCGTTTGTTGATGAATTGGAAGTCATATCGTTTATTGCCGTTTTCGTCGATAGCTTTGATGATTTTACCGCGAGTTACTGATTTAGGGCAGAAGATGCCATCTTCATCGTCGGCAAGACCAGTGAAAATTTCGTATGGTTCACCATCAATCAAACCAACAAATGCAATCCATTTTTCTTTGTTGTTTTGGAATCTAACTACATCGGCCTCAAGTTCGATAGGTCGTTTTGCAACATGAGGTTTAATCTCTTCAACTTGGTTGTCATTCTTTTTATTGTCGATAGAAACCAATACTCCAGCACGCGAACCATCACGATATACGGTACATCCTTTACAACCCGATTTCCACGCTTCAACATAGAGGTTGTTAACAAGCTCTTCGCTCACATCAGCTGGAAGGTTGATTGTAACCGAAATTGAGTGGTCAACCCATTTTTGTACACGCCCTTGCATTTTGACCTTTTCAAGCCAGTTAACATCGTTAGAAGTTGCTTTGTTGTATGGCGATTTTGCAACGAGTTCATCAAGTTCTTCTTGTGTGTAGTTGCTTTTGATTTCAATATTATTGATTTTCATCCACTCAATAAATTTGGGGTGATAAACAATGTATTCTTCAAAAGCGTCACCTGTTTCGTCAACAAAGTCAACATGTACATCGGTATCATTGGGGTTTACTTTGCGACGGCGTTTATATACTGGTAAGAATACAGGCTCGATACCAGATGTTGTGCGAGTCATCAAACTTGTTGTGCCAGTGGGCGCAATGGTGAGACATGCAATGTTGCGGCGACCATATTTCACCATGTTTTCGTACAATTCGGGAGAAACTTCTTTTAAACGATTGATGAAAGGGTTGTTTTTTTCGCGTTCAGCATCAAAAATTTCAAAAGCACCGCGTTGGCGAGCCAATTCAACTGAAGAGCCATAAGCAGCAACGGCAAGTGTTTGGTGTACTTTTTCAGAGAAATCGGTGGCTTCGGGTGTTCCATAACGAAGACCGAGAGCTGCAAGCATATCACCTTCGGCAGTAGTTCCCACGCCTGTGCGACGGCCTTTGAGGGTTTTTGTTCTAATTTTATCCCAAAGATTACGCTCGATTGATTTTACTTCTTCGGTTTCAGGGTCTGAATCGATTTTTTCAAGAATCTTATCGATTTTTTCCATTTCAAGGTCGATAATGTCATCCATGATGCGTTGTGCTTTAGCAACATGAGTCTTGAATAAATCAAAATCAAAGTATGCTTCAGGAGTAAACGGATTTACTACATATGAATATAGGTTGATAGCAAGAAGACGGCAGCTATCGTATGGGCATAATGGGATTTCGCCACAAGGGTTAGTTGAGATGGTACGGAAACCAAGATCGGCATAGCAATCGGGAACTGATTCGCGTGTAATAGTATCCCAGAATAAGATGCCTGGCTCGGCCGATTTCCACGCATTATGGATAATTTTAGCCCAGATTTCTGAAGCATTAACCTCTTTAGTCATTACTGGGTTTGGGCTATCAACTGGATATTGTTGAATATATGGTTTGCCTTCTATCGCTGCTTGCATAAAGGCATCGTCAATTCTGACAGATACATTAGCACCTGTTACCTTTCCTTCGGTCATTTTTGCATCAATAAAAGACTCTGAATCGGGGTGCTTGATGCTAACAGAGATCATAAGTGCACCACGGCGTCCATCTTGAGCAACTTCGCGGGTTGAGTTTGAATATCGTTCCATAAATGGGACGAGACCAGTTGATGTGAGAGCAGAATTCTTTACGGGAGTCCCTTTTGGACGAATATGTGATAAATCGTGTCCTACACCTCCACGACGCTTCATTAATTGCACTTGCTCCTCGTCAATACGAATGATGCCACCGTAAGAGTCGGGGTTGCCATCAATCCCGATAACGAAACAGTTAGAGAGTGACCCCACTTGGTGATTGTTGCCAATCCCCGACATAGGGCTACCTTGGGGTACGATGTATTGAAAGTTTTTAAGTAATCCCATGAGTTCTTCTTTTGACATGGGAGACTCATATTTATTTTCAATACGAACGATTTCATCGGCGATACGATTGTGCATATCGTCGGGTGTTTGTTCGTAAATATTTCCGTAAGAGTCTTTAAGGGCATATTTGTTTACCCATACGCGAGCAGCAAGCTCATCTCCACCGAAATATTTAAGAGAGGCTTCAAATGCCTCATCATAAGTGTAGGTTTTTTGTTCCACGATTTAAATTGTTTAGAAAGGATTTGAGGTTAGATTTTATTTGAAAAGAGTTGCTTAAAAAATTACTCTGCAAAATTCTAAAAAATATTTTATCTATCCAAATTTAAAAACAAATATTTTTCTACAATTTCATAAAGTTTTCCAAAACGAAAAACGAAGTCATTGAAATATAGGGCGTTATGGTTTTTGTAAATTGAAAAAGTTTTCCAAAACAAAAAACATGCGTGAAACATGTGTGATTTTGTTAGTGTAAATTATTTGCGTTATGCGCGTAGATTTTGTATTTTTGTAGCATAATTAAAATAAAAGGTTATGGATGATAAAAATTTCTTTTTAAATCGTCGAACTTATCGACAATATGCTAATGAGGTAATTTCTGATGAGATTATTGGGCAAATGTTGACAGAAGCATCTCACGCTCCTACTACTGGAAATATGCAACTATATAGCGTTGTGACAACTCGCTCGCAAGAAGGGAAGGAAAAATTGTCACCAGCGCACTTTAATCAGCCCTCGGTAAAGGGGTGTGATGTCGTTTTGACTTTTTGTGCCGATTTTAATAGATTTGTGCATTGGTGTGAGGTGAGTGATGCTAATCCAGGTTATGATAATTTTCAATCATTCATGACTGCAGTGCTTGATGTTACAATTTTTGCACAACAATTTTGTACTATTGCCGAAATGCGAGGATATGGTTGTTGTTATTTGGGGACTACTACATATAACGCTCCTCAAATTGCAGATGCGTTGGATTTACCAAAAAGGGTGGTGCCGGTAATTACAATTACTCTTGGTGTGCCAATGGGTGATGCTCCAAAAAGTGATCGCCTTCCTTTGGATGCAATTTTGCATAAGGAAGTCTATCAAGATTATACCGAAGATCAAATAAAAAGGTTGTATGCCGAGAAAGAGGCTCGTGAAGATAGTAAGCGTTTTGTTGAAGAGAATAATAAGCAATCATTGGCTCAGGTTTTTACCGATGTGCGTTATACAAAACAGGCTAATGAGGCTTTTTCAAAGATTTATTTAGATTTTATTAAAAATAGAAAGTTTGAGTTTTAGTGGCATAAATATATGAGTAAAAAATGCTGAAGAAATCCATTCTTCAGCATTTGTTTTTTGTATATGTGTAATATAGTTTACTTTAGCGATTCTTCTATCTTTTTGAGGTCTTCTTGAAGTTGTTTCTCAAATGCAAGACGCTCATCAATGTTATTGCATGCATGTAGTACAGTGGCATGGGTGCGAGAAAGTCGAGTGCCTATTGCGGTGAGAGGCATTTTTGCTAATTTTTTAGATAAATACATTATCATTTGTCGAGCATCAGATATCTCGCGTTTGCGCGTTTTGGTGAATATTTGGTCGGGATCGATTTGGTAGAATGAACACACTTCTTGTGTAATCATTTCAAAGTTAATCTGTTTCTTATTTACTTTAATCGCATTGGCGAGAACATTTTTTGCTAAATCAACTGTGATTTCTTGATTGAGAACTGTGGCATGTGCCATAAGAGAAACAATGATTCCCTCAAGCTCTCGTATGCTGTCGGTTACATTTGTAGCAATGTAGTCAAGTACTTCGGAAGGGATTGAGAGGCCATCTTGTTCTGCTTTTTGGGTTAAAATTCCTTTGCGAAGTTCATAGTCGGGACGCTCAAGCTCAGCGGTCATACCCCATTTGAATCGAGATAATAAACGGGCTTCCATTCCTTCCATTTGAGATGGACAACAATCACTTGAGAGTATTAATTGTTTTTGGTTTTGATGTAAATGGTTGAAAATATGGAAGAAAGTGTTTTGTGTGCGTTGCTTTCCAATCAAATCTTGGATGTCGTCAATAATCAAAGTATCTATGCTTTGATAGAAATTGATGAATTCATTGATTTTACCTCGGGCAACGGCAGCAGTGTATTGGCTCTCAAATAAGCGAGCTGTTACATAAAGAACTCGGCTTTGAGGGTCCTTTTCTTTGATGCGAATACCAATGGCTTGAATTAAGTGGGTTTTGCCAACGCCAGTGGGACCAAACACAAATAAAGGATTGAATGTTTTGCAATTGGGGTTTGTTGCAATAGCCTCTCCGATAGTTCGAGCAATCTTGTTGCTGTTACTCCCACAATAGTTCTCAAAGTTGTATCGAGGGTTGAGTTGTGAATCAATGTCTTCTTGTTGCTGTTGTTGAAAAGGATTTGCTGGATTTGCTGTTTGAGATACAATGGTTTGACTCGGTTTAGAACTCTTTACTTTGACGCTTGTTGAGGGCTCATTTGAAACTTGGTTGTATCCGTAATATAATTGAACATTTTCTCCATAGAATTTATGAAGAGCGATAGAAATCAATTTGAAATATCTGTTTTCAAATTGTTCCACAAAATAGGGTGATGGTACAAGTAGTGTTAGTGTATCATCTTTATAGCTTAAAGATGTGATATCTTTAAACCAAGCGTCAAATTGTTCCGCGGGAATGTTGTCTTTGAAAAATTCAAGACATTCTTCCCACATTTTTTCGTGAGTCTTATCCATTGATTTTGTAATAGTTTAGGCAAATCTTTTCAATACAAAGTTGAGGCTTTTTTTTTAGAAAAACAATTGTAAAAATATTTGCAAAATATAAATAGTGTGTAATAGTACTGAAAAACAGTGGATTAGAATATAAGGTGCAAAATTATTAAATAAAGGCTTTAAGTTTGTGCGTTTATGTATTTGAAAGATAGTATATTGTAGGGTATATATGTTTATACTATCGGTCTGTTTTTTATTATTTCTTTTAAGAAAAAAGCTGATAAATCATTGCATTAATAAGGAGTTTGATTTATCAGCTTAATTTTTTTCTTATTTAGAATTATTACAAATAACGCTTTTAGAATAATTTGATTGAAATATAGCGTTTAGGGTTCTTTTTAATATCAATAAATAGAGAATCAAGATTTCCAACAGCTCCGTTTAAATTATGGTATAATTTATCATCATTCATAAGTAATCCTAATGATGAGTTTTTATTGCCAAGAGTGGTGTTTAGGTTAGTAGTTAATACTTGAAGATTTTGAGTTGTTGTGGCGATGTTATTCATAGTTGAGTCAATAGGTAATGTTTTTAATTCCTTTGATACAGTCGCCAAATCTTCTGAGATTTCATTAAGATTAGAAGTGAAATCTTCGACATTGTCAACAACAGGAGGCAATGTGCCAATAAAGCTATTTAGTTTTTGAGTCGTTTCGTTGAGGTTGCTTGTGATATCATCTAGGCGTTTAATTGATGCATATATTGCTGGATCACCAACAAGGGTATTAACCGTAGAAAGAAGGGAATCTACCTTTGGAATTATAGAGGTAACTTGGGGAATAACCTCATTAGTTACATTATCCATGAGTCCGGCTGGAGTAGCTCCAACAATTTTGTCACCTACTTCATAATAGTTCTGTTCAGTACCCATATCAAGAACAATAGAAGCCGAACCAAGTAGGCTGCCAGTTAGGAGTGCTTTTGTCCCTTTTGGTAGTTTTAGGTCTTTGTCGAGACTTATTTCTACCTTTATATGGCCAGGGTTATCATATTCATATTGAATATCTATAACTTGACCAATTTTGTAGCCGTTGACAGTTACTGGAGATGCTATATCTAGCCCGGCTACATTTGTATATGATATATAATAATGGTTAGCGGGCTTGAATATATTTATCCCTTTTAAGAATTCAATTCCACTAAATAAAATAATTAGTGCTACAATAACACATAGGCCAATAATAACTTCTTTTCTGAAAATCTTTTTCATATATAATCTGTTTGTTTTTTTTATTTTATACGTTTACCATTTTTAAATTTCACTATAAATGCTTGAGGAAACTTGTCCTTTACATTTTTTAGAATCACTTCAGCATCTTGAAGAGATGTTGTTGACTCATATGTATATTTATATATTCTATTGTCTCTGTAGTGCCAAATAGGATGAAGCCCTTTAAATTCACGAGAATTATCTCTTAAAATTTTGTCACTTGTAAGTATTTGAATTTTATATATTATTTCATCGCTTGATGTTGTTGAATCATTATTTTCAACTTGAGTAAAGTCGGTTGTTAGAGTTGTTTGCTCTTGTATTGAATTATTTTTTATTGATTTTTCTATTGAGCGTGCATTCTCTTTAGAAACTTTTCGGTCGGGTCGTTGTATGTTAGAGTTGTCATTTGAGACATGCTTTACAAATGCGTTGAATATAGAATTAGCAAGCTGTTCTTGGCCCTCATTTGATGATAAGAATTTTTCTTGAGTGGGGTTGCAAATGAAGTCAAGCTCCACCAATACCGATGGCATATTGGTAGCCCAAAGAACCCAAAAACCAGCCTGACGAACACCTTTATCTTCACGACCAGCATTAGTCGTCAATTCATCTTGAATGGAACTTGCTAAATTGATGCTTTTAAGCATATGCTTGTTTTGGTTCATTTCAAAAATGATATATGATTCAGCTGAATTGGGGTCAAAGCCACTATATACTGTTGTATAGTTATCTTCCATTTTTATAACTGAATTCTCCCTCATTGCTACATCTAAATTATCTTTTGTCTTGTGTAGCCCAAGAGTGAATACAGAAGAACCAGCTACATTTGTTCGTCCAGGTGAATTTAAATCAACCGAATTGACATGAATTGAAATAAATAAATCACCTTTTGCTCTATTGGCGATATTAGCTCGTTGTTGAAGTGTGAGGTATTTATCTGTATCGCGAGTATATACCACTTTAATATTCTCGCATTCGTTGCTGATTTTTGACCCTAAAAGCTTGGCTATATTTAGGGTAATGTCTTTCTCTTTAGCATATGTGCCTACGGCTCCACCATCTTTGCCACCATGACCAGCATCAATTACAACAACAAAATCTTTTGCCAATATGTTTATGGGCAAACATAATATTATAGATATAACTATAATAATTGAATAGATATGTGAAGTATTATTTTTCATTGATGCAAAATTCTATGCAAATTTACGAATTTAGCGTTGATTATTTGCTTAAATGTACCTATTTTTTAGATACACATATTTAATATATGCGAAAATGGATATAAATTTATGCTTTTTGTTGAATAAATAAATTAACTTTGCATAAAACAAATAAATGAAGATATGAAACAAAATTTATGTAAGTCAATATTGATGATTGTTGTGTCATTAATGGTATATTCATGTGGTTCATCAAGCGATTCGTCTTTTTCTATAAAAGAAAAATTTCCTCCAGTCAAAATTAAGAGGATGGATGCTGAATTGTATAAGTTTCCTAAAATGAATGCTGATGAACAATCATTGTTTAACACTGAGATGAAAAGTGGAATCTCGGCTATAACAACGATGTTGAACATGGGGCATCCCGATGATTCGGCCTATGTGAAATATGTAAATTCCGATGCAGTAAAGATGTTTACTCCTGAAGTGGAAAAAAAATTCAGTGATATAGCTGATTTAGAAAATGTGCTTGGTGGTGTGAAACAAAATATGAAGAAAGAATTGCCACATATTAATATGTGTGAAATTTATTCGATAGTGTCACCCTATAAACAATCAATATATATTGCTGATTCAACATTATTATTAGCACTTAATCATTACCTTGGGGCTGAGCATAAAGTTTATGATGGTTTTGAAGAATATATAAAGAAAACTAAACAGGCTAAATATATTCCATATGATATTGTTGAGGCTACAATAGGCACTTTTAACCCATATGAAACAACTGGAGATGAGAAGGTTTTGAGTAAAATGCTATTTGCTGGAGCTATAGTTGAGGCTAAAATGCGCATAGTGCCTGAAGCTTCATTATCCTTGGCTTTAGGTTATGATGAAAAAGAACTAGAGTGGGTAGAGGATAATCAACAACAGTTATGGAACGCATTGGTGTCAAAAGAGTTGTTGTATTCAACATCATATATGGACATTAATCAATTACTATCATTATCACCAAACTCTTCAATCCTACATCACCAAGCTCCTGGTAGAGTAGGTCGATATTTAGGTTATAAAATTATAAGGGCATATTTGGAGAAGAATCCTTCAACAACGCTATCGCAATTATTGACTCCTGAATTTTATAAATCACAACAAACTCTCATCAATTCGGGTTATCAAGGAAAATAATATTGTATTTTGAGCGTGATTATTGCTCGCATTCGTTACATCGGATCAACATCATAATAAACAATCATTCCTTTCATGCGAGGAAGTTGGTGCATTTGTTCGTATGTGTTGCGAAGTATTGTTTTTACTTTTTTCATTGATGCATTTGTTTCTACTTTAAGCATAATTTTGCGAATATGTAGAGATTGAATGCGTGCAATCATTGGTTCCTCTGGCCCAAATACTCGGTTTCCAAATAATTCTCGTAATCGCGACGCATATATAGTTGCGATTTCAGTAAGAGTGTCATTATCACGATGCTTCAAATATATATATATAACACGGGTATATGGAGGATAGTTAAATAGTCGTCGTTCTTCTAATTCGTGATTGTAAAATCCTATGTAGTCGTGGTTTTTTAAATATCCTATTACAGGGTGATTAGGATTATATGTTTGAATAATGACTTTCCCCTGTGTTGACCGACGGCCAGCACGCCCCGAAACTTGTTCAAGCATATTAAATGCTCGTTCCGAAGATCTAAAATCGGGGAAATTTATAATTGTATCGGCATTTAACACCGCTACGAGATTCACATCACCAAAGTCAAGTCCCTTTGTAACCATCTGTGTGCCAACAAGAATATCGGCTTTGTGATTTGAAAAATCATCAATTATGTTTTCGTAACTATCTTTATTGCGAGTGGTATCTAAATCCATTCGCAAAATTTTATTGTCGGGGAATAATTTGGCAACCTCTTCTTCCACTCGCTCTGTCCCATATCCAAGTATCTCTACTGCCGGCTCTTTGCATGATGGACATATTGAGGGGAGGGGATATGTCGCACCACAATAGTGACACACTAACTGATTTTGAAATCGATGATATGTAAGAGAAACATCACAATGTTGGCATTTGGGAGTCCATGCGCATTGTTTGCATCGAGCAAGAGGAGCAAATCCTCTACGATTGTGGAAGAAAATTATTTGCTTCCCTTCGTCAAGGGTTTTACGAGATGCTACAATCGTAGGTTGTGCAAAAGAACCATTGGTGAGATATCTTTTGCGTGAGGTTGTCATGTCAATAACATCAATTTCAGGCAATGTTACATCTTCATATCGAGTGAGGAGTTCTACGAATCCAAATTTTCCCGATTTTGCTTTATAGTATGTTTCTATTGAGGGAGTTGCGCTTCCTAATAATGTTTTTGCACCATGCATTGACGCCAAAACGATTGCGATATCGCGAGCATTATATCTTGGTGCGGGGTCATATTGTTTATAACTCGATTCATGCTCTTCATCAACTATAACAATTCCGAGTCGTGTAAATGGAAGAAATAGAGATGAGCGTGCACCAATAATTACACAAGGCTCATTTTCATTGAGTAACTTTTTCCATATATCTACTCGCGCATTGTCAGAAAAACGAGAATGATATATTAGAACTCTGTCGCCAAATACTTTTTGAAGTCGGCGAGTTAGTTGTGTAGTAAGTGCTATTTCAGGAACAAGAAATAGCGCTTGATCGCCTCGTTGTAATATAAGTGAGATTAAATGGATGTATATTTCGGTTTTGCCGCTCGACGTAACGCCATGGAGTAGGGTAATGTCATGCTCAATATAGGAGTCGAGAATATCTTTAAGGGCATTGTCTTGAGCTTTGCTTAATATGGGCAACTGATTGGTTACAATGCCATTAAATTGAAATCGATTAACATCTTTCTTGTATATATCTATAATCCCTTTTTTTGCTAAAGCAGAGATGATTGTAGTATTTAAGCCTGTGCGTTCAAGGAGTTGTGCACGAGAGATGTCAATAGGTTCTTTATCTTTTCTATTAAATTCACTTAATTCGAGTAGCGCAAGTAGAGCTGTTTCTTGTTTTTTTGCTCCTTTTACCGCACCAAATGCTTTGTGTAATTCTTCAGAATTATTTTGAGGAATGTTTAACTTTAAATAAATTTCCTTTTTAGAACGATATCGTTCGATGAGTTTTTCAGAGATAATTACTGCGTCATGTTCCAATAGGTTGTTTATGATGGTTATCCCGTTTTTGAAACCAGTTTTCTTTTCAATATCAGCAAGCGATAGTTTGCCTTCGTGGTCTAATAGTTGCCACACTATTATCTCTCGTTCACCTAATTGTTGTATCTCATTAAAGTCAATATCGTTATTGATTTCAATAAATGTTTCACTCTCTACTTTTAATCCCACAGGAACTGCGGCTTTATATACCTCTCCAATAGAACAAAGGTAATAATCACTTATCCATTCCCAAAACTTCAACTGGGGATGCTTAACTATTGGGTATTCGTCAAGTAGTGTTGCAATATCTTTAACCTCATAACCCTCAGGGGCTATTGGACTAATTGATGAAACAATACCTGTGTAGAATTTTTTTGAACCAAATTGAACTATTACACGATGTCCAATTTTAATCTTATTGACCATCGCCTCAGGTATGCGATATGTAAAAGTTGCATTTAATGGTAGGGGAAGTATTATTTCAGAATATAGTGTGGGCATAGTTGATTAATTTGTTGATGAGGTTAAAGGTATCCTTCTTTTTTCGCTCTGGTTTCCATTATTTTAACACGCTCTTCAATTGCAGGATGTGTTGAAAATAATTGCAATAAAGCATCTGATATCTGTGAACCAGAACTTTCTTTCATTTGTATGAGCTTTTTTAGCGCGAGAGCCATAGCTTTTGGGTTCTTACCCGATTTTTTTAAAAAGTCATAACCATATTGATCGGCGGCATATTCTTGTTTCCTTGAAAATTTTGCGCTAAAATATGCCTGACTAAGGGCTCCTAATGATGAATCAGAAAAGATAGCCACATTGCGACTAAATGCAGCTGCGCCATCAAGAATTGCCGATGAAATAAGTGCATTTTTAAATGCATCTTTTGAATCTTTATTGGCAACATGTCCAATCTCATGTCCAATAATTCCTAGTATTTCATTATCGCTCATGATGTTCATAAGACCTGAAAACACGCGGATGCTTCCATCGGGACACGCAAAGGCATTTAATTCGGGCGTATCATATACTTTAAAGTTGAGTTTAATACCATTGGCACTTGTTAGGCCTGCAGTGAGTCGTTTTAAGCGAATAGCATATTTACTGCTATTTTTACACACTGTGTATTCGGCATCTAACTGTTTGATATATTCGTTAGCATATTGAGCCATCTCCTTGTCGGTGATGGAATATGCTTGATATGCTTTTACTGCACCCGAAATTATTCTATCCCATCGTTGAGCATTGGAATAATTGGAGCATATGAGTATCAGGATAAAAGAGAAAAAAATGTGTTTCATTATTTAATGTATCCGTCTTTTTGAGCTCGTTGTTCCATCTTCTCAATTCTTTTCTCTAATTCGGGATGGGTAGAAAAAAGTTGATTTATAACATTAGATGATGAAGATTTACCGCCGTTTAATTGTTGTAATTTTTTAAATGAAAGAACCATTGCATAAGGATTCTTACCCGATTTTTTAAGAAAATCATATCCATATTGGTCTGCTGCAAATTCTTGTTTTTGCGAAAATTTAGCGCTAACCAATGATTCCCCTAATGCTCCTAATTCCGAGTCGGTAAGTAAAGCCGCAGTGCTACTTGTTGCTGCAATACCATCTTTTAATGCCGATGTCATTAAAGCATTTTTAAATGCATTTTTTGAGTCACGATTAGCGATATGACCTATCTCATGCCCAATAACACCAAGAATCTCATCGTCGGTCATAATATCCATTAATCCTGAATATATGCGAATACTACCATCGGGGCATGCAAATGCATTAACTTCGGGAGTATTATATACCTTAAAGTTTAATTGTATTCCATTTGCGTCATTTAGACCCGATGTGAGTTTTCGTAATCGTTTGGTATATTGGCTACTTTCACTACACACCTTGTTGTTTGCATCGGTTTGTGAAATGTATTCGCTCACATATGCAGCCATTTGTGAATCGGTGATAGTTGAGGCTTGGATTATTTTAGACAAACCCGAAGCTGCCCTTGCTTGATCAATGTTAGACAATGACCCACATGACCATAAACAACTGCCAATTATAATTGAAAGGATATATTTTTTCATATTTGAAATTTTATATTCTACAAATTTAGCGAAAAATCTTGTAAGAGATAGGTATTATATGTAAAAAAATGATAAGATTGAATATTTGTATATAGAATTGAATAAATATTTCCATAATTGCAAAAAATATAGTAACTTTGTACATGTATTAAATATTTTGATATAGTTATTTGTTGTATTAAAGTAGTAGATTATATCATCAAGTGAGGGTTGTTTTAACATATTAATCATAAAGATAACTCCGTTGATATATAATGAAAATTAAATTTGATACTAAACGAGTTTAATATGATAAAACCAACTTTATTTGTATTAGCGGCTGGAATGGGGAGCCGTTATGGTGGTCTAAAGCAACTTGATGGAGTAGGTCCCAATGGTGAAACTATTATGGACTATTCAATTTATGATGCCATTCAAGCTGGTTTCGGCAAAGTTGTATTTGTTATTCGCCATGATTTTGAACAAGATTTTAGAGATAAAGTATTGTCAAAATATAGTGGACACATTGATACAGAAGTCGTTTTTCAATCAATTGATGTGTTGCCACAAGGTTATTCTTGTCCCGAAGGGCGTGAAAAACCATGGGGAACTAATCATGCTGTATTAATGGGCAAAGATGTCATAAAAGAACCTTTTGCGGTTATTAATGCCGATGATTTTTATAGTCGAGATGCATTTATGGTTATAGCTGAAGACTTAAAAAGACCTCGCACTAAAAAAGGGGACTATTCAATGGTTGCGTTTAGAGTTGGTAATACAGTTACGGCTAATGGTACTGTTTCGCGTGGAGTGTGTTCCGATAAAGATGGATACTTGGCATCGGTAATTGAGAGAGGCTCTATTCATGCTAATGAAAAAGGCGAAATTGTATATCCCGATGCAGAAGGAAATGATGTAATACTTGATTCAATGACTCCAGTTTCAATGAATTTTTGGGGCTTTACTCCCGATTATTTTGAGTATAGTGAAAGGGAATTTATTGAATTTTTGGATACTCGAATCAATGAGCCAAAATCGGAGTATTTTATCCCTACGGTAGTAGATACATTGATTAAGTCGGGAGAAGCAAGCATAAGATTATTAGATACAGAAGCAAAATGGTTTGGAGTTACATATTTGGAAGACCGTCCAGGTGTAATTGAAAAACTTGCTGAATTACATCAACAAGGAGTATATCCCGCTCGATTATTCTAATAAAGTTAAATGAAAATTTATTTTGCTCCGTTGCAAGGTTATACCGATGCAGCCTATCGTAGATTTCATAACGAAATCTTTGGTGGCTGCATTTCTGCTTATTATGCTCCTTTTATGCGAGTAGAACATGGAGCTCCACGAGCAAAAGATTTGAAAGATATCGCCCCAGCCAATAATTTAGGTGTAGAATTGGTGCCTCAAATTATAGTAAAAGATACATCAGAACTGAATGTATTGGTGCCATCAATTATATCACAAGGATATAACCATATTGATATAAATATGGGGTGTCCATTCCCATTGCAAGTGAAAAAAGGTCGAGGAGCAGGTTTGTTATCCAATCCTAATGCGGTTAAATTGATTTTGGGCGATTTGGTTAGATATAAAGATGTATCGTTCTCTGTAAAAATGCGGTTAGGCAATGATGATGTAGATCAATGGAAGGATATTGCACCGATATTAAATGATGCACAATTGTCACATATTACAATTCATCCTCGCATAGCAACCCAACAATACAAAGGGATGGTTTTAATGGACTCTTTTGATGAGTTTTATCATCAAATAAAGCATCCCATAATATTCAATGGAGATATCCTACACCCTTCACAAATAGAATATCTCGTAACGGAATATCCTCGTTTAAAAGGGGGGATGATAGGAAGAGGATTATTGACCAATCCAGCATTAGCAATGGAATATCTTGAGAATGTCCAATTGAATTTGGAACAAAGAATATCTAAAATATTAGAAATTCATAATAAACTTTTTGCTTATTATGCGTCTAAATTACAAGGCGATTCTCACTTATTAACCAAGATTAAAACATTCTGGGATTATAGTGAGCCTATTATTGGACATAAAATATATAAATTAATTCATAAAGCATCGTCATTATCAAAGTATAAAGAAGTGATTACTCAAATAGCATATTTAAAATGAAATTATGTAACTTTGCATTATATTGAAAAATTTAAATATTGTAATATGAAAAAAACATTATTATCATTATTAACTTTTGTAGCACTTATGGCACAGGCTCAAAATCCATTTTTTCAGGAGTTTGGAACATATAAAGAAGCCACTCCATTTAGTACGATTAAAAATAGTCATTATGAAGAGGCTATTGATCGTGGAATCAATTTAGCACAACAAGAAATTAATGCGATTGTCAATCAACGCTCTCGCCCTGACTTTGAAAATACAATTGTCGCGCTTGAAAATGTAGGGGCCGATTTAAATCGAGTGCTCAATGTGTTCTATCCATTAATGTCGGCTAATAGCGATAACGAAATGATGGAGATTTCGCTTAGAGTTTCGGCTAAATTAAGCGAATATTCTACAAATATTAGTCTTAATGAAGGTTTGTGGCAAAAGGTTAAAGAAGTTTATGAAAATAAGGACATGTTTAAACTCGATGCCGAAGATAAGATGTTGCTACAACGCACATACGATTCATTTGCACGTTCTGGTGCTAATTTGCAAGGCGCTGATCGTGATGTATACCGTAAACTTTCGGCTGAATTATCTGAACTTACAACAAAGTTTGGTCAAAATGTATTAAAAGAATTGAATACATATGAAATTTGGTTGACCAAAGATGATTTGGCAGGATTGCCCGAAAGTTCAATTGAGGCAGCTGCTTTAGCCGCTAAAGAAAAAAATAGAGAAGGGGAGTATCTATTCACATTAGCACAACCCACTTATACTGCATTCATGAAATATTCTTCTCGCCAAGATTTGCGTGAAAATATGTATCGCCTATATAATGGTCGTAATCAAAAAGGAGAATTCTCGAATGTTGATGTTATGAAACGCATTGTTGAGGTGCGTCGTGAAATAGCAAATCTTCTTGGTTATAAAACATATGCACAATATAGCCTTGAACGCACTATGGCTCAAACTCCCGAAAATGTCTACAATTTACTTGACCAATTGCGTGATGCATATCGTCCTGCACAAGAGAATGAATTCAAGGCAATTGAAGAATATGCTTCTCAATTAGAAGGACGAACAATAAAACTCCAACCATGGGATTATAGCTATTATTCAAATAAACTTAAAAATGCTAAGTATAGCTATAATGAAGAAGAGTTGAGACCTTATTTCGAACTTAACAATGTGATTGATGGGGTATTTGGCCTTGCAACCAAACTTTATGGTTTGAAGTTTACAAAAATAACCAACATTGACATATATCACCCCGATGTAACAGCATTTGAAGTAACTGATGAGAAAGGTGAATATATCGGATTAATTTATACCGATTTCTTCCCTCGTGCAAGCAAGCGCCCTGGTGCATGGATGACTGGATTTAAAGATCAATCTAATCAAAACGGAGAGATGATTCGCCCACATGTGTCAATTGTAATGAACTTTACGAAACCAACTGCCGATAAACCTTCATTATTGACTCCTTACGAAGTGGAAACATTCCTTCATGAATTTGGGCATGCGTTACATGGATTGTTGGCAAATACAAAATACGCTTCGTTGTCAGGTACTTCAGTGTATCGTGACTTCGTAGAATTGCCATCTCAATTTAATGAAAACTATTTGACTCAAAAAGAATTCTTGGATGGGTTTGCTAAACATTACTTAACAGGTGAACCTATTCCACAAGAGTTAGTAAATAAAATCATTGAGTCTTCACAATATGGAGCTGCATATGCTTGCTTGCGACAATTGTCATTTGGCTATCTTGATATGGCATGGCACACCTCAACAACAGCTATAGATGATGCAGCTGCATTTGAGAATGAAGCAATGAAAGGTGTAGAAATGTTCACCCCAGTAGAAGGGTGTGCGTTATCACCTCAATTTAGCCATATATTCTCTGGTGGATATGCTGCAGGATATTATAGCTATAAATGGAGTGAGGTGCTTGATGCTGATGCATTCTCTATGTTCTTGAAAAATGGAATTTTTGATAAGAAAACCGCCGATTCATTCCGTGAAAATGTGTTGATGAAAGGTGGAACTGAAAATCCTGCAGAATTATATCGCCGTTTCCGTGGTCAAGATCCATCAATAGATGCGCTACTTGAACGAGATGGTATTAAGAAATAATATTGGTGCTAAATATTGAACTAGAGGGTTGAATTTATTGTTCAGCCCTCTTTTTTATTGAAACAAAATAAAAGCCTGTCGCATCAATTGCGGCAGACTTACGCATGTTTAATGACTTAAAATTTGTGTCAATGTTGCTGTTGATGGGTTAGTTGCTACGACTTGGCCAATGGGGTCAATAAGTAACGAGTTATACCCATCTTCAAGGTGGAATGTTTCTTTAATGTTTCGAGCATCATCACCTTGAACATTAAATTGTGTCTCTGCATTTAGTTTGTCTCTGCGCACAACCTCATTAAAGAGTTGTTTGTTTTGGTCAAAGTTAACCGATAAGAAACAAATTTCATCTGCATTTGCGTTTTTTTCAAATGCTGCGTACTCATTACAGGCCACGCGCGAAATCGCATCGGTTGATGACCAAAATGTGAGTAACACATATTTCCCTTTCAACTTATTAAGTGATACTTTTTGAGATTCACTTTGAAGGGTTAATGAAGGAGCAATAAACCCTTTATTAGCACCGACAACCTTTTCGGTATAAGCTGAAATAGAAATAAGAAGAGTAGCAAAGATCACAATGAACATCATTGCTTTCTTCATTCTATTCTGTTTAGTTTCACACTTAAAATCCAAGCCAATTTATCTATCAAATTAACATAGATTTTTGCCGATTTTCGGCGATAGGGGACATCTCTATGTACCCCTTGGTTCCTTAAAACCATTGCAAAGTTACTGCATTTTTTTGAATTTTCCAAATGTAAGTATCAATAGGTGTGGTTGATAGAGTTATTGACTCGATTGCAAAACTGAAATCATTCAACCCTTTTCTATATAAAAAAGGCCTTAATCAAATTGATTAAAGCCTTTTTGAATTATGCTTTTTGGAAATTTATTCTACAGGAGTTTCTGTCTTGATAGGTGTTGGATCTTGGCTTTTGGTTACATTTTGAACTTGAGGTTCTTGAACTTTAGGCTCCTCTTTTGAGGGCTCATTAGAAGGAGTCTCCTGTTTTGTAGCATTTGGGTCTGATGTGGTTTCTGGAGCAGTTGGCGCATTTGCTTCGTTCCCTTGTTGCTCTGAGCTATTTGTTTGCGACTCAATATTTGCATTATCATCTACCACACTACTATTTGAAGAGTCTTTAGGTGCAACTTTATTCTTTGATTTAATTTGAGTGTTGTACTTATCTAAATCTACTATGACTTCTGGATTTTCGATGACAATATCGGGCAAAACAAGTTTAGGCATACTAACGCCATTCTTTTTGTTTGCATTGATGTCATTTGGCCCAGGGTTCACAATAATGGGCATGCCCACTTCGGCATATTTAAATAATTCAAGGATATTCTCATTTTGAATGCGTATACATCCATGGCTACAACGGCGACCAATAGAGTAGCGTGCGCCTGTTCCATGAATGCCTATTTGAGGGCATACACGGATAAAACGTGGTCCAAATTGGCCTCTAACAGGTGATGTTACTCCCCAATCGTTAGTATATAACCAGTCGGTGCTATCAAATTTCCCTTGGCAAAGGAAATAGCCCTCGGGTGTACGGCAATCGGCTTTTGCTCGTTTGTGTCCGTAGTTTCTTCCACAAGCCATTTTGTAATTCAATTTGCGACGACCATATTTATCATATAATACAACCATCATTGAATTTTTATCAACAACTATAAAGTATTTATGTTTATTGTTGATAAGTCGTTGGGCATATGGTAAATGTTGTTTAATAAGCGAGGGGAGTATGCCTTTTGAATACTCATCCCAATACCCAGATGTCTTCAAATAATCAATAGCTTGTTGAGAGGTACAATTTGCGGGAAGACTATCTCGAGTTTTAGCTTCTTCTCGTTGTCTTTCAATTAAAGCAAGAGTGTCAACTTTAACAGAGTCACTATCTATTGCCGATGAATTTGTAGTAGAACTATTGCCACAAGAAGTGATGAATGAAAGAAATAATGCTGATAATAAAAGCGTTATAAATGACTTCATTATTTAATGATGATTTTTAGAATATGTAATAATGTCAAAAATGACCACAAAATTAGTTAAAAAAAGCAACATTACAAAATCCTTTGAGTTTTGATGTCTATGGTCGCAACATTTAAGAAGAGTGCTAATGCTATAAATTGATTAACTCATAGCTGTTTTACGATATAGAACAATGGCAATGATTGTGTATATTATATTGGGAATCCACATAGCTACCATTGGAGATGTTAATCCCGATACTGCAAATGAAGATGTTACTGTCATGAATAGGATATAACTAAAACTCAAAACCAATCCAATGCCAATATTAAGCCCCATTCCACCTTTTACTTTGCGAGATGAGAGTGACATCCCAATGATTGTTAGAATAAAAGCAGCAGCACACATTGCATATCTTTTTTCATTTTCAATCTCAAAAGACTTAATGTTTGCGACTCCGCGCTCTTTTTGTCGGTTAATATATCCACGCAATTGAGGACTTGTCATTTTTTCATGGTCATTCTTGGCAATCAAAAAATCGCGAGGTTCAAATGGGATAATTGTATCAAGTTTTTTCCCTATTTTAATTTCTTCTCGAGTTTCTTTGAAATTACGTATTTCATATTCTCTAACCTGCCAATTATAAGCAGTGTCCCATTTTATCGTTTGAGCAGTAAGTCGCGATTTTAGTTTCTTATCTTTAAATGTTTCAAGTGAAAATTTGTATCCAGTTTTGGTTGTATTGTCATATCGACTCATGTATGCAATTTGCCCGGGTGCAACTTGTAACATTATATTGTTGCCATATTCAACACGTTTGTTCTTTACATATGTGTTGGTGAACTCAATGCGCTCAATATTAGCAGGTGGAATAATGTATGCACTTAAGACATATGTACTTATTGCTATAACCGAGGCAGAAATCATATACGGACGAAGTAGCCTTTTAAAACTCACTCCCGATGATAAAATTGCAATAATTTCAGAGTTGTCGGCAAGCTTTGAAGTAAAGAAGATTACAGCAATAAATGTAAATAAAGGGCTGAATTGATTAGCGAAATAGGGGAGAAAGTTTAGGAAATAGTCAAAAATGGTTTCATCAATAGGGGCTTTGAGAAAAGCATCAAGTTTTTCATTAATATCAAACATTATAGTTATTGCCAAAATTAGAATAATGGCAAAAATGTATGTACCAAGAAATTTCTTGATGATATATTTATCTATTGTCTTGAATAATTTCATTTGTAACAGATGATAAATTTAAAGTCGGCGTGTTACTCGTTCAACCATCTCTGTTTTCCAAATTTTAAAATCTCCGGCAAGAATATGTTTGCGAGCCTCTTGCACTAACCATAAATAAAATGCTAAATTATGTATTGATGCAATTTGCATTGCAAGTATTTCTTGACTAATGAATAGATGGCGAAGATATGCTTTGCTATACATCCTGTCAACATAACTTGGTCCGTCTTCTTGAATAGGGCTAAAGTCATTTGCCCACTTTTTGTTACGCATATTCATTATGCCGTGAGCAGTGAAAAGCATACCATTACGCCCGTTGCGAGTAGGCATTACGCAGTCCATCATATCAACACCTCGGTCAATCGCTTCAAGGATATTGGCAGGAGTTCCTACCCCCATAAGATAACGAGGTTTGTCTTTTGGCAATACTTCATTAACAACCTCAATCATATCGTACATAACTTCAGCAGGTTCTCCAACTGCAAGACCTCCAATGGCATTGCCATCAGCACCCAATTCAGCAACTGTTTGAGCCGATTGACGGCGAAGATCGGGATATGTACATCCTTGCACGATAGGGAAATATGCTTGAGAATATCCATATTTACCTTCAGTTTCTTTATAGTGCTTCCATCCTCGCATTAGCCAACGAGTAGTTAATCCAAGCGATTTTTTTGCGTAATCATAATCAGCAGTGCCGGGAGGGCATTCATCAAGCTGCATCATGATATCAGCTCCTATTGAGCGTTGTATATCAACGATGTTTTCGGGGGTGAACAAGTGTTTACTTCCATCAATATGACTGCGAAAATACGCTCCCTCTTCTTTTAGTTTGCGATTAGATGAAAGTGAAAAAACTTGAAATCCACCACTGTCGGTTAGAATTGGGCGATCCCATCCGTTAAATTTATGTAACCCACCAGCTTGTTCAAGAATTTCAATACCTGGGCGAAGGTATAGATGATATGTGTTACCCAATATAATTTGAGCTTTCACATCATCTTTCATTTCATGCATATGCACGGCTTTTATGGCACCAAGGGTGCCAACTGGCATAAAAATTGGAGTCTCAATTTGCCCATGATCAGTGGTTATAATTCCTGCACGAGCTTCACTATTATTTGCTGTAGCTTGTAATAAAAAGTCCATATCTTTGCAAAGTTACTGCAAATTATCCATATATCACCCATTTTAGGGGTTTATAAGTGTGAAAAATCTATTAAATGCGCTCTAAAACTGTTGCAATTAAATCATTTATTGCGTTTTTATAGTTTGGAGTTGCGTCATGATTCATTCGGTTGGCGATAATTGAGCACACAGTCATGGCCTTATGCCCAAGCATTTTAGCAAAACCTTGTAGTGGCGCGCTCTCCATCTCGTAATTAGTTATTTTACGGCCATTATAACGAAATTTCTCAATAAGACTATTTAACTCGGGATGGGCGAGGGGTAGGCGTAATTCTCTACCTTGTGGGCCATAAAATCCTACTGCTGAAATTGTGTTCCCTCTAACCATATCATTTTGTCCTATTTGATTCACCAAATCAGTATCAGCTTCAACTACATATGGTTTAGCCCATAATGGGTTCCATTTTACAGCATCGCAAAATGCCTGCTCAAAATCAAGATCAGCTACATCATTTCGACCATCATAATAATTTAGAACACCATCAAACCCAATCGCTTTTTCAGCGATAACCGAGGTTCCGAGTTTTAGCTCCGGTTGGAGCGCTCCCGAAGTTCCAATTCTTACCATAGTAAGCGCTCGATGCGTATCCTTTACTTGGCGTGTATTGAAATCAATATTAGCAAGTGCGTCAAGTTCATTGATTACAATGTCCATGTTGTCGGGGCCAATTCCATGGCTTAGAGCCATAATCTCTTTCCCTCTATAAGTGCCACCAATAGAATGAAATTCACGAGATGACACTTCAAATGTTTTAGAATCAAAGTGAGATGCAATCATATTAACTCGACCAGGATCGCCACATAGAATGATTCTATCAGTTAATTGGTCGGGGTGTATGTGTAGGTGAAATATTGTTCCATCGGGGTTAATTATCATCTCCGATTCGCTAATAATTTTTCTTGTCATGGAATTAACTTGTGGTTAAGTTTAATACTTATGAAATGTCATATCTACCACCAGGGTAGTTTACGATGAGGCCTCTAAACTCCATATCAATGAGGGTTGAGGTGAGTTTTGAAATAGGTGTGTCAATCCCTATTGAAATCTCATTTATTGAAGATAGTGGGTTGTCACTTATAAAGTTGATGATTTTTTGTTCATCTTCATTTAAATCAGCAAACATTTCACATTGTTCACCCTCTTCAGGTTTAGCTATCCACCTCATTGTATTAATTATATCTTGAGCCGAGGTAATTAGTGCGGCTTTTCCTGAAGCAATGAGTTTGTTGCATCCTTGACTATATGGATCATTAGCTCTACCTGGTAAAGCTAACACATCTCGATGATAGCCGTCGGCAATATCTGCTGTTACAATAGCACCTCCTTTTTCGGCCGATTCTGCGACAATAATGCAGTCGCACAATCCAGCGACAATGCGATTACGAGCAAGAAAATTGCCTCGGTGAACGCTATCGGCCGATGTGTAATCGGTGAGAAGCATCCCGTTCTTTTTTACCATTTCAGCAGCAGTATTACGATGGGCTGCAGGGTATATTGTATTTAACCCATGAGCTAATACTGCAATCGTAGGGATGCCATGTTTTAAAGCCGCTCTATGTGCGGCAATATCTATTCCGTAGGCCAACCCACTCACTATGATTATGTTGTCAAGTCGTTTGGCTAAATCTTCAATAATCCGTTCAACCATATCTACTCCATAATGTGTCGCGTGGCGAGTCCCTACAATGCTTATGACATGAGAGTTTTTTAAATCGCAGTCACCTAATGAATATAGCATTAACGGTGCATCGTCACAATCTAAAAGGCGTTGTGGATAATTAGTGTCTTTAAAATAGATTGGGGTAATATTATTGCATTTAATGAATTCAATCTCATTTTTTGCTTTTTCAAGAATTTGTTTTCGATAGCTGTCTTCGGCGATTTTTGATTTTTTGCCTATCTGCATTTCAATAATGCGTGATGGAGCATTGAAAAATTCTTTTTCTGTTCCAATTCTCAATAATAATTCTTCAGCAATAATGCGATTATTGCCCCGTATTTGTGAAAACGCGATGCGATATGTTAAATCTTCAATGTTCATTAAGATATTCTTCAAATTTTTGTGCAAGTATATCTCCTCTACTCAATTTGCCATTTTCAATGCACGCAACAGTGACTATTGCTTTAACAACTGGAGTACCATCGGGTTTATAAATATCTTGTTGAAATATAAATCTAGCTCCTTTACGAGCAATATTTAATTTACTAATCATCTCTTCTCCTAATCCAAGAGGGTAGAGGTATTCTATTTCAACCTTGCGTAACACTGGGTCAATTCCTTGAGAGTGCATTTCTCTAAAGGAAAAACCTGCATGATGACAAAACTCATGGCGAGTATGCTCAAGATAATGGAGATAATTGGCATTGTTTACAATACCTTCTGAATCTACTTCATAATCTCGCACTTTAATAGGTAATTCAAATATGTATTTATCGCTTTTAGTCATAAATTATACAATTAAAATGTAAAGATATAAAATTTACTTGTTGCAATCAAGAGTTGAGTAAATAATGATATATTTAACGAGAAAAAATGTAAATTAAATAGAAAAAGGGAATAGCTCTCAATGCTATTCCCTTTAACCAATAAGCCTATTTGTTACTATTTTATGATAATTTTTGAAGTTTTAGTGTCATTAATAGTCTTAACTTTAATAATATATACTCCAGCTGGTTGTGAGTCGAGTGATATACTTTCCTTGTTAGAAACACCACTATAATATTGTTGAACTACATTTGCTCCTATGTTATTATAAACATTGATTTGTGAGATGGATTCGTTTGTAGAAATATCAAATATATTATTTGTATTGGCAATGGTCATTTCATGATTAGCCTTGACTCCTTCAATACCAGTGCCTTTTCCTAAAACAAATGAGCATACATAGTTTATTGAAGAGGTTTCACCTTTGATAATTGTATTGTTGGCATAAATGTTAACCAGATAAGAGTGGCCAACAACTCCACTATAAGGGAATGAGAAAGTTATGTCTTTTCTTTCTTTATTCTCCACAATTGCAAATTGAGAAATTCCCCCACAATATGAATTACCAAGAGTGCTATCCCAAGTGTAGAATGTTATAGCGTCTTTGAAAATAGAGCCATTATTTGTGAGCCCAAGAGTGATGGAAACATTGTCCTCTGATGACGATTTAACAACAGGAGGCTTAGTGAATGCCAATGCTGGCGCTCCAACGCCTACGGGGTATAATGTAGCAGTTCCAAGTTGGCCTATCATAAACGCTGAATTTTTACTTGCATCGCCAAATAGATATACATAACATGGGGTTTCGGTACTGATGGTAACTCCTTCAGCAAGAGATATCATTGTGTAATCAAAAGGAATATCTTTAGTTTCGCCTGCTTGTATGTTAGTCATCACTGACCCACTTATAGCAAGAATCTTCCCAGTATTGTCGGCAAATACTAATGCCATATCTCCATAATATTCTGCTCCATTATTTTTAACTTGAGCTTTGAGTGAAGCTACACGATTTACATATAGTTTGTCGTTTAGTTCAAACCCAGTAGCTAATAAATCGGGAACTGATGTTGGATCGTATTTCACTTGTGAGGCCATCCCATCCAAAACAGTCATATATACATATTCAGCAGCTCCGATAAGAGTAGGCATTGCTTCCCATATTGATGTAGTTGAAGGTTTTACCACGAGGCTCACTTTGTATTCCCCATCATCTAAATAATTAGCAAAATCGTTTGCTGCATAACTAATGGTGTTATAGAGATATAAGGGGTCGAGCGTCGTGTTTGATAGAAATTGAATGCGTTGTATCGTTCCATTGCTTAATGATTCAAATTGGTAAGCAACGCTAAATGTAGTGGTCTTCCAGTGGTAGTTTATAATGCGAGTTGCGTTAATTATATATCCATAAGTGGCATCTTCGCTAATGGTAATCCCATCACTTGTAATTTCATGACTTGGAGTTGATGATGCTTGAGCAGGTTGAATGCCTATAGTCATACCTTGATCATAGTTGTATCCACCGGCACCGCCACCAATTCCAAGTTCTCCTGGATTAAGTGCAGTGGTCACAAAATAACCATTAGAGTTGCCACCCCAACCCCAATTAAAGTGGAAGTACCCATCTTTATTATATCCGTCAATAATGAAAGCGTGTCCTCCTCCACTACCTTGACCTTGATATAAAATAGGACGTTTGTCGTTTATTTCATTGATGATAATCTTATTCCAATCAGTAAGTTTGTAGTAATTTCGAGTGAGGTGTTCCATCCCTTGGTCATATCTGAAATAATTGTATAAACCTTTGACTTGATCAAACCCTGAAGCACCACTACCACCTTTTTCAGATAAGTTATATTTCATATTACAAGAGATTCCACAGTCATACATTAACTTTGCTACAGCATTCTTTTGTGTTGAGGTGCTGTTGTTATCATATGTTTCAGTCATATTATCCCAATCATATACAGATTTAGAAAAATCCATTGAAAGGGTTTTATTCCCATTTTCCCACAAATAAGAATTTGACCCTTGACCATTTAAGGGCCATTTGTAGTAACGCATCACTTGTGCTGTAGCTGTAGCCACGCAGCCAGTTACAGTGTGTTCGGCCTCTCCTTTTGAGTTAGTTAGAGTGGGGCATAGTGAGTTATATGGGTGTCCTTGGTCCCAAGATATATTTCCTAATAATGGAGATACACTTGTAGCGAATGGTTGGATTGACGCTGTAGAATTTAGTCCATTTTTAATAGCATAGTCGATTTCTCGTTGATATTGCTCCAACCACCATTTGAAGTTTGTAGGTATATTATCATTGTTAAATTCTCCCGTGTTGCTATATCCTAATATCTCAGTTGAGACACAATCATCTGCTGCAACAATAATAAAACCATCATGTTCACCTTTATTAAATACATATAGACAATTCTTATTAATGTCAACAGCAGATTTTGCCGTATGTGCCAATGTTAATTGGTTAATAGGTTGAGAATGAGATGATTTTGTAGTAGATTGTTGCAAGAAATTTGTTGCAATAGTTAATGCTTCTTTTGAATTAAGTTGTTTTGCATTGGTTGTCGGGCAAATTAAAATAATGATTGCAAGGACAACTGTGCCGTAAAATAGCTTTTTCATTTTAATTAATAGGGTTTTATTTTGTTGTTAGGATTTATTTTTGACAAAGGTAATAAAAATGTATAATATTAGGTATTTTATTGCTAACTTTGTGAAAATTTTATAAATATGAGACAACGAATTATATTAATATTAGGAATGGCAATGTGTGCAGCAAGTTATTCATTTGCTTGTACATCAGCTATTATAAGTGCAAAAGCATCAAAAACTGGACGACCTTTGTTATGGAAAAATCGTGATACTGGCACAGAACATAATTTTGTGGAAAAAGTTGATGCAAAAAATGGTAATTATGCCTATGTTGCATTATATAATGGAGGAGATTCGTCATTAAGAGATGCATGGCTTGGAATGAATGAAGTGGGATTTGCAATTATGAATACTGCATCATATAATTTAGCTCCCGATACAGCTAAACTCAAAGATCAAGAAGGATATGTGATGAGTCTTGCGTTGCAAAAATGTCGTACTCTTGCCGATTTTGAAACACTCCTTGATACAATATCAAAACCTATGGGGGTACAAGCCAATTTTGGACTTATAGATGCAAGTGGTGATGGTGCATATTACGAAACTGATGATTATACATATACAAAATTTTCATTGAATGATGCTGAAAACGGAGTACTTGTTCGTACAAATTATTCCTATACAGGTGAAAAGGATGGTGGTTATGGATATATTCGCGAAGATAATGCATGGCATTTACTTGAACCATATATTAAAAATAAAAATATCGAAGCCTCAACTTTTACCGATATGATTTCTCGCTCGTTTTATCATTCTCTAAAAGGAAGAGATGTTGAGAAAGGAAAAGATCGTTGGATTGTTGACCAAGATTATATACCTCGTCGCACCACAAGTGCATCAGTAGTCATTGAAGGGATTGTTCCTGGAGAAGATCCCTCATTATATATAATGTGGACTGAAATTGGTTATCCTCCATGTTCATATACTTTGCCAGTCATGATTGATTCAGTTCCTCAAGAATTACGCCCTCAAGGAAAATTGTGGCGTAGTCCTCTTTGTAATGACATTATTAAGAGAAAGAATCAAGTATTTTCAAAAAAACGAGGCAGTGGAAAACATTATGTAGATATGAATGTTGTGAGAAAGTTTAATGCAGAGGGTAAGAAGAAAAGCCTTGAGAATTATAAGAAAGGTTATCTAATGCGCGAAGAAAAAGCAAAAAATATAAAGAAATGAGTCCCGCGATAACAACAATAATTTTATTGATAATATCAAATGTATTTATGACATTTGCTTGGTATGGACATTTAAAACTCCAAGCAACTGGTGTCGCTTCTAATTGGCCTCTTTATATTGTAATACTTTTTTCGTGGGGAGTGGCTTTCTTTGAATATTGTTTTCAAGTGCCTGCCAATCGCATTGGATTTGAAGGAAATGGCGGCCCTTTTTCGCTTATTCAGCTAAAAGTTATGCAGGAGGTTATAACACTCGTTGTATTTGTCATCTTTAGTCTTTTTGCATTTGAGGGTACTGTTATACGGTGGAACCATATTCTTGCCTTCATATTCCTTGTTGCAGCAGTATATCTTGTGTTTATGAAATAAAGTGGCAATAAATAAGCATAATTGAATATTTAACGAATTTTATCCCCGAATTTGCTTGCAATTTCGGGGTTTGTTGTATATATTTGTAAAACTAATCTTACCATTAAAAACATTATATTATGGATGTAAATCGCATTTTAGATGATCTAAGGGTTAAGCACCCTGGTGAAAATGAATATCTTCAAGCAGTTGAAGAGGTGTTATTATCAGTCGCTGATGTTTATAATCAACACCCAGAATTTGAATGTAATCGCATTATTGAACGCATGGTTGAGCCCGACCGCATTGTGACTTTCCGTGTTACATGGCTTGATGATAAAGGAGATGTGCAAACAAATCTTGGTTATCGTGTGCAATTTAATAATGCTCTTGGCCCATATAAAGGGGGCATTCGTTTCCATGCATCGGTAAATCTATCAATTCTTAAATTCCTCGGTTTTGAGCAAACTTTCAAAAATGCATTGACTACACTTCCAATGGGTGGAGGTAAAGGTGGTTCCGACTTTTCTCCACGAGGCAAGAGCGATCGTGAAATTATGCGTTTCTGCCAAGCATTTATGATTGGACTTTGGAAAAATCTTGGACCCGATCGTGATGTGCCAGCCGGCGATATTGGTGTAGGTGGTCGCGAAGTAGGCTATATGTATGGTATGTATAAAAAACTTGTAGAAGAACATAATGGCACATTCACAGGTAAAGGTCTTGATTTTGGTGGTTCTTTAATTCGCCCTGAAGCAACTGGTTTTGGCGCGTTGTATTTTGTTGAAAATATTTTAGCTAAACGAAATGATTCAATTGCAGGTAAAACTGTAGCAATATCAGGATTTGGAAATGTTGCATGGGGTGCTGCTCTAAAAGCAACCGAGTTAGGTGCTAAAGTTGTTACTATCTCAGGCCCTGACGGATATATTTATGATCCCGATGGAATTAGTGGCGAAAAGATTGATTATATGCTTGAACTGCGTGCTTCGGGCAATGATATAGTTGCTCCTTATGCCGAAGAATTCCCTGGCGCAACATTCTATGAAGGACGCAAACCATGGGAACAAAAAGTGGATATTGCTCTTCCTTGTGCTACTCAAAACGAACTTAATGGGGATGATGCTAAAATGCTTATTGACAACAATGTTATGCTTGTAGCCGAAGTGTCAAATATGGGTTGTACCCCTGAAGCAATTAATGCTTTTGTTGAGTCACGCACAATGTATGCTCCAGGTAAAGCTGTTAATGCTGGAGGAGTGGCAACTTCAGGCCTTGAAATGAGTCAAAACGCTATGCATTTGCAATGGAGTGCCGAAGAGGTTGACGAAAAACTCAAAGGTATTATGAAAAATATTCATGAGCAATGTGTAAAATATGGTGTTGAGGCCGATGGCTATATCAACTATATGAAAGGTGCTAACATTGCTGGCTTCATGAAAGTAGCCAACGCAATGATGGGACAAGGGGTGATATAGTGTTTATCTCAAATTATTGGCACCTATATTGAATAATAAATTATTGTCATTTATCAATATAAATGAATATGTTTTAAAGGTCGTGGCACGAATGTCACGACCTTTATTGTTATATAAAAAGGTGCGCCAAATAAAATAACACACCTTCTTCATTATTATTGTAAAACAATCGTTATAGTCATTACTTTTTTTGATTTGCTACCAACATAGTTAAATATAACCGTACCACCTACTTTTATGAGATTTTCTTTTGTTATTGCAAATTGAGTGTTTTCAGATAGGTGGTTCTTCAAATTCTTCTCCATTGTTTCTTTGATTTCGCTTAATTTATCTATACTTATACTATTTTCATCAATTTCATAAGTATATACCATATTTTCTCCATCAAAATTACAACTTATGCACTTTGAGATAGCATCAATTTTTTTTCCTGCTAGCTGTTTATCAGCTATTTCTGCCTCTATTTCCAATGTTTTTTTTGCTTTGTCTATCTCATTATTAGAGGTGTCATTTGTACAAGAAACAACTACGCCAAATATTAACCCAATAAAAGCAACTATAATTAATGAGTTTTTTTTCATGTGATTATATTTTATTGTTGATTGCTTAGTCTAATTTATGGATTACAAGGCCTGAACGGAGTTTTGGCTCAAACCATGTTGTTTTAGGAGGCATGATATTGCCAGTGTCGGCAATATTCATCAATTGATCCATTGAAACAGGGTAGAGGGCGAGTGCCATAGCCATTTCGCCACTATCAACACGACGTTTCAATTCTCCTAAACCACGAATACCACCAACGAAGTCAATGCGTTTATCGCTACGGAGGTCGGTAATGCCGAGAATATCGCGAAGAATCAAGTCAGATGATATTGTAACATCAAGAACTCCAATTGGGTCTGCATCGTTGTAGCGACCTTCTTTGGCTGTCAATGAATACCATTCACCTCCAAGATATAGAGAGAAATTGTGAAGGGCTACAGGGCGATATTCTTCTGTGCCTTTCTTTTCTACAACGAAATCCTTTTCAAGTAAAGCTAAGAATTCTTCTGCATTATATCCGTTTAAATCTTTAACTACACGATTATAGTCAATAATCTTTAAGTGTGAAGCAGGGAAACATACAGCCAAGAAGTAGTTATACTCTTCTGCTCCAGTGTGGTTAGGATTTTGTTGAGCTTTTTCATTACCAACGAGTGCAGCTGCGGCAGTGCGATGGTGTCCGTCGGCTATATATAAATAAGGAATATTGGCAAATTCCTTTGTGATAGCTTCAATCATTTCGGCATCATCAATAACCCAGAAGTGATGACCAAATCCGTCGGGCGCTACAAAATCATATTCCGCTTCTTTAGCTGTGACAGTTTTAATTACATTTTCAAGCACTTCGTTATCGGGGAAAGCGAAGAATACAGGCTCAACATTAGCATTATTAATGCGCACATGTTTCATGCGGTCTTCCTCTTTATCACGGCGTGTAAGTTCGTGTTTTTTGATGCGCTCGCTCATGTAATCGTCAACATTTGCTGCTACTACAATGCCATATTGAGTGCGACCATCCATTGTTTGAGCATATATGTAGTAATGCTCATTTTCATCTTGAACAAGCCAACCGTTTTGTTGAAATGCATTGAAATTCTCTACAGCAGAGTCATACACTTTTGGGTCATGCTCATCAGTTCCAGGTTCAAAATTAATCTCTGGTTTGATGATATGATATAATGATTTAGGATTGCCTTCAGCCTCTTGGCGAGCTTCTTCCGAGTTTAATACGTCATATGGACGAGATGCAACTTCAGTCACCATTTCGCGTGGTGGGCGAACTCCTTTAAATGGTTTTACTTTTGCCATATTGGTGATTTTTTATTTGTTACGAATGATTGTTTGTTCGCGGTCAGGGCCGATTGAAACAATTGTAATAGGAGTTTTCAATGCCTCTTCCAAGAAAGCGATATAGTTTTTGAATTCTTGGGGGAACTCATCTTCGCTCTTGAATTTAGTCATATCTGTTTTCCAACCTTTGAATGATTTGTATATTGGTTTGATTGATGCCTCATCATCAATGCAGAATGGGAATTGGTTGGTTTCTTTACCATCAATTTCGTATGCTACACAAGCCTTGATTTCATCAAAATCATCAAGTACATCACTCTTCATCATAATGAGTTGTGTAACACCATTGAGCATAATTGAGTAACGAAGTGCAACGAGGTCAATCCATCCACAACGACGTTCACGGCCAGTAACAGCTCCATATTCATGACCAAGATCACGAATGCGAGCACCAGTTTCATCAAATAATTCAGTTGGGAATGGTCCACTACCCACGCGAGTACAATATGCTTTGAAGATGCCAAATACTTCGCCGATTTTGTTTGGCGCAACACCAAGACCTGAACATGCTCCAGCGCAAATAGTGTTAGAAGAGGTAACAAATGGATATGAGCCGAAATCAACATCTAATAATGTGCCTTGAGCACCTTCGCAAAGGATTGTTTTGCCTTCATCGAGAAGATTGTTTATAACATATTCACTATCAATGATGTCATAGCCTTTAATGTATTCAATAGCATCAAGCCATTTTGCTTCAAGTTCTGAAATATCGGGATTTTCACCCATGGCTTTAAGTTGTGCAAGATGTTTGTCGCGAGCGGCAGTATATTTAGCTTCAAAATTATGGAAAGCATCACCTAAACGCAAACCATTGCGACTTATTTTATCGGTATATGTAGGTCCGATACCTTTGCCTGTTGTGCCAATTTTTGCGCCACCTTTAGCTTTTTCGTTTGCTGCATCAAGAAGACGGTGAGTAGGCATAATTAGATGAGTCTTTTTTGAAATTTTTAAAATTTCTTTCAATGCTATACCACTCTTTTCTAAAGCTTCAGCTTCTTCTCTAAATAATACAGGGTCGAGTACCACACCATTACCAATGATATTCACTTGACCATGTTGAAAAATACCAGAAGGGATTGAACGAAGTACATATTTTTTGCCTTCAAATTCAAGAGTATGCCCTGCGTTAGGTCCTCCTTGGAAGCGAGCTACTACATCATAGCGAGGAGTGAGCACATCTACAACCTTACCTTTACCTTCATCGCCCCATTGGAGCCCGAGCAATACGTCAACTTTCATAGTTTAATGTTTTATATCGTTATATTTTATTGTTTTGTTTCTTTGTTTGTTTTTTGTTCTCGCGCTGACAACGAGAACACACCCCATAAACATATAATGCAAAATATGCGGTGTGAAAAGCTGGATATCTGCGCGAATTTAACATATTCACTAAAGCAACATCCTTAACTTCTTTAATGCGCCCACATTGGGTACATATTAAGTGGTGGTGGTTACCCACACCTGTTACTCGTTCATATTGAGCCGATTTCCCGTCAAATTGGTGCTTGCGAAGTAGTCCGCAATCAACAAATAATTGGATAGAGTTGTATAGAGTAGCTTTGCTTACGTGAAATCCATCTTCCTCTAATGCCGAATAGAGCGTTTCTATAGAGAAATGCTCTGCAATATCAAATACTTTATCCAATATGGCATAACGCTCGGGGGTACGTCTCAACTTTTTTGCATGAATGTGTTGTGTGAGCGTAGCTCGAGCTATTGTTTTTGATTTATCATCGCTCATATCGTTACAAAGTTATACAAAACTTTCGTCTTCTGCAAATGAATACTTGTATTATATTTTATGTTGTTGATAAATAACAAAAAAAAACGAGGTGTGTACCTCGTTTAGCGGAGTGACCGAGATTCGAACTCGGGATACCCTTTTGGGGTATATACGCTTTCCAGGCGTACCTCTTCAGCCACTCGAGCACCACTCCAATAAAAAAGTGATACAAAGGTAGTACTTTTAAATAAAATCGCAAAAAGATAGATTATTGCTTGATAAATTCTTTTATTTTTTTCGCTCTCTACTTCAACGGTGGTGAGTGTTTTTTATATAAAAAGTGGTACCTAAATTAATGCACCACTATAAAATTTATAAGGGGGGGAGTGTCAAATATTATTGCTATAAGCGTGAAATCGGTCTAAACTTTATCGTACACAAAATTTGATTTTTCAAAGTTTTGGAATCAAGAAAAACACCCTATTATAGTGCAAACAAATATGAATAATGTAATTAACATTACAATAAACTTTGATGTTGTTTTGGCGTTCCATTTTGTATTAGTTCCCATAATTACCTCACTTTCTTTTATCATTTTATTTTTTTTCAAATATACTAATTATTTTCTCAAAAAAAACAAAAATTAAGCATGAAATAGACTTGAAAATGTTTCCATTGAACAAAATTGTGAAAATTTATGTTTTAATGGAAAGTAAATCTATAAAAACAAATATTTATGAAAACTATAACAAGAATTTTTGTAGTGGGGGCTATAACCTTCGCTATAGCAAACGATGATGTAGAAGCATGCACTCGAGTAGTGTATGTTGGGGATAATAACGAAGTAATAACTGGACGTACACTCGATTGGAAAAGTCCTATAGGGACAAATTTGTATGTAATGCCTCGTGGGATGGAACGGATGGGATATGATGAGCCAAATACTATCAAATGGGTTTCGAAATATGGAAGCGTTGTATCTGTGGGGTATGATGTAGGAGTAAATGAAGGAATGAATGAGAAAGGCCTTGTGTGCAATTTGTTGTATCTTCCTGGAACAGTATATTCATTACCCAATGATACACGACCATATATATCAACATCGGTGTGGGCTCAATATGTTTTGGATAATTTTGCAACAACAAGTGAAGCTGTGGCTGAACTTAAAAAAGATAAATTCCAAATTAATGCACCTGCAATGCCTGGTGGAAATGCAACAACTTTGCACATGGCAATCTCCGATGCAACTGGCAATAGTGCTATTGTGGAGTATATAAATGGGGTAATCTCAATCCATGAAGGGGTTGAGTTTCAGGTGATGACAAATGCTCCTACTTATGATAAACAATTATCCATTAATGAATATTGGAAACATGTTGGTGGAATGAAGATGTTACCTGGAACAAACAATAGTTCCGACCGTTTTGTTCGAGCTTCGTTCTATGTTGATGCATTACCTAAAAATGCTTCACATCAAATGGCATTGGCTGGAGTTTTTGGTGTTATTAATAACTGTTCCGTGCCAATGGGAATATCAACTCCAGACCAACCCGAAATTTCATCAACACAATGGCGTTCGGTCTCTGATCAAAAGGATAAAGTTTATTATTTTGAATCAACGTTAAGCCCCGCTATTATTTGGATTGATTTGTCTAAATGTGATCTTCGCAAAGGCGCTTCGGTGTTAAAACTTGATTTGATAAATAACACACAAACATTGGTTGGAGAGATGAATAATCTTATGGTAAAATCAAAACCTTTTACACCAATGTTTCATATCCCAACTGATATGAAATTCTAAATATATTTTATGAAAAGATAATGTGAGGTTATGATTATTTGCTAATCTTGCATTATCTTTGCTTTGTGAAAAATGTTTCGTTTAAAACAAATGCTTTTAATACGACATCTAATCGGTATACGCAATCGGTTTTGATGTTGATTTTGTCGCATTGGTGGTGGGTTCCAATGTTGTTGATATTAGTTTGTGCGCTATTGTCAATAACCATTAATCCATCGTTTGTGTTTGTTGCGTTGATATTGATGTTTATTATAATCCCAACGGTATTGATGTTTATATATTTTCACCAATCAACAACACAAGAAGCTCGCATTGCTTTGCTGAAGAAAATTATAACAATAGATAATGACGGGATTAATATTGATTTCAAACCAATCAATCGAGTGCGATATGAGGGAAATGAGGAAATCGAAGAAACGATTACACCTAATTCATTATTTATAGCACATTTCCAAATTAAAAAGGTAGAATATACCGGTTATAATATAAGATTATATTTAAAAGGTGGGAAATATAAATTTATCGCAATCCCAATAAATGAAATTGAAGGTGATGCAGATGCCTTTTTGGCATATATTTTGCAATATGTAGAGTGATAACAACTGATTATTATGACTAAAAACGAGATAATAAATAATAAGAACTATATTATAAGATTGTTAAACTGTGGTAGGCTTTATGATGCATTTGCTCAATTGAGATATCTGTCAGAAAGTGTTATGGTGTGGGAAATTACCGACGAGATTGACCAATTAGAGAAATCTTATCAAATGATGCTAAATTATGCCATCCAAGGTGTTGATGATCCCGCGCGAGAGTCATTCTGTAAAGGCATTGTTTGTAGGATGCATGAACTACTTGATAGGGTAGTGCGTTGTCGGTTATTGACTGAAGAATCAACTCTTTATTATAGCACACTTCGTTTTGAACAAATGCATCCCAATGATTCTTTATTGAAGTTAATTGATGTATATAACGAAGTTGTTGATAAAACATCAATATATAATTTAATTACATCACAAAGTGGTACTCAATCATCCACTGAAACGAAGAAAGAAAAAGAGCAATTAGAAAAAAGAATATTCAATAGAATATGGACAACATTTCCATTAAATAGCGAAGACGAAGTTGTATTGAATAAAGTGTTGGCATCAAATGCGCAATCTCAAAGCTTTCAAGAATTATTAGTGTCAGCATTATTAATGGGCGCAATTGAATTTTATGATTCAAGGAGGTTAAAGTTGCTTTTAAATGCTTATGCAAATGAAAATCAATATGTATCAGTAAAAGCTTTGATTGCAATTTTGCTAATTATGTATCGCTATAATCAACGAATTGTTGATGATGAAAAACTTATAAATCAAATAAATGCAGTAAAGGAACTTGAAACTTGGAGTAGAGATGTAAAAACGGCTTACCTTGAACTTATTCGCACTCGTGACACTGAACGAATAAGTAAAAAAATGCAGAATGAACTCATTCCCGAAATGCTTAAACTTCGTCCCGACATAAGTAAAAAATTTAATGATTCTACAGAAATAATTGATATTTCTTCTTTGGAAGAAAACCCCGAATGGGAAGAATTATTAAATAAGTCGGGTATAACAGATAAAATCAAAGAGTTGAGTCAACTGCAAGAGGAGGGAAGTGATGTGTTTATGAGTACATTTTCACATCTAAAATCCTTTCCGTTTTTTTCTGATATTGCCAATTGGTTTTTGCCATTTTCATTAGACCATTCATTAGTGTCAGATACACTTGGCTCTGATATATCGGTAGTTGGAGATTTGATTGAAAATGCGCCATATTTGTGTAATAGTGACAAGTATTCATTCTTGTTGTCGATGGGGTCTATTCCTCAAAGTCAGCGACAGTTGATGTTGTCTCAATTTGAACAACAAAGACAAGCTATTAACGACGCTGGTTTATCTATGTCGGCGTTGACGATGCCTAATCAGCGTCAAAATATGATGAACAAGTATTTGCAAGATTTATATCGTTTCTTTAAACTTTTCCGTCGTAAAGGCGAATTTATGGATCCGTTTGCAGCTCCAATTAACTTGATCAATGTTCCATTATTGTCAAATGATTTGGATGATATTGAAACATTAACGCTTGTTGCCGAGTTCTATTTTAAACGCAAATATTATATTGAGGCTCTTGATGTATATCTCTCATTGTCAGAAAAGATGCCGCCTTCGGCTCCAATTTTCCAAAAGATAGGATATTGTTACCAGCAAAATGGGAATATTGAAAATGCTTTGCAAAATTATGAGCATGCCGAACTATTAAATGCCGAAAGTTTATGGACATTACGCCGTATAGCTGCTTGTCATAGAACTTTAGGACATACTCAAAAAGCTCTTGAATACTATAAGCGCGTAGAAAATTCAAAATCAGACGATTTGAACATAGCTCTCAATATGGGCCATTGTTATCTCGAACTTGGAAATTTTAAAGAAGCTATTAAATGTTATTACAAAGTTGAGTTCCTTGATGAGAAATCCAATAGGGCATGGCGTCCTTTAGCTTGGTGTCTTTTGTTGTCAAAAAATTTCTCGCAAAGTAAGAATTATTACGATAAAATATTAAATGATAATCCCACTTTTGAAGATTTTTTAAATATGGGTCATTTGGCTTTAGTTCAAGGTCAAATTCAAGATGCAATCAATTATTATAAAAAGTCCATTAATTATAATAAAAGTGATATAGAAAAGTTGTTATACTCTTTAAAAGAGGATGAAAAGCATCTTTTGGAAATGGGAATAAATGGTTCAATGATACCTTATATTATTGATGCTTTATTATACTCGATTGATTAATCAAAAATATTAACTAACTTTGCATTATAATATTTACAAACTAATAACATACTTAAATTTATGGTAATACAACGTTGGCAATCAGTCTTTTTGCTACTTGCATCAATTATGATGGGATTTTTTTGTTATCTTCCATTAGCATCACAAGGTAATGTTGACTTTCATCCTTATCAACAGCCTGTATATCTAACTCTTAATGTGTTAATTTCAATTTTATCTTTGATTGCTGTATTTTTATATAAGAATATGTCGCGACAAAAGATGGTAGTGAAAATCAATGCCTTTCTGATTTTAGCATCAGCCATTGTAGGTGCAGTTATAGTGTACATGAATATGCCACAAATGGAAATTCTATGGATGGCTGGGCCGTTATTACTTGTCGGTTCTTTTATAATGACTATTGCTGCACTACGCCGCATCAATCACGATGATAAATTGTTAAAGGCTGCCGATAGAATTAGATAATATTGCTAAATACATAAAAATTACGGGATATGTTTTTTCATATCCCGTAATTTTATTTTATGAGGGTTAATTTTTCTTTGAGATATTGTCCGGTGTGGCTGTTCTCGCAATTTGCAACTTCTTCGGGTGTTCCTGCAATAACAATATTGCCACCAGCATCACCTCCTTCGGGACCGATATCAATAACATGGTCGGCACACTTAATAACATCCATATTATGTTCAATAATAATAACTGTGTGACCTTGTTTAATTAATCGATCAAAAGAATTCATTAATGTGTTGATGTCATGAAAGTGTAGCCCCGTAGTCGGTTCGTCAAAAATAAACATTGTGGGTTGTGGCTTCTCATTTGAAAGAAAATAAGCAAGTTTTACGCGTTGGTTTTCACCACCCGATAGTGTTGATGAGGCTTGGCCTAATTTGATATATCCTAATCCCACATCTTGTAAGGGTCGTAGGCGGTTAACTATTTTGCGTTCAGTTGAACCACTAGTTTCACCAAAAAATTCAATGGCTTGGTTGACAGTCATATTAAGAACATCGTTGATGTTTTTGTCGCGATATTCAATATCAAGAACATCACGCTTAAAACGCTCGCCATGACAAGCCTCGCATGAAATCGTTATATCTGCCATGAATTGCATTTCAATGGTAATTGTCCCTTCTCCCTTGCATTCTTCGCACCGACCACCTTCAGCGTTAAATGAAAAATGTGCTGGCGTAAATCCCATTTGTTTTGCACTTTGCTGATCAGCAAATAATCTTCTTATTTCATCGTATGCTTTAAGATATGTTGCCGGATTGCTTCGCGAAGATTTGCCAATAGGATTTTGATCAACAAATTCTATTGCAGAGATTCGCGACATATCGCCTTTTAATCCATGAAATGCACCCGGAGCATCACCCGATTCGCCAAGGTGGCGCACCATTGAGCGATATAGAATATCTCTCACAAGAGTTGACTTTCCCGAACCACTCACACCAGTAACCACCGTTAAGACTCCGAGAGGAAATTTTACATTAAAGTTCTTGAGGTTGTGATGTCTTGCTCCTTGTACCTCAATATAGCTATTCCAGCGACGTCGATGTTGAGGTAGGGGGATTATTTTTTCGCCATTAAGATATTGTACAGTATAACTATCGGTAGCCGTTTGTAGGTCGTTGACATTACCTTGGTATATGATTTCACCCCCAAGTCGTCCAGCATTTGGCCCTACGTCTATTATATAATCGGCTGCTCTCATTATCTCTTCATCATGTTCCACTACAACTACTGTATTACCAATACCTTGTAACTTGCGAAGAACCTTAATTAATTGTTGTGTATCACGAGAGTGTAATCCAATACTTGGTTCATCAAGAATATATAATGACCCAACGAGGCTACTGCCCAATGAAGTTGCAAGGTTAATTCTTTGACTTTCGCCCCCCGATAGTGTAGATGAAAGACGGTCAAGGGTTAGATAACCAAGACCAACATCAACGAGAAATCCCAATCGATTTCGTATTTCTATCAATATTCTGTTTGCAATTGTTGCATCTTGCGTGCTTAAAGTAAGGTTGTTAAACCAATTAAGTAAATCGGTGATAGGCATTGATACAATTTCAGAGATGTTTTTGCCCCCAACTTTTACATATAATGCTTCTTTGCGTAAACGACTACCATTACATTCGGGGCAAATAGTCTTGCCTCTATAGCGAGCAAGCATTACTCTATATTGTATTTTATATTGATTTTCTTCTACCATTTTAAAGAATCCATCAATACCTTTAAAATCACCGCTTCCATGCCATAATATTTCTTTTTCTGTAGTTGTCAAGTCACAATATGGTCTATGTATGGGGAATTTTAAGAGAGGGGCAAGGTGAATTAAATGTCGTTTCCATTCGCTCATCTTTTCACCTCTCCAACACATTACTGCATCATCATAAATCGATAGAGTGGGGTTGGGTATAACAAGTGCTTCATCAATCCCGATTGTGCGACCAAATCCTTCGCATTTTGGACATGCTCCATATGGATTATTAAAGTTAAACATTTGGTCATTAGGCTCAATGAAAAGAATGCCATCTGCCTCAAATCGTTTTGAGAAAACATGGCGTATAATTTTGTCTTGTGACCAAATGATGATATAACACTCTTCATTACCTTCAAAGAATGCCGTTTCGATTGATTCGGCTAATCGGCTTAATTCGTCACCTTCCTTTGCAATAGATAATCGGTCAATAACGAGAAGATATTCATCAAGGGAAATAGTATTAGGTTGATTAATAATATCTTCTATTAAAATAAATTCATTATTGTTATTGATAAGTCGGCTATAACCTCCTTTTAGTAATATATCGAGCTGAGTCTCAACTTTTCGATTATTAGGAACATTTATTGGGGCTGATACTACGATGCGAGTGCCCTCTGGATAGTTTGTAGCTACATTGATAACATCTTCAATATTATGTTTTTTTACTTCATTTCCCGTAATAGGTGAAATGGTTTTGCCAATTCTGCCATATAGCAATCGTAGATAATCATATATCTCGGTTGAAGTGCCAACGGTGCTTCGTGGATTACGAGTATTTACTTTTTGTTCAATCGCAATGGCAGGGGGCAAGCCTTTAATATAATCACATTCTGGTTTTGCCATCTTACCCATAAATTGTCGGGCATAAGAGGATAGGCTCTCAACATAACGACGCTGACCTTCGGCATAAAGTGTGTCAAAAGCTAAAGACGATTTACCTGAGCCCGATAAGCCGGTTATGACAATGAATTTATTGCGAGGAATCTCAACATCAATGTTTTTTAAGTTATTGACGCGAGCACCTTTAATCGAAATATTTGATTTATCCATTACTTATAACAATATTATGCAAAGTTACATTTTATTATTCGTTTTTTGGCGGTTTGGCGATTATTATTCGCGTTTTAGTGATTATTATCACTATAATTTGCTTGTATGACTTAAATTTCTTAATTTAGCCGTTGAAAGTAAAATGAGGTGTATTGTATAACTTTTTTCGGTTTAATTTGTTATATGATTACTAACCTTTAATTATATAGAATTATGAAAAATTTAAACATTGTAATCGCTGTTTTGACTGGTGCATTAGCAGGTGCTGCTATTGGTTTATTGTTTGCTCCCGATAAAGGAAGTGTAACACGAACAAAGATTAAAGAGTATTTGAAATCAAAAGGCATTACTCTAAAGAAAGACCAACTCGATGAGTTAACAGCTCAAATTGAGAATGAATTATCAAAGAACGCATAAAAATAGTAAATCAAAAGATTATGAGTAATTTGAATTGGTTATACGCATTTATTGGTGGTGCTATTATTGGCGCTGGTGTGGCAATTTTGTTTGCTCCTGAAAAAGGCGAAGATATGCGAAACAGAATCAAAGATATGCTTAAAAAGAAAGGCTTAGATTGTTGTGATTCTGAATTGGATCGCCTTATTGAGCAACTAACCGAAGAGGTTGAAAAGTAATTAATTAATAATTTATATCAATCATCGGCCCCATTTGGAGCCGATGTTGTGTTATTTGAATTGATATTATGGATAGCAACAGCCCTATGGCAACACTTTGGGTAGCCATTAAGAAATTTATAACACTTAATGTTGAAAATGCAAAATTGACAGCAACTGAAAAATTGACAATTTTATTTTCGGCATTGGCATTTTATTTGGTCGCAATAGCCTTGGTAATTGTCGCAATTGGTTTTGCTTCAATGGCTTTATGTGAGGTGTTGTCAACCCAATTAGAGAAACATTATGTTTATTTATTAATGGCTGCTATATATATAGTTATATTGTTGATTATCTGTTTGATGAGGGAAAGGTTATTCTTAAATCCTATTGCGCGTTTCTTTTCAAAGCTAATGTTAAATCCCCCTAAAAATAATAATGAATAATTATGGAAAATACTAATTGGAAGGGATATTCATTTGAAGAATTGCGTTATCAAAGAGCATTGACTACAATAAAATGTGAACTTGAAAAAGATCAATTAAAAGCGACTATCGCATCATTAAAGCAAGGCGGCTTGCCATTGATTGCAGGTGGAAATAAGGGTGGACTGATGTCAAAGATTTTAGGTGCACTTGATGTGGCTGACTATTCTTTGATTGCATTCAAGCTGGTACATAGAATATACAAACTATTTAGACGAAAAAGGAAAGAAATTTAATATGAATGATTATATTGAAGTAAGGTTTGATTTGACACCTTGTAGTGAAACCGAAACAGATGTTTTAGCTGCGCTCTTGTGTGAAATTGATTATGAAAGTTTTGTCCCTGACGAAAGTGGGTTAGTAGCATATGTAAAGAAAGAATTATTTGATGAATTAAAGATAAAAACTATATTAACCGAATTCCCATTTGATAATGATATATCATATAAGTATGAGATCGTAGAGGGACAAGATTGGAATAGCGAATGGGAAAAGAATTACTTCAAACCTATTATTGTTAAAGACCAATGTGTTATTCATAGCTCCTTCCATAAGGATATTCCTTCGTTGCCTTATGATATTGTGATTGATCCCAAGATGGCTTTTGGGACAGGACACCATGCTACAACCTCGCTAATTATTGAGCAATTGCTTGAAATGGACTTGGTCGATAAGTCGGTGGTGGATATGGGGACAGGCACTGGTATCCTTGCAATATTGGCATCAAAGAGAGGTGCTTCGCAAATTACTGCAATAGAGATTGATCCTATGGCTCATGCAAATGGTATTGACAACCTAAAAATAAACAATGCTGAATCTATTAACTTGATTTTGGGAGATGCTTCCTCTCTTAATAAAGTCAAAAATATAGATGTATTTATTGCTAATATTAACCGAAATATTATTACTCAAGATATATCGGCCTATGCGTCAACTCTTCATAGTGGAAGCGTTATGTTATTAAGCGGATTCTATGAAAGTGATATTCCGGTAATTATGGAGTATGCAAGACCTCTTGGATTAACTTATCATTCTCATAATGTAAAAAATGATTGGTCTTGTCTGCGATTGGTAAAAGAATGAACGAAAAAAACTCTATTTGCTTTCAATTTGATAGTAATTTATGCTGTTTTATTTGTCTTTTTGTTAGAGATTCATTAAAAATAATTGCAAAATAATTTGATTATATGAAATAATCATATTAATTTTGCATCTTATAAACACAACGACTAAAAATTAAAGCAAAATATTACTATAAATGAATGATTTTCTTAATTTTATATTGATTGTGATTATTATTGTTCTTGGTTTTATTATGTGATGAGGCAATAATATCAATATAAGATAAGATATTAATAAATCTAAATAACCTTTCTTTTGACACAAGGAAGGTTTTTTTATAAAAATGTAATTTATATTTTGAAATTATATGAGCGATAGATTATTTATTTTTGATACCACATTGCGCGATGGTGAACAAGTCCCAGGATGCCAATTGAATACAGTTGAAAAAATTGAAGTGGCAAAGGCTCTTGAAGAACTAGGTGTTGATGTAATTGAAGCTGGTTTCCCTGTTTCAAGTCCAGGCGATTTTAATTCGGTAGTTGAAATTTCAAAAGCAGTTACTTGGCCTACTATATGTGCGCTTACTCGTGCAGTTGAGAATGACATTCGTGTTGCTGCCGAAGCGTTGCAATATGCAAAGCACAAACGCATTCACACTGGTATAGGTACATCTGACTATCATATTAAATATAAATTTAATTCTAATCGCGAAGATATATTAGAACGTGCAATTGGCTGTGTTTCATATGCAAAGAAATTTGTTGAAGATGTGCAATTTTATGCCGAAGATGCAGGCCGTACCGATAACGAATATCTTGCGCGTGTAGTAGAGGCCGTAATTAAAGCTGGTGCTACAGTAATTAATATTCCCGATACAACAGGTTATTGTTTGCCATCTGAATTTGGTGAAAAAATAAAATACTTGATGGAACATGTCGATGGTATCCATAAAGTTACTATTGCTACTCACTGCCATAATGATTTAGGTATGGCTACCGCAAACACTATTTCGGGCGTTATGAATGGCGCACGCCAAGCCGAAGTTACAATTAATGGTATTGGAGAACGAGCTGGTAATACATCTCTTGAAGAAGTTGCAATGATATGTAAATCTCATAAAGAGTTGGATATTGTTACAAATATTAATACAACTAAAATTTGTGGCGTAAGTCGTATGGTTTCAAGCCTTATGAATATGCCAGTACAACCCAATAAAGCTATAGTTGGACGCAATGCATTTGCTCATTCATCGGGTATTCATCAAGATGGTGTGTTGAAAAATCGTGAAAGCTATGAAATCATTGATCCTAAAGATGTAGGTGTTGATGAAAACTCTATCGTATTGACAGCTCGTAGTGGTCGCGCAGCATTGAAACATCGTTTACATGTTTTAGGTATTGACATGGATAAAGATGCCCTTGATAAAGCATATGAAGCATTCCTTAAACTTGCCGATCGTAAAAAAGAAATTAACGATGATGATGTATTGATGCTTGCTGGAAAGCACAATGCATCTAAACATCGCATTAAGTTGGATTATCTCCAAGTTACAAGTGGTGTTGGTATTCATTCGGTTGCAAGTGTTGGCCTTGATATATCAGGCGAAAAATTTGAAGCATGTGCTACCGGTAACGGACCAGTTGATGCTGCAATTAGAGCCATTAAACAGATTATACATCGCACAATGGTTGTTAAAGAATTCCTCATCCAAGCAATTAATAAAGGTAGCAATGATGTTGGTAAAGTACATATGACTGTTGAACATGATGGTAATAGTTATTATGGATTCTCTGCTAATACCGACATTGTGGCAGCGAGTGCTGAAGCGTTCATTGATGCAATAAATAAATTTGTTAGATAAGATATTCATTAATAAATAGTTGTATGGCTAATACATTATTTGATAAAATATGGGATGCTCATGTGGTTAATCTCATTGAAGGTGGTCCCTCTCAAATATATATAGATAGACATTATTGTCATGAAGTTACAAGTCCTCAAGCTTTTGATGGACTTCGTAATCGTGGCTTGAAAGTTTTCCGTCCCGAGAAAACTATATGTTCCCCCGACCATAATATCCCTACATTAAATCAAGATAAACCTATTGTCGATCCTATTTCTCGTAATCAAGTAGAAACCTTAACCAAAAATGCCAATGAGTTTGGTTTGACATTGTATGGATTAGGACATGAGAAAAATGGAATTATTCATGTAATTGGACCAGAAAATGGGTTGACTCTCCCAGGTTATACTATTGTATGTGGTGATAGTCATACATCTACTCATGGCGCATTTGGAGCTGTTGCTTTTGGCATCGGTACAAGTGAGGTTGAAATGGTGCTTGCTTCTCAATGTATTCTTCAACCTAAACCCAAAACAATGCGTATTAATGTAAATGGTAAATTGCAAGAAGGCGTTACAGCAAAAGATATTGCTTTATATATTATCGCAAAGATGACTACAGGTGGCGCTACAGGTTATTTTGTTGAATATGCTGGTGATACAATTCGCCGTCTTTCAATGGAAGAACGCATGACAGTATGTAACTTGTCGATTGAAATGGGAGCTCGTGGAGGTATGATTGCCCCTGATGAAACTACATTTGAATATTGTAAAGGTAGAGAATTTGCTCCAAAAGGTGAGGATTGGGAAAAAGCTGTTGAATATTGGAAAACTCTTAAGAGTGATGACAATGCAGTGTTTGATAAAGAAATCAATTTTGATGCTGCAGACATTGAGCCTCGTATTACCTTCGGTACAAACCCTGGTATGGGTATAGGTATAAGTGAATCGATACCTGCGCCTGATCCCAATGATGAAGCTGGTAAAATTTCATATGATAAATCTCTTGAATATATGGGATTTGAGGTTGGGCAAACACTTGAAGGATATCCAATTGATTATGTATTTTTGGGAAGTTGTACAAATGGGCGTATAGAAGATTTCCGTGCATTCGCTTCAATCGTAAAAGGAAAGAAAAAAGCTGATAACATTACTGCTTGGTTAGTGCCTGGTTCATGGAAGGTTGCCAACCAAATTAAAGAAGAGGGTTTAGATAAAATATTGACCGATGCTGGTTTTGAATTGCGTCAACCAGGATGTTCGGCTTGCTTGGCTATGAACGAGGACAAAGTTCCCGCAGGTAAAATTTCAGTTTCAACATCAAATCGAAATTTTGAAGGACGCCAAGGCCCTGGTTCTCGCACAATTCTTGCCGGACCACTTGTCGCTGCAGCTACTGCTATTACTGGAGTATTGACCGACCCAAGAAAAATTTAATCGTAACCCATCTATATAAATATTGACATATGAAAGAAAAATTCAATATCATAACATCGACATGTATTCCATTACCAATGGAAAATGTTGATACCGATCAAATTATTCCAGCCCGATTCCTTAAAGCAACATCGCGAGAGGGTTTTGGTGAAAACTTGTTTAGAGATTGGCGTTATGACAAAGATGGTAATCCGATTAAAGATTTTGTGTTAAATGACCCCACATACTCTGGTTGTATATTGGTAGCTGGTAAAAACTTTGGTTCAGGCTCAAGTAGAGAACATGCAGCATGGGCAATAGCCGATTATGGCTTTCGTGTGGTAGTGTCAAGTTTCTTTGCCGATATTCACAAAAATAATGAATTAAATAATTTTGTGTTGCCTGTAGTTGTAAGCGAACATTTTCTATCTGAATTGTTTGATTCAATTGCTACAAATCCTAAAACAGAGGTTAAAGTTGATCTTCCAGCTCAAACGATTACAAATCTTGCGACTGGTCATTCCGAATCATTTGATATAAATCCCTATAAAAAACATTGCTTGATTAATGCTCTTGATGATATTGAATATCTTTTATCAAAGAAAGAAGATATCGAGGCATATGAAGCTAAGAAGTAAAAATATATATGAATGTTGAAATTCTAGATACGACACTGCGTGATGGCGAACAAACGTCGGGTGTATCGTTTTCAGCATCTGAAAAATTGAGCATTGTGCGTCTCCTTTTAGAGGAGTTGCACATTCCTCGCATAGAAATAGCCTCAGCTCGTGTTTCTGAAGGAGAATTTGAAACAGTGAGAAATGTGTGTGCGTGGGCTGAACGAATGGGACATCTTGATAAACTTGAGGTGTTAGGTTTTATTGATAACGGATTGTCTATAGATTGGGTAAAAAGGGTAGGGGCTAAAGTGATAAATCTCCTTTCTAAAGGCTCTGAGAAACATTGTCTATATCAATTAAAAAAGACCCCACAAGAACATTTCGATTCAATATGTAGTGAAGTGGAACACGCTGTAGCAGAGGGGCTTGATGTGAATTTATATTTAGAAGATTGGTCAAATGGTATTAAAAACTCATATAAGTATGTATATGAGTTAATGGATGCCGTGCGCCACTTACCAATTAAACGTTACATGCTCCCTGATACATTGGGAATCTTAAATCCTTATGATACATTGGCAAATGTTCAACGCATGATTAAGCGATATCCCGATTTACACTTTGATTTTCACGCGCATAATGATTATGACCTTGCAACATCAAATGTCTATGCAGCTGTGCTTGGTGGGGCGCGAGGCGTTCATTGCACGGTCAACGGGTTAGGGGAGAGAGCTGGAAATGCTTGCCTATCAAGCGTTATAGCTGTAATACACGACCAATTAAAGAGACATACTGGTGTTGATGAAACTAAAATAAATAAAGTAAGTCGCATAGTAGAATCTTTTTCGGGGGTTTTAATCCCTCAAAATAAGCCTATTGTAGGAGAACATGTTTTTACTCAATGCGCAGGTGTCCATGCCGACGGCGATAATAAAAATAATCTTTATTATAATGATCTATTGCCCGAACGATTTGGACGTGAACGTGAGTATGCACTTGGTAAAACATCGGGAAAAGCTAATATAAAGAAAAACCTTGAAGCATTGGGTATTGAGTTAACCGATGATGATGTACAAAAAGTGACTCAACGCATCATTGAACTTGGTGATAAAAAAGAATTGGTAACCCAAGAAGACCTTCCATTTATTGTAGCCGATGTATTGAAACAGGCCACACTCCCTGATAAGGTGCGTATTATAAATTATGCTCTAAATCTTTCAGAAGGGTTGCGCCCAACAGCCACAATAAAATTAGCGATTGAAGGAACTGAGTACCAAGAAACAGCAGTAGGGGATGGACAATATGATGCATTTGTTAAAGCAGTAAGAAATATTTATCGTCGCGACTTAAACCGAGAGTTCCCAGCGTTAACCAATTATTCGGTTAATATTCCACCTGGTGGCCGTACAGATGCACTTGTTCACACCACTATTTCTTGGGACTATAAGAATCATTCGTTTAAAACACGCGGGCTTGATGCCGACCAAACAGAGGCAGCTATCCAAGCCACTATAAAAATGCTTAATATAATAGAAAATTTATAACATAACTATATAAATCAATCATTTAGATATGGATTTTAAAATTGCAGTACTACCTGGGGATGGTATTGGTCCCGAGATTTCAAAACAAGGCGTAGATGTTATGACCGCCGTATGTGAAAAATTTGGTCACAATGTAGATTATAAATATGCTCTATGTGGAGCTGATGCTATTGATAAAGTTGGTGATCCTTTCCCTCAAGAAACTTTTGAAATTTGTCGTGATGCCGATGCTGTATTATTTTCAGCTGTAGGCGACCCTAAATTTGATAACGATCCAACTGCAAAAGTTCGCCCAGAACAAGGATTGCTTGCTATGCGTAAACAACTCGGTTTGTTTGCAAATATCCGTCCAGTTGAAACATTTAAATGCCTTATTCACAAATCACCACTTCGGGCAGAATTAGTAGAAGGTGCCGATTTTATTTGTATACGAGAATTAACCGGAGGTATGTATTTTGGTGAAAAATATCAAGATGATGACAAAGCCTATGATACCAATGCATACACTCGTCCTGAAATAGAGCGTATTCTCAAAGTTGCATTTGAATATGCAATGAAACGCAATAAACACCTCACCGTAGTGGACAAAGCTAATGTTTTGGCATCAAGTCGTCTATGGCGTAAAATTGCTCAAGAAATGGCGCCAAGTTATCCCGAAGTTAATACCGACTATATGTATGTTGATAACGCAGCTATGCGAATGATTCAAGAACCAACATTTTTTGATGTAATGGTTACTGAAAATACTTTTGGAGATATTCTCACAGACGAAGGTAGTGTAATCAGTGGTTCAATGGGCTTGCTTCCATCGGCTTCAACTGGTGAAAGTACACCAGTATTTGAACCAATTCATGGTTCATGGCCACAAGCTAAAGGATTAAATATCGCAAATCCATTGGCGCAAATTCTTTCGGTAGCGATGTTATTTGAATACTTCGATTGCAAAGAAGAAGGCAAACTCATTCGTGAAGCAGTAAACGCATCACTTGATGCAAATGTTCGTACTCCCGAAATTCAAGTTGAAGGCGCAGGGAAATATGGCACAAAGGAAGTCGGAGAGTGGATTGTAAATTATATCAAAAATAAATAAGGTCTAACCATTTTATTAAATATGTATGGAGATACTTCATAATGGAGTATCTCCATTATTTTTTATTAACCCCCAAAAGTTGAGATTGGAATTTGAAATAATCATATGAGGAAGAAAAAAACAACAAATACATTATCGCAAAAAATCGCGAGTGCCGATTATTAATTTTGTAGATCAATTAAAAAATTAGTTCGTGATATTATGTGTCAATTCTATAAATTTTATGGAGGATTAATAATGAAAATATAATATTAAAATTTAGCACACATTTTGCCCATAATACACATTATGTTAAATAGCAATTTTAGGGGATAGAGATAAGAGGGAAAAAATATCCCACACCTATAGACCCTATTTAATCCCGGTTATAGGTTGATGTGTTCGATATTATTTTTTTCAGGGTCTGAATTTGGTAGTAAATTCAAAATAATAATTGTTGATCACTTCAATTATTGATGCAACAAAATTTTATTATTAAGCCCATTTTAATTTTTTTTGTTTTGAATGATGTATATAATGATGGAAATATTATTTGCCTAATTTTTTGTGTGACTATTTCTTTATCACATCACTCGTTCAAATTATTAATAACCTATTTTATTAGAAGGTTTTACTATTGGTAAACATTATTAATTATCGTATTTTTATCGCTTTTAGATTTCAATGTTTAAATCTATTTCATGTTGTATACGTAAATATAGTAGTTTAAATTCGCTTTGATGTTGAGTTTAAAATCGCAAACGCTGAGGTTTGTAATTAAACTGTTTGCGATTACAAATGTAATTATCTAATTACATTAGATAATACATTAAAATGTTCAAAAGTAACTTATTTATTATATGCTGAGTTATGTAATTATCAATAAAAAAATGGGAATTTACATCATATAACGGTTTATAATAAGTAATTATGCGCGTTAAGTATTTTTTACATATATACATAACTCACACATTTACATATTTTTACATTAAATTTGTTAAAGTCATAGATTAACTATTTGTATCAGGCGGTTAATATTGGTGTTGTGTAGCGGTGTAAGTGGTGGATAATTAATGTGTTAGGGTATGCGCATTAAAGCATTGGTTGATATATTGAGATCTACTATTCTCCCCTATCCTATGGATGTGTTTACGGAACTAAATATGAGAAAATTTACTTTTTACCATTGAAAATTTGGTGAATTAAATATTTGTGATTACATTTGCATATCCAAACAATTACAAAATCAAATTAAAAATGGATATTGTAACTCGCTTAAAACAATTCATGGTAGCATTAAATATTGCAAATTCTCAATTTGCCGATACTTGTCGTATACCACGCCCTACCATTTCTCAAATACTTAATGGCAGAAATAAGAAAATAAGTGATGAGCTAATAAGTAAAATTCATGAGGCTTATCCTCAATTATCTGTCTTATGGTTAATGTTTGGTGAGGGAGATATGATAGTGGGATCAAATATTAAAATCTCAGAGCCTAAAATTGGAGATAATGTTAGCTTTAATAGTGTGCAAAATTCTGATGATGAATCAATAATGAGAAGTTTTGATTTTGATGCACCTCTTTTGGAAAATCAACAAGAAAATATATCAGTTAATATTTCTCAACAAAATTCTGTTCAAAAGGTAGAATATCGTGAATCGGACAAGGTTGCGATTAGTAAAAACAATCCAATGCTCATAAATGCGACATCAAAGCGAGTAATAGAGATTCGGGTTTTCTATGATGATAATAGTTATGAAATTTTTGTTCCTCAAAAGAAATAATAAAACATATTATATAAACGATAAAATTGTCGCCTTCTTGATTTGTTCGAGAAGGCTTTTTTGTAAAATTTATTCTTGTAGTTATGAATTATAAGAGCTATCTTTGTATATGATATTACAATAGATTTATGACTCGTTATATAAGACTCATAGCATGGTTGATATTATCGCATATTTGTATTTGTGCACATGCGATAATATTAGATGATAGTACTATTGTGGTATTGGCTACTTGGAAAAAGAACGAGCATCATATCTTTAACTATTCTCGGTGTAAATATGAGATAAAAGATGTTGATACAATTCAAATTGGAAATATTGCTCGAAGTTTTAAAGTTTTAGTTGATGATTCTACGCAACATTTATATTCGTTGAAATATATTCGTTTAGATAAACCATCAAGAGTTGATTCAATTCCTTTAGACGAATCCCCATTGCGACTGATGACTAATCGCAATGGCGCGCTTATGAAGGTGTTGAATTGGGATGGTTATTTAGCATGGCGACAGAATGATATTGAGGCCACCTCTGCCACATTGTTCCCATATGTAGCAATGCTTTCTTTTAATGGTAAAAAATTAAGGTTAAATTACCATTATCATGGTATGGCATTAGTTAATGGCGATGTTATTGGAATTAAAGATTCGATAAAATCAGAGTCCGATATGGTTGTATCTCAAGACTTTCGAAATTTGGGAAATTATGAGTTAATTACAGTAACAACATCTACTAAATATCGTTATAAAACCAATGACTCCCCTATCCCAGTCACTGATAAATTTACGCAAGTGATTGATAGCAAAAAAGGATGGCCTATTGCTACCTATTTTGAACGCCGAAAAGATGACGGGGGAGTAATTATTCTTGATACTTGGAATATAAAACTAATAGACTGAAATCAAATAATAACAGTGTTATGAAGAAATATATCTTAGATTTAAAGGTAGTGGAAAATCGCAGGATACATGAGTTATATACGTTACTCATATTAACTCCTGCCGATGGTTCTGTGCTTCCCGAAATGTTGCCTGGGCAATTTGTACAGGTTGCAGTTGATGGCTCTAAAACGACTTTTTTGCGTCGTCCAATTTCAATTAATAATGTCGATCGCGAAAACAACCACTTGTGGTTGTTGGTAAGAATGGCAGGAGAAGGGACAAAGGCCTTAATGGCACTAAAAGCATCTGATGCATTGAATGTAATGTTGCCATTGGGTAATGCCTTCAGTCTACCTAAAGACATTAATGATAGTATTCTTTTGGCTGGAGGTGGCGTAGGAGTTGCTCCTATGTTATATTGGGGTGCTCAACTTAAAGCAAAAGGTTTTCAGCCTAAATTTTTAATTGGAGCTCGTTCAGCAAAAGATGTATTGCAACTTGAAGAGTTTGAAAAAATAGGAAAAGTATTTGTATCTACCGAAGATGGCTCAATGGGAGAAAAGGGATTAGTAACTACTAATACAATATTAGCAACAAATATTGATAAGATATATTGTTGCGGCCCTGCTCCAATGATGAAGGCTATTGCAAAGGTCGCAAAGGAAAAGGACATTGATTGTGAAGTATCATTGGAGAATATGATGGCTTGTGGTCTGGGAGCTTGTCTATGTTGTGTTGAAAATACAGTTAAAGGAAATGTATGTGTATGCACTGAAGGTCCGGTGTTTAATATAAATGAATTAACATGGTAAATTTAGGCGTTAATATAGGAGGTCTTAACCTCAAAAATCCGGTTTTGACTGCGTCGGGAACATTTGGATATGGAGAAGAGTTTGCCGACTTTATAGATTTAAATCGTTTGGGTGGTTTTATTATTAAAGGTACAACTATAAATCACCGAGAAGGAAATCCATACCCTCGTATGGCCGAAACCCCATCGGGAATGCTTAATGCTGTAGGTCTACAAAATAAAGGCGTTGATTATTTTATTGAGAATATTTATCCACGCATAAAAGATGTTGATTCACATGTAATAGTCAATGTCTCGGGGGCAACTATCGATGACTATGTTGCAGTGTGTGAAAAACTTGCCCCACTTGATAAAATTAACGCTATAGAGGTAAATATCTCATGTCCCAATGTGAAGCAAGGTGGTATGGCTTTCGGCACAACTTGCGAAGGTGCTGCACAAGTAACAAAGGCTGTTAGAAAAGCATTCCCCAAAACTGTAATTATAAAATTATCTCCCAATGTTACTGATATAACTGAAATAGCTCGTGCAGTTGAAGCTGAAGGCGCTGACTCTGTTTCGTTAATTAATACATTGTTGGGTATGGCTATTGATGTAGAGCGTCAACGCCCCTATCTGTCAACTATAACTGGAGGTTTATCGGGGCCAGCTGTTCGTCCAGTTGCAGTGCGCATGGTGTGGCAAGTTGCTAAAACTGTGAATATCCCAGTGATAGGCCTTGGTGGTATAATGAATGGCCGTGATGCTATTGAATTTATGCTCGCTGGTGCAAGTGCTATTCAAGTGGGAACTGCTAATTTTGTGGATCCTTCAGTTACTATGAAAATAATTGATTATATGGAAGATTATTGCCTACGCCATGGAGTTAAGGACATTAACGAGATTGTAGGTATGATAAATAAATAATTATCATAAGATTTTATATCCCGAAGGGCCTGCACTGATAAGTGTAGGCTCTTTGTCGTTTTTGAAGTATAGGTTGTTTTTTAGGAGATAATCGGTTAAAATGCCAAGATTTTTATATGTAGCATCAATTATGGGTAAATGAGGAATGTGGTTAATAAAATCTGGTGTTGTGATAATAATGGCATTTGAAATAAATTTAGTTGCCTCACATTCTTGCTCAAAAGGGATAATCGTTATTTCAAAATTATCAATTGACAAAATGTGATTTTTATATATCTCATTTTGATGAATGATAAATAGCGGTAAATAAGACTGTTTAGTTTTCATGCATTTTGATTCGCGATTCATTTCTTTCTTTTTTGAAATGATTATTGTTACCGCTGTTTTTAGGAGTTTCAACTATCTCTGGGGAAGTCTTTTTAGTTGAATTTATTGGTTCAATATCTTTTTCTTGAGTAGAATTTATTCCGTGATCTTTGTCATGAGTATTGTTTTTACCATATTCAAATGTTCGTTGTGTAAAGCGTTGGCGGTATAAACTTTGATTTGAACGATTTCTTACTAATGAAATGCTATCTATATATATTATTTCAGCATCTCTTGGTGTGGCATAAAGATATCCATATACCCTATTGAGGGTTTTAGTAGAATCGGGAATGAACTTAATCTCGTTCCAACCCTCATTTGATATAGAGGAGTTAGTGAATTCCGAAGATCCATCACTATAATCGGCAGCTATACCCCATTTTAGTTGAGATATGTTGTTGATTAATTTTAGACGCCATGTGTAATTGTCTCCGTTTTCCCATGTGTGGTCTTTTGATAATGTAAATGTAATGAATTGTGTTGGACTATTGGCATTAATTGAATAATGTCTAACTTTTTGCCATACATCAACCGAATCACCTTCATATGTGATGTTTGTCTTCTCGGTAGAATTTGCTCCTAATTTATTGATGTCATCATCTAAAATCTCAATAACTCGGTCATACACGGCAATATATTCTTCAATGTTATGTCCATACCATGCAAACGATGTATCTAATTGAGCTTGAGTTACATTATGTTTTATTAATATAGATTGCTTTACAACTTTCTTTAATGAATCACTATAATATTTTGTGCGTTCTGATTCAACTACGCTTTCTCCAATATGAATATCGGCAAGCAATTGCGCCATCTCTTCTTTAGATAAAACTTCACTGGGTGTTGAATTACATCCAATCATTACTAAAGAAAATACTACAAGATATATTATGCGTTTGCCAATTTTATTCATATCGATTATTTCGCATTAGCTCTTACTTGATGCATTTTCATCCGATGGTGCTGATGCTAAATATTTTGAATAGAATAATATTAAAATTAAGATACCTATTGTAATAGCTGCATCTGCGAGGTTGAAAATTGGTTGGAAAAATATGAAATGTTCACCTCCAACCCAAGGCATCCAATCGGGCCAATTAAAACTGAATAGTGGAAAGTAAAACATATCAACGACTTTTCCATAGAATAAAGGTGCATACCCTCCAGCTTCAGGCATAAATGTCGCAACTTCGGGAGGTATAGGATTGTTAAAGATTAATCCATAGAAAAGACAATCAAATATGTTCCCCGCTGCGCCAGCTGTAATTAGGGAAAAACATGCTACATACCCTTTCGGGATATAATCGCGTGATACTATACGAGTTATATAGTACACAAGGGCTGACACTGCAATAACGCGAAATAGTGTTAGGAACAATTTATCACCTAACTCCATCCCAAAAGCCATTCCATTGTTCTCAATAAAAACAAGTTGAACCCAATCAGTAATATGGAAACTTTCACCAAGGTAGAAGTTAGTCTTGACCCAGATTTTTAATAATTGGTCAAGAATAACTACACCTAAGATGATAATTATAGACAGATATCCTTTTGATATTTTCATTGACTATTTTTTACCTAATTTTTGGTCAATGCCGAGTGTCGCATGTGGAACTGCACGAAGGCGTTCTTTTGGGATTAACTTTCCAGTTTCGCGACATATGCCATATGTTTTGTTCTCAATGCGAATAAGAGCATTTTGTAAGTGTTGAATAAACTTCATTTGGCGTTGTGCAAGATGTCCAGCTTCCTCTTTACTTAGAGTGCTAGCACCTTCTTCGAGCACCTTAAATGTTGGCGATGTATCAGAAATATCATTGCCATCGGTATTCATGATGTTTGATTTCAACAACTCGTAGTCAGCTTGAGCTTTCTCGAGTTTTTTGAGAATTAATTCTTTAAACTCTTGAAGTTCTTCATCTGAATATCTAGTTTTTTCGCTCATAGTTTTGTTGTTTTTATGGTTATTAAATTTATGTTATTATTTAGTAATACTTACATCAACTTTTATCTCGTCAATTTCAAGAGTTTCTACTCCTTCAGCTCCGTTAATATCACCTACAGTGATGCTAGTAGCAAGCACTTGGCGAGCGATATAGTCGCTATAAGCATTGATGGCTGCATCGGTGTCGGCATTAGGTGCAAACACAAGATTGATTTTATCTGTGATGTCATAATCGCGACTCTTACGGATATTTTGAACACGATTTACGATGTCGCGAGCGATACCCTCTTGCTTCAATTCTTCAGAGATAGTTACATCGAGGGCGATTGTAATATTGCCTTCGTTTGCAACCAACCAACCTGGAATATCTTCAGAAATAATTTCAACATCAATGGCTTCTATTACAGCATCATTCCCATCAACATTTAGAGTTATGCTTCCGTTCTTTTCAAGAGAGGCGATGTCTTGTTGACTCATTGATGTGATAGCAGCAGCAACGGCTTTCATTGTCTTGCCAAATTTTGGACCGAGTTTTTTGAAATCGGGTTTAACGCGTTTTACAAGCACTCCAGCTTCATTGTCAACAAACTTGAAGTTCTTAACATTTACTTCGTTAAGGATTAGTTCGCTCATAGATTCAATTGCTTCGCGTTGAGCGTTGTCCATTACTGGAATCATCAATGTTGAAAGTGGTTGACGAACTTTGATGTTTACTTTGCGACGAAGCGACAATACCATTGATGTAATCACTTGTGCAATGTTCATGCGATTTTCAAGAGCTTTGTCAATAGCTTCTTCATTCACTTCAGGGAATAATGCCAAGTGAACCGAACCATTGCCAGCAAGGTCTTGATATAACTTATCAGCATAGAATGGAGAGATTGGTGCGATAAGTTTTGCGATTGTTTCAAGGCATGTATATAATGTTTGGTAAGCCGAAAGTTTATCTTCGTTCATTTCGCCTCCCCAGAAACGCTTGCGATTTAAGCGTACATACCAGTTACTCAAGTTGTCATTAACAAAGTCGTTAATAGCACGAGCAGCCTTGGTTGGTTCATAATCGTTGAGAGCTTCATCTACATCTTTCACGAGTGTGTTGAGTAGAGAGATAATCCAACGATCGATTTCAGGACGGTTTTCAAGAGCCACTTGAGGTTGGCTATTATCAAATCCATCAACATTTGCATAGAGTGCAAAGAATGAGTATGTGTTGTATAGAGTTGCAAACAATTTACGGCTAACTTCTTGTACACCAGCTGGGTCAAATTTCAAGTTATCCCATGGAGATGAGTTTGAAATCATATACCAACGGACTGGGTCAGAGCCATATTTGTCGATAGTCTCAAATGGATTAACGGCGTTGCCAAGGCGTTTTGACATCTTGTTGCCATCTTTGTCAAGTACAAGGCCGTTTGAAATAACTGCCTTATAAGCAACCGAATCAAATACCATTGTGCCAATTGCGTGTAATGTGAAGAACCAACCACGAGTTTGGTCAACACCCTCAGCAATGAAGCTTGATGGATAAAGCTCGCCTGAATCAAGACCTTCTTTGTTTTCAAATGGATAGTGAATTTGAGCATAAGGCATTGCGCCTGAATCAAACCACACATCAATCAAATCAAGTTCGCGATACATCGCTTTACCTGATGCTGATACCAATACGATATCATCTACATATGGACGGTGAAGGTCGATTTTGTTATAGTTATCTTTGCTATAGTCCCCAGGAACAAATCCTTTATCTTTGTATGGATTTGATGTCATGATGCCTGCCGCAACCGATTTTTCGATTTCGTTGTAAAGAGTTTCAACGCTATCAATACACAATTCGTCTGTGCCATCTTCTGTGCGCCAAATAGGAAGTGGAGTACCCCAATAACGGCTACGAGATAGGTTCCAATCTTGGAGATTTTCAAGCCATTTGCCAAAACGGCCAGTACCTGTTGATTGTGGTTTCCATTTGATAGTTTCGTTGAGTTCCATCATGCGCTCACGAGCAGCAGTGGTTTTAATAAACCAGCTATCGAGTGGATAATAAAGTACAGGTTTGTCAGTACGCCAGCAGTGAGGATAGTTGTGAACATGTTTTTCGATTTTGAATGCCACACCTTCTTGCTTCATTTCCATACAGATAACCACATTGAGGTCTTCAGCTTTTTGTGCTGCTTGCTCATCAAATTTACCACCTGGGTTAAATTGTGGGTCATATGCATTCTTTACATAGTCGCCAGCGTGGTTAGAATATGCATCAACATTTACGCAACTATCAATAAATTCTTGAGCGCATTCATCAAGAGTGTAGTATTTACCAGTAAGGTCAACCATTGGGCGAGTCTCACCTTTCTTGTTAATCATAAACAAAGAAGGGATTTCGGCAGCTTTTGCTACCTTCGCGTCATCGGCACCAAATGTAGGCGCGATGTGAACGATACCAGTACCATCTTCAGTTGTTACATAGTCGCCAGGAATTACGCGGAATGCTTTTTCTTCAAGTTCAACGAATTTATCGTTACCTACTGCAAAACATTTGTCGGGATTTGCTTCGGCATATTCTTTTACAAATGGAGCTGCGTTAGCATCAACTTTTTCAAGTGGTTTTACCCATGGCATGAGTTGTTTATATTGCATGCCCACGAGGTCGCTACCCATATAATTCGCAACAATGCGATAAGGAATCACTTTGTCACCTTGCTTATATTCTTCCATTGGAAGTTCTGCGCCTTCAGCTTTGAGATAAGACTTAACCAAGTCTTTAGCCATTACGATGCTTATTTTTTCTCCATTATAAGGATTGTAGGTTTGCACGCATACATATTCAATCTTTGGACCCACACACAACGCTGTGTTTGAAGGCAAAGTCCAAGGAGTTGTGGTCCAAGCCACGAAGTAAGGTTTACCCCACTCTGCCATTTCGGGATGAGGATTAACCATTGCGAACAATGCGGTAACAGTAGTGTCCTTAACATCGCGATAACAACCAGGTTGATTCAATTCGTGAGTACTCAACCCTGTACCTGCAGCAGGTGAATATGGTTGAATAGTGTAACCTTTATATAGATAACCTTTGTTGTAAAGTTGGCTTAATAACCACCACACCGATTCGATGTAGCGATTATCGTAGGTGATATATGGATCGTTCATATCCACCCAGTACCCCATCGAGTTAGTCAATGTTTCCCACTCTTTGGTATATTTCATCACCTCTTGACGGCATGCAGCATTATAATCGTCAACTGAGATTTTTTTGCCGATATCTTCTTTTGTGATACCAAGAGCTTTTTCCACGCCAAGTTCCACAGGAAGACCGTGAGTATCCCACCCTGCTTTACGTTTCACATGGAAGCCTTTCATCGTTTTATAACGGCAGAAAATATCTTTGATAGTACGAGCCATTACATGGTGAATACCAGGCATACCGTTTGCTGAAGGGGGACCTTCATAGAATACAAACGAGGGATTGCCCTCACGCACTTTCATACTCTCTTCAAACAATCCGTTCTTGTTCCATTGCTCAAGAACTTCCTTATTAACGTTCGATAGGTTAAAACCGTTATATTCGTTGAATTTCTTTACCATTGTTACTATATAGTTACATTTATTTTAAGGTGCAAAATTACAAAATTTTATGCAGAAATAAAAGAAACACAGCAACAAAGATAATCTCTGCTCAAGATTTTATTACTATTAAGAAAAAATGGCGATAGATTTCAACCTATCGCCATTAAACTGATATATTTTTAGAGTAAAATATCTCTATTTCAATTTGCCACCTTTGGCACCTTTCACGCCACCGCCACCAAGAGAGAAGATGTTTTGGTCGTATGAAACAGTTTTCATACCCGATTCGCGTTTGCGTTTGAGAGCGAGTTGCACGAGTTTGTCCATCAACTTGTCAAACGAAATGCCTGTTGCTTCCCAAAGGTAGAACGACAAAGATCCAGGGATAGTGTTGATTTCGTTCACATAGATATTGCGAGTTCTGCGGTCGATGATAACATCCACACGGCTCACACCATGGCATGAAAGCACACGGAATGTTTCGCTTGCAAGGAATTGAATGCGTTTTGTTTCTTCATCGGGTAACTCGGCAGGAATGCGTTTTTGTGATGCTTGCATACCTTTTGTGCCCTTTGTGCCACCCATATATTTATCTTCGTATGAGAGGATTTCACCACTCTTGATAGGCTCTTCGCACACCGATGCTTGATATTCGTCGCAGTCGCCAAGCACCGAGCAGTTGATTTCTTGAAGTTCTTCAACCATATCTTCAACAATGATGCGAGTTGAGTAGCGTTCAGCATCGTTGATTTTTTCGATAAGTTGCTCACGATCAATGGCGCGACCGATACCTACGCTCGAACCGAGGTTTGCTGGTTTTACAATCACTGGATAGCCTAATTTATCTTCAATTTTTGCGATAAGTTCATCGCGTTGAGCAAACCATTGTTTGTCGGTAAACCACACATAATCAACCACAGGGATATCACATGCTTGAAGAATCATCTTCATAGTGATTTTATCCATACCATTGGCCGAAGACAATGTGTTACAACCAGCAAATGGAATACCAGTTGATTCCAATACCCCTTCAAAGATGCCATCTTCACCATTAGAGCCATGAAGCACAGGGATAACTACATCAAGGCGAGAGAATACATCCGAGCCAAACATCGATTTTTTAACCTTATAAAGATTGTAATCATCATATATAGGCTTCATATACACCTCGGTACATTTAGCGAGCAACGCAGGAATGTTGCGATAGTTAGCCACTTCAAAAAGAGCCTCGCCAGTAAACCATTTCCCTTGTTTTGTAATGTAGATAGGTGTTACATCATATTTATCGCGATTGATTGCATGCATAGCTTGTGATGCCGAAATCACTGATATTTCATGTTCGGTAGAGCGTCCACCAAAAAATACTCCAATGTTAGTTTTCATCTTATTATATCTATTGTGTTAATTTTTAATTTGTTATAAAGTGTTGATGGGCAGGTAACTCTCAATTTCCAATTCTCAACTCTTAATTACTTAAATGTGTCGGGGAGGTCATTTTCATATAGCACCGTATCCCCTGCTTTAGCAATCGTTGCAAGCACTCGTTGGGCTTCATTGAAAGATGCCACAGCATGCACATTTTCGTTGTTCATGCTCCCCTGTTTGATACCATTGAGGAGAGCCTCTTTGTTGTATTCACCCACGATGATAGCCACATCGGCACATTCAGCAATTTTCATGCCGAGGGCCTCATTGAGTTCATATTGCTTCTCTCCAAGTTCAATCATACCTGGAGTGATAACGATTCGTTTACCCTTATTGAAACGGCTCAATACATCCATTGCCATTTTCGACCCCGTAGGATTGCTATTGAATGCATCATCAATGATAGTAATTCCACCAGGAGTGCGTTTTAGGTTGAGGCGATGTTCCACCTGTTCAATCTTTTCAACGGCATAACGAATCTTTTCTTCGGGCACCTCAAGTTGAAGCGCAATGATAACAGCAGCAATGAGGTTTGAGATATTGCACTCCCCTACCAATCGAGTATGAAGAGCCAATTCTTTGCCATTACCCACCACCTTGAACTTTGTACCTGTTTCATCGTAGATAATATCAGTCGCTGTATATGTCGCATTTTCAGTCTCATTCACTGCATAACGCACACATTTCACATTGTCAACCTTGCGATTAGCAACATATTCAAAGTCATCATTCACAACTCCCAATCCATCGGTAGGCAACGCATCAATCAACTCAAATTTAGTGCTTTGCACATTTTCAATTGATTTAAACGACTCAAGGTGTTGTTCACCTACGGCAGTAACGATACCCATTTGTGGGTGTACAAGATCACAAATCTCTTTAATGTCGCCTTGTTGTTTTGCCCCCATCTCCACTATAAACACCTCATTATAAGGCTTGAGATACTCGCGCACAGTACGGATAACACCGAGCGTTGTATTGTAGCTACCAGGAGTCATCAACACATCATATTTCTCGCTCAATATGCGATGAAGGTAATGTTTGGTACTCGTTTTCCCATAACTACCAGTAATACCTATAATCTTCAAATCGGGCATCGCTGCAAGAATGCGAGCAGCATCATTATAATAACCTTTATTGATATGCTTTTCAACCGGAGCAAGCAATACATTAGCTACATACATAATCATGTGTGCTCCAATATACAACGCAAAAGCAGCACTACCACCAGCCGAGAGGATTGAATTAATGTCGCCAATTTTGCCAAAACCAAAAGCACAGCAACATATCAATACCACGGCAATCACTCCAGCCACAGCATATATTCTCTTCGCGCGATTAGTAAACACAAGTGGCTTTTTGTATTTCGCTTTGATTAGGCTAACCGAGTTGAACACCGAGAACAATAAAATCAAATATGCACCCACATAATTGGGGCAAAACGATGTAAGTGACAAAAGTAAAATTACGAGAGCTATTAGTCGCGAAGTTGAAGTTGTATCGCCACTACTACGAAGCCAGCGCATATATCGCTCATTACGATACGAATTTTGTTGCAACATCATCAAATCTCGTTTCAACTCAAGAAACAAGTTTATGATTGCAACTACAGGAACTATATAAAACACTATATCCATATTCTCTTTTTGATATTATTCTTTTAAAAAACTACGCAACACCGCCGCAAATTGTATCGGATTATCAAGGAAACTATAATGCCCACAACCAGGGAACGATACCAATCCAGCATCGGGAATGAGTTTTTCCATCGTTTGAGCATCACGCAAAGGTGTTGCAGTATCATTTTCGCCCCATATCAAAAGCGTTGGAGCCTTTATTTGAGGCATACAATATTTCAAATCTTCGTTTACAACCTTGCTCAATATCGCACGCATCATAGGCGTTGCATTGTTATAGTCGCTCGAACCTCTTTTAGCACGAGCCTCCTCAATGCGTTTTTTAGCACCCTCTTTGCCATAAATTAGAGGCATCAATCGCTTGCTAATCTTAAACGAATACACCTTCAAGTAATACTTTAACGATCGGCGAGGTTTCACCCCGGCAGCATCTACAAGAATAAGCTTTTTCACTTGATTGCGCGATGAATATAAAATTCCCACTCTGCCACCAAACGAGTGCCCGAGCAAGATAGGATTCTCTATATTTTCCACCTTCACAAGCTCCTCAATGAGTTGGGTATATTTTTCCACACCCCACACCTCGCTTGGCTCTTGCGACTGTCCAAAACCAGGGAAATCTACATTATAAACAGTATGATTTTCAACAGCTACTTTTTCCACACTTGCCAAGGTAGTCAAGTTGCATCCCCAGCCATGCATTAAAATGACAGGCGACCCACTACCCTCTACAGTATAGTGGAAATTTAAACCATTGATTTTGATATTCTTTTCCATATTAAAATTTGCGACTACAAAGTTAATATTTTAAGGCCGTAAATGAAAGTTAATCACACCTTTTTTGCGTTTTTAATAAAAAAAGTGGCTGCGTTATTAATTTCACACAGCCACTATATCATTAATTGAAATTTATCCTATTCCGAATAAACGCTTTTGGGCAACTTTCGGCAATTATATTGCGAAGCCATTATCTCGCCATAAGCACCAGCCGAGCGCAATGCAATTATATCACCACGCTTCACCTTGGGCAACATTTCATCTTCGCCAAAACAGTCCGACGACTCACATATTGGCCCCACCACATCATACTTTTCAACCTCCCCATCACTGGTAAGATTCTCAATATTATGGTGTGCTTGATATAAAGCCGGACGAATCAACTCGGTAAAACCAGCATCAATAATCGCAAATTTCTTCTCTGTGCCCTCTTTCACATAAAGCACACGACTAATCAACGATCCACATTGGCCCACCACCGAGCGGCCAAGTTCAAAGTGAAGCTCCTGCCCCTCATTGAGCTTGAGATACTTCTTGAAAGTATCAAAATAACCCTTAAAGTCCGAAATTGGATTGCCATTAGGATCATCATAATCAATGCCTAATCCGCCACCCACATTAATCGACTTAAACATTATCCCCTTTTCGGCATATTTAGCCTGAAGTTCATTAATCTTCTCGCTCAACAACTTAAATGGGTCATTTATTGTTATTTGGCTACCTATGTGGAAATGCAACCCTTGCAACTCCACATGCTTCATCTTCATCGCAGCCTCAATAATCTCATCGAGCATCTCAAGATTGATACCAAACTTGTTTTCGGCCAACCCTGTAGTAATATAATGATGAGTGTGAGCATCGATATTAGGATTTACACGCAACGCCACTCGAGCCACCTTACCCATCTTCCCAGCAATCTCTTCAATCACCTCAAGTTCGGGCAACGACTCCACATTGAAGCAAGCGATATCATGGCTCAACCCCAATTCAATCTCCCAATCACTCTTGCCCACACCGGCAAAAACAATCTTATCGGCAGCAAAACCCGCATTCAACGCAGTTTCCACCTCGCCACCACTCACACAGTCAACACCCAATCCGGCCTTGCGAATCTCCTCGAGCAACACACCATTCACATTAGCCTTAATGGCATAATGCACATGATAGCCCTCATGATTGCTGTGGAGTTTTATCTCATCAAGAGTTCTACGAAGCAACCCCAAGTCATAAAAATAAAACGGAGTGCGTTGATTCTCAAACTCTGCTATAGGAAAAATTGTCATCTTCGTCGTAATAAAAAGCCCTATTACTTATTTTTGAAAAGATGATCGCTCAACGCATTCAACGCCTTCACCTTGTCTTCCTTGCGCACAAGCACCGAGATATTGTAGTTACTACCACCATACGAAATCATACGCACAGGAATATCCTTCAACGCCTCGATAACCTTCGCTTCAAAACCGCGATTTTGCCATTCAAGGTCACCCACTACGCATATAATCACCATATCCTTATCGACAGTCACCGTGCCAAACTTCTTCAAGTCATCAACAATGTTTTGAAGATTACGCTCATTGTCGATAGTCACCGACACACCCACCTCCGATGTAGCAATCATATCGATAGGAGTTTGGTAAGTCTCAAAGATTTCAAACACCTTGCGCAAGAAACCATAAGCCAACAACATTCTACCACTCTTAATCTTGATAGCAGTGATATTATCCTTCGCAGCAACAGCCTTGATTGTGCAGCTCGATGAAGTATTGTAAATCAATGTACCCTTCGCATCGGGTTGCATAGTATTGAGCAAGCGCACAGGAATATTATTCAACTTCGCAGGCAACACACATGTAGGGTGAAGAATCTTTGCACCAAAGTAAGCCAACTCGGCAGCCTCCTCAAAGTGCAACTCACTCACAGGCTCAGTACCCTCCACATATCGAGGGTCATTATTGTGCATACCATCAATATCAGTCCATATTTCAATCTCTTCAGCATTGAGAACCGACCCTATCAACGAAGCCGAGTAGTCACTACCACCGCGTTGTAGATTGTCAACCTCGCCATAGGCATTGCGACAAATATAACCTTGAGTGATATAAATATCAGCATCTTTATGCTTCTCGAGCAAAGCAGTCAACTTTTGTTTGATATATTGAGTATCAGGCTCAGCATTCTTGTCAGTACGCATATAATCAAGCGCTGGCAACAACTCCGAGTTCACACCTTGCTCTTGAAGATAAAGATTCATCAACGCAGTCGACATCAACTCACCTTGAGCCAAAATCTCTTTCTCTTCAAACAGTGTGAAAATATCCTTTGTAAACGAGCGAATATAATTGAAGCAAGCCTTCACCTCCTTCATCGCCTTTTCCTTATATTCAGCAGTCGAATAAAGCTCATCAATAGTGCGATTATACTTTTGTTCAAGACCATTTACCGTTTCCTTGGCACCATCAATATTCTTCTTATAGAGATAATCCGAAATCTCTACAAGCGTGTTAGTTGTCCCCGACATAGCCGAGAGCACAATAATATTTTTTCCTCGTTCGGTCACCAACTTGGCAACATCTTTAATTCGTTGGGCCGATCCTACCGATGTGCCCCCAAATTTCATTACTTTCATCTTGTAAACAAATAGTATATTTTAGACAATTATTTTGCTTATAAACTTCATTTTATAACATTGTGAAACACTATTCACAAAATTGCCTACAAAAATAGTGATTATTACTCACATTTCCACTCTATTTTCACAAAAACAACACCCCACACCCCCATTTTTTCAAAATCACTACCCCACACCCACTATTCCATACAATATCGACAAGGTTAAGATAAATAACTCTCCTCCTGCCACGAAGTGGATAGGAGAACCTCGTAGAGCTCTCGAGCGAGCCATAACTCTCCTCTTGAAAATTATCAAGTAATTTTTAGGAGGAGTACGGCGAAGCCGGGAGGTGGTTAAAACACACGATTGCGAGCCTCACCGTAACTGTCACGAAGTGACGGAGGGGTAAAAATCATCGTTAGTAGAAATTCAATTATTGGTTAGACTCGCAGTTAATATGCACCTTTCCATCTACCTCTATTACGTCTCCTTTTTTTAGCATTTGTTGGTACACCCTGCGAAGCGAATAGATGATATTTTCACTAGTACGCTTAAAGCCAAATTCGCGAGCAGTAACTATAAATAAATTATCTGGAGTAATACCAAAACTATGTAGGGCAATAGTTTTCATTGCTAACGCCAATTCTTCATCACATATATGCGTAATAGGGCGTAAATAATTATCTTTAGGGTTAGGTATTCGCACCTTAATGTTTTTGAAATCTTTTGTCCTAACAAAATTAAAAAAATCATCTGCGATTATGTTTCCTAATAGATATTTAAGAGCATATCCTACTTTCACATGCACAAAAGAGGTCACTTTTTGACGGTCATATAAAGAAGCTACTCTTTTACATAATTCATCAAAATGAATTGGTTGTTCATTTAATACAATATCTAATATTACTTCATGAGGCTCTCTCTTATTGCCCAAACTATCAAATAATTTTAACGGAATTCGTTCATAAGTAACAAAAGAATACACGTTATCACTAATATCTAAATGATCGACTTTCTCTTCGACTTCAGTGATTGAAATTATTTCATCTGCTTTGTTGTCATTATTATCAAATTCAAGAACCGCACGACCAAGAGTTTTTTCTATAGCATTTATGAGCTTTATTTTTTCTGTTTGTTTATCTTTTATCCAATCTGTTGACCATATACGATAAATAGTCCACCCCATGTCTTCAAGCACAGCTTGGCGCAAACGGTCTCGTTCACGAGCAGTGCGAGAACTATGATAAGTGGCTCCATCACATTCTATACCAATAGCAAACTTGCCGCTTTGTGTCGGATGCTTAATCGCCATATCAATACGGAAGCCAGAACAACCGACTTGTGTTACTATATTATAGCCTTTTGATTGCAAGAAATCATATACAGCTTCTTCAAATGGAGAGTCAAAGTCTAAGCTATAATTAAATGTTAGTTCTTCCTCCAACGCAGAAATACCTTGTTGAGCAAACTCAATATATGAACGCAACATTTTTACACCTTCCGATGACACTTTTTCTAAATCAATATCAGTAGGCACAATAGAGCCGACTAACTTTACATTATGTTTGGCTCGTGTGATAGCCACATTAAGGCGACGATAACCACCTTCTCTACTCAAAGGTCCAAAGTTCATATGCATTATACCTTTGCTATCCTTTGCATATCCGATGCTGAAAATGATAGTATCTCGCTCATCACCCTGAACATTCTCAAGGTTTTTAATGAAGAACGGCTCATCCTTGTCCTCAATAAAGAACTTGTCAAAGTTGGGATTTTGCAATCTCTTTTGGCGAACTGCTGCATCAACAACATTTTGCTGAGCTTCGCTAAATGTAACAACGCCAAGTGAACGATTTGGATGTTTCATTAAATGTTCAAAAACTAAATCAGCAACCTTTTTTGCCTCTGCAATATTATTCTTCTTACCACCTCTGTCATATATACCATCTTTAACATAAACATATTCAACACCGCAGTCTGGAGCACGTTCGGTTGAAGATGGGAAAGTAATAAGTTGGCTATTGTATATTTTGATATTAGAAAATGCTATAAGGTGTTCGTGTCGGCTTCGGTAGTGCCATCTCAAACTACGTTCAGGCAACACTGATGCCGCTTCATCTAAGATAGACTCATATGCTCCCACATCATTATCTTCAATAACTTCATCAGAATCAACATCAAAGTCTTCTTCATTAAGCGATGTTGAGAAGAAACTTGTTGGTGGCAACTGTTTAGTGTCCCCAACAATAATTACTTGCTTACCACGCATAATTGCACCGATTGCATCTTCAGTGTGTACTTGTGAGGCCTCGTCAAAAATTACCAAGTCAAAATCATAACTTTGAGCTTCAAGGAACACACTCACAGACAAAGGCGACATCATAAAACAAGGGCGCAATGATGTTATGAGATTAGGTATTGACATAAAGAGTTTTCGCAATGGCATCAGCCGTCGTTGTTTGTTAAGTTCTCTTTTTAATATAGAAATCTCATCCCTCGCTCCATTAATTGAATTAAAGTCGGGAATTCTATTAAAAGCACGCTCCCTTACTCTTGCTTGTGCAATTTTGAATTGACCTTTATCAAGCTCACTGAATTCGAGAATTGTTTGATTATGCATTTTCCCTCTAAAATTCTGTACCGCAGGGAAATTGGGAAGAACCGCATCTAACCATAAATGGTAGAAGCGTTTTAGGTAGGCATCAACAATTTGATCTGAAGTAATTTCCCCATTATCAATTTGTTGTATGTATGAAGAAAGTCCATACTCAATGCATTTTTGTGTATATAATTTATAATCAACCCAGTTCTCCAATAAATGCTTGTTGTCTCTACATATTTGCAAATAATCAATTAAGTCATTTAAATTTATAGATTTGAATGAGTCTGGATGCTCAAATAGATTGAAGAAATTATTAAGATATAATTGAATAGTCGCATATAGCTCTGTCAATGTCAATAAAGTGTTTTTACAATATGAGATTGTTTCAAAATCGGTACATATTAAATCAACTAATGCCTCTGGAATATAATTTGTTTCTTTATACAATTTTAATTCGGCAGCAAATTCAATGGCACTTTCAATCTTATCCCAATCAGTATTTTCGCCATTGAAATAATTTTCATATAAAAGTAACATTGAATCTAAGTTACTAGATGCCTTAACTGACAACTCGTTGTATCTCTTAAGTTGGTTTAATAGCTGTATTGCTGAACTATATTTTAAATTTAGGCCAGAATGCACAAATTTCTTAAGATATTTTATGTCTGAGTTATATTCTTTACTAAATCGTTTGAAAAAATTGGCATATTCACTTCTAAATTTTTGTAGGATAGTGTAATAATCAATTTCAAAAATTTCCTTGTCGAAATTTTCAAGAATTGAAGTTTTTACAGAATTCAAATCCTCATATAAAGCTTTATGACAATGAAAATTGTTGAGAATATTATCAATATTAGTATTATCATCTATCCATTTTTTTAATGTCTTTGGTGATTTAGATAATACTTTTAAATGCTCAATGATTGAGAATAATCCATTTAATGTCAATAGAGAACAATCAAACCCCAAGCGTTTTATACATCCACATAAAGTCTGTGAGATATTGTGTATTATTGGTATTGTATGATTAATATTTGAATCTATTTCTTGTCTTAATTCATGCGATAGAAAAGACACTTTAGTGTCTTTCCACGCTTTTTTTGATGCTTTATCGTTATTTATGCTTGCAATCTTTGAGAATTCGCTTAGAATGTGTATTTTTTCATTTAATTCAGTTTCAGTAATTTTATCAACAGACTCAATAGGAAAAATTATGTCTGGGGCAGACGATAGTTTTGCTAACCTACCATTTGCCGTGAAAATTGAAATATTAAGGCCTGAAGTAGGTGTATGTAGTTCCTCTTGATACTCATTGAGCATATTTCTTTTTCGCTCCAACAAATCAAGTTGAGACAATGCTTCGTCTCTTACACGAATACGGTCAATATTGATTGAGTTGGCAAGGTCTCGCAATATATCCTTTTTCTTTGCCTTGTGACTATGAAGTGTGAGGCAAAATTCTGACAATCCAATACTTGACAAACGATTATACACGACCTGCAAAGCAGCCATCTTTTCAGATACAAACAGCACTTTTTTACCATCAGCAATGGCTTCAGCTATGATATTTGTAATTGTCTGGCTCTTACCCGTCCCTGGAGGTCCCTGTAAAACAAAACTTGCACCCTTCTTTGAAAGCAGTACAGCATCTTGCTGACTTGAATCTGCATCTACTACTTGAAATGTATCAATAGGACGAATTTGCTTGTCGTGGTCGAAATTATTGAGTTCTTCTGGTACCTGGATAGGATCTTTCTCTCCTACAAGTGCAGCAATTACGTGGTTCGCATTTATTTTCTCTTCATTCCTCTCCAAGTCTTTATACATATTAATTTTAAGGAATGACAAATTAGTTAAATGTGTGCTTTTCTCCACATCCCAACCTTTATTCTTTACCTTGCCTAATAGTTTTTCGAGATACTCAATAGGAGAATCGTGAGTAGAATCAAATTCTGGCATAATAATTCCAAAATCATTATCCAACTTGTGGGACAATGTTGGATTAATAACGATTTCATCATCATGTAACGCCAAACGATATGGAGAAATTATGGATTCTATGAAAAGCCTAACTGGTACCAAAATCACAGGAGAAGAGAATTCTTGTGAAGAATCGTCTCGTTCTTTCCATTTTAGCATACCGAAAGTTAGATATAGGGTGTTTATACCTTGTTCTTCTATTGATGTATTAGCTTTATATCGAAGTGCTTTTAATGTCTTTTGAAGATCTTCGATAGGCTTATTGGTTTCAATATCACCTTTGATGAGGGTTTCATAAATCTCCTCGCCATCATCATCAACTTTAACCTTTTTTGCGTATGGAAATACTATTTCTTTCTCGTTTGCAACGACAAGTTCCCATAACCTATCAAAAGAGGGGGTAGTAATCCTTACATTGCTACGCTTTCCTTCAAGAAAGTTTATCAACCTATTTCTCTTTCCAAAATCGAGTAATAGTTTCTTCCAATTCTCGATACGGTTGTGTAGTTTATGACCCATAATGCAAGATTTTTCTACTTGATAATTATATCTGTCATTGTTTGTACTCTCTTGGACATCTAATAAAATGTGACTTTAGATTGCTTCATAACTAGTAATACCTAAAACTGTCATGCAAGAAAATGCGAGTAATCCCTAATTCTATGCCGTAATATATCACTAATTAGCGAATATCTATGACTATCATTGGCTATTATGTTCAATCTTGCAATTTGAAATTTTTCTAGGATTTCTAATTGTCAAAACCGAAGCGTCAATAAACGCCTTATTTATGTCTGCCCCACCCGCTACTCTTTTGAAGTTTCGGCGTAGGACACTACAAAACTACAAAATCTATTTGATATAACCTAAATTTTTTAATTTTTCCATATCCCCATAGCTGACATAGAGGACATATAAGACATAGAACACTCACTCTCTTACACTCCCACTCCCATAAATCACACCCTCTATTCCTCACTATATCGACAAGGTTAAGATAAAAAGCCCATAGGGCAATAGCTGCCCACCTTCTTAAGGGGGGCTGTCGCTCCGCGACTGAGGGGATAAAATTCTGCCCATTCTGTCATTCTGTCCAAAAATTTCAACTTTCATCTTTCAATTTTCAACTATCTTTCGGTTTCCGCGTGAAAATAACCTGTCCTTCTGTTCTTATGTCACCAAAAAAATGCGCTTTCCGCGAGAGAACAACTATCAACTTTCAATTCTCAATTCTCAACTATTAAATATGTTCTTTTGTACTTTTGTCGCAATATCCCTTATGTCATTCTGGAAAATTCTGTCTTTCTGTCAAAAAACTGTAACCACGGGATAAAGAAAAGCCCACCAGGGCCATAACTCTCCTCCTGCCACGAAGTGACGGAGGGGTAAAAAATCGCTCCGCGACTGAGGGGATAAAATTCTGCCCATTCTGTCCTTCTGTCTAAAAATTTCCGCGCCTTTCCTATATTTCTGCGTGAGAATAAATTTTTGTACATTATCGCACAAATCCACACTTTTTGCATATTAACTTTGCACCATAATTATTCACCAAACATTTTAAACTGCTAATATTATGACACAACTACACATTAATCTCGTATGGTCAACCGTGCGTTCAACATTATTAAAACACGGCATTTCATCATCAAACCAACTCAATCGTGCCATCGAACTAAACCTTCGAGGCGATTACACCCTCGGCACATTTCACGACAGCGTATTGTTAAAAATACAACGCGACATAATCGAATATATAAAATATCTCATCGACTTTGAGCAAAAAGAAAAACGCTCACAATCGGCAACTCAATCACCCCATGTCGAGTCACGCCAAGCAACAACCACACATACACCCACTACAACCTCGTGCCACAATAAAAAACTCTCAGCACCACAAGGTGAGAGAGTTAAGAAATATAGAAGAAATATTTGTTATCTTCGTCAGTCGGTCGGCGCACTATTAAATCCCTATTGTATGAGACGCTTATCTTCGCAACGCAACACACGCCCGGGGAACTGTTGCACAAGGCTCATATTGTGCGTTGCCATGATTACAGCAGTGCCATTAGCCGAAATCTCATGCAGATGGTGCACAATTTGTTCACTCGTTTCGGGGTCAAGGTTTCCGGTTGGCTCATCAGCAAGAATCAATCGAGGCTTATTTAGTAACGCACGAGCAATCACGATGCGTTGTTGTTCACCCCCCGATAGTTCATGAGGCATCTTATAACTCTTGTTGAGCATTCCCACCTGCTTCAAAACCTCCTCAATGCGAGCATCAATCTCGGCCTGTTTCTTCCAACCAGTGGCATCAAGCACAAAGTAGAGATTATTATACACATTGCGATCGGTTAGCAACTGAAAATCTTGGAATACAATCCCTATTTCACGACGAAGCATAGGAATATCCTTGCGTTTGATTTTGGTTAAGTCATAGTCAAAAACTCGAGCAGCACCATCATTGATAGGTATGTCGCTATAGATCGACTTGAGCAGACTGCTTTTGCCACTCCCCACTTTACCTATTAGATATAGAAATTCGCCATCATTAAGCTCAAACGACACATTTTTCAACACAACATGCTCTTTGCGCAGAATTTCTACATCACGATATTTGACTATGCTTGCCATGACCTCTTGCTATATTTGGTTATAAATATTGATTTATGAATAAAATTACTCTTTATGGCGTTTCACAAGCTCTTCGGCAAGGTCTTCAATGCGATAACCCTTTGAAGTGAGCAACACAATGAGGTGGTATATCATGTCCGAAGCTTCATATATTAGGCGATCATCAGTGCCGTTGGTAGCTTCAATAACCGTTTCAACAGCCTCTTCGCCCACCTTTTGCGCCATACGATTTATGCCACTTTTAAATAAAGAGGTAGTATACGACCCCTCGGGCATCTCATCATAGCGACGCTTGATGAAATCTTGTAGGTAGCGGAAAAACTCCACACCCCATTCATTCTTTTCGCCCCAGCAAGTGTCGGTACCAGTGTGGCACACAGGACCTACAGGATTCACTTTAATCAACAAAGTGTCGTGGTCGCAATCTTCTTGAATAGATACCACATTGAGGAAATTACCACTCTCCTCACCCTTGGTCCATAGGCGATTCTTAGTGCGACTGAAAAATGTTACTTTTCCTATCTCGAGAGTCTTCTTATATGCTTCTTCATTCATAAATCCTAGCATCAACACATTCTTTGTGCGTGCATCTTGGATTATGGCAGGAACAAGTCCTTGCATCTTGTCGAAATCAATATTCATAATCGATATGTCGTTGAGTTTATAGTCTTATGTTTATATTTCTTTTGCAAAGATACTCTTTTAATTCGTTAATTGGTATCTCATTGAAGTGAAAAATGCTTGCAGCAAGTGCAGCATCAGCCTTCCCTTGTGTAAACACATCATAAAAGTGAGGATAGTCACCTGCTCCACCCGATGCTATTATAGGTATGCTCAACCTATCGTGAAGCATAGCCAATGCATCGTTGGCAAATCCAGTCTTCACACCATCGTGATCCATACTGGTGAAAAGAATTTCGCCGGCGCCTCGTTCTTGTGCCTCGTGAGCCCATTCAATGAGCTTGCGACCAGTTGACACACGCCCGCCGTTGATATAGCACACCCACTCGTTACCCTCAAGGCGAGCATCAATAGCAGTGACACACACCTGGTTGCCAAATCGGCGTGCAATGCCATCAATTAAGTCGGGATTGCGCAACGCAGCCGAGTTGATTGAAATTATATCAGCCCCGGCATTGAGCAGTTTCTCCACATCCTCCACCTGGTTGATGCCACCACCCACGGTGAAAGGAATGCTCACATTCTCTGCAACGCGACGCACAAGGTCAATAAAAGTTTTGCGACCTTCGTGTGATGCTGTGATGTCGAGATACACAAGCTCGTCAGCACCATCATCGCTATATTTTTTGCCCAATGCAACAGGATCGCCAGCCTCACGGAAATTGACAAAGTTTACACCTTTTACCGTTTGGCCATCTTTCACATCAAGGCATGGTATGATTCGTTTTGCAAGCATTGTAGATTGTTATTGTTGTGATAAATTAAATTGCTCTAAATCTTTGAGAGTGATGCGATTTTCATATATCGCTTTCCCCACAATCACCGCAGGAACTCCCGCCATTTCAAGATTTTCAATATCGTGCATGGCACTCACTCCACCACTTGCTATAAGATACAACTCAGGCATTTCGGCAAGCATCTCTTTGTATAGGTTAATTGAAGGACCGGTGAGCATACCATCAACATTGATATCGGTAGAGATAACCTTATTGATACCTTTGGTCATATATCCTTTCACAAACGGAATGATGTCGTGGTCGCTATCATCAACCCACCCCGATGTAGAAATTTTGCCATTGCGAGTGTCAGCTCCGAGAATAATTTTCTCGCTACCATATTGGTCAATCCAACCTTGAAATATCTTGGGATTTTTCACAGCAATACTACCACCGGTAATCATCGCAGCACCATTTTCAAACGCAATGCGCAAGTCATCATCACTTTTCAACCCACCACCAAAGTCAATGATGAGATTGGTGCTGGTGGCAATGCGTTCAAGCACACGATAATTGACAATATGGTTAGATTTAGCTCCGTCAAGGTCAACAAGATGCAAGCGTTGGCATCCAGCATCTTCCATCATGCGAGCCACATCAAGAGGATCTTCGGCATATATGGTTTTGCGGTCATAATCGCCCTTCGTTAAGCGCACACACTTGCCGTCAATTACATCTATAGCAGGGATTATATCAATCATAATTCGAGGAAGCATTTGAGAATTTGTTCGCCAATATCGCCGCTCTTTTCGGGGTGAAATTGTGTAGCATAGAAGTTGTCCTTGTGTAGAGCCGCGCTATATGGTAAAATATAGTCGGTAGTGGCTATAGTAGCATCGTTGACAGGAACATAATAACTGTGCACATAATACACATATTTGCCGTTGAGGTTGCAAGGAATAAAATCATCTTTAACAAGAGAGATAGTGTTCCACCCCATGTGAGGAATTTTGAGATTGCATTCAGAAGCATTGAAACGCTTCACATCAACATCAAAAATGCCAAGGCAATCCACATCGCCCTCTTCAGAGTATCGGCACATTAGTTGTTGACCAATGCAGATGCCCAACACCGGCTGTGTGAGGTTTTTGATGACCTCGTCAAGCCCATGAGCACGAAGGTATTCCATCGCACTACGAGCCTCTCCCACTCCAGGGAAAATCACCTTGTCGGCTTGGCGTATTTCATCAGGATTATCGGTCACAATAGCCTCATATCCGAGACGACGAAGAGCACACTCTACCGAAAAGTTGTTGCCAGCGTTGTATTTTATTATCGCAATGTTCATTCGCGGTTGTGAATTAGCTAAACACTACGGTTTTGTTGTTGTAGGTAAGTATTTTGCGTTGGATATGTTTCTCTACTGCACGAGAGAGGACAATTTTCTCCAAGTCGCGACCTTTTTTCACCAAATCGTTGATGGTGTCTTTGTGAGTGATGCGCACAATGTCTTGTTCGATGATAGGACCAGCATCAAGCTCGGTTGTTACATAGTGACTTGTAGCACCAATGAGTTTTACACCACGATCGTAGGCTGCATGATAGGGCTTTGCTCCCACAAATGCAGGAAGGAATGAGTGATGAATGTTGATGATGCGATTGGGGTAACGATTGATGAAGTTTTCCGAGAGAACTTGCATGTAACGAGCCAATACAATAAAGTCGATTTGGTAACGGTCAAGGATTTCAAATTCAAGTGCTTCCATTTCTTCCTTATTTTGACGAGTAACAGGAATTACCTCATAAGGAATGTTGAATTGGTCGGCAACCGATTTGAGGTCGGGGTGATTGCTTATAATCACAGGAATCTCAACGTCCCATTCTCCTGCTACATAGCGAGCAAGAATGTCATAGAGACAGTGTGACATTTTTGACACGAAAAGCGCCATGCGACGAGGACGGTCGGTGAAACTCAATCGATATGTTACGTTATAACGATTAGCATAAAGAGTGTCGAAGTATTCTCCGATTTTTTCCGATGGGATTGCAAAATTTTCCAAGTCCCACTCTACTCTCATATAAAACACTCCATGCTCTTTATCGACATATTGGTCGAGGTAAAGGATGTTACCACCATTGGTGTTGATAAATTCAGTAATTACTGCGATGATGCCCGGTTGGTCGGGGCAATGCATAAGCAATATCGCGCTATTTTGTCGTTTCTTTTCCACTATATATGTAAAATGTGTAGTTTGAAATGCAAAGGTAACTAAAAAATACCAAATTGCAAACAAAATGCTAAAAATAACTATCAAAAAGTAAATAAATGTGTGTTTTTGTGTTGCATATTGTAATGTTTTGTCTCGCGAGAGTAATAAAAAAAGACTATGCCTTTATAATCGAAGAGATAGGCATAGTCTATATGGATTGGTTGTTTTTTAATGATTAGTTTCCTAATTCAGATAAGAATTTGATGCGAACAAGGCGAATATCTTCTTCTGAATAGTCGGGTCCCAGTTCTTGAATTGCTTCGTTGAGGTCATCGCTTTCGCTTTCACGGAAATATTCAAAGATGTCATCGAGATGGTCTTCATCCATTACCTCATCGATGAAATAGTCAATGTTGATTTTTGTTCCTGAATAAACAATAGCTTCAACTTCATCAAGAATTTCAGTATATTCGAGTCCTTTAGATGACGCAAGCTCGTCAAGTGGAATTTTACGGTCAATGCCTTGAATGATAGAGATTTTCATTTTGCTCTTATTGGCTACGCTGCGCACGCGAAGATCCTCGGGGCGTTCAATTTCGTTTTCATCAACATGAGTTTTGATGATTTTTATAAATTCTGCTCCGTAGCGTTTAGCCTTGCCAGCCCCTACTCCTGTGATGTTTTGCAACTCTTCCATGGTGATAGGATAAGTTGTTGCCATTGCTTCGAGCGATGGGTCTTGGAAGATTACATATGGAGGTAACTCATGTTTCTTCGCGATTTTCTTGCGAAGGTCTTTGAGTATGGCATACAATTCAGGGTCAACTGCGCATGATGCACCACCTTTTATAACCACTTCGTCATTATCGTCATTGAATTCGTTATCTTCAACGATTTTGAATGATTGAGGATGCGTAGCGAATTCTTGACCAAGAGGTGTGATTTTGAGCAGACCATAATTCTCAATATCACGATCAAGGTAACCTGCTATTATCGCTTGGCGAATAACTGCATTGATAAATTTTTCATCGTCATCTTTAGCGCATGCAAAAACATCAAGTTCGTCGTGGCGATATGACCTAACATTGTTGGTGATTTTACCTCGCATAACATTGATAATGTGGTCGCCTTTGAATTTTTCCTTGAGTGCATTAATCGTTTCTATCACAGCAAGTAGCATATCGCGCGCTTCAACTTTCTTTTTAGGGTTGAGGCAGTTGTCGCAGTTGCCACAATAGTCGTGAGGAAACTCTTCACCAAAGTAGTGGAGCAACGATTTGCGACGGCATACCGATGATTCGGCATAAGATGCAGTTTCGATTAGAAGTTGTTTTCCAATCTCTTGTTCAGCGATAGGTTTGCCTTGCATAAATTTCTCCATTTTTTGGAGATCTTTGTGCGAATAGAATGTGATGCATTGCCCTTCTCCACCATCACGCCCGGCACGCCCGGTTTCTTGATAATAGCCTTCAAGAGATTTAGGCATGTCGTAATGTATAACGAAGCGCACATCGGGTTTGTCGATGCCCATGCCGAATGCTATTGTTGCAACAATTACATCAACTTTTTCAAGTAGGAAGGCGTCTTGATTTTCGGAGCGTGTGGCACTATCCATTCCTGCATGGTAAGCCAATGCTTTAATGTTGTTCACTTGCAACATCTCGGCAAGTTCTTCTACTTTTTTGCGACTTAAACAGTAGATAATCCCCGATTTGCCTTCTTGGCTTTTAATATATTTAATTATATCACGATCGGCATTTGATGTTTTGGGCCGAATTTCGTAATATAAGTTTTGACGGTTAAATGATGATTTATAAACATCGGCGTCTTGCATGCCAAGATTCTTTTGGATGTCGTGTTGAACCTTGGGTGTAGCTGTTGCAGTGAGTGCTATAACTGGGCGTGTGCCTATCTCATTAATGATGGGACGAATGCGACGATATTCTGGACGGAAATCGTGTCCCCATTCCGATATACAGTGTGCTTCGTCAATCGCGTAGAATGAAATGGGTACAGTTTTTAAGAAGTCAATGTTTTCTTCTTTTGTGAGTGACTCGGGTGCAACATAAAGCAGTTTGGTTTTTCCGGCAATAATATCGCTTTTGACTTGGTCAATAGCTGTTTTGTTGAGTGAAGAATTTAGGAAGTGTGCTATATTATCATCTTCACTGAAATTACGCATTGCATCAACTTGGTTTTTCATTAATGCAATGAGCGGTGAGATGATAATAGCAGTACCTTCCATGAGCAATGCCGGGAGCTGATAGCAGAGCGATTTGCCCCCTCCTGTGGGCATAAGCACAAAGGTGTCGTGTCCGTTGAGGAGACTCGTCATGATAGCCTCTTGGTTACCCTTAAATTTATCAAATCCAAAATGCATTTTTAGTGCATCGTAGAGTCGAGATTTAATTGTATTGCTCATGTTAATAGTTTTGTTGGTTATATATTAGTTTTGACGGAAAAACGCTGCTTATTATTTAATGATTGAGGTGTCGAAATTTGCTGCTTGAAGTTTTTCAAGGGCATATTCACGAGTAACCTCAAATTTAGTAATATCAGAAGTGGGAATGTCGTACATTGCGTCAATCATTATAGATTCAACAATAGAACGAAGTCCACGAGCTCCTAATTTGAATTCAATTGCTTTGTCAACGATTAACTCAAGGGCTTCTTGCGCAAATGTGAGCTCTACATTGTCTATTGCAAAAAGTTTTTGATATTGGCGAACAATGGCATTTTTAGGCTCGGTGAGCACTTTTAACAATGCATCGCGATCAAGAGGGTCAAGGTGAGTCAAAATGGGAAGACGGCCAATAATTTCGGGTATCAATCCAAATGACTTGAGATCTTGAGGTGCAATGTATTGTAGGTAATTTTCGCGTTTGATGCGTTGTTTTGATGCATCGGTAGAGAATCCTACAACATGAGTATTGAGGCGTTGAGCTATTTTTCGTTCGATGCCGTCAAATGCACCGCCACATATAAATAATATGTTTTTAGTGTTGACGGGAATCATTTTTTGTTCGGGATGCTTGCGTCCTCCTTGAGGTGGTACATTCACAACTGAACCTTCAAGAAGTTTAAGCAATCCTTGTTGCACACCTTCACCACTAACATCGCGAGTGATTGATGGGTTGTCGCCTTTGCGAGCAATTTTATCAATTTCATCAATAAATACGATACCTTTTTCGGCTTTTTCAACGTTATAATCAGCGGCTTGGAGGAGACGAGTCAAAAGACTTTCAATATCTTCACCCACATATCCGGCTTCGGTTAAAACCGTGGCATCAACGATGGTAAATGGCACATCAAGAAGTCGAGCAATGGTTTTTGCAAGAAGAGTTTTACCTGTACCAGTGCGTCCTACGAGTATAATATTGCTTTTTTCGATATCTACTTCGTCGTCATCTTTTTGTGCGATGCGTTTGTAATGGTTGTAAACTGCGACTGATAGATATTTTTTAGCAGAGTCCTGTCCTATAACATATTGATTGAGAAAATCATTTATTTCGCGAGGGCGAGGCACTTTGTTGAGGTCGGTAGCGGCCTCGGCTTTGGCTGTTTTTTTTGCGTCATTACGATATTCGCCAAGCATTTCGTGTATTTGATCAATACACTCGGCGCAAATATATGTTTCGCCTATTGCAGAGGGAACGAGGACCTCGCTCATGTCGGAGGGACGTCCACAAAAAGAACATTTTATGGTATTTTTCTTTGCCATCGATTAGTGTTGCGCTTTAATGAGAACTTCGTCAATCATACCATATTCTTTTGCTTCGGCAGCAGTCATCCAATAGTCGCGGTCGGAGTCGCGTTCAACTTTATCGAATGCCACACCAGAGTGGTCAGAAATAATGGTATATAGTTCTTTTTTGAGCTTTTGGATTTCGCGAGCGGTAATTTCAATATCAGATGCTTGTCCTTGAGCACCACCCATAGGTTGGTGAATCATGACACGAGAGTGTTTAAGCGCAAAACGCTTGCCTTTTGCACCAGCAACAAGAAGTACTGCTGCCATAGAAGCTGCCATACCAGTGCAAATTGTAGTAACATCACTTGAAATATATTGCATTGTGTCGTAGATTCCCAATCCGGCATATACTGAGCCCCCAGGAGAATTAATGTATATAGACACATCTTTGCCTGAATCGGCTTGGTCTAGGTAGAGCAGTTGCGCTTGAATTACATTGGCAGTGTAGTCATTTACATCAGTGCCAAGGAATATAATGCGATCCATCATCAATCGAGAGAATACGTCCATTTGGGCTACGTTGAGCTGGCGTTCTTCAATGATTGTGGGATTGATATAGCTTGATGTGATATTTGATGCAGTTGCCGACATGAATTGGTCAAGAGCAAGTCCATTCATGCCAAGATGATGTACTGCGTATTTTCTAAAATCGTTTTGATTCATAATTTGTGTTTTTATTTGAATGATTAATTAATGTAGGTAAGCCAACAGTCGGCTTCTTAATTCAAAGTTACTAATAAAAATTTAATTTCAAGAAAAAAAATGTCAAAAAATATATTATTTGTTGCGTTTTTTGAGATTTGTCATAATTAAAAAGATTTAGATGATTATTAAAATGATTATGTGCAAACAAGTGTGTATGCAAGAGAATGAGCATGTCAAGGATTACGCTACGCGTCGATTTCGGCTGCTCTCGGCATAGCCTGAGCAAGCTCAGCTCTGCACTCGCTGGCACGAAATTTATCGCAGAAAAATACTATTTATTTAGATTTGCCTCGCTACGCATCGGCGAATCTCAAATAAATTGGAGATTTTTTAGCGAAACATGCCTCGTCCTTCTGTAGAGAACGATACCCGAACTTTGCGTAGTGAAATATCAAAGTGTGACGAAAAGCGACAGCGATTGTGTCATCAAATCACGGTGTAAAATAAGGCACAGTATAGAACCATCGAGCAGTGATGTTGGGGAACATCAAAAAATTGCCCGGTGTAGGTGCGTTAGATGTGAGAAGCAAAAGCCTTTTTGCGTGTTTTATGTTTTTTCTTGGAATCTTTACGCCTTTATTTCAGTTGCATAGTTAGCTATGCTCTTTCAGCAAAAACATAAATCTTCACAGCGAAAATTCCATAAATCAACAGCAAAGCAATTTTTTGAAATTCCCCTCGCCCGATAACAGAAAGGAAAAACCACTCGGCTCGCTCTAATAGCAAAGAACCAAGTGGTCTAATATAAGATTAAATGAAATGTCTCAAAATCAGTTGCGACCGATAGAACAGCCAAGCCAACAATCAACGGCACATCAAAGGACAAGGTTACCCTAAAATTAGAATCATATTCTTAATATGCTAATCGAGGATTTATATATAGACCATTATTTTTGACTATATGACCCAATACTTTTTTGTTAATACAACATTCTTAGATTTAGTTGCACCTTGTACCTTTAAATATGAATGTTTAGCTTTACTGACTTCCCACATGGAGATCAATATTATTAATTTGATGATTATTTGACCTAATAATTCTAAATAAATATCTCTTGAGCGTTAAGATTAACAATTACATCTTTTTTAGGATAAAAACTATATACAATTGGAAATTGGCAAAGAAAAACAGGATCTTCGAACTCTTGCATCTTAGTAATCCCTCCTAATAGATATCCATTTAACTCATAACTACACAACGCATAAGTAATTTTATTGTATATCTTAACACATTGATTAATGAACTTTGATATTAAATATAGTTCACTGTTAAATGTCTCTTTATGAAAATATAAGTTTGAGATACTAATTGATATCTCAATATAATCATTATCATCGAAACTATAATAATCAACATGTGCCTTATTCTTGGGAAAATCTCTTAATATACATTCTCCTTTACTTATTCCTAAACAGGTTAATACTTCTTCGAAATTATCAGAGTGTATTTCTTTAGGAATAATAAAGGATATATCAAAATAATCTTTCATATATTATTATTTTACTGATCCAGTTTGTTTTAAACATTTTATTTGATTACTACTCAACTTCCAACCGCCAATTAATGATTCTTCTTGATATGATTAATAAAAGAATATTTTTTGCTTATTGTATCGACTTGTATTGAGTCTGATACAATCAAAATTTTATTATGATCTATATTTACAAAAATTTCATCGATACTATTCTTATTAAAATAAAAAGTATCTTTAATTTCTTTTTGTATTACTATTATTACATCATCATAATTCTGATCTATAATGCCAATATTTTTACGCCAAACCAATTCTGCTCCATTTTCTAATTCAATACTTTTTTCATCTATCTCAATAAAAGATATACAAGATGAAAAACAAAGACAAATACTAATCAAGATTTTTTTCATAATTACAATCCGCAAAATTGTAAGAAATAAAAAAGAGTGCTTTGTGAGCACTCTTTTTGGGCTTATTTGAAGAATGATTATTATTGAGCACCTTCAGCGATAGTTTTGAATTCTTCGATTGAAACTGATTTAGCTTCGATTTTAGCTGTTTGTTTGATAGCTTCGAAGAGTTTCATGTCGCCTGCTTCTTCAATGATACGTGAACGAGAGTTCTTGTCGTCAAGAATGCGTTTAGCGTAGTCAGTGAGCATATCGTCTTCAACATTTGTCATACCATATTGGGCGAATTGTTGACGAGCGATTGCTTTAGCATGGTTGATAACATCGGCTTCTTCTATTTTAACCTCAGCAACAGCTGCGATGCGTTCTTTGATGAGTTGCCATTTGAGAGATGGAATCATTTTTTCGAATTCAGCATCGATGTTTTCAGCAGTAAGTCCTTCGTTGCGACGAACTAACCATTTTTTGAGGAATTCTTGAGGAAGTTCAATGTTGCCGAATTTTTCAACAAGAGTTTTTTCGGCTTGCATGTGGAACAAGAGTTCGCTATTGCCAGAGATTTGAGCTGAAATCATCTCTTTGATTGCGTTGAAATATTCTTCTTCGGTTTTTACTTTGTCGGGACCAAAGATATTTTTATAATATTCTTCGTTGAGTTCGGCAGGTTTTACAACGATGATTTCAGAAATAGACATTTCGAAGTTAGATTTAGCTTCAGCAGCTTTTTCTTTATCGATGTTAAGCATTGAAGCAAGACGAGTAACATCACCTTCGCATGCATTCCAAGGATTGAAAACAACTTTGTCGTTAAGTTTTTTGCCGATGAATTTGTCGGCTTCTTCTTTTGACTTGAGGTACATAGGAGCAATGATACCGCTAACTACTTGGATAGCGTCTTCACCTTCTTTTACAGAGCCATCTTCGTTAAGTTCCATGATAGAACCTTTAACAAGAGCTTTTTCATCAACTTCTTCGCCTGGAACCTGGTTGCCAAAACGTTCGCGGAAGTTAGCATCTTGTTCGTCAATCATTTCTTTTGAAACCTCAATGTTGTAGTAAGGAAGTGCTGTTCCTGCGAGATCTACATTGATTTCGGGAGTTAAACCAATTTCATATTCAAATGTATAGTTTGCGTCATCAAGATTAATTTCTTTAATCTCAACAGGAAGTGGCTCGCCGAGGATAGCGATATTGTTTTCACGAATATAGTTGATAACTGCTTCGTAAACTTCTTGGTTGATGACATCGCTTTTTACTTGTTTGCCAAAGCGACGACGAAGTTGATCGACGGTTACGTGACCTTTGCGGAAACCTGGGAGTGTGTGAGTTTTGCCAATGCGTTTTAGTTCAGCAGTTACTTTGTCTTTGTAGTCGCATTCTTCAATCGCTACGGTGATTTTTCCGTTGACGTTGTCGAATTTTTCAATTGATACGTTCATAATGTTTTTATAATGTTTTCTTGTTTGAGTTTTCAAATAACGTGCAAAGTTAATCTTTTTATTTGGGTTAAGCAAATTATGGTTGATTAAACGTGTTGAAAAAGATATTAAAAACGATAAAATGTCAAAAAAATATTATTGTTGAAAAAATCTTAAATTAAGGGGGTAAAATTTTCAATTAAATACATTATCTTTGTAACCTTAAAATGAAAATAATAGTTAACTATCACCATAAAAACTAATAGAGAATGGTAATTTTCTTCAAAAAAGGCGCTAATTTAGTGTATGCCGTTGAGAGTGATCACAAATTTTCGGATAATGAAAAGGAGAAACTTTCATGGTTATTTGATGGCGCAAAACCCCTCTCTAGCACATCGCTAAAGGGTCGTTATGTTGGTCCTCGTAAGGAAATGATTACACCTTGGAGTACAAACGCAGTTGAAATCACTCAAAATATGGGTATTCAAGGAATAACCCGAATTGAGCAATTTGAGTTGTCGCGAGATGAGCAACCCAAATATGATAAAATGTTGCAACGCGTATATGAAGGGCTTAACAGTAAGACATTTACTATAGTAAAAACTCCAGATCCTATTGTATATATTGAAGATATTTCGGAATACAATAAGGCAGAGGGGCTTGCTTTGAGTGAAGATGAAGAACAATATTTGCGTGATTTGAGTGAAAAGTTAGGCCGTCCATTGACAGATAGCGAGGTGTTTGGCTTTTCGCAAGTAAACTCGGAGCACTGTCGCCATAAAATTTTTAATGGCACATTTGTTATTGATGGCGAGGAAAAACCATTATCATTATTTAAATTAATTAAAAAGACTTCACAAGAAAATCCTAACGGATTGGTGTCGGCATACAAAGATAATGTTGCATTTGTGAAAGGTCCCAAAGTAGATCAATTCTACCCTATTAATCCTGATCAACCCGATTACTTTGAGGTAAAAGATTTAGATACTGTAATCTCATTAAAAGCAGAAACTCATAATTTCCCTACAACAGTTGAGCCTTTTAATGGTGCATCGACAGGTACTGGTGGTGAAATTCGTGACCGCCTTGGAGGAGGTAAAGCGAGTTTGCCGATTGCCGGTACTGCAGTATATATGACATCATATCCACGAATGGCCGAAGAGCATCGTTGGGAATTAATGATGAATCCACGTGTGTGGTTGTATCAAACACCTTGTGATATTCTTATTAAAGCATCAAATGGTGCGTCGGATTTTGGTAATAAATTTGGTCAACCACTCATTTGTGGCTCATTGTTGACATTTGAACATGATGAAAACGGCAAACAATATGCATATGACAAGGTAATTATGCTTGCAGGTGGTGTAGGTTTTGCTGCAAAGAAAGATGCATTAAAAGGTGAGCCAAAACCAGGAGAAAAGGTCGTTGTGATGGGTGGTGATAACTATCGCATCGGTATGGGTGGTGGCGCAGTGTCATCGGTAGAAACTGGTCAATATGATAACTCTATTGAGTTGAACGCTGTACAACGTGCCAATCCTGAAATGCAAAAGCGTGTATCAAATGTGATTCGTGCGCTTGCAGAAAGTGATAGCAACCCAATTATATCAATACATGACCATGGTGCAGGTGGTCACTTAAATGCCTTGTCGGAATTGGTTGAAGCAACCGGTGGCAAAATAAATATAGATGCTTTACCTATTGGCGATAAAACATTATCATCTAAAGAAATTGTTGGTAATGAAAGTCAAGAACGTATGGGTATGGTTATCGAAGAAAAAGATATTGAGTATGTGAGACGTATTGCTGAACGCGAGCGTGCCCCACTCTATGTCGTAGGTGAAACTACAGGAGATGATCGTTTTGTATTTGAACAAAAAGATGGCGTTAAGCCCATTGACTTGGGTATGGCTGACATGTTTGGCAATTCACCAAAAACTATCATGACTGATAACACAGTGAAAACAACTTATAAAGATGTTGAAACTGATGAATCAAAAATTGATGATTATATAAAGGATGTATTGAGTCTTGAAGCTGTTGCTTGTAAAGACTGGTTGACAAATAAGGTTGACCGTTCGGTAACAGGTAAGATTGCTCGTCAACAATGCCAGGGTGAAATTCAATTGCCGTTGAGTGACTGTGGTGTTGTGGCGCTTGACTATAAAGGAAAAGCTGGTATTGCGACATCAATAGGTCATGCTCCTCAAGTGGCACTTATTGACTCGGCAAAGGGATCGGTTATGGCTATAGCAGAAGCTTTGACAAATATCTCAATGGCACCATTGGCAAAAAGTTTGAAGAGCATTTCATTGAGTGCAAACTGGATGTGGCCTTGTAAAAATGAAGGTGAGGATGCTGCATTGTATCGTGCAGTTGAAGCTTGTAGCGATTTTGCTTGCAAGTTGGGAATCAACATTCCAACAGGTAAAGATAGTTTGTCAATGACTCAAAAATATGGCGATGACAAAGTGTACTCACCTGGAACGGTGATTATATCGGCTGCAGGTGAAGTTAGCGACATTCGCAAGGTTGTTTCACCAGTGCTTCAAAACAAAAAATCTACATTATATTATATTGACTTCTCAAGTGATAGTTTGAAACTTGGAGGTTCGGCTTTGGCACAGGTGCTTAATCGTCTAGGTGCAGAAGCTCCAACAGTAGTTGATGCTGATAAATTTGCAGCGGCATTTAATGCTGTTCAAAAATTAGTTAGAAATCGAGTTCTTCTTGCTGCTCATGATGTTTCGGCTGGAGGTCTTATCACAGCATTGCTTGAAATGACATTTGGCAATGTAAATGGTGGTATCTCGGTATCAACAGATGGATTTGCTGAAATGGGAGAAAGTGATCTTGTTAAAATCTTATTTGCAGAAAATCCAGCGCTTGTAGTTCAAGTTGCAGATTCAAAAACTGAACGTTTTGAATCAATACTTAATGATGCTGCAGTTAAATATTGTGTTGTAGGTAAACCACAAAAAGAACGTGCGATAATAGTTAATCATGAAGGAACAGAACATTTGTTTGGAATTGATTATTTGAGAGATGTTTGGTTCCGTTCATCATACTTGCTTGATGCAGTTCAAAGTGGCGAGAAATGTGCTGCAATGCGATTTGAAAACTATAAGAAACAGCCTATTCGTTATCGTTTCCCTAAAGGATTTGATGGCAAACTTGCATCAAGAGGAATTTCGTTGCGTCGCGATACCAAGAGTGGCGTTAAAGCTGCGATTATTCGTGAGAAAGGTGTGAATGGAGACCGTGAAATGGCTTATTCACTATATTTAGCGGGATTTGATGTGAAGGATGTTCATATGACAGACTTGATGACAGGCCGTGAAACTTTAGAAGATGTAAATATGATAGTGTTCTGTGGCGGATTCTCAAATTCGGATGTTCTTGGCTCGGCTAAAGGATGGGCAGGAGGATTCTTGTGGAATGAGAAAGCAAAACAAGCACTCGATAAATTCTATGCTCGTGAGGATACTTTGAGTTTGGGTATTTGTAACGGTTGTCAATTAATGATTGAATTAAATCTAATCAATCCTGAACATGAGCATCGTACAAAAATGGAGCATAATATATCTCACAAGTTTGAATCACAATATTTAGGTGTCACTATTCCTGAAAATAATTCAGTAATGTTTGGTTCACTATCAGGCATGAAAACTGGTATTTGGGTAGCTCATGGTGAAGGTAAATTTAATTTGCCAGAAAAACTTGAAAAGTATAATGTGGTTGCAAAATATAATTATGCTGCATATCCTGGTAATCCAAATGGTTCGCGTGCATCGGTAGCAGGTATTGCATCGGCCGATGGTCGTCACTTGGCGATGATGCCACACCTTGAACGTGCAATATTCCCATGGCAATGTGCATATTATCCTGAGTCACGTCGCAAAGACGAAGTAACCCCTTGGATTGATGCATTTATCAATGCTCGTCGTTGGATAGAATCAAAAACAAAGTAATATTAAATAAAAGAGTGGGAATTTATGCAATGTAGAGGTTCCCACTCTATCATTTATAACAAGATATTAAATGGGCGGTTTTTTTGGCGTTGCAAAACGCACTCGATGCGTAAATGAATTGTTCTATGGAGTTGATTATAACTCTCATATGGGTACTAAACGTGCCGGAATTGCAACATGTAATAAGGGAATTTTTACCCGATCAATTCATAATATCGAAAATTCATATTTTCGCACAAAGTTTGAAAAAGATTTAGATGAATTTGAAGGAAATGTAGGAATTGGTGTTATTAGTGATACTGATGCACAGCCTATTATTGTAAATTGTCATTTAGGGAAATTCGCAATTGTAACCGTTGGTCGTATTAATAATATAGTAGAACTTGAAAAGGAACTATTGGGCAAAGGTCACCATTTTTGTGAACATAGTTACGATATAATTAACCCTACTGAAATGATAGCAGCCTTGATTAGTGAAGGTAGTGATTTTGTTTCGGGTATTGAAAATGTATATAATAGGGTGAAAGGTTCATGTTCGATGTTGTTGCTTACGGAGAACGCAATTATTGCTGCTCGTGACAAGTTGGGTCGTACCCCGGTTATTATAGGCGAACAAGAGGGAGCTCACGCTGTAACATCAGAAACTTGTTCGTTCCCTAATTTAGGTTTTTCTATAGCTCATAATTTAGGCCCTGGTGAAATTGTGGAGATTTCATCGGAAGGATATAGGCAATTGCGTGAACCCAATAAGGACATGCAAATATGTGCGTTTTTGTGGACATATTATGGTTACCCTGTTTGCGAATATGAAGGTCGTAATGTTGAACAAATGCGTTATGACTCGGGAGTGAATATGGGGAAAGAAGATGATACAGAGGTGGATTGTGTGTGTGCAATACCTGATTCTGGTATAGGTATGGCTCTTGGTTATGCGCAAGGAAAAGGCGTGCCCTACCAACGTGGTATTGTAAAGTACACCCCTACTTGGCCTCGCAGTTTTACTCCAAGTTCACAAGAACGTCGTGAATTGGTGGCAAAAATGAAACTTATCTCAAATAATTCTATTCTAAAAGATAAGAGGGTGATATTTTGTGATGACTCAATTGTTAGAGGAACTCAATTGCGTGATAATGTGCAAGATATGTTTGACTGTGGAGCAAAGGAAGTTCATATTAGAATTAGTTGTCCCCCATTGATTTATCCTTGTAAATACTTGAATTTCACATCTTCAAAAAGTGAAATGGAATTAATAACGCGTCAAGTAATTGCTAAACTTGAAGGAGGTGACCCTAATAAAAATCTTGAAGCATATGCAAAAACTGGTTCGCCAGAGTATAATGCAATGGTTGAAGAGATAGGAAAACGTTTGAAGTTGTCGTCATTGAAATTTAGTTCAATTGAAAATGTTGTGGCTTCAATCGGCCTACCTAAATGCAAGATTTGTACTCATTGCTTTGATGGTTCAAGTTATGAATAATTGACCAAGTTGTTTTGAGAATTTAATTCAAGTTGTTATCTTTGCTATTTATAAAAGAAATTAATTTAAATAATTAACTAATATATTTTTAATATGAGTTTAAACATCATTGTGCTCGCAAAACAAGTGCCAGACACTCGTAATGTGGGTAAAGATGCGATGAAAGAAGATGGTACAATCAATCGTGCTGCATTGCCAGCCATCTTCAATCCAGAAGACTTAAATGCTCTTGAACAAGCACTTCGCTTGAAAGATGCAAATCCTGGTTCAAAAGTAACATTGTTGACAATGGGTCTTCCACGAGCATCTGAAATTATTCGTGAAGCGATTTATCGTGGTGCTGATACTGGAATAGTATTAACTGATAGAGTTCTTGGAGGTGCTGATACTTTAGCGACTTCTTATTCTCTCGCTCAAGCTGTGAAAAAGTTTGGGAATTATGACATCATACTTGGCGGTCGTCAAGCAATCGATGGTGATACAGCACAAGTAGGACCTCAAATCGCTGAAAAGTTAGGCATACCACAAGTTACATATGCTGAAGAGATAGTAGAATTGAAAGATGGTTATGTTATTGTTAAACGACGTTTAGAATCGGGTGTTGAAACAGTAAAAGCTCCACTCCCATGCGTTGTTACAGTAAACGGTTCGGCTCCTGAGTGTCGTCCTCGTAATGCTCAACGAGTAATGAAATTTAAATATGCAGTTTCTCCAAGCGAAAAGGAAAAATTGGCAGATGATAAGAAAGCACTTGTTGATGCGCGTCCATATCTTGCTCTTCAAGAGTGGAGCGCTGCATATGTAGAAGCAGATCTTAATCAAGTGGGTCTTGCAGGTTCTCCAACAAAAGTAAAAGCAATTGAGAATGTTGTGTTTACAGCTAAAGAAAGCCGTTGTTTAGAGAATAATGATGAGCAATTAGAAGAACTCATCAAAGAACTTATAGCAAATCACACTATTGGCTAATCCTAAAATCATCAGAAATTATGTCAGAAAAAAATAACTTAATAGTATATTGCGAGTTTGATGAAGGCAAGATAGCCGATGTAAGTTTGGAATTGTTGACCAAAGGCAAAGTCCTTGCTACAAAACTCGGTGTAAAATTAGAGGCTCTCATCGTTGGTGATAAACTTGATGGCGTTGAGTCACAAGTGTTCCCTTATGGTGTAGATACAGTTTATAAAGTGGCAGATGCGCGTTTGTATCCATATACATCAAATCCACATGCAGCAGTGTTGATTAACTTATTTAAAGAAATCGAACCACAAATATGCTTGATGGGTGCTACTTGTATTGGTCGCGACCTAGGCCCTCGTGTGTCATCTTCTTTACATAGCGGTTTGACAGCTGACTGTACATCGCTTGAAATTGGTGATCACAAAGATCCTAAAACAGGAAAAGAGTATGAAAACCTTCTTTATCAAATTCGTCCAGCATTTGGTGGTAATATTGTAGCAACAATTGTTAACCCTGATTGTCGCCCTCAAATGGCAACTGTGCGTGAAGGCGTAATGAAGAAAGAGGTATTTGATGCTAACTACAAAGGAGAAGTGATAAATCTAGATGCAAATAAATATGTATCGGATGCCGATTTTGTAGTAGAAATTATAGATCGCCATATTGAAAAATCAAAAGTTAATATCAAGAATTCTCCTATCATTGTAGCTGGTGGTTATGGTGTAGGTAGCAAAGAAAACTTTGATATGCTTTTTGATTTAGCAAATGTTCTTGGTGGTGAAGTAGGTGCTTCTCGTGCAGCTGTAGATGCTGGTTTTGTGGCAGAACATGAACGACAAATAGGTCAAACAGGTGTTACAGTTCGTCCAAAATTATATATTGCATGTGGTATTTCAGGCCAAATTCAACATATCGCAGGTATGCAAGAAAGTTCAATTGTTATTTCAATAAACAATGATCCAAATGCACCAATCAACACTATTGCTGATTATGTAATTACCGGAAATGTTGAGGACATTGTGCCTAAACTAATCAAGTATTATAAGAAAAATTCTAAGTAAAAGACAGTTATGGCTAATTTTTATACAGATAATCCCGATTTGAAGCATCATCTTTCACATCCTTTGATGCAAAAAATCGTTGAATTAAAAGAACGCAATTATACTGAGGCTGAAAAGTTTGATTATGCACCTCTTGATTTTGAGGATGCAATGGACAACTATGATAAAGTTCTCGAAATCGTAGGTGATATTTGTGGTAATATCGTTGCAGAAAATGCCGAAGGAGTTGACCATCAAGGCCCACGTGTAGAAAATGGTCGTGTTATTTATGCTGATGGGACAAAAGAAAACCTTGAAGCATGTCGCAAAGCAGGATTGATGGGTATGGCTATGCCTCGCCGTTTTGGTGGTCTTAATTTCCCTATCACTCCATACATTATGGCAGCTGATATTGTGAGCCGTGCTGATGCAGGTTTTGAGAACCTTTGGGGCCTTCAAGATTGTGCTGAAACATTGTATGAATTTGGTGATGAAGACCAAAAACAACGTTTCTTGACTCGCGTGTGTGCCGGCGAAACAATGTCAATGGACTTGACTGAGCCTGATGCTGGTTCGGATCTTCAATCGGTAATGCTAAAAGCAACTCCACAAGAAGATGGAACATGGTTACTCAATGGTGTTAAACGATTCATCACTAATGGTGATAGCGACATCCACTTGGTACTTGCTCGTTCAGAAGAAGGAACAAAAGATGGACGTGGTCTTTCTATGTTTATCTATGACAAACGTCAAGGTGGTGTAAATGTGCGTCGCATTGAAAATAAAATGGGTATTAAAGGCTCTCCTACATGTGAGTTGACTTATAAGAATGCTAAAGCTGAACTTTGTGGTTCACGTCGTCTTGGTCTTATTAAGTATGTAATGGCATTGATGAATGGAGCCCGTCTTGGTATTGCTGCGCAATCGGTAGGTATCAGCGAAATCTGTTATCGTGAAGCTCTTGCATATGCTAAAGATCGTCGCCAATTTGGTAAAGCTATTATTGAATTCCCAGCAGTACAAGAACTCATTGCTGTAATTAAAGCAAAACTTGATGCGTCACGTTCATTATTGTATGAAACAGCTCGTTTCGTGGATGTATATAAAGCTTATGAAGATATCGCAAAGGAACGTTCTTTAACTCCTGAAGAACGTCAAGAAATGAAGAAATATAGTAAACTTGCTGATGCTTGTACTCCTATGGTAAAAGGTATGGCGAGTGAATATTGTAACCAAAATGCATACGATTGTATTCAAGTGCATGGTGGCTCTGGCTTCATGAAAGATTATGCTTGTGAACGCGTGTATCGTGATGCTCGTATTACATCAATTTATGAAGGTACAACCCAATTGCAAGTTGTTGCTGCAATTCGCCACGTAACTACTGGCTCTTATTTGTCATTGATTAATTCATATAATGAACAAGAAGTTTCAGAAGCACTTCAACCATTGAAAGATAATCTTGTGGCAATGACAGCAAAATATGCTGAAGCAGTGGAAAAAGTTCTTTCGGTTAAAGACAATCAAGCTTACACAGACTTCCTCGCTCGTCGTCTTGTGGAGATGGCTGGTAATATTATGATGGGTTACCTATTGTTGTTGGATGCCAATAAAAATGAATCATTTGTTGCATCGGCAAATGTTTACAATAAAATGGCTCAAGCTGAAGTTGCTAAACATGCTGATTTTATTGCAAACTTTACTCCTGAACAATTAAGTTTTTATAATGCATAATTGATATAAAGGATATAAATCTTATGAAAGCAGCCGATAATTGTCGGTTGCTTTCATTTTTTTTATAACTTTGTAAATGAATGAAAACGATACTTTTCGATAATATAATTTATTCTCTACAACAATCGGGTGGAATATCGGCAATATGGGCAATGTTGCAGAATGGCTTAATGCATAATAATGAGGCTAATTTATTGTTTATAGAGCGCGATGATGCAATAAATAATATATATAGAAAAAAAGTATATTTCCCTATTGAAAATTTAGTTAGATTAAAACATAATTTCCCATTAATAGTTGATAGGTATCGTAGTATTAAAGTTCAAGGTATTACGCCAGCAATATTTCACTCTTCTTATTATCGATGTATAGATGATAAAGACACAAAGTGTGTAGTCTCTGTTCACGATTTTACATATGAACGATATATGTCGGGTTTGCGACGATATGTGCATTGCAAACAAAAATATGAAGCGATAAATAATGCTGATGTTGTTGTATGTGTATCGGAAAGTACTCGCAAGGATTTGTTGCATTATATACCTAATATAGACAATAATAAAATAAGGATTGTATATAATGGCGTGTCTAATGATTTTTATAATTTAGAGAATGCTACACGAAGAGATAGGTTATTGTATGTAGGAAGTCGTGCAAAATATAAAAATTTTGATTTTTTAGTTGAGTCTATCTCTGAAACGTCATATTGTTTAGATATTTGTGGTGCTCCCTTATCTATTAAAGAGCAAGAATACTTAAATAGGAAATTAGGAATTAATAGATATAATGTGTATTCAAATGTTGATAATGCTATATTGAATGAATTATATAATCAAGCAAAATGTTTGATTTATCCATCAAGTTATGAGGGGTTTGGTTTGCCTATTGTTGAGGCACAAAAAACCGGTTGCCCAGTTATCGCATTAAATAGTTCATCAATTCCTGAAATAATTGGAGAAACACCATTATTACTTAACGAGTTAAGTGGAAAAGAACTATTGTCGGCATTGGAAATGATTGAGTCCCCTACTCTTTTTGAGAATGTGTCAAAAATGGGTTTAGAAAATGCAAAAAAATACACAGGCCAGTCAATGATAGATGGCTATCGAAATATATATAGTGAGCTATTAGAGTAAATCATAGATAATCAAATAATATCATGAAGAGAATTTTTAATTTTGTTATTTTAGTTGTCTTTGTTTTGGCATTAGTATCATGTGCGACAAAGAAGTGGACAAATGTTAGTGGGAGCGTCAATCTTGAAACTATCATGCAAGAAAGGTTTCAAAAACTTTATCCAAGCTATAAATCAGGTGAAATTATTGTTTCTAAGATTGAGGAACGTATTGATGAGAATGGCAAAACACAATATCGCATAACATATACTGATAAATCGGATGATGATGAAGATTGGGATGCGTTCATGTGGCAAACAATTTATATGCCAATATTAAATGACTAATCATTGGCTCATTTATTAGGATTTAGTATATTGGAAAAGTAAGGTTAAAGAGTTGTTTATATCTAACATAAACTTAATGTGTGAAATAAGATGTTCAATAACCTACATTCAAAATGCATAAATACTTGGTAGAATGAAAAAAAAGTTGTACCTTTGCATCGCTTTTTAGCATCCCGTGTGATGGGAAATTAAGGAGCAACTTAATTTTTAGTAACACATTAAATTAAAATTAAAATGAAAGTATTTCAATTAGAGGCAACTCCTCGTACAGACCTCGGTAAAAAAGCTGCAAAAGCTCTCCGCGGTTCACAAAACATTCCTGCAGTTCTTAATGGTGGTGAATTGGTAGACCTTCCTTATGCAGGAACTCTTAAAGCTGGTGAAAAAGTTGTAGAACTTGGTAATGGTAAAGGCCTTATCACTACAGACATCGTTGTATCAAACGAAGGTGTTCGCAAACTTATCTATACTCCAGAAATTTTCGCAGTAGAACTTTCTTTGAATGGCGAAAAGAAAATGGCTGTATTGAAAGATATTCAATTCCACCCAGTAAAAGATACTATTCTTCACTTAGATTTCCTTGAAGTTAACGATAAAAAACCTGTTGTTATTGAGGTTCCAGTTAAACTAGAAGGTCACGCTGAAGGTGTTAAAGCCGGTGGTAAATTGACACTTTCAATGAAGAAACTTAAAGTTAAAGCTATTTATACATCAATTCCTGAACGTCTTGTAATCAATGTAGATTCTTTAGGCTTAGGTAAATCACTCCAAGTTGGTGAGCTTAACTTTGAAGGTCTTGAATTGGTTAACGCTAAAAATGCGGTTGTTTGTGCAGTTCAACTCACTCGTGCTGCTCGTGGTGCTGCCGCTGCTGCTGCCGCTGCTAAGAAGTAATCATAAAACTACTTTATTAGCCCTATGAAGTATTTAATCGTGGGTTTAGGCAATATCGGAGACGAATATCGCGATACCCGCCACAACATAGGATTTAAGATATTGGATGCCTTTGCTGAGGCGTCCAATATTTCTTTTTCTACTGAACGATATGGAGATGTGGCTCGAGTGAGAGTGAAAAACAAACAATTAGTGTTGTTAAAGCCTTCAACATATATGAATCTCAGTGGAAATGCTGTTCGTTATTGGAAAGAAAAGGAGAATATACTAACTGATCATATTCTTGTATTGGTCGATGATATAGCGTTGCCGTTCGGCGCAATTCGTTTAAAAGGTCGTGGAAGTGATGCTGGGCATAATGGTCTGAAAAATATAGCTCAAATGCTAGGATCAGATGTTTATCCTCGTTTGAGGTTTGGCATAGGGAATGATTTTCCTCGAGGTTGTCAAGTTGACTATGTATTGGGAAATTTCACTCTTGATGAGCGTCAAAAGTTGCCCACTCGGTTAGATGTTGCAATTGATGCAATGAAAACATTTTGTCTTGCTGGGTTAAATATAGCAATGAATACTTATAATAATAAGTAAGAAGTTATGGCAAAGTCGGAAGTGAGGATTGATAAATGGTTATGGGCTATGCGAATTTTTAAAACTCGCACAATTGCTACTGACGCCTGTAAAAAAGGTCGTGTTACAATTGGGGACATTGATGCTGGTGTTATAGCAAAGCCATCAAGGATGATAAAGGTTGATGATATTATTAATGTGAGAAAATCGCCTATAACCTATTCGTTCAGAGTGAAAGCATTAACTGAAAATCGGTTAGGCGCAAAGTTGGTGCCTGAATATATGGATAATATAACTCCCCAATCGCAATATGATTTGCTTGAGGTTGTGAAAATTTCGGGATTTATTGACCGAAGGAAGGGACTTGGTCGTCCAACAAAAAGAGAAGGTCGAGAGCTTGCCAAGTTTACACAAGAGGCAATGGATTATGGTTGGGATTTCGATTTTGATGATTTAGACGATGATGAAGATTAACAAAAAAAGGAGCTTTTAGCTCCTTTTTTGTTTTATAGGTTAAATATAAACATCTTATGAATATTTTAGTGATTCAAAAAATTCATTTCTTAAATCAATTGAATTTTCAAAATCTCCAATATAGTCTATTGTTGTGGTTGATGAATCTTGTTTCTCTACACCACGCATTTTCATGCATAAATGTTGTGCATTGCAAGCGACAATTACACCCTTCGCATCGAGAGATTTAGCTACAGCTTGACATACTTCGGCTGTGAGTCGTTCTTGTACTTGTAGGCGTTGAGCGAATACATTTACAATTCGGGCAAGTTTGCTCAATCCAATCATTTTTCCGTTAGGAATGTATCCAATAGATACTCTTCCAAAGAATGGGAGTATATGGTGCTCGCAAAAAGAATAAAATTCAATGTCTTTTACAATAATCATTTTTGAGCCAGCATGCTCAAAAATAGCTTGTTTTGCAATTTCAATTGCATCGGCGCGATATCCTTTTGTAGATTTGTATAATGCTTTAGCAGCCCTGATAGGGGTCTTTAATAATCCTTCTCTAGACGTATCTTCGCCAAGAAGTTTTATTATTTCTTCAAAATGAGCTGCAATTTTTTCAACAGTCTCATTACTATCTTTTACGTGATTCATCATAGTTTGAATCGTGATTATTATCGTTTAACAACAACATTTGCTTTTCTTACACTTGGCGAACTTTGCGGGAATGCGCTCTTTATTTCATTGCGAGCTCGTTGGGCGTCTTTCTCATTAAAAAATAACCCTACCCATACTTGCCAATATGGAAGATTAGAAGAAACTTTTGCTCCATATTGAGGAAAACGAGAGTTTATTTGTCGAGCAAGAGTCATTGCTTGGTCTCGTTGGTTAGCTTTGTTGAAAGCTAATATGCGATAACTTACTTGTTTGCCAGCAGTTACTCTCTTAGGAGTGGCCTTGTCTGATGATTTTTGGTTATCTTTCTTCTCTTCAATAATAATCTCGTCATCATTATCCATAATTCGTTCATTAAGTTCGTTGGATTGAATTATTTGAATTGTAGATAACGAATCATTATTTATTATATCAACAATAGAAATAGAATCATTAACTGCTATAGAATCATTTTCAACGGCAGAAACAGTAGTGATTGCCGAAGAGAAAATAATTGATAAAAATAGAGTGACGATTTTAATACGTGTCATACTTATAAGAGAGAAAGTTATAATTAAGGCTACAAAAATAATCATTTTTTTTGTAGCCTTAGTTATATTATCTAAAAAACTTTATTAGAAAGCAGTTACGATGCCCATGAATGATTCCACTTCAAGAGCAGCACCACCGATGAGACCACCATCAACATTAGGTTTTGCAAAGAGTTCAGCAGCGTTAGATGGTTTGCAGCTACCACCATAGAGAATAGATGTGTTGTTAGCAACTTCTTCTCCATATTTAGCAGCGAGTACGCTACGGATAAATGCATGGATTTCTTCAGCTTGATCAGCAGTCGCAGTTTTGCCAGTACCAATAGCCCATACTGGTTCATAAGCAAGAACTATTTTGCCAAAGTCTTCAGCAGAAAGTTCGAATAGAGATTCTTCAATTTGAGCTTTAACAACATCAAAATAAGTTCCGTTTTCACGTTCTTCAAGAACTTCGCCAATGCAGAAGATTGGAGTGAGGTTGTTTTCAAGAGCGAGATTTACTTTAGTTTTGAGGATTTCAGATGTTTCACCATAATATTGGCGACGTTCAGAGTGGCCAAGGATTACATATTTAGCACCTGTAGATGCTACCATTGATGCTGAAACTTCACCAGTATAAGCGCCTGATTTGTGGTCAGCACAATTTTCAGCAGCAAGGCCAAGTTTTGAAGAATCAATAACATCGTTGATTGTAGCGAGGTGAGTGAAAGGTACCCCAATAATTACATCACAATTAGCAGTTACATTTTTAAGTGCTTCATTAACACCTTTGGCAAGTGCAACACCTTCTTGAAGAGTAGTGTTCATTTTCCAGTTGCCAGCAACAATATTCTTTCTCATTTTTATATATTTATTAAGTGTAAATATTTTATTTATTTAATTATAATTTCGTTTTGCAAAGTTACATTCTTTTTTTTGTTTTTGCGAGAAAAATGGGATTTAACTGACATAATAATCCAATTAAATATTGAGAATATGATTGTTATTGCAATAAAAGCTAATGAAAGATAGAGAAATTGTCTTTCCCCATTAGTATGTAATAGAGAAAGTGGATTATCATTTTTATTTGAAGAAAAGATGTCGGACGGAATTGATGATAATGTGCGTTTCCATTTAATGACTCCTTCTTCAAGATATACAACTGCTATTTTCCCTCGGGCAAGTTCTTTAATAGATGTATCTTCTGCAAGGTATATAGGCCATTGTGCTAATGATATATCAGCCCAATGTTCAATCTTATTTTTATCTTTTGTTGCAAAAATTCCTATTAAATTGCCACCTTGCTGTGTTATATAATTATTCATTTCATTAATTAGAAATGAATATGATATGTTGGCTTTTTCTATTTCAGGAACTAATATTAAAAGTTGTTTTCCATCGTTAGATATTGTTTCAGTAGTTATGTCATTGTCGTTAGTGTCGTATATTATAAATTTATTATCGGCGTTATTATTGTCGGTAGTAGATTTTGTTTCTATACGGTCTATAAATGTCCAAGTACTATCAGGTAGATTTGTAATGTTAAATGACTGTTTTATGCCATTTTTTTCGTAGATAAATTCAAAATCAGAATTATCTTGAGTGAAATTATTTACTAGAGATGTTGCCTCTTTAAAAGGGCGGAAATCAATTAGAGGTTGCACATTGTAACCAATGAAACCAATAATCAGTATATAAATATAGCTAACTGATGCTACAGCCCATTGTACATATGGGTGAAATAATCCATTCTTTTTGTGATTATTTATGCATAAGTATATGATGCCAAATGAAATGAAGATATTTTTAATAAATGTGCCAATATTTGATATTATTAAGAAGTCACCAAAACAACCACAATCATCAACAGGATTAGCAATCATAATATATGCACTAAAAGGAAGCATCATGGTCATTATTGCAGTTCCTATCCATACTGCAGTGCGCTTATAGCAACCGGCGAAAATCATTACCCCAATGACAAACTCTATTGCAGATAAAGACATTGCTGCAATAACTATGAGAGGACGAGTTATCTCCCATCCCCATACATTGAGATATTGTTCAATTTTATATGTAAATCCCCACACATCTATCATCTTGGTTAACCCCGATATGATAAATGTGATACCTATAATTATGCGTAATGCCCATATGATATAGGGCATTAACCGGGTGTTTAATTGAGTAAATTTGCTCATTATTGTTCTTTCTCGGTGAGCTTAATGATAGCGAATACCGAATAATTTATCATGTCTTTATAGTTAGCATCAATGCCTTCTGATACTAAAGTTGCGCCATCAATGTCTTCAATCTGCTTGGTGCGTAGAATCTTCATGAGGATTAGGTCGGTATAAGAGTATACCCTCATTGAACGCCATGCTTCATCGTAATCATGATTTTTAGCTATCATAAGTGCTTTTGTTTCAGCGACAAGTGAGTCATATAATTTAATGGCCTCTTCGGCTGACATGTCTTCGGTTTCTGCATGCCCTTTTAGTAATTGAATTAACCCAATAATACCATAGTTAACAATGCCAATAAATTCGGGTAATATCCCCTCTCCTACTTTAGATTCTTTTTTAATTTCAAGCGAGCGAATGCGATTGGCTTTGATGAAGATTTGGTCGGTAATTGATGATGCACGCATAATGCGCCAAGCAGCACCATAGTCGTGAAGTTTTTTTACAAATAAGTCGCGACACATTTTCAATGCTGCGTCAAATTGAGCATTAGTATCTATCATATCTATTATTATTGTTGTTGTGGGTAAAATACTCCTACAAAGTTACACAATTTATTATATAAAAACCGAGAATAAAAGAAAATATTGATAATCTTAATGCAGATTGAATTAAAAGCATTATTTTTGCAATATAATTCCAAAAATTAAATTCTAAATAGATTATGTTAAAAACAGTATTGTCAATATCAGGACGCCCTGGATTGTATAAATTAGTGAGTCAAGGAAAAAATATGTTGATTGTGGAAGCAATAGGCAATGGAAAACGATTGCCTGCTTATGCTCACGATAAGATTATATCTCTCGGAGATATTGCAATTTATACATTAGAAGAAGATATTCCATTGGCGGAAGTATTTGATTCAATTAAGGAAAAAAATGAAGGAAAAACTGTTGATGTAAAAGCGATGAAAAACGACAAAGAAATTCGCGAATATTTTGCAACAGTATTGCCCGACTTTGATGATGAACGAGTTTATACTAATGATATAAAGAAAGTATTTAGTTGGTATAATATTTTAGTAGAAGCAGGAATGACAGATTTTAAACCTGCTGAAACTGAAGAAATCGATGAAAATTAATTTATTATCATTATTGCTAAAAAAGCTATCAGAATTAATCTGATAGCTTTTTTTATTTGAAGGGTGTCTAGTTTTTAATCAAAGTTTATTGCATCAATTGCAACATCATCGGTAATTGCGATGTTGAAGACTTCGAGCATGGTGTTTACATAGTGGAAAGTGAGTCCTTTGATGTAAATTTCGCTGATGTCTTCAACATCTTTGCGATTGTCGGAAGATAGAATGATATCGGTGATGCCGGCACGCTTGGCGGCTAAAATTTTTTCTTTGATACCTCCAACTGGAAGCACTTTGCCTCGAAGAGTGATTTCTCCGGTCATTGCTGTGCGTGCTTTTACTTTGCGTTGTAGGAAGGTAGAAACAATTGATGTTGCCATTGTGATACCTGCTGAAGGACCATCTTTTGGTATTGCACCTTCTGGAGCGTGAATGTGAAGATTAAACTTCTCAAAACGATCAAGTGGAATATTGAGAGTGTCGGCATGCGATTTTACATATTGTAGTGCAATAACGGCTGACTCCTTCATTACTTCGCCTAGATTTCCTGTCAAAGTAAGTTTCTCACTTTTGCCCTTGGCTAAAGATGACTCAATAAATAATATTTCACCTCCGACAGATGTCCATGCAAGACCAGTTACAACGCCAGCAAAGTCATTACCTTCATATCGGTCTTTATTATGAGATTCAATTCCAAGAAGGGTTTTTAAATCCTCTTTTTTGATTTCTGTAGAATATTCTTTGCCACTCATTTTATTGAGGACAATTTTACGAATAATTGAAGATAGTTTCTTTTCAAGTTGTCGAACACCACTTTCTGATGTATAGCATTCGATTATGGCAATTAGAGCATCGTCGGAAAAATTAATTTCGCCAGGAGCAAAACTATGTTCAGCAGCAATGCGAGGAACGAGGTGGCGACGAGCGATTTCTACTTTCTCTTCAATAAGATAGCCCGAAATGTCAATAATTTCCATGCGATCGAGCAATGGTTGAGAAAGAGTAGAAAGTGTATTTGCAGTTGCTATAAATAAAACTTTTGAAAGGTCATAATCAACATCAATATAATTGTCGTGGAAATGACAATTTTGTTCTGGGTCTAATACTTCAAGAAGGGCTGCTGATGGGTCGCCTTTGAAGTCTTGACCTATTTTATCAATTTCGTCAAGAAGCAATACTGGATTTGAAGAACCACTGCGTTTCATTGCATCTATGATGCGTCCAGGCATAGCTCCTATGTATGTGCGACGATGTCCGCGTATTTCGGCCTCATCGTGTAAACCACCAAGGGATACTCGTTGGTATTTGCGTCCCAAGGCTTTTGCTATTGATTGCCCAAGAGAGGTCTTCCCTACTCCTGGAGCTCCACAAAGGCATAATATTGGAGCTTTCCCCCCAGGTGTGTTCATGAGAACAGCCAGTTGTTCAAGAATGCGGTCTTTAACTTTGTCAAGCCCGTAATGATCTTCATTGAGAATCTCTTCGGCTTTTTTGAAATCGGTGTTTAGTGGGGATTCATTGTTCCAAGGAAGATCAAGAAGTGTTTCGAGGTAAGTAAATTGGATTGAGTAGTCGGGGCTTTGAGGATTGAGGCGACGAAGTTTCTCAAGCTCTTTATTGAATGCTTTTGCGACATGTTCGGGGAATTGTACATTGTCGGCTCGAGCACGAAGATTATCGGCATCGTCGGTGTCTCCATATAACTCTTGACGAATTGTTTCCATTTGTTGGTGAAGGAATACATTGCGTTGTTGCTCATCAAGAGATTTACGAGCACGTTTTTGAATGTCGCGACTTATTTCAACCATTTGCTCATTACGAGTTAGCTCGGTTAGTAGAGCAAAAGCACGATCTTTTACTCGATTTTGTGCTAATAAAGATTGGCGGAATTCAACATCAAACGGAAGATGAGATGATATGAGATTGATTAATCCAATAGGGTCAGGAAAATTGGCAATGTTGAACACTAGTTCGTTTGGCCCCTCGCTTGTTTTCTTTAAAATGTTTAGTGTAGAATCTTTTATTGAGGAGGAAAGAGCAATGAATTCTTTATCATTGCTTCGTGGATTAGTATCTTTTATGGGCTTTACTTTTGCACATAATTCGGCTTGAGGAATGGTTGTACCTATGCCTTTGCCAATAATTTTGAATTTTCCACGAGCACGAACGATTGCTGTGTGCGAACCATCGGGTAAATTAAACACCTTAAGCACATCGGCAAAAACACCATATTTGAATAATCCTGTTGTGACAGACGGATTATCATCATCGGCATCAAGTTGGCAGACAATACCAATTGGAATTTGTTTTTTAGATGCAATTTCAGCGGTTGTGCGAGAGTTAGGACGCACTAATGAGATAGGTATTGTAACCCCGGGAAATAATACAAGATTACGAGTGGCTAATATAGGAAGATCATCAATCGCAGGCTCAGTATTAAAAGATGTAGCATCAATGTCAATTTGTCCAATAGAAACTATTGCATGATTATCGTCGTTGGAGTAGCTCATTATATTTCAATGTTATATAATTAATTTTGTCAATAATAGAAATTGATATAGCAAAATGAGTGCCAAAAATGGGGATATGAAAAGAAAAACATGAAAAAGTTGTAATTTGCCACGAAAATTGATGAAAATCAAAAATAATGTTTTGAAACATATCGAAAAAAGTTTGCAAATTCAAAAATAATGACTATTTTGCGGTCGTTTTGACAAACTAACTAACAATAATAATTAATCATTAAATCTAAATAGTATGAAAGTTTACGAAACAAAAGAAATTAAGAACATCGCCTTGCTTGGAAGTAAAGGCTCTGGTAAAACCACACTCGCAGAAGCAATGCTTTACGAGTGTGGAGTTATAAAACGTCGTGGTACAGTTGATGCAAAAAATACTGTATGTGACTATTTTCCGGTTGAAAAAGAATATGGTTACTCTGTTTTTTCAACCGTTTTTTATGCTGAATTCCTAGGGAAAAAATTAAATATGATTGATTGCCCAGGGGGAGATGACTTTGTGGGTGGTGCTATTACAGCATTAAATGTGACCGATACAGGTGTGATTGTAATCAATGGTCAATATGGAGTTGAAGTAGGTACTCAAAATATTTTCCGCACTACTGCAAAATTGAAAAAACCAGTAATCTTTGCGATGAACCAGCTTGATGGTGAGAAGGCTGATTATGATAATGTTCTTGAACAAATGAAAGAGGTGTTTGGAAACAAAGTTGTTCCCATTCAGTATCCTTTGTCATGTGGAGCCGGATTTAATTCAATGATTGATGTGCTTTTGATGAAAAAGTATTCATGGGGTCCCGAAGGTGGAGTTCCTACAATTGAAGAAATCCCAGCTGAAGAAATGGAAAAAGCAAAAGAATTACACCAACAATTGGTTGAGGCTGCTGCTGAAAATGATGAAACATTGATGGAAAAGTTCTTTGATCAAGGGCATTTAACTGAAGACGAAATGCGTGAAGGTATCCGTAAAGGGTTGGTTGATCGTTCGATTTTCCCTGTATTCTGCGTTAGTGCTGAAAAAGATATGGGTGTGCGTCGTATGATGGAATTTTTAGGTAATGTAGTTCCATTTGTAGAAGATATGCCAATTCCTGTTGATGCAAATGGTAAAGAAGTTAAGCCCGATTCTAATGGACCATTAAGCTTATATGTGTTTAAAACTACAGTTGAACCTCATATAGGTGAAGTAAGCTATTTCAAAGTAATGTCAGGAACATTATCTGCAGGAGCTGACCTTGACAATGTTACTCGTGGATCAAAAGAACGCTTTGCTCAAATCAACTGTGTGTGTGGTCAAATAAAGACTCCAGTAGATAAACTTTGTGCTGGTGATATCGGTGCTACTGTGAAGATGAAGGATGTACGCACAGGAAATACATTAAATGAAAAAGGTTGTGAGTTCTCTTACGATGGATTTATTAAGTATCCTGCACCCAAATATCAACGCGCAGTGCGTCCTGTGACTGAAAGTGATGCTGAAAAATTAAGTGCTATTCTTACTCGTATGCATGAAGAAGATCCAACTTGGGTTGTTGAGCAATCAAAAGAGTTGAAACAAGTAATTCTTTCGGGTCAAGGTGAGTTCCATTTACGAACATTGAAATGGCGTGTTGAAAACAATGACAAGTTACCTATCGTATTTGAAGAGCCAAAGATTCCTTATCGCGAAACTATAACAAAGGCATCGCGCGCTGATTATCGTCATAAAAAACAATCAGGTGGTGCTGGCCAATTTGGTGAAGTACATTTGATTATTGAACCATATACAGAAGGAATGCCTGCTCCTGATACATATAAATTTGGTAGCCAAGAATTTAAGATGAATATCCGCGACACTCAAGAAATTCCATTGGATTGGGGTGGTAAGCTCGTTGTTCATAACTGTATTGTTGGCGGTGCTATTGATGCTCGTTTTATTCCTGCAATTGTAAAAGGATTGATGGATAGAATGGAACAAGGTCCATTGACAGGTTCTTATGCTCGAGATGTAAGAGTTTGTATATATGATGGTAAGATGCACCCAGTTGATTCAAATGAAATTTCTTTTCGCTTAGCAGGTAGAAATGCCTTTAGCGAAGCTTTCCGTAGTGCAAACCCAAAAATTCTTGAACCAGTGTATGATGTAGAAGTAATGGTTCCTGGTGATGTAATGGGTGATGTAATGAGTGATCTTCAAGGTCGTCGTGCAATCATTATGGGCATGGAGAGTGAAAGCGGTTTTGAAAAGATTAGTGCTAAAGTGCCTTTGAAAGAAATGTCGTCTTATTCTACTGCATTAAGTTCTATTACTGGTGGACGTTCTTCATTTACAATGAAGTTTGCTTCATATGAACTTGTTCCAGGTGATGTGCAAGAAAAATTGCTTAAAGAATATGCTGAAACTCAATCAGAAGATTAGTTTTTGAACACCCAATAAATAATAACGCCATTCTCGAAAAGAGAATGGCGTTATTATTTTATAATCATTGAAATATTAAAGTGCTATTTTATTTTTGAGTCTCAACTACATATTTTTTTACCTTTTGGAAGAGGTCAGTAGCAAAAACGAAATCATTAAGTGCTTGATTGTCGCTATTATAAATTTGTGTCATATCCCCTACCCATTCGCGGTGACCTTTATTTAGGAATATAATGTTCTCGCCAATGCCTAACACCGAGTTCATATCGTGGGTGTTGATAATGGTTGTTATATTATATTCGTGTGTGATGTCGCTTAGTAGTTCGTCAATAAGGATAGACGTTTTAGGGTCAAGACCAGAGTTTGGCTCGTCGCAAAATAAGTATTTAGGATTCATTGCTATTGCGCGAGCGATTGCAACGCGCTTTTGCATCCCTCCAGAGAGCTCAGAAGGATATTTTTTATCGGCACCTTTTAAGTTTACACGCTCAATACAAAATAGCGCTCTATCGCGCATTTCGGCTTGAGTCATTTTAGTGAACATAACAAGGGGGAACATAACATTGCCTAAAACTGTTTCGGAATCAAATAGGGCTGAACCTTGAAATAACATGCCAATCTCTTTGCGTAATTCTTTTTTTTGATTGGTGTTCATTTTTAACAAGTCTCGTCCGTCGTAAGAAATTTCACCATTTTCAGGTGTTACAAGACCTACGATTGACTTCATTAAAACAGTCTTTCCTGAACCACTTTGACCAATAATCAAATTGGTTTTTCCATCGTGGAAAGTCGCATCTACACTATGAAGGATTGTTTTATCGTCAAATGATTTTATTACATTTTTAACCTGTATCATTGTAATAATAGTTTAGTGAGGATAACATCAAATAAAAGGATGAGAATGCTACTTGTTACAACTGCGTTGGTACTTGACTTACCTACATCAAGCGCACCTCCCTTTACATAATAACCAAAAAATGATGCAACTGAAGATATTATAAATGCAAAAACCAATGATTTGATTATGCCATACCATACATACCATTGTATGAACATTGTTTGCATACCATAGATATATCTTGAAACGGGTATTATGTCGGTAAAAAGTGCAATTAAGTAGCCCCCTACGAGTGAGGTACCCATACAAAATACCACAAGCACGGGCATAAATAATATGAACGCAACAATTTTGGGTAAGACGAGAAAATTGGCTGAATTAACCCCCATTATTTCTAGAGCATCAATTTGTTCGGTAACTCTCATTGTTCCAATTTCAGAAGCGATATTAGACCCAACTTTTCCGGCAAGAATAAGGCATAGGATTGAAGATGAAAATTCAAGAAGAATAATCTCACGAGTTGCCATCCCAACGGCATATGCCGGAATCAATGGGGACATGATATTTAGTTGCATTTGAATTGTAATAACAGCCCCAATAAAAAGAGAAATAACAAGTACTAATGGAATTGAATCAACGCCAAGTTTTGAAATTTCGGTTATCGTACGACGGAAGAATACATTCCACTTATCGGGAAGCGCAAAAATGCGTTTTATAAAAAGGCAATATTTGCCAAATGTTGCTAAAGATTCGGTTAATACCATATAATAATTATGTTTTGGTATGCAAAGTTAGTGATTTTTCTTGAAATTAGGGGATTTTGAGTTGATGCAATATGCCATTTTGTCTTAAAAGGCAATTAAATAGGTAAAAATAGCAATATTGATAGTGTTATATGGTGTTTTTTTATTAATTTCGTGTGCTTATATTTTACAACCTCCTTTATGAGATAAATAGCGAATATTACTAAATAACAATCTAAATTGTTTGAATTTAAAATATGAATATAGAAATAAAGCCAGAAATAATTTCACCCGATGATGCTCAATTGTCATATACAGAGCAAGAAACAAATGAGCCTATGGTGTTGAGAACAGAAAACTTGGTGAAAAAATATCGTCAACGCACTGTTGTTAATCATGTATCAATTGATGTGAAACAAGGTGAAATTGTAGGCTTGTTGGGTCCGAATGGCGCAGGGAAAACCACTACATTTTATATGACTGTAGGTCTTGTTACGCCCAATGAGGGTGAAATATTTTTGAATGATTTAAATATCACCAATTTCCCTGTTTACAAAAGAGCTCAAAATGGTATTGGATATTTGGCACAAGAACCCTCAGTGTTTCGAAAAATGTCGGTTGAAGATAATATCCGTTCGGTCTTAGAAATGACCAATACAACGAAGGAGTATCAAAAGGATAAACTTGAGAGTTTAATCTCAGAATTTAGTTTAGAGAAAGTGAGAAGAAATTTGGGCGATCAATTATCGGGCGGTGAGAGGCGTCGAACTGAAATTGCTCGATGTTTGGCGATAAGTCCTAAATTTATTATGTTGGATGAACCATTTGCAGGAGTTGACCCTATTGCGGTGGAAGAGATTCAATCGGTTGTATATAAGTTAAAAGAGAAAAATATAGGTATTCTCATAACTGACCATAATGCACCTGAAACATTGAGCATCACTGACAGAGCGTACTTATTATTTGAAGGAAAGATTTTATTTCAAGGTACCTCAGAAGAATTGGCTGAAAATCCTATTGTAAAAGAAAAGTATTTAGGTAGGAATTTTGTTTTTCATCGTAAAAAATTTGACTAGTAAAATATTGAAAATTTATAAGAAAAGCCTCGCTTGCGAGGCTTTTCTTTATTTTGTATTGTATTTAAGATGTCGATATAATCGTAAAATTAATAATGCAGTGATTATTACACTCGCAATAATGAGTATATAACTTTCGGTTGATAAATCGGTTGCTATTTTATTGATGTCAAAATTAATAGAATTGCGCGAACATATCCAAGTGGAAATAACAACCAATGAGTTATTAAGTGCATGCGCAAATATTGGTAACCATATTGATCCACTCCATAAAATTAGATAGCCAAAAAATGCACCAATTAATATGCGAGGAATAAAACCATAAAATTGAAAATGTAAAGCGCTAAAAATAACGGCTGTGGTCCAAATAGCAGTATGAGCATTCATAGGACATGTATGTAAAATATTTTGAAGTGCTCCTCTGAAAAATAATTCTTCACCCAACCCGGTAAGGATACCCACGATGAGTATTGACATAATTAAGTTTGCGATTGTTGGTTCGCCAAGCAAAATATTTATTTGTGCTCTTGAAGATTCTTCCATCGTTTTTAAAGAGTTTTCGATGTCTCTCATTGCGCTTGGTAAAACTATTGATTCGTTACAATGAATGATGAAGTTCATTGCGGGAATACTGAATAGGATTATCGCAATTGTTAAGAAAAAACTATTGGAGGTTGGGACTTTGCGTAAACGAAGGAAATCGGCAGGCAATCGAGTGATAAATAATGCGCTTATTATAGCCGGTGTAATAAAAAAGAAAACATTTTGAATGACTGTTGAAATGCGAAGAGTTGCAGTGCTCTCACTCCAAATAGATGTTATTAATAGCGCAGAAAATCCACTTAATAACAAGCCTATAATTGCAAGGCAGGCAAAAATTCCAATTCTTGAAACAAAATTTAAAATGAGTTTATTGTTATTAATCATATTAATTATTCTTAATTAAAAATTTAAATAAAATTCTCTTGTGAGATTAATATAATCTTGACTATAGTTATTATTACAATCTCTGATTGCAATTGACGAGTGTTGTGTTGAACATTTTCGTTTGCTAAATTCCCATAAAATGCGTGTAGCCTTACCCCCTTCTTTAGAGTAGATATGTGTTATACGATGTATGTATAAATGTTCGATTGAGGAGTAAAAAATGATATCATTTTCCCTTTCTATTGGTGATATAACTGAAATTTTTCCGTCTTCAGAAAGTAACTCTTTTGATAGATTCAATAGTTGATTATAATCAAGGGAATTGTTGTGTCGAGCCAATGCTCGTGAGGCATTGGGGGCAGTGGGACCATTATTAAAAAATGGTGGATTGCTAACGATGTGGTCAAATTTGGGAATCTCATTATTCGCTGTGCACCAAGCGATAAAATCGGAATTGATTATTGTAATGCGATTTGACCAAGGAGACCATTTAATATTCTCAACGGACTGTTTTGCAGCATCTTCATCAATTTCTATGCCACATACATTAGCATTACTGCGTTGTGCTACCATGAGAGTAATAAGGCCACTCCCCGACCCTATGTCAAGGATATTTTTAGCTTGATTGATATTTGCCCAAGCACCAAGTAATACGCCATCAGTGCCAATTTTCATGGCGCATTTACTATCATTAAGTCCAAACTGTTTGAATTGGAATCGAAATTTATTGCTTAAATCGTTCATCCTATAATAAAATAGTGTTGCAAAGTTACGATAAAATCTTAAACTATGTATTATGATGAGCATATTTGCTTGTTTTATCGCTTGTAATTCGTTATCTTTACAACAAATTTAATTTATATGGAAATAAAAAGTGCTAAATTTATAATTAGTAATACTGATATAAAAAAATGTCCTCAAGATAATCTTAATGAGTATGCGTTTATTGGACGATCAAATGTGGGGAAATCGTCCTTGATAAATATGCTTACAGGTAAGAAGTCTTTAGCGATGACATCGGCAACTCCAGGCAAGACTATGTTAATAAATCACTTTTTGATTAATGATGCTTGGTATTTAGTTGACCTGCCTGGTTACGGATATGCTCAACGAGGAAAAGATAGTCGTAATCAATTAAAAAAAATAATAGAGAGCTATATACTAAACAGAGAATCAATGGTAAATTTATTTCTATTAATAGATTCTCGACATAAGCCACAAAAAATTGATAAAGAATTTATGGAATGGCTTGGTGAAAATGGCGTTCCGTTTAGTATCGTTTTCACTAAACTTGATAAGATGTCATCGTCGGCCGCTAAAAGAGCAATAGAAATCTATTGCGATGAGTTAAAAGAAGATTGGGAGGAACTACCCCCTATTTTTAAGTCATCAAGCGTTGATGGTCGAGGTCGTGTTGACATTTTGAACTATATTGAACAGTTGAATTCAATGACTGTTAAGTAATTTTGAAAAAATATTTTAATGATGAATGCTAAATATTTTAATCAAGAAGAAAAAGCAAAAATGCTAAATTCCGTGAGACAATTGATGAGAATGTCAAAAGGTGTTTTGCAAAGTTGTGATTTTAAAATATTAAAGCAAACAATCAAGTCGGCAATTGAAAATGGCCATTACCGAAAAAATAAGTATGGAATTAATCCTGTAGTTCATAATATTGAAACAGCATTAATGTTGTGCAATAAAATAAGTCCTGACAGGAATATGATTGTGGCTATAATATTGCATAATATTTGCCAAACTGAATATATAACTATAGCAGAACTTGAGAAACAATGGAGCGCTGATGTCGCAAAATTAGTGAGCGGATTATTAAAGGTTGCTACATTATATAGCCGACAAGCAGCAGTTGAAAGTGATAATTTTAGGAATCTATTACTTACTTTTGCCGAGGATATTCGTGTAATAATTATCATGATTGTTGATCGTCTGGTATTGATGAGAGCGATTAACCATCATCCTAATGAAAAATATGTTCATGATGTAGCATATGAAGCAAATTATTTATATGCACCATTAGCTCACCGTTTAGGATTATATGTGATTAAATCGGAATTAGAAGATTTGTCATTAAAATATACTAATAGAGAGAAATTTACTGAAATTGCGCGAAAACTAAATGAAACAAAGGTTGAACGTGATGAGTATATCTCGTCATTCATTGGCCCGGTAAAGAAGAAGTTAGAAGAAGCTGGCTTAGTTTTTGAGATTAAAGGTCGAACAAAATCAATATATTCTATATGGAATAAAATGCGCAAGCAAAAGAATGATATTGATGGAATTTTTGACCTATTTGCGATAAGAGTAATATTGGATTCCTCTTTAGAACGAGAAAAGGCTGATTGTTGGTTGGCATATTCAATTATTGCAGATATGTATCAACCAAACACTCAGCGCATGAAAGATTGGTTGACAATACCTAAAAGCAACGGCTATGAGTCGCTTCATACCACAGTTGTTGGTCCAGAGAATAAGTGGGTTGAGGTTCAGATTAGGACTAAACGAATGGACTTAGTCGCAGAGAAAGGTCTTGCTGCACATTGGAAATATAAGGGAGGAAAAAGTGAAAACAATCTCGATGCATGGATGAACAATGTGCGAGATATTCTCGAAGCAGCTGAGACAGGCCCCATGGAGTTGATGAAGAACTTTAAGATGGATGTTTATGCAAAGGAGGTATTTGTATTTACTCCCAAGGGGGATTTATATAAATTGCCTTTAGGTGCAACAGTAGTTGATTTTGCATTTAATATTCATTCAAGATTGGGATGTCAATGTATAGGTGCAAAGGTTAATGGAAAGGCACAAAAGCTTAACTATAAATTGAATAATGGTGATTCGGTTGAGATTCTTACAGCATCAAGTCAAACACCAAAACAAGATTGGTTGAATTTTGTAGTTACCTCTAAAGCGAGAAATAAGATTAAACAAACTATTCATGAAATGCAGAATAGTGCTGCAGAATTAGGGAAAGAATTACTACAAAGAAGATTCAAGAACCGAAAAATTGAAATAGAGGAAGCGACATTGATGAAGCTTATCAAAAAAATGGGCTTTAAAACTGTAACCGATTTTTATGATGAGATAGCAAAAGAGGTATTAGATGTAAATGATGTTATTGCTCAATATGAAATTTTGGATCAAAAACTTAATGAGACAACTATAGGTCCCCGCCCTGCAAATGAGTTTACCTTATTGCCTCAAGAAGAAGTTGATAGAGCAGATGATGTCTTGATTATTGGTGAAGATATTAAAGGAATTAATTATAGATTAGCAAAGTGTTGCAACCCTATTTATGGTGATGGAGTTTTTGGCTTTATATCGGCCGAGGGTGTAATTAAAATACACAAAAACGATTGCCCTAATGCTAGCCATATAAGGAGTAAATATCCATATCGAATAATATCGACAAGGTGGTCGGGAAAAGTTGGAAGCCAATTTGGAGCAACTCTGCGTATAATTGGGTACGACGATATTGGTATAGTGACAAATATAACCTCAATTATTACTAAGGAGAAAAATATTATATTAAAAAGTATTTCAATTGATTCAAATGATGGTTTGTTTCAAGGATTTTTAGTTGTTGGTGTTTCAGATACACAAGCACTCAATGCATTAATTAAGAAAATTAAAACTGTGAAAGGAGTAAAAGATGTTCAAAGAAGTTAAATACTTATTTTTGTTTGTTATTGCAATATTTATTACAAGCTGTAATAGTTCAACAACTACCGAATTAAAGCAAGATTCGATATTGGCTGAAGAATTATTGAATAAAGCGCATGATGCTTTTATGAAATGTGACTACGATAAATCAACTAAATATATAGATTCTATTGATTCAGTTTATCCTAAGCAAATTGATGTGAGGAGAAAAGTGATGCCTTTGAGGTCGCAAATAAAAGAGCGAGTTATAATTAAAGAGATACAAAAACAAGATAGTTTATTAGTTGAATGCGAAATTAAGAAAGCTCCAATGGAGGAGGTATATAAAATTCAGTTATGTAAAGAAAAATTAGAACGCCAATTACAAGTAGCACGAAATCAAATAGCTCGTTTGCAAAATGATTCAATTGCTAATAAATAGTTTTAATAAATTATATAGTTGGTTTGATACTTTACAAATATTAAGTAAATTAGAATTTTGTTGAGACTTTAAATTTCAAATTATGAAAATACTTCAGATAATTGAAAATAGAGATAGCGCAGGTTTTTCGTTTGAGGTATTACCACCAATAAAAGGAAAAGGGATCAATCAATTGTTTAAAAATATTGATTCATTGATGGAGTTTAATCCGCTGTATATAAATATTACAACACACCGTAGTGAGTTGGTATATAAAAGCACACAAGATGGATTATATCAAAAAGTAACTGAACGATCTCGTCCTGGTACAGTAGCAGTAGCTGCTGCAATTCAGCATCGTTATGGCATCCCAGCGGTTCCACATATCATATGTAGTGGCTATTCTAAAATAGAAACAGAATATGCATTAATTGACTTGAATTTTTTAGGAATTACGAATTTACTCGTTTTGCGAGGTGATAAGGCAAAGCATGAAGCAAAATTTATCCCCAATGTAGATGGTCACGCACATGCTTCTGATCTTCAACTGCAAATAAATGATTTCAATAGAGGGCTTTTTATTGATGGTACACAAATGGATATTAATACCGGTGATCGTTTTAGTTATGGCGTAGCTGGATATCCTGAGAAGCATGAGGAAGCTCCCAATATTGACTTGGATATTAAATGGCTAAAAAATAAAGTTGATAACGGAGCCGAATATATTGTTACACAAATGTTTTTTGATAATGAAAAATATTATTCGTTTGTTGATAGATGTCGAAACGAAGGTATCAATGTGCCAATAATACCAGGGATAAAACCTATTATAAATTTAAATCAATTGACAGTTTTGCCGAAGGTCTTTAAGGTTGATTTGCCTACAGATTTAGCTGAAGAATTATTGAAATGTAAGGATGATGCTGCCGCTAAAGCGATTGGAGTAGAATGGTGTGTGTCACAAGTTAAGGATTTAATAGCGCATGGTGTTCCCTCTATTCATTTTTATTCACACAATGCAACAAATAGTGTGAAAAATGTAGTGTCACAAGTATTTTAATTAACTAAGAGATGAAATTTAGTGATATTATATCTCATGAGTCTGCAAAGAATAGATTAAGGGGTTTTGTAGATAGTGGTCGTATCCCTCACGCAATATTATTAGAGGGGCAACAAGGTATAGGTAAATTTGCGTTAGCTCGTGCCTTTGCTCAGTATGTTCATTGTGAGAATCGTATAAATGGTGATAGTTGTGGTTGTTGTCCATCATGTATTCAACACCAATCTTTTAATCACATTGACACCCATTTTGTTTTCCCAATTATAAAGAAAGGTAGTGGAAAATCTGCAGTCTCGGATGATTATATTGAAGAATGGCGAGAATTTTTGTCACAAAATCTCTATATGGATTTTGACAAGTGGTTGATTTTATTGGATAATATAAATGCTCAACCACATATCTTTGTTGATGAAAGTATTGATTTAATAAGGAAATTAAATTATACTGCGCATAAAGCAAAGTATAAGATAGTTTTGTTGTGGTTGCCTGAACGAATGAAACTTGAATGTGCAAATAAGTTGTTAAAACTAATTGAAGAGCCTTTTAGTGATACACTATTTGTAATGGTGTCAAATGATTCAAAACAGATTTTACCTACAATATATTCTCGTACACAACGAGTTGAATTGTTGCGTCTTGGAGATGATTCGATAGCAAATTATTTAGTGGAGAAATTTGCATCAGATCCAACGACAGCATTGTCTATTGCCCACTTAGCCGAAGGCAATATAAATAAAGCTGAAAAAGAATTTGCTGTTTCAAAAGAAAAGTCGCAATTTTTTGAGATGTTTGTTGAATTAATGCGATTAGCTTATCAACGAAAAATTAATGATTTAAAACGATGGAGTAATGATGCAGCCTCGTTAGGCCGTGAGCCTGCAATTCAATTCTTAAATTATTGTCAGCGATTAATAAGAGAAAATTTTATATATAATTTAAATGTAAATGAGCTAAACTATATGAATAAAAGTGAGGCTCAATTTAGTGTTAATTTCGCACGATTTATTACAGAACGCAATGTGCAGAAATTAATTGAAGTTTTAAATAAAGCTCAAATAGACATATCTGGTAATGCTAATTCAAAAATAGTGTTTTTTGATTTATCAATAAAAGTTATTTTGTTATTAAAGTCATAAAATAAATATAAACAATCTATGGTTCCCTTTCTTTATCAAGTAGCGAAGGTATATATCGAGAATGAATCAGATAATTTGTGTGATTATGTGTTTGTATTTCCGAATAAACGCAGTGGTGTATTTTTTGCCGAATACATGTCTAAATTAGTGCAATCATCGCAAATTATGCCCCAAATAAGTACTATTAGTGAATTTATTTATGATTATACAAACTGGGTTGATGCATCAAGACAGGAGCTAATTTTTATTTTATATAACGAATATAAAAATATTCTTGTAAAGAGAAATGCAGAATCACACATTGTTGATTATGACAAGTTTCAGTTTTGGGCTGAGATGATTATGAATGATTTTAATGACACCGATAAATACTTGGTAGATGCAAAACAATTATTTAGTAATGTAAAAAAACTTAAAGAGATATCAAGCAATTTCTTGACAAAAGAGCAGATTGAAGTTATTAAGCAATTTTGGGGCGAATCGCATACTCCTGAAGTTGTGAGTTCTTTTTGGAAGCACATTCACAATGGTGAGGACAATGTATTGTCAAGTCAATTTGTTAAAATGTGGGAGATTTTGTATGATTTATATACTTCATTTAGACAAAAATTGATAGAAAAGGGATTGTGTTATCAGGGAATGGCTTATCGTGAGGTAGCCGAAAATTTAAAAGAAAGAATTCAAGATAAACTATTGGCAAAGCGTTATATCTTTGTTGGGTTTAATGTAATGTCAACATCAGAAATCAAAATTTTTGAACAATTAAAAGCAGCAGATCGAGCAGATTATTATTGGGATTTAAATTCTCCTGCATATGAATTTAAGGAAAATAAAGCAATTAAATTTGTAGGAAAATATGTTGAGCAATTTAAATCGAAATATAATTTAGATGAAAAACAGTTTAAAGAATTTCCGTTAATAAATGTGTTAGGAATCCCATCTAATATTGGTCAAGTAAAAGAAGTTTCGAAAATATTATCAAGACTAAATAAAAACAAGGAAATATCTGATGTTAACACTGCGATAGTTTTTCCTGATGAAAGTTTATTTATCCCAATGTTACATTCACTCCCAGCGGAAATAAAATCAATAAATGTAACAATGGGGTACCCATTACGACACACACCTGTTGCATCTTTAATTTCAAATATTGCATCGCTACAAATGAGAGCCCGACGAGTAAAAGGGAAATATCAATTTTATTATGAAGACATTTTGTCAGTACTCTCTCATTCGTTAGTACAAACAGGCTCAATCCACGATTGTAAAAAACTTATTCGTTTCATTAAGGAAAATAGAGCATTTAATTTAACAGCAGATTTTATATGTGAAGATTATAAGAGTTTATCGTTTATTTTTACGCCTGTAAAAGACTTGAATAATCCTAATGAAGTAATTAATTATTTAAAAAACATTGTAAGCTGGTTAGGTCAACATTTAGCAAAAGACCAAGACTTAGATCGTTTATTCCTTGATAAGTATGTTGATGAGTTGGATGAATTATTGCGATTAATACAACTCTATAATATAATAATGAGTGAAAAAACGGTATTTCATATTGTGGAAAAAGCATTGTGTTTTGAAAGTATTAATTTCACAGGTGAGCCTCTTTGTGGGCTTCAAATGATGGGTGTTCTTGAAACTCGTGCGTTGGACTTTGAGAATCTTATAATTCTATCAATGAACGAAAAAGTATTTCCTCGTAAACACTATGCTAAAACATTTATACCCGATTCGTTACGAAAAGGTTATGGAATGTCAACGATTGCATTTCAAGAGAGTATGTATGCATATTATTTTTATCGAATGATATCACGAGCTAAAAATGTTTATATACTATATGATGCACGCATGGGCGGTCTTCGTAGTGGAGAAATGTCGCGTTATTTATATCAGTTAAAGTTTTTATATCAGCGAGATAAAATTAATTTCTCAATGGTAAATTATAAGGTGCATTCTCCACAAAGTCAGATATTACAAATAGAAAAGAACGAAGAAATATTAAATAAGTTAAGCAAGTATAAAGACCCTGAATCAAAAAAATATATATCGGCAAGTGCATTAAAGCAATATATTAGTTGCCCGTTAGCGTTTTATTTGAAATATATTGAAGATATTAGTGTAGATGAAGAAGTACCTGAATATATGGATGATATTACCTTTGGCTCAATCATTCACGCAGTTGCTGAAAAGTTATATATGAATTTTAAGGGCGATAAAGACAAGGTCTTAATAACGAGAAATATTTTAGATGATTTTATAAAAAATGAAGAAGAAATAAATCGTCAAATAACGTATGCAGTAAATATGCATTACAATAAATTGGGCAAAAATAATAGCACCCCTTTAATCGGAGATTCTAAAGTGCTAGGTGACATAATGTTGCGTTTTATAAAACTAATGTTTGAGAAAGAGAAAGAATTTGACGATTTTTATTTTATCGATGCTGAAAAAAAAGTCTTAGGACAATGGGAAATTAATGATAAGCATACCATTAATTTTAAGATGATTATTGACCGAATCGATGAAGTAAAGATTGGTGAAAAGTATGTGTTAAGATTTGTAGACTATAAAACTGGAACTGATAAAATAGAAGAGGACTCAATTGATTTATTGTTTGACAAAGAAAGTAGTGAAAATCATAAAGCAATTTTTCAATTATTACTATATTGTTTTAGTTATGCACATATGAATAACTATGATAAAGATATTCAACCATATCTTTATTTATTTAAAACATTAAATAAGTCTAATTTTCAACCGATAAAAATTAATGACATAGAGGTAAATAGCCATAAAGATTATAAAGAAGAATTTTGGCCATTATTTGAGAATTTAATTGATGAAATTTTTGATGAAAATATCCCGTTTACTCCGTCAAAAAACGAAGATTCGTGTAAGTTTTGTGAGTTATTAGATATTTGCAACAAAGAGTTAAAAAATTGACAAAAATGGCTGGGTTATATATACATATCCCCTATTGTCATAGTAAATGCGCATATTGCGATTTTTATTCTACTCCCAATATTAAAGGCATAGAGCAATATGTTAATGCATTATTGAGTGAGCTTGAATTGCGTATTAATGAAATAGATAGTCCGTTTAATACTGTGTATATCGGAGGTGGTACCCCTTCAATATTGCCTATATCATTATTAAATAAAATAGTAGATGCGATTTCAAATTATGTTAATATCTCGAGTTTAGAGGAGTTTACAATTGAGGCCAATCCTGAAGATGTCACAGAGCAATGGGTTAAAGCTATAATGCGATTAGGAATTAACCGTGTGAGTATGGGTATTCAATCATTTAATAATGATGAATTAAAGTATATAAATCGCCGTCACACAGCTGAAGTCGCTTTAACTGCGATTCAAATTTTACAAAGAAGTGGGATTACTTGTATAAGTGGAGACTTAATATATGGGTTGCCAGGGCAAGATTTGGAAAGTTGGAAACAATCATTAAAGATGCTTTTATCTTTGCGTCTTCCTCATTTTTCGGCATATCTATTGTCATATGAGCCTGGAACTAGATTATATGCACGATTAATGGCAGGTAAAGTAGAAGAAGCATCAGAAGAGTTAGCAAATGAGATGTATCAACATTTAATATTTGAGGCGAAAAAAAATGGGTATAATCATTATGAGATTTCTAGTTTTTCTCTTCCAAATTGCGAAGCAATACATAACACAAATTATTGGAGAGATCTTCCTTATTTAGGTATTGGTGTTTCAGCTCATAGTTTTGATGGCGAAAATCGTAGAGTAAATCCATCAAATATTAAGTATTATATATCACAATTACAACAAGGTAAATGTGTATATGAAATAGAGGAAGAAGATAATGATGCTCGTCATAATGATTATATTATAGTTGCATTGCGCACAGCAAAGGGTATTGATTTAAATTATTATTGCAATAAATACAATTACGATATATTAAGAATCGCAAAACCTCATATTGAATCAGGGAGAATGGTGCTAACAAATACTCATTTAGCAATTTCGGAAGGCTCAATGCTTATATCTGATCGTATTATGCTTGATTTTATTATTTAGTCATGGTGATATGGTTCACCTTTGAGTATTGTCATTGCTCGATAAATTTGTTCAATGAAAAATAATCTTATCATCTCATGTGAGAATGTCATTTTAGAAAGTGAGAGTTTTTCATTTGATCGATTATACATTTCCGGCGAAAATCCATATGGCCCCCCTATCACAAAAATGAGATTCTTTGCTACATTCACCATTTTTTTGTCGAGATATGTTGAAAACTCGCGAGAGGTCATCTCTTTCCCTTTCTCATCAAGAAGTACCACTACATCACCTGGTTGAATTATGCTTAGAAACATTTGACCTTCCATTTCTTTTTGTTTTTCTTGAGTTAGTCCCTTTGTTGTTTTTACATCGGGTAAAATCTTGAACTCAAATGGAATGTAATGGCTCAAACGCTTGATGTATTGATCGGTTCCTTCTTGCAAATATTTTGCATTGGTCTTTCCTATTGCTAATAATATAATCTTCATATAAAATTGAATGTATATAATCATTATTTACTTAAAAATGTTGCTATATCCTCAGCTTCTGGCATTTGAAGTGTTTGGCGGATAGTACTCTTGCGCTGATATATAGTGCGAACAGACTGCTGTGTAACAACACTAATTTCCTTTGTGGAGAATTTCGCCTTAAGAAGACAGCACAATTGAATCTCTTTCTCATTGAGCATCGCGCCAAACCTATTGACTAACGAAGTATAGAAGCCATCATATATATAATCAATAGTTTGATAAAGGTCGTTCCAGTTCAATAGAGTATCAACGTTCACCTCTTGGTTAGAAATCTCTCTCATACGTTTTAGCAATTCAAGATTTGCGGATGTAGGATTAGATGTAGCTAATCTTATTACACCTAACTGCTGTAGCAATATCTTCTTAAAAAAACGATCATCTTTGTTGTCATCTGCTGCATCCGAAGATTCTGATAGGAGCTTGCGTAGCGTATCAATCTCATCCTCCTTTTCAACGAGTTTACTCTTTCTATTACGCAGCCATAACAATAGCCCTATTATAGAGAGGAGCATAACGAATGTCAAAGCCAAAAACAGCATCTGATCCTTTTGCCTTTGTATTGTTAATAGCATATTCTTCTCTTCAAGTCTCCAGTTGCTCTCGCGTTTGGCATCGGTAATCTTCTGGGCAACCATAGCCTTGTCGCCAAGACCATTGACAAAGAGTCCCCACTCCTTAACATCTATACTCGAAGTCTTGGCATAATCCAAAAGCAGTTTCACCACTTGTAGATATCCTGCTCTCGATAGGTCATTGTCAAATGTTTCATCCTTTGTTGTCTGAGCTAACTCAACATAGTGGCGAGCTGTCGAAAGATCATTGAGTTGTATATGATACCAGGCCAATGATGCATACGACAATGCCTCCTCTGTTGGATTATTACCTCTATCGTGTTCAAGAACTCTTTTACGAATCTCTATAGCCCCTCTTTGATTGCCGGCAGAGCTTAGAATATCGGAATATGCGGGCAGCGCAAGTCTCCACATCAGTGTAGAGTCTTCTGCACTCTTAACAAGATTGAATGCTTCATTGTAATATGCTATTGCCCCATCCGTATCACCATTGTAGAACTTGACTACAGCAAGTTCGTGAAGTTTTCTGAATGAACGGATAGAATCATCAGCACTCATGCTCTGCATAAGATAGTGTTCCATCCTTTTATAATCACTATCTAATACGAGAAAGTTTAGAAGAGTGTATCGGCTTTCATCATCATCGGGATACTTCTCGATATAGCGTTCCAAAATATCGTATGCCTTCGTCTTTTCTCCCACCCACCAATAATGACTGGCAACAAGTCTTGTCGTAGTCTTTATCGTTGCGGTATCTGTAGGCTCTTGTCCCTTGTAATACTCTAAAGCCTCCACAATATCAACATCTTCACTTAGCGAGGCTCCCTCCATCTCGTGTTGCAAAGCCAACCTTATACTATCATCAGCTTTTTGCTTATCATTGTTATATGCAGAGCAAGAGACGAACAGCGAACATAGGCATAGTATATAAATCTTTATCCTCATATCTTACAAATGTTTTTTTTCTCAACAAAATTACTCAAATTTTACGATATACATCTTCTTCATATAAACTAATATAAAGTCCTGATACCCCAATATAAACTTTTTTCATTTTAGCGGTTTGTAATTCGCAGATTACCAGACTGATACAAAATAGGCTACACTCCACAATGTCGGCTACATAAATCAATGATAAATGCTTTTTGAGGTACTTTTGCAGTAGAAAAATAACAAACAAAAAGTTACACATATGAAAAAGATTTTACCACTTATCGGACTTGTTTTAATGCAGGTTTCAGTGTATGCAGGGAATGCCGTTTCCGGAAAAATTGTCGATGATGCGGATAATTCTCCTCTAATTGGTGCCACTGCGACTATTGTTGATGGCAATGGCAATATTGTAATGGGTACAGCAACAGATGTTGAAGGGCGCTTTACTCTTAAGGGTGTTAATAATGGAAGTTATGTGATGCTGTTTCAGTATCTCGGCTACAATGACGAGCGAATAGAGATTACCAATCTTGAACGAGATTTATATATGGGAGATATTTGCCTTTCAGTTTCAGCAGTGTCATTAGATGAGGTCGTAGTAATTGGTGTTGCTGTCATTAAAAAGACGGACAGACAATTGATTCTACCTTCTCATGAGCAAAAGCGAGCAGCCACGAACGGCATTAACCTATTGCAGCAAATGCCAATATCTCGTATCTCAGTAAGTCCAATGGATAAGAGTATTAAGACAACACTGGGTGAAGATGTGCAGTTGCGAATAAATGGTGTTGAAGCCACTAAAGAAGAGGTAAGTGCCATTCGCCCGACTGATGTAATACGAGTGGAATATCATGACAATCCAGGTCTAAAATACGGAGGCGCTGCTGCTGTGCTTGATTATATAGTAAGAAAGAGAGAGCATGGTGGAAACATTGCAGGAGATTTTACAAATGGAATAACGCATCTTGGGTATGGCGAGTACAATCTCTCTGCAAAGTACAATTGGAAGAGGTCTTCCATAAGTGCTGTAGCTTCGTGGCAACGACGAGACTTGGAATGGACCAGAGAGAACTATGAGGATTTTGTATATCCCGACTATACAGTTCATAACATAGAACTTGGAGAGCCGACTAAGGTCAAGTTTGACTATATGAACTTTGCTCTTAACTATAATAGAACTGATGAGCGCAGTGTTTTTAATATTGCACTAAGGAATAATTATGATGATAAGCCTAACGCCGTAACAGACAGGAATAGTACTCTATATCAAGGAGATAAGATATATAATATTTCTGATAAACTACAACAGTGTTCCTATATCCCATCGTTAGACATCTACTATCAGTTGAATTTGAAAAACGACCAACACCTATATTTCGATGTTGTAGGAACATATATCAATAGTAGCAGTCATCGAAAGTATTCAATGGCAGAAATAGGTAGCGAGAATATCACCCCAGCAATTATCTCACAAACCGAGGGTGATAAGTATTCTATCATCGGTGAAGCTATATATGAAAGACATCTTGGTAATGGTAAAATGACGGCCGGTATTAAGCATACACAGGCATCTATGAATAATATCTACGATGGCAATATCAGTAGTAAAGTAAGTATGAATACTGCTGAGAGTTATTTATTCGCAGAATATAATCAGAAGATTAACAGATTCTCATACACGCTTGGCATTGGTGGTATGAGAACATGGCACAAGCAGGGAGAACTTTCGCAAGAGAAATATATCATAAGACCAACTATTACTCTCTCATACAATGCCCCAAGGAATCTCTATTTTAGATATAATGCTTATATGTCCGGCTACTCACCATCGCTTTCGGATCTTAGCAATGTTGCCCAGGAGATAGACATCTATCAGATACGCCGGGGTAATCCCAATCTACAGAGTGTAACCTTTGTGTCAAATAGTCTTACAGCGAATTGGAAATGTAAGTATGTGAGTATTGAGCTGTTCGGACGATATAGTTATGATCATAAGCCCATTATGGAGGAGACGCTTTTCGAGGACAACCACTTCGTAAGAACAATGGCAAATCAGAAGGGGTTTCATCGGTTGAATCTTCAATCAACAATCCTGATATATCCTTGGAAGGAATACATAATGATTAAGTTGAATCCGTTCTTCAATAGATATATCAGCAACGGAAACAGTTACACTCATACACACTCTAACTTTGGGTTTAGAGGTAGCATTGTCGGGATGTACAAGAACTGGGTTACAATGGTCGAGATGAGCACCAGCCAGCACGACCTTTGGGGAGAGACGCTTAGCCGAGGTGAAGCACTGCATTCTATTGCAATCGGTTATAATCACAATAAGTTCAGTATACAAGGTATGATAATGAATCCATTTACAAAGCGATACGAGCAAGGAGTAGAAACCCTTTCAGAAATGGTGCCAAATAAGCAGTTGGCATATTCAACACAGTTAAGCCAAATTGTAATGCTTAATCTATCGTTTAACCTTGATTTCGGTAAGCAGAATCGTAGTGGGGGAAAAAGAATTAACAATAGCGATAATGATTCTGGTATATTATCGGGAACAAAATAGATGTTTGGTATATCTCATTTTATTAAAATATAATTAATAACTATAATTCTGATTTTGTGCCTTAAATGATAATGCTTATCTTTGTGGAAAATAATTGATAATAATATGAAAACAAAAGACGAACTGATTGATGATTTGTTGTCATTGGCATTTGCTGAAGATGTTGGTGATGGTGACCATACAACATTGAGTACAATACCTGCCGATGCAATGGGAAAACAGCGTCTCATTGTAAAAGAGCAAGGTATTATAGCAGGAGTTGAAATGGCAAGAAAGGTGTTTGATAAGTTTGACCCAGAATTAAAAATGACAGTTTATATCAATGATGGTACTGAGGTTAAACCTGGTGATATTGCATTTGAAGTAGAGGGTCGTATTCGCTCATTGCTGCAAACGGAGCGTGTTATGCTCAATATTATGCAACGCATGAGTGGTATTGCTACAATTACAGCGAAATACCAAAAACTTCTTGAAGGATTGAAAACAAAGGTTCTTGATACGCGCAAAACAACTCCAGGATTGCGTATGATTGAAAAAGAGGCTGTGCGCATTGGTGGTGGTTGCAATCATCGTATTGGTTTATTTGATATGATTCTTATCAAAGATAATCATGTTGATTTTGCCGGAGGCATTAAAGAAGCTGTTGAATCGGCTAAAAAATATTGCAAAGAAACTGGTCGTGACCTTAAAATAGAACTTGAAGTGCGTAATGAAGATGAAATTAAGCAAGCACTTGAGGTGGGTGTAGATCGCATTATGCTTGATAACTTTAGTCCTGAACGAACCCGAGAAGCAGTAAAAATGATTAATGGTGCAGTTGAGATTGAATCTTCGGGAGGTATTACATTTGATACCCTTCGCGCTTATGGAGAATGTGGTGTTGATTTTATTTCAGTCGGTGCTCTAACTCACTCTGTAAAAGGATTAGATATGAGTTTCAAAGCTTGCTAAGATTATTTTTTAACTGCAAGCATTTTTTTAATACTAAAGCCTACGAAACTGTCAATCAGTGCGTGGGCTTTATCTTTTAATTTATCTGCTGGATTATTTGTGGTTAAACCAATTACGGTTGTACCTGCGGCCATTCCGGCATCAAGTCCTTGTAAAGAATCTTCAAATACATAACAATTTTGAGGTTTACACCCTATCCTTTCGGCAGCCATTAGATAGCCTTGGGGATGAGGTTTTGACTCAGTTACATTAGAGCCTGTAATAACAACATCAAAGTATTGTGGAAAGAATGGATATTCAGAATAGAGGGCATTCATTTTTACATCATCACTACTTGTGACAATAGCTGTGGGTATCCCCTCTTCCTTAAGTGATTTTAGAAAATCTATCACACCTTCGTAGATAGGATATTTGATATTATGTTCAAATTCATGAACACGATTAATTATGTCTTGATGAATATCCTTGGGAAAATATGTGTCAAGAATTTTAAATAATGCATTCCCTTTTATAATAAGGGCAAAATTGTGTATCCCTGTGGGATAAATTTGTTCAATTTCCTCCCAAAATTGAGTGTAAAGTCCTTCACTATCAATTAGTACTCCATCTAAATCAAATAATACTCCTACTTTTTCCATTTTTGTTTGTTTTATTTTTACGCAAAATTAATGCTGAAAATGTCAATAATTGCATCAAATTGAGTTAATTTTGTAAAATATTTAATACAATGTCTGAAACAATATCAAATACACCTATAACATTAGGAACTGAATCAATAGGAAAATTATTGATACGATATTCGGTGCCTGCAATTATTGCTAGCGTTGCCACTTCGTTATATAATATTATAGATAGTATATTTATCGGTCAAGGCGTGGGAACTATGGCCATATCTGGATTGGCTATTACATTCCCGTTAATGAATCTTGTTATTGCTTTCTGTATGTTTATCGCTGCTGGTGGAGCTGCAATAAGTTCAATATATTTAGGCCAAAAAGAATATGGCAGAGCAACAAATGTATTGTCCAATGTGGTAAAACTTTGTTTAATTCATTCTATAGTATTCGGTGGATTGTCTTTATTATTTCTTGATGAAATACTATATTTCTTTGGTGCAACAGATGCTACAATAAAATATGCTCGTGAATTTATGCGAGTAATATTATATGGCACTCCTATCTCCTACATTTTTATTGTATTGAATAATTTGATGCGAGCAACTGGATATCCTAAAAAAGCAATGTTGTCGGCATTATTATCAGTAATAGTAAATATAATATTAGCCCCAATATTTATTTTTATATTAAAATTAGGAATCTCGGGAGCTGCTATTGCTACTATTTGTGGCCAAGGAGTGTCATTAGTTTGGCATATATATCACTTTAAATCAAAAACAAGTTTTGTGCATTTTAGTAGTGAACATAATAAATTTTCTTGGTCTATAATAAAAAATGTGTATTCCATTGGGTTATCACCATTTTTAATGAATGTGTGTGCATGTATTGTTGTTATCTTCATAAATAAAGCGCTACTTGAAACAGGTGGAGCTAATGGTGAACTTGCAGTTGGAGCATATGGAATTGTAAATCGTGTAGGTATGTTATTTGCGATGATTGTATTTGGCATTACTCAAGGAATGCAACCAATATTGGGATTCAATTATGGAGCAAATAATTGGGAAAGAGTCAAACATACTCTAAATATTGGCATTTTAGTGGGGTTATTAGTTACCACTATAGGGCTTATAGTCGCAGAGCTAATTCCTCGTCAAATATCGTCATTATTTGCTACTGATGAAACTTTGATTGCTATTTCAACAACAGGATTCAGAATTAGTTTTATGTTTTTTGCAGTCATTGGAGGTCAAGTTGTGATACAAAATTTCTTTCAGTCGATAGGGAAACCGATGATTTCGATATTTTTATCTTTAACTCGACAATTATTATTTTTAATACCTACGCTTTTGATATTCCCTAAAATATGGGGTGTTGAAGGTGTTTGGACAAGCCTTGCAGTATCAGATATGTTGGCTTTTATCGTTGCTATAATAACATTAATTGTGATAATGCGACGAAAAAATCAAAATTTAATTCAGAAAATATGATAAAAGAACTTCAACTGAGGATTGCGCCTGAAGTGGCATATGAAGAATTACGATTATTGGGTCTTGTATCAACACAATTGAAAGTTGATGCTAATTCAATTAATAAAGTGCAAATCTTGAAACGGTCGATAGATGCTCGTCAGCGTAATGTTGTGATAAATCTCTTGGTTAAAGTTTATATAAATGAATATCCCCAAAATGATTTATTAGTCGAGCCCATTGAATACCAAAATGTAAAAGATAAGCATCAAGTAATAGTTGTTGGCGCTGGCCCGGCTGGATTATTTGCGGCACTACGTTTGATAGAATTAGGATTGCGGCCGATTGTATTAGAGAGAGGTAAAGATGTTGATGCAAGACGTCGTGACATGGCACGCATCGCTCGAGAGAATATTGTTGATTCTGATTCAAACTATTGTTTTGGAGAGGGAGGCGCAGGTGCATTTTCAGATGGTAAACTTTATACTCGAAGTAAAAAACGAGGTTCGGTAGAAAAGATTCTTTCAATATTTCATCAACATGGAGCCTCTCAGGATATATTAATAGATGCGCATCCTCATATTGGGACTGATAAATTGCCTAATGTGATAAAAAATATGCGTAATACTATTGTTAATTGTGGCGGTGAGGTGCATTTCTCAACAAGAGTTATCGACTTAATTATTAAAGATAGTGTTGTTAATGGAGTTAAGGATCAAAATGGACAAGAATATAACGGTGCTGTAATTTTAGCGACAGGCCATTCGGCTCGAGATATATATTACCTATTAGATGATAGAAATATTGCTTTAGAGCCAAAAGGTTTGGCAGTTGGTGTAAGATTGGAACATCCTCAACATTTAATTGATTGCATACAGTATCATAGTAAAAATGGTAGAGGTAAATATTTGCCAGCAGCTGAATATTCTATGTTGACTCGAGTGGATGGACGCGCAGTATATTCTTTTTGTATGTGCCCTGGAGGATTTATTATACCCGCAGCAAGCGGTCCAAATCAATTGGTTGTGAATGGGATGTCTCCATCTAATAGAGGAACAAAATGGTCAAATTCTGGGATGGTTGTGGAGATTTTGCCCGAAGACCTTCCTGAATATGATAAGTATGGAGCATTAAAGATGATGAAGTTTCAAGAAGATATAGAGGCTAAATTTTATGAAGAAAGTAAGTTTTCACAAAATGCCCCAGCTCAAAGAATGATTGACTTTGTTGAAGGTAACGATTCTAAATCGCTACCTCCTACTTCATATGCTCCGGGGATTCATTGTGCTAGAATTGATAAATTGTTGCCAAAATTTGTCGCAAAACGATTGCAACAAGGATTCTTGGACTTTGGACGAAAATCTAAAGGTTTTTTGACAAATGAAGCTGTTCTAATAGGTGATGAAACACGAACATCGTCTCCAATAAGAATCCCCAGAGATAAAGATGCATTAATGCACATTAGCATTCCTGGATTATTCCCTTGTGGAGAGGGTGCTGGTTACGCTGGTGGAATTGTTTCGGCTGCAATTGATGGTGAAAGATGTGCTGACGCTGTTTTTAATTATTTAGGATACAATAACAATTAATCACCAGCATCTATTTCGGATAACTCTTTCATTTCTTGGTATTCATTCCAATCAGGGTCGTTTTCGCAAGATATTGTAATTGGAAGTAGTTCGAAATTAACGAGCGCTTCATTTAGTTTGCGTCCAAAAATATGGGTGCTCAATGTATAGAATACCCAATTTCGTTCATTATCCCCAGTATATATTCCAGTAAGTACTGCTATTGGATCTTTTTTAAATTCAGTTTCAAGAGCCTCTTGAACTTGTTCCATTAGAGTAGAAGTTTCATAATTAGGCATGCCTGATGCATCACCATCATATTTCCACGATATTTCTACTCTAATATTAAATCGCGTATTATTGCGGAATTTATCAACATCACGGCGACCTGTTACCATAATAAGTCGCCCGTTTTCACTTTCGGTTGGAGATGTCCACCAATCGCTTGTTTTGCTCATATTTCTTAAATATTATAATTGAACTCAAAGTTAATAATAGTTGGTTAATTTACAATGATTAAGGTGGTGAAAAATTTGTTGTGTTTAAGATTATTCACTAACTTCGCATATTCTTATCGTGAAATAGACTTATTATGAAGAAAATATTATTATTGGCAATTACATTAGTTTCTTTGTTCAACATATCAGCACAACCCAAATATGAAGTGCGTGCTGTGTGGTTGACAACAAATAGTGGTTTAGATTGGCCCAAAGGAGTGTATGACGAAACTACCCAGAAAGAAAATTTGTGTGAAATATTGGATAAGCTTGCCGATGCAAATTTTAATACTATAATTTTTCAGGCACAGGTTAAGGGAGATGTGCTTTGGGAATCAACTATGCAACCAGCAATGCGTGCCGTTACTGGCAACGGCTCAAAATCTATGAGTTATGATGTGAGTGAATATGTAATCGAAGAGTGTCATAAACGGAATATGGAGTGTCATGCTTGGATTGTTCCTTATCGTATTGGAACTTCTAGCGATGCAAATAAATATGTGAGTAATAAAGTTAAGCACCCTTTTACTACTAATCCAGAATTGTGTGTTGAATATAATGGCTCATATTATTTGGATCCAGGTTTGCCTGAAACGCGTGAATATTTGCTTGATGTGTATCGTGAGTTAATCTATAATTACGATTATGATGGAGTAAATTTTGATTACACTCGATATCCTGGGTCGGATTTTGATGATGCTGACTCATATGCAAAATATAATCCTGAGGGTTTGCCTAAAGATGATTGGAGGCGTCAAAATATCAATACATTTATAGCTGAATTTTATGAAATGGCCAAAAGTATTAATCCTAATATTAAAGTAGGTGCTGCTCCTATTGGTACATATAAAAATGTATTGGGCTATGGAAATATGACTGCATATGGAAGTGTTTATCAAGATGCATGTCAGTGGATGCAATCGGGTAATCATGATTTATTAGTTCCACAAATGTATTGGAATGAAAAAAATGGTTTTACACCTAATATGTCAACATGGGTTACTAACTGTGACGGCCGTCAGTTGGTAATAGGATTAGCTCCGTATAAAATGGTTGATGGTTCTAACGATTGGGAGGTTTCAGTAATAACTGATCAAATCGAAAAGATTAGAAATAATGATGGGACATCTGGGGTTTGCTTCTTTAGAGCCGATCACATAATAGATGATTCTCAAGCAAAGATAGCTGATTTGTATGATGAACTGCAAAATAATTATTTTAAATATCCAGCTCATATCGTTCCAATGGATTACAATGGTGTGACTAAACCTAATGCTCCGGTAAATGTTAAACAAGAGTATGTTAATGGTCAATATATTATATCATGGGATGTACCTTCTCTTGATGTAGAAAATACACCTATAAAATATTATTCGGTATATTTAAGTGATGGAGAAAGTGTAGATTTAGATGACCCACAACAGGTCGTTGCGCATATAACGAAAGATAATGAGTTAGTATATTCATCAGATGATTTGAATCTACGATTTGCTGTGACCACATTTGACAAAAATTACTATGAAAGTGAACCAGCAATATCAGAAATTTCAGGAGTTGATGAAACATTAACAGAAGAATCTAATTTTCATTACTCTAATGATATGATATATATAAATAGTTCTAACCCAATAAATGTAGTTGAGGTATATTCAATATTAGGGACTTGCTATATATATCAGTCAATATGTGGCAATGAAGCGACTATTTCATGCGAATCATTGCCTAATGGAGTATATATAGTAAGAACAATCTGCGATAATGGTGCAACTAATGTTAATAAATTTATTCGCTAAAAATTGTAGTGAAATAAATCATTTCTTAATTTTGTGACAAATTATAAATATATATGGAAATATCAGGAAAAATTATTTTAGCATGGCCCGAGATGACTGGAACATCAAAGGCTGGTAATGCGTGGAAAAAAAGAGAGTATGTACTAGAAACTCAAGAGCAATTCCCTAAAAAGATTCATTTTGATTTCTTTGGGGAGCGTGCTGATCAGTATCCACTATCTGTAGGTGATACCATTCGTTTGAGTTTTGATATTGAAAGTAGAGAATATAACGGTCGATGGTATACAAGTATTAGAGGTTGGAAAGCAGAGAAAATTGATGCTACAGCTCCAGTTAATGCGGGATATCCAATCGATAATTCCATGCCAACTCCTCCACCAACTGTTAATGAAGCATCAATCTCGGCTATAGAAGGTGCTGAGAATGATGATTTGCCATTCTAATATAAAGCAAAATGTTTTACATAGATAAAGAGCTACAATCAAAGATTGTAGCTCTTTATTGTATTATTAAAAGGTTATTTATACATATCCTTTAATTATCCCTCGTTTAGAATTGCGAATAAAGAGAATTATTTCATCTCTTTCTTTTGAGGCAGGAAGTTCGGCCTCAATGCGTTCTACGGCATCACTAACATTTAGTTGCGATAAATATAGATAGCGATAGATTTCTTGTATTTCTCTAATTTGCTCATTTGTAAAGTTGCGACGACGAAGTCCTATCGAATTAACTCCTGAATACGCAACTGGTTCACGGCCAGCTTTAACATACGGAGGTATATCCTTATTAATGCGCGAACCTCCTTGTATCATTACATGAGGCCCGATGTGACAAAATTGGTGAATTAATGTTCCTCCACCAATAACCGCAAAATCATCTATAATTACTTCTCCTGCAATTTGAGTCGCATTTGACATAATTACATTGTTTCCAACGATACTATCATGACCAACATGAGAATAAGCCATAATTAAACTGTTATTCCCTACTATAGTTTTCCCTTTAGATGCAGTGCCTCTATTAATGGTGACACTTTCGCGAATTGTAGTATTATCACCAATAATTGCAAAAGTTTCTTCACCTTGAAACTTTAAATCTTGAGGAATTCCAGAAATTACTGCTCCAGGAAAAATTGTACAATTTTTGCCTATTCGCGCTCCTTCCATTATGGTAACATTGCTGCAGATGCGAGTCCCCTCTCCTATTTCTACATTGTTTTCGATTGTAACAAATGGGTCAATAACTACACTTGCTGCAATTTTAGCTCCAGGATGTATATATGCTAATGGTTGTTTCATAAATTTATATTCTATTTATTTTTTATGATTTGAGCCATAAACTCACATTCGGTTACTATTTTTTCGCCAACGAAAGCATATCCTTTCATTACAGCACAACCTCGACGGAGTTCGGTCATAAATGAAACATGGAAAATTAAAGTATCGCCTGGAACAACTTTTTGACGGAACTTAACATTGTCAATTTTCATAAAATATGTCGAGTAGCGTTCTGGTTCATCAACGGTACCTAAAACAAGTAATCCTCCGGTTTGTGCCATTGCTTCAATTAACAATACACCAGGCATAACTGGCTCTTGAGGAAAATGTCCTTGGAAGAAAGGTTCATTAGTGGTTACATTTTTGATGCCTACAATATGTTTTTCTCCTTTCTCAATAATTTTGTCAACAAGAAGGAATGGATATCGGTGAGGTAGTAATTCTCTAATTTGATTGTTGTCAAGAATAGGTGCAACTGATGGATTATAAACAGGTGCTTGGATATCTTGGCGTTTAATTTCTTGACGAATTTTTTTAGAGAATGTAGTGTTAATAGAGTGTCCAGGACGAGTAGCTATGATTTTACCTTTTAGAGGTCGTCCAATTAAAGCGATATCACCAAGAACATCCATTAGTTTATGTCGAGCAGGTTCATTTTCAGATGTTAGAGGTTTATTGTTAATATAGCCAAATTCAGAAACATTCTTGCGAGGAACATTCATTAAATCGGCAATTCTATCAAGCTCGCTTTGAGGTAATTCTGAGTCATATATAACAATCGCATTATCAAGATCCCCACCTTTTATTAAGTTGCCTTTAATTAATGGCTCGATTTCTCTTACAAAAACAAATGTACGGCTTGAACTAATCTCAGAAGAAAAATCAGACAACTTTTCAAGAGTAGCAAATTGGTTCGTAAGGACTGGCGAATCAAAGGCTACCATTGTGTCAATGCTAAAATCTTCATCGGGAAGAACAACAATAGATGATCCAGTAGTGTCGTCTCTAACTTCTATTTTTTGTTTTACAATGTAATAATCTTTTTCCTCTTTTTGTTCAATTGTTCCAACTTCAGCAATCTTATTGCAATATTCAGATGCACTACCATCGAGGATTGGCATTTCTGGAGCGTTTAGTTTTATCAAACAGTTGTCAATTCCTGCTGCATATAATGCTGCTAATGCATGTTCAATGGTGCTAACAGATACATCTCCTCTGCTAATAACAGTTCCACGGGTTGTCGCTGTAACAAATTCGGCTAATGCATCAATAGTAGGTTCACCTTCTAAATCTATACGTTGAAATTTATAACCATGGTTTTCGGGTGCAGGATAAAACGATGCTTCTATCTCTAACCCAGTGTGCAATCCTTTTCCTTTTACACTGAATGAATCATTTAATGTGACTTGTTTCATTTTATATTGATATAATGTTTATTCTTTAATTTTTTTCTCAAGTTCTTTTACTCTGTTATTTAGTTCTCCTAAATTTTTGATATATACAGCTTGTCGCATAAAATCTTTGGCATCCGTAGCAGGATATCCCATAAGTTTGCAACCATCTTTGACATTTGATGGAATGCCTGATTGAGCTCCTACTGAAACTTTGTTGCCAATTGAAATGTGACCAGCAACTCCTACTTGTCCACCAATCATACACCATTGTCCAACTTTGGCAGAGCCTGCAATACCGGCTTGTGCCGCCATGACTGTATGTTCGCCCACTTCAACATTGTGTGCTATTTGAATGAGATTGTCAAGCTTAACGCCTTGTTTAATACGAGTGCAGCCCATAGTGGCACGATCGATAGTTGTATTAGCTCCAATTTCAACATTGTCTTCAATTATGACATTGCCTATTTGAGGAATCTTGTTGTATCCATTTTCGGTTGGAGCAAACCCAAAACCGTCAGCCCCGATAACTGTGCCAGCATGGATAATGCATTTGTTCCCAATAACACATCCATGGTATATTTTGGCACCAGGATATATTATTGTTCCATCTCCAATTTTTACATTGTTGCCAATATATGAGTGAGGGTATATTTTTACATTTTTACCTATAACAACATTTTTCCCAATATATGCAAATGCGCCAACATACCCATCTTCTGGAACTATAATCCCCTCAGAAATATAACTAGGTTGTTCAATTCCAGTAGGTTGTGGATTGATTAACTGTGAAACCATGTCGAGCAACATTGCAAGGGTTGCATATGGGTCCTCTACTTTAATCAGCGTTGTTGTGAGTTCTTTTTCGGGAACAAAATCATTTTTTACTAATACAATCGATGATTTTGTTTCATATATGAAATGTGTATATTTGGGATTGGCCAAAAAAGAGATTGCACCAGGGTGCCCTTCTTCAATTTTAGCGAATGTATTTATCGCAACATCTCCATCGCCAACAACGATTCCGTTGACAAGACTTGCAATTTGATTGGCTGTAAATTCCATATAATTTAAATAGAAATATATAAAACTATTTTAACATACAAAGATGCTAAAAAAAAATGAAATAAGAGCAATCTCTTTAATGTAAAATTGCCGTTTTTGTCAAATTTTATGTGCAAGATTCTGTTTTAGTGAAATCTTTGTTTATTGATATGCTATTTTCATTAATTATAATAAGTTTAGCTTTATATAAACTGCCAATTGCTTTCTTTAAATCCTTCTTGCTACATTGAAGAATTGCCTTGATTTCATCAGGACTAGATTTGTCACCTAAACATGTTGACCCACCATTCATCTCAATGAATTTGTAGAATCTATCGGCCAAGATTTCAATTCGATTTGAAGCAGAATCTTTTAATGTGATATCAATCTTTCCGTCATCCCTCACTTGCTTAACATATCCATTGACTGTATCTTCTTTATCAATTGATTTAAATAGCTCATTTTTATATATCATTCCATTATGAAGATTGTCAATAATTACCTTATATCCGATTTCGGTTTCTTCATAAATTAAGCATGAAACCTCGTCTCCCTTTTTATATAGTGGGTATGTATTCCCTAAAAATTTGTTTATTTTAGATGATGCTACAACTCGTTTTGTCGCATCATCAAGATATGTATATACGAGGTATCGTCCTCCATTTCGCATTCTAGAGCGTTGCTCGCTAAATGGTACTAATAAGTCCTTCATTAAACCCCAATCAAGAAATGCACCAACTTTGGTCACACTTTTGACTGTTAAGAATCCAAACTGCCCTACTTGTGTTAATGGAGTTTCAGTTGTAGCAATTAACCGATCTTCTGAATCGGTATATATAAATACATTTAATTCATATCCAATTTGTGGTATATCGGTAATATATCTTGAGGGTAACAATATTTCTAAACCATTGCCTCCATCAAGATAAAGTCCAAAATCTACGATTTTAGTAACTTTAAGGGTATTAAATTTTCCTGTTTTCAACATATATGTATATTTTTGTACTGCAAAATAACATTATTTTTGTGGAATAATGCGTAAAAAGAGTAAATAAAATTATTTTTGTGTATAATTTGATTAATCTAAAGTCTATATTATCTCTGTTAGTGTTTGTATGTATGTTGTCTTGTTCTCATATATCAGACACGGATTCAATGTTGCGACAATCAGACCTAAATCATGAGGTTTATTCTGATTCAATTAATAATATTGAAGTCAACTTATATTTACCAGTAATTTCAAATGAATTAAAATTGAAAATTTTAGAGATAATATATGAAGATTCGATTGAAATATATAACTCAATCCTTAAGCATATATGTAAGGATCGCAAAAATTTTAAGTCTAATGTTGTAGCATTATATGATAATGAGAAAGCGTTGACCTTGAGGATTAATGATTTATATTGGACAAAAGATGGAGATACATTACGAGAAACATCGCATATAACATACCTAAAGCGGTTTAACCGAAAGTTTTTACTGAATGATATTGTGTCAAGTAATGAGGAATTAGATTCTCTAACAGAAATGTTAAATAATAAAGCGTATGGTGTATTTTTTTCTCCAGATGTAGATGTTACAATATGGGGAGATAGTATTATGTTTCATTATGAGAAAGTAAAACAAGAAAAATTACATATAGCATTATCATTAGATGATATAGATAAGCATTTTCATAAATTTAAAACAATATATAATGAATAACTCAATATTAAAGTACTTTCCCTATATTACAGATGTGCAAATCAAGCAATTTGAATTAATGGGCCAGTTGTATCCTATGTGGAATGAGAAAATTAATGTAATATCGCGCAAAGACATTGATAATTTGTATATGAACCACATATTACACTCATTATCAATTGCTCAATTTATGACACCGATAGATGGAACTACTTTTCTTGATATGGGTACTGGAGGCGGTTTCCCGGGTATTCCACTTGCAACAATGTTTCCTAATTGTAATTTCCATTTAATTGATAGGATAGGTAAAAAGATAAAAGTTGCGACTGAAATAGCCAATGAAATAGGATTAAAGAATGTTACTTTTCAACATGGGGATATAGGCGAATGTCGAAAGAAGTTTGATTTTGTAGTAAGTAGAGCAGTTATGAGATTAGACGAATTGTTGCCATTAATCAAAAAGAATATCGCAAAAGGCAATAAAAATAAATATCAAAATGGACTTATTTGCTTAAAAGGCGGTGACTTAAATGATGAAATTAACGGTGTAAATTATCCAGTTATAGATTACCCTATTACTGAATTTTTCAATGAGCCATTTTTTGAGACTAAGAAAATAATTTATGTACCTATGTAATATTAAAAAAATGAAAGTAAGTCGCTTTACATTTAATATGTTTGGTGTTAACACTTATATTTTATGGGATGATATAAGTAGAGAGGCATTAATTGTTGATCCTGGAATGATTACTGAAAAAGAACAAAAAGAGATTAAAGCCTTTTTAGATGCTAATAATCTAAATCTGAAGCATTTAATAAATACACATATGCATATTGACCACGCCTTCGGTATATCTTATGTGAAAGAAAACTATAATTTGAAATTGGAATGTAATATAGAAGACCAATTTTTAGCTCAGCGTTTAAATGAACAGGCCAATATGTTTGGACTTCCTATTCCAATGTCGGATTTACAAATTGATAAAGACTTAAAGGATGGGGAAAAAATCCAATTAGGTGATGAGCATATTTCTATATTACATGTACCTGGGCATTCTCCAGGGAGTGTAGTTCTATATGCACCACAATCTAATTTTATAATCTCGGGGGATGTTTTGTTTAATACAAGTATAGGGCGGACAGATTTGCCTGGGGGGAATTATGCGCAATTAATTAATGCAATAAACAATAAGTTAATGACTTTGCCAGATGATGTTATAGTGTATCCAGGACATGGACCAGAAACATCAATAGGTTATGAAAAGCAAAATAATCCTTATTTATAAAAATAAAAAGAAGAACGGAAGTTTTAAACTTCCGTTCTTCTTTTTTTTAATTATTTCTTTTGTGCTTTTTCCCAACTGTCTTTAAGTGCAATAGTGCGATTGAAAATTAACTTTTCAGGAGTTGAATCATAGTCGGGAGTAAAGTACCCAATGCGTTGGAATTGGAATTTGTGACCATTAGTTGCATTCTCAGAGATAAATGGTTCTACTTTAATGCCCTCTATAGTTTTGAGAGATTCAGGATTGAGCATTTCTCGGAAATCACGTTCGCTTTCAGCTGCAGGATTTTCCACCTCAAAAAGTCGATCGTAAAGTCTAACAGTTGCATCAACAGCATGTTGTGCAGAAACCCAATGGAGAGTGCCTTTTACTTTTCGAGCACTTCCTGGGAGCCCACTACGAGTTTCGGGGTCGTATGTGCAATATATTTCTTCAATATTACCCTCTTCATCTTTCTTTACACCTGTGCATTTTATAATATAAGCTCCCTTTAAGCGGACCTCGCTTTCGGGCGCTAATCTAAAGAATTTTTTAGGAGGGTTTTCCATAAAGTCATCTCGTTCAATGTATATTTCTGAACAGAATGGCATTTGGTGTGTTCCTGAATTAGGATCTTCGGGGTTGTTTTCCATTTCAACCATTTCAGTTTGTCCTTCAGGATAGTTTGTAATAATCAATTTTATGGGATTTATTACGGCCATTGCACGAGTAGATACCTTGTTTAAATCTTCTCTAACAGCATGCTCGAGTAATGATATGCTATTTAAAGCTTCATATTTAGTATAGCCAATTGTGGAGATAAAGTTCTTTATTGATTGAGGAGTATATCCACGACGACGCATGCCTGAAATTGTTGGCATACGAGGGTCATCCCAGCCAGCAACTAATCCTTCTTGAACAAGTTGCAACAACTTGCGCTTACTCATAACAGTGTATGTGAGATTTAATCGATTAAACTCAATTTGTCGAGGACAATAAGTTTCATCGGCAAGTTCTTTTACATAATATTCATATAGAGGACGATGAGGAACAAACTCAAGTGTGCAAATAGAGTGAGTTACCCCCTCAAAATAATCGCTTTGACCATGAGCAAAGTCATACATAGGATAAACATTCCACTTTGTGCCAGTGCGATGGTGAGGATGCTTAATGATGCGATACATTATAGGATCGCGAAAATGCATATTAGATGAACTCATATCGATTTTTGCGCGCAAAACTCGAGCACCTTCTTCAAATTCGCCTGCGTTCATTCGTTGAAATAAATCAAGATTTTCTTCGATTGAACGGCTGCGATATGGGCTATTTGTTCCAGGAGTTGTAGGAGTTCCTTTTTGAGCAGCTATTTCTTCAGATGTTTGATCGTCAACATATGCTTTCCCCTCTTTGATTAGTCTAATTGCTAAGTCATATAATTGAGGGAAATAGTCAGATGCATAATATTCTCTGTCACCCCAATCAAATCCTAACCAATGAATGTCTTCTTTGATTGCGTCAACATATTCTACATCTTCTTTTACTGGATTAGTATCATCAAAGCGTAGATTACAAGTTCCTCCAAATTTTTCTGCGACACCAAAGTCCATGCAAATTGCTTTTGCATGACCGATGTGAAGATAGCCGTTTGGCTCAGGCGGGAAACGAGTGTTTAGTCTTCCCCCATTTTTGCCGGCTTGTAAATCATCGGCAACCAATTGCTCAACAAAGTTAAGCCCTTTTTTTTCGGTATTTTCAACTTCGTTTATTTCAGTCATGACGTTGTATATTTAACGTTGATAAATATTGATTTTTAGGCTACAAATTTAATCAATATTCTTGATACATTAATTAATGAGTATTCAAAAGTTTCAATAAAAAATAAGCAATATACTCTTTTACGAGCATATTGCTTATTTTTTGTTATGTTGCTAAGTTAAAATTAAGCGTTTTTTACCTTATCAACAATAGCTTTAAACGCTGCAGGGTTGTTGAGCGCGAGGTCAGCAAGTACTTTGCGGTTGATTTCAATACCTGACTTGTGGATAAGACCCATCAACTTTGAGTAAGAAAGGTCTTCAAGACGTGCAGCTGCGTTGATACGTTGAATCCAAAGAGCGCGGAAATTACGCTTTTTGTTTTTACGATCACGGTAAGCATAAGTAAGACCTTTTTCCCAAGTGTTTTTGGCTACGGTCCACACATTTTTACGACATCCGTAATAACCTCTTGTTAATTTTAAGATTTTCTTTCTACGTGCTCTTGAGGCAACGTGGTTTACTGATCTTGGCATTTTCTTTGAATTTTTTGAATGTTAGCGGCTATTGCTCTTTTATGGCTAAACATTCGGTTAATAAAAAAATTAAAAAATCACGAATTAAAACTTGAAACCTAAATTATTTGAGGGCAAGTAATGCCTTTACGTTGCTCTCGTCAACTTTAGCTACTGTAGAGAAGTGAGTGAGGTTTCTTTTTTGCTTTTTAGTCTTCTTTGTTAAGATGTGACTCTTAAAAGCATGTTTTCTTTTGATTTTTCCTGATCCGGTAAGGGCAAACCTCTTTTTGGCACCGGAGTTAGTTTTAATCTTTGGCATTTTTGTTACTTTTAAAAAAATTAATTCGAGTTATTTAAAAATATCTTCGTCACACGTGACGTTGATGTTATTTTTTCTTAGGTGTTATCATTAAAATCATTCTTTTACCTTCAAGAACTGGCATTTGTTCAACTTTGCCATACTCTTCCAAGTCATTGGCGAATCTTAAAAGCAGAACTTCACCTTGTTCTTTAAACAGAATAGAGCGTCCTTTAAAGAATACATATGCTTTAACTTTTGCTCCTTCTTTTAGGAATCCCACCGCATGCTTCAACTTGAAATTGTAGTCATGATCATCGGTCTGAGGTCCAAAACGTATTTCTTTAACAACAACTTTAGTTGATTTCGCTTTTTGCTCTTTCAAACGCTTCTTTTGTTGGTAAAGAAATTTTTGATAATCAAGAATCTTACATACAGGAGGTTCTGCATTAGGCGATATCTCAATCAAGTCAAGACCTTGCTCATCAGCAATCTTGAGAGCTTCTGAAATAGAATACACCCCAGTTTCAACATTGTCACCGACAAGGCGTACTTCACGAGCACGAATTTGCTCGTTAATCATATAAGGGTCTTTGGCGTTTTTATCGCCTTTTCTTTGCCCACCATTATTGCGGTTGGGCTGAGGTCCATTAAAGGGCTTTTTCTCCATTCAATAATTATTGATTAATCATTTTTTCGACTTCTTCAGCCAAATTTTGTGCAAAGGTAATAATTTTCATCGAACCTTTATCACCTTCGCCCTGTTTTCTTACAGAAATTTCATCATTTTCTGCTTCTTTTTCTCCAACAATGAGCAAATAAGGTATTCTTTTAAGTTCGTTATCGCGAATTTTCTTACCTATTTTTTCGTTTCGATCGTCAACTATTGCACGAATATCTTTATCGTTGAGTTCTTTTGCAACTTTATAAGCGTAATCATTGAACTTTTCGCTGATAGGAAGGATTACTGCTTGATCAGTAGCTAACCACAATGGGAATTTTCCCGCAGTGTGTTCAAGTAATACAGCAACAAAGCGTTCCATTGAGCCAAAAGGCGCACGGTGAATCATTACCGGACGATGTTTTTGGTTGTCCGCTCCTGTATATTCAAGTTGGAAGCGCTCAGGTAAGTTGTAGTCAACTTGAATTGTGCCTAACTGCCAACGGCGACCGAGCGCATCTTTCACCATGAAGTCAAGCTTAGGTCCATAGAATGCAGCCTCACCGAGTTCGGTGCGAGCATTTAGGCCTTTTTCAGCACAAGCCTCAATGATGGCATTTTCGGCAAGTCGCCAATTTTCATCGCTACCAATATATTTCTCTTTATTATTAGGATCGCGCAAAGAAATTTGTGCTTCAAAATTATCAAATTTAAGAGCTTTGAAAATAAAGAGGATGATATCCATTACTTTCAAGAACTCATCTTTAATTTGATCAGGAGCACAGAAAATATGCGCATCATCTTGGGTAAAGCCACGAACACGAGTCAAACCATGAAGTTCACCACTTTGCTCATAACGATATACGGTACCAAATTCGGCAAGACGCAAAGGTAATTCACGATATGAACGAGGGAATGCTTTAAAAATCTCACAGTGGTGAGGACAATTCATTGGTTTTAGCAAGTATTCTTCCCCTTCTTCTGGAGTGTGGATGGGTTGGAATGAGTCCTTACCATATTTTGCATAGTGACCTGATGTCACATAAAGCATTTTATTGCCAATATGTGGAGTGATTACTTGTTGGTAACCATATTGTTTTTGGATTTTGCGAAGGAATTGTTCTAGACGGTCGCGTAATGCAGCACCTTTAGGGAGCCACAATGGAAGACCTGCACCCACATTTTGAGAAAATGCAAACAATTCCATTTCTTTACCTAACTTGCGGTGGTCGCGTTTTTTTGCTTCTTCAAGCATTACGAGGTACTCGTCGAGCATTTTCTTTTTAGGGAATGTAATACCATACACACGCACCAATTGATTGCGTTTTTCATCGCCACGCCAGTAAGCACCAGCAAGTGATGTAACTTTAACCGCTTTAATTGGAGCTGTGTTAGGGATATGTGGACCACGGCAGAGGTCAGTAAACGAACCTTGAGTATAAGTAGAGATTGTACCATCTTCTAGTTCGTTAATAAGTTCACATTTATATACTTCTCCTCTATCGCCAAAAAGTTTCAACGCATCAGTCTTTGAGATGTCGCTACGTTTGATATCAACTTTACGTTGAGCCAATTCAAGCATTTTTTTCTCAATTTTAGGGAAGTCAGCGGCTGTAAGCGTGTGTTCACCTGGATCAATATCATAGTAGAAACCATTTTCAACAGCTGGACCGATACCAAATTTTACACCAGGATACAACTCTTGAAGTGTTTCAGCCAACAAGTGAGCAGAACTATGCCAGAAAGCATGCTTGCCTTCTGCATCTTCCCACTTAAATAATTTTATTGACGCATCTTCATTGACGGGGCGAGTCAAGTCCCATTCTTGCTCGTTAATAGAAGCTGCAAGAACATCTTGAGCTAAACGCGAGCTAATGCTTTCTGCAATTTGAAGAGGAGTAATCCCAGATTCAAATTGCTTTACGCTACCATCAGGAAAAGTAATATTTATCATTGTTTTTATAACTTTTTATCAAATTAAAGTATTCGAATTTGCACAATTTGGCAAAAACGACTGCAAAGATAGTTATTTATTTGGTAATAACACATTAAATATATAAGTTTTTATTCAAAACATGAACATTTTTGTCATTTCTAACAAAAATACACCTATAACACCTTTTTTGTGGCTTTAATACTTACATTACCAAGCAAATCAAACCAATAAACACGCAATAATATTCTTTTTTGTTGCCCCGGAAGGATTCGAACCCTCACAGGCGGAACCAGAATCCGACGTGCTACCATTACACCACGAGGCATTACGCAACAAAATTACACAAAATATTTAGAATCGCCTCTAAATTGCAAATTTTACTTTATATATTTTGCAAAAATAGCCATCAATCGTAACTTTGTAGAGTTATTTAATCAAATAAAGAATTATGTTTATAGCATCTCAAAAACGCAAAGAAAACATTGCCGAATACCTACTATATATGTGGCAAATTGAAGATTTAATTCGTGCCAATAATTTAGACATTGATAATATCGCTCAAAATATCGTTGCCAAATTCAGTTTGACTGAGGAGCAACAAAAACAAATGATTGAATGGTATGAGTCGCTAATCGATATGATGCGACGTGAAGATGTCGTTAAATATGGGCATTTACAACTTAACAAAAATATTATACTTCAGCTTGCACAGTTACATGATGCGGTTCTGAAAGATCCTAAATTTGCTGAATATAATGCCGAATATTATAAAACATTGCCGTTTATTGTAGAATTGCGTTCCAAATCTGGGGAAAGCAAACAAGGAGAGTTAGAAACCTGCTTTACAGCTCTATATGGTATGCTTTTATTGAGGTTGCAAGGAAAAGAAATTAATAAAGATACTCATGCAGCATTAACGCAGATATCGCGATTTATTGCCCTACTCTCACACTATTTTAAATTAGACTCAGAGGATAAACTATTTGAAAATAATGATTAATCAATTGCCATTATTAAATTGAATGTAGTCCTTTTGATTTATGGCAGTTGAATATATTATTTGCAGATGCGAGTGTTTTGCAGTATCTTTGTAGTCTTAAATTAGATTAAGTGTAATATGAAAATACTTGTGACCGGTGCTAATGGGCAATTGGGGCGAGAGTTGCGAAATGTATTGGAGTCGGAGATTCCTGGTCAATCTATATATACAGATGTCGCTGAATTGGATTTGACTGATTCAAAAGCTGTTGACTTGTTTTTTAAACAAAATGAAATAAGTCATGTGGTGAATTGTGCTGCATATACCGCAGTAGATAGAGCCGAAGAGGAAAAACTGGAATGTGCTTCAATAAATATAAATGCAGTTAAAAATCTTGCAATTGCAGCCGATTCTGTAGGCGCGAAAATAATACATATTTCAACTGATTATGTCTTTGATGGTACGGCGCACCGTCCATATAAAGAATCGGATAAAGTTAATCCTATATCAGAATATGGTACAACTAAAAGAAAAGGTGAAACTGCGTTATTAGCATTAGCTCCCGAAAGTATTATTATACGCACATCATGGCTTTATTCTCCTCATGGAAATAATTTTGTAAAAACTATGATGAGATTAGGAGCAGAACACTCTGAAATAAAAGTGGTATGTGATCAAATAGGTTCTCCGACATATGCATTAGATTTGGCAAAGGCAATATATAGAGTATTGCTATCACATCAATGGGTTGAGGGAATTTTTCATTATTCAAATGAAGGTGTGTGCTCTTGGTATGATTTTGCAAAGGCAATTCATCGGGTAGCAGGTATAAAAGGGTGTAATGTCTGCCCTATTCCTACTGAAGAATATCCTACAGCTGCATCAAGACCATTTTTCAGCGTGCTAGATAAATCACGAATAAAGGCAACATATGGTGCAGATGTCCCATATTGGGAGGATAGCCTAATTGATTGTATTAATAGAATAAAAAACGAAAAATAAATAATTCAGTGGCAACTTTAAACGAAGAGATAAATCGTAGAAGGACTTTTGCAATTATCAGTCACCCTGACGCTGGTAAAACTACCCTTACAGAGAAATTATTGCTATATGGTGGTGCGATTCATATTGCAGGTGCTGTAAAATCAAATAAAATTAAGAAGACTGCAACATCTGACTGGATGGAGATTGAAAAACAACGTGGTATTTCAGTCGCAACATCGGTTATGGGTTTTAATTATGGCGATTATAAAATTAATATTTTGGACACGCCTGGACACCAAGATTTTGCAGAAGATACATATCGAACATTGACTGCCGTAGATAGTGTAATTATTGTTGTCGATGTAGCGAAAGGTGTGGAGCAACAAACTCGTAAGTTGATGGAAGTGTGTCGTATGCGTAACACTCCTGTTATCATATTTGTAAATAAATTAGACCGCGAAGGACGTGATCCATTTGAAATTTTAGATGAATTAGAATCGGAATTAAAAATTAGTGTACGGCCCTTGAGTTGGCCAATAAATATCGGCGCGAAATTCAAAGGCGTTTATAATATTTATGAGCAATCGCTTGATTTATTTACTCCAAATAAACAAAAAGTATCGGAGCGTGTAGAAATAGAAGATGTAAACGACCCTCGAATTGATGAACATGTTGGTGATATCGATGCTAACAAATTGCGTGAAGATTTGGAGTTAATAGAAGGCGTTTATCCTGAATTTAATAAAGAGGAGTATTTGAAGGGTAAGGTGGCCCCTGTATTCTTTGGCTCTGCTCTAAATACATTCGGTGTTAAAGAATTATTGGATTGTTTTGTTGAAATAGCTCCCTCCCCTCGTCCAATTGAGGCTGAAGAAAGAAAAGTTAGTCCTGAAGAAAATAATTTTACTGGATTTGTGTTTAAAATTCATGCTAATATGGACCCAAATCATCGCAGTTGTATTGCTTTTGTGAAAATATGTTCGGGTAAGTTTGAACGAAATGCTAATTATAAACATATTCGTTCAGGAAAAATGATGAAGTTTGCTGCTCCTACAGCTTTTATGGCACAAAAGAAAAATATTGTTGATGAAGCATATCCAGGTGATATTGTAGGTATCCCCGATACTGGAAACTTCAAAATTGGAGACACATTAACAGCTGGGGAACAATTACATTTCAAAGGATTGCCTAGTTTCTCTCCTGAAATGTTTAAATATATTGAGAATACTGATCCAATGAAGTCAAAACAGTTAGAAAAAGGTATTCAACAATTAATGGATGAAGGTGTTGCTCAATTATTTGTAAATCAATTTAATGGTCGTAAGATTATAGGTACTGTGGGCCAACTTCAATTTGAAGTTATCCAATATCGATTGTTGAACGAATATGGAGCACAATGTAAGTGGGAACCAATTTCATTATATAAGGCATGTTGGATTGAAAGTGATGATGCCGTTGCATTAGAAGCATTTAAAAAGCGCAAACATCAATTTATGGCTGTAGATAAAGAAGGTCGTGATGTTTTCCTCGCTGATTCAAATTATGTTCTTCAAATGGCTCAGTCGGACTTCCCAAAAATTAAATTCCACTTTACAAGTGAGTTTTAATTATGCAAGCTAAAACAATAGTAAAGTTTATATTTTCGATTATAGCATCATTAGCGTTATTATGTATTATATTCCCTAATGATGGTATCCCTTTTTTCGGCACAAAACTCAAATTTCCATCGATAGCTGAGGTGATAAAGACTCCAGTGGATTCAGCTTTGATTGGAGAAGCTCCTAAAGATGTTATTAATAAGCGAAAATCTGATTTGGATATAGCAAAAGAAAATGAGTTTAGAAGTTTCTGTGAGACCAATCCAGCAAGATTTTTTATGCCCAATAATGATGTTACATATTTTGATAATTTATTTAAAGCATTAGATGGGGCTAAAAGTAACAATGTGAGAATTATGCATTATGGCGATTCTCAATTGGAATGTGACCGAATTTCGTGTGATTTAAGAAGTCGTTTTCAAAGTCAATTTGGTGGAGGTGGCGTAGGATTAATTCCTGTCGTACAGACTATACCCACATATACTTTAGGCCAATCAACTTCACCAAAAGAGCTTTCAAGAGGGTTAGTTTATGGCCCATCTAAAAACAGAGCATCTCATAATAGGTATGGGATAATGGGACAGGTCACACGAGTGAATTCTACTGTAAAAATAAATGTTGAGGGACGGTTGAAAAAGTACCCAATTTCAGCAAAATTTAATAGGGTGAAAATTTATGCTAAAGGTGGTTCATATAGTGTCTCTACTGAAAACGGAACAACTGCGTTGAAAAACTCTTCTCCAATGTTGTATATAGCAGATTTGCCCGATACAATAAATTCTGCTACTATATCATTGCGAGGTGGAGCCGAGGTATATGGCGTTATTCTTGATAGTAAAACGGGTGTTTCTATTGACAACATTCCTATGAGAGGCTGCTCTGGCACGATATTTACATCAATAGATTCTTCCTCAATGGCTCCATTTTTTGAAAATGAAAATGTGAAGTTGATAATATTACAATATGGTGGTAATTCAGTGCCTTATTTAAATGGAGATAAAGGTATCGCTAATTATAAAAACAATATAAAAAAGCAGATAGAATTATTTAAACGCTTAGAACCAAGTGCTTGCATATTATTTATAGGTCCGGCTGACATGGCGACCCGCAAAAATGGAGTAATGGCATCTTATTCTAATCTTCCCAAAGTAATAAAGGCCTTACGAGAGGCAGCTAATGAATCGGGCGTTGCTTTTTGGGACATGTATTCGGCTATGGGAGGAAAAAATTCTATTGTAAAATGGGTGAAAAATGGTTTAGCAGGCTCCGACCACATTCATTTCACTCCAAAAGGAGCTAATGAAATTTCTGAAATTTTATATAAGACATTCAATTTGTATTATAAATTCTATCGATTTAGAGCTGGGTTAGAAGAAACTACTCAACAAACTGAAAAATGACAATAAGATTCCGTGAAATATTAGCAATACTGATAATTGTATTTTCTTGTGTTAAAATAACATCACAAGAAGATGCTTATGACTCGTTTGCTTATGAAACGGGAGAGTTTAAATACATAAAAGAGTATCCTTGTATTGATTTTGACCAAAATAGGTTAATTATACCTGGGAGTGATAGTTTATTAATTGCTTTATACGATAAAATAGATCAAGTTAGCGCTTTGGGGCAAGGGCAAATATCAATACTCCATATTGGAGGTAGCCATGTACAAGCTGGAATATTTAGTCATCGTTTAAGATGTAATTTTAGACAATTGATAGGTGACTTTACCAGTAGTAAGGGGGTGATATTCCCATTTAAAACAATGGGTACTAACGCTCCAACTAACTACAAAATGTCAACAACGGGGAACTGGTCAAAAGCAAGGTGTATTGATCGCAATCCTAATTTGCCATTAGGGATTTCTGGCGCTGCTATTCGTACATCTGATTCTAATGCATCTGTATCGTTTGATTTAAAATCAACTGATAGCATCAAATGGGAATACGATAAATTGATAGTATTAGGAGACGATGCTAATGGTGAGATGTATCCTAAACTTGTATGTGGTATAGATACATTAATCCCCTACTCTTTTGAAGATGGATCTTATCATTTTCAGCTACCTTATGAAGCAAGTGAGGGCAAAGTAATCTTCACGGGGGCGAATAAAAGTCCGTTAACTTTTCGAGGATTAATACCTCAAAATTCCTATTCGGGATTAGCTTATCATGAAGCGGGAATTAATGGAGCATCGGTGCCTGCATGGTTAAGATGTGATAAGTTTGAAAAAGAGTTATCATATATTACTCCTGATATAGTTATATTTGGAATAGGAATAAATGATGCAAATGTATCTCCATCTAAATTTAGCAAGGAAGATTTTAAAGCAAATTACCGTAGGTTAATAAATAGAATTAAGCGAGTCAACCCAAATGTAGTGTGTCTGTTTATCACAAATAATGACTGCAAATTAAACATGAAAGCGTCCCCAACCCCATATAACCCAAATACATTAAAAGTCGAACAAGCATTTATTGAATTAGCTGAAGAGTATGGTGGTGTAGTTTGGAATTTGTTTAGAGTGATGGGTGGCCCAGGATCATCTAAAGAATGGGTTGCACAAGGTTTAATGCAAACTGATAGAATTCACTTTAAGCGTGAGGGCTACGAAATATTGGGTGATTTATTATATAATGCGTTTGTTCTTGACTATAGAAATTTAAATATAGATGAGTGAATTTTTTGATTATCTATTAAGAATATTTTCATTTGATGATAGCAATCCGTTGCTATTTACTCAATTTCAATTTTGGGCATTCTTTGCCTTTATATTTGCAGGTTTCGCGTATTTTAAACGTCGTAAAATATTGCGAAATAGTTATTTGTTTTTTATTAGCTTGTTTTTTTACTACAAAACGAGTGGCTTATTTGTAGGCCTATTAGTACTTGTTACTTGTTCTGATTTTTTAATAGCAAAGCGTATAGCATTAGCTAAGACACAATTAGTTAAGAAATTATTTTTAATATTGAGCATTGTTGTTGATCTATCAATATTATGTTATTTTAAATATGCTTACTTTTTTGCAGATGTGCTAAATACTGCTTTCGGGTTAGATATTGAAGTTACAAATATTGCTGCATCTGGTTTTAATAATTTGTTTGGTACATCATTCAGTGTAGATAATATAATTTTGCCAGTAGGTATTTCATTTTATACTTTTCAGGTATTAAGCTATACTTGTGATGTGTATAAGGGACTAATAAAACCTGTTGCAAATATTTTTGACTTCGGATTTTATGTGACATTTTTCCCACAATTAGTTGCTGGGCCTATTGTAAAAGCAAGTGATTTTATACCTCAATTGTATAAAAAATATAGTTTAAGTAAGCGCCAATTTGGAATTGCTGTTTTCTGGATTATAAATGGATTACTTAAAAAGATTATTTTAAGTGATTATTTGGCTCTAAATTTTATAGATAGAGTTTTTGATAATCCATTATTGGCATCAGGATTTGAAAATGTAGCTGCTTTATTTCTATATTCCTTGCAAGTTTATGCTGATTTTTCGGGTTATACTGATATTGCAATCGGTTTGTCTTTATTAATGGGATTTCACTTGCCAAAGAATTTTGACTCACCATATAAAGCCCAGAACTGTAGCAACTTTTGGAAACGATGGCACATCTCTTTGTCTCGTTGGTTGCAAACATATCTATATATACCATTAGGAGGTAATCGTAATATAACATTTGGTACTTATTTTTGGATTATAACTATCACTTTAATTGCGTTAATATTAAGTGGAAGCATATGGGTCGCTTTGATTGTTTTATCAATAGCAGGGTTGGTAATCTTTACTGCGGTTAAATTTCCTGCAAAGCGAAAGAGTATAGTCGCAAATTTGAACTCGATGGTTACGATGTTGTTAGGTGGGTTATGGCATGGTGCAAGTTGTAACTTTATGATATGGGGTGGTTTGAATGGCGTAGGTATGGTTGTGTATAAATTTTGGCGTGATTGGTCTTTGTTAGATAGGTTAATTGTCGCTGGTGGTATATTTGTAATATTATTTGTGTTGACATTGTTGTACCCTACTCCATTGTGTAGTTTGCTTTTGGTATTTATGTTATTGGTGCTTTTAGGAGCTGCAATTCGTTATTTATATAAAAAGAGTAAATGCCAAAGTGATTTTTCTTGGTTAGAACGTTCGTGGGCTATATTTATCACTTTTGTATTTATTTCTTTCACGAGGTTATTCTTCCGCTCAGGGTCGGATTTAGATCCAGCTGTTGCAAATGAAAAGGCATGGAAGACAGCAAGTGATATGGTTACGCAAATAGGGTCTTCTTGGAACGTTAATATTTTTGATGTGATATCGGAATATAGTGTAGTATTTGCATTGTTTGTTATAGGAATGATAATACATTGGCTTCCTGATCGTCTAAAACGCCGTTATCGAATGGCCTTTGCTCAATTGCCTATATATGCAATTGGGGCTATAGTTGTAATAGCTGTTTTTGTAGCTTATCAATTTATGTCATCAGAAATGAAACCATTTATATATTTCCAATTTTAAAAGTAAATTATGAGTATAAAGGGCCATTGATTAGTAATCATTGGCCCTTTATATAATTATGAAAATGTTACAATATTAGCGATTATTATTACAAATGTGGTTCTTTTTTTTGCTAATATGTGATGTATAACCTTTAAATTCTTGGGGAATTGTTACATATTGATTATCTTTGTGAATTAGAATTTATTAATTCACTTTGATAAAAATAGTGTGGAGTTGTAACCACACATTAATATTAAATTATAAAAAATACTTAAATGAAAGTACTTAAATTTGGCGGAACATCAGTAGGAACTGTTGATAGCCTTTCAAGTGTAAAAAAAATCGTAGAAGGTTGTAATGAACCAGTAATCGTTGTAGTATCGGCACTTGGAGGGATAACGGATCAATTGATAAATACAGCCAAACTTGCAGCTCAAGGAGATAAGGGACATTTGGAGAGCTACGCTCGTATAGTAGAACGCCATAATAATGTTATCGAAAAGATGGTCCCATCTGAAAAACTTGGAGAACTAAAGGTAATCGTTGATTCTTTATTAGAGGAATTAGGCAATATATATAAAGGGGTTAGTCTAATAAAGGATTTGTCTGACCGCACTCTCGATATAATTGTTAGTTATGGTGAACGATTGTCAAGTGTGATTATCAGTCGCATTATAAAGGATGCTCAACACTATGATTCTAGAAATTTCATCAAGACGGAAAAACAATTTGGGAAACATATATTAGATAATGATATAACTCAAAAATATATTCATGCGACATTTGATAATAATAACTTCAAAGTTGCGGTTGTGCCTGGTTTTATTTCATCAGATGTAGATGGGAATATTACAAACTTGGGGCGAGGTGGCAGTGATTATACGGCTGCTATTTTAGCGGCAACTCTCAATGCTTCGGTGCTTGAAATTTGGACTGACGTTGATGGATTTATGACTGCTGATCCACGTGTTATTAATAATACATATGTTATTGATCATTTGTCATTTGTAGAAGCGATGGAACTTTGCAATTTTGGTGCTAAAGTTATCTATCCCCCTACGATATACCCAGTATGTCATAAAAATATTCCTATTTGGATTAAAAATACATTTAATCCTACTGCTCCTGGAACATGTATTTCTGAACAACGACCAAGTCCAGAAGGGAAAGCTATTAAGGGTATTTCTTCAATTAATGATACCTGTTTGATTACAGTGTCAGGTCTAGGGATGGTTGGCATTATTGGTATAAATGCTAGAATATTTAATGCTTTAGCAAAAAATGGCGTCAGCGTGTTCCTTGTATCGCAAGCATCAAGTGAAAATAATACATCATTTGCAGTAAAAAATGATGATGCTGAATTGGCTGTTAATGTGCTTAAAGAGGAGTTTGCTGTTGAGCTACAGTCAGGTGAAATTTCCGAAATTAAGCCCGAACCCAATCTTGCTACAGTTGCAATCGTAGGTGAAAACATGAAACAATCGACAGGTATTGCCGGTAAATTGTTTAATACGCTTGGTCGTAATGGTATAAATGTAATCGCTTGTGCTCAAGGTGCATCAGAAACAAATATTTCGTTTGTTATAGATTTAAAGAATTTACGCAAGGCTTTAAATGTTATCCATGACTCCTTTTTCCTATCTGAAACTCAAGTCTTAAATATGTTTTTGGTGGGAATTGGTAATGTCGGACATCATTTATTGGAACAAATAAGATTACAACACGATAATTTATTAAAAAACAAGGCGCTTGAATTGAGAGTTGTAGGTATTGCAAACTCTCGTAAATGTGTTTTTGATAGAGAGGGAATTGATATTGCAAACTACAAAGAACTACTTGATAAATCAAATGTAATTGCTACGCCCGAAAATATTAAAGATGGTGTATTGGGTATGAATATATTCAATTCAGTATTTGTTGATTGTACAGCTAATGAGGATATTGCATCTCTATATGCCGACCTTCTTTCTCACAATGTGAATGTAGTTGCGGCCAACAAAATAGCGGCATCATCATGTTATAAGAATTATTCAAAACTTAAACAAATTGCCCGTAAGAAAGATGTGAAATTTTTATTTGAGACAAATGTAGGTGCGGGACTACCTATTATTAACACAATTAACAGTTTAATAAATTCAGGAGATAAAATTCAAAAGATAGAAGCAGTACTATCTGGAACATTAAACTACATTTTTAATGTGTTAAGTAAAGACATTCCGATGAGCCGTGCCATTATGATGGCTAAGGAAGCCGGATATAGTGAACCTGATCCAAGGATTGATTTAAGTGGTAAAGATGTTATTCGTAAATTGGTAATATTAGCGCGTGAAGCAGGATATGCTGTGGAGCAAGATGATGTAGAGAAACATTTGTTTATCCCTAATGAATACTTTGAGGGAACAATTGAGGAATTCTTTACAAATATTAAGAACATTGATGCAGAATTTGAATTGAAACGAGCAAAAGCTGAGGCAGAAGAACAGCGTTTCCGTTTTGTCGCAAGATTAGATGAGGGCAAGTTGGATGTAAGTTTGCAAAAAGTTGGCTCTTCTCACCCATTTTATGTCCTAGAGGGAAGTAATAATGTAATTCTATTGACTACTGAACGTTATAATGAATACCCTATGGTTATTAAGGGCTACGGCGCAGGTGCAGAGGTTACTGCTGCGGGAGTTTTTGCCGATGTAATAAGTATTGCTAATATACGATAGTCATGAAATATATTATAGTATTAGGAGACGGTATGGCTGATGAGCCAATTGATGCTTTGGAAGGGAAAACACCTTTACAAGTAGCATCAACACCTACCATGGATTTCCTCGCAAAGAATGGAAAAGTAGGTACTTTTGAAACAGTTCCTAAAGGTTTTCACCCTGGTAGTGAAATCGCAAATTTGACCGTTTTGGGGTATGATGTAACTAAAGTCTTCGAAGGCCGTGGTTCGTTAGAGGCTGCAAGTATGGGAATTGGCATTAATCCTAACGAAATGGCTATGCGTTGTAATTTGATATGTATAGAAGATGGAAAGATTAAAAACCATTCTGCTGGACATATTTCAAATGAAGAAGCAACTGAACTTATAAATTTTTTGCAAACTCAATTAGGTAATGAAGTAATATCATTTTATCCAGGTATCTCTTATCGCCATTTACTAAAGATAAAAAATGGCGATAAAAGATTATTGTGCACTCCTCCTCATGATGTTCCTGGCACTCCATTTAGTGAAGTTTTAGTTAAACCGCAAGTTGGCGACGCATCAAGTTCAGCTGATTTGATTAATGATTTGATTTTAAAATCTCAAGAGTTGCTTTCAAATCATCCAATAAATCTTAAACGAATTTCGGAAGGGAAAGATCCTGCTAATAGTATCTGGCCGTGGTCACCTGGTTATAAACCAATGATGCAGACTTTGTCAGAGCTCTATGGTATTAAAAAAGGTGTCGTTATATCGGCAGTGGATTTAATTAGAGGCATAGGTGTATATGCTGGATTAGAACCGATAATTGTTAATGGCGCTACTGGATTGTACGATACAAATTATGAAGGAAAAGTTGATGCTGCTATTAAAGCTATAAAAGGTGACACTGATTTTGTCTTTTTACATATTGAGGCAAGCGATGAGGCAGGCCATGAAGGTAATGTTGCATTAAAAGTTAAGACTATTGAATATTTAGATAGCAGAGTATTAAGTCCGTTAATCAATGCTATTTCTCAAATGGAGGAAGATGTAGTTATTGCAGTACTACCTGATCACCCTACTCCATGCCGAATTCGCACACATACATCTGATTTGGTGCCTTTTTTAATTTATCATAAAGGTATTATTGCTGATAATGTTGATTTATTTGATGAAATATCGGCAAAGAATGGATCATACAAACATTTAAAGGGTGATGAGTTTATTAAACATTTGATTGTTAATCGTTAAAATAATAATAACATGCTATACTATAGTACAAGTGGGAGTGCACCTAAAACTACGCTTCAAGATGCTGTCGTTAAAGGATTAGCTCCAGACAAAGGCTTATATATGCCTGAACATATTCCAACAATACCAAAAGCGTTCTTTAATAATATAGGAGAAATGTCTCTCCAAGATATAGCTTATGTCGTTGCTAATACATTATTTGGTGATGATATAGAATCAGAAACATTAAAAGAAATAGTTAATGATACTTTGAATTTTGATATTCCATTGGTTCATGTTGCTGATAATAAATATAGTTTAGAATTATTTCATGGACCAACATTAGCTTTCAAAGATGTTGGCGCGCGTTTTATGGCTCGTTTATTGGGCTATTTCAATAAAAAGAATGGCACAAAAGATGTAAATGTGCTTGTTGCAACATCGGGTGATACTGGTAGTGCTGTAGCAAATGGTTTCCTTGGCGTCCCTGGTGTAAATGTTTTTGTTTTATATCCTAAAGGGAAAGTCAGCAAGATACAAGAATCACAGTTCACCACTTTGGGCAAAAATATTAATGCACTAGAAATTTCAGGCACATTTGATGATTGCCAAGCATTGGTGAAAAATGCATTTATGGATGAGGAATTGAATGAAAAGTTACAGCTAACTTCGGCAAATTCTATAAATGTTGCACGATTTTTACCTCAAATGTTCTATTACTTTTATGCGTATGCCCAATTGGCAAAAATGGGTAAACAAATAGACAATATCGTCGTCTCAGTACCAAGTGGAAACTTTGGTAATATAACAGCGGGGTTGATTGGGAAAAAAATGGGATTGCCTATAAAACGTTTTATTGCAGCAAATAATCGCAATGATATATTTTATCAATATTTAATGTCAGGAGTATATAATCCTCGACCTTCAATTGCAACAATTGCCAATGCAATGGATGTGGGGGCTCCATCTAATTTTGCTCGTATACTTGACCTATATGGCAATTCACATGAGGCTATTTCTAAAGAAATATCAGGTTGTACTTATACTGATGAACAGATAGCAGAAACATTAAAAGACACTTATGATAAGACTGGATATTTGTTAGATCCTCATGGCGCAGTTGGTTATAGAAGTTTGGTGGAAGGATTAGATAATAATGAAATAGGAGTTTTTCTTGAAACAGCTCATCCTGCGAAGTTTAAAGAAACAGTGGAATCAATTATAGAAGATGAAATAAACATTCCTGCCAAATTGGCTTCGTTTATGAAGGGTACTAAATCGACAGTTAAATTGTCGTCAGCATTCCCCGCATTTAAAAAATATTTGATGTCTTTATAAGTTACTAATCATAAATTTATTTATCATGGCAAACAAACGTTTATTAAAAAAACAAATTAAATATGCTTGTGGCGATATCGCTGCTGAATGCATAATGGCTATTCATTTTGTTGATGGAATTGATGTCGAAAAAATGCAAGACATTGTATTTGAAATTGCTTCATTACAATCATCTTCATTGAAAAAAGTTACATTTTCATATGATAAGATAAAGAAAGATTTTGACTCAAGCCATGAGTATACTGTAGCTAAAACAAAATATTTTAAGCAAGCATATAATACTTTGAGAACAGATTTTGATAAGAAAGTGCGCGATATAGTTAAATCTATGAATGCCCTTTTGCCTCAATCTCAAAAAGATGCTAATGTCGCAGCTTTAAAGCAATAATTCGATGAAATTATTGTCAAAATTTATATTATGGATAATTGGGTGGCGCGTAGAGATTACCGTGCCCAATTATCCTAAATGTATAATATGTGTTGCTCCTCACACTTCCAACTGGGATTTTATATTAGGTAAATTAGCTTATTGGTCGGTGGGTAGAAAAGCTGGTTTCTTAATGAAAGAGGCTTGGTTTTTTTTCCCGTTGGGACTAATCTTTAAAGCTATTGGTGGAATTCCTGTACCGAAGAAAAGAGGCTCTTCATTAGTAGATTCTATTATTACTAAATTCAACAGTGAAGATGAAATGTGTTTGGCAATTACTCCCGAGGGCACAAGAAGCAGAGTAAGTCAGTGGCGTTCAGGTTTTTTATATATTGCTCGTGAGGCACAGGTGCCGATATTGTTGGGTAAATTTGACTTTAAAGATAAATGCATTTCAATTGTAGATGAATTTGCTATAACAGATAATGTAGAGCAAGATTTGAGGCGAATTAAAAATTATTATAAAGATGCTAATGCTCGATATCCTGAAAAATTTAGTACTGAATAAATAATTATTATATGAAAGTAGCAATAATTTCGCATGAAATAGCTTGGGCCGACAAAGAGGAGAATATTATAACAATCGCTGAATTATTAAATAGGGTTGATAAAAATTGTGATTTAGTCATCCTCCCTGAATTATTTAGCACTGGTTACTTATCTTCAACAGAACAATTGTATGATATGGCTGAAGACGAGGATGGTATATCAATTGTAAATTTACAGCGATGGGCTCAGTATTTTAATTTTGCTATTTGTGGTAGTTATTTTGCTAAAGAGCAAGGAAAATATTATAATAGAGCTTTTTTTGTTGAACCATCGGGCGAGATTACATATTATAATAAATGTCACAAGTATAGTAATTCCAAGTTAAATGTTAATTATGCATTGGGAAATGTCAAACCCCCTATAATTAGATTTCGCGGATGGAATATTTCGATGTTAGTAAGTGATGACATTCTATACCCAGTTTGGAGTAGTCAGTCGGCTAAAAATATTGATTTAATGCTTGTGCCATCAAGTTGGCCTACCGAGGAGAAATTTAAATGGAAACATATATTAATTGGGCGGGCAATAGAAAATCAAATATATATTGTAGGAGCTAATCGTATAGGTAGAGATGATTTCTATGATTACAATACTCCTTCATATATTTTTGACTTTAATGGGAGTAATATCGCATTTGAAAAAAATAATATATTATATGCCGAAATTGATAAAAAAATACTAGAAACACATCGAGAAAAGGGATTTCTTGACTTGAATCAAGATTAGAGTTTTTTGCCAAGGATTGTCACCAATTGAGGTAAAATTGCGACTTTATCATCATTTGTAATTATACAATCGGCTTGTGTTAAGATTTCATACTTTTGAGATTCGATTCTTGAAAGAACATCTTGTCGTGAAATATTATTGCGTTTCATCACTCTTTCAATTCTAATCTCAATTGGAGCATTTACTTCCCAAACTTCATCTACAACCTTATCAAGCCCGCTTTGATATAGTATTGCTGTTTCAACAAATAATAGTTTATTGTGTGAATTTTCTAATTTCCATGAGATTAAATCTTCTTTGACAGAAGAATGTACGATATTGTTTAGTTTAACTAATTTCTCTTTATTGTTAAAAACTATATTCGCTAATTTGACTCGATTAATTGTTCCATCAATAATTATATCGTTACCAAAAGTTGATTTTAAACAATCCTTAATAGTGGGACTGTTATCCATTAAGTATTTAGCTTTCCAATCACAATCATATACTTCATATCCCATTTCCTTAAGAATTAGAGATACAATAGACTTACCACATCCAATACCACCTGTTATAGCTATTAATTCTGCCATAGAGTTATTGCTCAATGATATATTCTACACTATCAATTTTTGAAGAAACGCCTTTATAAGTAGAGGGAATCTCAATGAGTTTAATTGGTAATTTGTTGTTGTATAGATAGATATCCTTATAATCAACAACAGCTTTGATATGCTTAACTTCGTTATTAAATAAACTTTTAGGGACTAAATAATTAATCTCAATTTGAGAGGGAAATGTAATTAATCGTCTTTCATCGGGTGTGTTAATAACTTCAATGGGAGTAATTCTTTTTTTAGAGATGAGAGGTTCAACGGGTATTGTTATATCTACAGAATCAGGTATAGCACGCATGCCCTTAGGTGTTATAATTCGGACTCTAATTGTAGTAGTTTTTGTGAGATTATCACACTGAATAAATTCTGTTTCTAACTCATTTATTTTTGCAGAAATATCGTTTACAGAGTATAATAATATATTTTCTAAATTTGATTTAATCTGGCCGTTAATTATATATTTCCCTTCAGTAGATGGTTCTATATTGACTTTTAACTTTACTTTTTTCCCTGGTTTTGAAGTAAAGTCAATGTTAATTGAATCGGGAGAGAAAGTAGTAGCACTACTATTAAAACCAAACATTTGTCGAGTGATGCTTAACAGCTCAGCATGCCCTAATGATATACGAGATCCATGACGAAATTTCTTGAAATCTATATCTATGCTTGGAACATCTTTCAATTTATACTTAAAAAAATAGTAACCTTTTGAATTGATATTAACTTTAATAGTATTAGGTGGAGATGATATTAGTGTTATACTATCAGGAACATCCTTAATTTTAACCGGATAATTAATCTCAAATTGAAATTCTTCGTTGAGAGTTATTGCAAACCAAAATATAAAAGAAATACCTATAAATAACGCAAACTGCAAAAAATTCTTCCCTTTTGCAGTCTTTAAATTCTGTTTGAGATTACTTATGCTCGGAATGTGTCTCATATAATTATATAAAGCCTATCCAATAATAAAAAATTGAATAGGCTTTGATTGATAAACTGATATGTTATTTTTGAGTTTCGTTTTCTTGTGCGGCTTGTGCAGCTTCTGCAGCAGAAGGGTAAACAGATCCTTTGTCAATAATGATTTTCACATTTTCGGCTATTTCAATTTGGAATGTAGTGTCATTTACATTTCTGATTTTTCCATATATGCCGCCAGCGGTTATCACCTTATCCCCTACTTTGAGGTTTTCACGAAATTTTCTAATTTCTTTTTGGCGTTTTTGTTGTGGACGAATCATAAAGAAATAGAAAATAGCAATTAGAGCTACAATCATAAAAATTGACATAGTGCCATCTTGCGCTTGTGTTTGTAATAAAATAGAATTAGTAATCATAATTTATGTGAGATTAATTAAACTTTTACTGAAATAATGTTTCTTATATTTTATTTGTTCAATTTGCCTTCGCTTTTTAAGTAATTAATTACAGAGAACAAAATGCCATTGATAAATTGACCACTTTTTGAGGTACTATAACTGTTGGCAATTTCAATATATTCGTTGAGTGTAACAGGAATAGGAATTAACGGGAAATTCACCATTTCGGCAATAGCTGTTGTCATGATAACAATATCCATAAAAGCTAAGCGTTCCGAATCCCATTGTTTGCTAATAAACTTATCGATATAACTACGATATTCATCAAAATTTTCAATTGTTTCAGTAAACAATTTGGGACCAAACTCAGCATCCTCTTGATCTTTATATTGAGAGATTGGTGAGATTTCAATATTTTGCTGATTTGAGAATTGTTTAATTGTTTTTAAAACAAATGTTCCTATTATATGAAGGTCATCATTCCAATATGATGATTTTGATTCGAGAATTTCATTAAACTCTTCATCATTAAAGATGATATTTTTAAGAATATTACGCCATATATCACCATCACGAGAATAATCGTTTGTTGATGAGCTCATATATTCTTGATAGATGTCAGATTGAAGAATTTTATCTAAAATTCTTCTTAAGAATAGAGGCTCTTCTTCCCAATTTATAGAGCATTTAGATAAGCACTTCTCAAACTCTTCGTTAGCTTCTACTGCTTTCACAAATTGATTGTCAATAAATCGAGTATTTGGATTTAGATCCTCATCAGTAGGCAAATATTTGTTTTTAGCTGCATCAATGAATTGTGTTTGCAATTGTGTTAATTGAATCACAAGTTTAAAAATACAAAAATATAACTCATAAGATTTATCAAGAGCATGTGTTAGTGATTTATGTGCGTTATATAACGATGAGTTGGTATCGCAAATTTTAGCGAGTGAGTTAACAAATAATTCAGCCCCAATTTCAAAACCTTTTATTGAGAAATCATTGTTTTGACGAGTTATACTAATGAAGGCGTTATTTTTAAGAATAATTGTATTAAAAACTACTCTCCAAAAATTAACCTCATCCTCAATTTTGTGTGATTTAATTTTGTTAAAATCTTTATAAATTGTAGAGGCCTTTATTGCTACAATTAGTTCATTTAAAATCGAACTATATTGTGAAATATTATATTGTTTAATTATGCTTTTTACATCATCACAATCAATTAATGATTGAGCCAATGCACTTGTTCGAATTATGTTGTGACTATTATCTCGAATATTAGATTTTGATATAATGTTATATCCTGAAAGTTCTAAAGTTAAAAGGATTAGTTCAAAATAGAAAGATTGAGCATATTTTCTATCGCGAGAAGCATTTTCGGGAATGGCCTCAATTGTAAATTTACTGCGAGTAAGTAGATATGAATAAAGTAATTGAATGACCTTAATTCTTATTAAAATACGATTAATCATAAGTCTAATGTTCTATTTTGATGTTTATATTGCAAAATTAATAATTTTATTTCAATAATAATATATAGAATGGCTATTATTATAAAAGGTTGCACTAAAAATGCAACCTTTTATAACTAATCGGAAATATGGTTCCACCCCTGTGCTTTAAGTTGGACTTCGTTTCCGTCCCTTGTAATCATTGCACAGCCTAAATCGTTTTTGGTAATATGACCGATTACTTTGAAGTATTCATTATTTTTTACTTGCTCATAAAGATGAAGAGGAATTGTAAATAATAATTCATAATCTTCTCCCCCATTTAATGCTGCAGTAACGAGATTCATATTTAATTCTTCAGCCATAATAGCAGTTTGGTAATCAATAGGGATTTTATCCTCGTAAATACGACAACCCACCCCACTCTCTTTGCAAATGTGTAGCAATTCTGATGATAATCCGTCTGATATATCTATCATAGATGTTGGATGTATTGATTTGCTTTTTAATTCTGCGATAAGATCTTTTCTTGCCTCGGGTTTTAACTGACGCTCAATTAAGTATTCCTTGCCTTGAAATTGTGGTTGGAAATCCTCAATACCAACTGAAGCCAATTTTTCGCGTTCTAAAAGTTGAAGGCCCATATATGCCGCACCTAAATCTCCACTTACACAAATTAAATCGGTTTCTTTTGCGCCTGAACGATATACGATTTCTTCGTTAGTAGCATTTCCTATACATGTTATGCTTATGGTTAGACCTGAACGAGAGGATGTAGTGTCACCACCAACTAAATCTACACCATAAATGTCGCATGCTAGTTTTATTCCACTATATAATTCTTCCAAGTGCTCAACAGTAAATCTTTTTGAAACCCCTAATGCCACTACAATTTGCTTAGGTGTGCCATTCATGGCATATATATCAGAGAAATTGACAACAGCCGCTTTATATCCTAGGTGTTTTAAAGGAACATAAGTTAAATCAAAATGAATACCTTCCATTAATAAATCCGTAGATACTAGTACTCTCGAATCGTTGTAGTCCATCACTGCACAGTCATCACCTACCCCTAATTTGGTCGATTCATTCTTTATAGAAATATCTCTAGTAAGTTTATCAATTAGTCCAAATTCGCCTAATTTGGCTATTTCAGTTTCTGCGTTATTCATATATTTGTATTTTATATTTTACTAATAAGTGTTTGCATAATTTCTACCATTTTGGGTTGAGCTTTCATCGCTGCTTTTTGAACTTCTTCATGGGTTGGTACCTCGGTAATATCTTTTCCCCCGAGGTCAGTAATAACTGATACACCAAATACTTCCATAGATGCATGATTAGCAACAATAACTTCTGGCACGGTTGACATACCTACAGCATCACCACCTATTATGCGAAAATATTCATATTCAGCAGGTGTTTCAAATGTAGGTCCTGATGTGCCTACATATACGCCGTTCATGACTCTGATGCCCTTTTCAGCAGCAATCTCATTTGCTAACTTAATTAATTTGTGACTATAGGCTTCTGTCATTGCGGGGAATCTAGGCCCTAGTTCGTTATAGTTTTTTCCTCTTAAAGGGTTTTCAGGAAATAAGTTTATGTGATCATTGATTATCATAATATCACCTACCCTAAATTCTTTATTCATGCCGCCAGCTGCATTGCTCACAAATAAAGTTTTAACGCCAAGAGCTTTCATAACTCTTATAGGAAATGTAACTTCTTTCATGTCATATCCTTCATAGTAATGAAAACGGCCTTGCATTGCCATAATGCGTTTGCCACCTAGATAGCCAAATATTAGATTTCCACTATGTCCCTCAACGGTCGATATCGGGAAATTAGGTATGTCGGAATATGAGATGTATTCAGCCTCTTCAATATGGTTAACTAATGCCCCCAATCCTGTGCCTAATATAATAGCGATATTGGGGAGATTTGAAATCTTTGCTTTAATATAGTTAGCAGTTAAATTAATTTTTTCAAGCATAATGTATCCTTTTATAAAATTTTATTTATTTGATTCAATGCTATTGACTAATGCTTCAATAAATGGTGGCATATCGCCATCGTTGGTGAATTCTACGGTGATTGGTAAGTAAAAAATATATGGCATTATGTCAGGCGGAAAATGTGGGTTGTTAGCAAGTCTAACCGCATCTTTTTCAGTTGTTATAATATATTTTCTATTACCTTTAAAAGTATTAAATCTTTTCCTTATTGTTTCTAAATCTCTTTGATCAAAGTCATGATGATCGGGATAGGTTGATGTTTTTACTTTAGCATAAAACGACTTGAGATAATTAATAAATGGTTTGGGATTTCCAATACCCGAAATTGCATATATGACATCATCGTTATCAAGCCAATCAAGGAGTGGAATGTGAACAGCTTTATTAGGAAAGACAGGCAACAGTTGCCCATATGTATATCTTGAGAAAGAGAGATGCTGAAATGGGAATGGTTTGAGTTTATTGTTAAATATACGATATTCCATTGGCTTGATCTCATTAGGGCATTTGGTGACTACTATAAAGTCGGCCCGGTTCAATCCTTGTAATGGTTCTCGTAGATTCCCGAAAGGCAACATGTGGTCATAAAATATAGGGCGACTGAACTCTGTTAAAAGAATTGAAACAGAAGGTTTAACATATCGATGCTGAAAAGCGTCATCAAGTAATATCAAATTTATATCAGGATTAATATACAGTAACTCTTTGATTCCATTGCTGCGTTTCTCACAAACCGCAACTGGTATTTGACCACCAAATTTATTGTATATTTGATATGGTTCATCTCCAATATCATTCGGAGTAGAATGAGGTGTAGCTAACAAAAATCCTTTTGTCTTACGCTTATAACCTCTGCTAATCACTCCGATGTTGTAGATATTCCTTAACTCATTAATAAGAAATTCGGTGTGAGGTGTTTTCCCTGTACCTCCCACTGCAAGGTTGCCTACAACGACTATCGGTATGTCAAATTGTTCTTGCTTTAATATCCCCCAATCAAACAAACGATTACGCATTGTTGCTACGAAGCCATATAACTCCGAGAATGGTAACAACAAATATTTTGGTAACAGTTTGTAATTCATTGGAGGCTATTTTATGGTGATATCTTCCATTTTACATTGGACATTTGACATTCTTTTTATGCGATTAACTACATCGTAATAATCTTTTAACTCTTTAAATTCTGTTGGCACAAAATTACTGCTTGATAGTTGAGTAGATGACATAATTTCGTTCAAGAACGAAGATGCGTTTAAAGGATAATCTACAACACTTTCAACTCCAGTTTTTTCTTTCATGTCGGCAATAACTTTTTCCAATCCACCGAATTTATCGATAAGACCAATCTCTTTTGCTGATTTGCCATCCCATACACGACCCTCAGCAATTTTTAGAATAGAGTCAACAGGCACGCCACGTCCATTAGCACAACGTGTTACAAATGTGCTGTACCCATTTTCGATATATTTTTGCATTTTTTCTTTTTGGATATCAGACATTGGTGAGACAAGCGCAAGGAAATCACCATTAATATTAGTGCTAACATTATCAGTGGTTATTCCTAAATTGTTTTCTAATAAATTTTTGATGTTTGCGATTATACCAAATATACCTATAGAACCTGTTAAAGTAGTTGGCTCGGCATATATTTGGTCAGCACCGCATGAAATGTAGTATCCACCAGATGCTGCTACATCACCCATCGACACATAGAATGGCTTACCTTCTTTTTTAAATTGCTCAAGTGCATCCCAAATTTGCTCTGAAGCAAATGCACTTCCACCGCCTGAATTAACACGAAGAACAAGACCTTTTACATTATCATCTTTGGCTAAATCTAAAATTTGTGGGACCATCTTATCCCCAACTATGCCGCCGTTGCCATTATCAACAATGTCGCCTGTAGCAAATAGTACTGCAATGTGTTCAGTTGTTCTATTTAGATTAATAACATTATTTTGCGCAAAATAATTCTTTGGAGATATAAGATTTATGACTTCATCTTCTTCTAATTTAAGTTTATTTCTCAACATGGTTTCAAATTCATGTCGATAATATGTTTTATCAACAACTTTATTTTTCACATAATAGTCGGTCTTTTTAGTATAAATAAGACTGTCGGCCCATTCGTTAATTTTGTCAACAGTTACTTTTCTTGAGTTTGCTATTTGAGTACAAATGCTGTTCCAAATATTACCCATATAGTGCAATTGTTGTTCTCTGCTGGCATCACTCATATGAGTTAACATAAATGGCTCAACTGCACTTTTATATGTACCAACTTTTAAGATTTGAGCTTCAACTCCAATTTTATCCATTAGTCCTTTATAAAACATAGTCGTTGCTGATAGACCATGGATATCAACATTTCCAATAGGATTGATAAAAATCGAATCAGATGCAGATGCTATGTAATAATCCCCCTGTCCATAATTGTCGGCATAAGCATATACCCATTTACCTGTTTTCTTAAAATCATTTAGTGCTTCAATTATTTCTTGGCAACTAGAAAGGCCAATGCTTGCGCCTTTACAATCAATGAAGATACCTTCGATTTTGTCATCATCTTTTGCCGCACATATAGCTTTAATAATATCTCGATAAGATATTGCCTCTTTATCATATGATTGAAGGTCGTATATAGATTCAAGGGGCCTTTCTCTTTCAGAAATTTCCCCATTGAGTTTTAAGTGTAGTACACTTTTGTCGGTTAATGATACGCTTTGTTCAGAAGTATTACTTATTGCAACAACTATAAATAGAAAAAACGAAATTGCTATTATTATCAACGAAATCCAAAAACCAGCAATAGAGCCCAACATTGCTGTTATAAATTTTTTCATCATAATTATTTATTTTATTCAGTTTAATTGTTATTCTAATTTTACAAAATTAATATAATTGATGATTTTTTCAAAGAAAATTACAAAACATTTTAAAATGTGAGATGAAGACCAATTCTAACACCACTTCTATCAATGTTGGGATTGTGTCTATATGTCAATCGCCATACATAATCTATTCTAAATATTTTGAGTAGATTATCTATCCCGACTCCTACTTCCATATATGGAGTAGAATTCATTTTTTGAGGTTGTGCATATGTGGGAAATTTAAAAAGTGCGTTATTATAATCGGGATTATTACGATTACTTAAATGGCCCAATATCCCTCTAAAAGAAAAAGTTTCTCGCAGTTTTAGCTTGTTTAATAGAGGTATATAATTGAAAATAGCTCCATTTGCCCAGTATGTAATATCCCACGAAAAATAACTATCATTAATAAATTCGAGAGGATTCATTAATGAAAAAGTTTCGGGTTGAATAGTGTATGATAAATTAGCATTAGGTATAAGAAGGTTCAAGTATGGCGATTTACTCCACACATGTCCACCTTTTAATATAATATCAGTATATCCAAAAGCAGAGAACCAAAATCGTTTTTGAGCACTTAATTCGGTCTTGTTTATTTCAAACATATTTCCTAAAAAACCTTTTGGTGAATAAATATGTCTCAATTCAAATATTGGTGCATCTTTGTTAATTTGTACCCTATTTTCTCGAGTTTGATAAAATTTCTCGCCTGGGGCATATCTCATCTTAAGATTAATAAGCGATTGATTATAGTGTGAGTAAGGAATATTACATCCATCAACAAATGGTGCGTATTTAGTAGCTTCTTGTCGTTCATGTGATATCCCCGCCATTATTGAAAAATTATTTACTAACTCAAGTTTATATTCTAATTTAGTCTCGCGAAGATAGGTCATTAAATTATCGTTATGACGCTTTAATGATAAAAAGAAATTGTCGTTATTTGTGAATGTATAATGTTGCCCAAGTGGATCTACATCATATTTATGCGAGATAGTAATTGAATTTATAGGGAATTCGTTTGAATGATATTTTTTGTCAACTAATGAGTATTCCAGTTCTCCGTTATATTTCAGTTTTTTGTCATTTATTCCATATGCAATATAGCCTCTTGTAAACAGCCTATTGTTAAGGTTAGCAGTAGTAGTACCCCCTACTCTAAACCTCCAACCTTCAAAATCATTATAACTTATAAAACTATTAATTGGACCGATATCAAATATTGATTTTTTAGAGGTGTGTATATATCCTCCAGCTAACAATCTAATTATTTTTTCAGACCAATAATAGAACGGAACATTTCTAAGTTGCTCCAGCATTGTGTCCAAATTTTCTTCGTTTTGTGATATTGGAATTGTTCTTATGCTATTCCAAAAAGTTAAATCTTGGCTATAAGCATTGTCAGATATAATGACATCTGAACCATTGTCTAATAATGAAAGATTTAATGGTTTATTGAAATGATGGTTAGATAGGGATGTATTCCTTCTTACATATAATCCCTGAGTGCCTGGTAGCAAACTTAGTTCTACTACCATGTCATCTTTAATTTTCAATCTACACCCGTTATCATCTTTAATAAATTCCTGATTGATAAACAGTTGCTCTATAAAGTTGAGATTGATAGATGGAGAAATGCCCATGGCGACCTTTTTGATAAATAGCGTTGTGTCATTGCTAGGCACATAAATGTGTCCTACAAATCCCAATGAATTAGAGTTGCGAGGAGAAAAACTTAATTGTACACATTCTTCTCCATCTATTTCAATTGTATCGGTTAAGTAAAATTTATAAAAATCGGGAGCTATTTTTGATAAAGGGCTCACAAAACGATTTTGTAAAATAGATATATCGTTTTGGCATAAATCTATTTCTCTAAAAACTTCTTCAAGTAATATTTGGAAACTTTCTTGTTCCGTAATATCATCAACACCTGTGCGTTTAATACCTAAAACATATTCTTTGAGCTTTTGAGGGTCTCTTTGATAAATAATTTGAGATGCTTTTTCTTTGACAGAAACATTGAGTATCGGTTTTCCTGAAACATCGGAAGTGTCTATGTAATTTTTCAAAAAATTAAATTTCTCAAACATCCAACTGTTTTTGGGGTTGTCAGTAAAGTTATTTAATCCTAAGGTTATCTTCTCATATTTATCATAATTATAGAACTCATTAACTTTAAATGGATCAGTTAATGGCATCTTCTCTCTGATTCTTATGGCAAAATCTACTGCAGGATTATTGTCTTTTGAGTATTTGTGCTTTTGTTTGTTTACAATGAGTTCCTTAAGAATTACCCCATCGGGTCCTAGTGGTATTACAATTGAATCATTATTTACTGGATTAAAAACAATGTCACGCGTTTTATATCCAATAGAAGATGCCCTTAATTTTATCTGGCTTGAGCATTGTGGCAAATAAAATACTCCTACCGAATCGGTCAACAATTCTGTAGAATGGTTATCATTGAAAATTAATGCAAATGGGATAGGTTTTTGTGAAATTGAATCAATTACATATCCTTTTATAGTACACTCTTCGGCGTTCGCATCTAAAATATTTAGCGAAGTAAAAAAAAATACCAAAATTAGGATAATATGTTGACGCATTTAATTCAAAAATAGTTACTTTTGCAAAGTTAGTTATAATTAAATTATGAGCTTCTAAAAAAATAATATATTTGATAAAAATATTTATATAAAAGCTATGGCTAAAGAAATAGAACGCAAATTTTTGGTAAAATCAACTGATTATAAAGTTTTAGCGAGAGCAAAATATCATATTCAACAAGGATATCTTTCAACTCGTAAAGAGGCAACAATTAGAGTAAGAATTAAAGAAGATACAGCTTTTCTTACTATTAAAGGCGTTACAACAGGGGCGATAAGAGATGAATGGGAATATCCTATTCCATTAAATGATGCCATAGAAATGATGAGATTAAAACAAGGAGTTGTTATTGATAAAACAAGGTATATTATTGAATGTGAAGGTAAAGTGTGGGAGATTGATGAATTTCATGGCGAACATGAGGGACTTGTCGTTGCAGAGGTGGAACTTAATGATGAAAAAGAAACGTTTCCTATTCCTCCATTCATTGGCGAAGAAGTAACAGGAAACGTTGATTATTATAATTCGACTTTAGCTGGTATTTAGTCTCTCAAAGTGAGTTTTACCACATTTTCAACATGGTGAGTGTGTGGGAACATATCTACTGGTTGAATTGCTTCTACTTTATATTTTTCGTCAAGCAAAGCCAAGTCGCGTGCTTGCGTAGCAGGGTTACAACTCACATAGACAATGCGGCGAGGTGATGCGTTTAGAATCACATTAACAACATCTTGATGCATGCCAGCACGAGGTGGGTCAACAATCATTACGTCGGGACGACCATGCTTTTCAATAAACTCGTCGGTTAATACATCTTTCATATCTCCTGCATAGAATAGAGTGTTGTCAATGTTGTTTACATCTGAGTTAATTTTTGCATCTTCAATAGCTTCTGGAACATATTCAATGCCGATGACTTTTTTTGCGCGTTTTGCCACGAAATTAGCAATTGTTCCAGTGCCAGTATAGAGGTCGTAAACCAATTCATCACCAGTTAATTCTGCGAAATTGCGAGTGACTGAATAGAGTTCGTATGCTTGGCGAGAGTTTGTTTGGTAGAATGACTTTGGTCCGATACGGAATTTTAATCCTTCCATCTCTTCCTCAATAAAATCTTTACCTTTGAAAGTGATAATTTCTTGGTCGGAAATGGTGTCATTTACTTTGAGATTAATTACATAGAGTAATGATGTGATTTGTGGGAATTTTTCAGCTATAGCTGTCATAAGTTGGTTAATCTTTTCTTGGTCATTTTCGCCAAATACCATCACTGCCATAATCTCGCCTGTTGATGTAATGCGTATCATCAAGGTTCTTAACAATCCCTCTTGTGCTTTTAGATCATAGAAACTGTAACCGTTATCTTTGCCGTATTGTTTAATAAAAAGACGCAATTGATTGCCAAAGTCATCTTGGAGATGGCATTTATTGATGTCTAGAACTTTGTCAAATGCTCCTGAAATATGGAATCCAGCTGCATCACGGTCGGGAAACTCTTCTCCGCTATTTAGTTGCTCAAATGTAAGCCATTTTTTATTGGAAAAAGTATATTCCATCTTATTTCGATACTCCCAAATGTTTTTTGATCCGAGAATTGGCGTAATTTCGGGAATATTAATTTTTCCAATGCGTTCAAGAGCATCTTGCACTTGTTGTTGCTTGCACTTGAGCTGAAATTCGTATGGTAAATGTTGCCAACGGCATCCACCACATGTGCCGAAATGTTCACATTTAGGTTCAACGCGAATGTCTGATGGTTTTACCATATTTACGATGTTCCCTTCAGCATATGATTTGCGCTTTTTGCGAAGTTTTATATCTACAATATCACCTGGCGCGCCATATGGGATAAATACTACCATATCATTGACTTTGGCAAGGCTATTCCCTTCTGCTGCTACATCTATAATTTCCACGCCTTCCAATGTGGGAAGGTCTCTCCTATTTTTTCGTCCCAAAGTTGTAAATTATTAAATTTTCCACAAAGTTACAAAAAAGAATAGATAATAGGCTCTTAATAATTAACAAAGTTAAAGTAATTAATCTTAATCACATCTTTGATTGTGATATAAAACAATTTATTGGGGTCGTTTGTGCACTTTCAATTGCACTTTTAATTGTATTACTGCCTGCTTCTCCAATGGTTTTTATATCCATGGGTAACTTATATATTTCCCCATCTCTTTTAGGTTAAACATTGTTGTGGCTTTTTCACTATCAAGATAGATTTTATATCCTTTTTTGGCAAGATTTATTGATGCTATATCTGATTTATCAATATTATGATTTTTGATATGGTTATGCTCATTATGAGTTGCAACAAATCCTCCACTTACATCAAAGTAAGACCGAGTGAGGTCATAACTACCACTACCCATCAATGAATTATATTCAGTCCTTCGGGTATTCATTACTTTTGGATTATTTCTATAATTCCGTGTTCCTCCACTCGTCTTAGCCATTTGAAACATCTTAATATAGAGATAGGCATTTTTAACACCTTATAGAACCATTATTATCCCTAAATTGTAGTTATTTCGGTAATTAATTAGTATTTTTGTGTAAAGTTTAGTGACATGAGATGTAATATTACAAGGATGCACCTTAATGGATTGAGAAGCTATTATTGAAAAATATTAATAATGGAGATTTCTCAATGCCTCGTAATATCACCACTAATCAATATCATCATGCTTTATCAACATTACAAGAGAAAGGGTTGGTAATCTTCAAATCAAACTATGACCAAATAGAAGATGCTAAAACCACTATTAAAGGCAGAGCCTATATAGACTAAAATCCAAAATTAAAGAATCCCATTGATTGGAAATGGATAATAACAACAATACTAATGGCAATAACTGCAATAGCAACAACTCTTGCTTTATTTATTGCTTGTAATATGAAGTAACATGACACAAGAAGAAAAAGACATATATCTAATTAGGCAGAGCATAGATAAAATGTATGATGGAATAGAGTATTTCCACACATACAAAGGGGTGAGATATTATCGTTATTTTATAACCAATGCTCAAGGAGGACACACAGGTTGGGTCAAATTGGCTTTTGTAATAAACAACAAAGTGTCTTTTGTTGTTGAATTTTCAATTCTTGAAACAATATTACTTGATAAACTAAATAATTCGTAATATTTGTGATACAATCTTCGTATTAAATGTTAAATTATCCACTCTCATAATACTAAAATCCATATCTATTGAAGATGCTATAACCAAATTAGGATTTATATATTCTCCTATTTGGTGGTCATAAAACACTAAAGATTTATCTTTCATTCTTTCTGCTATAATTATATGTCCATCTGCATTTATATTATCCCACCCTACAAAATATTTACGATGTTGTTGTGTAGCATTTTAATGCTTTCATAGTTATCTTTTCTATATTTAAATTTAGAATAGTCGGAGTCCCTTTTTCCCATGTAAGTCTTTGGCTTTTAGACAATTTAAAGGAAACACTATCATGAGAATTCACATATCCTAATGCAGTGACATTTAATCCTCTTCTTTTTGCCTCATATGCCACCATACAAGATTGACAATTATTATCAAAAGGAGTGCCTATTTTGTAATTTTTATTGGGATTTTTGGCATCTACATACTCATGAGGCATAAATGGCAATATTTCCTCTTATCTTATTCCCACCATTTCAACTAATTGATTGCGATTTTCTATTTGTTTATCAGTTAAAGTAGTTACACTATTCCCTTTTTTAGTTATAAGCAATATAGGCTTCCTTTTCCTCTTTGCGACCCAAATGTTGTCCACCTTTCAAGCCTCCTGATGTGGTTGATGAACTTTTTTCTTTTGCAAGTCCAACTCTCTCTATTATCCCTTGCGGAATAAGGTAGAGTGCCTCGTTTCTCTGCTCTTGCAATTCTATCTTGATTATTAGCCACCTAAGTCTTGAAACCTTTTGGCACATCAGTAATCTCATTATTGTCCTTGCCTCGTTCTTCCTTTGGTAGCCAAAATTGTTCTTCGGTCTTGATGATAGGAATAACATAGCACAAGTCATTAGGATGCCATCCTGTCCACTTGAAATCCTTTGGATATTTCCCTTTCAAATCATCACAAATATCGTGACAGGGGTGGAAGTGACTTCATTTGCTTACAATCCCCAAAAATAAGTTAAAATAAACATAACTCAAAAACAAGTTTTAGGTATTTATATGTTTTTATACATTATTATTGTGTATCATTTTGTTTTGTCATTATAAATTCTTAAATTTGCAAGATAGATAATTTAATATAGTACTAACCAATTTTATTAATATAAATTTATACAAATTCATGAAAAGAGTTTATACATTTGGCGACGGTAAAGCTGAAGGTAATGCATCGATGAGAAACCTCCTCGGTGGTAAAGGCGCAAACCTCGCAGAAATGAACTTGTTGGGTATGCCAGTTCCTCCTGGTTTTACTATCACAACCGAAGTTTGTACAGAGTACACTCAAAAAGGTAAAGAAGCAGTAGTTGCTCTTATCAAAGACGAAGTAGAAGCAGCTATCGCTCACGTTGAAAAATTAACTGGCAAACAATTTGATGAACCATCTAACCCATTGTTGGTATCAGTACGTTCAGGTGCTCGTGCTTCAATGCCTGGTATGATGGATACAGTGTTGAACCTTGGTATGAATGACGCTACTGTAGCTTCACTCGCTGAAAAGAGTGGCAACCCACGTTTTGCATGGGACAGCTATCGTCGTTTCGTTCAAATGTATGGTGACGTTGTTCTTGGAATGAAGCCAAAGAGCAAAGCCGACATCGATCCATTTGAAGCTATCATGGAAAAGGTTAAAGAAGAAAAAGGTGTTAAACTTGATACCGAACTTGAAGTATCTGATCTTCAAAACCTCGTTAAATTATTTAAGGCTGCTGTAAAAGATTTCACAGGCAAAGATTTCCCCGATAGCGCATGGGAACAACTTTGGGGTGGTATCTGTGCAGTATTTGATAGCTGGATGAACGAACGTGCTATCCTCTATCGTCGTATGAACCAAATCCCTGAAGAATGGGGTACTGCAGTAAACGTTCAAGCAATGGTTTATGGTAACATGGGTGACAACTCTGCTACTGGTGTTGCTTTCAGCCGTGATGCTGCAACAGGTGAAAATATGTTTAATGGTGAATACCTTATCAATGCTCAAGGTGAAGATGTTGTAGCTGGTATTCGCACTCCACAACAAATCACAACTGAAGGTTCACGTCGTTGGGCTGCTCTCCAAGGTATCAGCGAAGAAGAACGTGCAAGCAAATATCCTTCACTCGAAGAAGCTATGCCTGCTCTTGCTGCTGAACTTATTGCAATCTCTAATCGTCTTGAAGATTATTACAAAGATATGCAAGATATGGAGTTCACTATCCAAGATGGTAAACTTTGGATGCTTCAAACTCGTAATGGTAAACGTACAGGTGCGGCTATGGTTAAAATCGCTATGGACCTTCTTCGTGCTGGTCAAATCGATGAAAAGACTACCCTCCTCCGTATGGAACCACAAAAACTTGATGAACTTCTCCACCCAGTATTTGATAAAGACGCATTGAAACGTGCTAAAGTTGCTGCTAAAGGTCTTCCTGCATCTCCAGGTGCTGCAACAGGTCAAATCGTATTCTTCGCTGACGAAGCTGAAGTTTGGGCTGAAAAGAAGAAAAAAGTTGTTCTTGTTCGTATTGAAACATCGCCTGAAGACCTTCGTGGTATGGCAGTAGCTCAAGGTATCTTGACCATGCGTGGCGGTATGACTTCTCACGCTGCTGTAGTTGCTCGCGGTATGGGTAAATGTTGTGTTTCAGGTGCTGGCGAAATCAAAGTTGACTATGAAGCAAAAACGCTCGAAATGAGTGGTAAAGTATATAAAGAAGGTGATTGGATCTCATTGAATGGTTCAACAGGTGAAGTTTACGATGGACAAGTTCCTACTGCTGACCCAGAACTCGATGGCGACTTCGGTGCAATCATGAATCTTTCTGAAAAATATACAAAAACTCTTGTTCGCACTAATGCTGACTCTCCTCGCGATGCTAAACAAGCTCGTTACTTCGGTGCTCAAGGTATCGGTCTTTGCCGTACAGAACACATGTTCTTTGAAGGTGATCGTATCAAAGCTGTACGCGAGATGATTCTTGCAAGCGATAAAGAAGGTCGTGTTGAAGCTCTTGGTAAATTACTTCCAATGCAACGTGGTGACTTTGAAGGTATTTTCGAAGCTATGGACGGTTATGGTGTAACTATCCGCCTCCTCGACCCACCTTTGCATGAATTTGTTCCTCATCAAACTGCTACTCAAAAAGAACTTGCTGAAGAAATGGGTATTACTCTTGAACAAGTTAAAGCAAAAGTTGATAGCCTTGAGGAATTCAACCCAATGCTTGGTCACCGTGGTTGTCGTCTTGGTATTACTTATCCAGAAATCACTGAGATGCAAACACGCGCTATTATTGAAGCAGCGCTTGCAGTTCAAGCTCGTGGAGTGAAAGTATTCCCTGAAATTATGATTCCATTGGTTGGTTCTCTTAAAGAAATCCAAAACCAAGCTGATGTAATCAATGCTACTGCAGCTAAAGTATTTGAAGAAAAAGGTGAAACTGTTGCATACAAAGTTGGTACAATGATTGAGGTACCTCGTGCAGCTCTATGTGCAAATGAAATCGCAACTGTTGCTGACTTCTTCTCATTTGGCACAAACGACTTAACTCAAATGACATTTGGTTTCTCTCGTGATGATGCTCCTAAATTCTTGAAATTCTACAAAGAAAACGGTATCATCAAGACTGACCCATTTGAAGTACTTGATCAAGAAGGTGTAGGTCAACTCGTTCGTATGGGTGTTGAAAAAGGTCGTGCAACTAAACCTGAATTGAAAGTTGGTATTTGTGGTGAACATGGTGGTGAACCATCTTCTGTTAAGTTCTGTGCTAAACTTGGCATGAACTATGTGAGCTGTTCTCCATTCCGTGTGCCCATCGCACGCGTAGCTGCTGCTCAAGCTGCAATTGAAGAATAATTGTTAATTCTATCAATACATTATGAATCCGAGTGCTTTGGCATTCGGATTCTTTTTATTAGCATACATTATGAAGCTCAATAAAAAAGCCGACAATGATTTGCCGGCTTATAATGTCCACACCAAAGGATGCGATGAAACTCCGAGTGACAGGATTTGAGTGCTTACTAACCTTTGTAATCCGCCTTGGGTAAAAATTACCGCCTCGAAGAGGTGGGGCCCGCCATTGGATAGTTGAGCTTGTCTCGGTATTTCAAGAATATTTGATGAGTTTCCCAATCAACTTTGATGTGGTAGTATCCTCAAAATGGTAGCACTCTTGCTTAATCTTGTAGTACAAAATTAAAATATCAACTGCAAAAAAACAAATTTTTAAGGTTAAAATTGTGTCAATTTAATATTTTACATAAAACTTTGTTGTTAAATAAGATAGTTTTTGTAACTTTGTGTGTTAGATAACATAATTCTACAACTATAAAATGATTAAAAGTGCCCTTGAAAAAATTATAAGTGAGGATCTTGCTGAAATTTGGTCAATTCTTAATGGTGATGAAAAGCGTCGCATAATAGACAATTTTCAAATACATAACTTTAAGAAAAATCAAGTTATCTATGCCGAAAAAGAAGAGCCAGAATTTATATGGTGCTTGATTAAAGGTAAGGTCAAGAAATATAAAGATGGTATTGGTGGCAGACAGCAAATTATTCGATTGATTCGTCCGGTACAATATTTCGGATATAGAGCATATTTTGCTAATGAGCCATATGTTTCGAGTGCGGCAGCATTGGAAGCTTCAACTTTGGGCACTCTTCCGATGTCTTTAGTTGATGAAATTATGGAGAATAATAACAAGTTAGCTCGTTTCTTTATTCACGAGTTATCGAGAAACTTGGGCGGTTCGGATACTAAAATCGTAAATTTAACTCAAAAACATATTAGAGGCCGCTTAGCCGAGGCTCTGATGTTATTGAAAGATAATTACGGGTATGAAGATGATAATTCTACACTGAAGATATATCTCGCTCGAGAGGATTTAGCAAATATGTCAAATATGACAACATCTAATGCAATTAGAACATTATCTAGTTTCGTGACAGAAAAAATAATAATTGTAGACGGAAGGAGAATAAAGATTATAAACGAGCCAATGCTAAAAAAAATAAGCAAATTTGGATAACAAAGGGACTACAACAGTAGTCTCTTTATTTTTTTTGACTCAGTATATACAAACTTTTCTACGCATTTAATCTTCTTGGGTAGCTCATATTTCATTAATAATGTCGCTGCATCATTGAGTATTTTTGACTCATCTATAGCATTGTTGTTTGACTCAATGTACAATGTAACCGACTCACCCCATTTTTCATGGTTATCACCAATAACATAAAAAGGATATGGAATTATTGACGATAATTTTTTCTCTATCTCTTCAGGGAAAACTTTTATACCTCCAGTATTAATAACATTGTCATATCTTCCCCTCCAAACAAAATGTCGTTCATCAATTATCTCTACAATATCGTTAGTTGTAATTTCTTTATAAGAGAATTCGGGCGCTTTTATTACTAAGCAACTGCGCTCATCAATTGAAACAATAATTCCAGGTAGTGTTTCATACTCATTGCTTCCAATAGGTCTCAACGCTATGTGACTACAAGTTTCGGTCATCCCATATGATACAAATGCATTTATACCCATTGATATCAATACATTCTCTTTTTTTGATGATAATGCCCCCCCGCCTATTAATAGATTTCGAATAGTGTTATGTGAGTATTGATAATTTTCAATAATCCAATCGACTTGAGATGGGACAATTGGCAAGAGATCAATTTCGCCATAGTTCATATTTAGGGGTCTATTGGATGGTGTTTCAATCCATAAATTTGCGCCTGATACTATGGCTCTTACTACCATCATTTTACCTGCAATATAGTTAGTAGATAATGGTAGAACTAATGTGGATGAATTGTTTATATTAAAATATCGGCAAGTAGCATCAGCTGATTTAATAATATCGCTTTTTGTTAGTTTTATTGGTTTGGGTATTCCAGTAGAACCTGATGAGTTAGCTATAACATAAGGCAAATCATTGTGCCATTCATTAACAAATTGAGTGGTCGTAGCATCAATATTTTTAATTAATGCTAAAGTATCATTGATGGAATTTCCCATGATTTTTTAGGATTATATAACAAAACATCATCTACTTGCTCCAATGGAGACTCTATATTATTTGAATATAATGCTCCTGTTCCAAGTCCCTGGGGTAAAGATGTGCGATATGTACTTATCCATTGAGCAATTGCATTTAGTCCGATGTTTGATTCTAAAGCAGATGTTGCCCACCAACCAATATTTAAATCTTCTGCTAATTTTATCCATTCGTTTGCGCCATAAAACCCTCCACACAAACTCGGTTTTAATATAATGTAAGCTGGAGAAATTGAATGTAATAACTGTTCTTTGAGTTCTTTCCCTTCAACTCCTATAAGTTCTTCATCTAATGCAATGGGGATAGGACTATTTTTACATATTAATTCCATTGCCTCCCATTGGTTAGGTTTTATCGGTTGTTCAATCGAGTGGATATTGTATTTTGATAATTTTTCAAGATAAGTCAATGCATCATTTGCATCAAAAGCACCATTCGCATCTAATCTGATTTCTAAATTGTTAGTAGGAAAATTGCTTCTTATGTATTTTAATAATTTTATTTCTTTATTAAAATCTATGCCTCCTATTTTCAATTTAATACAATTAAAACCTGCTTCAAGTTTCTGATTTATTCGCTCAAACATTTCATTAAATGTTCCCATCCAAATCAAACCATTTATTTGAATGTGAGCCAACCCATTTGACCAATTTGAATCAAAAATTTTACGCACTCCACCATTCTTTAAATCAAATAATGCAGTTTCAATTCCGAAACGAATAGAACTATATTCAATATTATTAGGGGATATATTATTTATATCTTGGCAAATTTGGCAAAGCACTTGCTCATAATCGGGTTTGTCGTCAGAGCCTAACCCCTTAAACAATGCGCACTCCCCTAACCCATATATATGTGGAGCTGAATCATCCCATATTTTTATAAAATAAGTATCCTTCTCAAGCATCGTTGCTCGAGAAGTAATTGCTGGATTTTTGAAGTTTAATGTATATTTTTTAAAAGTTGCTTTTAGCATTATCCTGGGAATTTGGGGAACTTTTGGAAATCCGGATCACGTTTTTCAAGAAAAGCATTTTTCCCTTCTTGGGCTTCTTCCATTAAATAATACATTAATGTTGCATCGCCAGCAAATTCCATCATACCTCTTTGGCCATCAAGTTCTGCATTAAGAGCTCGTTTAATCATTCTAATAGCCATCGGGCTTCGTTGTAGTATAGTCTTACACCAATCAATTGTTTCGTTTTCAAGTTGTTCAAACGGCACAACTTTGTTTACCATGCCCATCTCAAATGCTTCTTGTGCTGTATATTGTCGGCAAAGGAACCATATTTCTCTGGCTTTCTTTTGGCCAACGCATCGAGCAAGATACGATGAGCCAAAACCAGCATCAAAACTACCTACCTTTGGCCCTGTTTGTCCAAAACGAGCATTTTCTGACGCTATAGTTAAATCGCATACTACATGAAGAACATGTCCGCCACCAATAGCGTAACCATTTACCATGGCAATTACTGGTTTGGGAATTGAGCGAATTGCTTTGTGCAAATCCAATACATTCAAACGAGGAACACCATTTTCATCAATATATCCACCTATGCCTTTTACTTTTTGGTCTCCGCCTGAACAAAATGCCTTGTCTCCTGTACCTGTTAAGATTATTACGCCAATATCATTTGATTCACGACAATATGCCATTGCATCAAGCATCTCCTTATTTGTTTGTGGGCGAAATGCGTTATATACATGTGGGCGATTAATTGTAATTTTTGCTATGCCATCGTAATATTCAAATAGAATATCTTCGTATTTTTTAATTGTAGTCCATTCAATATTATTCATAACTAATTTATTTAAAGTAATTTGACAATATATTTGCGCTTATTAATGAAGGGGTATTAATAGCAAGAATAGCAGGTTTATTTGTTACTTCATTAAATTTAGGGAATATATCAAGCAATTCTTTCTCATTATTTGCTTCAAAATAAGTAAAGTCATACCCTTCAGCTAATGATTTCAATGGTAAATTGGGCTTAGTTGCAAAATACTCTTCCAACTCCATTAATTGGGATGTAGATTTTATAAAACGAAATATTCCACCTCCACCATTATTCATTACAATCATTTTAAATGATGGTGGTATATTATTAATCGAGAAAGCACTAATATCATATTGTGCTGATAAATCTCCAGTAACTAAATAGGTAGTTTTAGGAGAATTTAATGCATATCCGATTGCAGTAGAGGTTGAACCATCTATGCCACTTACTCCCCTATTACAAAATATTTTATTAACATTATTATTTTTATCAAATAGTTGATGATATCTAATAGGCGTACCATTTGATAAATGTAAATTACCTTTTAATAATGGTAAAAATATAGAGAATGCTTTCAAGTCACTCCATTCACAATTTTGAACATATTTGTTATGCTTATGTTTAGAAAATGTTACCAAGTCGTTCCATTGTTTTTGGTAATCAATATCACTATTTTTGCCTTTAATTGATTCATTTAGCAATGAGAAAAACACATATGGCAAAGTATTTATGCGATATGTTAGCGACTGAAAGCAATCAATTGTAGTATCAGTTAACCCTATATGCCAATGCTCTATTGATTTTTTTTCTCTAAGATATTGTTTTATAAAACGAGAAATTAAAGCTCCACCAAAAGTTATAACGATATCAGGGCTGATATCAAAATTTCTATCTTTGTTTAGATTACATAAGTTTCTATCAATATTACATATAGCCTTTTTGCTATTTATATTGGAAATGCTTTCTGTTAGTAATGCGAAATTAGGATTTGATTCTAATATTTCATCTAATTTATCACTCAATGTAGTTGACCAACTTTCATCATCGCAATTTTGGAAACCGGCAATGATTAGTACCCTCTTTTGATTAATTCTTTTTTCATTAATAATATTGTCAAAAAAGGTTGAGTCAAAAAAAGGTTGAGTTGATGGCATTGAAATAATACGAGGCGAATCTAAATATTCACCTATATATTGTGATAATGGTTCATCAAGTTGAATATTTAGATGTATTGGCCCTTTCTTCCCACTGCTTGATGTGATTATTGCATCGTTTACAATTCTATTGACATACCATTCTTGATTTTTAGTTTGGCATAATGGGGGTAAATTATAACTCTTTTTTACAAATTTTGAAAGGGCTTCAAATTGATTTAAAGTTTGACTATCATCTTGGTCAATCCATTCATAAGGCCTATCTGCAGAAATTACAATTAATGGAAGGTTTCTATAGTAGGCCTCAGCAATTGCTGGTGAATAATTAAGAAGAGCTGTACCAGAAGTACAAATCAATGCAACAGGTTCCTTTCCATTAGTAGAGGAAGCCAATCCAAGTGCAACAAAAGCAGCAGAACGTTCGTCAACAACCACAACCTTATTTAACGATTTTTCTTTCGCAGCAGCTACAATTAATGGTGCATTACGAGATCCTGGAGATAAAACTACATGTTTTATTCCATGAGCTACTAACAAGGAAATAGTAATATTACATATCTGATTAGCTGCTTCCACTTTACAAGCGATTTTATAAAATTAATATTGTTGATATATAAAAGGGATAAGTTCACTTTGTCGTGTTTGTATTACAAGAAATAATACTAACGCAAATATAACTGCTTTACCAATAATTGGTGTATTTATAAAACGATTTGTTAATACAGAAGTCCAATTCTTTGGGCAAAAATGCATTATATATCCACCAAAAATGCAAATAGCTACAAATGGATAAGATTCAACAAATATTAAAAAGAATGCAGATGAACCTGCTGAAAAGTTAGATGTAATTTGAGTAAACATGTCAGCCATATGATCAACTGATGGCGCTCTAAATATAACCATACTAAAAGACATTACAATGAATGTGAAAAATATGTTTGAAACAGTACGCCATTTTTGTTGCTTCTGCTCTTCAGTTAATATAAATATCTTCTTTAATTTCTTGTGTATAATCATCAATGAACTGGTCCATATTCCCCATATTGCAAACATCCAAGAAGGTCCATGCCATAATCCACCAACCACCATTGTTATAACAAGATTCAAATAATGACGAACCTCACCGCAACGACTGCCTCCCATGGGAATATATAAATAATCTTTTAACCATGTTGACAATGAAATATGCCATCTATGCCAGAATTCTGATGGACTTTGAGATTTATAAGGAGCATTAAAGTTTTCCTTAAATCGATATCCTAAAATTAGTGCAATACCTATTGCCATATCAGAATATCCCGAAAAATCGCAATAAATTTGAATAGTATATCCTAAAATACCCATTATATTTTCAAAACCAGTATATAAAGCAGGATTATCAAAAATACGGTCGACATAATTAATTCCTATATAATCAGCTATCACAACTTTTTTTATTAACCCACACATTACCATGAAAAATCCCTCTCCTATCATAGCCTTAGTCGCTGGCTTATTATGCCTAATTTGAGGCAATAAATCTTTTGCCCTTACAACGGGACCAGCTAAAAGAGGAGGAAAAAATGACAAGAAAAAAGTATAGTTTAAAATGCTTTTTTCGGGCTTTATCTCATTCCTATAAATGTCAATTATATAACTCATTGAACGGAATGTAATAAATGATATACCCGCAGGGAGTACAATATCAAGTGCGTCAAAATTCACATTGCGTATTGAAGCAAATGTTTCGAGGAGTAAATTGAAATACTTGAAATATAACAATATAGATATATTAGATATTACATTCAATGCAACATAAAACTTGCGAAGTATGATTGATTGTGCGTTTCCTAATAAGCGTCCAATAATATAGTCAGAAGCGCATATTGCAAGCATAATAAAGCAATAATATTCACTCGATTTATAGTAAAAATAAAGCGAGAATAATATTACTATAATACAATTTAATTTAAACTTTTCTTTTGTAAGTTGATATATTAAAAGAAATCCTAAAAATAAGAAAAGGAATAACCCAGTATTAAATAATAATGGATTATTTACATCATATGTAAGTAAATCGCAAATAGAAGAAAAATTAATATTTTTAAATATATCTATCATATTAATATTTTTTGAGTTCGTTAATTATTGCTTCGTACAATATAGTTCCTTGTATGTAATATCCATTACTTGTGTTATGGATGCGATCTTTACCCATTAAGCGATCTTTTACCCAATTATTTGAGGCATTATAGCCACCTGCTATTTCATACCAATCATAAACAGCAATGTTGTTATCTATGCCAAATTGGATGATTACATCTCTAAATTGTTTTATTTTATTGTTTATACGACCGTTTTTTTGGCACTCCATAGGTGTGGCTAATAATATATAAGCATTGGGGTTATGTGACAATAAATCATTTGTTAGATTTGAAATTGTAGTGTAGAATGCTTCATTTGACAGGTTTCCAAAAGCTTCATTTGCACCTAAACTAATAATAAAAAGGTCAGGAGATAGAATTTGACAATCTCTTCCAAGATCGCCCATGTTGTTATAAGAATAATATGAAGCGCCATTATTACCAATTACATTATAGACAACTCCAGCGCAGTCATTTAAAAGAGATGCGCCATAGATAGTCAGTTGACCAATAGAACTTAACCATAGTTTTACATGTGATACTGATTCTGAAAATATTATATCGGTATAATTAGGAAATCTTTCATCAATATCATATAATACTACTTTATTGTCTGCACATACTGAATCAATGTATAAATCACCTTTTAGATGAATTCTTAATCGCTTAAATTCATTTGAACTATTTTTAGTTCCAATTTCGACGCTGAAGTTTTCTTTATGAGGAGTAAAAGATGCGCCAGTTAACTTAATAGGTGATTTCCATGGACGTCTCATTAAAGACGATGCATCATATGAACCTCCACAAGTAAAAAAATAATCAGTAGGTTGGTTCGTTTTCGCAAGCTTTAATGGAGCAACTATTCCCCTGCCTGCATTACCAAATTGTTTTTGTAGAAGTTCACGGGATTTTCCAGTAGCAATATCTGCTTGTAAATGAGAATCTCCTATATGTACAATTGACACAACGTTTTGTGAAGAATTATTGAGTTTGTTATAGAAATCAGTCCAATCGGAATTATTGTAAGATATATAGTTTTTATTGAGCTTTAGGTAATTATATTCTTTTACTAATGGATGAGAACATGTGTCTTGTTCTAATGTAGGATTAATTCGAATATCGAATTGAGTAGTATCAGGCTCAATATTTTCATAGATGTTACATGTTGCTCTTGATTGGCCAACATTGAACAATCCTAATATAATGAATATAATTATTTTAATATTACTTTTCATTGATAGAATTAAGAAGCGATTCGACAAATATCTTAGCTAATCGTTCTCCCCCTTTAGTTGATAGATGAATATAATCTTTATTTACATCATTATTTTTACACCAAGAAACAATTGCATTATTACCTCCCATTGCTTCGCGGGTATCCCAAAATAGGCATTGAGCTCTTCGTGCAGCTTCGCGTTGTGACACAATGAGATTGGCAACTGTTGCCATAGAGCAAATTTCAGAGCCTTTCTTTACTCCTCTATCACCTCCACCAAGCATTAATATATCGGCATTTGGATAACAACTACGGAGATGGTTAACTACTTTGACCATATAATCGGCATAAAAAGTATAATCTTTTCGTGTTGCAGTTAATGCATTTAGACCATATTCCACAATTATTAAATCATAATCGATATGATTATTCATCTGATGTGCTATCTCTTTATTAACTCCTGTATGTGTAATTCCAGAGTTTCCTCTTAATGACATACAATCAACAGTAATCCCAGAGTTGTCATATAACCAAACACCTAGCCCAATCAAAGAAGATGGAGTTGTCTTAATCTCAAATTTATTAGTTGATTTATTTATAGCGATGCATTGAACTTTATTACTTCCCGAAATTATGTGTTTATTCCATCCATCTCCAACATTAACATCAATAGATCCACTTCTAGGCGAAATAAATAAGAATTTAGAACAATTCCAATTCTCAAGATGTTTCAATGAAGTTGAACCGAAATATGATGCAGTAGCAAAACCATTTGTTTTACAAAATATTCCAGGTAATGCAAAATAATTAGTATTAACCTTGTCGCCAAATAGTGAAATTTCCCAACCAGAGGCATTGTGTTTAACCGATTTCCTGAAATTTCGTGTCATACAATCTAATGCAACAAAACCTACACCATTTCCACCAAATTTATCTTGTAAAAATTCACGAATATGTTGTGTAAATATATCACCTTCAATATATGAGTCTCCTATAACACCAATTCGTACAACATCGTTATTGCGATTAGCTAAAGCTTTTTTAAATTTAGATAGGCCATCTTGTGCTAAAGTATAATCTTCCACTATAACTTTGCCATTTAAAATTGGAGCTTTAACTGGAATTACAGCAGAATCTATAAATCGCCCTTTAGCAATTTCTTTGCTAATAGAGTCGTTAATTTTGTCTTTAGAAGCTTGCTCTTGAGCCCTGATTAATGCTGGGTCAATAAATACATTAACATCAGTAATAGCTGTATCTTCAGGCAGTAATTCACTAAATAAACTATAATCCTTAAAAAATCCACCTTTATGAGATTCTGACTTAGTTAAATCAGTCCAATTGATTAGAGAAAGCCCAAATAACACTAATATTGAAATAAATAAAATTATAAAAGCGTTTAATTTATCTATAATTTTCATATGAACAATTCTTTTAATCGTTTTATTTTATTTTCAGTTTCTTCCCATTCTTCAGTCGGAATTGAATCTTTGGTCAGTCCACCTCCAGAATATATGCAAAAGTGTTTTGTATCAAAGTTTGCACAACGGATATTTACATAGGCAACAACATTGTTTTTGTCCCAGATAGAAACATATCCTCCATAACACTTGCGCTCATGGCGTTCAAGCGCAAATATAGTATCTAATGCATTCTTTAATGGATACCCCGCTAAAGCTGGAGTTGGGCTTAATTCATCTAAAATATTTTCTACTTGCTCAATACTAACACCCTTTGCTGAAATTCTATGACATAAGTGTTCTATATCACCGAATTTAAGATTCTCCTCACTAGATACTTTTACATCCAAATCGAACTTTGATAATTGATTAACAATATATTGAGTAACATAATTATGTTCCTCAGTATTTTTTAAATCCCAAGGCCCATTTTCTTTATCATATATTCTCGTACCTGCAAGTGACATCGTATGCAAAAGATGACTATTTGCGTCAAATTTTAGTAATATTTCGGGTGAAGCTCCTATCCAACAACCTGTTTTGGGTGTATAGTATAAGTATCTAAAGGAATTCTCAAATAAATTAAAATATTTGGTAATTAGATTATAAAAATTAGTAAGATTATGCTGTCCACATGTCACTTTTGATAAAACTACTTTCCCTTCTACTCTATGAAGTTCGTCAAGAATATAATTAACTTGAGTCACATAATCATTTAATTGAGTTGACTCTTGACATGGGATGTTTTTTGATGGTGAGTGAAATGAATGACAATTATTACAATAATCCAATGTTTGTTTAATATCTAATTCAGCTAATATTTTAAATCCATTGCTAATTTTTGAGTTAAAATCAACAATAGAAAAATATGTAGAATTATTTCTCAAAAATTGGCAATCAGAAGGGTTTGAGAAAAATGTTAAATCTTGCTCAAACGGTTTCTGGAATACCACAAAAGGTATATTATTAATTATACATTTATTTATAACAAGTTCTAAAGGATTATCCATGCTTAATCAACAACCTTTGCTATAAGTTCAAATGGTAAGGCATCGAGTATTTCAACATTATAGAATTCTCCTACATTAAGTTTAGATGTTTTGTAAATCAAAACCTCTGGATCAACTTCAGGAGAATCCCATTCAGTACGACCAATATAATATTCTTCATCTTCAGAATCTATAATCACATTAAGTCTATGACCTATTTTACTTTGATTAATTTCAAATGAGATGTTTTCTTGAATTGACATCAATTTATCTAATCTTTCTTTTTTTAACTCATCAGGAATGCTATCGGTGAAGTTTTTAGCCGCATAAGTGTCACTTTCTTCGCAATATGAGAATGCCCCCATTCTTTCAAATCTCTGATCTTTAACAAATTTAACCAAATCATCAAATTCAGAATCCGATTCACCAGGAAATCCAACCATTAAAGTTGTTCTAATGTGAATATTAGGCACTTTAGTCCTAATTAGGTTTAATAATTCTATAGTTTGTTTTTTATCAATATGCCTTCTCATATTTGACAAAACAACATCAGATGAATGTTGGAGCGCAATATCAAGATATTTACAAACATTATCATGCTTTGCTATAACATCTAGTAACTCCAATGGGAACTGTGCAGGATATGCATAATGCAATCTAATCCACTTTACACCATCAATCAACGCAATTTGATCAATAAGATTAGCAATCTCATTCTTACCATATAAATCAATGCCATAATATGTCAAGTCTTGTGCTATTATATTAAATTCTTTAACGCCCTTGCCTACAAGATATTTAATTTCTTCTTTAATATTTTCTATTGAGCGTGATTTATATCTTCCAGTTATAAGTGGTATTGCACAAAATGCACAAAAACGGTTACATCCCTCTGAAATTTTTATGTAAGCATAATGCTTTGGAGTAGATATGTCTTTTTTATAAATTTCAGTACGAGAATCTTGTGACGAAATTCGTTTTACGAGATTTTCCCAATCAAACTTTCCATACCACTCATCTACCTCTGAAATTTCAGTTGTCAACTCGGTTCTATATCTTTCGGATAAACATCCCATTACATACAATTGATCAATTAGACCATTAGTTTTTGCGTTAGCATATTCTAAAATTGTATTAATGGATTCTTCTTTAGCATCACCAATAAAACCACATGTGTTTATGATAACAATTGGGCTTGATAATTCTTGAGGATTATGCTTAATGATATATCCAATATCTTTAAACATCTTAGCCAAACGCTCTGAATCAACTAAATTCTTTGAGCATCCCAATGAGACAATATCTATGGATTTATCGCACATAGGTTATTCTCCAAATAGTGATTTCACAAATTCGGTTTTATTAAATACTTGAAGGTCATCAATACCTTCTCCTAAACCAATATATTTTACAGGGATTTTAAACTGATCGCTAATACCAATTACAACTCCACCTTTTGCTGTGCCATCTAATTTTGTTATTGCTAATTCATTAACACTTGTTGCAGCAACAAATTGACGAGCTTGTTCAAATGCATTTTGGCCAGTTGAACCATCTAATACCAACAATACTTCATGTGGAGCATCGGGCACAATTTTTTGCATGACATTTTTAATTTTAGTCAATTCATCCATTAAGCCTTTTTTGTTGTGAAGACGCCCTGCGGTATCTATAATAACTACATCAATATCATTAGCTTTTGCTGATGACAATGTATCATATGCTACAGCAGCAGGATCAGAACCTAATTTTTGTTTTACAACAGGGACTCCAGCTCGTTCTCCCCAAATATCTAATTGTTCTACTGCTGCCGCTCTAAAAGTGTCGGCCGCGCCTAACATAACTTTATTCCCGGCTTTTTTATACTGTGATGCCAATTTCCCTATAGTAGTTGTTTTACCAACACCGTTCACCCCTACTACCATTATGACATGTGGGCGATTCCCCTCTGGAAGTTCAAAATCATCAAGGCTTGATTCTTGATTGTTTTCAGCAAGGAGCATAGTAATTTCCTCACACAAAAGCGAATTTAACTCAGATGAATTAATGTACTTGTCTTTAGCTACTCTCTTTTCAATGCGATCAATTATTTTAAGAGTAGTTTCAACCCCTACATCGGATGTTATAAAAACCTCTTCTAAATTGTCTAATACATCATCATCTATTTTAGATTTTCCAGCTATAGCACGAGTTAATTTGGCAAATACACCCTCTTTCGTGCGCTCTAATCCTCTATCTAAAGTTTCTTTTTTTTCTCTTGAAAAAAGTTTCTTAAAAAAGCCCATAAGTTTTGATATTTAAATATTTTACAAAGATAATGAATTTTTAGCAACAACGAGCTATTTTAGTCTTTAATCTATTTAATCAAATGAGGGGAGTCTCAAAACTCCCCTCATATACATAATATTTACACTAACTAGTCAATTTGAATCACTAAATAATTTGATAGATTCCAAAAAATACTGGGGTTAGTTATCAGCAGTGTTTTTTGGCCATCAACATCTTGTAACTCGTAGGAATTTGCAGGATGATTAGTTAATATTTTTGCTTTTTTAGAATGTAGATTAATTTTCTTGAGAGTTCTCTTATCAGCAACACTGAAGAAATTTTGGTCATATTCCCCTTGCATTACCTTTGTTTTCTTCAAGAATCCGCTCTCCAATATTTTGTTTTGTTTCAACTCTTTTTTACTGCCAATCGCATAAAAACATTTGTTTAACTCATTTACATTTGTAATAGCTTCTTCGGCAATTTCTTCAACCTTAGCTTTTTCGGCAGAAACTGTTGTAATTGTCTTGTTTAATGAATCTTTATCATTTTCAAGTTTTACTATTTGTCCTTTGGCTGATGTTAAGGCAGTGTTCAAGTTCTCAATTTCAACTTGATGTTCAGCAATTTGAGTTTTAAGTGTCTCAATTGTTTTTTCTAATTTGGTATTAGTCAACTTAGAATCTTTTAGTTTCTTCTCTAATTCATTTAATTTTTGTTGACGTTGTTGAAGCGTATTTTTTAATATTTGTAAGTCATTCTTTATTTTTTCTTTTTTAGATGAAGTTTCACTTGTCCATGTATTTGACGCCAAAATATTTTCTAGCGACTTAATTTGATCCATATCATCAGAGATGTCATTTATTAAGCTAAACAAACTATCTCTATCAGCGATAGCTTTAACCAATGCTTCTTTATTGGCGTTAATTGTATCCTGTAAAGCAATTTGTTCTTCATTTTGCTTACTGTCATTTGAGCATGACCAAATAGTCATTGATGCTAATAAAATTGCAATAATTTTTTTCATAATTAGTTAGAAGTTTATTGATTAATTTTTATATTTATTTTGATGAATTTTTTTTGGAAGAACGCTGTTAAATCCAGCAACAACAATTACAATTTCACCTTTAGCTGGGTTATCATTAAAATAGTTATATAACTCTAATAACGAACCTTTGTGCGTTGTATCATATAGTTTAGAAATCTCTCTTGATACTGAGGCTTCTCTATCATCACCACAAGCCTCTTTTAAATCGAACAGCGTTTTAGTTAGCCTAAGAGGAGATTCATATATAATGAATGTTCTTGGTTCAGTTGATAATTCTTTAATACGAGTTGCTCTGCCTTTTTTAACTGGTATAAATCCTTCAAATACAAATCTATCACATGGTAGGCCAGAGTTTACCAAAGCAGGCACAAATGCAGTGGGACCAGGCAATGTCTCAACAACAATGTTATTACGACGACACTCTCTTGATAATAAAAAGCCTGGATCGGATATTCCTGGAGTGCCAGCATCAGAGACAAGCGCAACAATTTCGCCTGATTTTATTTTATTAATAACACTCTCACATGATTCATGTTCATTAAATTTATGATGGCTATACATAGGTGTATTTATCCCAAAATGCTTCATTAAAACGCCACTTGAACGAGTATCCTCTGCTAAAATAATGTTGCAATTTTTTAATACTTCAATTGCTCTTGGAGGCATATCATCAAGATTTCCCACAGGTGTCGGCACTATATACAATTTTCCGCTCATTTTAATCTATTTATTACATAAGTATATAACAAATTTTACAATGTATTTAGTAGCATTTTTTCAATTGCAGTCCGTAATGATGCTCTTTGACAGAAAAAATGGTTTACCATAACTATTACAATGTGTGTTGGTTTATAATTATCATCAATTTTATATCCGGCATAGCATTGTACACCATTCATACTCCCTGTTTTCATGGCTAAGCATCCATCTAATCTAGTGCCATCAAGGAAATTTTTCAATGTTCCAGTTCTACCACTAATAGGAAATAATCTCACATATCTATCAATATAAGGGCTATTATTCATCCATTTGAGCATGCTCGCCATAAATTTAGGCGATAATCTATTTGTGCGAGAAAGTCCACTACCATCCCTAATGCTTATAAATGATGTGTTAAGCCCACGCTTTTGCCATATTAGTAATTCAGTCTCAATAGCATTATTTAAAGATTTCCCCTTTGATATTGCTCTCAACATTGATTCAGCAAATAAATTGTCACTTCTCACCATTAAACTCTTTAAAATATCATCTAATTGAGGGGATTTATGGGTGTATATTAAACTTTCACTAAATGCTTCTACCCCGTCAATATTTTCTTGTTTTAATAAAATTCCGTTTTTCTTGAGTCTAGTAATTAATTCATCAATAAATACATCTTCAGGAAAAGGCATAGAACATGTATTAGAATATCCATTTTTCTTATTAATATTTCCAACGATATATAATTCATTCGAATTAAACGGACGCATCATTTCAACTCCATTACTACCATTTGAAGGAAATTCAATTATAGACAAATCGGCTACTTCAGGATGAGTTCGCACTTTAGAAGAAATTGTAAGATTAAAAACATTATCTTTATAATTAAATGGGTGTAATCCGGTACCATATCCCCATGCTATATCTTCTAATTCCCAATTTGGATTTACTCCACAATCTTTATTAAAATCACGATTTTTCACTCTACACTTTCCCTCTATTTTGGTTATTCCTAACGATTTCAAGGCACATGAAATTGAGTCACAAAAGCCCAAATTGTCAGGAAAATATTCTGACTCCAATGTTGCATCACCACAACCATAAATTATCAAATCGCCATATAATACTGAATTTTTTATTTCTCCTGAAATATATACAGGTGTTTCAAATCTAAAATTCTCGGGTAATGTAGTTAGTGCAGTTGCAGTAGTAAAAGATTTAGTAACGCTAGCTGGGCTAAAAACTTTAGAACTTTCATAATCTAACAACACCTTGCCTGTTTTTAAATCTTCAATATATACCCCCATACTCATAGCCTCACTACCCTTTACATTTATTGGGCACGCAGCAAATGAACTAATACTAATTAAAAATGATAGTAATAATATTAAAGTAATTCTTAATTGATACATAATAAATAATCTATTTTTGCACGAAGTTAATTATTTTTTTTCAGAAAGAGTTTAAAAGGTAGCCAATTTGTCAAAAATACTGATTTAATAATTGAAAATTCAGATAATTTTCTTAAATTCGCACACTAAAATATAAATTGTGCAATAATGGTTATAAAGACACGCGAGAAATTAATAGAAGTAGCTCGACAACTTTTTGCTCATAAAGGCATCGAGAATACAACTATGAATGATATAGCAAATGCTTCTGATAAAGGGCGTCGCACAATTTATACATATTTTAAAAATAAGAAAGAAATTTATAATGCCGTTATTGAGCAAGAAAGTGAGCAAATGGTTTCTCAATTACGTGAGATTTTACAGTTAAACATCTCTCCTGTTGAAAAACTTCGTCGATTTTTAGAAATTAGATTTGCTTTAATAAGTGATTTCATATCCCAAGGAGAATCGATAAAACGCTTTTTTGGATTAGATATAAAACGCGTTGAGAAAATTAGAAAATTGGCATCAGAAAAAGAAAATGAGATATTAAGAAGTATTATTGATGACGGAATCAATCAAGGTTTTTTTGATGAGTCTCAATGCAAATATTTTGAATCATTGCAATTTCTAATTTTTCAGAGTACTGATATGTCTTACTTAGAAGAAAGTGTGTACATATTGAGCACCGATAAGGATAGATTTACATCAGATATTATTGAATTTATAATAAACGGATTAAAAAACAAAAAATAGAAACATGTATATTAATTCAACTGGTTACTATATTCCAGCGACACGAGTTACAAACGATTATTTTTTGAATGTTAATGGGCTAACTAATGAATGGATACAAAAACGGACAGGCATTATAACCCGTTCAAAAGCTGCATTAGATGAGGGACATAATTCGATGGGATTGAATGCAATCGTCAATGCACTTCAGGGGTTAGAATATGACATCAAAGATGTTGATTTGATAGTATCTGCATCATATTCACCATTTGATACAGTTGCGACATTAGCACATATAGCTCAACAAAAATATGATATAAATGATGCCAAAGCGGTATATATATCGTCGGCATGTTCATCTTTTGTCAATGGCTTAGAGGTAGTTGAAGGTTACTTTGCTATGGGCAAAGCAAAAAAAGCGCTATTAGTATGTTCTGAACATAACTCTTATTATAGTAATGAGGCAGACCCTAAATGTGGACATCTATGGGGGGATGGTGCAGTTGCATTCTTTTTGTCTTCAGAAAAATTAAATGACAATGATCCTCAGATTACGCAAATATATACAAGAGGATTAGGAAATGTAAGTAAAGGGCCCGAGGGTGTGCGTCTACGACCTAAAGAAGGCGGTATTGAAATGCCCGATGGTAGAGATGTCTTCATTCATGCATGTAAATATATGATTGAAGCATTAGAAGGTATCGTAAATCCCGAAAACCTACAAATAAACGATTTAACTTATATTATATGCCATCAAGCCAATAAGCGCATTGTTGCAAATGTGGCTAATCAATTGAATTTTGAGGATAGTCGTTTCATAAATAATATTGAGGAATTGGGGAATACAGGTTCTGCGAGTTCTGCGATAGTCTTTGCTCAAAACAGAGACAAGTTCAAATCTGGTGATTCTATTGGAGTAACCGTATTTGGAGGCGGTTATTCATGTGGTGCATACTTAATAAAAATTTAAAATATATTTATCATGAAATTATTAGAAGGAAAAACTGCACTTATTACAGGTGCTGCAAGAGGTATTGGTAAAGCGTTAGCAGTAAAATTTGCTCAAGAAGGTGCAAATATTGCATTTACTGACCTTGTAATTGATGAAAACGGCAAAGAAACTGAAAAAGAAATTGCTGCATATGGAGTTAAGGTAAAAGGATACGCTTCAAATGCAGCCGATTTTGCTCAAACAAAAGAAGTTGTTACAGAAATCCACAAAGAGTTTGGGTCTATTGATATTTTGGTTAACAATGCTGGTATTACAAAAGACGGATTAATGATGCGCATGACTGAACAACAATGGGATGCAGTAATCGCAGTTAATCTTAAGAGCGCGTTTAATTTTATTAATGCTTCGCTTCCAATAATGATGCGTCAACGTTCTGGTAGCATTATCAATATGGCATCGGTTGTAGGTGTACATGGTAATGCAGGACAAGCTAACTATGCTGCATCAAAAGCTGGTCTTATTGCTTTAGCAAAAAGTATCGCTCAAGAAGTTGGGTCACGCGGCATTAGAGCAAATGCAATTGCTCCTGGATTCATTGAAACAGCGATGACTGCTGCTCTCCCCGAAGAAGTGCGTCAAGAATGGGCCAAAAAAATTCCATTACGCAGAGGTGGTCAAGTAGAAGATATCGCAAATGTAGCAACATTCTTGGCTTCTGATATGTCAAGTTATGTAACCGGTCAAGTTATACAAGTTGATGGTGGTATGAATATGTAATTTATTAGATAAATTATCTTTAAAGGGGGCTTTAAAAGTCCCCTTTTTTGTTTTCGGTTTTGAAATTAATTATATTTGATATAACTTTGAAGAATAATTTTAAAACATATGTTGACTTATAACACCCAATTGAAAAAGCTGGTATTACCAGAGTATGGCAGGAATATCCAACAAATGGTTGATCATTGCTTGACCATTCAAGATCGAGATGAAAGAACGAGATGCGCGTATTCAATAATTAATATAATGGGCAATTTGTTTCCCAATTTAAGAGATGTTGAAGATTTTCGACATAAATTATGGGACCACTTGGCAATAATGTCTGATTTTAAATTGGATATAGATTTCCCCTATGAAACAATATCTGCTGAAAATCTCAAAACATTGCCTTCTAAGGTTGAATACACCTCTTCCCAATCTATATTACGCCATTATGGAAAATATATAGAATTGATGATTTTGAAAGCATCGACTATGGTCGACGGTGAAGAGAAAAATATCTTACTATCTATGATTGCAAATCATATGAAAAAAATAATGATTTCGGCCAATGCAGATAGTGTGGATGATGAGAGAATTTTACATGATTTATTTTATTATTCTCAAGGAAAAATTAATTTAAATCCCAATGAGTTTAAACTCTGCGATTTTAAAGCAGAACAACCCAATCAAGCCAACAAGAAGAAAAAGAAAAATAAATGATAACATCAGATCAAATCATCACAATAGGATGTTGCACTAAACCTCATGGAATTAAAGGTGAAATAACAATATCGCTTGATATTGATTGCCAAATATCTAACTTGTCGTGCATTATACTGCAAATAGATGGGATTTTTGTCCCTTTTTTCATGGAATCAATCCGAAGCAAAGGACAAAGTTCGTTTTTAGTTAAATTTGCAGGTATTGATACCGACAGTGATGCCAACGAATTAGCTCACTTAAAAACATATGCATTAAGAAGTGAAATTTTAGATTTTAACGAGTGTGATGACGAAGATGTGTTTTATTTAGAAGACTTGATTGGTTACACAATATATGAAATCCCCGAAAATAATTTAATTGGGACTATTGTTGGCTATGATGATTCAACCGAAAACTTCTTGTTTGAAGTTGAAAATTCAACTGGAGAAGAAATTTTAATTCCAGCTGCCGATGATTTTATAATTGAAATCGATGAATGTAAAAAACTTGTGTTAATGCAATTGCCCATTGGATTAATATAAATCTTTTTGATAGCAATGGAATACAATGAAAAAGATGCAATTTCATTTATAAGCAGCAAATTGCCTTATAAAATAGATGAAACAACTATTTTATACATTATTGATTTGATATGGGACTATTATGAAAAGACTGGAACTTTAGAAATCTCATTTGATATTGACGAAGACGATGTTGATATAGATGAATTGATTAAATATGTTGCTACAGAGGTTAACAAGTCTGCGTTAGAGTTAGCTGACGAGAATATAATAAAAGATATCGTTGTTGCAGAAATTGCATATGAAGAAACGCTTGATGTTTTTTAAATATAATAGAGCAATTGCTCTAGTTATTGTTCTATTATCCTCATTTATTAAGTCATTTTCATTTGATTTAGTTGAACCTAAAACATCTGAAGATATTGATTTATGGGAGTTAACTATAGAACAAAATGTGAATTATCCTGTTGTCCCCAAAGATTTACAACCTCAAATAAATCATGTAGTAGAATCTCAATATAATAAATTAAAGAAATATGGATACAACATTAAACTAATCCGTAATAATGATGTGATAATGTTGACAATCCCTATGGATGAACTATTTAATGGCAATAATTATAGAGAGGTAAAAAAAGGCGGTGAACGAATATTAAAACCTTTAATTGATTTATTTAAGGTTAAAGAATTGTTTAGAGTTGTTATATCGGGGCATCATGATGTATCACTTAGTAAAACCGAATCAAACTATATAACAGAAGAAAGAGTTTTAACAATATCGGATTGGTTGATTGATATGACTTCAAATGCAAGTAATATTATACCTTATTCAATGGGGAATGAATTTCCAATTACACATGATACATCAAATGCTGGAAGAAAAAAAAATAGACGATTAGAAATTTACATTATCCCTGGAAAAACTATGCTTGAATTAGCAAAGGATAATAAACTGTAATTGTTAAATTTATAATAAATTTGTGCCTTATTCTCAAATTAAATGAGTAAATTTGCAAAAATATAAATCATTATAAAATGGCTAAAGAATTAAAAGAATTAACAAAACGAGAAGTTAGTTATTCTCAATGGTACAACGACTTGGTTATCAAAGCAGATTTAGCAGAACAATCGGCGGTTAGAGGTTGTATGGTAATAAAACCATATGGGTATGCTATTTGGGAAAAAATGCAACAACAATTGGATAAAATGTTTAAAGAAACAGGCCATGTTAATGCATATTTTCCACTATTGATTCCCAAATCTTTTTTAAGTAGAGAAGCTGATCATGTTGAAGGGTTTGCAAAAGAGTGCGCAGTTGTAACTCACTATCGACTAAAAAATTCACCCGAAGGGAAGGGTGTAGTTGTTGATCCTGAAGCACGATTAGAAGAAGAATTAATAATAAGACCTACCTCCGAAACTATCATTTGGAATACATACAAGAATTGGATTCAAAGCCATCGAGATTTGCCTATTTTATGCAACCAATGGGCGAATGTATTGCGTTGGGAGATGAGAACTAGAATGTTTTTACGAACAGCTGAATTCCTTTGGCAAGAGGGGCATACTGCTCACGCAACAAAAGAGGAAGCTTTGGAAGAAGCAGTAAAAATGCTTAATGTTTATGCTGATTTTGCTGAAAATTTCATGGCAGTACCTGTGATAAAAGGTGTAAAATCGGCAAACGAACGTTTCGCTGGAGCCTTAGACACTTATACAATTGAAGCAATGATGCAAGATGGCAAAGCTCTACAATCGGGTACCTCTCACTTCCTTGGTCAAAATTTCGCAAAAGCATTTGATGTTAAATTCTTAAATAAGAATAATGAGTTGGAACATGTATGGGCTACCTCATGGGGCGTGTCTACTCGTTTGATGGGTGCACTTATTATGACACACTCCGATGATAATGGTTTGGTATTACCTCCCCGTTTGGCTCCAATTCAAGTTGTTATTGTTCCAATTTATAAAAATGCAGAGCAATTAGCCGAAATAACCAAAACTGTAGAGCCAATTATCTCTGAGCTTAAACAATATGGCATTAGTGTAAAATTTGATGATGCTGACAATAAACGCCCAGGCTTTAAATTTGCTGAATATGAGCTTAAAGGTGTTCCTGTTCGATTGGCGATTGGCGCTCGAGATATTGAGAATGGGACTGTAGAGGTAATGCGTCGCGACAAGTTAGAAAAAAGTATAGCTCAATTAGACGGAATTGCGACATATGTTAAGGATCTACTTGATGATATTCAACAAAATATATTCAATAAGGCTCTTGCTCATCGTGAATCAAAAACAGTTGAGGTTGATACATACGAGGATTTCAAGCAAAAAATTGAAGAAGGTGGATTTATTTTAGCCCACTGGGATGGTACTCCTGAAACTGAAGAAAAGATTAAAGAAGAAACAAAGGCAACAATTCGTTGTATACCTTTGGATGGAGATAAGACCCCAGGTGTATGTATGGTCACAGGTAAGCCATCGGCACAAAGAGTAATTTTTGCTCGCAGTTACTAATCCTAAATATTAGGATTATAAGAATATAATTAAGGTTGTTGTATTCAACGGCCTTATTTTTTTTGACAATGTTTTTTATTATTGTTATATTTGCAATAAAATTAAAGGATGAATAAGGTCCCCAAAATATCAATAGTTTTACCTTGCTTTAATGAGGCTGAAGCATTGCCAATTACATCTCAGGTATTGTTGACGCTTTTAGACGAATTGATAGAGGAGCAATTAATTGACTCCTCAAGTTATATTTTGTGTTGTGATGATGGGAGTATCGATGATACATGGAATATAATCAAGTCCGTTCATAAACAAGATAAACGATTGAAGGGCATATCATTGGCACACAATAAGGGTCAACAAAATGCATTGTTGGCAGGCTTAATGAATGTAATGGATAATTGCGATGCGGCAATATCAATTGATGCAGATTTACAAGATGACCCCAATATGATTAAACTAATGATTAAAGAATATATCAATGGGAAAGAAATCGTATATGGAGTTAGGAGCAATCGAGATGTAGATAGTTGGTTTAAACGCACTTCGGCTCACCTATTTTATAAGTTTCAGCAAAAAATGGGTTTAGAAACGATTTACAACCATGCTGATTATCGTTTGATGAGCAATCGAGCACTGCACTTTTTAGCTGAATATAATGAATCTAATTTATTTTTAAGAGGAATAATCCCACAAATTGGATTAGAATCTTCAGTTGTTAAATATCATCGTGATGAACGAGTTGCAGGCAACTCTAAATACTCCTTAAGAAAAATGATAAGTTTTTCTGTTGATGGAATAACATCATTCTCAGCTAGACCAATGAGGATGATTTTTGGCATTGGATTTATCTTAATATTGTTAGATGTCATTGTCGCTGGATATGTTTTATTCTCATATTTTAGCAATAACACTATCTCAGGATGGACATCTTTAATGCTATCTATATGGTTTTTAGGTGGTCTAATTTTAATGAGCATTGGTATTATGGGTGAATATGTTGGAAAAATATTTATCGAAGTAAAACATAGACCCAAATATGCAATAAAAGAAACTTTAATTGACTGATAAACAAAATGCCAATTGAAATATTTTCATCTGACACAACCTCTACCCTACCTCTTCCATATGCTGAAGATGGAGTTCAAGCTGGATTTCCGTCTCCAGCACAAGACTATATATCTGAAACAATAGACTTAAATAAAGAACTTATTGAACATCCAGCAGCTACATTTTACGGAAGAGTTTCGGGTGATTCTATGGCTGAGGAAGGGATAGAAGAAGGAGATGTGCTCATAATAGACCGTTCTCTTGAGCCTCAAAATAAAGATTTGACAGTTTGTTATGTCGATGATGGGTTTACATTAAAACGCATTATTATTGAAGAAGACAAAATATGGTTGAAGCCTTCAAATGAATCATTTGACCCTATTTTAATCACAACTGGAAATAGGTTTATAATATGGGGGATTGTGACATATGTAATTAAAAAATATAGACGACCACGAAAACTACCCAGTAAATGATAGGCTTGATTGATTGTAATAATTTTTTTGTGTCATGTGAGCGTGTTTTTGATCCGTCACTAAACAACAAACCAGTCGTTGTGTTAAGCAATAATGACGGGTGCGTTGTAGCCATGTCAAATGAGGCAAAAAAATTAGGAATAACACGAGGTGTACCCTATTCGCAAATTTCTGATATTGCAAACAATCATCGAGTAATAGTTTTGTCAAGTAACTACGGATTATATGGTGACATGTCTTCTCGAGTTATGGCCACGATATCTGAATTATATCCATCAATTGAAATTTACTCCATAGATGAAGCTTTTATAACATTTGAGACAAAAAAACATAGAGAATTAGAAAATATCGGCATTGAGTTGGTGAATTTAATTTATAAAAATATTGGAATTTCAACTGCATTAGGTATTGCACCAACAAAGACATTAGCTAAACTTGCAGCTTCAATTGCAAAACATAGTACAATAGGTGTGTATATTATAGACAGTGACATTCATCGGATTGCAATTTTAAAGGGAACTCCTATAAACAATATTTGGGGAATTGGACGAAAATTAAGCAAAAAATTGAAATCAATAGGTATTGACAACGCATATAATTTTTCGACCAAACATTATGAAGAATTTAAAGGTATCATTAATAAATCAACCATTAAATTGTGGTATGAACTGAACGGAATTCCATGCATAGGAAATGAAACTATTACTGCTATTGAACACAAACAAATGTGTAGCTCTCGTTCATTTTCTCATTCAACCGAAGATTTTAACGATTTAAGTTCGGCTATTTCAATTTTTGTAGAGAATATATCTCGAAAATTAATAGCACTTAATTGTGTTGCGGTATCTTTAGGCGTATTTATCCATACTAATGCACATAAATCAGACGATTATCAATATTTTGGCTCTAAATATATAAATTTAGATGTACCTTCTAATGATTTAGTACAACTAACTCATCATGCTATTGACATCTTAAAATTGATATATAAAAAAGGCTATTCATATAAAAAAGCAGGAGTGTTTGTCGCTGAAATATCTCATAAAGACACAATTCAACGCAATTTATTTATATCATATCAAAATGTTGATAATCGTGCTAAATTAATGGGTACTCTTAATAATATTAATAAAAAACTTGGTAACCACCATAAGATAAAGGTCGCATCAGCATTGAGGAGTGAGCCCCTAATGCGAAATGTGTTTATGTCAAATTCATATACAACAAATTTTAATGAAATAATAGCGGTTAAGTAAATTACAATGGATAAAAAAGCAATAATAGCAACATTAGCAAAGCAGTTATCTCGTGACAATAAAGACATAACATCTTTATTGGACGGATTTATATGTGTATTAAAAGACAATTTAGGCAATTTAGACACAATTGCAATTCCTGGTTTTGGGGAATTTGTTCCAGAAAAACAAGATGAAAAAATAGTTCTTAATAAAGAATCAGGGAAGCAAATATTACTCCCACCTCAAATAAATGTATCATTTAAAGCAAGTACTGCTTTGCGAAAAAAAATATCAGAATAAACAAATATATATGCAACAAAAGATTTATTTAGGAAAAATTGCTGAATTAATCGCAACCATAAATGGTTGTAGTATAAGTGTGGCCGAATCATTTGTTAAAGCATTGTGTGCACTAATTTCCGAGGAACTACAAAAAGGGCATTCAGTAAAGATTAAGGGTTTAGGAACTTTTAGCCGATCAGGTAACTCAATCGAGCCTATAGCATTAGAGCTCGATAAAGAAATTATAAATTCAATCAACCTCCCATTTGCTTTTTTTGATTCAGTAGAACTTGACGAAGATTTAACTGAAGAACTTTTTGAACAAGAATTAGAGCAACTTGATGCAAATAACTCATATGTATTACATGAAGCAAATCGTGAAGAGAATGATTCTAAATTAGACAACGTGATATCTGAAGAGAATCAAGTTAATTCCACCATTGAAGAAGAGTATGGAGAAGATGTCAATACAGCCAATAATCAAAACTTAATAAACGACGAAGCAAATCAGCAAGAACCTCAATCAGGAGTGGCTATTGTAAACAAAGAACCCGATTTGAAATGTAATAATAAACAGGAAACAAATCAAGATGATCCCAAAGTTAATGAGGAGGAAAATATCGCTGATGATTACTATTGCAATAAAGAAAATCGCAATAAGTCAAATATCAGTTATATTTTTACGATAGTGATTGCGTTATTAATTGGTCTTATTATAGGATTCTTTGGTGGCATCTATACTAAGAGTTTCATTGATAATGAAACATTAACCAAACAAATTAATGAACAAAAAACAATTCTAGATTCATTGGTTTCGAATAAAAACGCGTCAACTCAATCTTATGATACAATAAATCGTGACACAACTTTATCAAACATAAGAGTAGACTCTATTAATAAGCAGAAAGATAATTTAAATATTGCAACCAAATTTCAAACAGATAAGGTTACAAGCAAGAGGTATCTAACAACGATGTCGCGAGAATATTATGGCAATTTTAATTTTTGGGTATATATTTACGAAGAGAATAAATCAAAATTAGGAAATCCTAATGCTATCAGGCCAGGAACGATTGTTGTAATTCCTCCTGCAAGTAAATATGGAATAGATGCCAATAACCCACAATCTGTCGAAATTGCAAAACAAAAAGCGATAGAAATATATTCTAAATACACTAATTAGCATAATAATTTAAGTTGATAAACTTATAATATACAAAATTAACATACTATTTATTCGCAATCGTTGTTATAATAGTTAAATTTGCAGTTGTTAAATATAAAACTAACCATATAATTAGACACAAAATGACTAATACAATTAATATTAGAGAACTAAATGATTTAGTTTCAAGTAAGAGTGATTTTATACATTTAATTACTAAGGGTATGGATCAACGTATAGTTGGCCAAAAACATTTAGTAGAATCACTATTAATCGCATTACTTTCTAATGGACACATACTATTAGAAGGTGTTCCTGGTTTGGCGAAAACTTTAGCGATAAAAACATTAGCACAAATTATTGATGCTAAATATAGCAGAATTCAATTTACCCCCGACTTATTACCTGCTGATATTATTGGTACAATGATATATAGTATCAAGGATGAGCAATTTCAAGTAAAAAAAGGTCCAGTTTTCTCTAACTTTATTTTGGCTGACGAAATAAATCGTGCTCCAGCCAAAGTTCAAAGTGCATTATTGGAAGCAATGCAAGAGCGTCAAGTAACTATTGGCGACAATACTTTTGGATTAGATGAGCCGTTCTTAGTAATGGCTACACAAAATCCTATAGAACAAGAAGGTACATATCCTCTACCTGAAGCACAAGTTGACCGTTTTTTAATGAAAGTTATTATTGGCTATCCTACCAAAGAAGAAGAAAAGATAATCATTCGTCAAAATCTTTCATCAGAAAAAAGTCCCATTCTCCCATTATTAAGACCGTCTGAAATAAGTGAAGTACAAAAAATTGTTGAACAAATATATTTGGACGAAAAGATAGAGCGATATATCGTTGATATTGTATTTGCAACACGTTATCCATCTAATTATAATTTGAAAGATCTTGAGAATATCATATCATTTGGTGGATCACCACGTGCATCAATAAATCTAGCTAAAGCAGCTAAAGCATATGCTTTCTTACATTCACGAGGATATGTTATCCCTGAAGATGTAAGAGCAGTATGTCACGATATATTAAGACATAGAATTGGGTTGACTTATGAAGCTGAAGCTAATAATATAACTACCGATGACATTATTTCATCAATTCTCGATAAAGTCGAAGTTCCCTAAAAAAGAGATTTTATTATATGGACGCAAATGAACTTTTAAAAAAGGTTCGTAAAATTGAGATAAAAACCAAAGGGTTATCTCAAAATATTTTTGCTGGTGAATATCATTCGGCTTTTAAAGGGAGAGGTATGACCTTTTCTGAAGTCAGAGAATATCAGTATGGCGATGACATTCGTGATATTGATTGGAATGTTACTGCTCGTCATAATAAACCATACGTCAAGGTTTTTGAAGAAGAAAGAGAATTGACGGTTATGCTTCTTGTTGATATGTCGAATAGTAGAACTTTTGGTGCGGTAGGTGTTGAAAAAAGAGAATTGATTGCTGAGATAGTTGCGACGTTAGCATTTTCTGCGATACAAAATAATGATAAGATTGGTGTAATATTTTTCACTGATAAGATTGAAAAAGTTATTTATCCTCAAAAAGGAAAAAAACAT
>JAZRLP010000027.1:0-9398 GCA_045646905.1 Muribaculaceae bacterium
GATTGCTTCTTTACTTTTGCCAGACGAATAATATTCATTGACTATTGCAATTTTTTCTTCGTCCGTGTAACGGTTTACTGTTTTATTCATAATCCTAAATTTTGTTTAATTTCCAGTAAACCTATATTAGGACTAGACACCCTCTGAAAATTTGAAAAATTTTTAGGGGGAGTACCCCGAAGGGGGGAGGGGGTAAAATCTCAAACACCTTCCATATAGGCGAGCAATCCACTGCGGGTTGCTCGCTTTTTTATGTTCATTTGTACTTCATTCTAAAAACAAAAACAGAATGAGCAGAAGATTGCATAATGACAAAAAGATTATAATTTGGGGAAACTATGAATTTTCAACTCCCGATATCAATTTCTGCGATATCTGCATATAAATATCAAACATTATTAATTAACTTCAGCACCAATCAGTAAAAATCAGTGTGAGAGTTTTTAATTATGCATTATGAATTATTTTTCACAATGTTGCTGAATTTATTTGATTTTTGCACACTTGTAAGGCAGAATTATTATTTTTTATATCATTTTGCAAGAAAAATTTGCTATATTCAAGAAATTTGTATTATCTTTGCAGTCCAAACTTGAAATTATAGCATAATTATGGCTCTTATCATACCAAAGAAATATAAACGCAAACTCCTCCCCGAAACCACCGAGGTGGCAATTAAGGATATCAAAGTGGCTTTCCAAGAGAAACTTGCCACAGCCCTTAACTTGCGCCGCGTAACTGCTCCATTGTTTGTGCTATCGGGCACAGGTCTTAACGACGACCTCAACGGCGTTGAAAAAGCTGTTACTTTCAACATTCAATGTATGAATAATAGCCCTGCCGAGGTGGTGCACTCGCTTGCTAAATGGAAACGCACCAAACTCGGATTTTATGACATTGCACCAGGTTATGGTCTTTATACCGACATGAACGCCATTCGTGCTTGCGAAGACCTCGATAACCTACACTCTCTATATGTTGACCAATGGGACTGGGAACAAACAATCACTCCCGAGGAACGCACTCTTGACTACCTCAAAGAAACTGTGGTAAAAATCTATGATGCAGTGCGCCAAACCGAGCAGATGATTTACAAAAGTTTCCCTCACATCACCCCAGTGCTTCCCGAAGAGATTAAATTTATCCATGCCGAAGAATTGTTGCAAATGTTCCCCGACCTTGATGCCAAAGGTCGCGAAGCTGCTGCTGCTAAAAAATATGGCGCTATATTCCTTATAGGTATCGGAAATCCTTTGTCGAACGGCGAACCTCACGATGGTCGCGCACCCGACTACGATGATTGGATTACTCCCAACTCTGACGGCTATGTAGGGCTTAATGGCGATATGATTTTCTGGAACACTATCCTTGAATGCCCATTTGAACTCTCATCTATGGGTATCCGCGTTGAACCCGAGTCGCTTATGCAACAGCTCAAAGCGCGTGGGTGCGAGGATCGTTCGCAATACAAGTTCCACCAAATGCTCCTCAACGGCGAGTTACCCTCATCGATAGGTGGTGGTATAGGACAAAGTCGCTTGTGTATGTTCCTTCTTCAAAAAGCCCATGTGGGCGAGGTGCAAGCAAGCATTTGGCCCGAAGAGCAAATAGAAAAATGCCAAGCCGCCGGAATCGAACTCATTTAGTACAATCTATTTAAAACATATCTACATAACGAAAGTGTATCAATTTCCACGAATTTTGATACACTTTCTTTTTTATACCTAAAAAAATAGGTCAATTATTATTGAAATATCAAAAACAATACATATCTTTGTCGCATCACAAGAAAAAAAACACGTCATTAAAATCTAATATTTATAGTTTTTATCTTTTTATTTAAGCTATGAGCAATCAACTTCTTTTAAAAAAATCATTTTGGCGACTTTGCCTCTTTTAAGGAAATTTCGACTGTTTCTCTAACGAAAACTATCGAAGTTACCTTGCTTTTGATTTTTTGAAGTTGACATAGCGTTATCTCTATTCCCTTTCAAAAATAAAAAAATGGGGCACAACTTGCCGTCGATGTGTCGTGGCGACGCATCGATAGTGATTGTTGTCGCTTCGCACATTGACATTTTGTAATAACCATTGCCACACTGGGAGTGAAACCTTTGCTTTACTAATATCTATGAAACGCTCTTTATTTATTAATTAAAAACTGTTTTATTATGATACAATCTAACAATACTTCATTAGAACTCGTTTCGACACGCATTTGCCCTTTGACTGAAGGAGTTGATTACAACACCGAATTACACATCAGCCGCTGGGGACGGCAACACAACTTTCTCGCCACCGATGAGATGAACTCCATTGCAATAAGGATAATTCTCAATAAAAACCAACATAACAATATCATAGTCAAAAATATTCGCCAAAAAATATCAGTAGCGATTATTGACCTCTATGACAATACGCAAGTGAGTCACACCAGTTTTTACGCCACACTCCCCAAGGGCGTAATCCAAAAATTATATATAAAAACTCTTGAGTTCACCCACTTTCACACCACCCATCATGAGTTTTATAAAGTGGTAATAACCAACGAAACCGAAAATCGTGAAATGGATAGTTATGACTTTCGACTCATCGACCATAGCGAGGTCCAAAAGACATTTGAAAAGGTTGTCTCCCCTTTTCATGCCTCTATCGAAGCCTACGATAGCCAATATTTAAAAGTAAATCGCGATATCATACCCTGTCCCAATATCACATTTTTGGCTAAAACAAAATACCCCACCACGCACAAACTTCTTGAAGAGTTTGATGTAAGGGTTTACTACCCAAATGGCGAGGTTGAAAGCACAATACTCAGCCCTGTTGAGATTGAAATTTCGAGGAGCATGCTATGGAATCCTATACGCATCACCATCGAAGCTTCGACACTCCACGAAGGGGTTGTCTATGCCGAGCTGCGACACCTTGGCACTCCCATTGCAGGCATTTTATTTAATACGGGCTATGATGAATATGAGGGCGAATGGAGCGACTTCACCCCAATACCCAACTACACTATCCGAAAAGGGGAAATCGCATTCAATAAAGCGCTACAAGAACATATTGCTGCGCATGAGGCAACCACCAAGCCAGCACCTCTTGTTGACGAAGAGGAATTAAATAAATTTTTTGAATATGCCACAAAGGCCGAAGAAGAGCAATATAACAACTCTCAAGGAGTAGATGAAGACAACGACGATAGTGAAGAAGACGACTGGGATTTCTCTGACTGCATTGACTGCGACGATGATGAATGCATCGAAGAGGCAACCGATTCTTCAAGCAATCAAAACAGTTGGGATATGCTAAACAACCTTACAGGACTTCAATCGGTAAAAGACAAACTTCACGCCTACAAGGACCTTGTTAATTTCACCAAATTGCGAGCCGAGAACCACCTCACCCCAATCAACATTCCTCTTCATGCTATGTTTTTAGGTTCGCCTGGCACTGGCAAAACGACCGTTGCAAAAGCCATGGGGCAAATGCTACACAGCATGGGGATATTATCAAAAGGGCATGTTGTAGCAAAAGAACGCTCTACTCTCATAGGAAAGTACTATGGTTCAGAAGAGGGAAAAACTCTCAAGGCACTAGAAGAAGCTCAAGGCGGCATATTATTTATAGATGAGGCCTATCAACTGTTTTCAGAGTATGACCCACGCGACCCGGGACGCCAAGTTATAGAAACTCTAATGACAAAACTTGCCGACGAATCCAACCGTGACTGGATGCTTATTCTTGCAGGTTATCCCGATGAGATGATGAAACTCTACAACATCAACCCCGGTTTGGCTTCACGCATCCCCAACTCAAACATATACACATTTGATGACTTTAGCGAAACCGAACTTATGGAGATTGCCGAAAACTATTTGACCAAAAATCAATATTCGCTCTCCGACGAAGCTCGCGAAGCCCTTCTCAACCGACTTAAAGCCGATTATTCTTCACGCGACAAATCGTTTGGCAATGCACGCCATGTCATAAACATTATTCAACTTGAGATTCTGCCCCGAATAGCAACAAGGATATCATCAAATCCAAGCCCATCAATCGACGACCTCTCCACAATATTAGCCGCAGACATTCCCGAACCCACAAAAAAAGAGACTGCAACCCATCGTCGAATTGGATTTTGCTAACAACCCTTCTTTTAATTCCCTCGCCGGGCTGATTTTTCAGCCCGACACTCTTTGGGAATAGTTTTTATTAAAATCATCAAAAAACGCGCATTGGAGTATCAAAAACAGAGCAAAAAACACCTTTTTCAACAAAAACAGAAGAAAAATAAAAAAAAATCGCATTTTTTTTGAAAAATATTTGCACAGTATAAAAACCTGTATTATCTTTGCACTCGCAAAACGGAAATAACCGCAAGCAACTCAACAAATCTGGTGTGGTAGTTCAGCTGGTTAGAATACCTGCCTGTCACGCAGGGGGTCGCGGGTTCGAGTCCCGTCCATACCGCAGAGGAGAGAGGAGAATGAGTAACAGATAACTTCCGAGTTTCTTTACTCATTCTTTTTTTGTGCCCATATGTGTGCTCTCCTACCCCTTCCCAAAACACCTCCCACCCTACAAAGGTCAAAAAATTGGCTCACTTCTTGGGTATATGATTTTTTTAATCTATCTTTGCATATTAAAGACATAAAACCCGCCCTAATGAGAGTAAAAATTCATCACGAAGGAACTAATATTATCATTGTATTGCTAATAATCTTATTGGCAATCAATATTCCGTTATGGTTATATGTTGACTGCACAGCGCTCAACATAACCATCACTGCAATATCATCAATATTATGGTTACTTGTAGTAAATTTCTTCCGCTCTCCACGCCGCAACTTTGTCGGAAATCGTGAAAATGTAGTAGTTGCAAGTGCCGACGGAAAGGTGGTGGCTCTTGAACGCACATTTGAAGATGAATATCTTCATCGCGAAGTAATCCAACTATCGGTATTCATGAGCGTGTTTAATGTTCACGCCAACTGGTTTCCTGTTGATGGCGAAGTGATTTACTCAAAGCATCATGCTGGACGCTTTATGGCTGCTTGGCTTCCTAAATCAAGCACCGAAAATGAGCGTTCAACCGTGGTGATTCGCACCAAAGACGGACAAGAGATACTTATGCGACAAGTTGCAGGAGCAATGGCTCGTCGCATTGTCACATATGCTCAACCTGGAGTTGAGGCTTCAATCGAAGATCACATGGGATTTATCAAATTTGGCTCTCGTGTCGATTTATATCTCCCTCTTAACACCGAAATTAATGTTAAAATAGGCGATAAAACTATTGGTGGCATCACCGAAGTTGCTCGCCTCAAGCCCGCTGAAAATGTTTAAGAAAATCAAAGCAAATATACCTAATACCATCACATGCCTTAACCTTCTATCGGGTTGTGTGGCATGCATTTTTGCATTTCATTCACAAGAAATGTTTGGTTCATTTAAAGGTTACGAATTAGTGTATATTCTCATAGGTGCCGCTGCAATATTCGACTTTTTTGATGGTGCAGCAGCTCGCTTGCTCCACGCAACATCAAATATAGGCAAAGAACTCGACTCGCTCAGCGACCTCATAAGTTTCGGTGTAGCCCCAGCAATGCTCATGTATAACACCATGACTTTCCACAATGGCGAATCGTTTTCGGCATACGCAGCCTTGGCAATAGCCGTGTTTGGAGCCATTCGCCTTGCGCGTTTCAATGTTGATGATCGTCAAACCGATACTTTTATAGGGCTTCCCATCCCTGCCAATGCCATTTTTTGGATTGGCGCAAGCGCATTAATCTACCAATTTGGGTATCCTGGCGACACAGCAGTAATTATAGCGTTGATAATCATGTCATTGTTAATGGTTGCCCCCATTAAAATGTACTCTCTCAAGTTTCACAATTTTGCTTTCCGCGAAAACTACAAACGCTATCTCATAATCCTTTCGGCCATATTGTTTGTTATCTTCTTTGGCATACCAGGATTAGCATATGAAATCATATTATACATTTTGCTATCGGTGTTTTCTCGCAAAAACATCTAATTAGCAATCGCCGTTGCTACATATCTATATTTAATCTACTATTTTGAAAAATGAGTGTTTTAGGATTTTTATTTCTACTATTCATAATATTTATCGGCTATCCGCTTTTTAAAGTGGGATACAAGTTTTATCGCATGCAGAAAGAGGCAAAAAAAGCCTTCTCGCAGTTCAACCAAAACCAACAAAAACAAGCCGATGAATATGAACGCCAACAACGCAGAAGCCAACAACGCCAACGCCGTAAAACTATGGGCGAATATGTTGACTTTGAAGAAGTTTCTCCATCGGATCAACCTGCCAACGAAACTCACCAAAACTCTTCAAAAAAATCCTCTCACATCAAAGATGAGCCTCTCATTTCCGATGCTGAATGGGAAGAAATAAAGTAAACACAACCCCCTCAACAACTCTCCATTATGAACTCCGAAGAGGTATATGCAATGTGTATGGAATTTCCCCACGCCCAAGCCACATTCCCCTTCGACCAATCTACCCTTGTGTTTAAAGTGGGCGGCAAAATGTTTGCCCTATACCCTCTCGAAAAGCCCCACATACTCATGGTTAAGTGCGACCCCACACGCGCCATTGAACTTCGCGAACTGCATCACGAAATCAATCCTGCATGGCATATGAACAAAACTCATTGGAATCAAATCGACATCACCGGCTCACTTTCGCACGCATTCATACAAGAACTGGTGGCTCATTCCTACGACCTGGTAGTCGCAAAACTCTCTCGCAAAATAAAAAACGAACTCAACATAAAATAATCTCTCTTCACCATGGCACAATATTACACCCACCGTCTCTTTGACTTCCTTCACCAAGTGGCAGCCAACAACAATCGCGAATGGTTTCACGCCCACAAAGGCGAATACGACGAGCTACGCACCTTGTGGATGGAAGACCTCGACCGACTCATCTCATTGATGACCACATGGGAGCCTCAACTCGCCTCACAATCGGCCAAAACTTGTGCCTATCGTTTCTATCGCGACACTCGATTTTCGCAAGACAAATCGCCCTACAAAACTTTCTTCTCGGCTGCCATAAGCCCCTGGGGACGCAAATTGCCTCGTGCCGGATATTATCTCCACATGGGCATCGACGAAGAAAACCTATGGGGAGGCTCGGGCCTTTATGGAGGCATTTGGTGTCCCGATGCAACTATGCTTCGCAAACTGCGCCACGCCATCGTTGATAATATCGAAGAATTTGAAGAGATTATCAACAACCCCGAGTTTGTCAAGCATTTCCCCTCGTGGATAGGCGACTCGCTCAAAAAAGTGCCTAAAGGATGGGATAAAGAGCATCCTCAAGCCGAATTGTTGAAACTCAAAGAATATGGCCGCCTCAACTCATGCAAAGAAGCCTTCTTCCGCGACCCTCAATGGGTTGAAATCGCCGCCTATCGATTCGCCCTTCTAAAACCCCTCATCGACTTCCTCAACTACTCCCTCGACGAAGAAGAGCCATTTACATTGTAACACATTTCACCTTCATCATACAACAACTGACATCGCCACATGGCAATGTCAGTTTATTTTTGGGCATTTTTTCCTCGTTTCCTCTTATTGGGAACAATTTGGGAACTGGTTTTATGGGTGTTTTCACAAAATACGATGTATTTTTGTGAAAAATTAAACGAATCTCCATTTTTTGATGAAACACCTTATTACTTTTATATTATCAGTACTCTTGTTCTCGGCTTGTGGGAATCGAGAGCGAGTGCAATTTGGAAAATTACAACAGATAGACTCTCTTGCCGAATCTCAACCCGATAGTGCAGTAGCCATGATTAAAACAATCAATCGAGACACCCTATTGGGTAACGACAACAAATATTATTTTGACCTATTAGAAATTCGCACTAACGATAAAGCATACATTGCCCACACCTTCGATTCTGCAATACTATCGGTTATCAACTATTTTGAAAATCACGATTTCAATAATCTACTTCCAGTAGCCTACTATTATGGAGGTCGTGTGTATTCCGACCTTGGCGATGCCCCACAAGCACTCGAATATTTCCATAAAGCACTTGACTGCCCCAATATCAACTCCCACACAATGGCTGTTGCATATGCACAAATTGCAAGCTTATATCATGAACAAAAAGTATATGATTTAGCGATTCCTGCTTATAAAAAAGCAATTAAGCTAAATAAGGACAACAACAACTATATCAGCTTACTATATAACAAACATAGTCTAGGTGAGATACTTTTTGTACAAAATCAAAATGATAGCGCATTAGTCTTGTTTAATGAAATCATAAAACAAGCCAAAGAAATTGGATATACTAAACTAATTGCATCTACAAAACAATCCCTTGCAGAATTGTATCTTTTTGAAAAAGATTACAAAAAAGCATCTGACTTATTAAATTCCATAAAAAACGATCTTCCCAAAGAGGATTCTACCACTATTGCGAATACATTTGCACATCTATATTATAGATTGAACAATCTTGATTCAACTATTTTCTATTGCAACAAACTTATTAAATCGAAGAATCTTAATGTCAAACGAAATGGGTATGCCATTTTAGCAAATTTTTATATCAACAATAAAGACATAAAAAAAGCAACTCCTTATATAATTGAGTCTCAATTAATCTCTGACTCTATTCAAAATTTAGAAACTCCTAATGAAATCATACAACAATCATCTATATATAACTACCAAATTCGCGAACGCGAAAACAATAAGCTAAAGCAAAAAACTCAAGAAAACGAAATTAAAATAATCCTGTTGAGTATTTCGATATTTATGGCGTTGATTATTGCTTATGCCCTACGAATGAAAAATAAGGCTCAAAAAGAGAGAATCAATCGAATTTTGAATGAGCATTATCAATCTCAAAATCTTATTTCAAATGCTGAAAATCGAATCAGCGAATTGGAAGCACTTCTGGAAACTGAAACTGATAAGTCGCAACGCTTAATTAATGAACTCGAGATGCAAAAAGAGTCATTGCAATTATATACCCAACAAGCCAAACTTCGCGAAGATGCTACTAATGCCATCGAAACGGCTGAAATCGTTGCCCGATTCCGTAAAACTCTCTCTAATGACTCTAATCCTTTTGACAACGATTGGGAACAACTTGACAAATATATTAACCAACAATTCCCAGGATTTAAAAATGTGCTATACAAATTAGCAAAATTAAGCGAAATCGAATATCAAGTGTGCCTACTTTTAAAAGCCCAATTTACCCCAACCGAAATTACAAAATTGGTCAATTTAAGCAAGAGTGGATTGGGAAATGCTCGAAAAAGACTATTCGTTAAAGCATTCAAAACCGACGGAACGGCCTCTGACTGGGATAAATTCATCATTTCTCTTTAAC
>JAZRLP010000028.1:0-9886 GCA_045646905.1 Muribaculaceae bacterium
GGTCAACTTTGCATCGATGGTAAAGTGATTTCTCCTAACGGACAAGATGGCGCAAGCTACCTTTGGGCTTCTATCTCGCCTAATGGTACTAAAGTGTGCTACTACTATGTAGCAGGTGGTTGCTATGTTGCCGACATCGACGGTTCAAACCCTGTTTTCGTAGGTAACATTCGTGCTGCGCAATGGTTGAACGACCTCACTGTTGTGGGTATGCACGACATCGACGATGGTCAAGTAGTAACTTCTTCTAAACTTATTGCTGCATCTATCGACGGTAAAACTCACCAAGAACTCACTCTCGATGAGTCTATGGCTATGTTCCCATCAACCAATGGTGGTCGCATCGCTTACTCTACTCCTGCTGGTGAATTATTTATTATTAACCTCAAATAATTGAACGCTCTATGAAAAAGATTTTATTCTCGGCAGTAGCAGCTGTTCTCGCATTTGGAGCTTCTGCACAAACTGCAAAAGAAGATGTACGCATCTACATCAACCCAGGTCACGGCTCATGGGGTCCTAACAACCGCCACATGGCAACTGTTGGTCACAACCCTATCAGTTCTGAAAACCCTGATACTACTGATTTCTTTGAATCAAACACAAACCTTCGTAAAGGTCTTGCGTTGCTCGATAAACTTGTAGAATATGGTGTTCCTTTCGATCGCACTAAAAACCAAACTAACGAAAATCCTAACCGTATTGGTGCTGCTCTCGACTTGAGCCAAAATATCGTTATGAGTCATGTTAAGTGTGGTCCATTCCCTTATAGCAATGTTAAAGACGAGTCACTTGGTTACATTCCCGATGACCAACAAAACGACTTTAACCGCACATTGAGTACTATCGCTGCCGAAGTTGATGCTAACAACTTCGATATGTTTATTTCAATTCACTCAAATGCTGCTACTGATGGTAACACTACCAACTACCTCTACTTCGCTTACGACAATAAGTATCGCGTAGGTGGCGGTGCTGCTTCGGCTGAAAATGCTGATGCTGATGCTACACATGTTGCTACCTCTATCGAAATGAGCCGTTGTGGTTGGAACCACCGTATCCTCGACCGTCACACTCAATGGTCACACTACGATTACACAATGACCAAAGAAGATGTAGCTGCAGGTAAAGGTAAAATTGGTTTCCAAAACCTTGGTGTATTGAACCACACAGTTCCAGGTTACTTGGTAGAAGGTTACTTCCACACTTATCAACCCGCTCGTCACCGTGCGATGAACTTCGATGTGTGCCGTCTTGAAGGTGTTGACTACGCTCGTGGTGTTGCTGACTACTTTGGTTGGGAAAAAGAATCTTACGGTGCTATCTATGGTATCGTTCGTGATAAAAACATAAAATTCTCTGATGCTGTTTTCACACCTAAAGCAGGTACTCCTGATGTTTACAAACCTATTAACGGTGCAGTTGTTACCCTCAAGAAAGGTGAAGAAGTAGTTGCTGTAGATACTACCGATGTTAACTACAATGGTGCATTCGTATTCACAAAAGTTCAACCTGGTGACTACACAGTAGAATTTGCTCACCCAGCATACAAACCTGAAGTTTTTGCTGATAACAAACCATCTTCAGAGCCTATCACTCTCAATGTAACAGTTAAACCAGCGGTTACTGAATATCCATATGTATTCCTCGCTGACACTGCTTGGACTCCTCCTACAGTTGTTTATGTTGACTATCCCGACTCAACTGCAAACAAAGCTGGTTTCAACTTGCTTCCTTCTTACGAAACTAAAGCAGCTGCATATGATCTTCTTGCAGAACAATTAGCAGGCAAAACAGTTCGCCGTCAATTAGTTCGTGATGACAATGTTTATGTTCTCGCTCTTGACGAAGCTAACGAACCATCTATCTATGTTGCTAACCTTGCTAAAAACACTGTTAATGCACTTGACATGACAGCTGTTGCTATGGGCAAAAACGGCAAACTCAAAATCTCTGATATCGCTCTTACTGCCGACCACTATCTTGTTGCTTGTGGTATGTCGGGCAACCATTATGATGCCTCTACAGCTTCAGGTCGTGGTGAAGAACGTGGTGCAGTTAATGTATATTACTGGAGCAAGAATGAAGAAACCAAACTTCCTGAAACATGTAATGCTTGGTTTGAAACTACAACTTCTTCTAACATGACATACGCTATCGTTGGTGGTACTATGGCATACTCTGGTACACTTGCTGATGGTAAGCTCACTCTTACTTCTCAACATGGTACAAAAACTTCTTCTATCGCAATGCGTATGGAACGCCTTTTGATCGCTGACGAAAAATATATTGGCGACGAACGTCTTGACACTTGGGCAAGTAATTATAACGAAACTATCAACAAATATTTCTATACCGATAATTTGTCAAACGATGGTCGTTATGAATTGACACTTTCTCCTCGTAGCACTGACGAAGTGCTTCACTACTTCATCGATGGTAACAAAATTACTCCTATGGAGTTCTACTTCGCTGCTACAGGTGCTGCTAAACCAGCAACAATTGAAACTAACGAATCTTATGTTAACGCTGCTGTAAATGGTGCTTCATTCTTCAAATATGCAGGTAAATCTCTCATGGTTGCTCCTAAAGTAAATGAAGAAGGTAAAGTTGCAGGTATTCAACTCTTCGACATCACTGAAGGCATTGCTACTGCTAAAGAAATCGCTCTTCAAGGTGCCGATATCGATCCTGTTGACTTTAAATATGCATCGGCTCACGGTGAACTCGCATTGACTCTCAGCGCAACTGAAGTAACTACAGGTGCTACTATCGAATTGTTCCTTGTTGTTGATGGTAAAGCTACTAAATTCACTTGTGGCGACTTCTATCAAACAGCTAACCTCGCTAAAAACGAAATCACTGGTACTGCTAACCCATATGCTTTCGCTCTTAAGGGTGAACTCTCTGATAGCAAACTCGTTGCTAACTACTCTTTGAACGCTGTTGCTACTGCTGTTACTGTCAACATTCTTGATGCAGAAGGCGAAGTTGTTGTTTCTAAAGATATGGGCGCTCAAAATGCAGGAAACTACACTGCTGAAATCGAAGTTAGCGAACTTGAAAAAGGTGATTACACTTGGGAAGTTGTAGTTGATGGTGCTGCAAAAGCTAACCTCGAACGCTACATTTCTCATCGTTTCTATCACCCATCAGGTCTTGATATCGACAACAACCCTGAAAATGCTTCATTTGGTGCTCTCTTTGTAACAGAAGGTTACAACCAAGGTAAAACTTCTAACTCTACTGGTACTTATGTAAGTGCTCAACCTAATGGTGCATTTGGTGGTGGTCTTTACATCTTCGACGCTGCTGGTAACCAAATCCTCAATAAAGAAGGTACTGCTCGCTTCTATCCTTCATGGTTGACTAACCAAGACCGCAACCTCGGTTCGGCTACTGCTGCTACAGTTGGTGCCGACTTTAATGAAGTATCAGTTGCTCAAGATGGTCGCATCTTCGTAAACCGTTACAACTTCTCTGGTGACTACTACTTGGTAGCTGAAAACCTCGAAACTCTCGTTGCTACAGGTGAATTTACTTCACTCCTCGCTGGTAAAACTATGACTAACGGTATCTACATGGACGGTGATAACTACTTCGCTGGTCCTGCTCAAACATTCGATGTTTATGGCGCTGGTGAAGATCTCAAACTTCTTGCGATTTCTCGTCTTGATAACTCTATCGATGCTGTTTACAACAAAAACCTTGCTGTAGAATATGCACTCGGTACTGCAACAGCTCTTCCTGCTCCTACTACTTACGAACCACTTGACAAAAAATACACTATCTCATACGACCGTAAAACAAACATTCAATACGACAACGAAGGTGGTGTATGGTATATCCAATATCGTGGTGCTCCTTCAGCTGAACAACCTGCTCTTGTTTATATTGATGCTAATGGTGAAATCAAATACTTTGAAGGTGCTGGTGGTAAAGCTCGTTACCAAGGTGCTATCGCTGTTTCTCCCGACGGAAAACGCCTTGTAGCTTCAAGCGCAAGTGGTGTAGCTACAGTATATACTATTGTACGCGCTGAAAACGGTGATATCACTTTGAACGAAGACTATCGCTTGACTCACAACATGGGTGGTAGCCTTTACAGTGCTGCTTGGGACGCTGCTGGTAACTTCTTCTTGGGTAACGCTTCTAACGAAGTGGTTCAAGGTTACGCTGTTCCTCGCACTGAAGCTGCTGTAACTCCTGCTGCTGCTAAATATGCATTCAATACTGAAAATGTTGGTATCAACAAAGTTGCTGTTGATAACGAAAACGCTCCAGTTGAATACTACAACCTCCAAGGTGTGAAAGTTGCTAATCCTTCAAATGGTGTATTCATCAAAGTACAAGGTAAGAAAGCAACTAAAGTTTACATCAAATAAGAGGAAAAAGGAAAGATGAAAAAGGAGAGAGTTTTACTCTTGTTTGAGATTTTCCAATTCAATTAAGATTTCCCTCTTTTAATCCCAATACCAAGCGAGCAATCCACATGGGTTGCTCGCTTTTTTTGTTATATGCTAAAAGATAAAAAATGAATGAATTAAAAATAATTTTATTAATAAATATTACTTTATAAAAATAAATTTCTATCTTAGCAAAAAATTTTTTTAATAACTTTATTTACTAACCATTAAACAACACAAATTACCCATTATGAAAAAATTTTTCATTTCGGCAATGTTGTTATGTTCAAGTATGCTCGGTTTCGCACAATTAGTTGAAATCGAATCAATCAACAAGATTGATCTTCCCGAAGGCGTATTAGCCGACAAAGCAACACTTAGCCCCGATGGTTCATTTGTAGTGTTCTCGCAAAACACTGTTGCAGGACTTCACAAAATGGACCTTGCTACTCGTGAAATCTCAATGATTTCTCAAGATGGTAACAGCTTCGACCTCAAAATCGCAGCTGATGGTACAGTAGTGTTCCGCGAAAGCCGCACTGCTGAAAACAAACTTCGTTACACATCATTGAAAGCTGTTTCACCTCGTGGCGTAGAAACTACACTCGTAGCACCTACACGCGACCTCAACGGTTTTGCAGTGAATGGAACAAACGTGATGACAGTTGACAACAACAAAGTAGAAGCAAAAAGCCTTAATGGCGGTGTAGCCGTTCAAATGCCTGTTGCTTCTATCCGTCATGGTCAACTTTGCATCGACGGAGAAGTGATTTCACCAAACGGAACAGAAGGTGCAAGCTACCTTTGGGCTACAATCTCACCTAACGGTACAAAAGTATGCTACTACTATGTATCAGGAGGTTGCTATGTTGCTAACATCGACGGTTCTAACCCAGTATTCGTTGGCAATATCCGCGCAGCAAAATGGCTCAACGACCTCACAGTAGTAGGTATGCACGACATCGATAATGGTGAAGTAGTTACATCATCAAAACTCATTGCAGCCTCAATCGATGGTAAAGTAAAACAAGAACTCACCCTCGACGAGTCAATGGCAATGTACCCATCAACAAATGGTAAGGGCATCGCTTACACCACTCCAGCAGGTGAAATGTTTATTATCAACCTTAAATAATAAACCATTATGAAGAAAATATTATCACTTGCCACTATCGCACTTTTAGCGTTTGGTGCTTCGGCTCAAACATCTAAAGAAGATGTGCGCATCTATATCAACCCAGGTCACGGCTCATGGGGGCCTAATAACCGCCACATGGCAACTATCGGACACAATCCTATCAGCTCAGAAAATCCTGATACAACTGACTTCTACGAATCAAATACAAACCTTCACAAAGGTCTTGCTCTTCTTGACAAACTCGTAGAATATGGTGTTCCTTTCGATCGCACTAAAAACCAAACTAACGAAAATCCTAATCGTATTGGTGCTGCTCTCGATTTGAGCCAAAATATCGTAATGAGCCGTGTTAAAACCGGTCCTTACCCTTATAGCAATGTTAAAGACACTGAACTTGGTTACATTCCCGATGACCAAAACAACGACTTTAACCGTCGTTTGAGTGAAATTGCTGCCGAAGTTGATGCTAACAACTTTGACATGTTCATTTCTATTCACTCAAATGCTGCTACCGATGGTAACACTACTAACTACCTCTATTTTGCTTACGACAGCCGTATCTTAAAGTCAGACGGTACTCCAAAAGACGGTTATGAAGTTGAAGGTGCTGAATTGAAAGCTACTGCAATCGAAATGAGCCGTTGTGGTTGGAACCACCGTATCCTCGACCGTCACACAAAATGGTCACACTATGACTATACAATGACTAAAGAAGATGTTGCTGCTGGTAAAGGTAAAATCGGTTACCAAGCTCTTGGTGTATTGAACCATGCTGTTCCCGGTTACTTGGTAGAAGGTTACTTCCACACTTATCAACCCGCTCGTCACCGTGCGATGAACTTCGACGTTGACCGTCTTGAAGGTGTTGACTACGCTCGTGGTGTTGCTGACTTCTTTGGTTGGGAAAAAGAATCATATGGTGCTATTTATGGTATCGTTCGCGATAAATACACTAAATTCTCTGATGCTGTTTACACTCCAAAAGGTGGCACAAACGACGTTTACAAACCACTTAACGACGTAGAAGTTACTCTTAAAGACAGCGAAGGCAATGTAGTTGAAACTTATAAAACCGACGTTAACTATAATGGTGCATTCGTATTCCAAACAGTTAAACCAGGTAACTACACCGTTGAATTCTCTCACCCCGATTACAAAACCGACATTTATGCCAACACTAACGCTACAACAGAACCAGCTCCTCTTGCTATTACTGTAAAAGCTGCTGTTACTGAATATCCTGAAGCGTTCCTCGTTGACAATAATTGGGTCGCTCCTACAACAGTTTACGTAAACTATCCTGACTCTTTGGCCGACAAAGCTAACTTTGCTATTGCTGAAGATTATAATGTGTCAGGTTCGGCTATAGAACTTCTTGCTGAACAATTAGCAGGCAAAACAGTTCGTCGTCAAATCGTACGCGATGACAAAGTTTATGTACTCGCTGTTGACGAAGCTAAAGAACCATCAGTTTACGTTGCTGACCTCGTTGCTGGTACTGTTGATCAACTTGGTACTACTGCTGCCGTTGGTGATATCTACAAAATCTCTGATATCGCTCTTACTGCAGAAGGTTACTTGGTAGGTATCAACAAATGTAACCAAGCTTATGGTGGTAGCCAAAATGTAACTGCTTACAAATGGGAAAAAGGTGAAAATGGCCTTCCTGCTGGTGAAGTAGCAGTTTGGTGGACAAACAACTTCGGTGGTAACTACACTAACGGTATCGCAGGTGAATCACTTATCTATGACGGTACACTCGAAAATGGTAACATGATTTACACTGCTTCTACTACTGCATCTACTGGTCACACTCGTATTGTTAAGGTTTCTATTTCTGATGGTAACTACCTCGGTTACATGCGTAACAACCAAGATGGTACTTACATCAACACTCCTTACTTGGGCGAAACTTACAGCATGACACTTTCTCCACGTGCTGATGACCAAATCATCTTTAGCTCTGCTAAAATCCAACCATTTGAAATCCAACTCAACCCTGGTGACGCTCAAGCTCCAACAATCCTTGGTTTCCTTCCAGAAGAAGCTATCGATGTAACTTCAGCTAATGAAACATTCTTCAAATATGCTGGTACTGATTTGATGGTTGCTCCTAATATCGTTGAAGGTAAAGCTGCTGGCGTTAAACTCTTCAACATTTCTAATGGTCTTGATAACGCTACTGAAATCGTTCTTGGTGGTGCTGATATCACTCCAGTAGAATATGGATTTGCATCGGCTCACGGTGAACTCGATTTGACTATCGACGAAGTTTCTGGTATCACTACAAAAGCTGAAATCGAATTATTCCTCGTTGTTGATGGTAAAGCTAACAAATTCACTACTAAGGGCGTGAAACAACCTGTTTATAGCGGTGTTTATGCTTATGACCTCAATGTTGCTAACGAAGAAGGTGTTGCTAAAGTTTCATTCAAACTTAACGGCAAATCTGCTAATGTTGACCTCGTACTCACTCCTGTAGAAGGTAGTGAAGCTACTGAAGAAGTTGTTTACAACCTTGGTGCTCTTAGCGCTGGTGAAAACACTTACGATGTTGATATCAACGAATTGCAAGGTGATTACAACTGGAGCGTAGTTGTTGCAAACAAAACTATTGCTACTGGTGAAATTCTCACAACAATGAATACTTGGGGTGCTGGTACTACTTACTATCGTGGTGGTATCGCAGTAGAAAATAATCCTGAAAGCGATAACTTCGCTACTACTTACCTCGGCGTAGGTCGTTCAAAAGGTATTTTCTTGTTAGATCCTATGTATCAAGTTAAAGAAGGTGCTCCTTACTGGGTAGGTCAATTCAATACTGGTAACGCTTCTTCTACATTCCGTGGTGCTCTCTACAACGACAAGTTCTACTTGACCGACTGGAGCGATGCTTATCCTGGTATCTGGATTTTCGATCCTACTAACCCAACTGCAATCAACAATATCTTTACAGGTGCTACTAATGACGGTACTGGTAAATTGACTATCGACGGTGTAGCTGTTGGTGGTGGTTCTACTGGTGTTGCATTCACTGGCTCAGGCGACGATCGCAAGATGTTTATATATGTAGAAGACCTTCCTACTGGCAATAAAGGTAACAAAATCTATCGTTACGATATTGGTGCTGAAGATACTTGGGGTGCTAAAGAACCTGTTCAATTTGCAACTCCTTCAGCTAAGCTTGTTAACACTAACACTGGTATGCTTGGTAGCGCACTTCACAATGTTGTATTCTGCTCACAAACTCGTAACGCAGGTCAAAACATTGCAAGCGTTCCTGCATTCTTAATCATCAACGAAGATGGTGAAGAAATCTTCAACGGTGCTGACCTTTCTGCAACACTCACTGGCTGTCTTGGTGGTGGTATGGCTCTCAATGCCGACGAAAGCCGTTTCGCAATCGTTGACGGTAGCGCTGCTATCCAAGTTTACGATGTAGAATGGACTAACGATGTTCCTGCTTTCACTCACATAGCTTCTATCCCAACTAAAGATCAAGAAATTTGCCAAATGGCATTTGACTACGCAGGCAACCTCCACTGCATCAACCGCAAACATGGTTACTATGTACACGCAGTTCCAAGTGTTGCAAAAGATGTAACTACTCCTGCTAAAGCCAAATTGATCATCAAGGGTAACGCTTCAGGTGTTGAAAATGTAACTATTGAAGCTGTTGACGAAGATGCTCCAGTTGAATACTACAACCTCCAAGGTGTAAAAGTTGAAAACCCATCTAATGGTATCTTCATCAAAGTTCAAGGTAAAAAATCTGAAAAAGTTTACATCAAATAAGAGGAAAAAGGAAAGATGAAAAAGGAGAGAATTTTACTCTTGTTTGAGATTTTCCAATTCAATTAAGATTTCCCTCTTTTAATCCCAATACCAAGCGAGCAATCCACATGGGTTGCTCGCTTTTATTTGTATAAAGAGAGTAGAATGTATAAAATGAGGCTAAAATAGTTACTTTTTAAATAAAATTAGTACCTTTACACTTTATAAGTATTTATTGCTCATACAAAAAGAAAAAAATTCAATTAATAATCTATACATAACTCAAAATTATCAACACATGAAAAAAATTTTCATTTCGGCAATGTTGTTGTGTTCAAGCATGTTTGGGTTTGCTCAATTGGTAGAAATTCAATCTATCGATAAAGTGGCGCTCCCCGAAGGCGTTAGCGTGGACAAAGCAATACTTAGCCCCGATGGTTCATTTGTTGTGTTTTCTCAAAACACAAAAGGTGGTCTCCACAAAATGGACCTTGCCTCTAAAGAAATCAACATGATTTCGGCTAACGGTAACAGTTTTGACCTCAAAATTGCTGCCGATGGTACTGTA
>JAZRLP010000029.1:0-235303 GCA_045646905.1 Muribaculaceae bacterium
TGATTGCTTCTTTACTTTTGCCAGACGAATAATATTCATTGACTATTGCAATTTTTTCTTCGTCCGTGTAACGGTTTACTGTTTTATTCATAATCCTAAATTTTGTTTAATTTCCAGTAAACCTATATTAGGACTAGACAGTCTTTATTAAGATTGCGTTCGTCTTTTTGGGGGAGGTGCGGAGGGGGTATAATTTTTTAATCTGGTGGTTTTGAGCTATCCCCTCAACTATGAGGTTATTGTCTCGATCAAGTTTTAGCGAGCTAAATGTTTATATCGCTTCGTATTCTTGTGTTTCGCACGACTTTCCACACCTTTTTGCTACTGAGCCCAATAAACATTAAATCTCGTTCAGATATAAAACAAAAGAGCTTGAAAGTTTTACTTTCAAGCTCTTGAGCGGAGAGGACGAGATTCGAACTCGTGGTAGGATTACTCCTACGACAGTTTAGCAAACTGTTGGTTTCAGCCACTCACCCACCTCTCCATGAGGTTATGCGTTACTGATTTTTCAGAAAAGCAATGCAAAGTTAGATAAAATAATTTAATTTGCAAGCAATTTTTAAGGATATTTTTAGCGGCATTTTTTAATGGTGTGAATATTAGTCTTTTATGGATGTAAATTTTTTATTTTCAATTTTACTGATTAAATTTGTGGGTGTTTTTAATTAAATCTATATAAAATAAATTATATACAATAATGGCTGTTAAGAAAGTATCAAAAGGTTTTATATATTTATTAATATCATTCATAATACTTGTAATAGGGGCAATAATTGCATATGTGTATTTGTGTGAAAAGTATGAAGGAGAGGACCGTTGGATATATATTGACAAGAATTGTAGTGACTCTCAACTTAAAGACTCTTTGATGTCAAAACTTGGAGATGATTTTGGTGCAAAGGTATATCAATTATGGTCATTGCGTGATGATTATATCGCAAATAATCAAGGTGCTTATAAGATAAAGAGTGGATCTTCGGCATGGAAAATTAGTAAAGATATTTCAGAAAATCACCAAACTCCAGTAAAAGTAATCTTTAATAATGTGCGAACAATGGAGCAATTGGCTAACCGTGTGTCGAAAAATATGCAATTTAATGAGGCTGAATTTCTTGCTGCATGCGACTCGGTATTATCTCAAAAAGGATTTAAGAAAGAGGAGTTTCCTGCGGTGTTTTTCCCCGATAGTTATGAGTTTTATTGGAATGCAAAGCCTACTTTGGTAGTTGAGCGATTGCTTAAGTATTATGATAAGTATTGGAGTGATGAAAATGTCGCAAAAGCAAAATCGTTGGGAGTATCTCCGTTAGAGGTGTCAACTATTGCGTCAATAGTTGAAGAGGAAACAAACAAAGCCGATGAGAGACCAAAGGTGGCACGATTATATTTGAATCGTGTTAAGAAGGGAATGAAGTTGCAAGCCGATCCAACAGTAAAGTTTGCTATAGGAGATTTCTCATTGCGTCGCATTAATCAAAATCACTTAAAAGTTGAATCGCCATATAATACATATCAAAATGCTGGGCTTCCTCCAGGTCCCATTCGTATAGTGTCAAAGAATACGCTTGACGCTGTTCTAAATGCACCCGAGCACGAATATATTTATATGTGTGCAAAAGAAGATTTCTCGGGTTATCATAATTTTGCAGTTGATTATGAAACACATCAAGCCAATGCTCGTCGTTATCAACAAGAGTTGAATCGCCGAAAGATTAAGTAATGTATAATAGCCAGAAAGAAATTATGGGAAATCAATCAAAACTTATTGTGCTTCGTGAATATTGGAATGATGTTGAAGCCCATATCGCAAAAGGTGTGCTTGAGACTAATGGCATTCCATGTATTATCAACAACGAAATTATGTCGAGCATATATCCGTTGTCACACACATCGTTTGGAGCAATCAAGTTGCTTGTGCGTTGTGAGGACGCCGAACTTGCCGAACAGTTGTTGGACAATGAACCTAATCTTTGTTTAGAGGATTGACAACAGTTGATTGTGTTGCTTTTTTATTTCGTCTTTTAGATTTGCCTTTAAAGTCCTTTTCAAGAATATACCTATTATAGTATGATAGGACTAATGTTGTCAATGGTAGGGCAATGATTAATCCTATAAATCCAAATAATGAACCCCAAATTGATAGAGAAAGCAGTATAATAGCCGGATTTAAGCCCATTGTCTTGCCCATAATTTTGGGTACCAAAAAGAGATCTTGTATCACTTGAACTATTACATAAACGGCCATACATTGCCACCATATGCTCCAAAAATCGCATCCCGAATCAACCGAATACACCAAGCATAGCAATGTGGCTGGGAAGAATGATATAAATTGAAGATAGGGCACCATATTGAGCAATCCAATGAAAAGACCAAGCACAACGGCCAATGGTAATCCAATGATTAAAAATCCTATGCTGAACAATATCCCAACCGAAAATGCAACTAATGATTGTCCACGAAAATATAGGTTCATGCTTGTTTTTATGTCGTGACCAATACTGAAGGTGATATGGCGATATTTAGGAGGAACCATTCGTTTAAATCCCTTCATTAATTTCTCATAATCAAGCATTATGAATATGATATAGAGGATTACGATAAACCACCCGACTAACCCCATCACGAAATCAACACCACCCGATAGGAAGGAGAATGTTGCATTTAATATTTTTTCAATGTTTTGTTGAGTTATGAACTTTGAAATTCCTTCAAAATCAATGGCGTTGCGTATAAATACATGGACCTCTTCGGGTAGATATTCAATGTTGGCATTGGTTTTGGCATACTCTTTAAACATTATTGCAATGTCTTGAGTCTCTGTGATGATTTTGGGAATAAAGATATAACCAAGGGCAATAACAATTGACAGACTTTCGAGGAGGGTGAGGGTTATTGCCCAAAATCTACCTTTTAAGCGAAATAATTTTTTGTTGAATTGAACCATTGGCTCCAATATGTATGCCACAAGGCAAGCAATACAAAAAGGTAGTAATACATTGGAAAGGGTATTTACTAACCATAGTATTGAGCCGATAATTACGATTGCAATAATAATTCTTACAACTCGATCAAATGTATATGGTTGACTATTTGGCATAATTTGTTGATATTATAAATCAATAAAGTGAATTTGGTTGCGAATATAGCAAATTAATTTTTATTCAACGATGCTTTTGATTAACTTTGTCGTGAAAATAAATATAAATCAATCATATTAACAAAAATGACAGAAAAAAAACAACAATTATTGAGCGACAAAGCATGGATTAGATGGTCGGCGTTGTTGCTATTGGCGATGGCTATGTTTTTTAGCTATGTCTTTATGGACATTTTGTCGCCAATTAAAGATTTAATGCAATCTACTCGTGGCTGGGATTCAACTGCGTTTGGAACAATGCAAGGGTCGGAGACATTCTTAAATGTATTTGTATTCTTCTTGATTTTTGCAGGTATTATTCTCGACAAGATGGGCGTGCGTTTTACGGCGTTATTGTCGGGGGCTGTGATGTTGATTGGTGCTGTGATAAATTGGTATGCAGTCACCGATATGTTTATAGGAAGCGGCCTCGAAACTTGGTTTAATAATAATTTGAATTATATTCCAGGATTTGATGAATTAGGAATTTCTCCATTTTATGAAGGTATGCCAGCCTCGGCTAAATTTGCTGCTATTGGCTTTATGATATTTGGTTGTGGTGTTGAAATGGCCGGTATTACTGTGAGTCGTGGTATAGTAAAATGGTTTAAAGGACGCGAAATGGCATTAGCAATGGGGTCAGAAATGGCTCTTGCTCGTTTGGGTGTAGCAACATGTATGATTTTCTCGCCATTCTTTGCTCGTTTAGGTGGTGATATTGATGTATCTCGCTCGGTAGCCTTTGGAGTTGTCCTCTTGATGATTGCCCTCATAATGTTTATCGTATATTTCTTTATGGATAAGAAATTAGATGCACAATCGGGTGAGGCTGAAGAGAAAGAGCCATTTGAAGTTAGAGATATTAGCAAAATCTTGAGCAGTGGAGGCTTTTGGTTGGTTGCAATGTTGTGCGTATTGTATTATTCGGCAATATTCCCATTCCAAAAATATGCTGTGAATATGTTGCAATGTAATTTGTCGTTTACAGGTGTTGAACAAGGTTCGTTCTGGGCATCAGAACAAGTTACTATAGTTCAATATTTTATTATGTTGATAGTAGCAGCAGGCGCATTTGTTAGTAATTTTGCTAAAAATAAATCATTAAAATTCTCAATGTTGGGCGTGGCTATTATTGCCTTGATAGTGTTCTGCTATATGGGTTATATGCGTCAAAGTGCCGAAACAGTTTTTGCTGTGTTCCCATTGTTGGCTGTAGGTATTACACCTATCTTGGGTAATTATGTTGACCACAAGGGAAAAGCTGCAACAATGTTGATATTAGGAGCAATATTACTTATTGTGTGCCACTTGACATTTGCATTTGTGTTGCCAATGTTTAAAGGTAGTTCTATCAGCGGATTTATTGTTGCATATATTACTATCCTTGTGTTAGGCGCAAGTTTCTCTTTGGTGCCTGCTTCATTGTGGCCAAGTGTGCCTAAATTGGTTGATCAAAAGATTATTGGTAGCGCATATGCGTTGATTTTCTGGATTCAAAACATTGGTTTGTGGTTGTTCCCATTGTTAATTGGTAAAGTTTTAGATAAAACAAATCCCGATATTACTGAAGGTTTGGCTAATGGTACAATTTTGCCTGAACAAGCTGCAACAATGTATGATTACACAGCGCCACTCATTATGTTAGCTTCATTGGGCGTAGCGGCCTTGGTTATAGGTCTCATCTTGAAGCGTGTTGATAAAGTGAAACAACTTGGTCTTGAAGACCCCAATATTAAAGAATAAACATTGATAATTGACTAAAATACAATATGGCAGCCATTTTGATGGTTGCCATATTTGTTTTATAAGATGAAAGTTCTTCGTTATCTTAGTGAATGAAGAGCGTCGAGCATTGCTTTTAATTCTGAACGCACTTTTTTTAATCGTTCAATGGTTTTGTGTCGTTGAGAGACATTTGAATGGTTGTGTTTTATTTGTTCTTGTGCTGCATCGAGTTTTAGCCCTTTCTCTTTTACAAGGTAATACACCATTCTTATGGTTTCTATGTCGGCTGGGGTGTATAATCGGGTGCCATGCTGATTGCGCTTGGGCTTGATGATGGTAAATTGATTTTCCCAATAACGCAATGTTGATGCTGGAATATTTAACACCTCGGCAACCTCTTTTATTTTATAATATTTTTTATTGAAATCGTTGTTCATAAAATTAAACATTGGTTGATATTGCAAATTTCGCAAAAAAAAGAATAAAAGTCAAATTATAATGAAAGGTTTTTAATAATTAAAAAAGACTCTTTTTGTCTCATATAAATTATGTGGTGGAGATGAGATGTATAAATTTAACGATAAATAGGCTGATAAATTGGATAAAAATACTTATTTTTGCAGATTAGAAAATAATTTAAAATCAATATTATATGAAGAAAATTTACTTAAGCGTTATTTTGGCTGGTGTTGCAATGTTGACCTCTGCTCAAAATAAAATTGATTTGGTTGGTCAAGGTTTGATTAAACAGCAAGCCTTTATTGAAAAATTGGGCGATAAGGCTCTATTAACAAACGATAAAGAAGATAATCACACCCTTCAACCATTTGGTAAAGATGTAGAGCGCATTGTAGTGCTTGTTGACTTGGAAGAAGATGCTGATATCGCTGAATTGGAAGCAACTGGAGCTATTATTCGTTCTAAAATTGATAATCTTGCGCTTGTAGAGGTTGATTATGATAAAGTAATAGAATTCTCAAATTTGAAATCTATTAAGACTTTGTCAATGCCTAAAATGACCAAGTCAAAAATGGATCAAGCTCGTGCAAAAACAGGTGTAAACACTGTTCATCGTCCATTAGGCCAATTGACACAAGCCTATAAAGGTAAAGGTGTGGTAGCAGGTATTGTCGATGTAGGTGTTACTGCAAATCACCCTAATTTTATGAATACCGATGGCAGTTCACGTGTAAAATCGGCATGGACTATTGCCGGACAAAATGGTAGTGTGACTGCATATAACACTGAAGACAAATTGAAACAATTTACTACCGATGTATCAACTGCAACGCATGGTACACATGTTTCAGGAATTATGGCTGGTAGCTATAAAAATTTAGCCGATACCATCAACTATTATGGTGTAGCAAGTGAAGCCGATATCTTGTTGGTGGGTTTGGGTAACAGTGCTTACGATAGTAATATTCTTTTAGGCTTTGAAGAAATAATTGGGTATGCCGAAGAGAATGATCAACCATGTGTTGTAAACCTTTCAATGGGTAGTAGCAATGGTCCTCATGACGGAACTGATTTGTTTAGCCAATATATGGATAAGTTGGCCGAGAGAGCAGTAGTGTGTGTGGCTGCTGGTAATGAAGCTGATATGGGTATTGCTATTACAAAAACCTGTACAGAAGCCGATAAAAATGTTAATACATTCTTAATGCCATTGACAGCTCAAGGTCAAACTGGTACAATTGAAGTGTGGAGCAATACAAATCAAGAGTTTAAAGTGACACCAGTGCTTTATGACCTCACAACAATGGCTTTGGTATATAAATTGCCTACAATATCATCAAGTACTAATGGCAAGTTACAATATGTTTCAACAACAAATGCCGCTGATGCTGGAGATGTAACATCTGCTTTCTTTGACGAAGCATATAATAATAGTTGGGTAGGATATGGTTCAAAAGTAGATGCATACAATAATCGTTATACAATGAGCATGCAATATTATTTATTGCTAAATACCGTAACAAATCCTAAAGGGAATGTTGTATTTGGGCTAATGGTTGAAGGTAATGCCGGACAACGTATCGATGTATATTGTACTTCTCAATATACAACTTTAGCTTCTAATAATATCCCAGGTTGGATTGCAGGAGGCGGTGATGGCTCAATTACCGATGTATCATGTTGTAAAAATGTAATTTCAGTTGGAGCTTATTCAACTCGTAACTCATGCCCAGTGCGTGTAAATGGTTATATGTATAATTTTGCTCAATATTTTGCAGTTGATGATATTGCTGAATTTTCAAGTTATGCTACACTTGTTGATGGTCGCCAATTGCCTCATTTCGCAGCTCCTGGAGAGGTTGTTGTATCGTCAATGAGTCCATATTACATGACATTGGCACTTCAGCAAGGAGTCTATGAAAATGAGTTTATGTTGGTAGGAAAAACCATGTATAACAAAAAAGATTATTATTATGATTACATGCAGGGTACATCAATGGCAAGTCCTTTTGCTGCGGGAACTGTTGCGCTAATGTTGCAAGCAAACCCCGATTTGACTAGCGCCGAAGTGCGTGATATATTGATTGAAACAGCAACAAAAGATGACAAAGTAAATAAAGCAAAAATCCCAATTCAATGGGGCGCAGGTAAAATTAATGTATTGGATGCTGTAAAAAAAGCCGTTGAATATGGAGCAGGGGTTGAAGATGTAGTTGCTGATAAAAATGTATTTGTTTCGACAATTGCTCAAAATCAATATGAAGTAACTTATATTGGTGCAACATCAGTAAATGCAGTTCTTTATAGCATTGCTGGACAAGCTGTTGTTAATGTTTCAGCCCAAGGTGAGACCGCTGTAGTTGATGCTTCGTCGATTGCAAGCGGTGTATATGTTCTTGCTGTAGAAGCCGATGGAGCTAAATATACAACTAAAGTTGTTGTGAAGTAATCTTTTATATAACACAACTAATAAAAGCCATTATCGGTTTGTCCGATAATGGCTTTTTTCTTATTTTTGTGGAAAATTGAATCTTAAAATGAAGAAGTATATACTATTCCTATTTATATCAATAGCATCATCGGCTTATGCTATGTTAAGCCTCGATAACAAGAGCAGAGCCATATTGTCGCAAATTAGGGATATTGCTCAAAAAGAAAACATTTTGAGCAATGGCTTAAAATCAGTACCTTCAAAAGGAAGTTTGCTCGACTCGATATATTATCCAGTAATAATTAAATTATCAAGTGATTCGGTTATAGAAAATTTGAAGTCTTTAGGGTCGGTGATATTTAGGCAACGAGAAAATTTTATATTGGCAAGTATCCCTTATAGTAAACTTGATGAGGTATCGCGCATGCCATTGGTTAATCAAATGAGTTTGTCATCACCTATGGCATTGACTTTAGATGAAGCCCGTAAAATGACTAATGTTACTACAATTCAACAAGGGATGGGATTGCCACAACCATATGATGGGACTGGTGTTGTAGTTGGGTTTTCCGATACTGGATTTGATCCTTCTCATCCTAATTTTAGAGATGGGAGATTAACACGATTTGTTCATTATGATGAGTTACATGCATTGAGGTATGATATGACGACATCGCAAGAAATGTCGCAATTTGCCGATACTACTAACTGGCATGCAACTCATGTGGCGGGAATTTTGGCCGGTGGTTACAAAGGTGTTCCATATTGGGGAACAGCTCCTAGTGCCGATATTGTAGCAACAACAAGTTCATTGTATGATATGGCAATTTTAGCTGGAGCAGAAGATGTTTTGGAGTATGCCAATAGTTTAGGAAAACGCGCAGTTATAAATATGTCATTGGGTCATTACTTGGGACCTCATGATGGATCTTCGTTGTTTAATCAATATCTCGGTTTGTTGGGTGAAGAGGCTATAATATGTTTGTCATCGGGCAATGAAGGGAAGAAGCGCATCTATATACCATTTGATGTTAAAGAGGCAACCGATGAACTCAAAACATTTGTATATGATAGTAAAATACAGAATGGTGTAACATTGCAGGGAGGAGTAGATTTTTGGAGTGCTAATAGTGATGGATTTAATGTCGCTCTAACTATATATGACCGCAATACAAAGAGTTTTGTTTATACCTCTCCATATGTTGAACCCGTTGCCGATGGTGCTACTTCATGGGGAATAGCATCGTCGGCATATGCAAATGGTGAAGATGTTTCAATCCCCTTGTTTGAGAGTGATTTGATAGGGGCGATAAGATTGTATTCTTCATTAAATACCGATAACAATAGGTATAATGTATATGCAACGATTGATGTTAAAAATAGGCAATTTGATACATCGGGGGTATTAGGCCGATATTGTGTTGGTTTTATTGTAAAACCTGCTAAAGCCTCACATATTGATGTTTATGCCGATGGCACAAGATTGATGCTTGCATCGATAGGAGTTGAGGGCTTTACAAATGGAACCCCAAGTAGATCTATATCTGACCTTGCGTGTGGCGAGAATGTAGTAGTTGTGGGAGCAAGTAACTCGCGAAATGTTACACCTAAAGTTTTTGGTGGAGAAGAGACTTATAACTTTAAAGTGGATAATGTTGCATCATTCTCAAGTTATGGCATCCTTGGCGATGGACGACAGTTGCCACATTTTTGTGCTCCAGGTAATATGATTGTGTCATCTATGAATTCAAAATATAAACTACCATTGAGCGCCTATGAACAACGGTCATTAGCAACCAAAGAAACTATAGAGGGTTGTGATTATTATTGGATAGCTGAATGTGGCACTTCAATGTCTGCACCTCATGCTGCAGGTATTATAGCATGTTGGTTGCAGGCCGATTCTACTCTGACGACTCAAGATGTAATCAATATCGCTCAAATGACTGCAAATAAGAATTTTGTTGATTATCCCAATCCTCAATGGGGCGCAGGAAACATCGATGCATATGCAGGGCTAAAAGAAGTCTTGAAGCGAGCAGGAGTGGGAAATGTATTGGCCAATGATGATCCTAAAATGTTGTTACGCGCAATTGGTTGGCGTCAATTTGAGGTTGATGTGCCTCAAGCAGTGATTAAAGAAGTGCAATTATACTCATCGTTGGGACAGGTTGTTTATATAGGTAATAATAATCTTTTGAATGTGTCATCTTTGCCTCAAGGTATATATATTATAAGGGTTTTACACTCTCGAGGAGAAGAAATAGACCGCATTTTGATAAAATAAGTGATAACAACTACCTATATGTGAAAAAAATGTGTTATTTTTGTTAGATAAAACATTACTTACTTGAAATGAATTTAAAAAACCTAATAACTCGAACCCTTTCAGGGGCTATATATGTTGCATTAATAGTGCTTGGCGTTATTACAACCCAATGGGCTTTTGTGGGACTATGTGTGTTGTTAACATTCTTGGCAACTAATGAATTTATAAAGATGACTAAACCCGAAGGCCAAAAGTTAAATCATTGGGTTGATGTCATTGGCGCAACTTCACTTGTCGCATTAGTGGGAGTATTAGGCATAATCAATGAGTCAGTGAGTCCTTATGTGGGTGTCGCAGTATTATTGGCATACTTGTTGTTACGATTAATTATACAATTATATAACAAGAATGAATCGCCAATAAATAGTTTGGCATATTCTATATTCGCGTTTGTCTATATAGTAGTCCCCATGTTATCAATGGGAGTTATATATGAGCAATCACAAGCATTATTGATGTTGATATTTGTGATGATATGGATGAACGACACAGGTGCATTCCTTGTGGGTTGCACAATAGGAAAACACCGATTGTTTGAACGCATTTCTCCTAAAAAATCGTGGGAAGGTTTTTGGGGAGGAATGGCATTCTCTATTCTGTCGGGTGTTTTATATTATTACTTAATTGATAAAACTAATGGTTTGACATTCTATATAATTATGGGGGTCGTTACATCAATCTTTGCAACTTTTGGCGACCTTGTAGAGTCAATGTTTAAGCGTAGTATTGGAGTAAAAGATTCGGGGAACTTGATTCCTGGCCATGGTGGAATCCTTGATCGTATTGATTCCTTGCTATTTGTGCTTCCTGCAATGGTGCTATATCTATATATCTATTTTGTAATTTAAAAATAAACAATATAATTATGAGCGATCAACGTTATAATATGCGAGGTGTTTCGGCCTCAAAAGAAGATGTTCACAACGCAATAAAAAATGTGGACAAAGGTTTGTATCCAAAGGCTTTTTGTAAAATCATCCCCGATATATTAGGTGGCGATGAAGATTATTGTAATATAATGCACGCCGATGGAGCTGGAACAAAATCATCGTTGGCATATGCATATTGGAAAGAAACAGGTGATTTGAGCGTGTGGAAAGGTATTGCACAAGATGCGTTGATTATGAACATTGATGACCTCCTTTGTGTAGGTGCTACTGATAACATTCTTGTGTCATCAACCATAGGTCGCAATAAGCATTTAATCCCGGGCGAAGTTATCGCAGCAATTATTAATGGCACTGAAGAGTTGCTCTCTGAATTGCGTGAGATGGGAGTGAGTGTATATTCTACCGGTGGAGAAACAGCCGATGTTGGTGATCTTGTTCGCACTATTATCGTGGATAGTACTGTGACTTGTCGCATGAAACGAAGCGATGTTATCAATAATGCAAATATTAAAGGTGGTGATGTAATTGTAGGTTTAGCGTCATATGGTCAAGCATCGTATGAAAAAGAATATAACGGTGGTATGGGTAGCAATGGTTTGACATCGGCTCGCCATGATGTGTTCAATAAAACAATTGCCGAAAAATATCCCGAAACTTATGATGCTGCTGTGCCTCAAGAATTGGTTTATTCTGGTTCTGTAGGATTAACCGATGAAGTTGCAGATGCTCCTATAAATGCAGGTAAACTTGTGTTGTCGCCAACTCGCACATATGCACCTGTAATTAAGGCTCTTCTTGATGAAATGCGTGATAAAGTGCATGGTATGGTCCACTGTTCGGGTGGTGCACAAACAAAAGTTATGCATTTTGTTGAAAACAAACATGTGATTAAAGATAACTTATTCCCTGTGCCACCATTGTTTGATTTAATTAGTCGTGAATCAGGGACCGATTGGGCCGAAATGTATAAGGTATTTAATATGGGTCATCGCATGGAAATTTACCTAGCCCCTGAAGATGCTCAACGAGTAATTGAAATATCTGAATTATGGGGTATTCCAGCTCGCATTATTGGTCGAGTTGAAGTTGCCGATAAGAATCATCTTACTATTATTTCAGAAAAAGGAACTTTTGAATATTAATATCAGTTGAGCAAGCTATGAGAGTCGTTGCTACATTTTTAATGTCGATGACTATTCTCGTTTCAGCGATTATAAGTGGTTGTAGTGGAGCGGGAGGTGCGAATGCTCAAGCCGATACAGTAGATATATTGCCCGATACTATTAGGGTAGCTACATTATATAGCCCAACGTCGTATTTCATTTATCGTGATGCGACTTTGGGCTATGATTATAGTTTGGTAAAGCAGTTTTCTGAAGACAATAATGTCACATTCGATATAGTTATTGCTTCAAATATGAATGCAATGATTGAAATGTTAGAAACTGGCGAGGTTGATGTGATTGCATATGAAATACCAATAACATCTGAATATAAGAACCGAGTATTGCATTGCGGATTTGAAAATACCTCATCACAGGTATTGGTTCAGCCAATTATTGGTGACACGGTTCAAATTAAAGATGTAACACAATTAGTGGGTCGTGATGTGTATGTTGAAAAAGACTCAAAATATCAACAACGAATTGAAAATTTGAATAGTGAGTTAGGTGGTGGCATAAATATCCACATTGTAGATAAAGATACATTAATAACTGAGGATCTAATACGCATGGTGTCAAATGGTGAAATACCATTGACAATTGTTGATAGTGATATAGCTCGTGTAAATAAAACTTATTTTAAGGATTTAGATATTACACTCAAATTGAGTTTTCCTCAACGGGCATCGTGGGCTGTGGCTAAATCAAATGAAGATTTAGCTAAATGTATAAATAGATGGTTTGAACAAGAGTCGCCAAAGCGTATTCATGCCGAGGTTCATAAGAAATATTTTGAGTTAAGTAAAACCGAAAAACGCCCTTATACGATTGATTTTACTAAGGGATATATCTCAATATATGATTCTTATTTTAAAAAGTATGCCAAGGAGACAGGTTGGGATTGGCGATTGATGGCCGCTCAGGCTTATGCTGAAAGTAGATTTGACTCTACGGCAGTATCGTGGGCGGGAGCACGTGGTATAATGCAGATAATGCCTGCAACGGCTCGTGCTTATGGACTCACAACTCGCATTGCTCATATTGATGATAATATAAGAGTTGCATCTCAAATATTAAAAAAACTCGACAATTCATTGTCAAAATATGTTGAAGACCCACAAGAGCGATTGAAATTTGTGATTGGTGCATATAATAGTGGAATAGGGCATATATATGATGCAATAGCTTTGGCTAAAAAGTATGGCAAAAATCCTCAAATATGGGATGGGAATGTGGCTGAAGCAGTTCTCATGAAGACAAAGCCCGAATATTATAATGATCCAGTGTGCAAGTATGGATATTTTAGAGGAAGTCAAACTTATGACTATGTTAATGATGTAATGGAATTTTATAACAAAAGTAAACGACACATTCCTTTGTAATGTTATATAAATACTTTATATTTGTAACAGTTTATTATATTTTTTAACCACTAAATTAATTTTTATATGAAAAAGAGGTATTTAAGTGTAGCCGTTGTAATAGCTTTGGTTGGCTCAATGATGTCAACATCTTGTATTGGTAGTTTCTCACTTACCAATAAGTTGCTTTCATGGAACAAATCAATAGGAAATAAATTTGTAAACGAACTTGTTTTTATCGCATTTTGTATTGTTCCAGTGTATGAAGTTACTGCTTTGGCCGATGTATTAGTGCTGAACTCAATTGAATTTTGGAGTGGAAACAATGCGTTAGCAAAGGGAACAAAAGTAATAGACGGACAAGATGGTCGTTACTATGTCGAATGTGATGGAAAAGGATATACAATTAAGAGTGAAAATGATGGCTCTGTAGTTCGCCTTGATTTTGACCAAGATGAACAAACATGGAGTGCAACAGTAAATGGCGAAACACACAACATCCTCACCTTCGTTGATGATTCGCATGTAAAAGTTCCATCAGTAAATGGTGGATATGAAGTTGTTGAACTCACTCAAGAAGCTGTTTGGGCTTATCAAGGTAAAGTAGCAACATCACAATTTGCGCTCAAATAAAATTAGGTTACTGAAATTTTAAAAATATAGGTGAAGAATAGCCATAATAGCTGTCCTTCACCTATTTTCTTATTTATTTTGTGTATCTTTGCGTAATAATCAACCATTAACATTGCTTGAGAGATGAAAAAAGTATCGTTGTTAATCCCTTTTTACAATGAACAAGAAGTTTTACCTATGTTATACGATAGGGTAATGACTTTGATTGATAGCAATTCAATGTATAACTGGGAAGTATTATTGGTTAATGATGGAAGTTCCGATAATAGCTTATGCGCTGTGAAACAAATGCATATGCGCGATTCTCGCTTTAGGTATATCGATTTGTCTCGAAATTTTGGGAAAGAGATAGCAATGTTAGCTGGATTGGATTATGTAACGGGTGATTGCGTGGTGATTATGGATGCCGATTTGCAACATCCACCAGAACTTATTCCCGATATGTTAAAACTATGGGAAGAGGGATATGATGATATTTATGGTAAACGAAATAATCGTGGTAAAGAGCCTTGGTTGAGAAAAAAGCTATCATTGCTATATTATCGTTTATTGCAAAAATCAACGAAAGTGCATGTGTTGCAAAATGTTGGCGATTTTCGTTTGTTAGATCGCATATGTGTTGATGCGTTAAAATCTATGCGAGAAACACAGCGTTATACCAAGGGGATGTTCCAATGGATAGGATTCAAGAAAAAAGAAATTCTGTTTGACCAAGAAGATCGTATTGCCGGCGACTCTAAATGGAATTACTTTAAACTCATAGGATTAGCAGTGGAAGGGATAACCTCATATACAACTTCTCCGCTGAAAATTGCAACTGTTATGGGGCTAATAGTTTCATTGTGCGCCTTTTGTTATATGATATATATATTCTTTAAAGCGCTATTTATTGGTGACCCGGTGGCTGGATATCCCACAATAATGATTGTGATGCTATTCTTAGGTGGTGTGCAATTGCTTTCTTTGGGTATAATTGGTGAATATGTTGGTCGCATATTTAATGAAACAAAAAATCGCCCGGTATATTTTATTAGAGAAATTGACGGAGAAAAGCATGTTGAAAAACAAAAGTGATTTTATGTTTATGAAAAAACTAAAAACCATTATCAAAAATCCTCTATTTTATATAATACTTTTGTTGCTCCTCACGGGTGTGTTTTTCTATTTGCGTTCGATAAATAGAGAACTATTTTGTGATGAAATTATGTATGGGTATAAGCTCAATGCTACCAAATATGGTGAGTATTGGACATCGCCAGCTACAGCTTTAGATGGAGAGATAAGGACTGTTAGTGATGTATTATATTCACAATATAATCATTATTTCTATGGCAATGGACGGGCTATTTCGCATACGATTGAGCAACTTTTTACTGGAGTTATAGGAGTGAATGCTTTCTATTTTTTTAATACAATTTTATTCCTTGCAACGATAATATTATTTGTAAGGAAGTATATGCAAAGAGGTTATTATTTGCCGTGGTTATTAGCTATTATTGCATTTCTCTATTTATTCCCTTATCCGAGTAAATTATGGTATTCTATAAATTTGGCTCCAAACTATCTCATGCCATTGTCAATGACTTTACTATTGTTTTATCAGTGGGATAAATTAAAAGATAGATGTAGTAAATCTTCAAAAATCGTGTTATGTTCGGCTCCATTTGTTGGACTGTTGGCTGGTTGGTCAAACGAGGCATTCTCCGTTCCAGTATCGGGTGCATTCTTTTTATATTATATATTAAATATTAAGAAGTTTTCGCCTAGAGTACTATTGTCGTTAATTCCACTTTGGATTGGTACTGCATTAGTTTCGTTTTCGCCAGGAGTTATAGCTCGATTCATGAAGAGCAGTGGCAAAGGTGGTTCAAAATTAATTGATGTAATTGCTCGTGCTGGAGATAATTTATTGCAGTTGAAAATCTTTTGGATACTAATGATTATAGCTATTATATTTATTATTTGGAATAGAAATGTGCTTGTTGAAGTGCTCAAAAAGAATTTAGCTATTGTATTTTCAATAATTATAGGCTTACTTTTTGGACTTGTAGCAAATACAGCAGTTCATTCATTTACTGCAATAGAATTCTTCTCATTAATATTGATATGTGTTTTGGTTGCACCTTATGTTGCTAAAATAAGATACAGCAAACAAATAGCGATTGTTTTTACAATCCTATTTTGTGTTCATCAATCAATGATTGTTAACGCCGAAAAAACGCAAGTAGAAATGCAACGAGCTTTAATTAGTGAATTTACTTCCAATAAAGATGGAATGGTGTTGTATGATAATTCTGACATCTCCCCCTTGGTAAAACCTTTTGTTACTATATGGGAGCAACAAGGCCACACTTTATTACATTCCAAACCTTTCAAATTTAAGTATGGCGATAGGAATATATATATATTGTCGCAAGAAGATTATAAGGCATTTTCTACATTTAACGAGTTGTCGTCAAATAGTAGGAAGATTGATGGAGATGGCGGTTTTTATTATTATGGAGGAACATTATGTTTAACATCAGCTCGTAACATAAAAAAGAATCAAAAGTTTGTAATGAGAATACAAGTAGGAGATGAGCCATCTAAATACAAAGAGGTAGATGCAAAACTCAAGTATGAACCTACACGATGGGGGAATTTTTATGTCGTTGATTACCCTAAAGATGGAAAACTAACGGGAATTTATTTGAAAAAATAGTTGATATGCAAGTATTATATGAAGATAACCATATTATAATAGTCAATAAAGCTCCTGGTGAAATTGTTCAAGGAGATAAAACAGGAGATGAGCCTCTTGTTGAAACTCTTAAATCATGGATTAAGGAAAAGTATAATAAACCAGGTAATGTGTTTTGTGGAGTAGTACATCGCCTTGACCGCCCAGTTGGTGGAGTTGTAGTTTTTGCAAAAACATCTAAAGCACTTTCGCGTCTTAATGAAATGTTTCGCAATGGAGATGTGCATAAAACATATTGGGCAATATCACGCAATTGCCCTCCTAAAAGTGAGGACTTGTTGACGCATTATATTTCAACGGTTGAGCGAAATAATAAATCCTATGCGTCACTTGCTCCTAAAGCAGGTGCTAAGGAGGCAAAGTTGATGTATCGACACATTGCCTCATCCGATCGATATCATTTGTTAGAAGTCAATCTATTGACTGGTCGCAAGCATCAAATTAGAGTGCAGCTTTCTTCGATAGGTTGCCCCATCAAAGGCGATTTGAAATATGGCGACAAACGGAGTAATCCCGATGGTAGCATTTCATTAATAGCTCGACACATAGAATTTGAACATCCTGTATCGCATCAATTGATATCGGTTACAGCCCCTGTTCCCGATGATGTGTTATGGCAAGCCCTTGCCGAAAATGTTAATCCATAAGATTTATAAATAAACTAACTATGAATAAAGAAGATTTAAAAATCGTATTTTTAGGAACACCCGATTTTGCAGTTGAGAGCCTTCGACGCATTCATGAGGGGGAATATAATATAGTAGGGGTAATTACTATGCCCGACAAACCAGCTGGTCGAGGACATAAATTGCTTCATTCGCCGGTAAAACAATATGCTGTGGCTAATAACCTTCCATTGCTCCAACCAGTCAATCTAAAAGATCCCCAATTTGTTGAGGAGTTGCGTGGACTTGGTGCAAACCTATTTGTTGTTATAGCCTTCCGCATGCTCCCCGAGGTTGTATGGTCGATGCCCGAACTCGGTACATTTAACCTTCATGCTTCATTGTTGCCTAAATATCGTGGGGCTGCACCTATAAATTGGGCTGTAATTAATGGCGATACCGAAACAGGCGTAACAACATTCTTCCTAAAACACGAGATCGACACTGGCGATATAATTCGTCAAGAACGAATCGAAATTGCACCTACCGATAATGTAGGAGATGTTCATGATCACTTGATGATGCTTGGCGCAGATCTCACTATTGATACTATTGAACATATTATCGCAGGTGATTTGAAAACGATACCTCAAGATGATATTCTGCAAGGAGAAGAACCCACTCCTGCCCCTAAAATATTTAAGGAAACATGCTTAATTGATTGGAATAAAGAGGCTATAAATGTACATAATCTTGTGCGTGGTCTTTCACCATATCCTGCAGCATGGACAGTCTTTGAACAAGATGGGCGTGAACCTATTACGATGAAGGTGTTTGAAACTGCAATAATCGATTGGAATAAGCCTTTAATTCCAGGGAAGTTTACAATAGAGGCAGGGCATCTCTATGTGGATTGCGTAGATAAACGCATAGAGATATTGTCACTTCAAGCGGCAGGTAAAAAACGAATGCCTGCAGCCGATTTCCTTCGAGGTTTAAAGTAATTAATCTCACATGATAGTTAAAAAATACTCTCCACAAAAATGGAGAGTATTTTTTTATACGAGATTTATATAGTTTAGAAACTAAATTGTGTCATTAGGCATGCTCGCCGAGCCCAATTGCTTTCACCATTGAAATTTACTCGTTTGCCAAAGTTTATTTCGGCTGCAACTTCAAATCGTGGAGTTATATCCCAAAACACATTAAATGCGCTATAAAGCCCATATTTGTATGTGTCACCCGAGACATTATGCTTGGGCAAAAATCGTTCTTGCCCAAAAGTTGCGGTGGCATATATATTAGGGCGGAAGTTATACTGAACTGCTCCATACCACGCAAATGACCTTGGTGCATACATTTCACCTGCGACATTGGGGTTGTTTATTAAGTCGTAGTTGCCCATAATGAGGTCGCCAGTAAGACTTCCATAGCCATACCCAATGTTTCCAGTTGCATATATTGTTAATGGCTTTATTGGTCTAATTACACTACTCAATTGTAACCCCCAGCCAATCTCGTGTTCGTTACTCCCATTAACATTGTCATGATAGGGGAGCAATCGCATTATTCCCGATAGGCGTATGTGCTCGTTATTACCCCATCCAAATTGTCCAAATGTAGCAATATTAGGCGCCCAATCATCAACTTTGCTTGTTGATATATTATCATATCCCACTTGCGATTGAGGTGTCTCAACCGATGCTGCTATTGTCCAATTTTTGTTGAACGAATGCATCCAACGCAATAAAACTGCCGTAGTTTGAACTTCGGCTTGTGGACCTTGTGCATCGATAAGCATAGGAAAAGCTGCAGGGTCGCCAAATGTTGAGTTGGCATATCCTATGGTCCAGTCATTGACAGTTGCATATGCCTTTTTAAGTTTCATTCCCACTTGGTTATAACCATCAAAATTAGTTTCGATATAGAGTTGATAATCGCCTAAACGATGGTTGTTGCCTATTACTCTAAAATATAATGCGGTTCCAGCCGGTGTTGTAGTCAGTTTTCTACGAGCTACATTATTACGCGGCACTGATATTGCTTCAGGAATAAATCCATTGTATGTGATTACACCTCCCCAATCATACCAACCTCGCATTCTTACAACTCCACCTATACCCATCGCAAATTTATTGTCTTTACTCATAAATAGGAAATAGGGCGCTCTTGGGTCTTGAAAATGTCTAAATTGATCAATGTAGAACTTGTCGAGAACAGCTCTCGCCGAGTCGGGGTGGGGTGTATCTCCATCACCAAAAGAGGTGATACGATGACTATTTTTCAAGGAATCAATTTGAACCTCTGTTTGGTGTTGTGTAAAGCCATTAATGCTACAAAAAGCAATGACCGAGACCATTAAAATAATCTTTTTCATACCTATATACATTTTAAAATAAAATTTGTGTCACATCACTCAATATAACAATCAAACAATGTAATAGGTTGTATGATGAGTTTTCAACAAAATAATAGGAACAATTGTTATAGAGTCAAAACCAAATTTAAGTATAACTAAAAAATAAGAATTTTATGAAAACTAATTATGTTAATTTTTGGGGAACATCTCGTTGGTGGTGGGTGTTGCTCGTCATTGGAATTTTGTTGGTGATAGAAGGGTTTGCATATTGGCTTTTCCCTTTCGTTGGCTATAGTGTAGTATCTATGTTGTTCGGGTGGATGTTGATTATTATGGGCGTGGTGCAGTTGTGTGTATCATTGAATATTAATCGCCCTAAAGGTTGGGGATGGTGGCTCGTAGGGGGCATTCTTGATATATTTTTAGGGTTTATGTTGGTGCGAAGTATTGTGTTGACTGAATTAATTTTGCCGTTTGTTTTTGCATTTGTATTTTTCTTTTGGGGATTAAAAATGTTTTTTGGTGCGATAATAGCTCGTCATAGCCGTTATTGGTGGTTGAATCTCATTAATGGAGTCATATTATTAATAATAAGTTATTGCTTTATTGAATCGGGATTTATACAAGATGTAGTGATGATTAGTCTGCTTTCCTCAATTGGTTTTATTTACTGGGGATTTTCAGTGATGATAATAGCAAATGATATGCGCCCCGAGAAATAGATAATAAGCCTTATAAGTCGAAATTGATACTATTGCCAGCTGATTCATGTAATTAGCTGGCAATAAATGTAAAAAAACACATAATTAAATATAAAAAATTATGATATGGTTTTTATTTGTAATAAATTTGTGAAGAATTATGGATTAAACTTTTTGCAGAAAGGATAGTCTATGATAATAAATAGAAAAATTTAAACCATAAAGATATGAAAATGTTTAATTGGATATTGGTACTATTGTCAATGATAGCTATTCCCACTATGGCAATGGCTGACAATTATTTTGATGATGATATATATTACAACGCATCTAAAGCGACAAAAAAGAAAGCAAAAGCCGAAGGTGTGTCGGTAGAAAATCAGTCAACTGTAATTCTTACCCAACCAGGTGATTATAGTATAGAATTAAATTATAATGGCTCATTGCGTGATGTAGATGAATATAATCGTCAAGGTGCATATTCATATATGAACTCCGATACATTATATAGTGATTCAATATTAAATGTAGATGGCTACACATATACCAATCGCATTGAGCGTTTCTATAATCCCGATATCGTTTCGGGATCGGGTAATCAAGAATTGATTGAATCTTATAGTGCAAATCAACCTGTAGTAAATATCTATGTTGATAGTTTTTGGGATCCATATCCAAGTTGGTCATTCGGCTACACTTATCCTTGGTATTCATGGAACTATCCTTATTATACAGGGGTGTGGAACCCATATTGGAGCTATTATGGATGGTATAATCCTTGGTACAACCCATGGTATTGGGACTCTTATTGTTATCATTACCCATATTATGGTTATCATAGCTATTATTATCCAACCTACTATCGTCCATCTTCATCGGGCTCATATCGCCCTCATCGCCCATCAAGTGCAGCACGCTCGGGTCGCACTGGTTCAGTAGGACGCCCAGGATATGATCGCAATAGAACTGGTAATTATGGCTCGTCTAATCGTGCTGGGTACACATCAACTCGTGGCCGTGGTAGTGATATAGGTACATCTTCAAGTTCACGACCTGGTAATATGTCGGAAGGGCGTGGAACTGCTCGCACTGCTCCTAATCGCAATGGCATAAATAGAGGTGGTGCTATGGAGCAAAATAAATCAAATAGCTCTTCAAAAAATGAAAATGTAGGCCGTTCAAATAGAGGCACTAATCGCAATAGTAGTGTTTCTACTCGTTCACAATCAAGTGGCAATTCTTACTCTCGCCCAAGCAGTAGTTCAAGTAATAGCTCATATTCACGACCAAGTAGCACTTCAGGTCGAAGCAGTGGCGGATTTTCGGGAGGTGGTAGTCGCGGAGGAGGTGGTAGCCGTGGACGCCGTTAATATAAAATAGTTTGATGTATAATTTGAAAATTATAGGATTATGAAAAAGATATTATTAGCAACGATATTGAGTGTTGCACCATCAATGTTATTTGCTCAAAGTGCTATTGATGCATATCAACTTTCGCAAGGCGATTTAAAAGGGACAGCCCGTTTCGTATCTATGGGTGGCGCATTTGGTGCTCTAGGTGGCGACTTATCTACATTAACTCAAAACCCTGCAGGTATTGGGGTGTATCGTAGTAGTGAAATTGGCGTTACTATGGACATAAATATGCAATCTACTAAATCCAATTCAATGGGATATTCTTTGTCGGAAAATCAAACAAAGGTATATTGCCCAAATTTTGGATATGTGGGTTCGATTAAATTGACTAATGAAACAATGCCGATATTTAACTGGGGTATATCATATAGTCGTGCAGCATCATTTGATCGTCTATATCGTGGAGGTACGCCTAATATTTCTACATCAATAACTAATTATATCGCTGATTTTTCAAATGGCTATAATCCTAATGATTTAGGTATGACAAACGATTATAACCCATATTGGAGCTCTGATGCTGATTGGTTAAGTATCCTTGCGTATAATTCATATATGATTAATCCGGTAGGAAATACTAGTAATTATATAGGCCTATACCAAGAAGGAACTGCCGGAGATGCAATGTTTGCAGTAAGAGAGAGTGGATATGTTGATGAATATTCTATTAATCTAGGAGGCAATTTTGTTGATATGGTATATTGGGGATTAGGTTTGGGAATTACCGACCTCGATTATATGAATCAAACATTCTATGATGAAGAATTGGCTGATGCACGAATCTCAGGACCAGCTGGATTATCAACCATTAATGGCGATGCATATATTTCACTTGATAACCTCAAACACATAAGTGGTACTGGTGTTAATTTTAAAGCAGGTTTGATTTTTAAACCAGTAAATGAATTTAGATTAGGCTTTGCTGTTCACACTCCTACCTATTATGACCTTCGTCATGATTATGATGCAGTTTCATCGTTTGAATATACATCGGGGATTGAAGGAGGTGATTATACCGAGCTCGCTATATTTGATTCAAAACTCAACACTCCATGGCGAATAATGGCAAGTGCTGCAGGTGTAATTGGAGGGCGTGCTATTTTGAGTTTCGACTATGAATATAATGCATATAATGACATGTCGGTTAAAGATGGATATGGTTACTCATTCTATGATGTTAATGATGATATTAATACTTATTACAAAGGACAAAATATCTTTAGAGTTGGTGCAGAATTCCGTCTAACCCCTAAATTTAGTGTTCGTGCGGGATATAATTATCAAACAAGTAATGTCAATGAAGGTGCGCAAGATGGTTCTGACTATGTATATACTTCAGGCACTGACCCTTCTTATACATTTGATAATAAGACTCAATATATAACTTGTGGATTGGGTTTCCGTACAGGTGGATTCTATATTGATGCGGCTTATGTTCATAAAGATCGTGAAAGCGAATTTCATGCATTCAGCGACTTCAACGGAAATGAAGCGCCTACTGCAACAATTAAAGATAATAATAACTCAATAGTTTTGAGTCTTGGATATAAATTTTAAAAAAAATATTGTAACTTTATAGCGTATAAGGATAGTGTAATTCACTATCCTTATTTGTTCCCTAATGGCTGACGATTTAAAACATATTGACCTTGAAAATGATGAGTTTCAAAATGCTTGGAAACTTATTAAATACACACATAGTTCAGTTTTCCTTACCGGGAAGGCTGGGACAGGTAAATCTACATTCTTGCGTTATATATGTTCAAAGACCAAAAAGAAATATGTTGTTCTTGCTCCTACTGGCATTGCTGCGGTAAATGTTGGTGGACAAACAATGCATTCTTTCTTTAGAATACCATTCAAGCCATTATTGCCAAATGACCCCGACTTTGCCGTAAGTCGATTACGCCAAAGATTAAAATATCCCAAGGCCTTGTGCAAACTCATAAAGAATCTGCAGCTTATTATCATTGATGAAATATCAATGGTTCGTGCCGATATTATTGACTTCATGGATAAGGTGTTGAGGGTGTATTCGGGTAATATGCGAGAGCCATTTGGAGGAAAGCAGTTGCTACTTGTAGGTGATATATTTCAATTAGAACCTGTTATCACGGGCGATATGCGTGATGTGTTGCGTAAGTTTTATCCCAATTCATATTTCTTTAGTGCATTAGCTTTCCGTGAACTTTCGTTGGTGCCTATCGAATTGCGTAAAATATATCGTCAAAAAGATACAAATTTTATAGCGTTGCTCGATCGAATAAGAGTGGGAGCACCATTAAAAGAGGATATCGCGATATTAAATTCGAGAGTCAACACTGATTATAGTAATGAAGATTCAAAAATGATAATGCAACTCGCCACTCGTCGAGACATGGTTGATGCAGTAAATGAGGAGAAATTAGAGCAATTACCTGCACAAGAAGTGATATATGAAGGTATTGTAAAAGGTGATTTCCCCGAAAATTCGTTGCCAACATCAAAAGAACTTGTATTAAAGACAGGTGCTCAAGTCGTATTTATTAAAAACGACACAGAGAAACGGTGGGTAAATGGTACTATAGGGAAGGTATATATTGCAACCGACAATCGCATAGAGGTAGAACTTGAGAATGGTTCTCGTCATGAAGTAGAACGCGAAATATGGAGTAATATCGTGTACCAATATGATGAGAAGACGCAGCGAGTTATAGAGAAAGAAATAGGCTCATTTACTCAATACCCTCTTAAGTTGGCGTGGGCATTGACAGTGCATAAAAGTCAAGGTCTCACTTTTAATAATGTAGTGGTTGATTTTGGCCGAGGAGCATTCAGTAGTGGTCAATCATATGTAGCATTAAGCCGTTGTACTTCACTTGAGGGATTGGTATTGAAAAGCGCATTGTCTGAACGAGATATTTTTATTAATCCATCAATAGTCCAATTTAGTAGGGAATTTAATAATCCTAAATTGATTGATGCTGCTATGCAGTGGGCAAAGGCCGATGCTTTGTATCAGCAATCTTCGGCCGATTTTGAAAACGGAAATTATCGCGATGCTGTTGTTAATTTTATTGAGGGCGTAAAGTCACGAAATGAGTTAGCGCGCCCATCGGTGGCGAGATTGATTAGCCGCAAGTTGAGTGTGATTACATCCTTGAAAAAAGAGATTGAAGAGTGCAAAAAAACAATTGAAGCGCATAAACAACAATTTCGAGAACTTGCTCGCGAATATGTGTTGATGGGTAACGATTGCTTGCAAGAATCAATGGATTACACTCCAGCAATTGCAAATTTTAATAAAGCGATATCTCTATGTGATGATTATGTGCCTGCATGGTATGGAAAAGGTGTAGCTTTGATGGATGCAGGTGACAATGAGTCTGCTATTGATGCCTTAAAGAAAGTGTATGAGTTAGATGAAACTCATTATAATGCTACTTTTCAATTAGGAAACATTTATATGTCACAAAATAATTATTTTGAGGCATTGGAGTGGTATTTGATTGCATTAGCAATTGAAGAAAAAGAATCGGCTATTCATTCGCGACTTTCCGATCTTTATGATGCGATTGGTGATGAAGATATGGCTGAGAAGCATGCAAAACTTGCACAAAAGTATAGGAATTATTCACGAAGTAAAAAAAAGAATAGATAGTTATGAAAATGTTTAAATTATTATTGTTGACAGTTGTGTTGAGTGTAGCCCCAACATTGTTTGCTCAAGAAACACTTGAATTTAATCCTCGCTTTGATGACGATTCAAATCGCGAAATTGTTAATCCAAATGCTTTATGTAATAAGGGCGAAGAACCATTTTTTGTGTTTTTGAGTCAATTTAGAGATGATGAATCATTTAGACAATTGCGTTGCGATTTGACCGATGAAACTTACGGAGATTTAGTTGCTATTGACAAAGAAGATTTGCCCGAAGATGAAATGTTTGAAATATTTGAAGAGCAATGGCTTCTTGTTGATGAAGAGGGAACTCCTTCTTATATCCCCTTAACTGCGTCTTGGTTTGATGTAGAAGAAGATAGGGTGTGTTTTGCCGAAGGTGAAGCATGTGAAGATATGTCAATCATAGTTGAATTTGTATATATATTTGAGCGAATTGATGGAAAATGGTATTTAACAAGTTATCTTGAACCAGCATCCGATGAAGAAGAATAATGAATTGATTGCATAAAATAAAAATGGAACCAAATAGGTTCCATTTTTATTTATGTATAAGTGATAACTAAGTTATCGTGGAAGGACATTAACTTTGAGTTTGTTATAAGCGCGTTCAGCTTTATCGCGTGCTGCTTCAACTGTTTCATCTGTGGCAAGAATTACAGCCATGCGACGATGACCCTTAATTTCGGGTTTGCCGAATATGCGCATTTGAACACCTTCTTCGGCTAATACCTCTTCAAGGTTATCCATTTCGATTTTATCGGTATCACCTTCAACCACTACTGCGCGTGAAGCCGATGGACCATAGAAACGAATTGCAGGGACAGGAAGACCGAGTAACGCACGAGCGTGTAGAGCAAATTCGCTCATATCTTGCGATATCATTGTTACCATTCCTGTGTCGTGTGGACGAGGCGACACTTCACTAAATATAACTTCATCACCTTTGATAAATAATTCAACACCAAAGATGCCATAGCCACCAAGTGCATCAGTTACTTTTTTAGCAATTTCTTGTGCTGAAGCAAGTGCTTTGTCGGTCATTGGTTGTGGTTGCCATGAATAGCGATAGTCTCCATCGATTTGGATGTGACCTACTGGTGCACAAAATGTAGTACCTGAACAACTGCGAACAGTTAAAAGTGTGATTTCATAATCAAATTTCACAAAACCTTCAACAATAACACGGCCAGCACCAGCGCGACCACCTTCTTGAGCAATTTTCCAAGAGTTTTCTATATCATCGGCTGTTTTGATTACACTTTGTCCGTGTCCCGATGAACTCATAATTGGTTTTACTACGCAAGGAATTCCTATTTCTTCAACAGCCTTTTTGAATTCTTCGTAGTCCGATGCAAATCTATAAGGAGATGTTTTTACGCCTAATTCTTCAGCAGCAAGACGACGAATGCCTTCACGATTCATCGTTAACCATGCAGCGTTTGCAGTAGGAGTTACATTATATCCTTCTGCTTCAAGTTCTTTAAGAACGGGTGTTGCGATAGCTTCTACTTCAGGAATAATGTGGTCGGGTTTTTCCAATTCAATGATTTCACGGAGTTTTGCTCCATCAAGCATATTAAACACATGACAGCGATGTGCAATTTGCATAGCTGGAGCGCCTGGATATTTATCACAAGCGACAACCTCAACGCCATAGCGTTGCAATTCGATTGCAACCTCTTTACCTAATTCACCACTTCCAAGAAGAAGTGCTTTTCGACCTACAGGGGTCATTACAGAACCTATTTTTGCCATAATAATGTGTATTTATTTGTTAGTAATAATTTATTCTACATTCATATTAGCTGCCAATCGTTGGCGTACAACTTCATACATCATAACACCTGCGGCTACCGATACATTTAGTGAACCAATGTTGCCAAATTGAGGAATTGAAACCATTGTATCGCATAAACGCAGCACCTCGGGCGAAATGCCAATATCTTCAGCCCCCATAACAATAGCAATCGGACCAGTATAATCGGCTTCGGTATATGAGATTTGTGCTTTTTCTGATGCTGCCACAATTTGATAGCCGTTGTCTTTTAAAAATCTTACCGCAGACACTACATTCTTTTCGCGACAAACGGGTAGATAATGTAATGCGCCGGCTGAGGTTTTGATAGCATCGGCATTTACTGTAACACTGCCTCGTTCGGGAATGACTATCGCATTAGCTCCTACACACTCGCATGTGCGTGATATTGCACCAAAATTGCGAACATCTGTGATGCCATCAAGAACTACTATAAATGGTAACATCCCTTCTTCATATACTTGTGGTACCAAATTTTCAAGTGAGTGATATGTTACAGCCGATAGAATTGCAATAACTCCTTGGTGGTTTTTTCGAGTGATTTTGTTAATTCGTTCGATGGGAACTCGTTGAGTTACAATCTTATATTCATGTATGAGGTCAAATAATTCGCCTACAAGTTCGCCTTGTAAATCCTTTTTAATTAGAATTTTATCGATATCTTTTCCGGCTTCAATCGCCTCCATTACGGCACGGATGCCAAATATATATTCGTTACGATCCATATTATGTCTATTTTTTTTGATTCAACAATGATTTAGCGTTAGCTATTGCCGTTTCTTCTACACTCGAACCACTTAACATGATTGCAATTTCATTAATGCGCTCATCATGAGATAACTCTTTAATGTGCGTATTGGTTGAGTCGTTGTTGTCTTCTTTGTATACTTTAAATTGCCAATCGCCTTTTGCAGCAACTTGGGGCAGGTGGGTAATTGCGATTACTTGGATATTTTGGGCAATGTTTTGCATCATTTCTCCCATTCGATTTGCTACATCACCCGAAACACCTGTATCTACCTCGTCAAATATTATTGATGGTAATTGCATTTTGTTGGCAATGATTGATTTGATAGAAAGCATTAAACGCGATATTTCACCACCCGACGCTGTACCATCAACAGGCATTAGACTTTGATTTTTGTTAAAAGCAAATAAGAATTCAACATTGTCAATGCCATGTGGTTGCAATGATGTAGTGTTGGTTATTGAAACCTCGCATTGAATATTCTTCATGCCCAATGGAAGAGCGCGCTCTTTAAGTAATGCTGCAAATTTTTTAGCTTCGTTTTTGCGTGAGGCAGATATTTCTTTGGCTACCTCTAATGCGTGTCGCTGTGCTTGTTTGGCGTTATGTTCAAGTTGTGCTAAATGTTCATCGCTGTTATCTATTGCATTAAGTTTTCCTTCAATATCTTCTTTTATTGCGATTAGTTCTTCAACACTATTAACTTTATGGCGTTGTTGCAGCGCATATATACTATTCAAGCGTTGTTCAATGTAATCTAGCTCATTAGGATCGGCACTGAATTTATTGTTAAATTGGTCGAGGGTGTCGGCAACATCTTGAATTTCAATACGAGCCGAGTCAAGACGCTCTGTTAGAGTTGCAATGTCGTTATCATACTTCGTTAGATGAGAACAATTGTCAGTAGCCTCTTTTAGTAGTGATAACGCATTAACATTATCATTTGATAGTGACGAAAGGGTGGCATCTAATCGAAGTTTAATTTCGGTTAAATTTGATAAAACTTCTCGTTCCTTTTCAAGTTCAACTTGTTCTCCAGCAACAAGTTTTATCTCTGAAAGTTGCTGCAATTGAAATTTTAAATAATCTTTGTCGGAATTATTCTTGCTAATGAGTTCTCTCGCATTCTTTAGTTCTTTTACAGCATACTTAAAAGCATTATAGCGAGATTGATATTCGTTTAATAACTCGTTATTATTGGCAAGAGTATCGATAATGTTAAGTTGATATTCGTTTGACGAAATCAGCCTATTTTGATGTTGAGAATGAATATCAACAAGTTGAACTGCGATATATTGAAGTTGAGAGAGTGAGACAGGGGAGTCATTGACAAATGCTCTTGTGCGCCCAGTAGGCAGAATTTCCCTGCGCAAAATACATTCATTCGCGTCCCATTCAATATCATTCTCTTTGCAATATTTTTGTAATGATTGGAATTGTTTTACCGAGAATGTCGCTTCGATAATTGATTTTAGTTGAGTGTTGCGCACAACTTTTGTGTCGGCGCGTTCTCCTAAAATTAAAGATAATGCTCCGAGAATAATAGATTTTCCAGCCCCAGTTTCACCTGTGATAATATTAAGCCCTGGGTGAAAATCTATGTCAATCTTATCGATTAGCGCATAATTCGAAATGTGCAATGATTCAAGCATTCTCCGAGATTTACTTATTTGTTCCTGTCTTTATTTTATTTAATCGGTCGTTTTCGGTAGGATATAGATTAGACAATATCTCATATGCATTGTCTCGCTCGGTTTGTGAGGCTTTGGTGTAGAGATTCACCAACTCATCGAGTTTTGCATCTTTAAACATTGATAAACCTACCGACATTGGTGCCACATCATAAATCTTGTTGAGATACTCAAGTGTTGAACTTATTTTAGCGCGACCTTTATCGGGGCTTAAAACCATTTCATCAAGACCTAAACGATGGTACTCATAAAGAAGAGTCCTCATTATAGAGGTATTAGGTTCGGTATATGCTGCCAAAACCGATGGGCGATTTTTTGTATCTTCAAATGCTTTCCATCCACTTTCGCCCGATGATTGAGCCATTTGCACCACATTTTGAGCCTTTTCATAGAAAATATCACCACCCTTGGGTGAGAAAGAGTCAAAGTCAATGGCAAGAATCATGTAGGCATAAAAATTTAATATTGCCGTGAGATTACTTTCCATATTGTTCTCTGAGAATATTAGAGGCTCATTTTCTTGATAGGTAAACTCTATTTTAGTGTCTTTGAAATTGATTAATGTTGTGGTATATGTGCTATTATATACTGGGCGCGATGATTGAATTTGTAAGTCTCCAACCATCGTATTATCATTGTATTCTTTAATGGTGAAAAATAGTCGGCAATTGATTTTCTCATTGATGCTAAATTGAGCATTAGAAAACTTATTAGTGTTCATATACTCGTTAATAGCTTCTTCTAATGTTTTAAAAACTTGTTTGTTTGCCGCTTGAACTTGGTCGGCATTAACTTCAACTTGGCAATTTAACTCTTGTCCACTTACTGAAAATGTAAGTAGATTAATTATCGAGCAAATTAGAATTGTGATTATATGTCGAACAATTTTCATTTCTTTAAAATGGAATCAATAATATCTTTTGCAACTTCCACCTTTGATTTTAATGGAAATTCCAATTTTTCGCCATTATAAAAATATGTTGTAATTTTATTAGTGTCGGTCCCAAAACATGCTCCCGAATCTTGCAACGAATTAAGCACTATCATATCAAGATTTTTGCGATGCAATTTATCAAGAGCATTTGATTCTTCGTTGTTTGTTTCAAGTGCAAAGCCTACTAATTTTTGAGATGGTGCTTTCATTGCACCAAGAGCTGCTGCAATGTCGGGATTCTTAATCAATTTAATTACAGGGATTTCTTCTTTCTCTCGTTTTATTTTAGAATCAACATATTCAGCAGGAGCATAATCGGCAACCGCTGCGCACATGATGCCCAAGTCGCAATTTGGATAGATATTTACGCATTGGTCATACATTTCTCGAGCCGACTCAACTTTTATAACATTAATGTTTGGCGTTGATGTCGTAATTGAAACTGGACCGCTCACGATTGTTACATCTGCACCACGACGAGCCGCTTCTTCGGCGATAGCATATCCCATTTTGCCCGAAGAGTAGTTGCCAATGAATCTAACAGGGTCAATTTTTTCGTATGTTGGACCTGCAGTAACTAATACCTTTTTCCCTTTTAAATCTTGTGCTGAGGCAAAATACTTATTGAGATATTCAACGATTGCTTCGGGTTCTTCCATGCGACCTTTCCCTATGAGATGACTCGCTAATTCACCTTCGGCTGGTTCTATTATATGGTTGCCATAGCTTTTTAGCAACTCAATATTTCGAATTGTAGATGGATGAGCCATCATGTCAAGATCCATTGCAGGTGCAATGAATACTGGAGCCTTGGCCGAAAGATAGGTGGTGATGAGCATGTTGTCGGCAACACCATTCGCCATTTTTGCTATAGACGAAGCCGTAGCAGGTGCGATTACCATGGCATCGGCCCATAATCCAAGATCAACATGACTATGCCATTCGCCTGTGTTGGCAGTGAAAAACTCGCAAACAACAGGTTTGCCACTTAAAGCCGATAGCGTAACAGGAGTGATAAATTCTTTTCCCGAAGGTGTTATCACAACTTGAACTTCAGCGCCTGCCTTAATCAATAATCTTAAAAGTGTTACCGATTTATAGGCAGCTATGCCACCCGATATCCCTAATATTATGTGTTTGCCTTTCAGCATTATCTTGAACGAAGTTTAATATTTGTAAATACATCTTTGGTGTTTTGAGGAAAATCACCTTGCATAATCCAACTATAATAGCCGATATCTTTTTTCAAAACATCTTCCACGAGTTGCCCTTTATATTTCCCAAAGTTAATTACCTCTTGGCGTTTATCATTATATATGACGCGACCGGCTAAATCTACATTTCTATTTTGAGATGAGAATTCCGATAATGCCTCCATGTCATTTGGGAGATCGTCATACATGTCGAGCTGTGCTTTTAATACTTCATATGTCGCACGAGTATCAGCACTTGCCGAGTGAGCGTCATTTAATTCTTTTCCACAATAGAATTTATAGGCAGCAACAAGTGTGCGTTGCTCTTTTTTGTGGAAAATTGTTTGAACATCAATGAAACGAGGTTTAGTAAAATCAAATTTTACACCTACACGTTGAAACTCTTGGTCAAGCATAGGTATGTCAAATTTGTTTGAATTAAATCCGGCAATATCACAACCAACAAAACTTTGAGCTAAATCTTTTGCAATTTCTTTGAAAGTGCGACAATTAGCCACATCTTCATTGGTGATGTGATGCACAGCAGTTGCTTCGGGTGGAATAGGCATTTCGGGATTGATGCGCAATGTGCGCTCTTTCTCCTCGCCGTTGGGCATAATTTTTATCATTGAAATTTCTACGATACGGTCAGTGGTGATGTTTGTACCAGTAGTTTCAAGGTCAAAAAATATGATTGGCTTTTTTAAATTTAGTTCCATCTTAATTAAAATTCAGCAACAGTCATTGGCATAAGCAACATCAATAATTCACTATTTTCTTTGTCTTCTGAAGGAAGGAATACGCCTGGACGGCTTGGGTCAGATAATGAGATAACGATGTCACTTGTAGGTAATGTGCCAAAGATTTCAATCAAATAAGGAGCACTGAATCCAATCACCATTTCATCTCCAGTGAAGTCACATGGAACAGACTCCCATGCCGATGTTTGGAAGTTATTATCTTGTGCTTTGAGAATTACTTTGTCGGGAGTGAGTTTGAATTTTACCAATCCGTGCCCTGGGTCCACAAATACACCTACACGACGCACTGCGTTAAGGAACGATTGACGATCAACAGTGAGTTTGTAAGGGTTGTTTGTAGGGATTACACGATTGTAGTCGGGGAAATTACCTTTGATAAATCGACAGTTGAAGGTAAATGAAGCACTTTCAAATGTAGCGCTTTTGGGCTCAATAGTTACATTAACTGTTTCTTCCTTGGCAAATACATTTTTCAATACAGTTGCAGGTTTGATAGGAAGAATGCATGAACCAGCAACACCAGGAGCCGATAGCGCATTGCGATATTTTACGAGTTTGCGAGTATCGGTTGCGACAAATGTAATAGCATCGGGCTTGATATCCCAAAGGATACCCATCATTTGTGGACGAAGATCGTCGTTACCTACAGCAAACAAGGTGTTATCAATACCATCGATAATTTGTTTGGTTGGGCAAGTGAACTCAAGGCGTCCCATCTCTTCGCTATCATCGTTGTTAGATGGATATTCGTTGCCATTAAGAGCAATGAGACTATAGTTACCACTTGGATAAGTAATTTCAACGGCTAAGTTGTTGTCAATTTCAAATGTAATACCTTGGTCGGGCATTTCTTTTAATAAGTCAACTAAACGACGGGCGTCAATACAAAATTTGCCTTCGCCTTCAGCTTCTGAAACAGGCACGCGAGCAGTTAGGGTGTTTTCAAGGTCTGACGCTGTGATTGTTAATTGATTCCCTTCGAGTGTAAATAGGAAATTGTTGAGGATTGCTAATGCGTTTTTAGAGTTGATAACTTTGCTTACTGAAGAAACATAGCTATAGAGCGTTTTGCTCGGTACGTTGAATTTCATATTAGTATATTTTTGTGTTTATTATTGTCTAATTTATTAATTTACAAATATAGGAATTTTTATTGACAAAATCGCATAAATCGAGCAAAATTCGGAGTGTGAATTTTGTGGAAAAATATAGATGGAATAAATGTATAGTTGACGGATTAAAATTGAGGCTTTTATTGAGGGTTTTGCAATAAAAAAATGGCAAGTTATGTGATGAAAAAAATATGTGTTACAATAGTTTATAAGAAAATAAAAAAAGTGAAGCACAAGGCTTCACTTTTTTGCTATCAATGAGAGATGGTTTACCAAATAACCACTCGTTCAGTTGCAGGTCTAAACATCTTATCGCCTTCTTTTACTCCAAATGCTTTGAAGAATTCTTCAAGGTTGGGTAATGTGCCATTTACGCGCCAACGACCAAGTGAATGTGGGTCGGTTTTTGTGCGAGAAAGTATTTCTTCATCGCGAATGTTGCCTGCCCACACATTAGCATATGCGAGATAGAAGCGTTGTTCGGGTGTGAATCCATCAATATCTTTGCGCTCTTTACCTTTGAGAGAGTTTTGATATGCAGTGTAAGAAACACGCAATCCTCCTTGGTCGGCAATATTTTCACCAAGAGTAAAGCGTCCGTTGGCATGAGTATCGCCATGAACTACAATACTATCAAATTGAGCAACAAGTATGTCTGCTAATTTATTGAATGCTTCAGCATCTTCGGCTGTCCACCAATCTTTTAGGTTGCCATCTTTGTCAAATTGACGACCTTGATCATCAAATCCATGAATCATTTCGTGTCCAATAACAACGCCAATTGCTCCATAGTTGAGGGCGTCATCGGCTTCTGGATCAAAGAATGGTGCTTGAAGGATACCTGCAGGGAAACATATTTCGTTTGAAAGAGGGCTGTAATAAGCATTAACTGTTTGAGGAGGCATATACCAACGAGTTTTATCTACGGGTTTGCCATAGTCAGCAAGACTAAAGTCAACATTGTGTTTAATTGCTGCTTTTACATTATCCCAATATGATTTTGTTGGGTCAATAGTTAATTTTGAATAGTCTCTCCATTTATCTGGGAACCCGATCTTAACTGTGAATGTTGATAGTTTTTCTTGTGCTTTAGCTTTTGTTGCATCGCTCATCCATGTGAGGTTGTTGATGTGTTCGCCAAGTGCAACTTTAAGATTTCCAACAAGTTCATGCATTTTGTCTTTAGATGATTGAGGGAAGTGCTTTTCAACATAGAGTTGTCCCACTGCTTCGCCAAGCATGTTATTAGGAATACTCAAAGCTCGTTTCCAGCGAGGTTGTATTTGTTGCACGCCAGAGATAACTTTTGAAAGTTCAAATTTTGCATTGATAAAATCATCGCTAAGGAAGTTTGCCGCCGATGAAATGTATCCTGCTACGATATAGTCTTGTATTGCTTGAATATCTTCATTCTTGAGGATATTGTCAACAGCAGTTAGAGATTTAGGTTGCCCTATAATTACTGTGTCAACTTCTAATCCTTGTTTTTGGAAGTAGCGTTTGAGGTCAATATTGGGGTATTGTTTGGCAATATTGTCAATTGTCATTGGGTTATAACTAGCCATTGGGTCGCGTAATTCTTCACGAGTCATAGCAGCTTCTGCCAATGCCGTTTCGATTTTCATTACATTGTCAACTACTCTTTGTTGAGCAGCATCGTCATATCCTACTAGGCGAGTAATTGTTTTAATATATGTTTTGTAAGCTTCGCGTATCGCGTTTGTATTTTCGCTATTCTCAATATAGTAGTCTCTGTCTCCAAGACCAAGACCGCCTTGTTGCCAGTACATTGTATTCATGTTTGAATTCATCATGTCGGCATCAACACCTGTGCCAAAGAACGCATCTACGCCTATCATAGTGGCCATGAGGTCAATAATGTCTTCGCGTTTTGTGTTTTTGATTGTTTCGATGTCTTTCATGATAGGGGTAGCACCTTCTTTATTAAGGCGAACGCTATCCATACCTAACGCATATAAATCGCCAATTTGTTGTGCAGCCGATCCTTTTTTTGCATTTTTTGAATCAAGACTTGTAACAAGGGCTTTTACTTGTTCGCGGGTGTTTTCTCCGAGTTGGTCAAAAGTCCCAAAACGAGAATACTCTGGTTTCAATGGGTTGGCTTTCATCCAGCCACCACATGCATACTCATAGAAATCTTCTTGTGGAGCAACTGAATCATTAAGATTTGCTTTGTCCACTCCTTTAGGTGATTTAGTTGTGCACATTGTTATCGTTGATGCAAAAGCGATAGACAAAACTGCATAAGTTAATTTCTTCATTTTGTCATTGTTTTTAATTAGTTATTATATTTTGATTTAATTTCGTCAAGTTCCATTGATGCTAGTTCCCACAAGCTCATTGCATTTTCAAGTTGTTTGTTTTTTGATGCGTGGTGATTGAATATTTCAGAGTCAACTTCGCCTGATGCGATTTTTGCCTCAATTTCGGCAATTTCTTTTTCGATATTGCTTATTTCGGCCTCGGCATCTTTAATTTTTTTCTCGGCGCGTTTAATTGCTTTCTCGCGTTCGCGTTGTTCAGCATAACTCAATTTTGTTGGAGATAGAGTGGGGGATTGCCCTGAAGGAGGTGCTGCCAAACTTTTTTTGATTTCATCATTAGATACAGGCTTTTGAGCAATCTCGAGCTCGGCGAGCGATGCGATTTTTTTCTTTTCAAGAAATTCATAAATTCCCCCAAGGCATTCCTTAACCTTGCCTCCACCAAATTCATACACTTTCTCAACTAATCCGTCAAGGAATTCACGGTCGTGAGAAACTACAATAACTGTGCCATTAAAATCCTTAATTGCTTGTTTAAGAATATCTTTAGTGCGCATATCAAGGTGGTTGGTAGGCTCGTCAAGTATAAGGAGATTTACTGGTTCAAGCAATAAGCGTATCATTGCCAATCGAGTTTTCTCTCCTCCTGATAATACCTTTACTTTTTTGTCAGAAGCCTCTCCACCAAACATGAAAGCTCCGAGTATATCGCGTATTTTTGTGCGAATGTCTCCAACCGCAACTCTGTCAATCGTATCAAATACTGAAATTTTTCCGTCAAGAAGTTGGGCTTGATTTTGAGCAAAATATCCAATTTTTACATTGTGGCCTATCTTCAATTCTCCGGTAAAGGGGATTTCATTCATAATACATTTCACCAAAGTAGATTTTCCCTCGCCATTTTTCCCTACAAAGGCAACTTTTTCGCCTCTTTTAATGGTGAATGTTGCATTGTCAAAAACCTGATGCTCGCCATATCTTTTGCCAACATTATCGGCGATTATAGGGTAATCGCCCGAGCGTGGTGCAGGAGGAAATTTGAGGTTGAGGTGCGATGTGTCAACCTCATCAACTTCTATTCGGTCTATTTTTGCGAGTTGTTTTATGCGACTTTGCACTTGCACTGCTTTTGTTGCTTTATACCTAAATCGTTCAATGAAATCTTCGGTTTCTTGAATCTGTTTTTGTTGATTTTGATATGCGCGCATTTGTTGCTCAATGCGTTCTTGGTGTAGAATCACATATTTAGAATAATTTACTGCATAATCATAAATTTTACCTAGAGAGATTTCGATTGTGCGATTGGTTACATTGTCAATAAATGCGCGGTCGTGAGAAACTAATACGACAGCATTGGCTTTGGTAATGAGAAGGTTTTCAAGCCATTGAATTGATTCGATATCAAGGTGGTTAGTGGGCTCATCAAGAAGTAGAACATCGGGATGGGTGAGAAGTAATTTTGCGAGTTCTATTCTCATGCGCCATCCTCCACTAAATTCAGCAGTAGGACGATTAAAGTCTTCTCGCTTAAACCCTAATCCTATAAGCGTGCGCTCCATCTCGGCTTCTTTGTTCTCGCTTTCCTCTATGGCGATATGTTCGTTTAAGAGGGTTAGGCGGTCAATGAGATTTTGGTATTCTTTACTTTCGTAGTCGGTGCGTTGTTGTAACTCTGTGTTAATGCTGTTGAGCTGTTGATGCATTTCATCAATATGCGAGAATGCTTTGCTCACTTCTTCTACTACAGTCAGAGTGTCATTAAGCTCCATTTGTTGAGGAAGGTAGCTTATGGTAATGTCGTTTGGTTTAGCCACGCATCCCGATGTAGGATTTTGTAACCCAGCAATTATTTTGAGCATGGTTGATTTCCCTGCTCCATTTTTGCCCACAAGAGCTATTTTGTCTTTCTTGTTGATGACATAGTTGATGTTGTCAAACAAAGACTTTGCGCTAAATTCTACCGATAAGTTTTGTATTGATATCATTTATTGAGTTGCATAATTTATCTTATGCAAAGTTAGCAAGATTGTTTACTATTTACAAATAAAAAAGGATGTCGATTTACGACATCCTTTATAGATTTTGAAAATTCTGTGCGAATTATTCAGCGCTTTCAGCTGTTTCTTCTGTAGCAGCTTCTTCAGCAGGAGCTTCAGCTTCGGCAGCGGCAGCAGCAAGTTCAGCTTTTTTCTTTGCAACTTCTTCTGCTTTTGCTTTGTTTTTAGCTTGCTCATCTTCAAGGCGTTGTTTAGCATCGCTTGCTTTTTTGCTAGCTAAATCTGACTTGATAGCTTCTGTTGCAGCAGTTTTTTTGCTTTTCCAAGCGTCAAAGCGACGTTGAGCTTCTGCTTCATCAAAAGCACCTTTTTTTACACCACCTTGGAGGTGTTTCATCAAAAGTACACCTTCGCTAGAAAGGATTGTACGCACTGTGTCGGTGGGTTGAGCACCGCAGTTTACCCAATACAAAGCTCGTTCGAAATTCAATGTTATTGTAGCAGGATTAGTGTTAGGATTATAAGAACCTATCCTTTCAATAAATTTACCATCTCGTGGTGCTCTGCTATCGGCGATCACAATAGGATAAAACGCATAGTTTTTGCGACCATGACGTTGTAATCTGATTTTAGTTGCCATTTAAATAAAAAATTAAAAATTTGGTTTTGTATTGATTTTGCGACTGCAAAGGTACACAAAATATATTGTTCTACAAAATATTATTGTTCTTATTTTTAGTTTGAAAATAATTGAACCTCTTAAAAAAGCATTTATTGCCAAAAAAAACTGTTTGAAATATTTTATCAGATAGTTATTGTTAGCATTTTTGTCGTAATCACATAGTGAACTATGACATTCGGCAAGTATTGATTAAAGTCAATACTAATCACAAAATTCTTGTTCTGCAATTGCTATCGATTCAATCTTGCCAATATCGTGCCATTGGTAGTCTTCGCAAGGTGTATATCCCATTATTTTTAACTCATCACACTTGTCGATATAGAATGGAGTAATAGAAAATTTTGGCTCGATGCTATATTCTTTGAGTTTGTCAAATATCGTAGGTGACACAATGTGTACTCCGCCAAAAGCCCGAAGTTTATCGGTTTCATTTGCTACATAATTAGTAGGCTTTACCTCGCCTGTTGATATATTGGTCCATCCACGCAGTTGGTTTGCTTTATCAATGTAAAAATATCGAGCAGTTTTGCGGTCGGCAACTAATAGTGTTGCATCGGCATTGTTGTCGATATGTTGTTTTACCATTTTGTGCAAGTCAAAGTCAGTGAGGATATCGGCGTTGTGAATTATGATAGGTTCATTCCCATCAAGCCATTGTTGTACCTTGAGTATACCTCCACCAGTATCAAGCAATAAGTCGCGTTCATCGCTGATGTGTATTGTTATACCAAAGTTGTTGTTTTGTTTAACAAAATCAATGATTTTTTCTCCAAAGTGATGGATGTTTATCACGATTTCGTTAATGCCGTGTGATTTAAGGCGATTTATCACACGCTCAAGCATTGCTGTACCGCCTACTTCAACAAGTGCCTTGGGACGATCGTTGGTTAATGGTCGTAGTCGAGTACCGAGCCCTGCAGCAAAAATCATTGCTTTCATGGTAAAACTTATCGCGTTGTGTTGAATGTTTGTTCGATATTTTGTTCGCGATGTACTAATTCAACTTTTACATTGAATTTCTTATTGATATGCTCGGCCATGTGTTGTGCACTATATACCGAGCGGTGTTGGCCACCTGTACAGCCAAAACAAATCATCAAGTTGGTAAATCCTCGTTCAATATATCGTTTTACTGTAGAATCAACAAGGGCATAAGCGTGGTCAAGGAATGTCAAAATTTCACCATCATCTTCAAGGAATTGGATAACTTGTTGATCAAGTCCGGTGAATGGTTTATATCGTTCGTATTTCCCGGGGTTGTTTACTGCACGGCAGTCAAACACATATCCACCACCATTGCCCGATGCGTCATTGGGTATGCCTTTTTTATATGCAAAACTCATAACTTTTACTGTTAGAGTGTGTTTTTGTAAATCGTCGCTAAATTGTTTCATTTCACATAATTCTTTGAGTATTTTACTCAAATAGGGGTATTCGGGATATGGCTCTTGTAGAAGGGTTCGCAAGTTGGCCACGGCATATGGAACACTTTGCATAAAGTGTGGTTTCTTTTCGAAATATCCACGGAAACCATATGCCCCTAAAACTTGTAGGGTGCGGAACAATACAAAGTGTCGTAATTGCTCGTGGAAATATTGTGGATCAACAGGTTTATATTTGCGTAGTGCATCAATATATTCATTGATTAACTCGTTTCGTAAACTATCGGGCATATTGGCTTTTGCTTGCCATAGGAACGATGCTACATCATAGTAGAATGGTCCTTTGCGACCACCTTGGAAATCGATAAACCATGGTTCATTATCAACAAGCATCACATTGCGTGATTGAAAATCGCGATACATAAATGTGCTTGATTGGCTACGCATTAATACTTCGCTCATTGTTTGGAAATCATCTTCCAATTTGTCTTCTTGAAATTCTAATCCAGTTGCTTTGAGGAAGCAATATTTGAAATAGTTGAGATCCCACATTATTGTGCGAGTGTCAAACTCGGCAAGGGGATAGCATTTGTTAAAATCAAGGCCTACTGCTCCTGCAAATTGAACATCGGGAAGCATGCGTATGGTTTTTATCAACAATTCTTTCTCTTCGTTGCTGAACGATCGTGTAAGACGGCCTTTCTCGATTGCTTTGAATAGAATGTCGTCACCCAAGTCTTCTTGTATGTATGCCATATTGTCGTCGGCAACAGCGAGAACTCGTGGCACTGGTAGATTTTTATCTTTGAAGTGATTGGCTAAATATATAAACGATTCATTCTCTTCTTTGCATGTACCAAGAACGCCAATAATTGATTCTTTGCCTAATAGTCGATAATATCGACGATTGGATCCTGATGCGGGTAGTTCGATTATTTCGGTAGGCTCTGAACCTATTACTTGGGTATATAATTGTGATAAAATGGTTGAGTTCATAATAATTATAATTTTATTACTGCAAAGATAGTTGATTATTTTCATTATTAAGGTACAAATAAGAAATTTTGATATTCATTGACTTATATAATGTAAAATGTCGATGATATTTTTTTGCTTTAGTTGATTTTATAATGCTTAAATATCGTATCTTTGTAGAAAATATTATAAAATGCTTAAATTCTTAAAAAATATATTCCAATTAATACTTTCTCCTGGAAATGGGTGGGAAGATATTTCACACGATGGAGAAGATCCCAAGGTATTAGCGGCAAAAGGATTGTATCCTATTATTGGTTTTGCATCAATTATGGCTTTCGCTCAATTCTTTTATAATGAAGAATTGAGTTTGGTTATATTGCTTCAACGCGCAATAATTATTTTCGTGCAATTTTTTGTTACATATTTTATCGCATCTTTGGTATTTGCTTCATCACTACGGTTTTGGGTTGAGGGAACACCAAATGAAAAAAAATATTCTACGGTAATAATTTATTCATTAGCAATATTATCATTGATAAACGCAGTGCAAAGTTGTTTGCCCGTGGAGTTATCGTTGGTATATTTCCTTTATTTATATGTAGCAATTGTTATATGGAAGGCTGCGAGATATTTGGCCGTTAAAGAGAAATTTGTGAGTTATTATGTTGTAATGGCTATTGTATCGATATTAGTCCCTCCATTTTTAATTGGATCTTTGTTTAGTTTAATAATAGGATAAGTCGGTTTGATATGAAATTTAGTAAAGATGTAAATATTAAGAACAAACGAGCTACATTTGACTACAATATATTAGAAACTTTTACGGCAGGAATCGTATTAACTGGCACAGAAATAAAGTCTATCAGACTGGGTAAAGCTGGGTTGACCGATACTTATTGCTATGTTACTAATGGCGAAGTGTGGGTGAAAAATATGTATATAGCCGAATATTTCTATGGCACATATAATAACCATGAGCAACGACGCGATCGCAAGTTATTGCTTAATCGTAAGGAAATTCGTCGTCTTGAGAAAGATGGCAAAGAAGCTGGGTTCACTATCGTTCCGTTAAAATTGTTTATTAATGAGCGAGGATTGGCTAAATTGGTTATAGGTTTAGGCCGAGGTAAGAAAGAATATGATAAACGCCAGTCAATAAAAGAACGAGAAGATAAACGAGCAATGGCTCGAATGTTTGAAAAAGTTTAGACTGGAGTTGAAACAATTAATATTCGGTTATCATTTGATGAAGTGACACCATAAAGACGATACTTGTTATCGTCTTTTATTTTTAGTCGTTTGCGAAGTTCATCAGCACTTAAAACAAAGTTTCTTACAGCAACATTTGCTCGTGGGTATTCTTTTGCAACTTCTTTTAATGTGCGAGATGAAAAAGGGTATATGCGTTCAATTTTATAGCAATCACCAGGGAAATTTGTAATTATTTCATTAGAGGCATAAAGATGTGTATTTTGATGAAGTTTAATTGCATTAAAGAATTCCGATAGGGTTTTAATAGGTTGCATTTTCATCACAGCGGGATATGGCTCATAGATATATTTCATGTCTAGGATATTGCCATATTGAGCTACAGCATCGACTTCGACATCGTGGTTGTATGCAAAATCGCATTGGTTGGTAATGCAATGTAGTGTTGGCGTTGCTTTAGGATTTTTGAAGTCCACAACTGCGACTAATTCCTTGCACTCTTGGCGAGTTCCTATGGCGTATAAATCGGTTGTCTCGGGAAGTTCTCGCAACATTTGTGTTGCATCAAGCATGGGAGATGCTTTTATGATTAATTTATCGCAATGTCGCTTGATAAGGTCGAGCACCTCTACTACATTCGGTTGGCAGTCAGAGAGGGCAAACAAGCGTTTTCCTCCATCTCCACGACGAGCTGGATCGATGAAAATTGTGTCAAAATGTTCGGTAGAATTTTTGAGATATTCTACGCTGTCTGCATTAATGCCAGTGAAATTAGTGATGTTAAGAGCCTTTGCATTTATTGATAAAGCTTCTGCTACATCTTCATTGAGGTCAATCGCAGTAACATATTTTGCCTTTTGCGCAAGATGAAAAGCATCGATGCCAAGTCCAGCGGTCATGTCAAGGATTGTTTCTCCATCATTTATTAATGTAGAGTGAAATACGGCAAGGTCATCCGAAGTGCATTGTTCGGCCGATAGGGTAGTGGGAAAAATAAAGTGAGGTGACTTGAGCGTATTGTGCAATTTTTTTGCAGCCTTTTTTCGGCAATCAATCTGCATTATGGCATACTCATAAATTGAGGCATCGTATTTCTTGCGATAACTCAACCTCAACTTAGTTGTATCATCATTGCGATGTTCCTTAATCCATTTAATTATATTATCACTTAATTCCGTTACCATTGCACATAATTATTACCGATTGCAAAGTTAAGAAAATAAATAGGATATTTTATTCCTCCGTTGTTTCAAATTTAGGTTTTTCACCTAATATTACATCAACGAATAATTTCACTCGGGCAAAGAACTCTCGGCCTTCGTTTTTTATGCGTTTGGTTATTATATGTGATGGTTTGGCATTATAGCCAATAGCGTCAATTCCATTATGAGAAGCGAGGAATATTGCCCGTTCATTGTGGTATTCTTGTGAAATAATAGTCATACTATCTACCCCATAAATCTCTTTGGCTTTTACGATAGAGTTAAGTGTGCGTGTTCCATCGTAATCAAGAATTATAACACTATCGGGAACCCCATGTGCCACGAGTGAATCACGCATGGCAATTAATTCGTTATATCCTCCACTTGGGCGTGATGAGTAGTCGCCACCACTTGAAATAATTCTATCAACTTTGCCTGCCTTGTAAAGATTGGCAGTAGCTGTGATGCGATTGATGTAATAAAAATTGGGATCACCATTAGGCACGCGAGGAGATGTGCCAAGTAAAAGACCGACCTTGCGATGAGGAATGTCGGCAACATTGTCAAATGTTTTGTTCCAGACCTTGCACTCCACAATTGTATAGCAACCGATAATCGCAATAACAATTGCGATTATTACTCCTAATATTATCTTTTTGTAACTAATTTTCATTACAAAATAAGTTAAATCTCAAAAGAAAATTTATCATTCTTTACAATCTATATTGTAATAATAAATGCCTTGGATATGATGAGTATGTGGTATTTTATCTTAATATTTTGTTGAGGTTATGGCTATAATTTATTTCTTTTTATGAAAGAATCAGGATCTTTTCCACATCCTATGCAGTTATGAGGTATTGTTTTGTATTTGACTTTTTCAGTCTTTCGAGTTATCATAAAGTATGCATCAGTTCCATCATCAAAGTGTTCGCTGTTAGCAATAATAATATAACCTTTTTTAGTTGCGGGAGATATTGCATCTTCGCCCCAATGAAGGTCTTCATAAAAGTGAGTGGAAAATAAAAACGCTGATGGCTCAATAGTATGCCATTTTTTCTTGCGGTATGTGAATACCTCATATGTATGCCAATTGCTTACCTCGGTTTCGAGCCTTATGCCAAATTCTTCAGTGCCGTTTTGATCAATATCTCCTTCCTTGATCATTCTTACTCTCCATGTTTGCACAATATATAAAGGTGCGATAGAGCCTTTTTTACTATATATAATAAAAACAATTAAGCCTCTTTCGCTATGGTTGCTAATTGGCTCGGCAATAAGAGTATCAACTCCTGTGCCACTGAAGTTTCCCACTATAGTATCACGATAATGTTCAATAGTGTCAATTTCATAACCATTATCATAATGGTGAAATATCGGTTTTGACGAAGAACTTGATGAATTGAGTTTGCTGTTGGCTGAAGATAAAAGGCCTCCTAAAAATAAAAATCCAGCTCCCAATAATAACAATGAATATAGTCTTTTCATATGATAATATGTTTTATTCAACAATTTCGGCAAAATGAACAATCCCTTTAGTAATAGGAATGAACTTTAATTTAACTGATTTGTGCTCAATGTAAAAGTCTTCTCCACCATGCGATTCAAGGACTTCTATTTCCCCCTTTTTATTCGTTGTTTTTGCGATATTGCCATGAGTTGCACCCTCTTCAATATGCCCACGGAAATGATTAATATTTGAGTCTAACTTATACCATAAATTATCCTTTAATGTAAATATATGGTAAGTAGTCCAATTCCCAATTTCAAGCTCCCAAGAAAATCCAAACTCTTCCGTCCCATTGCCATCAAGGTCTCCTTCGGGAATCATTGTAATGCTACATATATCTTCGATATATAGGGGTGGAATGTTGCCGTTTTTGCTTGAAATTTTGAAATTTTTACGAATTGCATTTAGCCCAATAGGCTCACAAATAAGAGTGTCAACACCTTTACCACTGAAATTGCCAATTAATGTATCACACCATTGTTTAAATGTTTCAGGCGTGTATTCGGTTGTATCGTTCCATGGATCATCATCCAAGAGAGAGGGGTGAACTTTTGCTAACGAATCATTCAACTTTGTCAATGAATCAGATTGACTATCCGAACCAGTAGAAGAATTACATGCTCCAAACGATAGCATTAAAATAGAAATTAAAACATAAAAGAGTTTTTTCATAATTAGATGTATTATTAGTTGATATAAAAATTAGTTAAACAAAGATAGTAAATTGTTCGCAGATATTACGATATTCATTAGTGTTATACATGTTATCAATATAGAGGGAAGGAATAGCGCTTAAGGCTAAATTCATAAATTATCGTCAATGATTTTTCCGATTTCATCTTCAATATTTTCGGCAAATTCTCGCCATATTTTAGTGTGACTTGCTGGTGACATGTTTGGACTACCATTCATTTCGTATAAATCATAACAGAGTAAATCTTCGGCAGTTTCTCTACAATTTGATCCAATACCAATATAATTTGCATTAGGAATTCCAACCTCTTTCATCCTTTTTACGGCGTTAATTCCTCCGCCTCCGACGCCAATAATCAAAATTTTGCTCATAGAATTTATTAGTTAAGCGGTTTAATTTATAATGTGTCAGTTTTACACCACAAAGATAATCATAAGCAATGAAATTGCAAAAACAAAATCGTTTTTTGAAGATTTTTTTTCAAAAAAATGGAACTGTTATTGATAGCCAGAAACAAAATATATAATATTTGTGTTATTTATTTGTAACCAAAATTCAAGTATTATATTATGACGACGATTGTTTTTTCGCATCCGTGGCAAGGGAGTTTTAATCAGGCGATTTTAGATGGAGTTGAGAAGAAATTGCGTGAAGAAGGGCGATCTTTTCATGTAATTGACCTTGTAAAAGATGGGTTTAATCCCACTATGATGGCCACCGATTTGGCTTTATATAATAGGGGCGAGACTGCAGACCCAATAGTAGCAAAGTATGGCGAAATGCTTCAAGGTAGTGATGAGTTGATTATTATTTTCCCTATATGGTGGGGAATGATGCCAGCTATTTTTAAGGGATTTCTTGATAAAATATTGCTAAAAGGTGTTGCTTACAATTATTCAGATAAAGGGGCAATGCTACCTGCGTTTGAAATTAGTCGTACATTATTAGTTACAACATCGCAAGGTCCCACACCTCTTTATCGTCATTTTATAGAGGATACTCTTATCTCGTTTGTCCTCAACTCTGTGGGTATAACCGGTGTGACATGGCTAAACTGTGAGAAAACAGCACATGGCTCACGAGAAAATCGTGAAATCTTCCTCAAAAATGTAATAGCAAAAGTGTAAATGAATTGAGAATTGAAGATTGAGAATTGAGATGTCCCACATTTCGCATTCTACATTCAGCACTTCGCATTAATTAAAGTCGTCCGTTATCGTTGTATGAGAAATAACTGGTGGGTGTGATGATCAGATGATCAAGAACATTGATGTCAAGTAGTTTGGCAGCTTCTTTTGTCTTGGTTGTAATGCGGTCGTCGTCGGGACTTGGGCGTAAATTGCCCGAGGGGTGATTATGAACGAGTATAATCCCCGATGCAAGTAACTCAAGGGCGCGCTTTAATATTAGCCTAATGTCGGTTATTGTTCCCGAAACCCCACCTTTGCTCATACATTCTTCATATATAATTCGATTGCTTCGTGATAGGTAGAGTACCCAAAATTCCTCATATTCAAGGCGCTCAAGTTTAATACGCATTATGTTGTAAATGTCGGTTGAGCATTTTATTTGTGGATCAAGTGCAGCATCTTCGTCGCGAGTGCGTAACCCCAACTCAAATGCAGCAGCGAGTGAAATGGCTTTGGCTGTACCTACACCTTTAAATTTCTTCTTCATCTCGTGTATGGATAGCCTACTTAATCGCGACAACCTATTATCGCATGACGCAAGAATTTCTTGGCTCATTGAAATGACTGATTTGCCAGGAACCCCACTGCCAAAAATGATTGCAAGTAGTTCGGCATTACTCAACGAACGAATGCCTTGAGATAAGGCTTTTTCGCGAGGCTTATCTCCTTCATCAAGGTCGGCAATGCGCCCCATGAATCGATTTTCGGGTTCTTTGAGTTGGTCGCTCATAATATATTATTTCCCTTTTCTAATTGCAACTTCTTCCTCAATGTTACGCCCGCGGCGCAAAAGAATTTTAGTGGTAAATGCTTTGATAAATCCCCATCCATAGCCACAAAGTTGCAAGATGCTTGCAGGAACTGCTTTAGTCGCAATGATGAAGGATTTGGTAGAGAATAGTGCAGTGATAAAGATGGCCAATAGATATGCTGCTAAAGGAAGAATACACCACCATTTCCAAAATAAAGAAAGCAATATCAAACATGCCGAACCCAATACAAACACAGCGGGTAAAGTATGCACCAATTTTAACGAATCGGGATAAAGTAACTTTAATGTGATGCGCGACATGCCAAATACATACACTTGGCGTGTGAATAATCGCATGTTCACACGGCGTTTGTGATATACATATGCCTCACGAATTAGCCCTATAGAGAACCCAGCCTGACGGATGCGAGTGCTCATGTCGATATCTTCAGAGAACATTTCCCTAAATCCTCCCACTTTTTCATATACTTTGCGAGAGTAGCCCATATTGAATGTGCGAGGCACAAATTTCTCTAATTGAACCTTCCCACCACGAATGCCACCAGTGGTGAGGAATGAAGTCATTGAGTAGTTAATCGCTTTTTGTGTTGAGCTAAACGATTCGTGTGCTGCATCGGGGCCACCGAAACAATCAAGAGGATTTTTATCAAGAGCATCTGATAGGGTCTTAAAATAATCGGGAGGAATAACACAATCCGAGTCAAAGAAGATAAAATAATCACCTTTTGCGCGTTCAAGGCCGTGATTGCGTGCAATCGAACGACCTTCATTCTCTTTATAATAATAAGAGGCATTAACTTGATTAGTATATTCTTCAACAACCTCTTTGCAAGGGGCTGAAGAGCCATCCTCTACAATTACAACTTCAAAGTCTTTGCATGATTGATGTGCAAGGCTTTCCATTAGGTCGCGGACTTCATCAATGCGATTATATACTGGTATTATTATCGAAAATCGTGGCATATTTATAGACTTTTCTTTGGGTAATAAAAGTGGGTTAACTCATCCTTGATTTATAATCTTCATATGTGTATTGTCGCAAATATTCACATTCACCATCGGCTCGGCATAACACTATGGATGGGTGTTGTATGCCGTTAAACATATTGGTCTTTACGGTGGTGTAGTGATTCATATCTTCGAGTGTCAATTTGTCTCCTATTTCAAGTGGCTTTTCAAAACTCCAATCTCCAATGAAATCGCCACTGAGACAAGAATTCCCTCCAAGACGATATGTTGGAAGTGATTTGTTAACCTCAACGCTTTCGGTGATTTGGGGCTGATAGGGCATTTCAAGGCAGTCGGGCATGTGGCACGCAAATGACGCATCAATGATAGCGGTTTTTACACCTTGATTTTCTACAACATCCACTACCGATGTTATTAAGTCGCCAGTGCGCCAAGTGAATGCACTACCAGGTTCAAGTATCACATCAAGCCAAGGATAACGGCTCTTAAATTCTTTTAATAGAGAGATGAGATGTTCAACATCATATCCTTCGCGGGTCATGAGGTGTCCGCCACCCATATTTACCCATTTTACTTGTGATAGATATTTGCCAAATTGAGCCTCAAAAGCTTCAAGTACTTTTTCTAAATCAAACGAAGTAGATTCGCATAGAGCGTGGAAGTGCATACCCTCAATACCGTCGGGTAGTTTGTCGCCAATTATCTCGGCTGTAACACCAAATCGTGAGCCGGGTAGGGCAGGGTTATATATATCAGTTTCAATCACTGAACATTGTGGATTTACTCGCACTCCAGGCGATACATGGTGTTTTCCTTTGGTAGAATTGTGTTTAACTACATCATTTTTAAACCGTTCCCATTGATTGAGTGAATTGAAAGTGATATGTGTGCTACCTTCAAGATAGCGACCTATTGTCAACGGGGTATATGCTGGGCAATAAGAATGAACTTCATTCCCCAAACAATCAATTGCTAAATCCATCTCATTTAGCGAACTTGCTGTTGATGCAGTGCAATATTCTTGAATTATGGGAAATGTGCGCCACAAAGCATTTGCTTTAAATGCCATAATTATATTTACCTCGGCCTCTCGTTTCACTCGATTTATTAATTCGAGGTTGCGACGAAGTCGATTTTCATATACTATGTAGAACGGAGTGGGTATTTCGTTAATTTTCATTATCCAATAATCTTAAAACGTGCAAATTTAAGTAATAATGTTTTTGTTCCAGTGTTTGTAAATTCTACAACAATGCGAGCGTCGGCTGAAGATGTGTCAATCGTTGTGATTCTACCAGTCCCAAATCGTTGATGTTCAATAGCCATTCCTACCGAAAGATTGCTTGCTTCGTGAATATCACTAAAGGTTGTCCCTATAGAGGAACCTTGTGTTGGTGCAATTGCTGTTTTGCTACGAGATTCTTTTATCGGCTTCAAATTGTTTGGAACGCGATAAGTCTTTGTTTCAGAATGAAAAGAGGCTCTGTAATTTTCAATGGGATTTGTGAAATTATTGTTGCCACCTATTGCCGACCCCGAACATATATTGAGATATTTAGGGTCAATATCGCGAATAAATCGTGAGGGATTGCATGCTGTAGTTTTACCATATAATAATCTAGATAGAGCATATGTAATCATGCAATTGTTTTTTGCTCGAGTAATCGCAACATATAATAATCGTCGATTTTCCTCTATTTCAGAAGGAGGAATTAGCTCATTTTCTCCTGAGGGATAATATACTTCTTCTACTCCAACGATAAATACATTGCTAAATTCTAATCCTTTAGCAGCATGTATGGTCATCATTGTGAGTTTTTCTCCTCCATTACCCTCGTCTTGAGTATCTTGATCGGTTGCGAGTGAAACTTCAGCAAGAAAATCAGTGAGTGAAATATTTTCGGTGTTACCTTCTTCAAGTTTGGTTGATACAAATTCTGTAGCACCATTCAATAACTCATGAAGGTTCTCTATTTTTGATATGTTTTCTGGGGTGTCATCAGAATGAAGCATACTTAACAATTGAGTCTCACGAATAATATGTTTTGCTATTTCTTCAGCGTTCTTCCCTTCTTGATTTAAATCAATAAATGATTGAATCAAATCTCTAAATGCAATAAGTTTTTTAGTGGTGCCTGAATTAACTCCGGGATTAAATTGTGCTATATTGTTGATTACATTCCATATGCTCACTCGATTATCAATAGCACATCGCACAAGTTTATTCAAAGTAGTGTCGCCAATTCCGCGAGCAGGGAAATTGATTACACGCTTCAATGCTTCATCATCATTGGGGTTTATTGATAGCCTAAAATACGCAATGGCATCTTTAATCTCTTTGCGTTGGTAAAAGGATAGCCCACCATATATGCGATAGGGGATATTGCGTTTGCGTAAAGATTCTTCAAGAATTCGTGATTGAGCGTTGGTGCGATATAGTATTGCAAATTCATCATAACTATCGTGTGATTGCATCCTTAGTTGTGATATGCGATTGGAAACTAAAAACGCTTCTTCGTAATCACTATAACTTTGTACAACTTCAATCTTGCTACCGATGTTGTTCTTTGAGAATACTTGTTTGCGAATTTGCTCGGTGTTTTTATCAATAAGCGAGTTGGCCGCATTGATAATAGTTTGTGTAGAGCGATAGTTCTGCTCCAATTTGAATATTCGCAAATCGGGATACGCGTTTTGTAAATTAAGAATATTGCGAATATTAGCACCTCGAAATGAATATATGCTTTGAGCATCATCGCCTACAACACAAAGGTTGTGGCTTTCTCGTGTGAGTTGTGATATAATTAAGTGTTGAGCAAAATTGGTGTCTTGATACTCATCGACAAGGATATATCTGAAATATTCTTGATAATGTCGGAGTATATCGGGATTATCGCGCAACAATACATTTGTATAGTAAAGCAAGTCATCAAAGTCCATTGCTCCAGCGACAAAACATCTATGGCAATACCCTCGATATATTTCTGCCATTCGTGGACGCATTGCTCGGCGATCTGCATCTATAATCTCTTTGTTATTGGCATAAGCGGTAGGAGATATGAGAGCATTCTTAGCCATAGATATTGCGTTTGATACAAATGAGATATTATATGGGTTATGAGTGCTATTTGTGTTATTTTCTATGCCCAAATCTTTCATGATTGATTTGATCAAGGCTTTAGAGTCGGCACTATCGTAGATGGTAAAATCACTTTTAAATCCTAATCGTTCAGCATTTATGCGTAGTATGCGCGCAAAAATAGAGTGAAATGTCCCCATCCACAATTTTGACGCTGTAGCTCCACCAGCAACGCTCTCAATGCGTTCACGCATTTCGCGTGCAGCTTTATTGGTAAAAGTCAAAGCCAATATTCGCCATGGTTCATAACCATGGGCCAATAAATGCACAATTTTATATGTGAGTACACGCGTTTTGCCCGATCCAGCGCCTGCGATAACTAATTGAGGCCCATCGAGATACAAAACAGCGTCTTGCTGCTGTTGATTTAATTCTTTAATATAATCTTCCATTCTATGCAAAGTTACTCTCTTTGGCGAGTGAATGCAAGAAATTTGACATTAATTTTTAAACAAATTTGTTGAGGATGGCATCATATGTCATACCTATAGTTTTTAACTTCTTGATGAGCTCATCTTTGTCAATGTCTAAATCTTCGCATAGAATATCAAGTGATGAATAATTATCACGCAGTTTAGTGTTAATGTAACTAAATAATATAAATGGGTCTTGTGGTAAATTTTCCATGTCGTTTTTACTTCTTTTCTACAAAGATACTATTTATTGGAATAATAACAAACTGATTAACCCGACATAAATAAATATGGGGATGATAATGCATATGATAACTGAATTAATAACGCAGTTCCCTCCCTAGTAATTAAAATATTAGAGTAACTCAACCGAGTTTTAAATACTCTATCGCTTTAATTCTTTGAAGTGATTGTGTGCTACAATAAAATTACGATTCAATCAAGCGCTTTTTTATTGAAAAAATAACGGTTTAATTAAATATTCATAAAGTAAAGAGTTTATTAGTGATTTTAATCGTATTGATAGCGTAAAAAACATTAAAATTAATCTAATAACCTCAATTAATTTTTGTAACTTTGTGAAAAATTAATTTATCTATGGCCGATACATCATTATTATCTCGTCTTGACGGCATTGAAGCTCGATTTGAAGAGGTTAGTACGCTTATTACTGACCCTTCAGTGATAGCAGATATGAAGCGTTATGTGCGACTTACAAAAGAATATAAAGAATTAGAAAAACTTACTGCGGCTACTCGTCGCTATCGAAATTTAATAGGTAACATACAAGAGGCTCGTGAAATTCTTGATACTGAAAACGATGAAGATATGCGAGCAATGGCAAAAGAAGAACTTGATAATGCCAATGCAGAGTTACCAAATCTTGAAGAAGAAATTAAATTACTCTTAATACCTGCCGATCCCGAAGATGGAAAGAATGCTATTCTTGAAATTCGTGGAGGTACAGGTGGCGATGAGGCAGCAATTTTTGCCGGTGACTTATTTAAGATGTATAGCAAATATTGCGAGTCAAAAGGGTGGAATGTTGCAATTACAAGCTTTAGTGAAGGTGCAGCCGGAGGATTTAAAGAAATCGTTATGGCAGTGAGTGGAGAAGGTGTGTACGGCACATTGAAATATGAAAGTGGTGTACATCGTGTACAACGTGTACCAGCGACCGAGACACAAGGGCGTGTGCATACATCGGCAGCAACGGTTGCAGTATTGCCCGAGGCCGAAGCTTTTGATGTAGAAATCAATGAAGGTGAAATCAAATGGGACACATTCCGAAGTGGTGGTGCAGGTGGTCAAAATGTAAATAAAGTAGAATCGGGAGTGCGTCTTCGTTATATGTGGAAAAACCCAAATACTGGCGAGACCGAAGAAATACTTATTGAATGTACCGAAACTCGAGACCAACCTAAAAACAAAGAGCGCGCGTTGAGCCGTTTGCGTACTTTCATTTATGATAAAGAGCACCAAAAATATATTGATGATATAGCCTCACGACGCAAAACTATGGTGTCAACTGGTGACCGTTCGGCAAAGATTCGTACATATAATTATCCACAAGGTCGCATTACCGACCATCGTATTAATTATACGATATATAATCTTCAAGCGTTTGTTGATGGTGATATTCAAGATTGTATTGACCAACTTATCATTGCCGAAAATGCTGAAAAATTAAAAGAAAGCGAACTCTAAATAAATTATAAATATGAAAAGAACTGAATTAGTTGAAAATATACGTCGCAAAGGTTCTTTCCTTTGTGTAGGTCTTGATCCCGATATCAAAAAAATACCTCAACACTTATTGAAAGAAGAAAATCCTTTGTTGGCTTTCAATAAAGCAATTATTGATGCAACTGCTCAATATGCTGTAGCATATAAACCAAATCTTGCATTCTATGAAAGCCTTGGAGTTGAAGGTTGGGTTGCAATGGAAGAGACCGTGAAGTATATCAAAGAGAAATATCCCGATCAATTTATTATTGCTGACGCAAAACGAGGTGATATTGGTAATACTTCTCAACTTTATGCTCGTAGTTTCTTTGAACATCTTGATGTTGACGCAATTACAGTTGCTCCTTATATGGGAGAAGATAGTGTAACTCCTTTCCTTGGATATGAAGGCAAATGGGTTATTCTTCTCGCCTTGACTTCAAACAAAGGTAGCCACGACTTCCAACTAATAGAAGATAAAGAGGGTAAACGCTTATTTGAACATGTGCTTGAAACTTCGGCTAAATGGGCTTCAAGCGATGAAATGATGTATGTTGTTGGTGCTACACAAGGAGCAATGTTCCAAGATATCCGCAAAGTATCACCAAAAAGCTTTTTGCTCGTTCCTGGCGTAGGAGCTCAAGGTGGAAGTCTTGAAGAAGTCGCAAAGTATGGCATGATTGAAGATTGTGGCTTATTGGTTAATTCATCACGAGGCATTATTTACGCTTCTAATGGTGAGGATTTCGCTGAAGCTGCTGCTCGCGAATCAGAGAAACTTGCAAACGATATGCGTGAGTTGTTAAAGGTTCATAACATCATTTAATGACAAAATGCATCAGTATTTGAGAAAAAAGGTGTAATTTTGTAATCTAATTTATTGAAACTAATATATAATGTTATAATTAATTTAATTTTCAAACGAAAATGACTATCGACAATTACAAATTTGCCGGCAAAAAGGCAATCGTCAGAGTGGACTTCAATGTGCCCCTCGATGAAAACGGAAACATTACCGATGACACTCGTATCCGTGGCGCTCTTCCTACACTTAAGAAAATTCTTGAAGAAGGTGGTAGCCTAATCATCATGTCACACATGGGTAAACCAAAAGGTAAAGTAAATCCTAAATTCTCTCTCGCTCAAATTAAAGATGCAGTAGCTGCTGCTCTTGGTCGTGATGTGAAATTTGCCGAAGATTGTGCTAATGCTGCTGACGCTGCTGCTGCATTGCAACCTGGTGAAGTTCTTTTGCTTGAAAACCTTCGTTTCTATGCTGAAGAAGAAGGTAAGCCTGTAGGTATCGATAAAGAAGATCCTGCTTACGAAACAGCTAAAAAAGAAATGAAAGAAAGCCAAAAAACATTTGCTAAAACACTTGCAAGCTATGCTGAGTGCTATGTAAATGACGCATTCGGTACTGCTCACCGCAAACATGCTTCTACAGCTGTTATTGCTGATAGCTTTGGCGAAGACGACAAAATGCTCGGCTACTTGATGGAAAAAGAAGTTCAAGCAGTTGATAATATCCTTAGTGACATCAAGCGTCCTTTCACTGCAATTATGGGTGGTTCAAAAGTATCAACCAAAATTGGTATCATTGAAAACCTCATGGATAAGGTTGATAACTTGATTCTTTGTGGTGGTATGACATATACATTTGCTAAGGCTCAAGGTGGCAAAATCGGTCTTTCAATTTGTGAAGATGATAAACTTGACTTGGCTCTTGATATTATGAAGAAAGCACAAGAAAAAGGTGTAAATCTTGTTCTTGGTACTGACTGTATCGCTGGTGATAAATTCAGCAATGATGCAAACACTCAAGTAGTGTCGGCTATGGATATTCCTGAAGGATGGGAAGGTATGGATGCTGGTCCTGTGACTCGTGAAGCATTTGCTAATGTTATCCGTACTGCTAAAACTATACTTTGGAATGGCCCTGCAGGTGTATTTGAATTTGATAACTTCGCTGGTGGTTCAAAAGCTATCGCTGAAGCTATCGTTGAAGCAACTGAAAATGGTGCATTCTCACTTGTTGCTGTTGGTGACTCTGTAGTTTGTGTTAACAAGTTTGGTCTTGCTGATAAAGTATCTTATGTGTCAACTGGTGGTGGTGCTCTCCTTGAAGCTATTGAAGGAAAAACTCTTCCTGGTGTAGCTGCTATCAAAGGTTAATCATTAGACATAATATATTAAATAAAAGTGGTAAAACTTTATAGTTTTGCCATTTTTGTTTTTATTAGCACAAAACAACTCAATATAGTTTAATGTTATATAATAAAATTATAAATATATTGAGTTATGAAACGAGTAGTTTATATTTTAGTAGCTATTTTGATTTGTTTTGGAGTCGGTTATACAGCCAATTTATTTCAGACTTATTCATTGGAAACTTGGTATCCGACTTTAATTAAATCAAATTTAACGCCACCCAATTCTATATTTCCTATCGCATGGGGTATTATATATTTATGTAGTGGAATCTCTATTGGTTTGGTGTGGAATAAGCAAGAAATGTTTGACACTGGTTTGGCATGGATTTTTATCCTTCAATTAGTCTTTAATTTTGCATGGAGTTTCTTGTTTTTCTATCTTCAAGATCCATTTAGCGGACTGATAGATTTAATATTGTTAGATTTAACGGTGCTATTTTATATAGTAACATGTTACCGTGTCAATAAAGTTTCGGCATGGCTATTTGCACCATATGTATTATGGTTAATCTTGGCAACATATCTAAATGTATTTATTGTAATAAATAATCCTATGTAGGGATTAGATGCCAAACAGTTTTTTTGCGTTGTTTGTGGTCTTAATTGCAACATCTTCGGTAGTTAATGAAAGATGTTGAGCAATATGAGCAGCAGTGTGAATTAAATAAGCACTTTCGTTGCGTTTACCTCTATGGGGAACAGGAGCTAAATATGGCGCATCAGTTTCAAGTAATATTCGGTCAATCCCTATGGCTGGAAGAGTGTCTCGTAATTTCGAATTTTTAAAAGTAACAATGCCATTTATCCCAAAGTAAAAATCGCCATATTTTCTAATGCGGTCAACATCTTCATCGGTCCCTCCAAAACTATGGAATACTCCTTGTGGTTTGGTACTCATGCCATCAAGAACTTCCAATATTTCATCAAGACCTTCGCGGCAATGGATAATTACGGGAATATTTGATTCAACTGCCCAATTAAATTGTTGTTCAAGAGCTTGCATCTGTTCATCGCAATAAGTCTTGTCCCAATATAGGTCAATGCCTATTTCACCTATTGCGATATACTTATCGGTGTTTTGATTAAATTCGGTTTTTACCTTGGACAAATCTTCTACCCATGTATCCTTAATTTCAGTTGGGTGCAATCCCATTGCCATGAATGTGTTTTCGGGGAAAAGATTGTGAAGATTTTGCATTGGAGCAATTGTTGATAAATCCACATTGGGAAAAATCATTTGCTCTACTCCTGCTTCTATGGCTCGTGTGACAACATCTTGAGGATTTGGTTGGAATTCCTCAAGATAGAGATGGGTATGTGTATCTATTAGCATTTTAATGATTAATGGTTGCGGCCAATAGCTTCTTGAGCTAATTGGCGGAAGAATTCCATATCTTTATCGCTCAATCCCACTGTTTTCAATGCATCCACTGCTTCAGCTGCAAATTTTTCCATTAATTCTTTGCAACGATTTGCAAGATTTAAATTATCATAAATTGCTTTTACTGCCGCAATCTTTTCTTCTCCATTAATATCACTATTGCCTATTAGCGACTTTATTGTGCCTGTTGTGTCCTCGTTTAAGGCCGATATAAGAAGCCAAGTTTTTTTATCGTTAAGGATGTCACCACCTATGTTCTTTCCAAATATTTGAGGGTCGCCATAAGTGTCGAGGTAGTCATCTTGTAATTGGAATGCCAACCCCAATTTCATACCATATTTATAAAAAGCATTGCGTTCCGAATCAAATGCACCAGCTACGATTGCCCCCAATTTACATGCACAACCCAAGAGAACCGATGTCTTTAGGCGAATCATTTCAAGGTATTCATCAACCGATACATCATCTCGTAATTCAAAATCCATATCATATTGTTGCCCTTGATACACTTCCATTGCTGTAGTGTTAAAGAGAGTAATGATATCCCACGATTTTGTGCCATCACCTTTAGTCATAAATTGAGTCGCAAGAGTCAACATTGCATCGCCCGAAAGTATTGCTGTTGCTTCGTTCCATTTGCGATGCACTGTGGCTTTACCTCTACGCATATCGGCGTTGTCCATTACATCATCATGAAGTAGAGTGAAATTGTGGAACATTTCAACACCTATTGCTTGATTTTTTGCTGCTTCTATATCTCCGCCCAATACATCACATGTTGCAAGAGTTAGCAAAGGACGTAATCGTTTGCCGCTCCCTTCAAGAGTGTATTTAATTGGTTCATATAATCCACGAGGTTCTTCGGGATATTTAATTTTGCTTATTGCGTTATTTATGTATTTTACCAAATATTCAGGGCTAAACATATTAAAATTTATTTAAGGGTATTATGGAATTCGGTTAATGCACTTTCGTTGTTTTTATATTGTTTTTCAATTGCTTCAATTAGTTCTTGACAATTTTCCTCTAATTTCACCTTGTTTGCAAGTTGTTTTGGAGTAGATACAAGTGTAAATAATTTAGCTTGTTGGTCAATGTCAAGGCTACTGCTAATTGAGTCGAGTGATTTGATATAATTATTTTCTTCGCTTGTGTAAATCAATGAAAGCGAGTTGTTAATATCTTTGATAAATTGAGTCGGATTATTGATTGAACTTTCAGATAGTAATTCGTTAATCGTAATTTGAGCAGCATGTTTAGGCGTTGCTGTGATTGCAATGCTAAATGATAATAAGTTTTCGCATGAATCTTTAGCAATAGATATTATTTTGTCGCATAAAGAATTGTTGCCGATTATTGAATCATGTAGAACGATTAGCGAATCAGTAAAATTATTGTTTTTATAGTATGCGATTTTTTCTACCATGTCTTTGGCATTGTCATGATTGGAACTATTACAACTAATTGTCGCAACAGAAATGATAATGAATATAAATAAATAAAGTTTTGACATAAGGTTTGTGTAATTTTATGCTACAAAGTTACAAAATTTAATTGATAAAGATAGGCGTGTTAAATCAATTTATATTAAACTTTTTTGTTTTCATGAATTGCAAAATTAAAATAAAAAATGCGATTTACATAATAATAATGATATAAAATCGTAATTATAAAAGATTAGTATTAAAAACATAGTGATACGCTTAATAAAAATATTAATAATGATTTTGTGCATAGCATTTAATGCTAATGCAGCATTGTCCTATTCTAAAACATTAGAATATAATGCGCAAAAAGGAGATGCTAATTCACAATATCTACTCTGTCATTGCTACATTGATGGATTAGGCGTGAAAAGCGACTATGAAAAAGCTTTGACTTGGTGTGAGAAAGCTGCAAACCAGGGACACACTAATGCATTGACCCAAATGGGATATTTCTATTTTAGTGGCAAAGGCACGAAGGTCGATGATAAGAAGGCTTTTCAATATTTTCATGAAGCCTCAAAGAAAGGTTGCCCCGAAGCTCAATTTATGTTGGCGCGTTGTTTTAAAGAGGGCAGAGGTACTTATAAAAATGATCGCAAGGCATTTCAATATTGTGAAAAATCGGCTAAACAAAACTATATGTTGGCTCAATGGTTTTTAGGTGAGTGTTATTATAGGGGCGAAGGTGTTGAAAAAGATGTTACTAAAGCCGAAATGTGGTTTAAAAAGTCGGCTCAACAAGGATTTGTTCATGCACAATATTCGTTGGGGATGTACTACAAGAATTGCCGATCATCGCAAGAGTATCAAGAGTTATCTAAAGAATGGCTACAAAAAGCTGCTGCACAAAATCATAAATTGGCACAGGCCGAACTAAAAAGATAAAAGCATTAACTCGCCGTTAATGCTTTTTTGTTATGTTCAACTCTTCAGCTATATATTGTGCAGTAGGGGAGTTGCCTAATGCAATTTCTTCGGGTGTTCCTGTTGCAATAATTTCGCCTCCGTTTTTTCCTCCACCAGGGCCCATATCAATAATGTAATCGGCACATTTGAGTACATCAAGATTGTGCTCAATAACCAACACGGTATTGCCTTTTTCAACAAGACGATTCATTACGCCCAATAATGTATTTATGTCTTCAAAATGTAACCCAGTAGTAGGTTCGTCAAGGATAAACAATGTTTTGCCGGTATCTCGTTTTGATAATTCTGTAGCGAGTTTTACTCGTTGATTTTCGCCACCCGATAGCGTTGACGATGGTTGCCCAAGCTTAATATATCCAAGGCCGATATCTTGTAGCACTTTTATTTTGTTGAGGATATTAGGTATTCCAGCAAAAAAATCAACAGCTTGATTGATTGTCATATCAAGAACATCGGCAATAGATTTTCCTTTATATCTCACTTCAAGAGTTTCGCGGTTATATCTTCGACCACCACACACCTCACAAGGCACAAGAACATCGGGGAGAAAATTCATCTCAATTGTGCGATAGCCATTACCGTTACATGCGTCGCATCGTCCCCCCGACACATTGAACGAGAATCGCCCAGGCTTATACCCTCGTATTTTTGCCTCGGGTAGATTGACAAACAAGCTGCGTATGTCAGAAAATACTCCTGTATATGTAGCCGGATTTGACCGTGGCGATTTACCTAATGGCGATTGGTCAACAGTGACTATTTTATCGATATTCTCAATGCCGACAATCTCTTTGTAAGGTAGTGGTTGCTGATTTGAGCGATAGAAGTGCTGGCTCAATATTGGTTGTAGAGTCGCATTAATTAAACTTGATTTTCCGCTACCCGATACACCTGCAACGCAAGTAAATGTGCCAAGTGGTAAATGCAAAGAAACATTTTTGAGATTGTGGCCAGTACAACCAATTAATGAGATTTTCTTCCCATTTCCATCACGGCGTTGAGTAGGGACGGCAATATTCTTATCTCCAGTAAGAAACTGTGCTGTAAGAGTAGATTCTTTTAGCATTTCATGTGGTGTCCCTTGAAATACTACCTCTCCACCTTTTCGGCCTGCACGAGGTCCTATGTCTATAATATAGTCGGCATCGAGCATCATATCTTTGTCGTGTTCAACAACAATTATCGAGTTGGATGCATCGCGAAGTTTTTTAAGCGAATTGATTAGCCTACGATTGTCCTTTTGATGCAAACCTATGCTTGGCTCATCAAGAATGTACAGAACATTTACCAATTCCGAACCTAATTGAGTTGCAAGTCTTATTCGTTGGCTTTCTCCTCCCGATAGTGTTGCCGAATTTCGATTTAGTGAAAGATAGTCAAGCCCCACATCAACAAGAAATCGCAATCGAGTACCTATTTCTTTTAGTATCTCGTTGGCAATTATTGATTGTTGAGGTGTTAATGTCTCTTTTGCTTCATCAACCCACTTCAAAAGGTCCGAAATATCAAGCCGCGCCAAATCGGCAATGTTTTTATCGCCAATAAAAAAGTGTCGAGCTTCAATATTCAATCTATCGCCATTGCATTCGTGACACACTGCGCGTGAGAAGAATTGTCCGCTCCATTTTTGTGCGGCTGCACCAGCCTCTTCGTTTTGTTGTAGCTCAATGTATTTTATTAGACCTTCATATGATTGAAAATAATTAGATAGACTCAAAGTGTCATTCTTTATTGCCAATCGTTCGGTTGTACCGTTTAATATATCGTTAATTGCCTCTTCGGGGAGTTCTTTTATTGGTGATTTTATTGAAGCACCATATTTTTGGCATATAGCATCTATTTGCCAAAAAATCATACTATTTTTATATTTTCCAAGAGGAATTATCCCTCCGTCATATATTGAAATAGATGTATCGGGAATGATTTTATCTCGGTCAATCACGTTTTCATAACCTAAGCCTTTGCAACATGGACAAGCCCCCTGAGGCGAATTGAATGAAAAGTTATGTGGCGCTGGTTCTTTATATGAAATACCACTAATGGGATCCATCAGCATTTGGCTATAATGATATATCTGATCCTCATCAACATCATATATCATCAATTGTTTTCCCCCTTGTTTTAGTGCTGTAGTTATTGTTTTTCGCAACCGAGAGTCGTCTTTTGTTGATGCTTTTAGACGATCGATTACCAACTCTATTGAGTGGCTTTTATAACGGTCAACTTTCATTCCTAAGGTTATCTCTTGTAATTCACCATCAACTCTCACAGTTAGATAACCTTTTTTGCGTAATTGCTCAAAAAGTTCCTTATAATGACCTTTTCGATTCTTTACAATAGGAGCAAGAATGTAAATTTTCTTTCCGTCAAATTTGTTTAGAATTAACTCTACTATTTTGTCCTCAGTATATTTAACCATAGGCTCGCCCGATATATAACTTCGTGCTTCGCCTATCCTTGCATAAAGCAATCGTAAAAAATCATAAATCTCGGTGGTTGTACCTATCGTGCTTCGAGGATTTTTATTCGTTGTTTTTTGCTCAATGGCAATTACTGGGCTCAATCCCGAGATATAATCAACATCGGGACGCTCAAGAGTGCCGAGCATATTGCGTGCATAGCTTGAGAATGTTTCGATATATCGGCGTTGTCCTTCGGCAAAAATTGTGTCAAAAGCCAATGATGATTTCCCACTACCACTCAATCCCGTAATCACGGTTAATTTGTTGTGTGGAATGGTAACATCAATATTTTTAAGGTTATGGACACGAGCGCCTATAACCGTCAGATTATCGATAAACTCTTCGTTAGATGTAGATTCTATATTCGACATTCTGTGCTATTATTTACCAATCCAAGAAGGATTATATACAGTCTTATTTTGGGTTGATCTATAAAGTGATTCTTTTTTTGGAACTTTTACTTTATAGACTTTCCCCGAACGATTATGGAGATACTTTGCTTGTATCCAGGGGTTTTGCTCGCGTAGTTGTGCAAAAGTTATTCCATGTTGTTTTGCCCATGTGGGCCAATCCGATACTGCTGTGTTAACCTCAACGATATCACATTCCACAGGCTGATATAATTGGTCGGCAGTTATATAAAAACCATAGTCGCGTGGATTCTCAAGGATTAGTTTGTATGCAAGAATTCGGAACATGTATCGAGATGTTTCCGACACCAAGTATAGGTCAAAAGCCGATGACACTTGTTGTTTTGCGAGTTCCGAAGTGATGCGACCATTACCAGCATTATAAGCACAAGCAACCGATTCCCAATTGCCATATTTTTCGTATGAGTCTTTTAGGTATTTGCATGCTGCTTCAGTGGCTTTTTCTATATTTAATCGTTCATCAACATATTCATTCACCTCCAACCCATAAGCTTTGCCTGTTGCTGGAATAAATTGCCACAAACCAGCCGCTTTAGCAGGAGAGTAGGCTCTCACATCAAGCATACTCTCTGTACATGCTAAATATAAGAAGTCAAGTGGAAGCCCATTTTTTTCAAGAATAGGAGCTAGGATAGGGAAGAAACGATTTGCTCTTTTGAGTGTTAATAGTGTACTTCCGTGAGTATATGACAATGAAGTGAGCTCTCGGTCAAGTCGTTCAAACATGTCAATGCGATCAAGATTAATCTTTTGACCGCCAAAAGTTATCGACTCTGGAACTACCGGATTTATTACTTGTGAAAAATTGCGTGTTTCTTGTGCATTAATACTTAAAATTGCGAAAAGTGCAATTGCGCTGAAAATGAATTTTTTCATGATTTTATTCTGTTGGTGTGGTTGAGTTTCCTGTTACACCACTATATTTAATAATATTAATATCTCCGTTTAGTTTATATTTTTTACCATCGGCACCTTCGGCTTTGATTACATAATAATACACTCCCGAAGGTACATATTTGCCATTGTATTTGCCGTCCCAACCTTGTGCAGGGTCAGTAAATTCGGCGACTTTCACACCCCATCGGTTGAAAATATAGCATTCAAACGAGATAAGCGATTTGTAACTTACCTTCCACTCATCATTCACACCTTCCGATGCATCGGGTGAGAAAGCATTGGGGCATTCAAGACGCGATTCACCCACAAATACTTCATAAGTATCGCTATAATAGTTGCAACTACCGGCTGCATTACTTGCCACAAACCTCACATATGTAGTGCCATGTTCACGGAATGTGTATGTGGTAATTGGCTCATTGATGCGCATAGTGATGTTTTCAAAATCGGCATCGGTAGCCATCTGCCATTCTTGAAATATAGCAGCATCGGTGCATATTGCTTTAAATTCTATTTCACAAGGAGCCGAACCACCTAGAGGCGTTTCATCTTTTTGCTCGTTATCATTTTCTCTTATTGTTTGTGTTGCTGATGTTTTTGCTTCAACGGCAAGAGTGTTGAAATACTCGCTTGTAATAGATTCTTCCATGCCCCATGCATTGAGATATTTATCTCCCGTTAGGGTGAACTCGGTGTTGCACAATGGAGCATTAGTGCGAAATGCTGTATTTAAATAAGAAAATGATTTCTCGGCCACTACTTGGTCATAAGTTTCGCTTGTTTCATTATACTCAAGAGTGTTGTAAGTGAGTTTTATGTCTCGATTTAATTCTTTTGCTTGGCCATTGATTGTGTAATAAACAATGCGTTTTGCCGAGCCTTGGAATATTAATTCGGTCATGTCGCAATCTTGTTCGGTCGCAAATCCCAATGAATTGAGAGTGAGCGAATGTTGCGAATGGTCAACAACCCAGCAATAATATCTGTTTGCCCCCTCTTCAATGATATAACCCATATCACCACTACCAGTGATGTTTAGAGTATAAGTTTTACCACTTTGTTTCACTCCGGCAACCTCTTCGGCATAACCACCACCAAGATTGCTATATTTATACCATGTCACAGGCGATGTTGTTGAGGCAGTATATATCATTTGCACGCCATTGAGGCTATTGAGCACATATATATGATTTAGCCCCGTACTCGCTTCGGGCTTTTCTGTGATAACTTTGTAAGTAGTGCCAGTGAATGATATGGCAGCATTTACGGCAAAAATAGTTATGAATGAAAATATGCTAACGATTAATCTATTCATAGAGATAATAATTTATTCGCAAATTTAATAAAATCACACACGATAAGCAAGTGATTAAACATCATTAATATTTAAACGATATTATTTGCGATTTATTTCAATGTTTCACAAGCATTGAGATTACCGAGATATTTGGTTATTGATCCGATTGCCATAAATGTCATTAATGATATTACGAACAATTAAATTCTTTAATGATATAAATTAGCGATAATCAGCGCGAGAATTTTAAGATTAGAAATTTTTACACTAACTTCGCAATATGTTATCAATCATTGGTCAAGTAAAGAATTTTTTATCTCGATTGTCGTTTCGCACAGGGATTGTATTGATAATTGCTTGTGTGATATGTTATATCGTTTCGTTTGCGCAAATGTTGTTACCAATAAGTGCTACAGCAAAAGGTGTGTTGTGGGTAGTATTCTTTGGTTTGGCCAAAACTTTTCAATATAGCGCACTTGCAGTGTTAGGAGTTGAGGGGGTAAAACATATAAAACAATGGTGGAAAAATAGAAAATAATTTAATATGAAATTTCGATTGTTATTGTTTATGATTGCTCTTGTGATGATGTTTTCACAAGGATTACAAGCACAAAATGCGAGGTTGTCAATACTTCGTCCATCGGGTTCGGTTACGCATCAATGGGTATATATGCCGTCGGGTGAAATAGTGACACAACAAGGATTGCAAAATAAACAGTATCCGTTGCTAAAACTCCCTGCTGAAACCTATCTCGAATCGGAATTAATTGTGATAGAAGGATGCGATTTGGGATTGACCGTTCGCCATTATGTGTCAACTAAAAGAACTCATCCCATAAAGATTGAGTTGATAGATGAAACAAATGATGTTTTATATTCATTTGTTAATGAGGGTGCCGAAGTGAATACCTCAACTATGACTACTGCAGCCGATGTTGCTATAGGAGTGCTTGATAGAGCAAGAAAAGCAAAAATAAGAGCATCTCTATCGGATGCCTATAGCGATGCCGAAGCAATTGATATTCTTGAACTTGAGTTGTATTCTAAAAATGGCTCAGGGGTTGATGAAATTGAATCACAATTGGTGAAAGTTGTGGTAGAACCACAACAATTAATCATTGAAAGTGATATTGTTTCATTGGTTCAGATATATTCAATAAGTGGCATGCTTGTAAAAGAAAATGCGATTTGCGCAGGCACAAATCGCATTGAATTATCATCAGGTTTTTATTTGCTAAATCTGTCAGGAAAAACCTATAAAGTAATTGTTCCGTAAGTAACTCCTTTAAATTCTACTAATCAATAAATCGAGAGGTGAGCTTGTCGTAGGCATCGATGCGACGATCGCGAAGGAATGGCCACCAGCGACGCACATTTTCAGAGCGTTCCATGTCAATATCAATAATTGCCATTGCTTCAGCATCGTTAGGAGCATTGTAAAGGAATTCACCTTGAGGTCCGGCAACAAAACTGCTACCCCAAAATTGTATTCCATTAGTATTGCTTGAAGGGTCGGGCTCGTGTCCCACACGATTGACCGATACGACAGGAAGTCCGTTTGCTACGGCATGAGCGCGTTGGATTGTAATCCACGCTTCGCGTTGACGGGCTTGTTCCTCGGGAGTGTCGCTACTTTCCCAACCGATAGCAGTGGGGTAGATGAGCAATTCGGCGCCACGCAATGCCATCAATCGAGCTGCTTCGGGGTACCATTGATCCCAACATACCAATACTCCAAGACGGCCCACCGATGTGTCAATGGGTTCGAATCCTAAATCGCCAGGTGTGAAATAGAATTTTTCATAATAAGCAGGGTCGTCGGGGATATGCATTTTGCGATATTTGCCAGCAATGGAGCCGTCTTTTTCAAAAACAACGGCTGTATTGTGATATAATCCAGGTGCACGACGCTCAAATAGTGATGTTACGATTACAACGCCAAGTTCTTTGGCGAGTGATGAGTAAAAATCGGTAGTTTCTGATGGAATTGCTACGGCAAGGTTGCAATTATCGGTTGACTCTACTTGGCAAAAATATAGTGAGTCGTGCAGCTCTTGGTTTACGATTAACTCAGCTCCTTGAGTGGCTAATTCACGCATTTTTTGAGCTAAACGATTGCGATTGTCGGCAATGTCGGCAGTATTGTGTTGTTGTATGATACCGGTGCGTAATGTTTTCTTTAACATAATTAATATAATGTGTAAATCTTATAATATTTCTTTAGGTAGTTGCATTGTGACGCAATGAAGTGATCCATGTTGTTTAATCAATGCGTTACAATCGACCGTGATTATCTTGTGATTTGGAAATGCTATCTGCATTATTTGTGTTGCCAATAAATCTTTTTGAGGTTGGTTGTATATAGGCATAATTACCGATTTGGCCATAATCAAAAAGTTGGCATATGTTGCTGGTAGTCTATATCCATCTTCGTCATAAATGGGGTCGGGGAGAGGTAGCTCAATGAGGTTGAACGGATTTTCTTCGAGAGTGGTAAATTGCATCAATTGTTGTTTCATTGATTGCAATGCTTCGTAATGAATATCGCTCACATCATCAGTGCCTACATATACTATTGTGCCATTTGGGGCGATGCGGGCAAGAGTATCAATATGGCTATCGGTGTCGTCACCTTCAAGAAAGCCATAATCGAGCCATAACATTTTCTTTATGCCCAAAATTGTAGTTAGATATTGCTCAATTTCTTCTTTAGATAAATCACCATTGCGATTGGGTGATAAAAGGCATTCCGATGTGGTTAGAATAAGCCCATTGCCATCACTTTCAATCGAACCACCTTCAAGAGCAAATCCCATGCAATTATTATAAACACCTGTTATGACCTTTTGCTCAATCATTGCGCGTGTAATGAGATTGTCTTTGTTTGATGCAAATTTTAAGCCCCAACCATTAAATTGAAAATCGTTGAGAATAAAATTCCCCTCATTGTCGCAAGTAGTAATCACACCAAAATCGCGCGCCCAAGTATCGTTTGTGGGAATTTCAAGATATTTAATGCGCGATTGGTCTAAATTAGATAACTGTTTCTTGGGAATGTCAATGTTGGGTGCAATGATTATTACATCAGTCTCTTGAATAATTGCTTTAACGATATCGATATAGCATGTTGTAACTTCTTCGAGCATATATGCCCAGTCGCTATCCTCGTGAGGCCATGATAGCAATATTGCGCCAAAAGATTCCCATTCGGCAGGTAACCGCAGTTTATTGTTGTTATTCATCATAATCTTTCAAAGAGTCCCAAACCGAATCTTGCGACATCTTATACTCTTCGCAATAATCAAGAAATCCATTTTTTTCACTACTCCCTACTGCATGACACCATTCACTATATTCTTCATGCAAAGAATCATCTTCGGTGAGCATCTTTTTAAATTCTGCTTCTGCAATATCAATACTTCCATATTGTTCTAATAAGGAGTTGAATAGTTGAGTTATATCATTCATAATACAGCGAATTTTAGTTAGAGTATCGATATCAATCTCGGTTGGAGATATTATTTATACTTCAAAAATAATCTAAAATCTCTAATCAACAAAATTTTTGCTATACATTCATCATTTAATATGTTTATAAATATTATTGTATTTACTAATGTTGATATATGTGTGCAATATTATTGCCCGTGTGGAGGGCTAAATTTGCATTGTGATTAGCAAAAAGTATAACCACTAAATATAATAACTATGATAAATTCGAAGAAACATCAATCAATTGTGATTTCACCTCATGTAATAAATACGATAAATTCATTGCCCGAGGAGGAAAAAGTAGCTGTGGCTACAGCATTCGTAAGTGAAATGATTATGGGTGTAGATCCCGAAAATGCACTATCGCCATTGCAAGCCATGCTTTATGGCATTATAAAATCATATGTGGAGCGGGACTCGATGAAATTCAATCAAGATTATATGGTAGTATAGTAAACTGTCCATAATCCATTTATCCATAATAAGAAGGCGAGAACCTAATCGATTCTCGCCTATATTCTATAACTATATTATTGGATTATAGTAAAGAAACCGAACGTTGGATGAACGAGTTCAACGCTTCGCCTTTTAGCAAACCATTGCCGAGAAGAGCAAGGTCAATCAATTGTTTTACAATAGGTTGATTTGATGCATATTCGCTCATGATGCTGGTTTCATCGGCACGAAGTGATTTAACGGCTTCTTCAAGTGATGAGATATTCGCATTATCTTCTTCGCTCATTGTTTTATCCTTATTTGCATCGCGAATTTCAGTGATTTTTGCGTTGTTGTCGTTGATTGACTTTGTGATAGGAGCAAGTTTTTCAGCAACATTAGCATCGGCATTTTCGCGAATCTTTGCAATTAGAGGATGCTCAGTGTTTACAATAAGGTTGTAACTATCGGGCATTTCTCCATAGAAGTTCATTCCAGGTTGGAATGCTGCCATCTCTTTCATGCGACGCATATACTCATTTTGGGTGATGATGATTGGAGAGTCGGTAGCACTCATTACCTCAAATGTTACGATAAATTGAGCTTTGTCAACTGTAGGAATTTGCGAGTTGAAAATTCCTGTCAACATATTGCGTTGGTCGGTTGTGAGAAGAACCTCTTTTTTGTTCTCTTTGCGAATGAGGTTGTCAATAACATCGCTGTCAACACGCACAAATTGAGATTTTTCAACTTGTTGTTCTAAAAGACCAATGAAATGACAATCGAGTTGTCCATCCATTAAAAGCACATTATAACCTTTTTCGGTAGCAGCATTAATATAGGTATATTGAGCTACTGGGTCGGTAGTATATAGATGGATGAGATTACCATCCTTATCGGTTTGAGTTGATTCAATGAGTTGTTTGTACTCTTCAAGGGTGTAGTATTTACCTTCAGTGTCTTTTAGGAGAGTAAATTTCTTGCCTGCTTCGCGGAATTTTTCATCGCTCAACATTCCATATTCAATGAAGATTTTAATATCGTCCCATTTCTTTTCAAATTCAATGCGGTCGGCTTTAAATATCTCTTCAAGACGAGAAGATACTTTCTTTGTAATATAAGTTGAGATTTTCTTAACAGCCGCATCGCTTTGAAGGTATGAGCGAGACACATTAAGAGGAATATCGGGAGAGTCGATTACCCCTTGGAGCAACATTAGGAATTCGGGTACAACACCTTCAACCGAATCAGTTACAAATACTTGGTTGCAATATAGTTGTATGCGATTTTTGTTGATGTCAAAGTTGTTCTTGATTTTAGGGAAGAATAATATCCCTGTGAGTGTGAATGGGTAATCCACATTCAAGTGAATCCAAAATAGAGGATCATCTTGGCCAGGATAAAGTTCGTGGTAGAAGTTTAGATAATCTTCATCTTTTAATTCAGCAGGCTTCTTCATCCATGCGGGAGATGTTTCATTGATTACCTTATCTTTATCGGTGTCAACATATTTCCCATCTTTCCATTCTTGTTCTTTGCCCGAAATGACAGGAACAGGGAGGAATCGACAATATTTTTTTAATAAAGTGTCGATGCGTGATTGTTCAAGAAAATCCTTGTTTTCATCATCAATATATAGAATGATGTCGGTACCACGAGATTCTTTGCTGATTTCTTCCATAGAATACTCGGGAGAACCATCACATTCCCATTTCACAGCTTTTGCACCATCTTTGTATGAAAGTGAGCGTATTTCAACCTTCTTCGCAACCATAAAGGCTGAATAGAAACCCAATCCAAAATGTCCAATTATAGCATTGGCATTGTCTTTATATTTTTCAAGAAACTCTTCTGCACCCGAGAACGCAATTTGGTTGATGTATTTATCAATATCTTCGGCGGTCATACCTATACCTTTGTCGCTTACGGTAAGGGTACCTTTGTCTTTGTCGAGCGAGATTTTTACATTTAATTCACCTACTTCGCCCTTGTATTCGCCACATGATGATAGAGTTTTAAGTTTTTGAGTTGCATCAATAGCGTTTGAAACTAGCTCACGAAGGAAGATTTCGTGATCGCTATAAAGAAATTTTTTGATTACGGGAAAGATGTTTTCGGTTGTAACACCTATATTACCTTTTTTCATAATTATATTGTTTGATGTTTTTTGAATGTTTTATGATATATAATATTTTATTCAGTTTTAGTTATTGAATTGTTTACTATTGAAGTGGAAATTTTGTCATTTTCTTTGTCATAGTCAACAATAATTGTGTCACCAACTGACACTGCTTCACTTATTATCAGTTCGGCCAATTCATCTTCAAGATATTTTTGAATAGCTCGCTTTAATGGGCGTGCGCCATATTGAACATCATAACCCTTTTCGGCAATAAAAGTTTTGGCTTCATCCGATATTTTTAGAGTGTATCCAAGTTCAGTTATTCTCTTAAAAAAACCAACAAGTTCAATATCAATAATCTTAAAGATAGCTTCCTTATCGAGAGAATCAAATATAATAATGTCATCAACACGATTCAAGAATTCGGGCGAAAAAGCCTTATTAAGAGCCTTCTGTAGAACAGAATGAGAATATTCTTTGTCGATTTTTTGTGTGTTAAATCCTATGCCCGAACCAAATTCTTTCAATTGGCGAGTTCCGACATTTGATGTCATAATTATTATAGTATTTTTGAAATCAACTTTTCGGCCAAAGCTATCGGTTAGTCGACCTTCATCCATAACTTGTAACAAGATGTTGAACACATCGGGGTGTGCTTTCTCAATCTCGTCAAGAAGTACAATTGAATAAGGACGGCGACGAACCTTTTCGGTGAGTTGACCACCTTCTTCATATCCTACATATCCAGGAGGTGCTCCTACTAATCTCGATACGGTGAATTTTTCCATAAATTCACTCATGTCAACTCTTATGAGGTTGTCGGCCGAGTCAAAAAGATATTCGGCAAGTTTCTTTGCAAGATGAGTTTTACCCACACCAGTAGGCCCGAGGAACATAAATGTACCAATGGGTTTGTTTGGGTCTTTTAGCCCTATGCGATTGCGTTGTATCGCTTTTGTTATTTTGTCAATAGCATTGTCTTGTCCAATGATTTCGCTTTTTAAAGTCGGCGACATTTTGACGAGTCGTTTACCCTCGGCTTGTGCAACGCGTTGAACCGGTACTCCAGTCATCATTGCAACAACTTCGGCAACCTTGTCTTCGTCAACTGTTTCACGCTCTTTGTTGAGGTTTTCTTCCCATCGTTTTTTCGCCTCTTCGAGTTCAGCGCGAAGTTTGTGCTCTTTGTCGCGAAAAGCAGCAGCGCTTTCAAAGTTTTGGGCTTGAGCAGCTTTAAGTTTGCTTTGAGCAGTTTCGCCTATTACGATTTCAAGATCTTCAATCTCTTTGGGGACGGTTATGTTTGTAACATGCACTCTTGACCCTGCTTCATCAAGTGCGTCGATTGCCTTATCGGGGAAATTGCGATCACTTACATAGCGTTGTGTGAGATTAACACAAGCACTAATGGCCTCGGGGGTGAAGTTTACATTGTGATGCTCTTCATACTTGTCCTTGATGTTATTTAAGATTTGTAGAGTTTCTTCTGGAGTGGTTGGCTCAACAATCACTTTTTGAAAACGGCGTTCCAAAGCTCCATCTTTTTCGATGTTTTTGCGATATTCGTCAAGAGTAGTTGCTCCAATGCATTGTATTTCACCACGAGCCAATGCTGGCTTGAGGATGTTTGCCGCATCCATAGTGCCTTGTGCATTTCCTGCACCAACAATTGTATGAATCTCGTCAATAAACAATATAATGTCTTTGTTTTTAGATAGTTCGTTGAGAATTGCCTTGAGGCGCTCTTCAAATTGACCACGAAACTTTGTCCCAGCTACAATGGTTGCCATGTCTAACGCAATGACTCGTTTGTTGAATAATAATCGAGATACTTTGTGCTGTACAATACGCAATGCGAGTCCTTCTACTATAGCCGATTTTCCAACGCCAGGTTCCCCAATTAATACAGGGTTATTTTTCTTTCGGCGACTAAGAATTTGCGCAATGCGTTCGATTTCTTTGTCTCGACCTATAACTGGGTCAAGCCTATTTTCTTCGGCAGCACGAGTCATGTCTATCCCGTATTTATCTAATACAGGAGTGTCGTTACCTTCGTGTGTTTGAGATGTTTTTTTGACTGGGGTAGTTGTCTCGTTATTTTCTTGTGACATTATGTCATCTTCTTCAAAGTCTTCATCCGAGAACCCTGCGCCCATAGTAGGCAATTCGGCTTCTTTTTTTAGACAATTGTATAGCGAGTCGTAATTTATACCTATATTGATAAATGTTTTCAAAAAATCCATATTTTGAGTTTCTGAATTGTGAAATAAAGCAAGAAGAAGATGTTCAGCATCAACATATTCGCTTTTCAGCATTCGAGCCTCAAGAGTGCTGAGTTTAATGATTCGTTCGGCTAATGGACTGGTAATGATATTTTCTTCTGTCAAATTTGAGTTACAATGAGCAACGCTGTCAATTTCATTCCTAAGTTGAGGAATAGAATAGTTGGTTGATGCCGATTCGATTAATCTATATGATTTGCTAGAACTATCGCTTGTTAGCGCAAGAAATAAGTGTATTGGCTCTATTTCTTGGCTATTGTGGCGAATAGCTTCATCTCTGCTTCGTTCGAGTATGTTTTTGTATTCAGGAGTGAATTTTAATTCCATATTATTCTAAAAAAAATAACCTTTTGTTTTATTAATACTGCAATTATTGTGCCAAAGATATGGTTTAAAATTGAGCCATTATTAACACTTGATTTAAAAAATCAAAAGATGGTCTGAAAATTTAATTTTTTGCAAAAAAAATGTTATCTTTGTATGATAATTTATATGTAATTAAACCGAGCAGACAAGTAGTAGTCTAATTGGTTAAAATAAGACTAATTTAATCATCATTATAATAAAATGTTGGAACAAGATCGAATATTAAAGATCAATATTGAAAATGAAATGAAATCGGCATATATCGACTATTCTATGTCGGTAATTGTGTCGCGTGCATTGCCCGATGTGCGAGATGGTTTAAAACCAGTGCATCGTCGCGTGCTTTATGGTATGAATGAGATGGGTAATACATCAGATCATCCCCATAAGAAATCGGCTAATTGTGTCGGTGAGGTAATGGGTAAGTATCACCCTCATGGTGACTCATCAATTTATGGTACAGTTGTGCGTTTGGCGCAACCTTGGGCCTTGCGTTATACTTTGGTCGATGGTCATGGTAACTTCGGCTCGGTCGATGGTGATAGCGCTGCGGCAATGCGTTATACTGAGGTTCGTTTGGATAAAATTGGCGAAGAGATGCTTCAAGATATTGAAGCCGATACCGTTGATTTCCAACCAAACTATGACAACTCTCGTAAAGAACCTACGGTATTGCCAACCCGTTTCCCTAATTTGTTGGTAAATGGTGCGTCGGGTATTGCTGTGGGTATGGCTACAAATATGCCTCCTCATAATTTGACAGAGTCAATTAATGCATGTGTAGCTTTGGTAGATAATCCCGAGTTGACTATACCCGAGTTGATGCAATATATTAAAGCACCCGATTTCCCTACAGGTGGTACAATTTATGGCTACAATGGGGTGAAAGATGCTTTTGAAACTGGTCGCGGTCGCATATTGATTCGTGCTAAAGCTGAAATTGAAGCCGATGCTAATCATGAAGACATTATCGTCACCGAAATACCATATAATGTAAATAAAGCAGAATTGATTAAGTATATTGCAGAGCTTGTCAATGAAAAGAAAATTGATGGTATTGCCGACCTTAATGATGAAAGTAACTACAAAGGTATGCGTATTGTTATCCGTTTGAAAAGCGACGCAAATGCAAATGTAGTACTTAATAAATTATATAAAATGACACAAATGCAAGCATCATTCAGTGTGAATAATGTTGCATTGGTTAATGGCCGTCCTAAATTATTGAATTTGAAAGAATTATTGCAATCATTTATTGACCATCGTCATGATGTGGTAATTCGTCGCACTAAATTCCAATTGGGTAAAGCTCAAGAAAAAGCCCACATATTGCAAGGGTTAATAATTGCTTCACAAAACATTGATGAAGTAATACATATTATTAGATCTTCGGCAAATACCGATGAAGCTAAGACTCGTTTGAGTGAACGATTTGAATTGACCGACGCTCAAACAACAGCAATCGTTGAAATGCGATTGAAACAGCTCACCGGCCTTGAACAAGATAAACTTACTCAGGCTTATGAAGAAATTTTGCAACTTATCGCAAGTTTAGAAGAGATTCTTAATAATGATGTTGTTTGTCGTAATCTTATTAAAGATGAATTGATTGAAATTCGCGATAAATATGGCGATGAGCGTCGCACTGAAATTGACTATACTGCTGGCGATTTTAATGCTGAAGATTTCTATGCCGATGATGAAATGATTATTACAATCTCTCACCTTGGTTATATTAAACGCACTCCGTTGGCTGAGTTCCGTGCTCAAAATAAGGGTGGAGTAGGAGCCAAAGGTAGTGATACTCGTGACGAAGACTTTATTGAGCATATCTATTCGGCATCAATGCATAGCTATATGTTGTTCTTTACTCAAAAAGGACGTTGCTATTGGTTGAAAGTATATGACATCCCCGAAGGAACAAAGAACTCGAAGGGTAGAGCTATTCAAAACTTGCTTAATATTGAGCCTGATGATGCTGTTAAGGCATTTATTAGAATAAAAGGTCTAGGCGATAGTGAATTTGTGAACAATCACAATCTGATTTTCTGTACTAAAAATGGTATAATTAAGAAAACAAAACTTGAAGCATATTCTCGTCCTCGTGCTAACGGTGTTAATGCTATTATTATTCGTGAAGATGACCAATTGTTACAAGTTGAGTTGACCGATGGTAATTCAGAAATCCTTATCGCCAATCGCAATGGCCGTGCTATTCGTTTCCATGAAAGTAAGGTGCGTGAAATGGGGCGTATGTCAACCGGTGTGCGTGGCATGACACTTGATGGTGGTGACGATGAGGTTGTCGGAATGATATGTATGAATGCCGATTCAGAAAATAATGTTATGGTGCTTTCTGAAAATGGTTATGGTAAACGTTCTTTATTAGAAGATTATCGCATTACTAACCGTGGCGGTAAGGGTGTTAAAACGATGAATGTTACCGAAAAAACAGGCTCACTTGTTGCGATAAAGAGCGTCAATGATGAAAATGACTTGGTAATTATCAATAAATCGGGTATCACATTGCGCATTCATGTCGCTGACTTTAGAGTAATGGGTCGTGCAACTCAAGGTGTGAGAGTGATAAACCTAGAGAAACGAAATGATACAATTGCCTCGGTATGTTGCGTTGATACTGATCCCGAAGAAGAAGTTGAACAAGTTGATGGCGAAGTATTAGACGGGCCAGTTTTGGATGAAGATGTAAATGAAACAGAAGGGGTAGAAGACCCTCAAGAAGAATCTGAAGAATAATATTAACAACTTAAATACGATAAATTATGAAGAAAATTAGTATTTTAGGCTTATGCCTTGTTGCTGGATTGACAATGTCGGCGCAAAAAAGCCTTATGAAGGAGGTTGAAAGTGCTATCAAATCAGGTAATTTTGATTATCCTACAGTAAAATCTAAAGTTGATGAAATAACAACTAATCCTGAAACAAAGAATGACGCAAAAGCATGGATGCTTGGTGGTAATGCAGCATTTGCTCACTATGATGCATTGTTCCTAAAAGTGCAAATGGGTCAAGAAGTTGATAAAAAAGAATTGGGAAATGCTTTGATTGATGGATATGACTATATGTTTAAAGCTTTGCCTCTTGATACTGTAGTTGACGAAAAGGGTAAAGTAAAAACTAAAGAGTCAAAGAAAATTACAAAAAGTATAATTGAAAATCATGCAAGCTTGTTTAATGCAAGTGAGAGCTTGATTCAAATGGGCGAAAATGAATTGGCTTACAAACTATTATCAACTTATGTTAATACGCTTAATGATGCAAGATTCGCTAAAATTAAAGAAAATTTGAATCCAGAGTTTTTGAAATATGCTCACTTCTATAAAGCATATGTATCATTAAATACAAGCAAGTATGATGAATGTTTGGCCGATTGTGATAAGGCTTTGGAATTGGGCTACAATGAAAAACAATTGTTTGATGTAGCTTTGGGTGCAGCATTTGCTTCTCAACCTCAAAATCTTGATGCGGCATATAGCTATGCCGAAAAAGCTTATGGCTTATATGGAAAGCAAGATGCAAACTATTTGAAAAACATTATCAATATTAATGTATATAGAAAAGAATATGATAAAGCTAAAGCGTTTTTAAATGGTTTGTTAGCTGCAGAGCCAACTAATGCAGAGTGTTATAATCTCATGGGTTCAATAAATGACGCTGAAGGTAATCGTGATGCTGCTATTGAAAACTTCAAAAAAGCAATTGAGTGCGATGCTTCATTGGCTGAGGCTCATTATAATTTAGGAAAAGTGCTTGCTGATAAAGCATTTGCAATTAATGATGGTCTTTCTGCAGATATTTCAGTGGCAGAATATGAAAAAGTTTATAATACTCAATTGGTGCCATTGTTTAAAGAAGCTACAATTTATTTAGAAAAAGCCTATGAATTAGATGAACAAAACTTGGGTTCAAAAGCTTTAATTTACTTGCGCAACCTATATAGCAATTTGAGAGATGAAGAAAATCTCAATCGTGTAAACTTGATGTAATCATTTAACAAATCGTTAAAGAGAGGGCGACTAATTAATTAGTCGCCCTCTTTGCTATTTCGATCTAATTAATAGATTAATGTTCTTATACACTTCCCATTGATTAAAGAATATTGTGGTTAAGTATTATGGTTTGATGTGGAGTGATTATGATATCCATTGGGATGTCGTGAGCATTAGATGGAAGTTTGTCATATAATTGGAAGTCATAGCATATTCCCACCTTAATTACTTCGCTTTGGCATAGTAGTCGGTCATAGTATCCCTTGCCTCTGCCAAGACGAATGCCGCTTTTGTCAAAGGCAACACCAGGAATTATTGCTATATCAATTGCAGATAATGGTATTGTGGTTGTACCCACTGGCTCTTGGATATTAAATGCCCCAAGCTCTGTATTGTTGGCATATAGGATTTCTAGGTCGTTGTTGTTTATGCGAGGAAGATAAATGGATTTATTCTCTCTCCATTTATCTATCATGCTATGCGTGTTTAACTCATCGGGTAGAGAATGATATAAAAGAATCTTTGATGCCAATTTGAAGCAGGGTAGTTGTTCTATAGCAGAAGCCACTAATAAAGTGGCTTCTTTTTTATTTGATTCAGAAATGCTTTTCTTTAAACTTTTTATTTGTTGGCGAATAGAATTCTTCGTTTCCATTATTTATGAGATATTGCAATAGGTGGTTTCGTTGAGCCCATTATGATTTGTTTTATTGCCTCTTTTATGTTATTGTCATATTCGTTATACACCTCATAATATGCATGACTACCTAATGCGTCACGAGCTATAAGTGATTTTATTATTGACAACATTAACTCGCGAGAGGTATTGATGTAATACCATTGTGCGGCAATCTTAGATTTCTTGCAGTAATTCACGAAGTCTTCAAGGAGAGTGTCATCGTCGGGTAGGGATTTTAGAACTTCTTTTGATGTTTTGCATTTTTTGAGTAACGGACGGTTCTTGTCGCAATAGTCGAATGCGTATTTTTGTAATAGTCCAGCATTAGCAACAGCATAATAGTATTTTGTAATACCCGATGTGTCGTTTGGGACAAAAATATCAGGCATTATACCGCCACCGCCATAAACCTTGCGTCCGTTGGAAGTGGTAAACTCTAAATCTTTGTTTAGTTTGATGCTATCTGCATTAAGGGCTTCCCCGTGAGAAAAACGCTCATATATCTCTTGAGAATAATTTTTGTCGCCCAATTTATAGTCTTTTTGAATGCATCTTCCCGAAGGGGTGTAATATCGTGCTACAGTAAGTCTTATAGCGCTATTATCTACGAGTGGTAGTTGTTGTTGCACCAGCCCTTTACCAAAAGAGCGACGGCCTACAATAAGTCCACGATCGTGATCCTGTATTGCTCCTGCAAAAATTTCGCTTGCGCTTGCCGAAAACTCATCTATTAGAACAACTAATTCAGCTTCTTTAAAAGACCCATTCCCATCGCTGAGTGTTGCAATACTATCAACTCTTGATTTTGTATTTACAATCATTCGTCCAGCTGGGAGAAATTCGTTCGCCATAAGGATGGCACTTTCCATATATCCGCCACCATTTCCTCGTAAGTCAACGATGTATTTTTTTGCACCATCGTTTCGTAGGTTATTCAGTGATGAGATAAACTCATGGAAGGTGTTTTTGCTAAATTTGTTTACTTTAATATACCCCACGGTTGGAGCTATTATATATGACGCATCAACTGAATGTACTGGAATTTCTCCGCGAATGATGTCAAATGAAATTGGCTTTGATGAACTGTTGCGTTTGATGCCTAATGTCACTTTGGTATCTTTTTTCCCTTTTAATAATGACATTACTTTTTCATTTGATATGGATACACCTGCAACATTTGTACCATCTACTGATATAATGCGATCACCAGCTAATAAGCCGATTTTTTCACTTGGACCTCCTGAAAGTACTTCTATGATGGTGATAGTGTCATTCATGATTGAGAATGATATGCCTACACCGCAAAAAGAGCCATCCAATTCGTCGTTGGTGGCTTGAAGGTCTTTTGCAGGTATATATGAAGAGTGTGGATCTAATTGTGCGATAATGTCGGGGAATGATTTCTCTAAAATACTATCGGCATTAACTGTATCAACATATTTTTCTGAGATTAAATCAAAAAGTTGATTTAATTTGTTGTTTCCATATCCTCCGTTGCCTGTAGAAAAAATGTTGCCAATAATTATTCCAAGTACTAAAACGATTGAAATAATTATGGGTAAAAATATTTTTGACTTTGATTGCATCGTGTTTTGATTAATCTATGTTTTCTATATGAACACATTCGATGTCCGCTCTTTTTAATAAGTCAATGCCATCGGTGATTCGGTAAAGCTCATTGAATACCACTCGTTTTATCCCTGCTTGAATGATTAGTTTGGCGCATTCTACGCATGGCGAAGCTGTAACATAAAGTGTTGCGCCGTCACTGCTATTGTTGCTTCGAGCAACCTTTGTAATAGCATTCGCTTCGGCATGTAGAACATAGGGCTTTGTTGTGCCTGTGTTGTCTTCGCATATGTTTTCAAATCCAGATGGTGTTCCGTTGTATCCATCTGAAATAATCATTTGGTCTTTTACGATTATTGCGCCCACTTTGCGCCTAGTGCAATATGAGTTTTCGGCCCATATAGTTGACATTCGAAGATATCGTTTGTCAAGATTTTCTTGTTTGGCTATCTCGGTATTCATACTAGTAATAGAATCTTTGCGCAAATTTACAAACTTTTTTTTCTTTGTGCAATTTAAATGTGTTATGTAATTGTTGCAAGTGCGATGTCTCAATTGATATATCGGTCGAGATCGTGTTGTGAATTTGGCTTATTTATGCAAAAATAACCTTTATGGTGTATTCTGAAATAATTATATGTGTATAATGTAACAAAAATGAAATTTATATAAAAAAAACAAACCCCAGTAAATGAGTTAAATAGAGCGGTTAAAAAGAAAAATGCGCCCTTTTAACAAAAAATAACTATAAAATAATTTTGATATTAAAATATTATGTATATTTGCACGGTGTTTATTTTGTATCATATAAATATTAATTAAAAAAATTATGAGTTCAAAAAAGTTTCAGTCAAGATTATTGGCATTGCAAAACAATATGTTGAATTTTGCTTACATATTGACATCTAATGAGGATGATGCACATGATTTGCTTCAAGACACAACATTAAAGGCGTTAGATAATGAAGATAAGTATGTTGATAATGTCAATTTTAAGGGATGGGTATTTACTATAATGCGTAATATATTTATTAATAATTATCGTAAAGTAGTTAGGTCGGCAACTATTATTGATCAAACTGAAGATCTGTATCATTTAAATCTCCCACAAGATTCTGGGTTTGAGTCACCCGAAGGTTCTTATGCTGCGAGAGAGATAAATGATATTATCAATTCTTTTCCCGATGAATATAGGGTGCCTTTTTCTATGCATGTGGCTGGATATAAATACAATGAGATAGCAGATAAAATGGGGTTGCCCCTTGGGACTGTAAAAAGTCGCATCTTTTTTGCGAGAAAAAAATTGCAAGTTTTGTTAAAAGATTATCGTTGAAGAAGGAATTTTTGAGCTCAAATAAAAAGCAAGCACTATACTGTGCTTGCTTTTATTGATATTATAATTAGTGTATTAAATTATTATCTTGAAAATATTGTTGTCGGCTTTAATGATATATAAACCTTTCATATTATGAAGATTGACAATATTAGTGTTGCGAGATGTTAATACGATATTGCCGAGTGTATTATAAATTACTATATTGTTGCAATAATCTGATAGCAATAATTTATCGTCAATGTGTTTCCAACTAAATTCCTCTTCTACTACATTTTCTATTTTCGTAGTTGTGTAGTGGGCGATTTGGTATGCTGCAAGTCCATTGCCAGCAGAATAAATGTAGATTTTAGTGGTAGGTAAACCATTAGATGCGATTTCACTTTTAGTTGTTGCTAATGTCGTTGGAGTAATTAATTTTGATTTTACTCCTCCCAAATATGTTTTAGGGAATTTCCAGATACTTTTTATACCAGTAAATGTTTCAACTTGGTTTGCTGTACCATCTAGAAAGTTGGGGCTTAAAGAAATTAGTTCAAACATTGATCCTTCAGTTAAATAATTGCACCCATATAACATCATAGGCGTATTCCCATGCTTAAAAATGTGAATGCCGTTTCCTGTTGGGTCATTTGAAACTATGAAACTACTTTCCTTGGTAAAGTCACCTTTGTTTGTTCTATTTTTATATATTGTGGGATATATTTCCTTATTATCAATAATATAAATGCTGTTTTCGACATCAAGGGGGAATATTCGTGATTCGGAATCGGTTGTTGTTGAAAGAAATTTAGGAGTAGTACTCGCTACTGTAATATTGCGATTAAATTCCCAAGAGCACACTGCATATGAATCTACACCATCTAATACACTATATGCAACGAATTCACCGGTTGATACATTTCCTGTAATGTTTATGAATTTTGCCTCCGTTGGGTCATATTTGTTATTGTCGGGAAGAGGAAGTTTGCAGGTGTATCGTTTAATTACCTTTGCAATAGTTGATTGTGGATTAACTTCAAGAACATCAATAATAATGTCGCGATGATTTGATAATGACATCGAACCACAACTTGTTGCATATAAATTCCCGTAATCATCAACGCCCAAATCGCTTAATGGAATAGGGGGCTGACTAAAATTAGTATAATCAATAAGAATTGAATCAATCGACTCTCCTGTATTTGCATTATAACGATTTATATGTGATTGTAGCCCTTGGTTTCCACCAAAACTGATATATATAATGTCATCTTTTAAGGCAATTCCGTGGTTATATCCACCTTTATCAAATTGGCTTAGTCCATTTTTGGTGTTTTCCGATCTTATCCATAATGAACTTAAAACAAGTGGTTCGTTATATCCTTGTATTACTTGAAGCGTATATTCATTTTTATCTCGAATAATAGTATAGTTATTATTAGGCTCATCTTGTCCGGTGATTGAGAATTTCCATGAGGTTGAATAGTTTTCTCCATCAGATACTCTCCAATAATAAGTACCATTGCCCAATTCTTGTGGTGTAATTGGCATTTGTTTATAATATTCTTCATATGTGAGCCATCTTGATGAATTTCTATATATAATTTCATCAAAACTATTTGTCTTAGAAACCTCTAATGTTAAAGCATTATTCCCTTCATATTTACATATAAAATAAAAGTCGTCCGATATTAGATCGCTATCATATGGGTAATGTAATTCAATATTAGCCCAACAATTAAGGGTAATAACGCAAGAGATGATTGAATATAATATATGTTTCATATGTTAATTATTTGTTAAAAGATTTGATGGGAGTGATTTAGATGCTTTAGCCCCCATGCTTTTAAGTTTTTCGGCTTTGCCTATCAAGTTGCCATTTCCAGTTGATAGTTTTTTTATTGCATCATCATAACTGTTTTTTGCACTATTTAGCGATTTTTCTATTTGTTGCAAATCTTCTATGAATCCAACAAGTTTGTCATACATTTTCCCGCTCTCTGTCGCAATTTCAATTGCATTACGAGTTTGTCGATCATGGCGCCATATCTGCTCAATTAATTTAAGGACTGAAATGAGATGGGTGGGAGAAATAATGAGAACACGATTGTTGTAGGCTTCTTGCCACACATTATGGTCATATTGCATAGCGCAAATGTAGGCCGATTCGTTGGGAATGAACATCATTACAAATTCAGCCTTTTCTGTGCCTAAATAATCTTGATAATTTTTTGTTTTTAGCTCATTGATATGGTTGCGAATAGATGTAATATGGCGTTTTTTTAAAGCTTCTTCTTCTTCGGCTGATTCACAATTAACCAAATCAACATATGCTGTTAGAGACACTTTTGAGTCGATGACTATTTTTCGCCCATCAGGGTAGTTGATAACAATATCTGCAATTAGTCTTTTCCCATCATCGTTGTAGGTCGTTTCCTGAACAAAAAATTCGCGTCCTTTTTCAAGCCCCGATTGGGTTAAGATGTTTTCAAGAATCATCTCGCCCCAATTCCCTTGAGTTTTACTATTACCCTTTAATGCAATAGCAAGATCTTTCGCTTCTTTCCCAATCGATTGATTTAATTCGATTAATTCGTTTATGCGTTCTTGAAGAGAGTAGCGCTCTCGAGCTTCATTTGAATAGCTATCAGCTACAGTTTTTTTGAATTGTTCGATGTTTTCTTTTAGCGGAGTTAAAATTTCGACCAGGCGAGATTCGTTTTGCTCTTTAAATGCAATTGTATTGTGAGTTAATATCTCATTTGCAAGATTCTTGAATCTAATCTCTGATTCTTTTGTTAATCTTTCTTTTTCTTCTTCGGTATAGCGAATGCGCTCGTTCAAACGGGTATTCTCTACTCGTAAATTGTTGGTTTCAATAGTCAGATTTTCATAACATCCTTTTAGGTCTGCTAATTGTTGTTGTGTGATAGACAATTGGCTTTCGCATTCAATTTTGGTTAATACATTTTTAGAGTATTGTGCTTTGATAGATTTAATATAATATATTAAATACGCTATAATAGCAATGCACACGATAATAAAGATTGATAATGTTGCGTTTAGTTCCATAGGCCATATTTCAGTGTTTGCAAAGTTAACGAAAATGTGTAAAAATTGGGAATTTTATAGTAACTTTGTGAAATATTTTTGAAAAGTATGGAAAAAGGAAAAACGTATATTGGTTTTTGGCTAATTTTAGCATTAGGGTTGGTCCTATTTGTGACATTGTCAGCTCTTGAACCTATAAAAATAGGGGATATTGAGCTGCGCACAACAGGTATGTATGAACGATTAACGAGAGAACCCGAACCAACACCCGAGGAAATTGCTGCAGCAAAACAAAAAGAAGCTGAAGAAAAAGCAGCAAAACAAAAAGAATTAAAAAAACAAAAACTCTCACAACCTCAAACAATCTTGTTTATTGGGGATTCAATGCTTGAAGGTTTGGCTCCTCGTTTAGCTTCATATGCTAAAGAGAACAACCATAAATTGTATTCTGTTATTTGGTACAGCTCTACATCTGAAGTTTGGGGCGAGACCGACTCGTTGAAGGTAAATATTGACCGTTATAAACCATCGTATGTATTTATTTGTTTGGGCGCAAATGAATTGTTTGTAAGAGATATTGCTACTAAAAGAGATAAATTTGTAAAGAATATTATTTCACAAATTGGCGATCTTCCTTATTTGTGGATTGGTCCTCCTAACTGGAAGCCTGATACAGGTATCAATGATCTGATTGATAAAAATGCCGAAAAGGGATGTTTCTTCCTCTCTAATGGAATGCATTTTGATCGAACAAGTGATGGAGCGCATCCAACAAGAAATTCTGCAATTGCATGGATGGATAGTGTTGTTCGTTGGATGGCAAAAAGTAGTGCATATCCAATTGCTAATATGAAAGTGCCCTCCGAACCCACCGCGAGAGCAACCAAACAAACTGTTTACCAACCTAAACGATGAGATTAATGGAAATTACTAATATCTGGCATAATATATGTGAGCTTTTATCCTACCAAAAAGAAGCTCCGATGCTTTTCTCAAGTGGCATTTTTTGGGTGTTATTTCTACTTTTTATACCCATTTATTCTATGCTGAAGAATCGTCGTTGGCAAATGATTACTTTTGTTGTGGCGTTTAGCTTGTTCTTTTATTATAAATCAAGTGGCTTCTTCTTTTTACTATTAATTGGTACATCATTATTAGATTGGACATTGTCGCGTGTTATGATGAAACTTTCCTCTAAGTTTGCTCGTAAATTATGCGTAACAGTATCAATATTAGCATCAATAGGTATTTTATGCTACTTTAAATATGCTAATTTCTTTATGTGGAATTGGCATCAAATGATAGGAGGTAATTTTCAGCCACTTGATGTGATATTACCTGTAGGTATATCTTTTTATACATTCCAGTCGATAAGTTACATCGTAGATGTGTATAAAGAAAGGGTTGCTCCAACAAAAACTTGGCTTGAATATTTATTTTTCTTGTCATTTTTCCCCGCATTAGTTGCTGGCCCTATTGTGCGAGCCGATTATTTCTTGCCACAGATTTCTCAAAACAAAAAAGCAACACGCGATGAGGTATATTTAGGATTTTGGATGATAATATTGGGTATTATCAAAAAAGCTATTATTGCCGACTATATTTCACAATATAATGACTTGATATTCTCTAACCCTACAGGATATACTGGCTTTGAGTCTCTAATGGGTGTTGTTGGTTACACAATGCAAATTTATTGTGACTTTTCGGGTTATTCTGATATGGCTATCGGTATTGCATTAATTATGGGATTTAAGTTAAGCAAGAACTTTGATTTCCCATATAAGTCACAAAATCTCACCGATTTTTGGCGCAATTGGCACATATCATTATCATCATGGTTGAGAGATTATATATATATACCATTGGGCGGAAATCGTAAAGGGACATTCCGCACATATGTAAATAATTTTCTCACTATGTTAATAGGTGGATTGTGGCATGGTGCCGATTGGAAATTTGTTTTTTGGGGTGCAATGCATGGAGTAGGGCTAGCTATTCACAAAGCATTTAAGCCAATATTGAATAAAATACCCAATGTGTGGCCAGTGAAAGCAATTTCATGGTTAATGACAATTACTATAGTATCATTGTTGTGGGTGTTTTTTAGAGCCGATTCATGGAGTGATTCTATAGAGATTATTAAAAATATCTTTACGAATTTCCGATATGATTATATTCCTGTGTTTGCATCAGTAAGGTATATATGGCTCGTAATGATTTCGATAATCATATTAGCACATTCATTACCTCGTCGTTGGTATGATGTAATGGCTAGATGGTTTGTAAAGTCACCTTGGATTGCTAAATTTGCAATATTCGTTATCGTTGTGCAACTAGTTATTCAATTTATGAATGAAGAAGTTTCACCGTTTATTTATTTCCAATTTTAGAATAATATATAGATAATATAGCAACCTAATGCTCTTCTCACGAGGAGCATTAGGTTTTTTCATTACATTATGCTTATTAAAGTGCTATTATAAGAGAGAAAAGGAAATATATTTTAATATCTGCTTCCAACAATATCCCAATCGATAATATCCCATAAAGCGTGAAGAGCATCACCTCGTCGATTTTGAAAGTCAAGATAATAGGCATGTTCCCACACATCAAATGCTAATATTGGATTTAATCCTTCTTTCAATGGATTTGAAGCATTAGTTCCTTGGGTAATAAATAGATTGCCATCATCATCACTTGATAGCCATACCCATCCCGAACCAAAGAGTTTTACTCCGGCATCTTCAAATTGTTTTTTGAAAAGATCAAATGAACCAAATTGTAAGTCAATTGCTTTGCGCAAATCTCCACGAGGTTCACCACCTCCGTTGGGCGAAAATGAAAAGAAGTAAAAAATATGGTTCCATGCTTGAGCGGCATTATTATATAATGCTCCGCTTGATTTTAGAATGATATTTTCGATAGGCATATCTTCCATATCTGTTCCTCTGATAAGGTTATTTAAGTTATCGATATATGCCTTTTCGTGTTTGCCATAGTGAAACTCGATTGTTTCTTTGCTAATAGCTTGTGCTAATGCATCATTGGCATAAGGAAGTTGTGGTAGTTGATATAACATCGCCGTGAAGTTTTAAATATTGTTTTTACTTAAAACACTTCACGGCGAAAAAAGTTTAATATTTACAGATTTGTTAAATCTCTAAAAGTGCATATCGGTTTAATGATGCTAATGCTTGGTGATAACGATACTCTACATCAATATAATCTTGTTGAGCTTCAAGAAAGAAATTTACCTCTTGAATATAAGTTATTAGATTGATTTGTCCACCGTCAAGAGCTTTTTTTAGGAGATTGATGTTGTTGTGATTTTCAAGAATTGGCTTGTATTCAAGCATCTCTTGATATAGGGCAATTGCATTTGCGCGTTGAACCTTTAATTGACTCAATCTCTCTATTTCAAAAGCACTATTTTGTAAATTTATTGCTTTTTGAGTAGCAGATACTGCTTCAACTTTATGCCTTTGTGAAAACAACGGTATTGTTAGCCCTATAGAGAACCCGTTAAAGTAATTACCTAATTCATTTTCAAGTTTATATCCTAATGAAAATCCAGGATATTTACTCAACTTGAGACTCTTGGCATTCAATTCTTGAGTTTTCGCCATCAGTGAATATTGTTTGATTTGAGGATCATGCTCTACCAATAATTGTTCATATTTTTCTTCCGATAGTATTATCTCCTCGGGATAATTGTTTAAAGAGGATAGGATAGTAGATATATCTTTACCACCATTTTCTTTTATTAAATTTGATTCAAGAACTAAATATTGATTATTCAAAGATCTTATCTTGCGTGATAGAGAAATCTTTTCAACATTCAACTTATTTATATCCAAGATAGTTGCCTCTCCTTGCAATTTGCTCTTTTCGTATTTAGTGATAAGAGAGTCCATTTGTTGGTCAAGTTGCCTTACTAATGCTAATTGTTTATGAACATTTATGATATCAATTAGTAAGAGTTTTATTTCAACAAGTTTGTCAAGATAATTCGCTTTATTTACATACTCCAATGCGAGTGATGCATTTTCAATGGCTTCTTTTCTCGAAGAATATACTCCAGGCCATTCAAATCCTTGCGAAACACCAATTCCCCATTTAGTTCCTTCTTTACCCCATTTGTGGTCAAATTCAATCTCGGGATTTGATAAGTTATTTTCGCTTTTCATTGCAATCAATTCTGCATCTCCTTGAGCTGCAGAAACAGCAAGCGAGGGATTGTTTGATGCCACATGATGCAGTATTTCATTAAATGTCATTGCATTTGCTGATATGCATAAGACGCTGCTTATAAATATGATTGTTATTCTATTCATTTTCTGACTTCTTTGATGTGAGGTAATAAATTATTGGAACTACAAAAATGTTTAGAATTGTAGATGATAATAATCCACCCAAGATTACAATTGCCATTGGTGATTGAATTTCATTCCCAGGTTCTCCACCTCGCAAAGCTAATGGTATAAGAGCAAGAGCCGAGGTTAATGCAGTCATAATAATGGGATTTAAGCGATCGGCCGAACCTTTCATAATTCGTTCAATAAGTCCTACACCTGATTCTTTAAGTGAATTATAATGCGATATTAGCAACATTCCATTGCGTGTTGTAATCCCTAATAACGAGATAAACCCAATAATTGCGGGGATATTAAGTTCGCCCGAAGTACATTTTAAGATGATAACACCACCTATCATAGCCAAAGGCATGTTTATAAGAATGATAAGCGAGTGCGTGGTGTTTTTAAACTCCTGATATAGCAACATAAAAATAATCAATAATGCTCCGATAGAGGTAAGCGCAAGAGTGCGTGATGCTTCGGCTTCGCTTTCAAACTGACCTCCATATACAATATAGTAATTTTCGGGTAATTTTACCGATTTTTCTATGTTTTGCTGTATCTCGTTCACAGCACTACGCAAATCGCGGTCGGCTACATTGGCCGAGATTATTAATCGTCGATTAACATTTTCTCGATTTATAGTGTTAGGTCCACTTGTTGATATTACATCAGCGACATAACTTAAAGGAATTTTACCCTGATTGCTATCAATCATTAAATTAGATATCTTATCAATCGAGTTTCGATGTTCATCGTCAAGTCTCACAGTTATATCAAATGGCAATCCTTGTTCATATACTTGTGAAACAACCTCTCCACCAAGAGCTACATTTATAAACTGGGTAAATTGGTTAATAGTAATACCATATTTTGCTAAAAGGTCACGGCGAGGCCTAATGTCGAGTTGAGGGCGTTCAATTTGTTGCTCAATGTTTATATCAACTATTCCGTCAATACTTGAGATTGCTTGTTTTATTTTTGTTCCTAGTGAATATAGGTGGTTTAGGTCATCTCCAAATAACTTAATAGCAATTTGTGATTCCGTTCCTGAAAGCATTGCATCAATGCGGTGCGAAATCGGCTGTCCGATCTCAATATTTGCTCCAGGAATTGTTGCTAATTTTTCTCTAACTTCTTTGACTACTTCGCCACGAGTTCTATTGGTGAGAACGTATGGAGCTTCTATTTCTGACGAATTTACACCAAACGAGTGTTCGTCTAGTTCGGCTCTACCTGTTTTTCTTGCAACAGTTTGTATCTCGGGAATTGATAATAAAATCTTTTCGGCTTCGCGCCCAATTTTATCACTTTCATCCAAGGCTATACCAGGAAGTGTACTTACATTTACAGTAAAAGATCCCTCGTTAAATGAAGGTAAGAAACTGCGTCCCAATGTAAAGAATAATGCTATTGCAAATGCAAATAGTATGCCCACCGTACCAAGTAATATTGATTTGTGACTAATGCACCATATAAGCCCCTTTTTATAACCACTTTTCATCTTTTGAGTTATCCAAGGCTCTTTATCAAGATTATTTGTAGTCTTTTTTGTGTTTAATAAATAACTACAAAGCACTGGGGTTAGAGTTAGAGCAACGAGGGTCGATGCCATTAAAGCCACGATGAATGATATGCCAAGAGGAATGAGCATTCTGCCTTCAATGCCACTTAAGAAAAACAACGGCAAGAAACTTGCGATAATAATTAATGTAGAGTTTAAGATAGGCATACGCACCTCTTTAGAAGCTTCGTAAACAACGCTTATAGTCGATTTGCGCTCTGAAGAAGGTAAAGATTTATTCTCGCGTAACCGCTTATATACATTTTCTACATCAACTATTGCATCATCTACAAGCGATCCAATTGCTATAGCAATACCTCCAAGACTCATGGTGTTAATTGTAAAGCCAAAGAAATGAAGAATAATTACAGCAATAATAACCGAAAGTGGTAGGGCAACAAGTGATATCAATGTGGTTCGCATATTCATTAAGAAAAAGAATAGCACAATAACAACAAATATTGACCCTTCAATTAATGATTGTTGTAGGTTGCCTATCGAATTATCAATAAAATCACTTTGTTTAAAAATATTGGTTGATATCTTCATGTCTTTAGGCATGTTTTTACCCAAAGAATGCAATTCTGATTCGATTTTTTTAGTGAGCTCAATTGTGCCTACTGCAGGTTGCTTTGTAACTGTCATTAATACTGCAGGTGTACCTCGTTCCGATGCAAGACCTAAACGAGGCATTTTATTCCCAATTGCCACTGTTGCAATATCTTCAATCAATACGGTTCCGTTATCATCGCTACGAACTACTGCTTTGCCAAGGTCTTCAGTTGATGTGGTGTTGACATCTCCTTTTATGAGATATTCATTACCATATTCATAAAGGACGCCCCCTGTAGCATTGTTGTTTATCCCTTCTACGCATTCCATTATTTCATTTAATGAAATGTTATAGTGGCGCATACGCTCGGGCATTATTTGTATTTGATATTCTTTGATGTCTCCTCCTATAACTGCTACTTGAGAAACTCCTCCTATTGATAATAGGCGAGGGCGTATTACTCGGTCGGCTAGCGAACGAATGTCACTCATCGAAGTAGTGTCGGCAGTAATACCAATAATCATAATTTCTCCTAGAATTGATGATTGTGGTCCAAGTGTAGGAGTTCCTGCCCCTGGAGGTAGTTGATCATTAATGGTAGAGAGTTTTTCCGATACTATTTGCCGAGCAGTGTAAACATCGGTACCCCAATCAAATTCAACCCAAACAATTGAAAATCCAGTTGCTGAAGATGATCGCACTCGTCTCACATCGGTTGCGCCATTAACTGCTGTTTCTATTGGGAAGGAAATAAGTTTCTCAACCTCTTCGGGAGCATAACCTGCTGCTTCGGTCATCACTACTACTGTAGGAGCGTTGAGGTCGGGGAAAATGTCAACTTCGGTGCGGAAAAGTACTACTGTCCCCGCAATCATCATAACCACCGATAATATTAAAATAGTCAAGCGGTTATTTAATGAGAATCCAATAATCTTGTTTAGCATAGTCAATTAATTTAATGGTTATGACTATGCCCTTCAGGAACTGTGCCGCTTGACTCTGCGAGTTTTACGATTACAGCACCTTTTGTAACTACCTCGTCTTTTCTGCTTAATCCACTTGTGATTTCAACTTCACTTCCGTTAGAATTGCCTAATGTTACAAGGCGTTTTTCATAACATTCGTCATCAAGTTTTACATATACATAGTGTTTTCCTTGTTGTTCGGTAATCCCCTCCAATGGTAAAACAATAGTATTGGGTTTTGTGCTACCAATTAAATAGACCTCAACAAATGCACCAGGTACAGCTGACCCATTGTTGTCGAAAGAGAAATGGACGGGAATATATCCCGATTGTTGCGCAGTGGCAGTTGATGGAGTTGATACCATTTTGCCATTTACCTCATTAAGGTGAGTTGCTTGTGTAGCATATGAAGCTTTAAAACTTGCCGTAGTGATTGTTGGAAGATAATTGAAATATTTTTCAGGAAGATCTGCTCTAAGAGTAAGACGAGTAGAACCCGATATTGTTGCAATGGGTTGTCCTGCTGTTACATATTCTCCCTCTTTAACTAATAATTGAGTGATTGCACCTGAGGTTGCTGCCTTTGCAATACCTCCCGACGGAGAGCCTGAATAGGTTGCTTTTGCTGCTTCATAAGCTTGTTTTGCTGCATTATATTCTTTGGTTGTAACTAACCCCTCTTCATGAAGGGGTGCAAGACGATCAAGTTCTCGCTTTGTCGCTTCTACGGCAATGCGAGCTCCTTCGTTTGGATCACCACCTACTATATTTTTTGAAGAAATACTTGCAATAACGGCTCCTTTTGCAACTTTTTTACCCTCAACTATTCCCGACGAGAATTTAACGATGCCAGGAGCGGTTGCTGATACTATTGATTGGTCACTTGGTGCCGATTCTATTTGTCCCGATACTTTTATGATATTGTTGAAATCACGGGGCTTAACCATTTGGCTATAGACTCCAAATTTTTTAGCCTGTTCCGAAGATAATACTATTTCACTGCCATGATTATTCGCGCCATGACTACCATGATCATGATGATGTCCTAACCCGTCTTCTTTTGCCGATGGAGTACATGAAGCGGTATATATAATTAAAGTAGTGCATATTGCAATACTATGCCATAAATTTTTCATATAATATGTGATTTTAGTTGCTAAATAATTTTTGATTCCCGATAAAAAATATTGTCAGGAATTTAGATAAGAGATATTTAGCAATATGGAGGTGCGCGTAACCCATTGGGGGATATAGCCCCTTTTGTTATAGGGGGAGTTGTGTCAAAGAAACAGCTTTCGGTGCCGTAATATTGGTTAAGTGTGTTAATTTCTGGCTCGTAGGATATTGCTAATAATAGAAGAGTAGGGTGGTCGTCAATAGTTAATGAAGTTTGTTTTGTAGCTTGAAAATCACCAAGGTGAGCCGAACAATCTTCTTTTGAGCCACAATCATGATTATTGTGTTCATGATGTTCGCAATGGCAACATCCTAAAGTTATTCTTGTGTGCTCATGGCTATTATGGTTGTTTGTTTCGTTGCAACAAATTGTTGTTATAGCAAAAATTATGCGACCAGATTTATCATGATGATGAAACTGAACGATTGAACTTAATACAATCATTAGTAACACAATTATTGATATGCCTGAAAAACAACGCTTCATCATAGAAAGTCTATCTTTTGCAAAGATACAAAATAATAATTGTTAATTAATGATGCTCATTGAAATATTCGTGTTAAATAGATATAAATCATTTACTTGGTCAAATTTGCGTCAATAATGGAATTTGTTTGAGTAAAAAGGTGTATAAAACAAAAGCAAGTTATTGATGCTTCAATAACTTGCTCTGATACTGTTCTTGTTTATATCTCTTATTGAGATTAGTTACCTAGATAGGTTTTTAATAGTCGGCTTTTTTGTCCTTTAAGTCGACGGATAGCCTTTTCTTTGATTTGACGCACGCGTTCGCGAGTAAGGTCGAATTTTGCACCAATTTCTTCAAGAGTCATTTCTTGACAACCTATACCGAAGAACATCTTTAGAATTTCGCGTTCACGTTCGTGAAGTTGATGTAATGCTCGGTCAACTTCTTTTGAAAGCGATTCTTGAGTTAAAGTATGGTCGGCCATAGGAGAGTCATCGTTGGTTAATACATCAAGAAGACTATTATCTTCTCCTTCAACAAATGGAGCATCAACTGAAATGTGACGACCTGAAACCTTCAATGTGTCAGCAATCTTTTCAACTGGTACATCGAGTGTTTCCGCGAGTTCTTCGGGAGAAGGACGACGCTCGTTTTCTTGCTCAAATTTAGATAAAGCTTTGCTGATTTTGTTAAGAGAACCAACTTGATTGAGAGGTAATCTCACAATACGAGATTGCTCAGCAAGAGCTTGGAGGATTGATTGACGAATCCACCACACCGCATATGAAATGAATTTAAAACCACGAGTCTCGTCAAACTTTTGTGCAGCTTTAATCAAGCCAAGATTTCCTTCGTTAATCAAGTCAGGCAAACTTAAACCTTGATTTTGATACTGTTTTGCCACTGATACAACGAAGCGTAGGTTAGCACGAGTAAGTTTTTCGAGCGCAGCTTGGTCTCCTTGTTTAATGCGTTGAGCGAGTTCAACCTCTTCCTCTACGGTTATAAGGTCCTCACGCCCAATCTCTTGAAGGTACTTGTCAAGTGATGCACTCTCACGATTGGTGATAGATTTGGTAATTTTTAATTGTCTCATTTTATTTTACCGGTAATTTTGACTTGCAAATATACGAAAAAAATGGCATTAATCAGTGATATTTGTGTGTTTATTTATAATTTATCCATTTAATTACCTCTTTTATTGATGGTTTTTTGCCATACATAAATATTCCTACGCGATATATTTTTGCTGATAACCACACCATTCCTATGAATGAAATGTAAAGAATAATAAGTGATGTTATAATCTCCCATGTAGGAATACCAAAAGGAATTCGCGTCATCATCGTCATAGGTGATGTGAATGGTATCATAGACAGCACTGTGGCAAATGTTGAATTAGGATCATTGATTACCGACATTGACATTACTAATCCTAAAATAATTGGAATCATTACCACACTTTGAAGTTGGCTTGCGTCTTGTACATTATCAACTGCCGAGCCTATAGCAGCATTCATAGCAGCATAAAATAAAAATCCTCCAAGAAGGAACAAAATCAAGTATATGAATATGTTAAGCACATAACCTACATTGCTTACAATTGATAATGCTTGGAGCATTTCAATATCGTTATTTGCTGCAGATGCATTTAGCGAACCTGCATTGAATGCATTTACTTCTCCAAGAATTTCGGCTGGTAATATTGCTGGCAATACAAATGCCGACATTGAAACAATAAGCACACCCCATATCATAACCTGTGTTAGTGCAACAGCTCCTATACCTAATATTTTCCCCATCATAAGTTGCCCTGGTTTTATCGAAGATACCATTATTTCAAGCACTCGGTTATTCTTTTCTTCAATGATGCTTGTCATAACCAATTGCCCATATAGTAATAGGAACATATAAAGAAGCAATGACATTATCATACCTATGAAATAAGAAACTGTTGATGATGAAGAACTATCTTCTGCTTCCTCATTTATTCGATATGTAGTAAGGTTTATATTGGCATTAATGTCATTTATTATCTGATTGAGGTTTTCAATATTGTAGTTCTTTAATCTAATGTTTTCTATAGTCTTCTCTATTTGGTTTGTGATGTTTTGTTCTACCATCATAGATGATGCATCGTGAGTGTATAAAGAAACACTATTATTATCGGTGAGGACATCTTTGTTAATGACCAATATCCCATCGAGATCTTCTTTTGCTTTGGCGGCTTCTAATGGTTCATTAATTGAGATGAATTCAACACCCTCTCCATTTTTTAGTGTAGGAGCAATAACACCACTATCATCGATTACAGCTATATGTTTCAATTCAGGGGTGCTAAACAATGTAATTAATGCAGGCGCAATCATAATTGCAGCCATAAATAGAGGCATTAATATTGTGGTGAATATAAAACTCTTTTTTGAAACGCGTTCAAGATATTCACGCTTTATTACTATTCCTATTTTAGAACTCATAGTTGTGATTTGTTATATTCTTCTACTGTTTGGATAAATATTTCGTCCATTGAAGGTTTTGTCGGTACTATGCTAATCAATTCGCTGTTATTATTTGCGATATTAATTATATCTTTAAGTTTTACATCGTCCTTAAAGTTTAGAAGCAATTTTGTAGAATTATTTTCGAGTGGCATAGTTGTGCATTTTAGTAGCATCGGTTCTAACTGTTGCATTAGAGAGGGTGCTTCTCCATTAAATGCAATTTCATATCTATTTTTGCCATATTGTAGTCTAATGTCTTCAACTTTTCCCGATAATATATTGTGAGATTTGTTGATTAGTGTAATGTGATCGCATAATTCTTCTACGCTTGACATGTTGTGAGTACTAAAAATGATAGTAGAGCCTTCTTCGCGAAGTTTTAATATCTCTCTCTTTAGTAGATTAGCATTTATGGGGTCAAATCCTGAGAATGGTTCGTCGAAAATTAATAATTTAGGACGATGTAGCACAGTAATTATAAACTGTATTTTTTGTGCCATTCCTTTTGATAATTCTTCAACTTTTTTATTCCACCAATTGCTGATTTCAAATCGGTCAAACCATTCATGAAGTCTAATAGTCGCTTCTTGTTTTGATAGACCTTTAAGTCGAGCAAAAAAAACGGCTTGCTCGCCAACCTTCATTTTTTTGTACAAACCTCTTTCTTCGGGTAGATATCCTATATTTACTACATCTTCTGCCGTAAGTTGATGTCCATTAAAATATACTATCCCCGAGTCGGGAGCTGTGATATGGTTGATGATGCGAATTAATGTGGTTTTGCCTGCACCATTAGGTCCAAGTAGGCCATAGATGCTTCCTTCGGGTATTGTTAACGACACTTTGTCGAGTGCTGTATGAGAAGCATATCTCTTGGTTACATCTTCAATTTTAATAAGATCCATTATTATGTACTATATGTGATTTATTTTATAAGACGCAAATTTACCTAAAAAGTTGCATTTATTCAATAAAAAAGTGCCTACCACTTATAGTGATAAGCACTTTTGGCTTTTTTGATTAAGCTTTATTCAGATAAATCTACTGCATAGTAAACCTTTTTACCTGTAGGGTAAATGCCTGTAATAAACATTACTTTATCAGAGTCGTTGCTTTTAACAATTTCTTTGTATATCTTTTCAATATCTTCTTTTGATGTAGTGCGAGAGTTGTTGATATCAAGAATGATAAATCCGTCTTTTATGCCTGCATCTTTGAATTTGCCATCTTTAACACCTGTAACTTGTACACCATGTCTAATTTCAAGTTGTTTTAGAGTTTCGGCAGGTACTTCTTTAAATGCACATCCTAAATCAAAGATATCACTAGCTTTAGTGAGTTTTGTGTTACCTTGACTATTGCGTAATGTTACTGTTACAGTTTTCTCTTTGTTGTCACGAATAAATTTTACGGTCACTTTATCACCTGGACGAAATTTATTCATTTGTTCTTGCATTTGAGCTGTCGTGCGGGTTGGTGCGCCATTGATAGCGATAATTACATCACCCTCTTGGATACCACCTTCCATAGCGGCGCTACGTTCTTCTACTTTTGCCACATATATGCCGTAATTTACAGCAGTTATATCTTTTTCTTTTGCCATTTTAGTAGAAAGCTCTGTAAAAGAAATTCCAAGCATTGCGCGTTGCACTGCTCCAAACTCTTTAATATCACTAACTATCTTTTTCACAATTGTTGATGGAATTGCAAATGAGTATCCAACATAATTGCCAGTTTTTGAATATATGGCAGTGTTGATTCCAACTAATTCTCCGTTTAAGTTAACTAATGCACCTCCCGAGTTACCAGGATTTACTGCGGCATCAGTTTGGATATATGATTCAATACCCATTGAGTGTCCTTGGGTTATTTGAGAGATATTTCGAGCCTTGGCGCTAACTATCCCTGCTGTAACTGTTGAGGTAAATGAAAATGGATTACCTACAGCGAGCACCCATTCGCCAACTTTTAAGTCATCAGAGTTACCCATTGGTATAACATGTAAATCCTCAGCGTCTATTTTTACCAATGCTAAATCTGTATTAGGGTCGGTTCCTACTACAGTTGCGTTAAATGTGCGATTATCATTGAGTACTATTTCAAGCCGTTCAGCTCCATCGATTACATGGTTATTTGTTACGATGTAGCCATCTTTACTAATGATTACTCCCGAACCAAGCCCTGTTTGTTGTTGCTCTTGCTCGGGTTGTTGGCGTTTTTGTTGACGACGTTGCCCAAAAAAATATTCAAAGAAAGGATCACTGAATGGGTCATATCCGCCATAACCATAACTACGGGGTGTTGCATAACATTTTATGCTAACTACACCATTGATTGTGCTTTCGGCAGCTTTAGTGAAATCGGTAGGTTGTGCTGCCATAGTACATGCAACTAATGATAATGAGCAGCATGCTAATGTGATTTTTCCTAATACATTCATAAGTCTATTTGTTAAAATGATTTTTCTGTTATGTTAAAATTTAACTTTATGACGACAAATATAATTCATTATTGTGGGAGACAAAACAAAAATCATCAATCTTAAATTAATTTAATAGCAAACCGCTATATTTAAAACTTTTTTTACAGTATATTTGTGAAATTAGTGAAAATATATACTTTTTAAGTTATGAAAAATAGTAAATTTTTGCATCTATCATTAACAATTGTATTTGCAATTTTGTTTATGTCGAGTTGTAGTACATCAAAATCTATTAATGGTGGTGATGTAAATAAAACTACGATAGATAATGTAGGTGAAAAATCTAAATCAGATAAAAAACTTATCAAAGAAGCCGAAAAATGGCTTGGTACTAAATATATATATGGCGGTCATTCACGAGAAGGCACCGATTGTTCAGGCTTTGTAATGGAGGTATATTTAGCAGTATATGATTTTAAATTACCTCGTACTTCAAAAGATCAGCAACAATTTTGTAAATCCATAAAGAAATCGCAATTGAGAATCGGCGACTTGGTGTTTTTTGCTACTGGTAAAAGCAAAAATAAAGTGTCACATGTGGGTTTATATATCGGTGATGGCACTTTTATTCATGCCTCATCAAGCAAAGGTGTTGTGAAAAGTCAATTATCTCAAAGTTATTACCAACGCACTTACCATTCATCGGGTAGGGTTGAAGGTGTTAAAAAGGAGTGATACTTGTTGATTGCTGTCTAAATATACACAAAATAAAAATCCTGCTATTAGCGACATTGCTAAAGCAGGATTTTTTGCAAGCTGTAATTTAGGAATATAATATGTGAAATTATTTACCTTGTTGTTCGTAGCGAAGAGTCATTGAAGGTTGGTCACAAACTTCTGCTGGGCCGAAGTATTGGATAGGACCTGGATACATATAGCAAGTATCAACAGACCAAACATCGCGTTTAGAAGCAAATTTTAAGAATGGAGCATCATCAAGGCGCACAAGAGCCTTTTGGATAACTGGTTTCATTGCACCATGGCGGCGTTCCATATTCATCATCATTGTGATGGGGATACCACCAGCAATCCATTGAACAGATGGTTTAGTCAAGTTGCGAACTGATGACATATAACCAGTTACACCTGCGTTAATCAAACAAGCTGCGTTGAAACCGAGTGCGTAGCAATAGTCTGCATCAAAGTTTGAAGGGTCAGCGCAACGACCTTCATAACCGAAGAAGTGGTGAAGAGCTGCAAATTTACCTACGAAAGTGCCTTCTTCTTTCATTTCTGCAAGACGACGACCTACCATTTCGCTAAGCAATTTTTCAGTTTCAATAAGTGACACTTGAACATTGCCGTGTGGGTCACGGTCGAGGCTCAATTGACGGGCTACACCTTCAGGAAGAGATGCATATACTGCAGAGTTTTCAGCTGAAAGATGGTCAATGATATATTGACGTTGGTTTTCAGCAGCTGCAAATTCTTCTGCGTTATGAGCAAGGAGGTCGTTCAATTCAGCAATAAGTTTTTTCATTGCAGGGATAAACTCAATAAGACCTTCTGGAATAAGAACTGTACCAAAGTTATTGCCGTTCTCAGCACGTTTTGCAACAACACCTGCGATATAGTTTACAACATCACCGAGAGTCATTTCTTTTTGCTCAACTTCTTCCGATACGATACAGATGTTTGGTTGAGTTTGAAGAGCACATTCAAGAGCAATGTGTGAAGCAGAGCGGCCCATCAATTTAATGAAGTGCCAATATTTTTTTGCAGAGTTACAGTCGCGTTGGATGTTACCGATAACTTCAGAATAAACTTTTGTTGCGGTGTCAAAACCAAAAGATGTTTCAATCAAGCCATTTTTAAGGTCACCGTCGATAGTTTTTGGACAGCCAATAACTTGAACACCAGCTTCAATGCTTTTGTAATATTCAGCAAGAATAGCTGCGTTTGTGTTAGAGTCATCTCCACCAATGATAACAAGCGCTTTGATGTTAAGCTCTTTGAGGATTTCGAGGCCTTTGTCAAATTGTTCTTTTGTTTCAAGTTTAGTACGACCCGAACCAATAATATCAAAACCACCAGTATTGCGATATTCATCGATAATGTCGCTGGTTAATTCTTTATATTGGTGATCAACAAAACCGCCAGGGCCCATAAGGAATCCATAAAGTTTGCTGTCTTTGTGAATTTTTTTGATACCATCAAAAAGACCGCTAATTACATTGTGACCACCAGGAGCTTGACCACCAGAAAGGATTACACCCACATTAAGTGGCTTACCTGCTACTGGGTTTGCGTTCTTTTCAAATTTTAATTCAGGAAGACCATAAGTGTTAGGAAACAAGTTTTTGATGTCTTCTTGATCGGCAACTGATTGAGTAGGGTCGCCTTCTACTGCCTTAACGGCTCCTGTAAGCACGATTGGCAACTTAGGTTGATAAGCTGCACGAGCTTGTTGCAAAGCACTTTTTTTCATTAAAATATGCAATTTTAGTTAGAAATATATATGTCAATTTTTTAGAAAAAATATTTGTTGCAAATTTCGCAAAAAATTATCACTTATACAACATTTATTTAATCCTTTAATTTATTTTTTTTAGTATCACTATGATTTATAATTTAAATAAATGACAAACTACTTTCATGTATTCATATGATGTAATGGTTATAGTAAAACTATTTATTGATTTACCATCTATTTAATTTCATTAAAAAAAGAAGGCTCAACCTGTTTAGATTGAGCCTAATCAATATATGATTACAATATATCGCAATTGTGAGTAGGGGGATGTTATTTTATTATTGCTAGATATTTATTGAAATGCTTCCCATTAGATGTATAGGTGCCTGTGCTGCATATCCAGCATAACGATATATTTGTTTATTGCCATCTTCGTCAATATAGTATCCCGAACCAGCATATCCGTTATTCTCATATTCTTCATTGAAGATGTTATATACACTAATTCCTAAACGCATTTGTTTTAACTGCTTACATTTAATAGTGTAACCCATATGCAAGTTAGATACAAAATATGCATCAAGCACATGTTCTTCACTTTGAGTATTACTCATATATTGTTTTGAAACATATTGAGATTGTAATGAAATATCAAAATTATTCCAATTGAAATCAAAACTATTATTCAAAGTGACATTGGGAGAGAATGCTATAGCAACATCTCCATGGTTTATTGTTATTGGATTAGTCCATTCATCTTCATAAATACTTTCGGTAAAATTCTTTATGCGATTGCGACTTAATGTTGAATTAATTTTCCAATTAAACCAATCACATGGCTTTATGCCTAACGAAAGTTCCACTCCTGCACGATAACTATCAGGTACATTTACCGACATAGGATTTCCCGTATCGCTTAATGCTCCTGTTAATACTAATTGGTCGCGGTAATCCATGTAATACAAATTCACCCCAGCATTTATCCACGAATTGCCATAGTTATAACCTAATTCATAATCATAAAGTTTTTCAGCTTTAGGGTATTCTGAAGGGTTGCCATCGGTGTAATTATCACGTGTAGGCTCTTTTTGTGCGATTGAAAATGAGGCAAACAAACGATTATTTGGGTTGATTTTCCAGTTCAATCCCACTTTTGGGTTAAAGAATTCAAATGTTTCATCAACATCAAGAAATTGCATTGAACTATAGTTCCAATCATATGTATCACTAACGCCATTTATCGTATATTTGATATGTCGATATTGTAGGTCGGCATAACCAGTCAGCCCCTTTGTGATATCAATGTTGGCGCGAGCATAAATATTCCCATCGGTTTTTTCTCCTTTGTTACGATAATATTCATGATTTGGACCTATGTCACCAATATAATTTCTCACCCACAACACCTCGCCAAAGTGCCATCCTGTATAATGATTTAGCGCACCACCTATTGTTGCATCTACTATCCCTTTATTATAATTTATAGAGAAAACACCTCCGCCAAATCCATTATCCATTGCTTTTTTTCTAATTAGATCGCTTTCCTCCACTTCCTCACCATTAATATAAAATGGCACTAAACCATATTCTACTAATGACCTATTTGTTTTATATTGTTCATAGTAGCCATCTCCTTTAGTATAATGCAAGGCTGCATTAAGGCGCAAATAATGGTTAAAGTTATGGTTTACATGTAGTTGAATATTGTGTTGCACATAATTATCTATTTGATTGTCATAGTATGCAACATTTCCGTTTTCATCATAATATAAACCACAAGGATTGTAACGGCGACCATATTTCTTCATGTCATCTTTTGATGCATAATCCCAAGCATGATAAGTTTTTTCGATGCCACCAAAGCCGAGCAATCTCACCGAAGTGTTTTTGCCATAATATCCCAATTGAGCAAAATAAGAGTATAAATCCACTTTTGCACGTTCAATATATCCTTCGGTCCCTATGTTCGACAATCGAGCATCAAAAGCCCAATGCTCATTGATTAGCCCTGAACCAAGTCGCAATGTCTCTTTATGTGTATTATACATCCCATAAGTCCCATCAATTTGAGCATATGGTTCAATTGATGGTGACGATGTAAGCAAGTTGATACTTGCTCCAAAAGCTCCAGCACCATTTGTTGAGGTACCGGCACCTCGTTGTATTTGTACATCTTTTACCGATGATGTTAAATCGGGCATGTTAACCCAATACACATTATGGCTTTCTGAATCATTAATGGGCACCCCGTTAGTCGTGATATTTACTCGTGAACCATCTGTGCCACGCACTCGCAATGATGTGTATCCTATCCCCAAGCCGTTATCGCTTGTTGATATCACCGATGGTGTCATAGATAGCAAATAGGGGATATCTTGACCGATATTCTTCTTTGCAAGTTCTTCACTCGTCACATTTGTGAACGCAATTGGAGTCTTTTCGTTAGCACGAGTTGCGACTACTGAAAGCTCCTTTAACTCTACACTTTCTAAAGTGTCAGTTTGCGCAACATTGTTTGCACAAACTCCAAAGCTTGCTATCCCCAATAGGGTAGCAGCTGTCAATTTTTTTCTTTTCATTTTGATTTTGTTAAGTTCTCTACGCCGGCATTATCCGGATCAGATTCAATGGGTATGTTCTCAGCCCGTTATATTAAGGCACCCCCTACTCAGCGAATCACTGCAAAGGTAGCATATATAATTTATATATGCAAATCGGCTCATATTATGAGTTTTAAAATTTACCTAATCTTAGTAGATTAATCGACACTTGGAGCCCCAGCAATCGAAATACGCAATTCTTCAGTGTTAAGATATTGTTGAGCTAAAGAAGTAATGCGTTGTGATGTTAAGTTCTTAATAGAATGTTGCGATGCTTCTAAATAATCAATAGGGGTCAACACATGACGCACATTCTCGTAATAATCCATTATTGAGAACGGCGAATCAAGTATGCCAGCTATTTGTGTCATCGCATATCTTTTCAATCTCAATAACTCATCATCATTAAAATTATTTTGTTTGAGATTTTCAATTTCTTTTTTCACTTCTTCAATAACAGCATTGGCATAACTGTTGTCGCATTGAGTTGATATAGTCATCACTCCACCTTCCCAGTGTCCCATCAACATTGCTGATATGCCATAAGTATAACCTTTATCTTCGCGAATGTTGGCCATCAATCTACTGCCAAAATATCCGCCAAGAGCCATTATTGCATGCCTCAGGTCAATGTAATCACTATGAGAACGTGAAATAGTGGGAATTGACAATGTAATTGCACACTGCATTGAATCGGGAACCTCTATTATGTCAAGCTTTTTATCTGAAGGACACAATGGTATAATCCTTTGCTCAAATGAACTTTCAGCAAGAGGTAATTTGCCAATATTGTTATTAATACAATCTTCTATTTGGGGAGTGATTCTTCCAGCAAGGAATAATTCACATCCGTTAGGTGTAAATATCTGTTTATGTAACTCTTTTACATCGCCGATTGCTATATTCCTTATGTCATTGGGGCTTTCTTCAACCGAACACGGATGGTTCTTTCCAAAAATAAGTTTTTGATTGCTTAAATTGCTAAGATATGCTACTTTCGACAGGTTAATCTCCTTGCGTTTTGCTAATTTTTCCTTGTTAATCTCAAATTCTTGTTGAGGAAATGTTGGCTGTGTTATTGTTTCCACCAACATTGGCAACACTGCGTCAAATTTATTGTTAAGTGAATGCAATATCAACGATGAATGATGAGAATGAAAATTGCTCTTCAACCAAGCACCATTGAAGTCAAATGTTTCGGCAATTTCTGCACCACTACTAAAATTTGTCCCTTCGCGCATTAAGTCCGATGCAAGCATTAATGATGCGAAACTATCCACATCATTGGCTCCACCTTTCCACGAAAATGTTAGGCGGTTCACATCAAATTCTCCGTGGTCAATAACATTTAGTTTTATCCCATTGTCGAGTGTTAAGGTGCGACATTGAGGTATTTTTAGCATCTCAAAGTCTTTTATGTCGGGTGCTATTGTGCGATTCAATTCCATAAACTATTCAGCATTGATTTTTACAACATATAGTTGGCTGTTCTCAAATTTTTCTACTTTAATACTGCACCCTTCCTCTATAAATGAGCCGTTAATAGCTACAGCATCAAATGTTTCTCCGTCAATCGTAATCTTCCCTCCGGGGCGCATGTCTGTTTGTGTTGTCCCTGTAAGTCCTACATATTTCGACATTGTAGCGTCAACCCCTATATATCCATCTTCTACTCGTTGTGATAGTTGTAGCTCCGAGTGGCGAGTGATAAACTTTGGGCCATGCTTTGAAGTTAGGTATATAATCAAAATTACACCTAACACAGAGCCTATTCCCACGATTATTATTGCATCCCATAAACTTGAAATGCTAAATTGATTTCCAGTAAAACTATCTGCTATACCTCCCACAAGAGCTATAAGCATTGCCAATCCTCCTATTAACCCTGTTACACCAGTTCCTGGTATGACAAATATTTCTATTAACAAAAATATTAGCCCCACTATAAACAATACTATAATCCAACTTGCAGCTATCCCTGTGATATATAGTGGTAGGAAATACAATACTGCCGATACTATCGCTGCTACAGTGGGAAAACCTAATCCCGGACTTTGTAACTCAAAGTATATCCCTCCCACAATAAACATTATCAATATCGCTTGTACAGCAGGATTTGAGAAGAAACCAATGAGCCAATCTGTAAAATCGGGTTCAAAAGATGTTAGTGTATATTTTGATATATGATTTTTTGTTAGAATGTCATTCACCGAAGAGGCTTCATCCTCACAATATCCCCATTTTATTGCCTCTGAAGTGGTAAAAGTGAGCACTTTAGTTGAGTCAATAAGTCCAGGTATTACTATGCGCGAATCAACCATTGCCTCAGCAATAAGAGGGTCTCGATGCCATTTCTCTAATGAGTCGGTAGGGGAGAACTCCTTCCCATGACTCTCTGCAGTAGCGCGCATTATCGAACGCATATATGATTGATATTTATCAGGTAGAGCGTCGGCATTCTCGTTAACAACTGTAGCAGCCCCCATGCTTGCCCCTCTCTGCATATATATCGAATCGCAAGCAAGAGCAATCAAAGCACCAGCCGATGCTGCGTTATTGTCAACAAATGCAATGGTTGGCTTGGGGAAATTCATTAAAGCCGTTCTTATAGAATCGGCATATTGAAGAGTCCCACCATATGTGTTAAGGTGCACTATAAGTATGTCGGCATTTATTGCCTTTGCTTCTTCGCAAGCATGTCGTGTGTGTTGCCATGTCATTGAGCCTATTTCATTATCAATAGGCAATATATATACCTTCTTTTCCGATGCAATGACACTTATTGCAATAGAAATTGCCAAAAATAGAAAAAGTGATACTCGTTTCATTGATTAATCAATATTTTTATTGCAAATATAACGATTTATATTCACTTTTTCTTACAAAATTTTTGCCTATTTGTAAAGTATTGACAAAATCTTTTTAGTGTATTCAGTTGGATTTTCAGCATTCACAATCGCGTCGCTCATAGCAACTCCATTAACACCTGTTGCTATTACTTCCTTAATGTTTTCAATTGTTATATCGCCAATAGCCACAATTGGCATATTTATCCCCGCTTCTCGCACCTCGCTCACTATCTTATAAATTGAGTCAAGACTATGTGGTTCGTTGATTTCTATTGTAACATAATCGACATCTATCCCTTTCAATGCATAAATATCGCCAGCTGTACTTACATTTACACCTATTATAGGCCCACCTTCAAGTATATTGCGCACCTCGCCTACATTTTTCGTGTCTTTGCATAGGCGTATACCAGTTACTTCCATCTCTTTTACAATGTCAACGAAATCATCAACCACCAATATTGCATCTGCCTCCTTGCACAATGGAATCAAATTCTCAATAATTGCTTTTACCTCTTCGGTTGTAGCGTCATCAATATCTAACTCAATCCATTTGCATCCTGCTTCAAGTACCATTTTTACTTGTTCCTCGATGCTATATCGTTCGTTTTTGCGTGTAATAAATTGCAACATATCTATATGTATTTACTTTTTTTATTTTAACGAGTTATCTTTCTTTTTGTTGTTTACCCCTATGCCAAATAGAGCATAATCATACCACACAGGGTCATCGGGTTTCATCTTTCTCAATTCAAGAGTAAGTTCTATGGTCGCCTTGCGGTCATTTCCTTTGCGAGTGAGCAATCCAAGATCGCGCGACACATTCCCCACATGCACATCCAGTGGAATATATAACTGTGCAGGCTTTATCACATTCCACACACCCATATCTACAATGCCATCATCTCTCACAAGCCATCTCAATGCCATGTTTATGCGCTTCAGTGCAGTGTTTTCAAGATTGCCAGGCAGACAGCGACTATCTTTCTCTCCGTTATTAACTTGAATTAGAAGCCTATTCATATTCTCAACTAATTTCCATGAAGGGAACTCTGAGTTTGAAATACCTACAGATTTGGCAAAATCGTGCAATGAGCTATGTTTAGCATATATGCGATTTAGCCCGCGAAGGAAATATCGTAGATTACGAGCAAAAAACGTACGGTGAATATTCATGTCGGGCAACTCCTCATAGCCCTTATCCATAACATAATTATACGGTTGGTTGTCCATCAACCCTAGCATCTTATTGCAATTATTGCATATCATTGTGCGATTACCCCAAGCAATCGTTGCTGATAGTACAGCCGCAATCTCAATGTCTTGCAGTCGTTCAAATCGGCGAGGAAACTGCACTGGGTCATCCTTAATAAAATCAACATGATTAATTCGTGTAGCCTCAAAATCAAGAAGCTCTTTAATATCAGATATGCTCATTAAGATATAAATATAAAAGACATGACTTTTAATCAAAAAAAGAGAGCGCATCATCGATACACTCTCTTTTGGGGTGGAAGATGGGGCTCGAACCCACGACCTTCGGAACCACAATCCGACGCTCTAACCAGCTGAGCTACGTCCACCATGTTTTTTCAACGATGCAAAGGTACAACTAATTTTTTAATTTCGCAATACCTTGCACGAAAAATCTCAAAAAAACATTTCCCATCCACACATCATTAAAGTTTTTTGCATAGAAGACTTATTACTTTCACAATAAAAAAAAGAGTTGCCATTGTGATGGCAACTCTAAGATATGAAATTTGAAAATTGTTATATTTTATTTTGCGCGTATTGGAGTGGTGTCTCTTGGAACATCAATATTATGTTTGTTGAAAATCTTTTCAGCATTGTTGACAAATACATTACAGTTGCTCTTTAATGCCCCTGATTTATAATTTTCTACAGGTATGAGTCTGAAATTTTTTGAGCCTCCACCGGGTTGTAAAGTAAACACAAGACGATATGAGGCACTATCTACAACTGGATTGCCATTTTCATCACGCACAAGTTTCACCTTGGCCAATGCTCCACCTCGAGTATCCTTAGTTGTCATATTTGATATGAGATTACCGAGAGAGTAAATCAAGAACACTTTTTTGTTGTGAGTCTTGCTCCAACGCATTTCCATAGGTTGAATAACATGAGGGTGTCCACCGATGATGAGATCAACACCTTCCTCGGTCAAGAAATCGGCTAACGCTTTTTGTTGTGCATTAGGTAGTAAAACATACTCAACTCCCCAGTGCATACACACGCACAATACTTCAGCTCCATTAGCACGGGCAGTAGCAATATCCTTTTTAATTTTTGTCTTATCGATATAGTCAACTACAACATCATTTTGCACCTTTATTCCATTGGTTCCATAGGTGTAGTTTAGAAACGCAATTTTAAACCCATTAATATCTTTAATGAGGGGCAATGCTTTTTCTCTATCAGCTTTATTGCGATATGTCCCCACATGGTCAAGGCCTTGCTCATCAAGGACATCAAGAGTGCGTTTTGCTCCCTTGTCTCGTTTATCGAGAGCGTGATTGTTCGCAGTGAGCATAAGGTCAAACCCCGCCTTCTTCAAGGCTTCGGAATAACTATCGGGAGCGCAAAACATTGGATAGCCCGAATAGGGAGCACCTCCAAGTGGAGTCTCAAGGTTTACGACTGCATAGTCAGCTTCCTCAACATAGGGAGCTATGGCTGCAAAACATTCATCAAATGAATATGAGCCATCAGCTTGTTTTGCCGCTTTGTTTTGTGCTTCGTGTTGCATCGCATCGCCTGCAAAAACTATCTCAACTTCATCTCCTCCAAAGATTAATGAAGAAAGCGAAATAACTAATGTTACTAATAGAGATGTCATAGTTTGTCTTTAGATTAATATATTACATGTTGCCCAGCCAACAATGTATTTTTCATCAACGACACGATTGTCATAGGACCTACGCCACCAGGAACAGGGGTAATGTAAGAACATTTCTCGGCTACATTTTCAAAATCTACATCACCACGAAGACGGAAGCCACTTTTGCGAGTTGCATCGGGAACTCGAGTAGTACCAACATCGATAATCACAGCACCAGGTTTAACCATATCTTCAGTTACGAAACCAGGAGATCCAAGAGCAGCAATAATGATATCGGCTTGAGCGCATATTTCTTTGAGATTTTTTGTTGCACTATGACACACAGTTACAGTTGCGTCACCAGGATATCCTTTTTGCATCATGAGTGTTGCAACAGGTTTGCCAACAATATTGCTACGACCAAGAACTACGCAATTAGCTCCTTTTGTAGGGATATTATAGCGACGAAGAAGCTCAATGATGCCAGCAGGAGTAGCAGAAAGGAAGCATGGAAGACCAATTGACATGCGACCCACATTGATGGGGTGGAATCCATCAACATCCTTGCGATAGTCAATTGCTTCAATGATTTTTTGTTCTGAGATATGTTTGGGCAAAGGGAGTTGCACGATGAATCCATCAACATCGGCGTTGTTGTTAAGACCCTCAATTGTTTCAAGAAGTTTTTCTTCGGTAACATCATCTTCGAAGCGAATGAGGGTAGAGGTGAACCCACATTGCTCACAAGCCTTCACTTTGTGTGCAACATATGTTTCGCTACCTCCATCGTGACCTACAAGTATAGCGGCAAGGTGAGGGCGTTTTTTTCCTTCAGCAACCATCTTTTCAACTTCAATTGCAATCTCTTTCTTTATATCATCGGCGATTTTTTTGCCATCAATTAATTCCATAGAAATATGTTTAAAAAGTTAATAGATTTATCTTCTACGCATTTGTCGCATTTGACGCATCATTTTCATTGGGTTGCTTTTCATCGCAGTTGCAGCCTTCATCATTTTGCGAGTGTCTTCAAACTGTTTGAGTAAACGATTTACATCTTGTAATGATGTTCCAGAGCCTTTTGCGATGCGTTGGCGACGGCTACCATTGATTATTTCAGGATTTTCGCGTTCTTTTTCAGTCATTGAGTAAATAATTGCTTCAATGCCTTTGAATGCGTCATCGTCAATATCAACATCTTTAATCGCTTTGCCCAATCCAGGAATCATTGATGCTAAATCTTTGAGGTTACCCATCTTCTTAATTTGTTGAATTTGATTCAAGAAATCGTTGAAGTTGAATTGGTTTTTAGCAATTTTGCGTTGGAGTTCGCGAGCCTCTTTCTCGTCATATTGTTGTTGAGCTTTTTCAACAAGAGAAACGATGTCACCCATGCCGAGGATACGGTCGGCCATACGAGATGGGTGGAATTGATCAAGAGCATCGAGCTTTTCACCTGTACCTACAAATTTGATAGGTTTGGTAACAACTGTGCGAATAGATAACGCTGCACCACCACGAGTATCACCATCGAGTTTTGTCAAAACAACACCATCAAAGTCAAGGCGATCGTTAAATTCTTTAGCAGTATTAACAGCATCTTGACCTGTCATTGAGTCAACAACAAACAAGGTTTCGTGTGGATTGATAGCATTTTTGATAGCTTCAATCTCATCCATCATTTGTTCGTCAACTGCGAGACGACCAGCAGTATCGACAATAACTAAATCAAGGTGATTAGTTTTGGCATATTGAATTGCATTTTTAGCAATTTCTACAGGATTATTGTTGCCTTCTTCGGTATAGACTGGGACTTCAATTTGACCTGCAAGAACTTTCAATTGCTCAATTGCAGCAGGGCGATATACGTCGCAAGCAACAAGCAAAGGACGTTTCCCTTTTTCACTTTTGAGTTTGCGAGCAAGTTTTCCTGAGAAAGTAGTTTTACCCGAACCTTGAAGACCCGACATCAAAATTACTGTTGGGTTACCCGAAAGGTTTACTTGTGCAGTATCGCCACCCATGAGTTGAGTCAACTCGTCGTGAACGATTTTAACCATTAATTCACTTGGCTTGATGGCATTAATTACATTTTGGCCAAGAGCTTTAGCCTTAACAGTATCGGTAAATTGTTTTGCTACTTTATAGTTTACGTCGGCATCAAGAAGTGCTCGGCGAACATCTTTAAGAGTTTCGGCAACATTAATTTCAGTAATTTTGCCTTGACCTTTGAGGAGTTTAAAACTGCGCTCAAGTTTCTCGCTTAAATTTTCAAACATATATTTTTTACTTTTTTATTATTCGGTGGTTAGATGAGACGATTAGTCGCTGTATCGGGGAAAACTACCCATGGTTTGAAGTTTTTAGCTTCATCAAATGGCATTGTAGCATAACTCATGATGATGACAATGTCACCTTTTTGCACTTTGCGAGCAGCAGCGCCATTGAGACATATCACGCCCGAACCGCGTTCACCTTTTATTACATAAGTATCAAATCGTTCTCCGTTGTTATTGTTTACGATATAGACTCTTTCGCCTGCAATGATATTTGCTGCGTCCATTAAGTCTTCATCGATTGTGATGCTGCCAATGTAGTCAAGGCAGGCCTCTGTTACAGTGACACGATGTATTTTTGATTTTACAACTTCTATTTGCATCATTATTTATTGTATTTAATATTATCAATAAGTCGCACTTCTCCACAATATATAGTGATACAGCCTACAGGGCATTTGCTATCTTCCCAATTCGCTATAGGTTGCATTGTGAGTGAATCAACGATTTCGTAATATTCAACTTCCATTTCGGGTTGTGAGTTGATTTCGTTGATTACATGTTGTTTTGTTTCTTCAACAGTATGAGTTAAAGCATATTCAAGACTTGCCACAAGCGCTTTATGAATAGCAGGCGCTATTTGTCGTTGCGATGTAGTGAGACGCACATTGCGACTACTCATTGCTAATCCATCATTCTCGCGCATAATGGGGCAGTCGATGATTTCAATATTAAATCCTTCAAGTTCCACCATGCGACGTATCACTGCTATTTGTTGGAAGTCTTTTTCTCCAAAGTAAGCACGATGAGGCTGCACCATATCAAAGAGTTTGCTCACAATCTGTGCCACTCCATTGAAGTGCCCAGGACGCATTGGACCTTCCATTACCTCTGCAACCGCCCCTAAATCAAATACTCGTGTGTCGGGTTCGGGATATACTTCTTCAACTGAGGGAATAAAAGCAATATCCACACCTGCATTGGTCATCTTCTCGCAATCGGCTTCTTCGGTGCGAGGATATGTGCGAAGATCTTCAGGATTATTGAATTGGGTGGGGTTAACAAACACACTCACTACTACGATGTCGTTTTCTTTGCGAGCACGGTCAATCAACGACACATGACCAGCATGAAGGGCACCCATTGTAGGTACCAAGCCCACCGAGCGTCCACATTGTTTTTCCTCCTCAACACGACGGCGAAGGAGTGCAACTTCACGTATGATTTCCATTTCTTTGATGGTAATAAGCTTATTTACGCTACAAAATTACACATAATAACGCACAATTCATAATTATAATTAATAAAAAATACTGATTGTAGTTTATATTGTCTATGTGTTGATTGGAAAGGTTAATTAAGTATATTGTGGTTAAATCTTTGTTAAGACTATTTATCAAACTATTAAAATAAGTATAATAGAACAAGTTGAGAAGTTTATATCTTTGTGTGTATGGAATAAATGATGTATCTTTGCATAGTTTTTTATGGAACAGGAATTTGCATCAATATTGCTTGAAACAGCAGTGACTGAATTGTCGCGATTGCCAGGGGTCGGGCGTAAGACGGCTTTGCGTCTTGCATTGCACATTTTGCGTCAAGATGAAAGTGCTGGAGTGGCTCTCGGTGAGGCTATTATCAATATGCGTCGAGGGGTAAAATACTGCTCGGTCTGCCATAATATATCAGAAACTGAAGTTTGTCCTATTTGCACATCGCTAGCACGCGACAAATCAATTGTTTGTGTTGTTGAAAGCGTGAAAGATGTAATGATATTTGAGAATACTCGCCAGTATAATGGTGTTTATCATGTACTTGGTGGGGTGATATCTCCTATGGATGGTATAGGACCTGATCAACTTCAAATTTCATCGCTTGTAGAACGAGTAAAATTCGGTGAAATTAATGAGGTTATTTTGGCATTAAGTGCTACAATGGAGGGAGAAACGACAAATTTCTATATATACCGCCAATTAGGTACATTGCCAGTGAAAATTACTCAACTTGCTCGTGGAGTATCGGTGGGTAATGAAATAGAATATACCGACGAGATAACTCTTGGCCGTTCATTGCTTAACCGCACATTATTTTCTGATTCATTTAACAGTGGCCGATGAATATCCACGATGACATATTGATGTTAAGAGCATTGGAACCCACTGATTTAGATGTGCTTTATCAATGGGAAAATGATGCTGAGTTATGGCATACAAGTGCAACTATTACTCCATTCTCGCGCAAGCAGTTGTGGGATTATATAGAAAACTATGATGGAGATATATTTCGTACTCGTCAATTGCGCTTTATAATTGTGGAAATTTCAACAAATCAACCAATAGGAACGATTGACTTGTATGATTTTGACCCAGTAAATAGCAGGGCAAATGTAGGAATTTTAATTGATAAACATTTTCAAGGTAAAGGATTTGGTAAACGTGCTTTAACATTGCTTGAAACATACTGCCACAAGCATATTTCAATGAATCAGCTGGTAGCTACGGTTGCAACTGACAACGAACCATCGTTGTCGTTGTTTCGTTCGCTTGGATATATTGAGGTCGGACAAATGAAATGGTGGTTAAAAAGAGGGCATCAATATTGTGATGCGATATTATTTCAAAAAAGAATATGATTAAAAAGATTCTAAATACGATTAAATCTTGGTTTAGTGTTTTAATGTATCAAGAGGTGTTGTTTTACATAGTCTTGGTAGTATTGATGATTCCCAATATATTATTGGCTGTGACTGAGCCATTGACAACTCTCGAACGAGTGTGCAGTGTAGTTTTTCCATTGAGTTGCTATTACTTAATATTTACACTATCTCGTCGTCTTGGGTGGTCAATATGGCTATTGTGTCCTATGTCGTTATTAGCTGGATTTCAAGTTGTCTTGTTGTATATATATGGAAAATCGGTGGTTGCTACTGATATGTTCCTGAATATGGTAACTACAGATGCTAAAGAGTCAAAAGAGTTGTTAGGGAGTATATTGATGATACTTTCGGTAGTTGTTCTCCTTTATATTACACCTTTAGTCCTAGCTACAATATCATTATTCAAAAAAAAGAAATTAAAAAAGGGATTTCTTCGTCAAAATAGAAGTTTGGCAATTGCAGTTGCACTTGTAGGAGTATCATTATTGGGAATGTGTTATGCTGCCAGTGATGCTTATTCGGTAAAGACTGGAGTGTATCCAATAAATGCATGTTATAATATGTATAAGGCTGTATCTCGCCATGATATGCTTCAAAATTATAATGAAACATCAAAGAATTTTAAGTTTAATGCTTCTTCATCGCACTCTGCACAACAACGAGAAATATATGTTGTAGTAATAGGAGAGACTGCTCGAGCATGTAATTGGGAATTGTTGGGTTATAATAGACCAACGAATCCTCTATTAAAGCAAGTAGATGATTTAGTGGTGTTTGATAGTGTATTGACCGAGTCTAATATTACTCATAAAACGGTTCCAATGTTATTATCATCAGCATCGGCTGAAGATTATGATAAGATTTATTCACAAAAAAGTTTGATAACAGCGTTTAAGGAAGCTGGATATAAAACTGCATTTTTCTCAAACCAGGCGCATACAAAGGCCTTGGTGGATAATTTTGGCCTTGAGGCTGATAAAATAGAATATTTAAAAGACCGTTCAGCTGATGTGAATTTCAACCCTCTCGATAGTGAACTTATAAAGTTGGCTCAAGATTTTATATTGGAGGGTGACAAGAAGCAGTTAATTGTATTGCATACATATGGTTCACACTATAATTATTCGGCTCGATATCCTCAAGAAATGGCTTATTTTAAGCCTGATTCACCATATACTCCAAATAAAGAATTCTTGCCTAAATTGAAAAATGCATATGATAATACTATAAGGTATACTGACAAGGTGTTATATGATATAATTAATATGTTGAAAGGTGTGGAAAATGCTCATACCTCTTTGTTGTATGTTAGCGACCATGGGGAAGAACTTTTTGACGATGAAAGAGAGGTAATTTTCCATTCATCAACAATCCCATCATATTATCAATTGCATGTGCCTATGTTGGTGTGGTTGGATGATGAGTATAATCAAGCTTATCCTAATATATTGTCGTCATTAAAGGCAAATAGTCATGCTCAAGTATCATCGAGTGCATCGTTTTTTCATACAATCCTTAATGTTGCTGGAATTGAAACGATGTATAGAAATGATACTTACTCGGTTGCAAGTAAGGCATTTGTGTCACGACCTCGCGTTTATCTTAATGATCATTATATATCGGTCCCATTGTTGAGCATCGACATGGGAAATAATCATATTAAAAAATTAGAAAGTTTTTAAACTTTCTAATTAAGCTGAGGATTCTCAGGGTGATATCGCCAACCTTTATATTCATCACCCATTGATTTGACATATCGATGCCAATATTTGTCGTTTTCGCCACATAATAAATCTTGATTATTATGGTGATTAGTGACAGCCCACACATTATGTTTTATTTCACTTTCTAATTGGAGAGGATCCCAACCGCTATATCCTAAAAAGAATCGAATCTTATTTTTAGTTTCGTTCCCTGCATTAATGTAGGAAATGAGCTCTTCAAAATTACCACCTATATATAACCCATTAGCAATTTCTTCAGCATCAGAAATTGTATCACCTAAAACATGTATATAATATAGCCTATCACAAGAAAGTGGGCCTCCACAATATACTGGGATATCGTATTCGACAATGATGTCGGGGACTAATTCATTTAGGGTATAGTGTGTGCGCTTATTTAGAACTATACCCATTGAAGATTCCCCTTTTTCATAGTTCACAATACATATGACAGCATGACAAAAATAATCTTCACGCAGAAACGGTTCGGCAACAAGTAATCCACCTTGAAATGGACTTTGTCGTTTCGTCTCAATTTTGAATAAAAAAGATTCAATATCTGTCATAAGTAATAATTATAGAATTATTTGATAAATATATAAACTTTATTTTAAAAAAGAGATATAAACAAATGTTTTTTTTAATAAAAATCAAATTATTATCTTTGCAATAAATATAAAATAAATCTATTATGTTTAAGAAATTAAGAGTAATACTTGCCTTGTTGAGTTTTATTGCTGTTACTTTGTTGTTTTTAGACTTTACGGGTGTTGCACAACAATGGTGGGGTTGGATTGCTAAAATTCAGTTTGTGCCAGCATTTTTAGCCCTTAATATTGTGGCGATAGTATTTTTATTGCTATTAACTATTATATTGGGTAGGGCTTATTGCTCGGTTATTTGTCCGTTAGGAATATTGCAAGATATTGTAATCCATGTGAGAGGATGGTTTGGAAAAAAGAGTAAAAGAAAAAATCGGTTTAAATATAGTAAACCCAAAACATGGTTGCGATTAAGTATGTTGACCATATTTGTTGTGATGATTATTTTAGGGTTATGTAATGTCATAGGAACTACTATAGTTTCATTTATTGAACCATATAGTGCATATGGACGCATTGCTTCATATATTTTTGCACCGATATATAATGCTGGTAATAATGCAATTGCCGATGCGATGGTTGATACAAATTGTTACTGGTTTTATCATGTAGAAACATTTCAGTATTTACCATTGACTATTATTGCAGTGGTTACATTGTTGGTTATTGGAGTTGTGGCTTGGGTAGGTGGCAGAGCATATTGTAATACAATTTGTCCTGTTGGGACTATTTTGGGCTATGTAAGTCGTTATTCGTTGTTTAAGCCTATTATTGATACATCAAAATGTAATGGATGTACAAAATGCGCTAAAAATTGTAAATCATCATGTATTGACGCAAGGAATCATGAGATAGACTACTCTCGCTGTGTTATGTGTATGAATTGTATTGAAAATTGTTCAACTGGGGCAATTAAAATACAGCGAAGACTTTCGAGGAAAGAAAATGTTGAAGAAGAAAGTGGCGCAAATGATAGTCGTCGTAATTTTATTATAACAGGGATTGCATTAGCGGCTGCTTCTGTTGCTAAAGCATCGGAAAAAGTTACAGATGGAGGTTTGGCAAAAATTATTGATAAAGAAAAACCTCAAAGAAAAACTCGAATAGTTCCACCTGGAGCAGTGAGCTTGTCTCATTTGCAACGCCATTGTACAGGTTGTCAGTTATGTATATCGGCATGTCCTAATGATATTCTCCGTCCATCAACTGAATTATCTACATTTATGCAGCCAGTTGTTGGATATGAGAAAGGTTATTGTCGACCAGAATGTGTGAGATGTTCTGACGCGTGTCCAGTTGGAGCTTTCCATAAAATTACGGTAGAGAAAAAAAGTGCTATTCAAATAGGGCGTGCTGTTGTAAATTTAGGCACATGTGTTGCTACTTCTCGTGGACAAAAATGTGGTAATTGTGCCGATAAATGCCCGACAGGAGCAATAAAAATGGTTCCAAGAGATTCCAATAATGAAAACTCTCATTATATGCCCGTTGTAAATGAATCAAAGTGTATTGGCTGTGGTGCGTGTGAATATTATTGTCCTGTGCGACCTATTAGTGCTATATATGTAAATGGTAACGAAAAACATAGAAATATTTAATCTCCTAAAAATTTAATTATGGATAAAAATAAATCAAGTATAGATAGAAGAAAATTTTTAAAATTTTTAGGGTTAGGAGCCACAGCAGCAACTGTAGCATCTTGTGTTTCGACAAATGAAACAGATAACGAAGATTTTGTAGAAGATATTCAGCGTCCTATAAAAGGGAAAATGACGTATCGTGTTAATCCTAAGACCAAAGAAAAAGTATCTCTTTTAGGCTATGGATGTATGCGATTGCCAACAATTTCAAATGAAAGCGCTAGAGATAGTGAGGATGAAATAGACCAAGAGGAAGTTAATAGATTGGTTGATTATGCGATAAAACATGGTGTGAATTTATTCGATACATCTCCTGCATATTGTAAAGGGATGTCGGAACATGCTATGGGGATTGCATTAAGTCGATATCCACGAGAAAGTTATTATCTTTCTACAAAATTGTCAAATTTTGCCGAATCAACATGGTCAAGGGAAAAATCCTTACAAATGTATCATAATTCATTTAAAGAATTACAGACCGAATATATTGATTATTTGCATCTTCATGGTATCGGTATGAACGGCATGGAGGCTTATAATGCGAGATATGTCGATAATGGTGTGCTTGAATTCTTATTAAAAGAGCGTGAAGCTGGAAAAATAAGAAATTTGGGGTTCTCATATCATGGCGATATAGAGGTGTTTGACTATTTGCTATCAAAACATGATGAATACAAGTGGGATTTTTGCTTAATCCAACTCAATTATATGGATTGGAAGCATGCAAAAGAGCTTAATGAGCGTAATACTAATGCAGAGTATCTATATGGAGAATTAGAAAAAAGAGGTATTCCTGCTATGGTTATGGAGCCATTATTGGGAGGACGATTGGCTAATCTAAATGATGCTGTGGTAGCACAAATGAAACAACGACGACCTCTCGATAGTGTGGCATCTTGGGCATTCAGATTTGCGGGTTCAAAACCTGGTATTTTAACGGTGTTGAGTGGAATGACATATATGGAGCATTTGCATGATAATTTAGCGACATATTCACCATTAGATCCAATCACTGATGAAGAGGCTATATTTCTTGAGGAAATGGCTCAATTTATGCTTAAATTTCCAACAATACCATGTACACAATGTGCATATTGTATGCCATGCCCCAAGGGTTTAGATATTCCTACCATATTTACTCATTATAATAAATGTATCAATGAGGGTAATATGACTGATGACACTCGTGACCCACATTATGATGCAGCTCGTAGAGCTTTTTTAGTGGGATATGATAGGAAGGTGCCTCGTTTGCGACAAGCAGGCCATTGTACTTCATGCGGTATGTGTTTGAGTCATTGTCCTCAAGGAATTTCGATAGATGAAGAAATGAAGAAAATACATACTTATACTGAAGCCTTAAAACAAAGAAAGCAAGTAACAGATTTGGTAAAGGATAAACTCTTAGCAGGAAATCATTCTTTAGTTATTGAAACCAAAGGAGGAAAGGTGCTTACTTTTGATGGGCGAGGAGTGAAAGACTTGTATAATATATATATGAATACACCTGAAATATTAAATGGAGCAGTCGTTGCCGATAAAGTAATTGGAACTGGTGCGGCTTCATTGATGGCTTTGGGAGGAATTAAGAAGTATTATACAAATGTTATAAGTAGAGATGCTTATGAATTATTAAAAAAGAATGGCATAAAGGGTAAATATGGAGAATTAGTCGCTCAAATAAAAAATCGTGATGGATCGGGTAGATGTCCTCTTGAGTCGCATTTAGACGGGTATCTTGACTCTGATGCCGTTTTAGAAAAAATCACTGATTTTGTTAATAATATAGCATAAATAAAGCCACCTTTTGGGTGGCTTTATTTTTATGGAAAAAATAAATTAAAATTACTCTTTTTCGGCAAGATATTTTTCGGCATCAAGTGCTGCTCTACATCCCATACCTGCGGCAGAAATAGCTTGACGATAGCGTGAGTCGGCCACATCTCCAGCGGCAAAAACACCCTCAACATTTGTAGTTGTAGTTGGTCCATTAAGTTTAATATATCCAGTTTCATCAAGATCAATGTATTTAGCAAAAACATCGGTATTAGGTTTGTGCCCAATAGCAAGGAAGAAACCATCAATAGCGATATCGTAAAATCGTTCCTTTTCAGTCCCTTTGAATTCGACAAGGTGTGCACCTTCAACAAATTCTTCACCAAATAGTCCGACTGTATTGGAATTGAAAAGAACTTCAATGTTTTCTTTTTCAAATACACGGCGTTGCATTACATCGGATGCACGTAAATGGTCTTTGCGAACAATCATATAGACTTTTTTTGCTAAGTTGCTCAAATAAATAGCTTCCTCGCATGCAGTATCGCCACCTCCAACTACAGCAACTGTGCGTTTGCGATAAAAGAATCCGTCGCATGTAGCACATGCCGATACTCCTAAACCATTGTATTTCTTTTCATCGTCAAGTCCAAGATATTTTGCAGATGCGCCAGTTGCGATAATAACAGTATCGGCAGTAATTGTTTCGTTATTGTCAATTGTTAAAATGAATGGACGAACTTCAAAGTTTACATCGGTAATTAAACCACTACGCATGTCTGCTCCAAATCGTTGAGCTTGTTTTCGTAGGTCGTCCATTAATTGAGGTCCTGTTACACCTTCTGGATAGCCAGGGAAGTTTTCGACTTCGGTAGTTATTGTGAGCTGGCCACCAGGTTGGTTTCCTTCATAAAGGATGGGGGATAGGTTGGCTCGAGAAGCATAGATTGCTGCAGTATATCCTGCAGGTCCCGAACCAATGATTAAACATTTAGTGTGATTATTGTTCATTTTATGCTTGTTTTAGAGTTATCTTAAATCAATGATTTCAACGCCAGGATAATTTTTGGGGTTAAACTTAAATGTTGACTCTGGTAATTTGCCCCCAGCATTTATTGTTTTTATCTTTATTGTTGCTTTAGAATTGTTTCTTGCAGTAATAATAATTAGTGAGGGGAAATATGTTGCAGAATTTATAGTAAGTTCGACGCTTTTTGTTGGTTGTTTCCCATCTTTGGCCGTTAGTAAAATCTTGTAACTGCCCTTAGGGGAATTGAGCATCTTAGTATTGAAAGCTGTCTTGAAATTATTAATAATTGCAAAAGGATTAATTTGTTGCAACTCTGTAGGAGTAGGCTCACTTATATTAACCTCGTTGATTGATGAAGAGTAACTCCATTGAGTTTTTCCATCAAACCATGTTGAAACTTCTTTAGTTTTGATTACAAATTTATTCCCAGATAGAATAATTGTACCATATTCAGAGTGCCCATTGTCGATTAAACTAAATGTGGCAGAAATAGATTTGCTACTTGAAAATTTTTTAGCAACATTATTTAATGCAGAATTTGCGTCAATCGCATAAGCATTTATTGATGAGGTAATCAATAAAACATATGTTATTATATGAGTGAGATATCGTTTCATATTAGTATGATTCATTTCATAATAGAAGGTTTAATCTATATTGAACCTAAAAGTTGTTCAACTTGAATTGAATCAACTAATACTTGGCGTGGTTTTCCTCCTTGTGCTGGTCCAACAATACCAGCTGCCTCCATTTGATCCATAATTTTGCCAGCACGATTATATCCAATAGAGTATCTTCGTTGAAGAGACGATGTAGATGCCGTTTGAGAAGTGACAATAAATCTTGCTGCTTCTTCAAATAAGGTGTCTCTATCGGTGATATTGCCAGACGAAATTAAATCGTTAGATTCAGGTGAATATTCGGGTAAATAGTAGGCGTGTTCATAACCAATTTGGTCGTCAATATGGTTGCATATTGCTACAACTTCATCGGTGCTAATGTAAGCACATTGAAGACGATCAAGAATGCCATCGCGTGAGAATAACATGTCGCCATTACCTATCAATTGGTTAGCACCTGGTCGGTCAATAATTGTACGAGAGTCAACCATTTGGTTCACGCGGAATGCTATACGACCAGGGAAGTTAGCCTTAATAAGACCTGTAACAACATTGGTTGAAGGTCGTTGGGTTGCAAGAATCATGTGGATTCCTACAGCACGCGCTTTTTGAGCAATACGAGCAATTGGAGTCTCAATTTCTTTTCCTGCTGTCATAATTAAGTCGGCAAACTCATCAACAATAACAACAATATATGGGAGATATCTATGGCCTTTTTCAGGATTTAATTTATGCTTTGCAAATTTTGCGTTATATTCTTTGATAGAGCGAACATCAGCATTAGTTAATAATGCATATCTATTGTCCATTTCTATACATAATGAATTTAATGTAGTAACAACTTTTGAAGGATCGGTTATTACAGCGTTCTCTTCGTCGGGAAGTTTAGCAAGGTAGTGTCGTTCTAATTTGCGATATAAGCTAAATTCGACCATTTTTGGGTCTATTAGTACAAATTTTAGTTCGGCAGGGTGCTTTTTGTATAATAAAGATGCAATAATTGCATTCAGACCTACAGATTTACCCATACCAGTTGCACCGGCAACCAATAGGTGTGGCATTTTTGTGAGGTCAGCAATATATACCTCGTTAGAGATTGTAACACCTACTGCCATCGGTAAGTCGGCTGTAGATTCTTGATATTTTTTAGATGCAATCATTGAGTACATTGATACTGTTTGAGGATCTTTGTTAGGAACCTCAATACCAATAGTACCTTTCCCAGGGATAGGTGCAATAATGCGAATACCTAAGGCAGCTAGACTTAATGCAATGTCATCTTCCAAACTTTTGATACGGGCAATTTTAATTCCTTCGGCAGGGATTATTTCATATAGTGTTACTGTTGGGCCAACTGTAGCCTCGATATGTGAAATCTCTATCTTGTGATCGTTTAGCGCTTTTGTGATACGTTCTTTGTTTTCTTCTTGTTCTTGTTGGTCAACACTAATATCTTTTACTATGCGGTTGATTAATAAGTTGATAGTTGGAAATTTATATCTTGAAAGCTCAGCTGTAGGATCGAATACATCGGTATTAACCTCATCGGCAATTTCAATAGTCGATGTGTTAATAGTAAGAGAAACATCTGTAGTTTCTTCAATTTTATTGTCGTCAGGAGTTTCAATTGTAATGCCCGGAGTATTCTTTGAGTTTTCTTTAGTTTTTTCTTGGATTTCAATGGTTGGGGTAGCGATATCTTTATTGGAGTTGTCCTTTTCCTTATTTACAACATTGTTTGTAGCGTATTCATCAACATACCCATCGTTATTCTCTTTGTTCTCCTCTTTTATTTGTGCAACGATGGAGTAGCTATATTTTCGATATAATTTGTGTAAATCATTTAAGAATATAAATGCCACTAATGTAATCAATAGCAAATTGACAATAATAGCGCCAAATGTTCCAGTCGTTTTTGTTAGTATGTCATTAATAAAATAACCATGTTGACCTCCCCAAAAGGAAGATGCGTTTGTGCCATATGTAACAAATCCTAATACAATTGATAATGTAATAGATAGAATTAAGCATTTAAAAGTTAGAGACCAAAAATGTATTTTGGTCGTACGAATTATAGAAAATCCTAATATGCCAAGATATATCATCATCACGAATGCGCCGAGGCCTAGCCATTGAGATAGTGCAAGATATGATAAAAATGCGCCAAAAGGTCCACCTATATTTTGAGGGGATTTTTCAGCGTTCCCAGCTTCAAGTAAACTGTTATTGGTGATTACGCTTTGGTCTATCTCTCCGTTTTTAATGTGCGAAATAGATGTGATTGCGAGATATGCGGCAATACAAAAAAGAAATATTCCGATAAAATAATGTGTGCGTTTATCATTGAAAAACTTCTTAATACCTGATTCTTTTTTTTCAGATTCAAGTTTCTTTTCACTGCGACGTTGATTTCTATTTTTTCTGCGTTCTTGACTATTTGATAGATTGTCCACATTAGCATTAGAGCCTTTTTCTAAATCGTTGTCTTCAATGCTATCTAAATCAAAATCATTTGCAGAGAAGTTTAGTTTGGTCATAAATTAGTTAAATTTAAAGGTTATGTAATTTTAAAATCATATCTTTTGGGCTAGGTGCAGAGAATACTGAATTGCCAGCAACAAGGATATCAGCTCCAGCATCAGCTAATAATTTCCCGGTTTCAAGGTTCACTCCACCATCGACTTCGATAACTGCATTAGAGTTTGATTTTAGTATGAGTTCTTTGAGTTGTAGAACTTTTTTTACCGAATTGGGGATAAATGATTGTCCTCCAAACCCTGGATTCACCGACATTATTAACACCATATCAACTTCAGTAATAATATCTTCAAGAGAAGATACAGGGGTTGAGGGGTTAATTGTAACTCCTGCTTTCATGCCTGCATTTTTGATGGCTTGAACTGTGCGATGAAGATGAATGCATGCTTCTTGATGTACGTTCATAAATTCAGCACCACAATCGCGCACTTGACTGATATAATTTTGAGGGTTTACTATCATTAAATGGACATCAAGAGGTTTAGTTGCAACCTTTTGCACTGCTTTGATTACAGGAAAGCCAAAAGAGATATTGGGGACAAAAACACCATCCATTATGTCAAGGTGGATATAATCGGCAACGCTTTCATTAAGCATTGTAACATCGCGTTCAAGATTGTTGAAGTCGGCAGATAAAAGAGAAGGCGAGATTTTCATATTCTATTGTCTTTTGTGAATTTATTTTTTAGGTTTAAAAATATTCCATAAAATAAAGATAACGCATAAACCTCCAATAGCTAAACCTGCGTAAGTTAGATAGTGGTTATAGTCATAGACTTTTGCTAGTAGGTCTTCAGTTGTTTTTATGCCAGGAATCGTTGTCAAAATATATCCCATTGCAGCGAGTGCAATATTCCATACTAAAGCGCCTAATGTGGTAAAAAACGTGAATTTAAATATATTCATTCGTGCAAGCCCTGCTGGAATAGAAATGAGTTGACGAATGCCTGGAATCAGACGCCCTATAAATGTAGAAATAGCACCATGTTTATCAAAATATGCTTCGGCTTTTTCTACTTTACTTTGATCCAATAAACAAATATTTCCAAATCGGCTATTAGCAAATTTATATACTAAAGGTCGTCCTAACCATATTGCAAGATAGTAGTTTATATATGCACCAACTATCGCGCCTAAAGTTGCAAATAAAACAACCATATATATATTCATTGATGCGTTGTCTTGTAGGGCCAAATAAGCAGCGGGTGGAACTACTAATTCGGACGGAAATGGAATAAATGAACTTTCCACGACCATGAACGCGAATACAAAAATATAGGTTGCGTTATTTACAAACCATTCGAAAAAAGTGCCGGCATCAAATATTGCCAAAGGAATAAATTCAATCATATTTTTTAAATTATATTTGCAAAGGTACAATGATTATTGAAAGAATGCAAATATATAATTGTTCAAATTTTATAGAATGTTACACTCGTTTAATAGTTGCTTGTAATAGGCCGATTTTTTTTGTAGTGAGAGAGGATATGCTCGAGATGTAGAAGGCATTCGATATATGTATATTGTGCGATTGCTAATGGTTTTATATGTGATATATTTGCCAATTTTTGGAATTTTAGTATTTGTGATTTTGGCTATTGTTTCAGCTGCTTTTTGCCCAGTTGAAACGATTGTGTTGCAAGTAGGGGTGTCCTCAATAATTTGAATTAGATTCAGAGGTGTAACTATCTCTAAAAATTTATCGGAGGCATTATCTTTGTGGCGAATTATCTCAAAACCAATATCTCCCATTGCTATGCGTTTAGAAATGAGAAAGTTCTTAATTTGTTCTTTATCGAATTTTTTTGATTCTGAGTTGATAAAGAAGTCATAATTGTCATAAAAAATATCTCCTATAATTCTCCAAAAGTCATTTATTTTGTTGGGGTAATAAAAATCCATGCTCCATTTATTTGCTTTTGGAGGGAATGTTCCTAAAAACATAATTTTAGCATTTATGGGGACAAATGGTAGCCATGGATGTGTTTCTATATTTATTAGTGGTTGTATCATATTGCAAATTTAATGATTAAATTCATAGAATTATGCTAAAAACGCAAATTTATGAGGCTTTTATTATATTATTTTAAAACTTATGGTGGTTATTAGAAAAAAAGTGACTAAATTTGCATAATTGTAAAAAACATAAATAAAAATGAGATATAGTATTAAATTATTGCCCTTGATTGTGGCTGCTATAATGTGTAGTTGTTCTACAGCGCATAAGCAAGTTCCTTATATGGTAGATGCAGAATCATTACCTGCTGAAGTTTTGTCGAAAGTTGAAACAGCAGCCGATCCAGTAATAGGCCCCAATGATTTATTAAACATAGAAGTGTCGGGAAATGATATGGTTGCAGTTTCTTTATTTAATAAAGGTAAATATGTAACACCTGATGGTAATGTGTCGCAAATGTCATCAAATGCAAATTCATCTAGTTCAAATTATGAAAAATCTACATTATATTATTTAGTAGATAAACAAGGTGATATTGATTTTCCATTGGTAGGTAAATTGCATGTGGGAGGAATGACAAAGGCGCAGATTGTTGATGTTGTACAAGCAGCAATTTATCCTAAATATATCAAGGAAAAACCTACAGTTGATGTGCGTTTGATGAACTTTAGAGTAACAGTGTTGGGTGCAGTGAAATCTCCTGGTGTTGTTGAGTCAAAAAATGAAAGGTTGAATTTCTTAGAAGCAATTGCACTTGCAGGAGACTTAGATATCAAAGGAAAGCGTGAAAACATTATGTTGATTCGTACTCAAGGTAATGGTCAACGTGAGGTTCATAGATTGAACCTAAACGATAAAAATATATTGGTATCTCCATATTTCAATTTGCAACAAAATGATATTATATATGTACAACCAAACGAATCGGCTGCGCATAATGCTTGGCAGTTAAATCCTGCAGTTAGTGCAACTATTACCATTGTTGGTGGGATATCTTCTATATTATCATTAGTAGTTGGAATCGCAAACTTAATAAAATAATAAAACTATGACAGACCTTAATAAGAATAATTTATCAAATCAAGATAAAAGCGAAGAAGCATTTGACTTAGTCGGCTTGTTGTTAGAATATTTATCTAATTGGAAGTGGTTTGCAATATGCATTATTATTGCCGCCGGTTTTGCATATTATCATATATCAACTATTGTTCCAACATATGAGGTTTCGGCGTCAGTGTTTTTGAGTGATGAGAATTCTGCAAATTCAACCGCTGTATCATTGTCAAATCAAGCTCCGCTAATTGATACTAAAAATTTTATAGATGAAACGGAGATAGAAATACTTAAATCACGTAATAATTTAATTAAGATTGTTGATAGCCTAAATTTGGCATATTCATACTTTGATGTTCAAAAGTTGCGTGATTATCCAATTTATGGCACAAATGTTGTGCGAGCTGAATTGGATTCTATAAGTTTGAAAAATTTGTCTTCACCAATAGAGATTTTAGTTAATAAAGATGATGATGAATTTATATTTGATATAAAGACTCATTATGGTGGTGAGGCAGAAGTAAAAAGCATAAAAACAAAAAAACTCCCTGTTAAGGTTGAGTTGAGCCATGGGTCATTGACATTATCACAATCAAAAGTGACTAATAAACTTGATGGAACTCAAAAAATTAAAATTTCAAATCCGAATTGGGTTGCTGCAAGATTGGCAGGAAGTATTAATATTTCTTTTGCAAAGAACTCATCTACAATTTTGCGTATAACATGTTCAACACCATTAGTTCAAGAGGGTAAGGATGTTATAAATACATTAATTTCTTTTTATAATCAAGATATTATTGCAGATAAAAATCGTTCTGCTTTACAAACCGAAGAGTTTATTTTGGATCGTTTAGTGTTAATAGCAGGCGAACTAAAGGATGTCGAAGATCGTTTGGAGAAATATAGAAGAGCTAATAATATCACTGATTTGAATGCACAAGCACAACTCAACCTCTCAAAGAAAAGTTCTACCGAAGAACAAATCGCAGAGGTAGTAGCTCAACAAAAAATTATAGGTACAGTAGAAAATGCTATATCTAAACAAGATGATTATGCTCATATTCCACAGATTGTAGAGGATTCGGAACTCGGTTCAATGATTGATGCTTATAATAAGAAGGTATCTCAATTAGAGCGTCAAAAAGAGTCTAGTACTGATGATAATCCTATAATCAAAACCATGCAAGATGATTTAGCTCGTGAAAAAAGTAGAATTTTCCAAAATATACAATCGGCTAAAACTAATCTTGCTGTTAAACATAGTAGTATTGCTGCAATTGAAAGTCGTAGTGCTGGGCAATTAGCAAGTTTGCCTCCAATTGATAAAGGATTGCAAGAGATTTTTAGAGAGCAACAAGTTAAAGTAAATATTTATACTTTCTTGCTCCAAAAACGAGAAGAAATCGCCTTACAAAAAACATTGGCAACTCCCACAGCTCGATTAATCGACAATCCTTTGGGTAGTGGTCCTGTTGCTCCAAAGAAATTGTCTATATATGGAGTTTTGATTTTGATAGGTTTCTTAGTCCCTGCATTATTGATTTTCTTACGCCGTTTAATATTCCCAATTTTTAGAGATAAAGATGATTTGGAGCGTGTTACAAATGTGCCTATTCTTGGTGAAATATCTTTGTCAGGCAAAAAGAATTCTCGTATTGTAGTTGGAGAGAATGAATCTTCGGCAATATCTGAAATGTTTAGACTTGTTAGAAATAACATTCAATTTGCGTTGACAGGAAATGATAAAAAGGTAATCTTGGTTACATCTTCGTTATCAGGAGAAGGTAAAACATTTGTGTCATCAAATATAGCGATGTCTTTTGCCTTAACAGGTAAAAAAACTGTAGTTTTGGGTATGGATATCCGTCGCCCAGTAATGGCTCATTTGTTTAATAAGAGCAATGAGCAAGGTGTGACAACATTTCTATCAGGACAAGTTGAAGATATTAGCCAGCTTGTTATTCAAACTGAAGAGAATGAAAATCTATATATAATTCCTGGCGGTCCGGTTCCACCTAATCCGAATGAATTATTATTGAGTGAAAACATGTCAGTTATGTTTGAGCAATTGAGAAATGAATTTGATTACATCGTTGTAGACTCTGCTCCAATTGGTGTAGTATCTGATAGTTTCTTAATTTCTTCGTATGTTGATCTTGTGCTTTATATCACACGAGCAAATTATTCAACTAAGCGTTGTTTGAAGGTAATGCATAGTGCAATTGATTCAGGTCGCTTGAAAAACTGTTATTTAGCTCTTAATGGTGTGAATGTACGCTCAAGTTCATATAATTATCGTAGATATGGCTATTATGGTCGTTATGGTAAGAGTTATGGCTATGGTTATGGTTATTCTCATGAAGAAACTCCATCGTTGAAATCGCGAATTAAACGTATATGGAGAAAAGCGTTTAATCGATAATCAACTAAATTAGATTTGAATAAGATAAAAAAGAAAGTCCCAACTCAGTTGGGACTTTCTTTATGCTGAGAAATTGTTTTGAATTAAGCTTTAACGCGTTCAACGTAAGAACCATCACGAGTATCAATTCTTACTTTGTCGCCTATGTTGCAGAAGAGGGGAACACGAACTTCAGCACCTGTTTCAAGAGTCGCAGGTTTTAATGTGTTTGTTGCTGTGTCACCTTTAATGCCTGGTTCAGTGTATGTGATTTCCAAAACAACGCTGATTGGCATTTCGCAAGTAAGTATGGTTTCAGATGCTGCATGTACCATAGCTTCGCAAATATCGCCTTCTTTCAAAAATTGTACACCTTCAATGCTTTCGCCAGGAAGAGCAACTTGTTCAAATGTTTCAGTATGCATAAAGTTATAACCCATATCATCCTTATAAAGATATTGATAAGGGCGACGTTCAATGCGAACTTCTTCAACTTTTACTCCTGAGTTCCATGTTTTGTCCAATACGCGGCCAGTTTTTACATTTTTAAGTTTTGTGCGAACAAAAGCAGGACCTTTGCCCGGTTTTACGTGAAGGAATTCCACGATGAAAAAATAATTGCCATCAATGTCGAGGCACATGCCATTTTTAAAATCTGCTGTAGTAGCCATAAAATATTAATTTTTAATTGTAGTTCTTAAGAATATAGTTAACAATCTAAAATTGTGGTACAAAGATACAAAATTAGCGTTGTATATTAAATTTTTAAATAGGATATTTGTTCATTGTGTATAAATTTATGTTTATGAGGGGTGAAAAATGAGAAATTTTTATTAGATTTGTGTCTGTAATTATTTAACTTAAATCGTAATATTCAATGAATTCTAATTTATTTTTATTAGCTCCATTGGCGTCAGTGGTAGCTTTATTATTTGCTTGGTATTTTTACAGACAAATGAAAAAGGAGAGTGAAGGAACTCCAACTATGGCTAAAATTGCGTCACATGTGCGTAAAGGTGCGATGTCTTATTTGAAACAACAATATAAGGTTGTTGGAATTGTTTTTCTCGTATTAGTGATTTTATTTTCAATAATGGCCTATGGTTTTGGTGTACAAAATCAGTGGGTACCTGTTGCATTCTTAACTGGAGGCCTTTTTTCAGGGTTATCTGGTTTCCTTGGTATGAAAACTGCTACATATGCCTCAGCAAGAACTGCTAATGCTGCACGAGAATCGCTAAATGGTGGCTTGAAGGTCGCATTCCGTAGTGGTGCAGTTATGGGGTTGGTTGTTGTTGGTCTAGGCCTCCTTGATATATCTTTTTGGTACATTTTATTAGATTGGTTAATTCCTGAAGGAGCATCGCCTACAGCAAAGTTATGTATGATAACAACTACGATGTTGACATTTGGAATGGGAGCAAGTACTCAAGCACTTTTTGCTCGTGTGGGTGGTGGTATATACACTAAAGCTGCCGACGTCGGTGCTGACCTTGTGGGAAAGGTTGAAGCCGGTATTCCTGAAGACGATCCTCGCAATCCTGCAACAATAGCTGACAATGTAGGAGACAATGTAGGGGATGTTGCTGGTATGGGAGCCGATTTATATGAGTCATATTGTGGTTCAATATTGGCAACATCAGCACTAGGTGCAGCGGCATTTATAACCACTGGTGATGTGGAAATGCAGTATAAAGCAGTAATTGCACCGATGTTAATTGCTGCTATAGGTATATTCTTGTCTATAATTGGCATATTTTCAGTTAAAACCAAGGAAAATGCAAAAATGAAAGATTTATTATCATCTCTTTCATTTGGTACAAATTTAAGTTCAGCATTAATTGTCGTAGCTACATTTGGCATTTTGTGGTTGTTAGGCTTAACAAATTGGTGGCAAATTTCATGTTCTGTTGTAATTGGTTTAATTGTTGGTATTGTAATCGGCCAATCAACCGAATATTATACTTCACAATCATATAAACCAACTAAAAAATTATCTGAAAGTGGTAAAACGGGTCCAGCAACAGTAATTATTTCTGGAGTCGGTTTGGGTATGGTTTCTACTGCGATTCCTGTTATAGCTGTTGTAACAGGTATAATCTTATCATATTGGTTTGCTTCTGGTTTTGATTTCGCAAATGTAGGTATGGGATTGTACGGAATCGGTATCGCTGCAGTGGGAATGTTGTCTACATTAGGTATCACCTTGGCAACTGATGCTTATGGACCTATAGCTGATAATGCTGGAGGAAATGCTGAAATGAGTGGATTGGGAGCTGAAGTTAGAAAACGTACTGATGCATTGGACTCATTAGGAAATACCACAGCCGCAACAGGAAAAGGTTTTGCAATTGGTTCGGCTGCATTAACTGGATTGGCGTTATTGGCATCATATATTGAAGAAATTAGAATTGGATTAGAGCGAATTGGAACAATGACAATAGAACTACCTGGAGGTGTGCTAAAGTCAATACATGAAGCTTCATTCACCGATTTCATGGTTTACTTTGATGTTTCATTGATGAATCCTAAAGTTTTATCAGGGATGTTTATTGGTAGTATGATGGCATTCTTATTCTGCGGATTAACGATGAATGCTGTGGGTCGAGCTGCACAAAGTATGGTTGAAGAAGTTCGCCGACAATTTAGAGAAATCAAAGGTATATTAACTGGTGAGTCTGAACCTGATTATGCACGATGTGTTCAAATTTCGACAAAAGGTGCTCAAAGAGAAATGGTGTTACCATCAGTATTAGCTATAATTGTTCCCATTATTACTGGCTTAATATTTGGTGTTACAGGAGTTATTGGTTTGTTAGTAGGAGGCCTTTCGGCTGGCTTTGTATTAGCAATATTCATGGCAAATGCAGGAGGCGCATGGGATAATGCCAAAAAATATGTTGAAGAAGGTAACTTTGGCGGAAAAGGTAGTGATGTTCACAAAGCTACTGTTGTCGGTGATACTGTGGGTGATCCATTTAAAGATACATCAGGTCCAAGTTTGAATATCTTGATAAAACTTATGTCAATGGTTGCAATTGTAATGGCTGGTCTTACTGTTTCCTGGAGTTTATTCTAATGAAAATAATGAAGAAAGCCTTGTGATTTTATTGCAAGGCTTTCTTTTTTTGTTTCTATAGAAGTGCTTATATCACAATATTAATTTTTTATAACATATAGGGTGCAATTTTAAATTGATTAATATAAAAAGAACTCGTATGTTTTTTGTAACTTTGTAGGATAAGTATATTAAATTATGAACGAAGGAAGTTTAAGTCAATTATATTTAAAAGATACTGCATTTCAGAATTTAATGCAGAAACGCATTTTTAATGTTATGCTGATTGCTTCTCCTTATGATGCATTTATGATGGAAGAAGATGGTAGAGTTGAGGAGCAGTTGTATTTTGAATATGTTTCCTTAAACCTAAGTTCACCACCTCGAGTAGTCCAAGTATCACATATTAACGAAGCACTTGATTTGCTTGAAGTTAAAAATTTTGATTTGATTATATCTATGCCTGGTGTAGATGTTAGTGAATCATTTACTGGTGCTCGATTAATTAAAGAGAAATATCCTCATATACCTATAGTGGCATTAACTCCTTTTTCTAAAGAGGTCTCAAGACGATTAGCCGATGAAGATATTTCAGGTATTGATTATGTATTTAGTTGGTTAGGCAATGTTGACTTGTTGTTAGCAATTATAAAGTTGCTTGAAGATAGAATGAATGCCGATAATGATGTTTTGGATGTTGGAGTCCAAATGATATTATTGGTAGAGGATTCGGTACGATTCTATTCGTCAATTTTGCCGCATCTATATCGTTTCTTACTCACTCAATCAAAAGAGTTTTCAACCGAAGCCTTAAACGAACATGAGCAAATGTTGCGTATGAGAGGGCGTCCAAAAGTAATGTTGGCTCGTGATTATGAGGAGGCAATGGCTATCTATGAGAAGTTTGGTAATAATATGCTTGGGGTCATTAGTGACGTTTCATTTAAAAAGAACGGAGTACGGGATGTACATGCAGGGATAAAATTTGCCAAATTTTTAAGAGAACAAGACCCATTCTTACCGATAATAGTTGAATCATCAGAGGTTGAAAATGCTCAATTAGTAGATGATTTTGAGGGGATTTTCCTTGATAAAAATTCTAAAAAACTGCCAGTCGATTTAGGAAAGGCAATTATGAAGAATTTTGGTTTTGGAGATTTTGTAATGAAAGATCCCAATTCAGGTGAAGAGATAATAAGAATAAAGTCGCTCAAAGATATGCAAGACCATATCTTTGACATACCTGCCGAAGCATTACATTATCACGCATCATCTAATGATATTTCTCGATGGCTTTATTCTCGTGCAATGTTCCCAATCGCTGAAGTCATAAAACATCATCGTTTTGATTCTTTAGAGGAAGCTCCTGCCGTGAGACAATTATTCTTTGATTTAATTGTCAAATATCGTAAGATGAAAAATAGGGGAGTAGTTGCAGTATTTAAAAAAGATAGATTTGACCATTACTCAAACTTTGCACGAATAGGCCAAGGTTCGTTAGGAGGAAAGGGTAGAGGATTGGCATTTATTGATTCTATAATAAAGAAAAATCCTGTTTGTGATAATTTTGATGGTGTTACAATATCGATACCTCGCACAGTAGTTTTGTGTACCGATATTTTTGATGAGTTTATGTCATCAAATGATTTGTATCCTATAGCATTGAGCGATGCTCCCGACGAAAAAATCCTTCAAACATTTTTACAAGCGCGTTTGCCTGAACGATTGATTGAAGATTTTTTTGCACTATTTGAGGTTGTTGATAAGCCTTTAGCAATAAGAAGTTCAAGTTTGCTTGAAGATTCGCATTATCAACCATTTGCCGGGATATATTCAACCTATATGATTCCTCATGTAGAGGATAAATATGAGATGTTGCGAATGTTAAGTGATGCTATAAAAGGGGTATATGCTTCAGTTTTCTATGCCGATAGTAAAGCATATATGACAGCGACAAGTAATGTGATTGACCAAGAGAAAATGGCCGTCATCATTCAAGAGGTTGTAGGAAAGAGTTATAATGATTATTATTTCCCTTCATTTTCGGGCGTTGGTAGGTCATTGAATTATTATCCTATTAATGATGAATTGCCCGAGGATGGTGTGGCCGAAATTGCTGTAGGTTTAGGTAAATATATTGTTGATGGTGGATTAAGTTTGCGATTTTCACCTCGTCATGCCGACAAAGTATTACAAACATCAACCTTAGACTTAGCATTAAGAGATACTCAAACTCGTTTTTATGCATTAGATATGCGAACAATAAACAAAGAGTTTAATGTCGATGATGGGTTTAATATTTCTAAATTAAAAATTCAAGATTTTGCATCTACAGGAGCGTTGAAATATATGGTTTCCACATTTGACTATACCGATCAAATGTTGAGAGATAATGAATATGGAGATGGTCGTAGAGTTGTCACATTTGCTAATGTTTTGCAACATAATGTCTATCCATTATCAAAATGCGTTGATTTTATGCTAACTAAAGGGCAAGAAGAAATGTGTCGCCCAATTGAGATTGAATTTGCTGGTGTAATAGATGAAAATGGTAACTTAAAAGGTCGTATATATTGGTTGCAAATAAGGCCTATTATTGACAGAAAAGATTTAGTTGATGATAGTGTACTTAATATACCTGATGACGAGGTATTGCTAAAAAGTAATACAGCTCTTGGGCATGGAAATATTGATAATATAAAAACAATTGTTTATGTTAGACCAGAAAACTTCTCTTCGTCTAAGAACTCATTAATTGCGAGGGAAATAGAAAAGTTGAATAGGGAGTTTGTGAAAAATAATGAAAATTATATTTTAATTGGCCCAGGTCGTTGGGGTTCTAGTGATACGGCATTAGGCATTCCAGTAAAATGGCCCAATATATCGGCTGCGCGATTAATCGTAGAATCATCATTAAGTAATTATAGAATTGAACCAAGTCAAGGCACTCATTTCTTCCAAAATTTAACATCATTCGGTGTTGGTTATTTTACAATAAATCCATCATCATCGGATGGTATATATGATGTAGATTATTTAAATTCATTACCTGCAGCATATGAGAGTGATGATGTAAGAATAGTGAGATTTGAAAAACCTCTACTCATTGGAATAAATGGCATGAAGGGAGTGGGAGTTGTTGCTAAATAAAAGATATTAATATATATGACATTCTTTAAAAACATAAAGAGATCTTTGGGCTTTTCTGATTCAGACGAGGTATTTGATGAAGGAATCGATGCAACTGTGAAGAAGAAAGATGTAAAAACATCGGAAATATATGTTCCAGAAGCTAGTATTGAATATGAAATAAAACCTCAATTTTCAATAAGCGAAAAGCCAGAAGAAAAATTAGAAAAAATGCAACTTCAAATTTTTGATGGAGTTGTAAAGTTATTTAATGACTCATTGCCTGATTTTTTGAAAACATGTTTAGATACAGACGCGCAGAGAAAGTATATTTATGATTCATTAGATCAATCTCTTCGCGATTATATTAACAATATAAGCACTGAGGCGCGTGTTATATGCGAATCTCAATGGGATAAAGAGCGCTCGAGACTTATTGGCGAAATGCGCACATTAAAGGCTCAATATAAGGAACTTGAGTCGGCTCGAGAAGAATGGAAAAGACAACAATTAAGTGCAGAACGTCAAAAACGAGCACTTTCAACTCGTGTTCATGATTTAGAGGCGCAAGTAGTTACATTAGAAGCCGAAAAAGAGCAATACGATTTAGAAAATAAAAGTTTGATTAATAAACTTAAAGTGTCAAATATCAATGATAGTAATGTTGATGCTCTAAATGATGAAATTAGTCGTCTGCAAGGTTTATTAAAGGAAGCTCGAAATACAGCAATAAATAATTCTTTAGGAACAAGTAGTATAGATTACGATAAATTGATGCAAGACAAAGATCAAGAAATCTCTATTTTAAAGGACAAGATAGAGCAAATTTCAGGGCAATTGTCATTGCAAAATGATTCAAATTTACATTTTGAGGAGGTTATTGCTGAAAATGAAAGGCTGAAAGATTCTATTGAAAAGATGAAGGTTAAAGAGAATATTTCAGATTCAATGATAAATGATTTGAATGAGAATGCTTCTGCTGCATTAAAATCATTAGAGGAAAAAGGGACTGAGATAGAGTCTTTGTCGTTGGAATTACAAAATAAAGTAACCGAAAACGATGACCTTAAGGCAGAATTAGAGGATATTAGATTAAAATATGATGGTGCTTTAGGAGAGTTAAACGAAATCAAGGAGAGTTTAACATTAATTGATTCAATTCAAGCAGAGATTACTCAATTTGAGCAGATAAAAGCAAATAAGGATGCAAAAATTAATGAATTGCAGCAGGAGTTGTCGCAAGATAAAAATAGGATTGTTGAATTAGAAAATGACATTGAATCATTAAAAAGCACAATTGAAAATAATTTATATAATCAAGCAGTATCGGAGAAAAAATTATTAGAAGAAATTGAAAAATTAAAAAGACGCCCCAAAGGAAAGAGTGTTAAAGAGAAGTCAGATGCATCTCCTGTTAAGATATCAGCGATAGATCCATCAATAGATGATGCCGATTGGCTAATTTCTATCCCTCCCGAAGACACATCTATACGCGCTACGCAACAAGGCGATGACAAGGAGTTTGGTTATCAAGAACCATCAAGAAAAAAGACCCCAGAGAATGAAGCTCAAATGTCCTTATGGTAGAAATTTATAAAAATTATGGTTATGAAGTTAAAAAAAATTATTATTTCATTATATTCAATAATTTGTGTATTTGGTTTTATTAATGCGAAACAAATCAATCCGAAAGATATTGCACCATATGTTTTTCCTAATAATTTAGTTAAATCAATAGGACATGTGCATTTTATGCCCGACGGAACTAGTTATTTAGGTTTAAGTAGTAATAAAAAAATGATTGTTCAGTTTGCGACTGAAAGTGGTCTCCCTATTGATACAATCCTAAACACGGCTAAAACAAGGGAATATACTATAGATAAAATTAATGGCTATTTGATTAGTCCTGACGGAAGTAAATTATTGGTATATAATGATGTTTCGCCCATTTATCGTAGATCATTCGAAGCACAATATTATGTTTTTGAAATAAAGAGAAATATACTAAAACCATTATCGGTTAATCACAAAAAGCAGCGTTCTCCATTATTCTCTTATGATGGGCGTATGGTTGCATTTGTTTCTAATAATAATATATATATTAAAAAGATAGATTATGATAGTGAAGTTGCGGTGACAACTGATGGTAAGTATAATTCCATAATAAATGGTGTGCCCGATTGGACTTATGAGGAAGAGTTTATGGTTGAATCTTCAATGGTGTGGTCGCCCGACAATTTGACATTATGTTTTATAAAATATAATGAAACCGATGTTAAAACATATTCATTCCCATTATATGGTGGCGTATATAATAAGGATGTCGATAAAGAGTTATACCCAGGACAATATACTTATAAATATCCTAAATCGGGTGGTCAAAACACTAAAGTATCGGTATATAGTTATGATGTTGAAACTCGAAAAATTAAAAATATTCCATTAAATACCGCGCAAATAGAATATATTCCACGAATTTCATATACTATTAATCCTAATATGTTGATTATAGCAACACTAAATCGTAACCAAAATAGATTAGAGTTGTTATCGGCAAATCCAAAAACTACAATTGTAAAATCTTTATATGTTGATGAGTCAAAGACTTGGATAGAAGATGTTTGCTATAATAATATAAAATTTATGCCCGAATATTTTGTGATTAGTTCATCTAAAACAGGGTATAATCATTTATATAAATATTCATATGCTGGAGTGGAGTTATCGCAATTAACTAAAGGTAATTTTGATGTGTTATCATATTATGGTTGTGATAAGAATGGGAACCATTATTATCAGTCAACTAAAAGTGGTGCAATCAATAAAGTAGTTACTAAAATTGATAAGAAAAAAGGGGTGATAGATTTATCACCAGCAAGTGGTTCGGCTGATGCTGTATTTTCTCCAATGATGAATTATTATATAATGAATTATAGCAATACAAATACTCCTCCAATATTTGAATTGTATAATATTCAAAACAAACGAGTAAGAATCATCGAGGATAATTCAGAGCTTAAAGCAAAATTTCAAAACTTGCCGAAACGTGAATTTATAACAATTACAAATGACGGGTTAGAATTAAATGGATATATAATTAAACCCCAAGGATTTTCATCGTCTACTAAATATCCTGTAATAATGACTCTTTATAATGGTCCATCTTCTCAATCAGTTTTAAATAGGTGGTCAATAGATTGGGAAAACTATTTTGCTACACAAGGCTATATAATAGTGTGTGTTGATGGTCGAGGAACTGGTGGTCGAGGAACCGATTTTAAAGGAGTTGTATATAAGAGACTAGGTTATTATGAAACAATCGATCAAATTGCGGCAGCTAAATATATAGCATCTCTTCCTTATGTTGATGAGAATAAAATAGGAATATATGGGTGGAGTTATGGAGGCTATGAGACTCTAATGGCTATTTCTCACGATAAAGCACCATTTAATGCTGCTGTTGCAATAGCTCCAGTATCGGATTGGAGATTTTATGATACTGCTTATACTGAACGATTTATGCGAACCCCACAAGAAAATGAAGATGGATATAAAGAATCATCGGCTTTAAATAAGATAAACAATGTAAATTGTCCGTTGTTAATAATGTCGGGTACATCTGATGATAATGTTCATCTGTCAAATACAATGGAGTATGTTTCTCAATTAATTAAAGAGGGAAAATATTGTGATATGTTTTTATTCCCGAATATGAATCATTCAATTAATGAAAGAGAAGCAAGGGCTGTAGTATATGCTAAAATGTTGGATTTTTTCAATAAGAATTTGAACGTTAATAATTAATATGCTAAACGAAAGACGGATAGCAAATACATTGGGCATCTTTAGTTTATGGTTCAATTGGGCCATATCCGTTGGAATGCTTGTAATTGTTCCCGTCATTTCGTTATATATATCAAAGTATTGGTTACCTTTAATTGTATTCTTATTAGAGATATTTTTATACATATCTATCCGGTTTAATTATAGGCTGAAATTCCCGTCGTGTATGCGTCTTCATCATACATCAATGATAGTTTTGTTTTGTTCATCATTGGTTATGTGTATTATTAATATTGTACTATCGCAAAAGTTATTTGAGATACCTTGTTTATCGAATGATTTTAATGAAAAAATCCCGTTTATTTCAATATTAATTATCTCTACATTAGCCGAAATAGTTGTCTTGTATAAATTATATAAAGGTATTAATTCATCAATATGTATTGATTGTCAAGCAAAGAACGGCTCTATTGAGGAGCGTGGTTTTTTGGGTAAGCTTTATAGTCAAGAAGGAACCTATTTGACTAAAATGTCATTTCTAATGAATACTGTTGTTTTTATAGTATCATGGGTTTACTATATTGTATTCTATATAAATAGTAATATAAATGACATTGATAGGTTTATTTTTGTGTGGTGTTATGTGATATTATATGGATTATCTTTATTTTATCTTGGTGTTAGATATTTTAGTTTGTGGTTGTATTATTGTCAAAATATAGAAGGTCAGTCGTTACGGTTTAATAGCTCATCATACATAAGGTTTATAGTGATTTGTGGAGATTCAATATTGCTGAAAATTCCCGATATATTTAACGATAACATCACTTCCGAGGATAAAATAGACACACCAACTAAATTATATCTTCAGTATCAAAAGAATATTGATTTGCAAAGTGCTATTTTACATTTTAATAGTTTGTCGGGAGTTTCATCAAAGAATATTAAGTTTCTATATAAGAGTTCTAATTTTAATACTGAGTGCAATATTTTTCATTATGCAATATTCCTAAACGATGAGGATATTATACAACAATCTTGCTTAGAAGGAGAAATGTTTCCGTTGTCAAAGATAAAAGAATTAATTGCAGATAATAAAGTGTCAGAAATATTCAAATCCGAAATAGAACGCATCTATAAAATGTCAATGGCATGTAAGACTTACGACAAAAAAGGAAGAAAAATATATGATGTAAGAAATTATAAGCCAACTTTTAGAGTATGTGATATTAAAGATTGGGACGTAGATTATAATGACTTCTCTTGGCTGTTTGTCTCGGAAAATAATGCAGATAGGTCTTTCTTTAAGATTCGAAAATTTTGGTATAAATATATATGTGGAATAATGTTTGCGAAATGAAAGATCAGCATTTATTAGTAATAACAGGACCCACTGCATCGGGTAAAACTAGAAGAGCTGTTGATGTTGCGAATCATATCAATGGAGAGATAATAAGTGCTGATTCTCGTCAAATATATCGTGGGATGGATATCGGTACTGGTAAGGATTTAATTGAATATGGTGATGTTCCTTATCATTTAATAGATATATGTCCGGCAGGATACAAGTATAACTTATATGAGTATTTGCGAGATTTTAAAATTGCATATAGTAAAATCGTTAATGCAGGAAATACTCCAATTTTATGCGGTGGAACTGGGCTATACATAGAATCAGTACTAAATGGAATCTCATTGCCTCTTGTGCCTGAAAATAAGGAGTTACGCGAATCATTAAGCGATAAATCTTTAGATGAATTAAAGGATATCTTATCTAAAATGAAGATTTTGCATAATGTGACTGATGTAGATAATGAGAAGCGAGCTATAAGAGCAATTGAAATCCAAACATATTATAAAGAACATCCCGAGGCTGCGACTGAAACAACTCCCCACCCATTAAAAAATTATACAATAATTGGAGTTGATATTGATAGAGAGAGTCGAAGGAGTAGAATTACACAACGCCTAAAAGCAAGGTTGGACGAGGGGATGATAGATGAAGTAAAGAAGTTGTTAGATTCGGGAGTTCCTTCAGAAAATTTAATATATTATGGCCTTGAATATAAGTTTGTGACCAATTATTTATTAGGTGCGATAAAATATGATGATATGGTTAATGGTTTAGAGATAGCTATACATCAGTTTGCTAAAAGACAGATGACATGGTTTAGAGGAATGGAAAAATCTCGTGGGTTTAAAATTAATTGGCTTCCATGGGATTTGAATCAAGATTTATTTGTTGAAAGAGTTCTAGAGTTAATTCAAAATAAATGATAAGATTTTTCAATATATATATATTGTTTCTAGTATTATTAATCTCAAACTCAATATCAGCGACAAATTGTCATTATAAAAATATTGATCTTGAGTCAGATAAGTATTTTTTAACAGAGCAAGAGGATTCAATTCATTCTTTAACAATTGAGGCTCGTCTTTCAGTGTCAAAAAATAAAGAACGAGTTGGACTTTCAAAATCGAAATGGAGAGTTGTGTGGAATTATTCTTCTTCGATGAATTATGATTTTGTTGAGTTGACATGGGAGAATACTAATTTTGGAGATATATATGATTGTCGTCAAGCGATATTATCTATTGGAAGTGTAAAAGATGGAGTAGATAAATTATATAAAAGTGAGAAATTAAAAGATGGAGTAAATCTTTCAACAGGATCTAATTCGATAATGGTTGAGATTGCTTCGGGACACCTCAATCTATTCGTTGGCGACAAACAATTGAAATATATAGAAACTTATGAAGTTGAGCCTCTATTAGGCTCTTTTTGTGGGGTAGTTTCAAATGTTGATGCAAAAGTTTCTAATCTTATAGTGGAAACTATTCTAAATAAAGCATGTAGATTACAGACGCAATATAAAGAACAAGATTTAATGCTCCAGTTCTCATCATCGGCAAAAGGGGATGAGGGTTTTTGGACATATCTTGATAGAGATATTGATATAGATTATGCGCGTCTTGGAGGTAAGTATCGTTTAGCGTTAGTAAAAAATAATGAAGGATATCTTATTATTTATATAGATGGGGCTGAAACTAATAAAAATATGTGGAGCAAGGGTATGATTAAAGGGGTAATGAAATCTACCATATTCAAGAATCATTATGATTTAGTGTGGTATGATTCAACTTTTGATGTTATTGATTGTGAAGCAAACGCCTTTATCGAAAATTCAATATTGACATTAAATTTCCCACTTTATAAGTCGTCAATAAGGTTTTTTAAAGAGAAATTTTAGTTATAATTGCTGATATTAATAGCAGTCTTATGCCGAGTAGCAAGTTGGGGTTAGATAATTAGTTATGTTTGTTTTTGTTTCTAGATAAAGATTCAGTATAAAGTGAAACATATAATAAAAAATCTCGAAGATATTATCTCCGAGATTTTTTATTATTGAGGGACAAATTTATTATTTGATAAATTTAATTGTCTTAACATTACCACCAGTAGTGATTTGTGCAAAATATACACCATTTGCAAGATTAGCTACTGAAATAATAGCATTTGAAGAAGTTGGATAAGCGTTAAGAACTAAAGCACCTGAAGCGTTATATACATTAACCGATTCAATGCTATTAGTAGCGCTAATACTCAACATTTCGCCGTTGCATGCTGCTTTAATTAAATTGTCTTCAACAACTTTTTCAACTCCTACCGCAGGAAGTTCAATATCGTTAATATTGGCAGTTTGTGTTGCGTTATCCCATTGGCTGAATTCAAGATTGTTGAAGTTTACAGCACCACTCCAAGCTTGGAAAGGAACAGAATCATCATCAATGTCGGTCCATTCATGTTTCATTAAGAAACTGTCAAATCTCCATGTTGAAATAGTAGTAGCTTCACCTGTAAAGTGTGCAAATGGATCGTTTTTGATGTCCCATTTTACAAGATTCCAACCACGGAAATCAATAGTTGTTTGAGGATCGGGATATTTCAATTCAGAATTGTTAATACGCAACATTGCTGAAATAGCATTGTTTGAACCATCACCATATAACCAGAATGTTAAAATACCTTCAGAGATGTTTCGGTTAGCATTAACTCCCGATTGAGTTGGAGTATATTCACGAATTTGCCACACTTCATTAGCAAAGTATTCATCAAAAGAATATGTCATTAATGCTGAACCAGCTGTATTTTTGTTAGGAGCAAGTGTGCTTGTTGTAGTCGAGTTCCCTTCATCTGTAAGACCTGATGTTGAACCTGAACCATTAGGAGCCCAGAAACCATCAGCGCTTGTTAATGGGAATAATACTGTTGAAGATGTTTTTTTGCGATATTCAGAAAGGAAGCGGAAATGGAATTCTTCAGTTTCGTTGCCTGAAAGGTCGGGTAGACCACCATTCACAGATACGAGGAAACATTTGTCGGCTGCAATAGTGTCATTAGTGTAGAAATGTATCACAGATTTACCTTGAACTACTGCATGTGTTGCTGTACCTTCATAGATTTTTCCATCACTATCTTTAAGAGTAATACATTCGCCATGTTTGTCAGCATTCCAAACGATTTCTTCATCATATTCAATGCGGATAGGAGGCATTTGAGCATACTCAGCAGTTGATTCTTCAGCAGGATATGTTGTAACAACTGTTGGAGCAGTTACGTCAGGTTCTGCAATAGTAATTGAGAGAACATAATTACCACCTTCTACGCCGTCAGCGTCACCATCAAATAATTGGTTTGTTTGAGAGTTTTTAGCAATTGAACCATCAATAGTGATGTCGTAAGTCCACATTGGATCAAGTTTGGTGATGTCGATATTTAATGTGTAATCATTAACCCAACTGAATGAAATATCACCATTATTATTGATTGTGATAGCTTTTTCTACCGATTCTCTATCCATATTACGAGAGAATGTAATTGTAACAGGATATATTGGAGAAACGTTGGTTGGGTCTTCTACTGATGTTGCATCAACTTTCGCAGGAGATGTGCTTGTTAACTCAACATGTTGAACTGTAACGAAGTCTTTAGTTTCACCTTGTCCACCTTCTTTGATTGTAACTTGAACTATTTTAGATTCAAATCCTTCAAGTTCAAAGGTAACATCATATGTTTGACCAGCAGTTAAGCCTTCAAAGAAATAAAAACCATTGTGGATGAGGTTCTCATTTTTGGTGTATGTATTGAATACAGATTCCCAAGTATCGGTTGTATAAGTTTTACCATCAACAGTAACTTTAACGCCATTAATAGGGGTGCTGTTTTCAGAGTTGCTAATAATACCTGCTAAGAATGTTTGTTTAGGAACATTCAAACCACGATATTTTAGAATTGATTGGAACCCAGCAAGCGCTTCTAGGCGTTTGTATTCTTTGTTGATGTTGAGTTGTTGTTGCGCTGCAATTGTATGATATGCGCCTTCACTCAACAATGATGCCATATTAGAACGGCGGTTAACCGATAAATATGGATATTGATTAGCATGAGTAGTTTCACCGCGCATATAGAAACAACGGTCATACCAGTTGCCTCGTGTGCCAGTACAAGCAAAATCCATCATCATATTGGTGAGGTTAGGGCATAGGATTTCACCAAAAGCTTTACCTCCATTTGGAGTTTTTTCTACTTCAACACCATTCTTCATCCACCCACCAAATAGTGTAACTGTTGTGTTATTGTCGGCTGAAGCATCAGAGTGAATTGAATAATAGAAGTCTGCTCCCCAAGCATTAGCCATATCAGAGCGTTCTTCAAGGCCTACTTCTGTAACTTCATCTTCACGACAAAGCATAAGGTTTTCGGCTGGCATATCGGTGTAGGTAGTAAGATACTCTTTCATTGTTTGAGATATTGCAAACACTTTTTCTGCTTCAGAATATCCCCATAAACCTCTATTCTCTCTCATTGAGTGACCTGGGTCGAGGAATAATTTAAAATCACCCCATCCTGTGATTTCTTTTGCAAGCGTATCGGTATTTTCTTGAGCAAATGCGGGAAGAGCCATTGCACACATTGCAGCTATTACTGCACTTTTCTTAAATATATTCATTGATTTCATGGCAGTAATTAATATTTTAGGTTAATAACATAAATTGATGCATCAATAGCATTTTCGAAAGCAACTTTTTTGCCATCGGGTGATACTGATGGAGTAAGAGGAATCAAGTTAGTATTTTCAGTCAATAAATACTTTTTCCCGTTGTTGATATTCATTGAATAAATGTCAGATGCGGTAAATTGTGAACCATCATCAGTAACAATAGTGAATATTATTGATTCATTGTCGGCTAACCATTGAGGGTTAGAACCTTTTCCTAATGATTTTAGATTAGAGCCATCGCTATCACATACCCACATCCCTTTACCTGGAATTTGGAATGCAACCATTGAACCATCGGTTGACAATGCTGGATTTATTACAATTTTACCTTTAAATTCATTTAAAGATGAAATCAACTCGGTAGCTTTTGCTGGATTGCTAACCATAATTTCATAAACACTAGAACTAACAAGTGTGGGCTTAATCTCAAGTGATTTCCATGTGGGAACACCTTCAATGTCGCGAGTTTTTTCAATAAGAGTTTTTTCGTTGCCATTTTTTATGTTCCAAGCCTTTACAGCATGAAGCACGCGATTGTTTTCAACGATATTGGTACGACCTAGGATTTGTGTACCATCAGCACTCCATTTCATTTTGTAACCTGCACCCGATTCAGTTGTGATGCTTTTTAGGTTTGAACCATCGGCGTTTGCAACTAAAATACCAGTGTAGTTATCAGTAGTCACTGCTATTTGACTACCATCAGGCGACCATACAGGTGCCATTAAGCCTACAGAATGTTCAATAAGTTTCTGTGGCTCACTTGCGGAGCGTGGTTGTGCCAATAGGCTGGCCCCACATAAGCAAAGTGTAATTGCTAATACAAAATTGCGTTTCATAAGGTAATTTTGTGATTTTGGGTTAGTAAAATTAATAATTAAAACTTTATCAAATTTAATATTTATTTCTCAATGTTATAATCTACAAGCAACTTTTTAACGATATTTAATTAATCTGAGGCGTCTGAATCTCCAGCTTAATTTAACTGATTTAAACTTACTCTATTTAAATATAATAGCATATTGCTCAAGTAAATTTTTAAATTGCGTATCATTGCGAATTGGAGCTACATTAACTATGGCGTCACTATCAAATGCCCATTGAAAATAATTAGCATATCCTTTTTGTAGCGATGATTTCATGCATTTAAATGCTTTTTCTTTTTCTCCTGCTTGTGCGAATAAGCATGTAGCATAATAATTAATTAGCCCATCGTTATCAGTGTTGTTGGCAAGGATGTTTTCTATCCAATTAATAGCTTCATCTTTTTTATTGTTAGCAAGATGTGCAAATCCTTTTAGTGATTTTACATCATATATATCATATTCCATATCAGAAACTCTTTCATAAATGGAAAAAGCTTCTTGTTTAAGATTGAGATGTTTCTCAAGGAGTTGAGCACGAAGGATGAAATAATAAGGATTATTAGATTCGTTGAGTGTGGCCTCTCCAAATAAAATTATCGCTTGCTCATAATCGCATAGGTCGCTTAAGCATAGCCCTTTAGCAACGATTGCTTTAGTTGAATTAGGATCTTTAGATAATGCTTTGTCACAACATTCAAGAGCTTCGGCCGATCGTCCTAATGCGCGCAGTATATTTGCTTTAATTACATAATATTCACTGTTCTCATCTGATGTGTTAATCGCGTAGTTGATATTATAGATAGCCTCCTCGTATTCGCCTAATGCGTATTGGCAACTTGCTATTTCTTTATATATGCCATGGTAATTATACAAATTTTCATTTGCGATTTTCTTAAAATCGTCTAAAGCTGAAACATAGTTAAAATGAGCTTCAGCAATAATTCCTCTAATGTAATAATACATTCCCACTTTAGGCGCTTGACGTATAGCATTGCTTAATCCTGTAATTACTGCACTATAATCGGCATTTCCCATCTCGACCAATTCATGTAATACTTTGGGGTTGTCTTTGCCTGTACTTAATGCTAAAATCAAATCATCTACTGCACCAGTATTGTTCCCCATCATTTTTCGCACTGATGCACGACGAATGTATACTTCGGGGTCGGAAGGCGATAATGCAACAGCATTGTCGGCATATTCATTAGCTTGACCAAGATTTTTTTCAATAACAGCGATACGAGAGAGACCGATATGAGCCTCAATGCTTCGAGGATTGATATTTAACATGCGTTGATAATCGGCTTTGGCATTGTCATATTGTTTTAAAGAATATTCGGCGTTTGCTTTGCGATATATGACAGAATATGATGTTGGGTCTATTGAATAAGCTTCATTTAAGTCGGCTAGTGCTTTGTCATAATTATTAGTCATTTCATATATGCTTGCGCGCATACACAACGATTGAAATTTCATATCAACTTCACTCGCTGGGATATATTTTAGTGCATTGTTTATGTCACTCAATGCTTTGGGGTAGTAATCGTGGTTATAATATTCGTTGGCTCTCTTAAAGTATGTTTCGTAATCGTGAGGGTCTTCATCGAGTTGTTGTTGATAAACTTTCATCATTGCTTTTGTGATAGGATTTTCTAACCCATCTTGTGCACTTACACTAATACTTATGAGTATTGAGACAAATAATGCTAAAAATTTCATATATTGGAAATAGAAGTTATTTGAGTTGGTTAATTATATGACAAGTATTGCAAGCAACTAATGCTGCAGTTTCAGTGCGAAGTCGATTATCGCCTAAACTTATCGGTTTAAATCCATTTTCAAGCGCTAATTTAATCTCATCTTGAGAGAAGTCACCTTCGGGTCCGATAAGTATAATAGTATCTTTATCGGCTACATATTCTTTACTAAATAGTAGTCGAGGGATTGATTGATCACAATAAGCAATGAATTTTTGAGTAGCATTACATTCGCAAATGACTTTATTTATATTAGTCATTTGTTGTATTGTAGGTAATACTGTTTTTAAAGATTGTTTCATTGCCGATATTGCAATTTTTTCTAAACGTTCAGTTTTTATTTCTTTCCGTTCGGAATATCGGCAGAGTAATGGAATAATTTGATTAACACCAACCTCTGTTAATTTCTCTACAAGCCATTCCATTCGATCCATGTGTTTAGTAGGGGCAACAGCGATTGTGATATTATTTATCCAAGAAAGGGGGATGTATTGTTTGTTTATAATTTCAACTTGAGTGCGTTTTTGATGAGCATCAAGTATTTTGCATTCGTAACGACAACCTTTCCCATCAATAACCTCAATCAAATCTCCCGATTTCATGCGCAAAACTCTCACGCAATGTTGAGAATCACTTTCGGGTAATATGGGATTTTTTTCTATGTTGGGAGCATAGAACTGTATCATATTGCTTCTTTTTTTTGTTTTATTATTTTACTTATGTGAGCAGCTTGCTCATATTCTTCTAAATCGATATGTTTATTTAGCATTCTTTCTAATTCTTCTATTGCTAAATTTTCTAATTTGATTTCATTATCGTGTTTGGAGTCTTTTTCTAAAGAATATGAGTTTTCGCCAGTAACCTCCATAATAAACCCAGTTTCATCAATAATTTCTCGGGTTGTAAATATTGGTGCTTTTGTTCTTATCGCTAATGCAACGGCATCGGATGTGCGCGCATCTATTACAATTTGGCGATCGCCACCGTTGAAAGTTAATTCAGAATAGAATATTCCATCCTCAAACTTGTAGATGAAAATTTCGGTTAATTTTATACCAAAAGCTTGTGATATATTTGTTATTAAATCATGAGTTAATGGACGGGGCATATTTATTTTTTCCATTTTAATGGCAATGGATTGTGCCTCAGACGCTCCGATTACAATTGGTATATGGTACAGCCCATTTTCTTCAGCGAGAATTAAGGCATAGGCACCTGACCGTATTTGGCTATACGATATCCCTACAATTTTTAATTTAACCTTATTCTCCATATTTGATTATTTAAGATTTTGTCCAGTAATAATACCACTGCCGTAGCACAATTGCTTGTTCTTATCATAAATAACTGCAAATTGTCCTGGTGCAATACCTTGTACTTTTTCTTCAGATTCAATTAAATATTCCATGTTGCCAAGGTGGGTCAAGCGTGCGGGGATGAAATTAGGCATATGGCGATTTTTAAAAGTAATTTCTACACTATTACAATTTTCTTCCCACGGATTCCCCGAGATAAAGTGCATTTCATCAAGGTGGAGAGTTTTGCCATATTGTTTTTCTGTATCATATCCGTTGCTTACATATATCACATTGTCGTGTATATTTTTTTTCACAACATACCATGGACCACCGCTTAGCCCTAAACCTTTGCGCTGACCAATAGTATGGAACCAAAATCCTTTATGTTCACCAAGTTTCTTCCCAGTTTCTAATTCTATAATTGCACCCTTCTTTTCGCCAAGATGACGGCGAATGAAATCATTATAGTTTATTTTTCCCAAGAAGCAAATGCCTTGACTGTCTTTGCGATATGCATTTGGCATCTGTGTCCTAATAGCTATTTCACGCACTTCGGCTTTAGGTATTCTACCAATTGGGAACATTAAATGACATAACTGATCATAATCAATTCGAGCCAAAAAGTCTGTTTGGTCTTTAACAGGGTCAACAGCAGTAGATAGGTAGGTTGTGTCACCTATAATTGTTGTCGATGCATAGTGACCTGTTGCTGTTTTATCAAACTCATGCCCCCATCGTTTCTCAAAGTAACCAAATTTTATCATTTTGTTACACATTATATCTGGGTTTGGAGTTAAACCTTGTCGAACTGTGCGAAGAGCATACTCCATAACATTTTCCCAATATTCTTCATGAAGAGAAACGACATCAAAAGGTAAGTTATATTTGCGTGCAATATAACTACACATTTCTATATCTTCTTCGGCCGAGCAATCCCCCTCACCAGTATCAAGTCCTATGCGAATATAAAATAGATGGAGGTCGTGGCCTTCTTCAAGTAATCGGTGTACACTAACGGCACTATCTACACCTCCTGAAATTAATGCAGCTACTTTCATTTTATTGTAAATTTATATTGCCTACAACGCTAATGATTCCTTCAACATTAAGGTTCTTGGCAATGATAGTATGTTTGTCATCAAGTTGATATATAGTTGGCGATGTTCTCATATCAAACATATCATATATATCTTCATTAGCTCCAATTATCCAGTTATTTGGATATGATTCTACTTCGGTTTCCCATTCTTTAGATGGTTCACCAGGGTATATAGTGACAATTTTTATGACACCATTATCAATCAATTTATTTAGGTTAATATTTGTGGCTAATCTAACCTTTGCCAATTGGCAATCGGCACATTCAATATCATTAAAAAATAGTATAATGGCAGGTGCATTAACTGAATCAAATTCTACTTTTTCGCCTTTGGGTGTGGTAAATGTAAAGTTAGGTAATTTAGATCCTACCATAGAATTAGTTAAAACCGTTGAGTGATGTTTATATCTTGCTTTTTCTGCCTTTGAGAGCTTTTTTGTGTTAATTACAGCGTTTGCAAAATATAAATATAATTCATCACTCCAAAACATAGCACTATCACCATACAAAGTTTCTTCAGCAATCTCTCCAAGAGTTAGCATATTATTGGGTATCTTTTGTACTGTTTTGATTAAATTATTTATAGATGAGATCGTTGTATCTTTTGCAGCAAATTGCATATATGTTATATAATCGCGAAATGCTTTAGTCATTTTGTCACGAGAAGAAAAAGCCGATTTTAAATTGCATTTATCCCAAAAATGTTCTACTACATAATTAGCTCGCTGAGAAAGTGTGGTTAAATTTTCGGGTGCTTGAGGATATTGAAAAAATATATCATCGGCATATATAGGCAAAGTGGCGATTATAAATAATAAAGAAATTATAATTTTTTTCATAATTATTAATTTGGCATATTGTTTGCACTACAAAGTTAAAGAAAAGAATTGAGAATTGAGAATTGAGAATTGAGAATTTATTGGATACTCTTAAAAATAAACATACTTTAATTAAATTAAATGACCTTTTTACAATCTATGTTGTTATAATAATTAATTAAAACATTTGTCTTATGAATTTCAACAATTTTACTATTAAGTCTCAAGAGGCTGTTCAAAAGGCGGTTGAATTTACTCGTGAGGCGGCTAATCAGGCCATTGAGCCTATTCATCTACTTAAAGCGTTAGTTCATGTTGGTGACTCGTTAGTAAATTTCATATTCCAAAAAGTAGGTGCAAGCACACAGCAATTGTCCTCAAAGATTGATCGAGAAATAGCTTCTTTACCTCGAGTATCGGGTGGAGAGCCATATTTGAGTCGTGAATCGAATGAAGTGTTACAGTGTTCACTTGATGTTGCAAAGAAAAATGGTGATGAATATGTCACTCTTGAAGCATTATTAATGTCTCTTTTCAAAGTAAAAAGTTCGGCATCAACTATTCTAAAAGATGTGGGGTTGAGTGAAAAAGAGTTAGAGGCTGCAATTAATGAACTTCGCAAAGGCAAAAAAGCAACAGCTCAAAGTGCCGAAGATACTTATAACGCTCTTAATAAATATGCTATAAATCTTAATGAAAGAGCACGAACTGGAAAACTCGATCCTGTTATTGGGCGTGATGATGAAATTCGTCGTGTATTACAAATCCTAAGTCGTCGTACTAAAAACAATCCGATGCTTATCGGTGAGCCTGGTACAGGAAAAACAGCTATAGCCGAGGGACTTGCACAACGCATTGTTCGAGGTGATGTGCCAGAGAATCTTAAATCAAAGCAAATTTTTTCGCTTGACATGGGAGCACTTGTTGCAGGCGCAAAATATAAAGGTGAGTTTGAAGAACGATTAAAATCGGTTGTAAATGAGGTAATTCAAAGTGATGGTGATATAATTTTATTTATTGATGAAATCCACACTCTCGTTGGAGCAGGTAAGGGAGAGGGCGCTATGGATGCCGCTAATATTCTCAAGCCTGCACTTGCTCGAGGTGAGTTGCGTAGTATTGGAGCAACAACACTCGATGAATTTCAAAAATATTTTGAAAAAGACAAAGCTCTTGAGCGTCGTTTTCAAAAGGTTATGATTGAGGAGCCTGATGAAATGAGTGCTATTGCTATTCTTCGTGGGCTAAAAGAGCGTTACGAAAACCACCATAAAGTGCGTATCCTTGATGAAGCAATTATCGCAGCGGTGCAATTATCTGAACGATATATTACCGACCGATTCTTGCCCGATAAAGCTATAGACCTTATTGACGAGGCAGCATCGAAACTTCGTCTTGAAATTGATTCTGTACCTCAAGAACTCGACGAAATCACTCGCATGATTGCTCAAAAAGAGATAGAACGCGAAGCGATTAAACGAGAAGGAGATTCGGCAAAAGTAAAAGAACTTGAAAAAGATATTGCTCAATTGCGAGAGGAGGAAAATGAATATACTGCTCGTTGGAAAGCAGAAAAAGACCTTATTAATCGCATTCAACAAAATAAGATTGATATTGAACAGCTCAATTTTGAGGCTGAACGAGCAGAGCGTGATGGCGACTATGCCAAAGTGGCAGAAATTCGTTATTCCAAGATTCAACAGAAACTTGATGAAAACGATTCTGTTCAACAACAACTTAAGTCAATGCAAGGCGATGAAGCATTGATTAAAGAGGAGGTTGACGCTGAAGATATAGCCGATGTAGTTTCTCGTTGGACAGGTATTCCTGTTCGCAAAATGGTGCAAAGCGAAAAAGATAAACTTTTGCATCTCGAAGAAGAACTACATCATCGTGTCGTAGGGCAAGATGAAGCTATCTCAGCAGTTGCTGATGCTGTTCGTCGCAGTCGTGCAGGCTTAAATGACCCTCGCCGTCCTATTGGTTCATTTATTTTTCTTGGTACAACAGGTGTTGGTAAGACCGAACTTGCAAAGGCTCTTGCTGAATACCTTTTTGATGATGAAAATATGATGACACGCATCGATATGAGTGAGTATCAAGAGAAGCATACTGTGTCGCGATTAGTAGGTGCGCCTCCGGGATATGTGGGTTATGATGAAGGTGGTCAGTTGACCGAGGCAGTGCGTCGGAAACCTTATTCAGTTGTGCTTTTCGATGAAATAGAAAAGGCTCACCCCGATGTGTTTAATGTGTTGTTGCAGGTGCTTGATGACGGCCGTCTGACAGATAATAAAGGTCGTATGGTTAACTTCAAAAATACAATTATTATCATGACCTCAAATATGGGTTCATCCTTCATTCGTGAAAATTTTGCGAAGATGACCGATGCAAACCGCGAAGAAACGATTGATAATACTAAATATTCTGTGCTTGAGATGTTGAAACAAACTATTCGCCCCGAGTTTATCAACCGTATTGACGAGATTATAATGTTTACACCTCTCAATGAAAAAGAGATAGAGGAAATCGTCAAAATGCAAGTAGATGGTATTAAACGAATGCTTCATGCTAATGGCATAACACTCGAAGTTACTCCTGCGGCATTACATTACCTTGCCGAGGAAGGATATGACCCCGAATTTGGCGCTCGACCAGTAAAACGAGTGATACATCGATTAGTACTCAATCAACTTTCAAAAGATATCCTCGCTCAAAAAATAAGTAGAGACAATCAAATAGTTATAGATGTGAAAAATAATTCATTGGTGTTTATGAACTGATTATTGTCATAACCTAAAAGCATCTTTATGTAAAGACTATTGAGGTAATACTTGATAGTCTTTACTTTTTTTATTATGACAATGTATAAACATGTCTAAATTGTTTATAACAATATGCGTTTTCTTGTTTTTTGTTTTATTTATATTAACTTTGTCAAGTAAATAATTTTTTAAGTGATGAAAATTAAAGCAGTTTATAAAGTATATTTTAGTGCTACCTATACAACTAAAAAAGTAGTTGATACTATTGCTAATGAGTTGTGTGATAATGTTATAGATTATGATATAACTTCGCAATCTCTGATAGAAACTATTGAAATGGATAGGGGAGATGTGTTGGTGATTGGTATGCCTGTATATGGTGGACGTATCCCTGCCAGCACTTTGCAATCTATTATGAATCTCAAAGGGAATAACACTCCAGCTATAATTAGTTGCGTATATGGTAATCGTGACTATGATGATGCTTTGCTTGAATTGAGAAATGAGGTGGAAGCAAGAGGCTTTAAGATAGTATCGGCTAGCGCTTTTGTTGCTCGACATTCAATTTTTACTCAAATAGCAAAGGATAGGCCTAATTCAGATGACATGGCACAGGTATCGCAGTTTGCTGTTCATTCAAAATCTATTATTGAGACACTCGATGATTTTAGCCTATTGCAACAAATAGATGTGAAAGGAAATATGCCGTATAAAGTATTTAATCAATTGCCTATGTATCCGACGGGCAATGAAAATTGCGTGAAATGTGGTGTATGTGCTTCAAAATGTCCTGTTGGTGCTATTTTAATTGATAATCCTCGAGCAACTGATGAACAGAAATGTTTGGCATGTGGTCGTTGTATTATAGAATGTGTTGTAGGTGCTCGCGATTTTAGAGGAGAATTTTTTGAAGCGCGTGCAGTAAAATTTCAAGATGCATTTTCTGCTCCAAAAACGAATGAAATGTATTATGCCGAAATAAACAATTTGTAATGAGTGTTGTTATATATTACGGAATTTTTAAATTATAAGATTATGAAAAAGTTATTGTTTTTATTGATTGTGTTGCCATTTGTGTTGGTATCATGCGACGATGATAATGAAATGCCTAATGTGGATTTCAAAGTGGAAATTTCGGGAGGAAAGAATGTTGATGGTGTTATTTATGTATTAAAGGGTGATACTTTGATTATTAATGACATTTTTGTTGAATCAAAAGACGATCGTAATGCTGCGATGGGTGCTGTGTCATTTTTCTGGGATGGACAATTCTTATATACCAAACAATTACCTCCTTATAGAATTCAGATTTTTACCGAAAAAATGATTTTGCCAAACCATATTTTGGAGTTTAATTGCCCATTATATGTTGAAGATTCTCCTATTTTAACAGCTTATTTTAGATATCCAGTGAAATTAGTGAATTCAGTAGATAGTATCCCAAATACACCATCTCAGCCTATAACTTCCAGATTTAGACTTGAATAATATATTAATGTATAATAGACAATAAGTTAAATAAAAAATCCCAACTTAAATGATTGGGATTTTTTATTTAGTTGTATATGTTTATAATATTAAAACTATTATTCTAAAATGATATCACCAAAGAATTCTTGGCGATGGAAGTCGGGCTTTTCGGTGTTAATGGGATTCCAACTCATGTAATGTGGTTGCGAGCATCCTGAAGCACATTTATAGAAGTTGCCTTTCATTGCAATAGGAGTGCCATTATATTCTACACCGATTAGTGATAGCGGTATTGCAACTAATAAGTTCCATGAAAATATTCCTTCAAGTTCTTGGAATGGCTTATTACCACATGATGCATAACGAAGTACTTGTGCCAACTCATCGTCATTGAGTCGTGTTGGATTTTTTCGTTCAGTTCGATGAGATGCGTTAATTGTTCCGATACAGTTGAATTCAAAATTCCAATAATGGTTATCGCACTTAGGTGCTACGAAAAATTCAACGCAAGAATCTTGACTTACAGGAGAGTTGTTCTCGTAATTTACTGCTTTTAAATAATTACATCGAACGAAAAAATCGATGTATATATATTTGCCATCGTGGGCAATTGTAAAAGAAGAAAGAGGTTTATATGGGTATTCTTTAGCCCAATTTAAAGTGTCAATGATATGTCGTTCTCCTTTTTCATCGAGAATATTTATTATGTTATCAAATTGAATATTCTCGGAAACTTCAATTTTGGGAACTTTAAGCGTTTTCATAATTTCAATATTATTTGTTACACTAAATCCTTTATGGCCCACCCAAATCCAATGATAGCCATTCCAATAAGTACAGAACCAATGATGCGATTAATAATCCACATAGATCGAACATTAAAGTGATTTCTTACAGAATTTACAAATAATGTTACGATGTACCACCATGCAAGTGCGCCGACAAATATGCTTAAGTACCCTGCAACATAATGGTAGGCTTGATATTCTTGTTGAATAAAATTAAATCGAGCAAAAAGTCCGATTATAAAGAATAATATAAGTGGATTAGAAAACGTGAAAAAGAATCCAGTAACTAAGTTGCTCCAAAAATTATTCCCAGTTTCTTCGGCCGGTTTTAGGGATCGCGTTGGATTTTTTCTAAATAGATACACCCCGAAAGCAATTAATACAATGCCACCAAGTATTTGCAATGCAAACTGATTTTGTTCAATAAAGTCGGTTATGAATGAAATTCCAAGACCAACAAGTAGACAATATATTATATCGGATATTGCAGCACCAATGCCAGTATAAAATGCTGGCCAACGCCCTTTGTTGAGTGTGCGCTGGATACATAGCATACCAATAGGTCCCATCGGTGCAGATATTAATACACCAATAGCCACTCCACGAGGTATTATTTGAAGTAAATAACCCATTATTGTGCAAAGATACACAATGTTATAATTTTAGACAAATAAAAACAAAGAGTAACACAATTTTGTGTTACTCTTTGCATAATATTTAGTCTATAAATTCTATTTTACAAGAACTTTAGTGCAATTGCCGTCAATATTAACAACATATACACCCGCAGGGACTTTTAATGTTGAATATTTTTGACCAGTAACAGAGTAAACAGCTACATTTTCATATTCACCTTCAATAATGATTTCGCCATTTGCTCCATAAACATTAATATTTGAGGTGTTATCAGCAATGATGCCTTCTACGCCTACAATGTCTTTTGTGCCGATTACTACATAACAATGAGCTGGAACTTTAATAGAAACATTAGAACCGCTAAATGTTACTTGTGGGTCAATACCGTGTGAGCAACTTAATATTTGATAATTGCTTGCATTAAGTTTGCTTACAGCCATAGTGTAGGGGCGAGTCCCAGTTACATTAGGGTTAATGACACATACAATTTCTTTGTTGCCATTTTCAAGTCTGATAAAACGACCGTTAGCCCAGTTGGCTGAATTACAACTCATAACTTTTAATGAAGTTGATGTGAACATGTCGGGATTGTCTTTGCGAAGATGGCAGAGTTCTGTGTATGATTTGTGCAAACCTTTACGATCATCATCATCAAGATAACTCCAGATTACTTTTTTAGGACTTGTGTCATTGCCACCATCAGCTGATTTAGTAGTTTGATCAGCACCTAATTCGCCAAATTGCCATATCATATGTGCTCCAGGAGCGAGAAGCATTTGTGCAGCAAGAGAGCCCAATCGTTTCATACTGTTGGCATGATTTCCTTTGATATATGTACTTGTAGCATAGGCTTGTTGTTTATATCCCATGCGTTCTTCATCATGACTTTCAGCATATGATACTGTAGATGCCCATGTGCGGCTATCGTTAGTTGACATAAAACGGTTACAGTCAGCACCGCTAGAGAAACCCATCGCAAACTGACATGATGCATTGCTCACATTTGCCCAGTTCATTTGCCCGTCAGCAGCCATTGCATTCTCTTCTTGAGAACCAGCAAGGTGTTCGTTAATATGATATGCATTTGGGTTTACTTCTTTCATTGCTGCATGAAGGGCTTTCATGTTGTCAACGCGCGATTGGTTATATTTTTCAGTGTCGCCGCCATAACTTGAGTTATTTCCAAGACCTTTTACCAAGTCAAAACGGAAACCATCAACTTTATATGCAGTCATCCAATATTTCAATGCATCTTTCCATTGTTGTTGAACGAGTGCATTATCTTGTTTCCAGTCATTCAATACACTATAAGCGTGTGGCGCTTCTTCGTTATAGAATGGGTTAGATGAAATTGGGTACATTTGGTACCAAGGATGCAAGCCTGCACTTTGGTTAAATACTATGTCAAGAATTACAGCAATGCCATTTTGGTGACAAAGATCGATGAATTCACGATAATCATCAGGTGTGCCATAAGCTTTGTCAGGTGCAAAGTAGAAGTTAGTATTATAACCCCAAGAATTATTACCATCAAATTCCATAATTGGCATCAATTCTACTGCGTTTACACCGAGAGCTTTGATGTATGGAATTTTTGCGATAGCATCACGGATTGTACCATTACCATCTGCCTTACCTTCTGTACCAGTAAAGTCGCGGAATAACATTTCGTAGATGATTAGATCTTTTTTATCAGGAGCAACAAAGTTTTTTACTTTCCAATTATAGTTGTCGCGTGTGCCTTTGTAAACAGCAAGCATAATACCATCTAATCCTTTCTCAAAAGGATAGTTGATTAAACCAGGATATACATTTTTGTCAAGCCATTTGTCGCTATATGGGTCAAGAACAAGTTTTGCATATGGGTCACCAACTTTGATTGTTGCATCAACTACATAATAGTAAGGGTATTCTTTATTAGGATCAAGACCACTAACAGTTGTCCAGAAGTAACGATTTCCATTATAATCTTGATATTTCATTACATTTTTATCAAGTGTTTGATAATCATCCCATGATGGAACCAAGATCACACTTTTCTTACCAGGGGCTGCAAGACAGAATGTTACTGTACCATCGGCGTTTTCAACTGCGCCCATTTTAGGCACACCGCCGGGATAGTTTTGTTGAACAGCAGCATTCATATAGATGAAAGTAATGGATTCTTCTTTAGTTTCAGTGCCATTATTTGCAATAGCCTTAACTTCATAAGTGCCTTTTGAACTGAAAGTATAAGCTTTTGAAAGAGAAGTTCCATTAGCAACATTAGCAATAGAAGTTCCATTGACTGTTAAATCAATTTTTGAATCTTCAGTAGTTGTAACATTGAAAGTTACGGTTGTAGGTTCTGAAATAATAGTTGATTCTTCAGAGTGATTAAATGTCATTTGGAAACCTCCAGGTTTAACTTCAATGAAGTTATCTTTAGTTTGAACTGAACCATCGGCAGTTCTCGCAATAATACATATGTGAGTAACAGTTTCGTTAGGATCAGTTATCCCAAAATATGTGCGAATGTCACCAATGTTTAGCTCATATGTATTAGCCGAAACATATTTAAATTTAGTTTCTTCGGTATTAACTGCCCAATCAGTTTTTACATATGACCAAATACTTGGACTTTTTGTTGTAAATACACCAATATGAGTGTAAAGAGGTGTAGTTGAAGGGAGATTTTGCAATCCTTTCACATCTTGTTTGTCAGCATGAAATGTAATTACTACATTTTTGCTTGATTCTTGAAGTGGAGATGGGGATGGTGTAAACACCTGGGCTGAAATGTGTGCAGAGCAACACACAATCAGCATCGCTAATAAAGATAAAACTTTTTTCATGTGTATAATTTTTTAATAATGTTAATTACTTATATGTGTATGATATAAACTATTTTACAAAGATAGTAAAAAAATATAAAACTTATATATTCACAATGGTTTTAATAAAAATTAATGTGACAAGTGATACCTTCTTGATGCATCTATGCGTAATAGTATGAATAACAAGAAAGTGAACCCCCATAATGATGACCCTCCATAACTAAAAAATGGCAGAGGAATTCCAATAACTGGGCATAGCCCTATGACCATCCCGATATTAATGCAGAAGTGGAATATGAAGTAACTTGCTACACAATATGCATAAACGCGGCCGAATGTTGTTGGTTGGCGTTCGGCTATACTTATAATACGAAGTATTAGTGCTAAGAATAGTGCAATAACAGCGGTGCTGCCGATAAAGCCTTCTTCTTCCCCAATTGTACAAAAAATAAAGTCGGTATGCTGTTCGGGTACATATTTCAATTTGGTTTGGGTACCATTTAGAAATCCTTTTCCAGCAAAACCTCCTGAGCCTATTGCAATCTTTGATTGGTTAACATTGTATCCTGCACCTTTTAAATCTTCTTCAATGCCTAGAGCAACTTTTATACGAAGTTGTTGATGTGGTTCAAGAACATTGCCAAATACATAATTAACCGATAAAAGAAATATAATTGATAATACAACTGTTCCTATTGTTATTAAAAGTTTGTTTGATTTGAGTTTCATTAATTCAAATCCACAATATAAACACGCTATAATAAGTATTGAGATGAAATAAAATGTCCCATTGATATTTAGTCCACATAGAGATAACAGGCCAACTAACAATCCACTTACAACGAACCCCAGTAATATATTTCTAGCCAAGAATATCTTTTTGCAATATACTGCAATCATCGCTACCATAACTAACATGATGATGATGTATATAGAGAATTCGCCTGATGGAATTCCTAAAATTGTAGATTCGGTGAATTTGACTGCAACAACAAATATTATTACTGCAAATAGTGCAGCAAAAAGAATTAATCCACTCATTCCTTCTCGATATAATACAAAAAACAGTGATAGGTATACTAATGCCGAACCAGTTTCACGTTGCATTAATATCAAAAATATTGGGATGAAAATAATTGTCAAAACTTTTAAGAAGTTTGATAGGCTGCCACTTAATGTGAAGTTATATTCACTAAACATTTTAGCTAAAGCTAGTGCTGTAGCAAATTTGGCAAATTCAGCCGGTTGTAGGCTCATCGGACCAAGTACAATCCAAGAATGAGAACCTTTTATGTCGGGAGCTATAAATATCGTTATAAATAGTAGTAATACGAGCGCAAGGTATATAGGATAAGCATATGTTTCATATAATCGTGAATCAACTAGAAGCAGAACAAGTCCTAAAATAAAAGATAGACCTATCCATCTAATTTGTTTTCCTGAAAATTCTCCAAAATCAAATATGCTTGCGTTGTCGAAATCATAACTAGCTGCATAGATACTAACAACACCTGCAATGATCATCATTGCGTATATAATTAATGTAACCCAATCAAGGTTCTTAATTAAAGACTGATTAGTGCTTCTTAACCCCACTATTAACGATTGTATTTGATGTTAACATTTGACGTTCCATACCTTTACGCTCTGGTCTAATTGTGTCGGTAAGGTATTTTTCGATTACTAAACTACCAATAGGTACACCATATGCAGCACCAAAACCAGCGTTTTCAACATATACGCATACTGCAATTTTAGGATTGTTATATGGCGCAAAACCTATAAATGCAGAGTGGTCGCGACCATGTGGATTTTGAGCAGTACCTGTTTTCCCGCAAACTTCAATGTCATCTAAGTCAGCTTTCTTACAAGTACCATTTATAACTGCCATTCGCATTCCATCTATAATTGGTTTATAGTGTTTTTTATCGATAGTTGGATATCGTTTTTTTAATAATTCTTCGGGCAAAACTGAATCTTTTACCTCTTTTACTATATGAGGAGTTATGAACCACCCTCTATTTGCAATAGTAGCACAAAGATTTGCAATTTGTAGTGGAGTTGCTGAAACCTCGCCTTGACCTATTGAAACAGATATAATGGTATTTGCACTCCAGTGATTTTCACCATATCTATCACTATACCAGTTCGCATTAGGTAAAAAACCGCGACTTTCACTTGGTAAGTCAACACCTAGAGGATATCCAAATCCCAATGATACTAAATGCTTTTTCCAAACTTCAAAAGCATTTGCAGTACTTCCATATTTAGATCTTTTGTCAATTAATGCTTTAAATCCCCAACAGAAATATGCATTACAAGAGGTCTCAAGAGCTGGTTTAAGTGTAATAGGGGAACTATGAGGGTGGCATCCAAGTTTAAGCCCTCCTGAAACATATCCTTTTGAACATGGATATGGTGTTCCTGTAGTAACAATCTTTTCTTGGAGTAATATTAATCCTTGGCTTGGTTTAAATGTCGAACCAGGTGGGTATGATGCCATTGTAGCTCTATTAAAGAGCGGTTTATACTTGTCTTTTGCAAGCTCTTTGTAGTTTTTTCCTCTGTTACGCCCCACGAGTAAAGTTGGATCATAAGTGGGACTAGTAACAAGCGCCAATATTTCCCCAGTAGCAGGTTCTATGGCAACAATAGCCCCAATTTTATTACTCATTAATGACTCGGCATATTTTTGGAGCTCTACATCAATGCTCAATTTGATATCTTTACCTGATATTGGGGAGATATCATTTATCCCATTTTCATATTTACCTTGTATCCTACCTCTTGCATCGCGAATTAGAACCTCAACGCCTTTCTTCCCACGAAGATATTTTTCATAACTCTTTTCAACACCTACATCTCCACAATAGTCGCCGGCTTGATAATATGAGTCATTTTCTATATCTTTTGCATTAACTTCGCGAATATTTCCAAGAAGATTGGCTGCAGTTAGATGGTTGTATTGACGAAGTATGCGCTTTTGAATAAAAAAACCTGGGTAGCGATAGAGTTTCTCTTGTAATCGGCCATAATCTTCAATTGAGAGGTGAGATATTAATCGTTGTGGTGTATATGAAGAATAGCCTGGGTTGATAGACCTATCTTTCATATCGGTTATTCTCTTTAATAAATCCTCTTTTGTGATATTTAAGGTTCTGCAAAAGTCTAGTGTGTCAAATCCCTGTACATCGCGAGGAATAATCATTACATCGTATGCTGGTTGATTATAAACTATCAATTCACCATTTCTGTCATAGATTATGCCTCGAGACGGATATATTGTTTTTTTTAGAAATGCGTTGCTATCGGCATATTCTTTATATTTATCATTATTAATCTGAAGGCCAAAAAGTCGTATTAGATATATTATTGCAATAACAATAATAAATCCACTTATTACATATTTTCGCTTCTCTAAATTATAATTTTTTCTCACTTTGTTTAGTTGCTATGCGATCAATACCCAAAATAATGATAAATGAAAAAATTGTACTTGATACTATTTGACCTAATAACCTGAAAAAGTTGAAGAATGAAAATGCTTCAATAGTAAATACTATAATGCAGTACAATAGGACGATAGATAACAAATATTTGAAATATGATGCGAATCCAATAGATTTTATAGTGACCTCACCATCAGAAATATCCTCCTCTCGTGGGACATATAGTCTTAAAATATTTCTTCTTACAAAAGATGTGATTGTACATGCTAGTGCGTGCATCCCTTGTGTGTCGGAAAATATATCAACCAATAATCCTGTTAAAAATGAGATTGTTAGGACAATATTAATGTTTAAGGTTAGAGGTAATCTTACAAGTAGGTATATAAATATTATTGGTATTGCAATATTAAATAGGCAGATGTTGTTACATATAACAACTTGAGCCAATATTAGAACAAAGAATAATATTATAAAGTTAATAGCCGTCTTCCCCATATCTTATTTATTCTTTGATTTTTGATTATCACTTGATTCAAGTGAATCCAATTCTTCCTTAAGGTTATTTACTATAACTCTAACTTTACTTAATTTAGTGAAATCGGTTGATAATTTAACCTTTAAAGAAATTGAATTATCATTTTGATCATTTTTGTCAGAAATAATTTTTCCAACCATAATGTCTTCGGGAAATACCGCAGAGAAACCACTTGTAACAACTGTATCTCCTGCTTTAAAGACTGTGTGCCGTGGCAATTCTTCAAGTATAGCAATAGTGGGATCTTCTCCATCCCATGCTAGCGAACCGAAATGTTTATTACCTTTTATTTTACAAGATAATTTAAAATTGAGATTTAGTAATGATATTATTCGAGCACTATTGTCTCCAACTACATTAACTATACCAACGATGCCGTTTTGGTCAATTACGCCCATTTCGGGTTTAATACCATCATTGCTTCCTTTATTTATAGTAATGTAATTGTGTGGTTTATTTATACTATTATTTATCACATGTGACAATATAAATTCGAATTGAGGCATACCACTATAAGGTATAGAAGAATCTATATCGTATTTCTCTTGATATGAACGAAGTTGTTTTTTTAGTTTAATTACCTCTAGGTCAAGGTTTGCGCATTTGAGTTGTAAATCTTCATTTATATCTTGTAAATGGAAATAAGAGGAAACATTGTTAGCGCCTTTATAAATAGAAGATGTAACAGCTCCTGCTGAAGTAAGATATACATGATGTTGGTACGGATTATTGTTAAATAACAATATACAACTTAATATTACATAAAATATTAAGAAGAACCATTTGCTATATTTGACAATAAAACTAATTAAGTCGTTCACGCTCGTATTACATAAATAGCTATGCAATCCCCGAAGGGATGCATAGCATATTATTTTAAGAAGAATTATCTAATTAAGAAAGAGAAATTGTCAACATTTTTGAGCGCAACTCCAGTACCTTTTGCAACCGCTAAAAGGGGATCTTCTGCTATGTGGAATTGGATGCCTATTTTGTCAGTTAAACGTTTGTCAAGACCACGAAGAAGAGCACCACCACCTGCTAGATATATACCATTACGAACGATGTCGGCATACAATTCAGGCGGAGTTTGTTCCAAAGCACCAAGTACTGCGGCCTCAATTTTAGAAATTGATTTTTCAATACAATGAGATATTTCTTGATAAGAAACAGGAACCTCCATTGGAAGAGCTGTCATTTGATTTGGCCCATGGACAACATAGTCTTCAGGTGGGTTTTCAAGTTCAGTCAACGCCGACCCTACATTCATTTTTATTAATTCTGCGGTACGTTCACCAACGCGAACATTGTGAGCTCTTCTCATATGTTGTTGGATATCATCGGTTAAGTCATCACCTGCGACTTGGATACTTTTATTGCTTACAATACCTCCAAGTGATATAACCGCTATTTCTGTTGTACCACCACCTATGTCAACAATCATATTGCCTTCGGGAGCTTCCACATCAAGTCCAATGCCTAGTGCTGCTGCCATAGGTTCATATATCATATAAACATCACGACCGTTAGCATGTTCGGCAGAGTCGCGGACTGCACGAATTTCTACTTCAGTAGAGCCAGATGGAATCCCAACAACCATTCTTAAAGAAGGAGAGAACCAATTACTTTTGGCGCTAGCTTTTTTTACAAGGCCTCTAATCATTGCTTCTGCTGCATTAAAGTCGGCAATAACACCTTTTCTTAATGGTCTAACTGTACGAATTCCTTCGTGTTCTTTTCCTTGCATTTGTTGAGCTTCTTTACCAACTGCAACAAGTTTGTCTGTGCGTTTATCAAGCGCAACAATCGAAGGTTCATCAATTACAATTTTATCATTATGGATAATAATTGTATTTGCTGTACCTAAGTCTATTGCTATTTCTTTTGTTAGAGAGAATAGTCTCATAATAGTGTTTATTAATGTTTAAAGTGTCTAATACCAGTAGTTACCATTGCAATGCCATTTTGATTGCAATATTCAATAGATTCATTGTCGCGAACTGAACCGCCAGGTTGAATAACAGCATTTACACCCGCTTTGTGAGCAATTTCAACACAATCGGGGAATGGGAAAAATGCATCTGATGCCATAACTGCACCATTTAAATCAAATCCAAATGATTGGGCTTTAGCGATTGCTTGTTTTAGAGCGTCAACACGAGATGTTTGGCCAATACCACTTGCATATAATTGTTTGCCTTTAGCAAGTACTATAGCATTACTTTTACTGTGTTTTACAATTTTATTGGCGAATAATAAATCCTCAATTTGTTCAGGTTTTACTGAAGATGTTGTTACTTGTGTTAAATCTTCTTCAGTTTCATTTTTAAGATCTCGCTCTTGAACTAATGCGCCATTCAAGATTGAACGGAATTGCATTTTAGTATTATTTTTACAATTTTGAACTAAAATAATACGATTCTTCTTTTGTTTAAGAATTTCAAGAGCTTCTTCACTATATGTTGGAGCAATAATTACTTCAAAGAATATTTTGTTAATTTCTTCAGCAGTTACTGCATCAATTGCTGTGTTTGTAATCAAAACCCCTCCAAATGCTGAAACTGGGTCTCCAGCAAGAGCATCTTTCCATGCATCAAGGATTGATTCGCGAGAGGCAATACCGCATGCATTATTATGTTTTAAAATCGCAAATGTTGTGTCATTAAATTCGCTAATTAAAGATACGGCAGCATCAATATCTAATAGATTATTGTAAGAAATCTCTTTTCCATGTACTTGAGTAAACATTTGGTTGAAATCACCAAAGAACATGCCTTTTTGGTGAGGATTTTCACCATATCGCATAATTTTAGAATCATCGATAGCAATTCTTAATGCTGAAGGATTTTCTTCTCCATCAAAGTAACTAAAAATTGAACTATCATATGATGAAGATACTGCAAATGCTTCTTTAGCAAACCAACGGCGTTGTTCGATGTTTGACTTTGCGCCATTTTCTTTCAATAGTTGTGCTAATGGAGCATATTGGGCTTTAGATGCTACAATAATTACATCGTTATAATTCTTTGCTGCGGCACGGATAAGAGAAATTCCACCAATATCTATTTTTTCAATAATTTCGGCATCACTTGCTCCCGATGCAACTGTATCAACAAAAGGATATAAATCAACGATAACAAGGTCAATACTTGGGATTGCATATTGTTGTACTTGTTGACAGTCGGTTGTGTTGTCGCGTCTATTTAGAATTCCGCCAAAAATTTTAGGATGTAGGGTCTTTACTCGACCTCCAAGAATTGAAGGATATCCGGTTAAATCTTCTACTGCTTGGCACTCGTAACCAAGAGTTTCAATGAAAGATTTTGTACCTCCAGTTGAGAGAAATTCAACACCATCTTCATGTAATAGTTTTATAATTTCATCTAAACCATCCTTGTGGTATACTGAAATTAATGCGGTCTTAATTTTTTTAATGTCTGACATTTCAATTTTTCTTTTTCAAATTCACTGCAAAATTACTAAAAATACTACTAATATGTATTATGTTTTTGTATTATTTTTTAGTGGTTTCACTTTTTTTAGAATATACAATGTTTTTAAAAATCGTAAAAAATGAACACAATTCTTAAAATAACCTCTTTAGCTTTTGTTTTTGCCGTTGTGTTGTGTTATCTTTGCAAAGAATATAGTTTTAAGAAATTGATTGACTCAAAGGACATACAAAAATTAAAATTGGCTTTTGAAAATGCTAATAATATTGTTATTACATGTCATGTTTCTCCCGATGGTGATGCAATTGGCTCAACATTAGGGTTGTGGCATGTTCTCAGACAATTAGGAAAGCATGTGGTTGTGATAACACCTGACCAATGCCCAAAATCGTTGATGTTTTTAAATGGAATATCTGATATAATACCATATTCATGTAACCCTGAGGTTGCAGTTAAAAAGGTGAAATCGGCCGATTTAATTTGTTGCCTTGACTTTAATACATTGTCAAGATTGGACAAGATGCAACTAATTATTGAAAAATCGTCGGCTTATAAGGTTTTGATTGATCATCATTTATATCCTGATGATTTTGCCGATATTAAGATTTCCTATCCTGAAAAGTCTTCTACATGTTATTTGTTATATTTAGTTTTAATCTCATTAGGTTATCGTGATATAATTAGTAAAGATGCCGCTGAGTGCATATACACAGGGATGTTGACTGACACAGGAAATTTTACTTATAATTCAACTGACCCTGAGTTGTATAATGTGATATCTGATTTGATTAAGATAGGTATTGATAAGGATAAAATATATAGAATAGTTAGCAATACGAATTCTGAATCAAGATTGAGGTTGTGTGGTTATGCATTAAGTAAAAAAATGAAACTTTATTATAATCATAAAGCGGCATTAATTGTTTTGGATAAAAATGAATTATCGTTATATAATTACGAGAAAGGTGATACTGAAGGGTTGGTTAATGTTCCTTTAAGTATTCCAGGTATTCAATATTCGGCATTTTTGCGAGAGGATGATGAATATATTAAAATTTCTATGAGAAGTGTTGACTCTTTCCCGGTAAATAAGGTGTGTGAGACACACTTTAATGGTGGTGGGCATTTAAATGCTGCAGGAGGTGAATTTTTTGGTTCGCTAAATGAAGCAGTATCCTTATTTGAGTCAATTTTAAGTTTGAATGATAAATATTTAGAATAATGAAAGTGAATTCTTTGTTTTCGGTTTTTACAATATTAGTTTCATCGTTTTGCTTTTTATGCTCTTGTGATGATACAGAGAGTTATGCCGATTTATTGAAAGATGAGAATAAAGCGGTAAATAATTTTTTATCAGATCAAAAAGTAATTAGCGAAATACCGAGTGATTCTATTTTTGAGTATGGGGTTGATGCTCCTTATTATAAAATGGATGATGATGGCAATATTTATATGCAAGTAATTAAGCCTGGCACAAAAGATAATATGGCAAAAAATGACCAACTTATCTATTTTAGATTTACAAGATATGACTTGTTCGCATATTCGAATGGGGTTTTGCCAGATGGTTGGGGGAATGCAAATGATTTTGATTATAAAAATACAGAGTTTAGGTTTGGAAATTATTCGTTACCATCATCTTCTCAATGGGGAACTGCTATACAATTACCTTTGTATTATTTAGGTATTGATTGTGAGGTTAATTTAGTAATAAAATCTCAATATGGTTACACCGATGAAATAAGTAATGTTATTCCATTTTTATATAATGTTCGTTATTTCAAAAGCCAAATTTAATAATCTAATATAGAGGAGAATAAATATAGAATTAAATAATAATACTAACATAAATTTACATTCGATGTCTTTAATTAAATCAATTTCAGGGATTCGTGGTACGATAGGTGGCGCTCCCGGCGAGGGCTTAAGCCCTTTGGATATTGTAAAGTACACAGCTGCATATGCTACTTTTATTAAATCAAACACTACAAAAACATCTCGTCGTATTGTTGTCGGACGCGATGCTCGCATTTCGGGAAAAATGGTTAATGATATAGTAGTCGGAACTTTGACTGGAATGGGTTTTGATGTGGTTAATATTGGTTTGGCAACTACTCCAACAACTGAACTCGCAGTAGTTGCAGAAAAAGCATGTGGAGGTATTATTCTAACTGCATCACATAATCCTAAACAATGGAATGCCCTAAAGTTATTGAATGAAAATGGCGAATTTCTTAATGATGCTCAAGGTAAAGAGGTGTTAAGAATAGCTGAAGCTGAGGAGTATCGTTTTGCTGATGTTGATAATTTAGGGCAAGTTTTTGCAAATGAAACATATAACAGTAAGCATATTGATAGCGTGTTAAAGTTGGACCTTGTTGATGTTCAAGCAATCAAAGATGCAAATTTAACAGTTGCTGTTGATGCAGTAAATTCAGTTGGTGGTGTAATCATCCCAGAACTTTTGAGAGCATTGGGCGTTAAGAATGTTATTTGTTTAAATTGTGAACCAACTGGTCACTTTGCTCATACACCAGAGCCTCTTCCTGAAAACCTTACACAAATATCTGATTTGATGAAATCGGGTGTTGCTGATGTTGGTTTTGTTGTTGACCCTGATGTTGACCGTTTGGCTATTGTAATGGAAAACGGCGAAATGTTTGTTGAAGAATATACACTTGTAGCTATAGCTGATTATGTTTTGTCTAAGACGCCTGGTGCTACTGTTTCAAACTTGAGTTCTTCACGAGCATTAAAAGTTGTAACAGAGAAACATGGATGCACATATTCCGCTTCAGCCGTAGGTGAGGTTAATGTCGTTACTGAAATGCGTAGAACAAATGCTGTTATTGGTGGTGAAGGAAATGGTGGTGTAATTTATCCTGCATCTCACTATGGCCGTGATGCCTTGGTAGGTGTTGCATTATTCTTGAGTCTATTGGCAAAATGTGGTATGAAAGTATCAGAATTAAAGAAAACATATCCCTCTTTTGCTATTGCTAAAAACAAAATTGAATTAACACCAAGTATTGATGTTGATGCTATTTTGGACGCAGTTAAAGAAAAGTTTAGCGCAGAAAAAATCACAGATATAGATGGAGTTAAAATTGATTTTGCTGATAGTTGGGTGCACTTAAGAAAATCTAATACTGAGCCAATTATTAGAATATATTCTGAAGCTGCTAACATGGATGAAGCAAATCAATTGGCCCAACAAATTAAAGATGTAATAAATTCAATGATATAGTTTTATTTTATGTATTAATGGGCTTATTATTTTTGAATAAGCCCATTTTTTATTTTACAATAGAAATTTTATATCTTTACATTATAATTAATTATATCATATGAAAAAACTTTTAGCAACGATATTGTTTACATCTGCATTAGTGAGTGGAGTATATGCACAGCAACATCCTATATGGTTAGAGCAAGATTCGGTTCAAGCAATTGAATATAGAATACAGCAAGATTTTTCGATATCATATGGTGATGGTATTGAAAAATTGATTAAGATGTATCCCAATGTAAATTTTAATAATGTCCGTACATATGTTGATAATCATTATCTCGAAACCAAAATAATTAATGGTGTGGAGATGATGCACAGGAAATCGATTGGAAATTTTAAACTTCTTTGTCCACAAGTGAGAGGCAATTGGGAGGGTCGTGGTGGATCCCCCGATAAAGAAGATGTTGATATGGTTGAGTCTATTTTAGCTTCCTCTTTGGGCAACGGATCTATAGTGTGTGGTAAAAGAATAAAGTTTAAATTCACGATTGAAGTGCCTAAACATAATTTTCTAAAAGGTGATACAGTAAAAGTATGGATGCCTGTCCCAATTGAATCAGCTCGCCAAAGAAATATAAAAGTTATATCAACATCACAATCAAATTATGCTTTATCGGCGAATTCAAAATCGGAACATAATACAATGTATATGTCACAGATTGTAGATGATTTTATTGGTGATACATTAAGATTTTATTATATAGGTGAATACGATACATATGGCCAATATTTTAGTGAAGAGTATATTTTAAATAATATAAAGCCCTATAATTCAAATTCAGAGTTATACAAAAAATATACTTCTACGGACCATAAGCATATAGTTAACTTGGAATCATTAGCTCGTTCCATTGTAGGTAACGAACAGTCTCCATATAGGCAATCTGAGTTAATATATGAGTATATATCTCAAACCTATCCATGGGCTGGTGCACGTGAATATAGTACAATTGAGTGCCTTCCACAATATGTTATAGATGAGAAGCATGGAGACTGTGGTCAAGTTTCATTATTGTATATTTCTCTAATGAGATCACTTGGTGTTCCAGCAAGGTGGGAGAGTGGTTGGATGTTACATCCATGGAGTAAAAATCTCCACGATTGGGCTGAAGTTTATTTTGAAGGAGTAGGCTGGGTTCCAGTTGATGTCTCTTTTGGCAGGTATGTTAATTCAAAAAATCTAAATGTTCGAAATTTCTTTTCAAAAGGGATGGATTGTTATAGATTTGCTTCAAATACAGGAATTTGTTCTCCTTTGTATCCTACAAAAACTTTTATTAGAAGCGAAACTATTGACTTCCAACTAGGAGAGGTAGAATGTTCTAAAGGGAATTTATTCTATCCAGGTTGGAAAAAAAGGTTAGATGTAATTTCAATTCAAGACATTTAATTATTATATAATATGGTGCCAAAAACATTTAAAATTGTAATTATTGGCTTATTAATAGCCATCGGTATGCCAAATGTTGTATATGGTGAAACTGATACAACAAAATGGGCATTAACTCGAATATCTGTTGCTCATGTAAGAGTTAAACCCGGTCATGCTTCAGAGTTGTCAAGTCAAACATTGATGGGTATGCCAGTTAAATTACTCGAAAAAAAAGGAGATTGGTGGCATGTCGAAACGCATGAAGGGTATAAAGGTTATATTATAGATAACTCCTTGACAATTAAAACGCCTGATGAGATGCATAATTGGCGCGAATCAAATCGTGTAATAGTAACATCAAAACATCAAACATATATATATAAACCTAATTCCCAATATGGATTTAGAGATATTGTAAGTGATGTTGTAAATGGTGTGATTTTATATGGTAAAAAGTCAAATACTGAATTTACTGAGGTGGCTTTGCCTGATGGCCGATTGGGCATTATAAAGACAAGTGATATTGCCTCAATAGAAGAGTGGGCAAAACAACCATATAATCCTAATTTAATTCTTGATATGGCATATTCTATGCATGGGTTGCCATATCTATGGGGTGGAACATCAACAAAATCTTTAGATTGCTCCGGATTGGCTAAAGTATGTTATTTTGCGAATGGAATTATTTTGCGTCGTGATGCATATCAGCAAGCAGAAACTGGCCTAAAGTTAGCACCTGAAGATTGGAAAAATTATGAAACAGGTGATTTGTTGTTTTTTGGAAATCCTAAAACGAAAAGAGTAACTCACGTTGCTATATATAATGCTGATGGAGTATATATTCATGCATCGGGACGAGTTAAAATCAATAGCATTGATCCTCAAAGCGAGATGTATTTAAAAACACCTTTTTTCCATGCGTGCCGTATTAATGGAGCGATTGGAACAGATGGTATTGTACAAGCAATAAATCATCCTTGGTATTTTAATAAGTAAATTAATAATATAAAATATGGACCGTAGAAAATTTCTTAGAAATGCAGTATTAGGAGCTGCTGTTATAGCATCGCCAATTTCTTTTTCAGCATTTGGTGAGCCTACAAAGAAAACTGGCAAATTAGGGCGCATGAAGCTTTCATTTGAACCATATGAATTGAAATTGCGCCATTCATTTAATTTGGCTAAATATAGTAGAACAACAACTCCCGATGTTCAAGTAAAATTGGAACTTGATGGTTTTGTTGGATATGGAGAGGCGTCTATGCCTCCTTACTTAGGTGAGAGCGTAGATAGTGTTACATCTTTCCTCTCAAAATTAGATTTATCGCAGTTTGCAGATCCTTTTAGAATTGAAGATATTCATGACTACATGGATAGCGTTGCCCCCGATAATCGTGCAGCAAAAGCTTCAGTAGATATTGCGCTACATGATTTATTAGGAAAAATTATGGGGCAGCCTTGGTATAAGATATGGGGGTTAAATCCTGCAAATGCCCCCGATACATCATTTACTATTGGTATCGATAAAGCTGACATAGTAAGAAAAAAAGTCGATGAAGCGTCGCCTTATAATGTCCTTAAAGTTAAGATGGGTCTTGATAATGACAAAGAATTAGTAAATATTATTAGAGAAAAGACTGATAGACCGATATGCGTAGATGCAAATCAAGGATGGGACAGTAAAGAAAAGGCTTTAGAAATGTGTTATTGGTTGGCTGAACGAAATTGTTTATTCGTAGAACAACCAATGGCGAAGGAAAAAATTGAAGAAACAGCTTGGCTGAGAGAGCGTAGCCCATTGCCAATTATTGCAGATGAATTCTTGCAAAGATTACCTGATGTTAGGCGAGCTTCACAAGCTTATGATGGCATAAATATTAAGTTGATGAAGAGCACTGGTATGCATGAAGCATACAAAATGGCAGTGTTAGCAAAAGCATTAGGTATGAAAGTTATGTTGGGATGTATGACTGAAACATCGTGTGCAGTTACTGCAGCAGCTCAGCTTTCTCCTATGGTTGATTGGGCCGATTTGGATGGTAATTTATTGATTGCGAATGATAAGTTTGATGGAATTAAGATTGTTAATGGAAAAGTAACAATTCCCGATAGACCTGGAATTGGTGTTTTGCCAGTAGAATAATTATATTAAATCGTATTAAAAGATAGATTAAGCAATTAAAAAGTTGCCTAAATCAAAAAAAATGTGTAAATTTGCACTTCGAAATTAGGAATAATAATTGAAAATTAAATACGGCAATGAAAAGAACATTTCAACCTTCAAACAGAAAAAGAGTAAACAAACACGGATTCCGTGAAAGAATGTCAACAGCTGATGGACGTAAAGTTCTCGCACGTCGTCGTGCAAAAGGTCGTGCTCGTTTGACAGTTTCAGACTCTATTGGTGGCAAATAAGAATTATTTCTTATAAAAATAACGCTGAAGATTAATAATCTCCAGCGTTATTTTTTTTTGCCTATATTTATAGCGGTTTAAATTCTACTACGAGAAGAGCGTTTTAAAGAGAAGTATGTAATAGTTAAAATGATAGTTATTATAATAAAATAACTCCATCTAAAATCAGATGGGATAACTATATATATAACATTTATAATTAATTGTGTTAATGCATAGTATATTGAAACTTTATAATGTTGTATTTTCCATTGATTTGCTAAAACTTGGTATAAATGATGTCTGTGAGGTAGAAAAATATTCTCACCAGCAAATAATCGTTGGAAAATTGTAAATACAGTATCTATTGCATACACTATCAAGAAGACAATAGCTGTAGCATCAGATGTTTTTAATATCAAATATGTCATTAAATAAAGGATAAAAAATCCCATAACGATAGCTCCGATATCTCCTGCAAAACATTTAGCATTTTTCCGGAAATTTAAAGTGCCAAATATGATGGTTGATATAATAAGGGTAATAATAAAATGGATAATACCACAATCAATTGAGTTAGGTATAGTTAAGAAGCAATATAATAAGGAGGTCAATGTAACTAGTGAATATCCAACAAGGATGCCGTTGATGCCATCCATAAAATTATATGCGTTGATAAATCCAACTCCACAAATTAGGATTAATAGATAAATTTCGTAGTGTCCATTTATGAAAAATTGATTGAACGTGATTGCAACAACGCCTATTTGAATTATCAACCTAAACCATGGTGTGATATCCTTAACATCATCATAGAAACTTACTATAGCCAAAATTGTAGCACCTACTAGCATTGTTATATAAGTGTTGGGAAGTTTGATATCAAATATTGCATAAAATAACAATGCAGCAATATAGAATATGAATCCCGCACCTGTTATTTGGAATTTATTGTGAGAGGAGCGCGGAGAAACTTCATTGCCAATTTTATAATGTTTGGCTATGGGAAAGTATATAACCTCTAGTAAGATTAATACAATAGTAATGATAGAATATTTAATTAAATATTCCATGAAGAATGATTAATTTTTAAGATACCAATCGTATAAATGTTGAATACCTTCGTCTATTTCAATTTTGTGTTTCCATCCGAGCGAATGTAGTTTTGTTACATCGCATAGTTTTCTCATTGTACCATTGGGTTTTGTATTATCCCAATAGATATTTCCTTGATACTTGATGGTATGTTTAATTTTATCAGCAAGATCTTTGATTGTAATCTCAACGCCAGTCCCGATGTTAATATGGCAATTTCTGATTTCTGAATTATTGCCTTTTAAATCGTTAAATGAAATATTTTCAAGGATATAAACAGATGCGTCGGCCATGTCTTCACTCCACAAGAATTCTCTCAAAGGAGCTCCTGTCCCCCATAATTCAAGGTGGTTACTATATATACCATAATGATTAAGGATTTTAATTAGTTCTTCATTTGAAGCTGTACCGGTGATGCTATTTATTGGTCTTTTATTTAAATCGTTACGAATAGCATCTAAATCATTATTCATTAATAGATTTGCTAGATGCATTTTTCGAATCATCCCTGGCAAGACGTGACTTTTTTCTAAATCAAAATTATCGCGTGGCCCATATAGATTAGTAGGCATTACTGCGATATAGTTTGTCCCATATTGCAAATTAAAACTCTCACACATTTTCAAACCAGCAATTTTTGCAATTGCATATGGTTCGTTTGTGTATTCTAATGGAGATGTTAATAGCGAATCTTCTGTTATTGGTTGTGTGGCTTCACGAGGGTATATGCATGTACTACCAAGAAATAGCAATTTTTTTACATTATGACGAAAGCTTTCTCCAATAACATTCTGTTGGATTTGTAGATTTTCGTAAATAAAATCAGCACGATATGTGTTGTTTGCAATAATTCCACCAACATGAGCGGCTGCTAAAATAACATATTCAGGTTGCTCTATATCAAAAAAATGTTTTACTGCAGTACCATCCAATAAATCAAGTTCAGCATGAGTTCGGCCAACTAAGTTAGTGTATCCTTTGCTTATTAGATTGTTCCAAATCGCAGAACCTACTAATCCTCGGTGTCCGGCAACGTATATTTTTGATTTTTTATCCATTATTTTTGATTCTTGATGAGCTCAAGGTCACTATCAACCATTATATTAATTAATTCTTGGAATGAAGTCTTACGAGGATCCCAACCTAGTTTTTCTTTTGCTTTAGCGGGATTTCCAAGTAACTGTTCAACTTCTGCTGGACGGAAGAATTTGGGGTCAACCTCAACCAAAACATTTCCTGTCGCAATATCAATTCCTTTTTCATCAAGACCTTCTCCTTCCCATTTGAGCTCAATGCCAGCACGTTTGAATGCGAGTGTAGTGAATTCTCTCACAGTGTGATATTCGCCTGTTGCAATCACATAATCTTCTGGCTCCTCTTGTTGCATTATTAGCCACATACATTCAACATAATCGCGAGCATATCCCCAATCGCGAAGTGCGTTTAGATTTCCAAGATATAGTTTATCTTGAAGGCCGTTTACTATACGAGCTGCTGCAAGAGTAATTTTGCGGGTTACAAATGTTTCACCACGACGTTCGCTCTCATGGTTGAATAAAATTCCATTAACCGCATACATTCCATAGCTTTCACGATAATTTTTGGTAATCCAAAATCCATATAGTTTAGCAACTGCATATGGGCTGCGAGGATAAAATGGAGTAGTTTCGCTTTGTGGGACTTCTTGAACTTTGCCATAGAGTTCAGATGTACTTGCTTGATATATGCGAGTTCGATTCTCCATCTTTAAAATTCTTACGGCCTCAAGAAGTCGTAGAGTCCCAGTTGCATCAGTTTCAGCGGTGTATTCTGGTACATCAAAAGATACTTTGACGTGACTTTGTGCAGCTAAATTGTATATTTCTGTTGGTTGAACTTCTTGTATTATACGAATTAAAGAGCTTGAGTCGGTCATATCTCCATAATGAAGATTGATGAGACGTTTACGCTTCATGTCGCGAACCCATTCATCGAGATATAGGTGTTCAATTCGGCCAGTATTAAATGATGAACTACGGCGAATGATACCGTGAACCTCATAACCTTTTTCTAAAAGAAATTCAGCGAGAAAAGAACCATCTTGTCCTGTAATACCTGTTATTAAGGCAATTTTTTGCTTATTTTGTTCCATATTATAATATTAACGGAATGATTTCAGAAAAATTGTGAATAATTAGTGATAGTAAGTTATCTTTATTTTACTAAAACATTATGTAGTGCTGATATTACACGATTCACATCTTCGTTTGTCAAACTAGAGCCACTTGGTAGGCATAGACCTTGTTCAAATAGTTTTTCACAAATGTCACCACCATAGTATGGTGCATCTTTATATATAGGCTGCATATGCATAGGTCTCCAAAGTAATCGAGTTTCAATATTTTCTTCATTAAGGGCAATTCTTACTTCATCGGGGGTAATGCCACATTTAGGGTCAATGAGTATGGTAGTAAGCCAAAAATTTGAGCTATAATTAGGAGTTGGATTATCTAAAACAGAAATGTAAGAAATGTCTTTTAAACCATCGATATATAATGAATGAATTTCTTGGCGACGAGAAACATGTTCTGCCAATACATCCATTTGACCACATCCAATGCCAGCGCTAACATTACTCAAACGATAGTTATATCCAATAACTTCATGGTAGTAATATGGGCGATTTTCGCGAGCTTGTGTAGCATAAAAAGTTACTCTTTTCCCAGTTTCTGCATCAGGGCATATTAGAGCGCCTCCTCCTGATGTTGTAATTATTTTATTGCCGTTAAAACTTAATGCTGCGTAGGTTCCTATAGTGCCGCATTTCACACCTTTATATTCTGATCCGAGAGCTTCGGCAGCATCTTCCAAAACTGGGATATTATATTTATTAGCAATTGCCATTATTTCATCCATTTTCGCTGGCATGCCATAAAGATGTACTGGAATTATTACTTTAGGATATTTCCCAGTAACATTATACCTATCTATAATGGCATTTTCTAATGCAATAGGACACATGTTCCATGTTTCCAACTCACTATCGACAAAAATAGGTTTTGCACCTAAATAGCAAATAGGGTTTGCACTTGCTGCAAAAGTAAATGATTGGCAAATTACCTCGTCACCCATAGATACTCCGAGCATAACCAATCCAAGGTGTAGTGCAGCTGTACCTGCGCTAAGAGCAACAACTTTTTGAGCGTCAAGATATTTTTCTAATCGGCGTTCAAATTCATCTACATTTGGGCCAAGTGGAACAATCCAATTGTCTTTAAATGCTTCATCTACCCATTTTTGCTCAGTTCCGCCCATATGAGCCAGAGAAAGTAATATTTTATTCTTTTCCATTGCTATTTCAAAGAATTATGGTTGTTTTTTATATTTATTTTTATGAATAACTTCTTTTTCCAAAAAATTAGAAAATATTTTTGCTCCCTTTTGATTTAGGTGATTTAAGTCACCAAAACAACTATCTGGAAGTTGCAATGATCTAAAATCATAAAATTTTAGGCCTTTATAATTTTGTTGATGGTATTGCTTATAAGTTAAAGTGTCAATCTTTGACATATGATGTTGTGGTGTCGCCAATAGAATTATAGTCATATTATTGGCCTTGCAAAAATCAATGGTCTTGTTGAGAAAATATTTGGATAAAAAATCAAATGATGATTTGTGCGCTTTTTTATCTTTTTGCAATGTGATGTGTTGTTGTAATTTATCTCGAACAAGATACTCGTATCCTCCAAGATTTTTTAGGTTAGTAATGTTGCTTGGTTTATTTGTTGAAGAGGGTAGGATATGTTCAATTTGAGAGAACTTAAAAGGTGTATAAAAATGGCTAATGCAATACTTAAAAGAACTATGTGTAATAATATAGGTAATGTCTTCGATGGAATATTGGTCATAATAATATGGTGAATAAGTACCAGGAATTTCATTTGATAGGTCTTGCTCCATAATGACATTATCGTAACCTACAATTATAGTATCTAAATGAGGATTACTTTGTTTTAAGAGTTTTACTTTGCAATATATCTGTTCAGGATAGTCATTACTTCGTGCAAAATTATAACTATTAGATATGATAGTGTCATTTATGTCGCATTCAATGTGGCTATTTCCAAGAAACACAATATTTACATCTTCGGGCAAAGTTAGAACATTGTGTCTATTGTAGCATAAAATCCACCAAAATGTGCAAAAAAATAGAAGAGTAATAATTATGAATACTATTATATTAGAAATGAATTTTCTCAAAGGTTTATTATCTGTTTGTCGGTTATTAAGGATAATTGTTTTTATGAAAGACCTCTTTTTCAAGATATTCTGAGAATACTTTCGCTCCTTTGTAGTTTAGGTGATCCAAATCCCCAAAGCAACTATCTGGAAGTTCCATATCTTTGAAATCATAGAATTTAAAATTGCTATAATTTTGGGCATAATATTCTCGATAAAATTTATTGTCAAATACACTTTTTTTGTGTTGAGGTGGGCATAAAAATATAACAATTATATTATTCTCATGACAAAATTTTAGAGTTTCATCTAGAAAATATACAGATAGTTTATCAAAATCCCCATTATTATTTTTTTTATTGTGTTTTCTTTTGATATCTTCTTTTAATTTGTCTCTTTCTAAATATAAGTATCCCCCAAGGTTAGTCATATCTTTTATATTAATTTTGCTATTTATAATTGATTCTCCAATTTGAAGCAATTTAAACCAATCAAAGGGGTGAGCAATATGTCCATTAATATATTTGAAGGAACTATTTGTTAATATTTTTGAGATTGACGAAAAATTATGTGTATCATAAAAATAAGGAGAATATAGTTCAGAACTAAAGGCTGAGTCCGCACTTTGAAAACATAACACATTGTCATATCCAATAACAATCGTGTCTAATTCTGGGTTGTATTTTTTTAAAAGTTTTACTTTGCTAAATATAAATTCAGTGCGTTCAGCGCTTTGTGCAAAATTGAAACTATTTTTTAAAACTGTATCATTTACAGCACATTCAATATGGCTATTACCTAATAATGCAATTGTACAATTATCGGGTAGTTTCAACGTTTTATCTCTATTGGAGCAAATAATTAATCCAAAGATAATAAAAGTTATTATGGCGGATATGCAAAATATTATTGATTTTATAATAAACTTTTTCATATTTATTTAGAATTGAAAATAAATAAATTCTTCTTGTCCTCCTGCAAAGACTGAAAAAATTAGCAAGAAAATTACATAGATACTCCATCTTATGAATCGATACTTGACATTACTTATCTCTAACCCAAATTCTTGCTTACGTTGCCCCCAATCAATTAATTGCAATAAAACTACAAAAAATAGAGTAAAGGTTATTTGAATGAAGCTAAGCCCTAAATCTCTAAAATTGGGTGAGAAAATTATTGAAGAATCACATAAACCTACAATATATCCTATTGCTTGAGTCATATCCTCTGCGCGGAAAATAATCCAACCAACAACAACTAATGCAAATGTTAATACAATTTGTCCAATTTCTTTAAAAGGAGGGAATAAACGACTCTCTGAAATAATTGTGCTCCTTTTTTGATTTAAATTTAGTAGCGTCAAGGCTGCAATAATAATACCATTATATAAGCCCCAAACAACAAATGTCCAATTAGCACCATGCCATAAACCGCTTAAGCAAAATACTATTAATATATTTCTAATAACTATTGTTTTGGTGCCACGACTACCACCTAAAGGAATATATACATAATCTATAAACCATTTATTAAGTGAAATGTGCCAACGACGCCAAAATTCTGCAATATCCCTTGAAAAATAGGGGAGATTAAAGTTTTTCATAAGGTTAATTCCAAATAGGCGAGCAGTTCCTATTGCAATATCAGAGTAGCCCGAAAAATCGCCATAAATTTGGAAGGTGAAGAATATAGCACCGAGTAACAACAAACTTGCATTACAATCTTGATAGTTGTCAAAGATACTATTTGCTAATTGAGCACAATTATCTGCAATAATGAGTTTTTTGAAAAAACCCCACAAAATCTGACGCATACCAATAACTGCATCAGTATAGTCAAATCTTCGTGGTTTAAGGAATTGGGGTAGGAGATTAGTTGACCTCTCAATGGGACCTGCAACAAGTTGTGGGAAGAATGATATAAAGGAAGTGAACGCAATAAAATCTGTTGTTGCTTTAGTATCTCTACGATACACATCAATTGTGTAACTTAATGCTTGAAATGTATAGAAACTTATACCCACTGGTAGAATTATGTCAAGCGTTACCCAATCCAATTGATAACCAAGTTGATTTATAAGCGCCTCTAAATTATTAGCAAAAAAATTAACATATTTATAGTAACATAATATTCCAATATTTATTGCGATATTTGTTCCACATATCCATTTTGCTTTATCCCTATATTTCTCAATAAGTAAACCGCTTAAAAAACTTAGTAAAGTGGTAATAAATATCAGCACAAGAAAACGCCATGCCCACCATCCATAGAACACATAACTAGCAACGACAATAAACAGATTCTGTGCTTGTCGTCCCTTAAAAACAAACCAATAGAGCAAAAACACTATTGGCAAAAAAATAACAAATTCAAACGAGTTAAAAAGCATATATCAATTTAATTAGTAACATTAACAAGAATATCACATTTCGCGAATGTTTTATTGGCATTTGCGATAAAGCATGCTTTAGAGGGGATTTCATTTTTAAGCCAGGAAATTATAGCTTTTGGCATATTAATGCCAGCCTCATGAGAAAATGGATATCCCCCACCAAAACGTGGATTAAGTTCTAAAACATAAAATTCGCCATCTTTTTCTAATATATCGCAATCTAAATTTGCGATATGTTTTAATTTTTTACCAATTGTTCGTCCGATAGAAAAAATAGTATCATTTTTAACAGTTACGGCTTTATCTGTTTCTCCAGCTCTCATTGAAAGTTTTTTCTTAATTGATACGCCACAATGTTTTCCATGCAAATCATTCATAACATCAAGACCATATTCAGAACCATTGATATATTCTTGAATTAGTAGTGACTCTTCTGAGATTGAGGCTTTTGCAAGTATGCTACGAGAAAGTTTTTTCTTTAAATAATTATATAGTATTTCTAAATCTTCAAAATCATAAGCAATTTCTATCCCAATAGAACCTGAACCCCATCTAGGCTTTATAATTATAGGGAATTTTAAATCACTATTTCTTAAGGCAACGATAGCTTCTTCGTATGAAATGAATGTTTTGGGAGAATTTAGGCCTATTTTAGATATAAATTCCGCGGTTTTATATTTGTCAAAGCATATGTCTATTACATCCATTGATGAAACAATTACCCTAGTGCCAATTTCTTCAAATTTGTTCTTATTATTGGCAAGAATGGGGAGTTCTAAATCATTTAAAGATATGATAGCATCAATACAATGCTTAATACAAATTTCCTTAAGTACATCAATATAATTCTCAGCATAGACAGCTGGAACAATTTCTACGATATCCGCTTCAGTTAATGCTGGTGCTGATGATTGCATATCAGTCGCAATAATCTTATCTCCTTGAGATAATTCTTTTTTGAAATATTTTAACAAATATCTTCTGCGACCAGCGCAAGAAAAAAGTATATTCATAATAATTATTATATTAGTTTTGATTGTTGGATATATTCATTTGCAGTCCATTTGTTCCGTATTATTTTATACGAATTATTGTCATATAAATATACATTTGGAAAATACCTAATAAATAACGGACTTAGACACAACGTATATGCTCCAACATTTTTATAAATAATAATATCATTAACTTCTAGTATCTGTTTATTATTTAATGTAAAAATTTTGTCAAACTCAATACACGAGCACCCTGTAATTACTTGTTCTGAAACAATATCTCTATCAGTTTTATTTGAATAAATAATTTCTTTTATATAATCAGTCTTTTTAAATAGAGGATCAATATCATTACGAGAACCATCAGTCGTATGTATATATAAATCAGTATCAATTTGTTTAGAGTCTATAACTCTAGAAACAAAAGAAAATGATGAGGCTAATATAGCCATTCCAGGTTCTACTATTACAGTCAAATTTTCTAAATTATGTTCTTTTAATGTGTCATAAATTGCATCGCAATAATTTTGATAAGTAGGCTTATCCTTAAATATACCAAAATACCCTCCACCTATATCTATAAAATCCAGTTTAAGGTTATATTTTTTTATTATATCATTTGCATAGATTATAAGTTTTCTATAAAAATTCACGCTACGAGTATGAGGTGAGCGATGAAGATGTAGCCCATTAATTCCGATATTTGGAATTGATGTTATTGCTTCAAGTGTATTTTTCAATTCATTAGTTTCATCCGATAGACCAAAACGCCCGAAATCATTGTCTCCTATAGCATCATCTATGGCAATTTTTGAGATATTTATATTTATTCGAACCCCAATATTATAGCATTTGTCTTTGGGTAATTCTTTTAGCCAATTAATTTCTCGTTTTGCTTCAATATTTACAATTGCTCCGTTAATTATTGCGTCCAAAAATGTTTCTTTTGATTTCATTGGACCATTGTATATTATATGATCTTTTGAATAACCACACAACAATGCTAGTTCATATTCATCGTGAGAAACAACCTCAGCATAGCAACCCATATCACGAGCTAAACAAAGACAATATGGTAAAGAGTTTGTTTTAACAGAATAACCTATTATAGATTTCTTAAAGTTTTTATCTAATGCATTCTTAAATCCATAAATACTACGTTCAAACTCTTCTTTGTCTAATATGAAACAAGGAGTTTCTAGTTCAGTAATTTTTGTGAAATTAGTTGTGTCCATTAAAATCTTCCATTGTTGCGCTTGTAGCAGAATTTATATCTTCTCGAACAAACGCTTTTTTTATTGATAAAAAAAATATTTTCAAATCGAGTTTAAATGAAATGTTATCAACATACCAAACATCGTATTCAAATCGTTGTTTCCATGAAATGGAATTACGCCCGTTTACTTGTGCCCACCCAGATAGCCCAGGTCTAACATTATGTCTGCGAGCTTGCTCTGGTGAATATAATGGTAAATATTCTGGTAGAAGAGGACGTGGACCGATGAATGACATATCTCCCTTAAGAATATTCCATAATTGTGGAAGTTCATCAAGAGAGGTTGAACGAACAAATTTTCCAACCTTGATTAATCGATCTTCATCAGGTAACAGGTTCCCATTTTCATCTCGCTCATCTGTCATTGTTTTAAATTTGACAACCTTAAAGATTTTTCCATTCTTGCCAGGCCTTTCTTGAAAAAATAGTGCGCCAGCACCTTTATTTGCACCAGTCAACCATATCCATAAAATAAAAATTATTGGCGATAAAATTATTAGTGCTAATCCACAAAGGATAATATCAAAAAAACGTTTGAAATATTTTATATACATAATTATAATTTAAGAGTCCATTTAATATAAGGAATTTTTTTTAATGAGTAGAATATAGTTGCAGATAATGAAATAACAATAAATGTGAATATTATTGCATATAATAGTGAGACCTTTTCGGTTGAAATAAATTCTCGATATAAAAAAATTAATGGCAAGTGAAATATATATATGCCTAAACAATTACAACCTAGGTAACTAATATATTTAGTAGTAAAATTGGTATTAAATTTAAAATTTATAAAAAGACTATATACACCCCATGTAACAAGTAATGCTCCAATTGTGGGGAAAGATGAGTTAACTCCGTCATATATAGCAGAATAATAATTTGAATATACAAATACTTCAAAATTTATTAAAATAATGCCTAATAATATAATTACGACATTATATATCTTATTTTTTGGAGATTTTATATAAAAGGGAAGTATAAAATATACAATAGAATATAATCTAAAGCATCCAGTGTGTATAGGGGTCCAAATCGGCATAAATAAAATTATGAAATCATAAATAAAATTTATTATGAATGGATATATAAGTAATACAAGCAAAATGATATTAATATATTTCTTGGATTTAACTTTATGATAAATAATTGAAAAGATGTATAATACGGCAAGTGCCTCTAAAAACCACAAAAAATCTATATATGAAATTATTTTTGAGAATGTTATTTCTTTTTGATGTAAAAGTTCAATTATCATACCCGAAAGTAGTCCCCATATCAAATATATTTTAAAACAATTAAACGATTTAATAAGATAATATTTATAACCTTTATCAATTTTTAGTGCAAATAGCCCACTTAACAAAAAAAATAAAGGAACGCTTGCGGAGCAGATACTTGTTATTATCTTATTAATGTTGGGGATATATACACCTTGAGAAAATCCTCCAAAATCCAATAATTGGAAATGATAAAAACATACTAAAAACGCTGCTATAGCTTTAATTATATCAATATTTACAATTCTGCTATCTGTAATTATTTTTTGAGAATAAGTTTTCATTTGATTCTGATGTAATCAAGAATTTTAGTTAGTAAAGAAGACCCAATACTAGATATTAATGATTAACAGATATATGTTTGAATTTAAAATTGTAATTATCATATCTAGTATTGTCTGTGAAATCATATGTATATATGTTTAGTATTTTTAAAAGTATTAATATCATTATTTTAATTAAAATTTTTAGATTATCTATTTGCGTCACAATATAGATTTACAATGATTTTATCTATATGTATATTTACGCTTGGATTATTTATTTGTTAATATTGTGATAGTTCTATGCAAAAAGGAATTGTAGAACTCAATAATTTTTTTTGTGATTATAATCTTTGTTATGCATATAACTATTATTTTGAACATAATTATCGAATAGATTATTTACATCTACAACACTTTTTGCCTTAAAAACATATTCCAACAAAAATACAATCGTAATATCTTGAAATTTGATTATAAATATTGTTAATTATATACCATTAAACAAAATAATTTTTCTAGATTTACCCTCCCCTCCAGTTACCCCGTACTTGCCTTAAATTTCTAAGGAAGACTTCCATGTATTTGATAATTTAGCAGACCTCTTATTTTTCGCAGAAAAAGAGGGAGCGAGTATTGTTAATTGAAGTTGGAGTGGTTTATTCAAGACGAAACTACAAGTTATAAAAAAAATTGTGCCCACAAAGTTTTAGTCCCCTAAATATATACAACTACTCTATCTCTAAGTTAGATCATGTGTTTGTTGTATAAATTTTATTTCTGTAATTGGAGATTGATATTTAGGCGTATATGATTGAGATATTTCATTATTGTAGATGTTTTTTGTTAGAAACCTATAATGAAAAGAAGTAATGTCACAATGAAATGTTACTTATTTTGATTAATTCAAGAAGATATCCTGTAAATAGACATATGCATCAATAAAATAAATATACTTGACTTTTGTATGTATTATGCCAATGTTTCTACTGATAAAATCACTTTCATTTGATTTAGCAATATGATTAATTGATGGATATTTATAAGCAAATTCATTCATAATATTAGTTGTGTCAACTATTGAGCCATCATTAATATTATTTATCTAACATTCTTGTATTTTAAAAATACATTGTCTGATGTATATTGGTATTATAATATTAAATTTGGTCAATTTTTGAGGAACGATAATGTGTTTACAAATTTATACAATAACTGTTTCAAAAAAAATTGTGTCCGTTTTGATTTATATATTGTATTACAATAATTATAAATTGCATCTACGTCTTTATCAATAATTGCATTTACAAATACATCCGAAACACTTTTGGGATATAAACTGTGTAGTAATTTCATGTCATCATAAGCTTTATAATTAAGAATCGCTTTAATTTTTTCTTTTATTGGTATTATGTTACTACTATAAAGGTCAAATTTTGCAATATTTGATATATTTGATTTTAGAACATTTTTCATTTCGATTAATAACCACATGTGAGCTTTTGTATAATCGTATTTTTGTATGGCATTTATCCGCTCTATATAAAATTCAGCCATAAAATCTATAAATCTATATTCATCATATATTTCACTTTTTTTTCCAGAAGTAATTCCTCCCCACCTCCAATAATAACCGAAGTAATCAATAAACATCATTGATTTTATGTGAGGAAAAAGTCTAAAATTAAAAATGTTATCTTCATATGTATCATTACTTGGGTGCTCTATTTTAGAATTTACCAAAGTATTAAGTTTGTACAATTTCCCCCAATACGAGTTTGTCGCAAATATGTTTATGCCAAAAAAATTAATATAATATTTATCAAATATATTGGGGTGATATAGTGGTTTATTATATATATCATGTGATATGTTTGATCTTATTTTCCATTTATAGTTTAGATAAGGGATTATTTTATAATTATTCATTATAACTAAATCTAAATCATATTTTATTGCTGGAGTGATTAGCATTTCAAGGGCTTTAGACGCAAACCAATCATCTCCATCAATAAAAGTTATATATTCTCCTAATGCATTCTCTATGCCAATTTTTTTTGCTTTTGCAATACCTAGATTTTTTGAGTTATTTATTAATTTAATCCGACCATTGGCCTTAGGATGGGAAATGAATTTTTCAACTATTTGAGCATCTTTGCCAGGAGAGCAGTCATTAATACACAGCAACTCCCAATTGGTATATGTTTGATTTAAAACTGATTTTATTAGTTTAGTAATATATCGTTCAGACTTATATAAGTTTGCTATTATTGATATTTTGGGAGTAGTATTATTTATAATTTCCATATACTTTATTATATTTTATAGCCGTTATATTAATATCAAATTGCATAGCACGTTTCTTACATGCTATTGCAACTTGATTGTATTTATCTTTATTTTCACAAATGGCTTTAATTTCATTTGCAAGGGCTTTATAATCTTGATGGGGAAATAGAATGCCATATCCTTTTACAATTTCACGCAATCCATCCACATCAGATGCTAATACTGGCCTTTTTGATGACATGCCCTCAACAATAGACAATCCAAAACCTTCCCAATGAGAGGATAATACAACGATATGTGATTGTTCTAATATTTGAGGAATATCATTGCGAATCCCCAAAAAATTGACACGTTCACTTATTTTCAGTTTTGTAGCTAAATTTATAAGGATCTCGCGACGTTCACCATTACCAACTAGCCATAGGTTATATTCATTAGGGAGAAGCGAAATTGCTTTAATTAAGGTGTCCTGATCTTTTGCTGCCCTAAAACCAGCAATCATTGTGATTACTTTGTTTGATGAGGCAAGGCTAATAGATGGAAGTTTGTTATATTTGGTTAAATCAATGCCATTCTCAATTGTAATTATGTTATTTCCCCGCCCAATAAAATTTTTAAGAGAAGTTGAAGTTTTTTCTGAAATAGAAATAATACAACTATATTTGTGATAAACAAATTTATCAAGATATTTAAAAAATTTGATATCTCTTCTGCGATTATTAGTACTATGCTCGGTTGTAATAAGTTTACATTTGGCATTAGATAAAATTTTAGCCAATGGTACATAATATTGACAGGCAGTATTATGGGTGTGGATAATATCGAATCTCTTGATATATTTTATTAATCTAAAAATATTTAATGGATTGTAAACATTGCCTCCAATTGATATGTTATGGATTTTTATCCCAACGCATTCCAATTCATCGTAAAATGGTGTGTGTGTACCATCAAATAATAATAGTTCCACCTCATTGCCTAAATTACGCAATTTAGGCAATAAGTCAACCATTAGTTTTTCTGCACCGCCTATTTGTAAAGAAGTAATGATATGTAATATTTTCATTATTTAATCGATAGAGTCTTTTTATGAGAAACTTTATACAATATTGTTTTATATAAAATATAACCAGGGATTATTGCCAGTAGGGTTAAAATTTTTTGAGGAGATTCATTTAAAAAACTTTTGTTTTTAGAAATAAAACTACTACTTACATAATGTATGCATGAGATTAAACGTCTTTTTATAGTAGGTGCAACAACCATTTCTGTTTTTCGAAAAAAAGCAAAGCCTTTTGGATTATTCCAATATTGCTCCCACATCATGTTACTTGATCCATTAGTTTGATACTCAACAACAACTAATGGCTTATTTAGTACCAGCATTTTGTAATCTTGGTCAATAAGCATATATTTATATGCCAAACCAACATATCGTTCACCTTCAAAAATTGGATATTCTGGATATCGTTTTATAACATCAGTGCGATAAACCAATTTTTTATCTCCTTTACCTCCATTTGCATAAAAAACTTGTAATGTAATCTCTTTTAAATTATAAGGGAATGATGTCCCTATAATTGAGCCATTTTCACGTTGATCAAGTCCGATAAATCCCGCATATTTATCGGACTTGTTGTTCTTCCAAAATGTAATAATTGATTCAACAGCATCAACGGGCATATAGTCATCACTATCAATGCAAGTATTTAGTTCGGTTGAAATATTGCGATAAGCAGTATTATGTGCGCCATGCATTCCTTGATTATCTTGGTAGATATATTTGATTGTAAAATTAGCCTCCTTTATCCATTGAGTAACAATTTTGCAAGTATTATCAGTTGATCCGTCATCGATAATGAGCCATTCAAAATCTCTGCAAGTTTGATTACATAGGCTTTGATATGTTCGCACAAGAGTATGCGCTCGATTATATGTAGGAGTAAAAATTGTTAATGTTTTCATTCCATAAAATAAGTAAATGCTGTCATTATAATAAGTAATAATCCCAAAATCAAACTTTGATTTTTTATGAACTTGAATTTGCAAAATGGATATATCAAAACTATTGGATACAAGAACCATGACAAATATGCAAATCGGTTGCTAAATGCAGCAGTATTAATTAATATCCAAAATGCGTTTGAAAAAATATATGTATGTAAAATAAATGCATAAGATTTATCTTTGATTTTCTGTTTTTTTGTTATATACCATCCGACAATTATGGGCAACGAGCTATACAACAAGAAATCCCAACGGAAGCCAGTATTAGAAAAAGCATCTTTACTCACCTCAGCATTTAGATAATTTGCCATACGACCATCATCAATCAAACCCGAAAAAACAGATTTAAATTGCTCTTGGAATAATAATCCCAATACAATACATATTAACCAAAAAGATATATTTAGTTTTGTGTTCCTAAAAAAGAGTGCACCTGTTGCAGTTGCAATTATTAGCATACACGATTTATGGGTCAGAGTAGCAGAAATTAGTAGAGCATACCCAATAATTAATTCTTTCTTACTTCGCATAAAAAATGAAAGACCTAGCATAGCAATACTAGTAGCCATTCCATTTCGAATACCATTGGTCGCATATCCCCAAAAAGAAAATGCAGTAAAAAGAAATATTATTGCTATTAGTAAATGACGAGGTAGCCAACGATAGGCCGCTAAACTCATACAATAAACATAAAATGAAGCAATGACAAATAGCCAACCTGAAGCATCAGTAGTTTCAATACAAAAGTATTCTATCGTGGCCCAAATGGGTTCAGTTGCAGTTTCTGGCAATTCACTCCAATAACCACTTTGTACAAGATTAAACATCATTGTATATAGCCATGTGTCGGCATAACATGTAATGGGTCTTGTCCCGATATATATAGTAGTTAAAATAATAATAGAAATAGATGCTATGTATACATTATTACCTTTTAATAGTTTTTGATTGCCTACACTACACAAATATATCGCATATAATAATGCGAATATTGATGTAACATTAAGCCAAATAGTTGTTGAAAAAATACTTGCGAACATTTGTTATTTCATTTTAATTCCGAATATTCGATGATATAGCTGCAAAAGTTTACGTTTAAATAATCCTCTTTCTATCCACGATTGAGAATACCAATGAATGGAATGAGTATTTTCTGTTTGAGTTAATTTGCCATTGATATAATCATATGGACAAAAATAATCTGTAGGATATATTGTTATATCGTTTAATTCTTGTTTAGATCCATCTATTTTTAGGTTGAATCTATTTGTAAGTAATGCAGTAAAACGCTCTACGTTTGTAGTTGTATTTAATGAGTTGTCTTCGTTTGTGAAGGTCAAAGCATAATATAAATTAAGAAATTCTTCAATTACATGATTACTTTTTTCTGATCCGATTATATTTGTACCAATCCATTCAGTTCCTTCAAATCCCGCAAATGCTTTTTTAGAAAGAAGTGCATCTAGTGATTTTACCACTTCTACATCAGTATCCATATAGATACCACCTTCTGTGTAAATAGCATATAAACGAGCTACATCACTAACAAAAGCCCATTTCCCACAATCATATGCTTCTCGGCAATATTTATTAATATTTATATCAAAATTAGATTCATTCCATTCTTTAATTTCATAGTCGGGGCAATATTTCTTCCATGAATTAATCATTTTCATGACACTTTTGGGCTTTTCTTTGCCTCCAAACCAACAATAATGAATTATGCGTGGTATCATCCTTTGATTAATTTATGAATTAAGCTTATACTATTTGAAATCATATTGTAAGCCCAATGTGGTAGGTTTAAAAATGACCAACTTAACATTTTTACAGCTTTACTTCGTTTGTCGGGGCGATATATAATTTCTCCCCAATTTGCCATTCCCCAATATTTTTCAAATATATAAGCTAATGGATGTTTGGAATTCGCAATCCAAGGCCTATTGTAAAAACCTTCGGTGAAATGAACAATAACAGGATTCTCTTTCGCTTCTATTACCTCTGTTTCGGTATAAAAAGGAGTATTTGTTTTATTTAATAGCCAATACGGGTGAGATAAATATGAAGAAGAGAGGTTATACTTTGGATGTAAAATCAATTTTTTTTTGCAAATGGCATTAATTATCCCTTGATCATGATGGTGTACATTGCCATTATGTTTTAAAAGAAAATTAATGAATTTTTCTTGAATTTTATCTTCTCTCCATTTTTTGAGATTTATAAGAAGCATTCCAGAGTTTATATATTCATCTTCGTGAGATAAGCCTATAGTTATTTTTGATTTGTTGTCGGGTAGTGTATCTAGGACTGCTCCTATGTGGTAATTTTCTAATGCCACAGACCATATTTCAGATAGATCATTGTTAATGATTATATCACAATCTAAATAAACTATTTTATCTATGTCCATAGATATTATTTCAGCTAAAAATAATCGTGAGTATGCGCTTATTGCAATTGTATTTGGCACTTTAATATTTAGCCTTGCCTTTATATCGCTAATATTATAGACAAAAAAATCACCATTATTAGTCTTTATGATTTCGTCTAAATGATTAATGGCATGTGGCTGAATATTATTTGATAATAAATGAATAGATATTTTATCAAATTTGATATTCGTCGCAAATAGAGATGTGAGAACAATTGCTACAAATTCAGCATAATTATTGTCTGAAGCTAATGCAACATGAAGGTGCTTGGGAGAATTCATATTATATGCCTAATAAAGTGTAAATTTTATCTACTTCTTTTTCGTTCCCATAGTCATGTGTAGAAAGGTAATCAATGATTTTAGATTGTAGCTCATTATCTTGAATTAAATTATATATTGCGTTAGCAATTGCCTTATTATCTATATCACAAATAATACCATCAACAGTATTAGTTATTTGAGACGATGATGTAGGATAATTTGTGATAATAACAGGTTTGCAAAGAATTTGAGCTTCGCGAACAGTTACTGATTTGCCCTCATACCTTGATGGCTGCACATATATATCGCAATTAGCAATATATGGGTATGGGTTTTCTTTTTTACCGAGTAAAATAACACAATCTTCGGTATTTGTAATATTAATATTTTGAACAGTTTCTGCGGTGTCACCAAAGCCAATAATATACCACTTAAAATTTACCCCTTTTTCTTTAAGTGTTTTTGCTATAAATGGAATTGACTCAAAGTTTTTTTGATAACAGAATCTTCCTATTGAGCATATTTTTATAAAGTTACCATCCATTTCAATCGGACTGAACAATTTTGATTGTTGTTGAATAAATGTAGGTGATAAAATATTCTCTATCTCTACTATTTTGTTTTCAAGAGATGGAAATGTCTTAATGAATGCTTTAGTTATATCGGGCGAAATAGATGCAATATAGTCATTTTTATTCCATCTAGGAAATTCTACATCATAATTAACCGTAATATATGAAAAATCAGTATGAATCCACTCTATTTTCTTTTTAGCTAAAACTTTATCTTGTACAATATGAGGAGGATCAAGAAAACTTATTGCTAAATCATATTCGCCTAGGTGGTATAATGATGGAAGATGTTTTATAACTTCATCAGCAACATAGTGAGTTGCACTTCCTTCAATCGCTAATTTAGGCTTATCCAATGATTTTAAATACTTATTGTACTCTAGCCGAGCCTTTAGTCTTGCAAATGCAATTTTCAGTTGACCTTTTCTTATGGCATCTTTGATGGGTGACTCTATAACACTATAAGTTGGTATTTCAGGAAGAAGATTTATCTTTTCAGGAATTAATTTCATAAATTCCCCTGTATGTTGATTTATAAACAAGTCAACATCAACTTTATTTGTATCAATTGCATTAAGCAGACCTAGTAGAGCCCTTTCGGCACCACCAATTTCCATATAATGCATATTAATAAAAATACGTGGCTTCATCTAAGATTCAATTAATTGATAAAACTTTTGAAGTTCTTCTATATTGCCTTTCTTTTCCGCCCGTTGATAATCAGAAATTGCATTCATTTTCTCTGGATTTTCAATTAAATCCTGAATAGCATCAGCTACTGCCGTTGCATCAATGGGTACAACAATGCCGTTCTTCCCTTGAACCATTTGATTCCATACGGCATCAAACTCCGTTGTAACCACCGGTTTATTTAATATACGAGCTTCAGCTATTGATAATCCAAAACCTTCATGACGCGATGTTTGAACATACAAATCGCATGCTTTAAAATATGGATATGGATTAACTTTTGCCCCTAAAAGGATGAATTTTTTTTGAAGATTATTTTCCTCTATATAATGTATCATATCATTTCGATAACTACCATCTCCTAATGCATACCACTTAAAGTTAATACCTCGGTCATGTAAAATCTTACATGTTTCTATAGCAATGTCATATCCCTTATGATTATTATTTAATCTAGCAACAGTTAATAATATAGGATGGAATGAGGTGCTAATTTCTAGCGCAGGTTCATTAGATAATGTATTTATGAAATTTGAGTCAATTAGGTCTTGTATGATTGTTAATTTATCATTTAATAAACTAAAGTTATTTTGTAAAATCTCTTTTGCGGATTGAGAAACAGCTACAATGTGGTTATATTTATTATAATACTTGTTATTAAAATTAAGTGTTTTACCCTTAATCATTAATGATGCATTTACCCACGCAATTTTTTTTCTTGCAGAAACTTTGTCTGCAACATAAAATGTTGGAACGCCTTGGGAGTAAGCAATCGCTATATCATATTGTTGTTTATTTTTATTTATAACCTTAGATGTATAAGTCCAAAACAATCTTGCTTTATCGGGATGTGTAGATTTTTTATTAAGTCTTAGACCTATTGAATATCTTAGCCTTGCAGTTGCTCTTTTTAGACTAAAATATTTAGAAAAAAAACTTGTTGAACAATATTTGAGATAACTTGGAATCTCAAGAAACTTAACCTCTTTAGGAACATATTTTTCAAACGCACCTCCTCTTGAAAAAAGTTGTAAATCTACATCAAATTTATTGTAGTTAATACAATTCAATAGCGTAACAAGGCTCTTTTCGGCTCCACCTATACCTAACGAATCTATTACAAAAAGAAGTCTTTTTTTCATAAACTACTTATTATTCAGAACTTTTTCTCTTAATATGGTCGAGTTTGTGCCTTGTGTGTAAGGCAGATATTCAACTCTACACCCCACGGCATTAAGTTTTTTTTCTACAACTTCAAATAAGTCAGAACCTTTCCAGTCGTCACCAACAAACATAACATCAAATTTGTACTCCTCCCATGCGCTAAATTTATCGCGATTTAATTGAGGAACTACCTTATCAACATATTTAATGGCCTCAATAATTGCTTTTCTTTCCTCGTATGGAATTATTGGCAATTTATTCTTATAAGACTGACACAACTCATCTGTAGTTACACCGACTATAAGTATGTCACAATGTTGTTTTGCTCGTTTTAGAATATTTAGGTGTCCGATATGAAACATATCAAATACGCCTGTTGTATATCCAACTATTTTTTTCATTTTTGATTTATTATTTTTATAACTTTTTCATAAACTCTTTTACTAGCATTTCCGTCTTCAAAAGAGCCTATTTTTAAATCAAATAAATTAAGATCTTTAATATATTTTTCGAGGTCAAAAGATTTAATTGTTTCAATCAATTCATTATTATTTCGACAGATAGGAAAAGGTAGGTCGTTTATGTTGAAATATAAATTTCTATCCTTTTTAAGGTACTCGTCTAAGTCTGAGGCATATAATATACATGGCTTCTTAGTGATTGCAAAATCAAATACGATGCTAGAATAATCTGAGATTAAGAGGTCACTGATTAATAATAGCTCTTGAATATCATCATGTTTAGTTACATCAATAATAGAATCATTATTCTTTACTAAATCTGCTGAATATTCTTGAAGATGGGGGTGTAAACGAATAAGAACTTTCCAATTACTTTGTTGATTTAATTCATTTAGGACTCGTTTAAAATCTATATCATATGCTGATAAATTGTTCCCTTTACGGAATGTTGGGGCATATAATAAAATTTTATCATCACTTTTTAAACCTATTTTATTTTTTATAGTTTTAATATTGTTTTCATTTTGGTCAAATAAAATATCACATCTAGGAGTGCCGCATTCAAAAATCTCTCCATTATACCAAAATGCCCTCTTGAATATTTCACTGCTAAATTTACACCCCGATAATAGTAAATCAATTTGAGATGAGTCATATTTTGCCATTTTAACATAAGATTCTGGCAATGTATTTACTGCATCATTTTCAATCATTTTGAGTCTCAACGAACTATGCCAGGTTTGTATATATAATTGGTTATTTCTTTTTTTGAAATATTCAGGTAATCTATAGTTTGTTATAATAACCTTAGAAGTTGCTAATTCGTAGAAATAACGCAATGAATAATATCTTATAGGGATAATATTTTCAATGTTATATTTTTGTGGTTGAGTAAATGCCCATGTAATCTTTATATTTTTATCATTTTTGCTAAAATATTGACTTAAATATTTAGGACTACACCCATATTGTGAACCATAGTAACCAATAAATAATATATTAGTTCTTTTTATAGGAAGTATGCGGAATAGAAAGTAAAAAAGCTTAATTATTAGATTTTTCATCAATTTGAATCCTTAATAAATCTTTAGCAAATAACCGATTTTTGATTCTATTTATAAAGTTATATAATTCAAGAATTGTAGTAAATTGTCTGCCCAAATGATATTTTACATTAGCCTTAAACGCTTTATTAAAAACATCGGAATATTCTCGATTTATATATTGCCAAAACTCATTATAATGAGCATACGTGTCCGATTTTTTTGATGCTAATAGCATATTTGCTGAAATATTCCACAATTGCTTTGCCATCAAATTAGTTAATCGAGGATAATAATTAGAGATAAAATTTAATCTCTCTTCGTATCCTTTTAACAAGTCTAATGACTTTATGCTGAATTGACCGGAAATAGAAGATTCTCGTTGGCGATAATAATATAATGGGGTAGGTATTACTCCATAATTTGTGGTTTCATTAACTATGAGGTGTTGCCAGTATGAATCTTCAAAATATTTTCCTTTTTGAAACAAATATTTCTTTACAATTGATGTTTTATATAATTTCCCCCAAGCAAAGTTCTTGACATATTCGTTCTTGATAAGTTCAACCATAACTTCATCTCGATTCAAGACAAAAGGAGTTTGATCTATATCTATCCTCCGGTTGTCATACAAAAAATAGCCATTATATGCATAATAAAATCCGCCTTGGACAATCTCACAATTATTTTTTACAGCAAAATCGAGTAGGTTTTGTATCGCATTTGGAGCCAACCAATCATCACTGTCAATGAAGAATATATACTCACCTTTTGCTATTTTTATACCGACATTGCGTGCATCAGATAATCCACCATTATCTTTATGGATAACAATAGTTTGCGGATGTTTTAATCTATATTCTTCGCATACTACACCTGAGTTATCTGTAGATCCGTCATCCACAAGAATAACTTCCCAATTATCTTCAATTTGGGAATAAACCGAATCCAAGCATTCTCTAAGATAGCCTGAAACGTTATAGATTGGTATTACTATAGATAATTGAATCATTTATTATATTCACTATTCCTTTAAATAAAGAATCTGATGAAAAATCAACAATTTTACACTGAGAATTATAACAGTTTAATTGCTCTTTTGCACCAGTAAAATTAGTGGTTATAATTGGTTTATCAAAAAGTTTAGCTTCTGACAATGTAATACAAAATCCCTCATGTTTTGATGGCTGAACGTATATATCACAATGTTTCATATATGGGTATGGATTTACCATTGCTCCATAGAATATCGCATTGTTTTCAATTCCGTATTCTTTAGATTTTGTTTTACAATTATTCAAATCATTCCCGTTCCCAATATAATGCCAATACACATTATATCCAGCATCTAAAAGCAATTCGAGTGTTTCTAATGTCATATATTGACCTTTCTCTTTTGAAACTCTGCCAACAGTAACAATATTTATTCCATTATAGTTTACAAACGGATTTTCTAATTCATCTGCTAATTGCAGAATTTCTTGTTTGTTAATTTTATTTGGATAAAATCTTGATTTTGTCACAAAATGAGGGAAAGTATTATCAAATATCTCTTTACCTTGTTGAGAAACTATATTTATCTTATTGTAATTATCATATAATTTATTGATGATACCTATATCGGGATGAGTTTTTGAAATATCATAATGAATCCAAACTTGTTTTTCTTTTGCTTTAACCTTTTTAGTTACAAAATAATCTATAAAAGGAAATGGCCCAGCATATGCTAATACTTTATCAAATTCAATTGGAAATTCTTCAACATTACTAAACATTAAGTTGAATAATACTTTTTGAGTTCTCGTCAATTTATAACATATATAAGCATACAATAATTTTAGGGCAAATAATATTTGCTTTTGTTGTAAATAAGATTTTATATTTGAAAGAGGGGGATTGTTAAATATATGTTTGTTTTCTTTATAAAATGATATTTCATGTAAAGTTATATGTGGAGGCAATTTGGATAGTAAGTCACCTTTTTTCTCTAATAAAGCAACATGAATATCATATTCTTTGGGAGAATATGATGCTAGTTCTGCTAGGAGTGCCTTTTCTACTCCTCCGATATTCATTGTGTGTGCAACAAAAAGTATAGATTGCTTCATTTAAAAATCTTACAATATATTTTTAACCCCAATATTTTTAAGATTGCTAATCTAATCTTAATGCCATTTTTACAAGGAGTGAATATTAGTTTTAGTAAATTTATTTCAAACATGGGAATATCCATATTTTTATTTTCAAATTTTAACAAATACATATAATTTGATAGCATTCTATAAAAAACTATGCAATATATCTCGTTAAGATTTTTAGGTAAGTTCTTGAGTATATTTTGATCAGCCTTTATTTGATCAATTATTACACTTTCGCTAATTGTTTTTCTAGTAATTTGATCAGTATGTTGTCGATAATAGTAATAACCCCAAGGTGATATGTAACATTTTTTTGTTAAATTAATAATTTGGGGAAAAACATATCTATCTTCATAATTTTGCCCGATAGGATATCTTAATTTTTCGAATATTTGTTTTCTATATATTTTATCACAAGCATAATTTGTAATAAATTTATTTTTTATCCATTGAATATATATATCCTCAATGGATTCTAATAGCATTTCTGTGTTATTTGTTACTCGTTCTACATGTATATGTGAAATTTGAATAAAATCTATTTCATTATTTTGTTCTAATTTAGTTATACATTGCTCATAGATATGTTCATTTGTGTAATAATCATCAGAGTCGATAAATGTTATATATTTCCCACTAGCATATTCTAATCCAGAATTTCTAGCAGAAGATAATCCTCCATTTTCTTTGTGAATTACGACAACACGAGAATCTTGAGAAGCATATTTATCACAAATTTCACCGCAATTGTCGGTACTCCCGTCATTTACTAATATTAATTCAAAATCAGTAAATGTTTGAGATAGTATACTATTTAGACACTCTATTAAATATTTTTTAACATTATAGACAGGTACTATTACTGAAAGTTTTGGCATATATGAAATTGATTATCTTTGAGATTTTTCTATATAGCATAAATAAAAATAGAAAAATTAAATTTTTATGAGCTAGATTATATATATTTCTATAGATAAAATTAATTTGTTTATCTTTTTTTACAGCTGTTGATATCTCTGGAAATGTATTTCTCCAATTTGTATAATCATTTTTTTTAAGGGCAAGAAATTTATCCTTTATAAAATACTTCCAATGATAAAAAAAAAGGGTGTTATATAATTGTTTAGAAATTAAAAAATCCTCTACTTGCTTAATTGCTTCTTTTTGCTGCAAAATATACTTGATATCAGAAGTTTTTGTTGTAATCGCATTTTCATTAACACGATTATAATGATATAATGGTTTTTGAAGATAACATAGTTTATTGCAATGATAGTATATTTTGAATAAAATAATCATATCCTCTAAAAGATTAATACCTTTAACTGGATATATATTATATTCGGTTATAATTTTACATCTGACTAGCCGACAAGGAAGATACCACCTAGTATCTAATGCTTCAGAAGATGTTATTATTTCTTTAGGTGTTTTGGTTGTATATAAGTCTATTTTGACGGAACTTTGTTTGTATTCATGATATAAGTCGCAAACAACAATATCAGAATTATTGGAAACTGCAAAGTTATACATTTGCTCATACATATCTAATTCTACCCAATCATCTGGATCGCAATGAATCATATATTCTCCTGTCATCGCTTTCATACCTGAAGTACGAGCTCCTGCTTGTCCTTGGTTTTGTTCGTGGTTAATGATTTTAACTTGGTTAATTCGATGTGGATACTCCTTAAGAATATTATCTAAGATTAACATAGAATTATCTGGAGAACAATCATTTACGAATATATATTCAATATCGTCTAATGTTTGTTCAAATAATGATCTTAAACATCTTTCAATATACATTTCTACATTATATATTGGTACGATAACAGATACTTTAGGCATCGCTATTTTAGGTTGTTTGTTAGGAAACAAATACTTTTATTTAGAAGAGTTGATTTAATATTATTAATATTAATCCAATTTATTTGATTTGAATTTAGATTAATACTTTTAACATCATTAAATAATCTGTCTTGAAGTTTGAATTGTGATAGTAATGAATTAAAACGGCTATTACCACGAGAAGTATTGCAAATAGAATAGAATTCTTTATTGAAAATTATTGAAAATACAGTACCGTGAAAAGAATCGGTAATAACCATTTTAGCATCACGAAACATTGCTAACCACTCTTCAACAGAAAGAGTACAATCACTATCAGCACTAACTAATTTTAGTTTTAGACCCTTTTCTTTTGCTATTTTCTCAAGTTGATTTTTTGTATTATAATCTTTGTCTAGAATATAAGCAAATAATATATTGTCATTTTCAGTTGGAATATCCTTGCATGGGTTCAAATAATCTTCTTTTTCTAATAATAGGGTAGGGTCTAAAACCGTTACCGCATCTGCCCGATTGAGATATTTTCTGCACAAATCAACTCCATCAATTTCACGAGTTGAAACGGCATCAAATTGTTGGATTAAATTTGCAAATTGTTTTGTTTGCTCGTTGTCATATTCCCATTCGCTAGTGCCAAATGATACAGCATAGGCAATGCGTTTTACGTTAGTGCTTTGGGGGATAAATGACAAAAACATTTTATCCAATATCCCCCAATTATATAACGGTCTCCATACTTGATCACTCCCGACAATAAATGCATCATATAGAGTATAGTCTATTGAACTCCAGTTGTTTACAAACCTGCGATTAATGTATTTTGAAATAAAAGGCTTTAATATATGACTTAATTGTCTAATATAATTATTATGTTGTTTTTCATTAAATATATATTTTCGTTTTTTGAGGATATATTTTGTGAAAGTACGCTTAGGCAATTCTAAAAACAACTTTAACTTTGAAATATGTAGATAAGGATCTTTCTCTATTGTAATGGGTTCATGCCCTAATTTTATCAACACTTGTTGCAATGCATAATTTTGCAATACACCTCCATAGTTAGCCCGTAACGGCTGTGTTAATATCGCAATTTTCATTTTTGAATTATTTTTTAATGCGACTAGCAATGCGTCTAATGAGTGATGATTGTTGTTTTTTCTGGATTTTGTTATATATTGAAAATCCGTATTTGTCAAAATTATCAAAGAAATATTTGCGATATTTTGGCTCTGATACGCTTTTAAAATAACTATGGTTATATTTTATTGCAGTATTGAAATCAGATTCTATTTTATCACATTCATCCAATGAGTTAAATAATTCTATCCCTTTTTCGCTATTTATGAGAACTAAATTACATCCTTTGTCATCATCAAATTCTGGATGAATGTGTTGTATTCCCCAAAAATCAGCAATTGTAATATCGCTCTTGCTCTTCCCATCTTTAGCTGGACATATTGCACACGATGGTCGCAAGCATAAGTCAGATAAAAATATCTTCATATATACATTTTGTCCAACTGTTTCTCTAACAACTTCTTTTTGGTCTTTTGATACAACGACTTCGTAACTCTTCCAACTATTGCTCTTGTCACGAAATGAAATAGAAGAAGTATCGCTTAGTTCAAATTGTGCTTTATATTTTTGCCACACCATAGGACTAGGAACACCATGGCAAATTATGTCAACACAAATGAGGTTTTGATATTCTTTAATTAGATATCTCTTTAGTCCAGCAATTTGACATGGTGTACCACTAAATAAGACTTGACGACCTTGTTTTAGAAATTGTTCAACTTTAATATAGTTATCGTTTATTCTTGATTGAACATATTTACTTCCACGAAATTTAGCTAAATCGTCAATTGTTTCAGCTGAATCATGGACTACTTCCCATTGCTCGTTAAATTTTGCCCCAAAAACAACGCCTCTGTTGTTGATAGTTTTAGTTGCTAACAACGTGAATATGCCTCCAGAAGAACTTTGTAGTCTAACAATCTCATCTTTATTTTTTGCTGCGTAAGTTTTAATTGGTTCTGATGGCAATTTTTGATTTATAACGGGACAAACTTTTTCACAGATATCACATTTGGTGCATTTGTTTGGATCTATAATTGGATAAAGAAAGCCTTCTTTATCTCTCTTCATTGATATTGCATTATGAACACATCTTTGAGCACATGCTTCACAACCACAACAATCATATTTTGATTTTATTGATATCATCGTTATTATGAGAATTTTAATAATATTTTTTGTGCTTGTGATTTTAATTGCATCTGTTCGGCTTTAGTACAACCTATATAATAAACGCTTATAGCAACACTAATAACTGCAATTATAGAAGTAGAAATGAACTGAATTATTTCACTATTTATGTAATTATAACTAATAGCTGGTAATATTGCAGCGACTAAACCAACTAATATAACTCTTAAGTAGACATTCTTTATGAAATCACGAATAGAGAGTCCTGGTAAGTCACCTCTCAACATATATAGCCTAACAAATGTAGCCATAATAGATGTTGCTAACTTTGCAACAAAAACCGCTTCAACAGGAGCTCCTAACTTTAACGCAACATATGCAATAGGCAATGTGAGTAACAAAACACCACCTACGATTATTTGATAATTACGAATAACTCCATTTGCTAATTTTGCTGTAATTAATGGGCGAGCCATTAGTTCATTAAACATAAATAGAATTGTAATTAATACAAAATTTACAGTGTGTTCAGGAACTTGTCCTAACCATAAATTTAAGATGAATCGCGCGTTAAAAAAAACTGGAAGAGCGATAAATAACATTAGATATGGAGCAAATTTACACCCCATATAAAGCAATTTTAGTAGTTCATTAAATTTTTGTGCAGCATACAATTTCGTAATTTGGGGAGTAAATGCCATCGTAAAGTTCCCTACGAACCCTGAGATTACTCCAGTAAGAGTTGCTGCTATCCCTGCTGCAGCATTTACAACAGTAGTTTTTGTGAAAATGTTAATTAAAATATCGCTACCTTGCCCGCGCAAAATAGCAGCAGAACTTCCAACAAGTTCCCATCCTGCAAATCCAAACATTTGTTTGAATAGTGGCTTGTCTAATATTGGTCTATATGAACATTCCTCAAAATGACGTTTGCAATACCAACCATATATTAATCGTATGATTAAAGCAACGGCTACGCCTAGCACGGCATATGTTTCTAATTTATCAAATGGAGAAATAAGCAAGAGATATACTATAACTAGCTTAAGCACAACTTCTAGAATACTAACATAGGCAAAAGCATTCATGCGTTCATGTGCAACAATACATGCATTATATGGCAAACTAATTAATCCGATAGCAAATGTGATTAATGAGCAATGGAATACCCAATGAGCGGCAACCATTCGGTCTGGATTGATTTGTAATTCGTTATTTAAAAACCATATACCAATGATTTCGGCAACTATAATTACTATTATTGCAAGAATTATTTGTATAGTAACAGAGGTTGAAAATACTCTTTTAAGTTTTTCAAGATTCCCAGTTCCTAATTCATATGTTATAAATCGGCCTATTGATCCTGAGATAGACGCAGAAATAAGAGAAAACATTGCAACTACACCTCCAACTACATTATTAATACCATAGTCTTCTACACCTAGCGTGTTTAGTACAACTCTAGATGTGTATAATCCTACGGCCATTGTAATCAGCATGCGAAAGTATAGGTATATTGTATTCTTTGCAATTCGCTTGTTGGATGATATTGGCTCCGAGGATGGAGTAGGGGAGTCAAGTTTTTTTGAATCTTGACTGTCTTGTTGTTCGTTTATTATATTTAATTCTTCGTTAGTTGCCATCTAATGATGGTTGTTTTTGACGTTGTCTATTTACTACTTTGCAAAGATGGGAACATTGGCATTATACGCCAATACATATAGTCCTTAAAATTTAAAGCTCGCCATAGTTGCAATTTATTGGAATTCTCACGGAATTTTTTTAGTTCTGTGATTCTTTCAATTTTATTAGCCGATTTGAGATATGTATAAAATAAATGCAAATAAGTAGTGTATGTATCCTTTTTGATGGCTGTAAGTTTGATGCTAAACGCTTGTTCTATATTTTTTGTTGATGCTATTCTTGCATGAATATGGTCAATACATTCATTTGCATTAAGCGAATATTTTTGTTCAATTGCAGTTGCTTCAAAATAATATTTATAAATTACAATTGGATTTAACTTTATATTTTTACAACAACTGATATAATTGTATACAAAAATTGTGTCTTCACCTCGCTTTAAAAATAAATCAAATTGTAATAAATTTGATTTAATTATTTCTCGACGGAACATCTTGCTACAAATTGTTGTAAGATATAATGCATTATAATCATCGATAAACCAATTGGCGATATCTATATTATTTGACAACAACAGAGATGCCTGAGGTAGATTCTTGTCGTTATTATTCCCTATAGTTTTTAATCCTGCAACTTCAAAATCTGCATTGTAGGAGAATGTACATAAATAATTGGGATATATGGTATCATCGCTATCAACAAATGTGATGTATTCCCCACGAGATTTTTCTATCCCAATGTTGCGGGCTGAACTTGTGCCTCCTTTTTCTTTATGAATTACAATTATGCGTGAATCTTTTTGTGCATATTCTTCACAAATCTTGCCCGAATTGTCGATGCTACCATCATTAACAAGGATTAGTTCAAAATCCGAGTATGTTTGAGCCAAAATGCTATCAATACATCTCGAAAGATAAGCCTCAGAATTGTAAATAGGGACTATGATTGAAACTTTTGGCATTTGTTATAATCGCTATCCTATAATATTTAGGATTAATTTTTTAAAAACTCGTGAGAATGACTTCTTTTCTGTCATATATAAAGCTTCTGCTGATGACAATTGAAAAGATGACCAAAATGGTTGACTTAGTTCTGCTTGTAAATATTCAATAGCAACATCCTTTGACATAGATTTCGAATTAATTAAATGTCGAATATGATAATTGAGTAATTCTATTAATTCGTTTTGCAATGCACCTATGTATTGTTGAAAACCATTATCTAATGCCCAATTATATTTTAGTTGGTAAACATCTTTATAACCTTGTAGTGATTCTATATTGAATGTAGATGAAGTTCGACCTCCCCATGAATAGTTATAGTGAGCAGTAGGAATGTATTCAATTTTAGGAGTTGTTGCATATATTGGCAAATTAAAGATTCTGTCTTCTCCCCAAAATCCATTATATGGGATTGATGTTATTGATTTAATTAATTTACTCTTATATAATTTGCCACAACATTGCACAGGGAAAAGTTGTTCATTATATAGACATGCGTTTAATGCTTGAGTGGCGTCGTAGTTTGAGCGAAATTTGACAGGGATGCCCCATTTAGTTAATCGTCGAATAATCTTCATTTGAACTATATCAGCATCTGACTTTTTTTGTGACATTATACATTTATTTATTGCATCTTTGCTTAAATAGTCATCAGCATCAATAAAAGTTATATAGTTCCCTTTTGTATGTTTTATCCCGACTTGCCTTGCTTTTGGTAGACCATAGTTTTGATCGGTGGTAATAACTTTTATGTTAGGGCAAAACTCGTTGCAAATATTTAGAGAATTATCGGTGCTACAATCATTTACTACAATGATTTCAATGTCTTTATACGTTTGCTCTAATGCGGAAAGAATAGTGCGCTTAATAGTGTTCTCTTTGTTGTATAAAGTGATAATTATTGAAACCATAAAACTAAACTTTCCCTAGTAATATTAGTGAAAGATATTTGCTTTTTGAAATGATGTGACTAACCATTAAGGTTATCGCAATTATGATAATCGCTGTAATAAATGACACTACTAACAACGGCACAAACCCTAATCCCATTTCAATCATAGGTTGGCGAAGCCCTGTCATTTGGAACAAGAAAAAGTAATGTAATAAGTAGATGGCAAGACTTTCTTTGCCGACTAATTGCAATTTTTGTATAAACCAAGAAGGCTTTTCTTGAGCAAACTCAGTTTTGGCCCAAGGCTTTATAACGTTAAATGTAATTACAATCAAGCAAATTTGATAAATAATTGTGATAATAAGTTCTAATTGGTAAGTAAGCAATGGGAACTCCCAAAAATAGCAAGTATAGTATAATGTTATACCTCCAATTAAGATTGAAAGAGTAAAAATAGTGTTATTAGAAAGAATTTCATCAAATTTATCCTTGTATTTGTGGCTCAGTGCCCCAAATATAAAAATTGGCATAAATTTAACGACTAACTCAAGACTTAAATAATTAACTATATTGCTTTTTGAAATAATGCTAATAACCGCAAGTGTTATATATGTGGCAAGAATGAGTAAAATACTTATTATCTTGTTGTTTATTTTATTTAATATTGCTACTAATACGCAGTATATTAGTATTAATTCAAATAAACATAATGTAAACCAATATCCATTTTTCCAAACATCTAAATACAAACCGCTCAAAGAAGAAGATAACGGACTTTCAAGACCACTATGAGGAAAATATAGAGTCCATAATGCGCTAACGCATAAAAATGGCAATATTAATTGTTTGAAACGAGATGATATATTTGGTAATATAATTTTATTTTCAGTCGTCTTAAATGTGAAGTATCCACTGATAAAGAAAAATAAAGGCATATGCGTCTTATCAATCAGTTTGAACAAAAAAGCTTTATCGATGTCATGAATGCCCATTATCAGTACATGGCCCATTACAACAAGTAATATTGCGATACCCTTTATAATATCAAAATGGTGTAATCTTTGTTTACTCATCAATCTTTTTCACCAGTGAAGGGTGGATAAATGCTGTTGCTACAGCAGCTATACCGTTAATACATACAACTACTCGTCGATCTCCTTTAATTCTCATAAAATAACCTTCGGCGCCTTCAAATACACCACCTATTATTTTAACTTTATCTCCCTTTTTGAAATTTGATACATCGGGATCTAAATAAACGATTTGTTCTGTTGGATTGCCTGCAACCGCAATGAAGTTTTGCATTTGTTGCTCTGGGATAACAATGGGTTCTCGCGTTTCGCGATTCATTATATATCTTATGGGTAGAGCAGTTGTTGCTTTATAACTTTTCAAGTCCTCAGGCGTAATATATACAAAAATTAAGTTATGTATAGCAGGGACTAATTCTTTGATTTTTTTTTCACCGCGGATGATTATCCTATATTTCATTGGAAGGAAGTTCTCAATATGAATTGAGTCTAACTCTCGCTTCACCTTCATTTCGCGGTTATATGTAACCCTAATAGCAAACCACTTTTTCATTATGGGCAATTCTTGGGGACACCATAGATATAATATCCATGGATAACCAACAAAATATTTTTATCCCCATCCGGGTGATATCTGATTCAATTCGCATATGTCATTTGTATAGCAACACGTATTGTATCAAGTACAAATTTAAGGATAATTTCTAATTTTTCGCAATATTCCTTGATTTTTTTTGGAAATTTGTTGATAAGTATATTTTGACGTGGTAAAAATGGCAAAATTATTTCTAGTTATTCATACTGAAATTAATTTTTCATCGTTTACTTTAATAGTAAGTTTTTAGATATGCAGTTTATAAAGTATATATTTATTGTTTTATCTCTTTCGGTTTGTTTGGCTTCTCAGGCTAGAGTTACAATTCATGGAAAGATTTTAGATGAAGAAAGTCAACCTCTTGAGTTCGTAACAATACGTATCGATGGCACAGCAATAGGTGTAACATCTGATTTAAATGGAGATTATTCAATTTCAACTACTGAGCAAGATACTCTAAAAGTTGTGTATAGTTGTATTGGATATAAAGAAGTCACAAAGACGCTAGTTAACCCACAAGGTAACATCACTTTAAATCTTAAAATGAGCGTAAATTCTCAAGTATTACAAGAGGTGAGTGTTACTGAATATCGCAAACAGATGGGCGCTATGCAAAAAATTGATAGTGAGACATTCAAACTTTCCCCCGATGTGTCGGGTGGAAGTGTAGAAGCTATGCTTACAACTATGGCTGGCGTTAATTCTACCAATGAAATGTCTTCGCAATATTCAGTACGGGGTGGAACATTTGATGAAAATAGTGTATATATTAATGGAATAGAAATATACCGTCCACAATTAATTAGTTCTGGCCAACAAGAAGGCTTGAGTATAATTAACCCTGATTTGGTTGATAATATTTCATTTTCTACTGGCGGCTTTCCTGCTGAATATGGTGATAAAATGTCTTCGGTATTAGATATTACATACAAGGAACCTCAAACTTTCGAAGGCGCTGTTTCGTTGAGTTTAATGGGTGGAAGTGTGTCAATAGGGCAAAGTTCTAAAAAATTCTCTCAAATACATGGCTTTAGATATAAAAGCAATTCATCGTTATTGAGTTCAATGGAAACAAAGGGGGAGTACGATCCTAAATATTTTGATTATCAAACAAATTTAAACCTAAAGTTAAACTCAAAATTTAAACTTTCATTTTTGGGAAATATTGCAATCAATAATTATAGTTTTAAACCTATTAATCGCACAACAAATTTCGGCACATCTACCGATGCAAAACAATTTAAAGTGTATTTTGATGGTCAAGAAAAAGATAAATTCGAGACTTATTTTGGCGCATTATCTCTAAATTATACTCTATCTAAATCAATTGGTTTTTCATTAATAGCATCTGGTTATATGACCAATGAGTTGGTTTCGTATGATATATCTGGCGAATATTGGTTGGATCAAGCTGGAACTACCGGTGGTTCTAATTCAGGTAATGCAATTGGTGGCGAATTAGGTGTTGGTCGGTATCATGAACATTCTCGTAATAGATTAAAAGCTTCGGTTTTTTCGGTCGCTTTACGTGGATATATTGGTATTAATAAGCATAATATTAATTATGGATTATCATTTAATAGAGAAAATATTTTTGATAGAACAAGAGAGTGGGAATCGCGCGATTCAGCCGGATACTCATTGCCTGTAAATGGCACATCGGTTAATATGGTGTATAATTTAACTTCTAATCACGATATTGCGACAACACGCCTCTCTTTCTTTGCGCAAGATTCATATAGATTACCTATATCAATAGGTTATTTTACATTTAATGGCGGCGTTAGGTTATCGTATTGGGATTTTAATAAAGAATTTTTAATTAGTCCTCGTGTTAATGTTGCATATGTTCCCAAACGAAATGAACGTTGGGCGTTTAGATTTGCATCAGGGCTTTACTATCAATCTCCGTTCTATAAAGAGTACAGACAACCCATTCAAGATGATAAGGGAAACTATACAATTAAACTTAATGATGAAATTTTGTCTCAACGTAGCATCCAATTTATATTAGGTAGTGATTATACTTTCAGAGCCTTTAATAGACCATTTAAGTTTTCGGCTGAAGCATATTATAAATTACTTGGAAATTTAATCCCATATGAGGTTGATAACTTGAAAATTACATATAGCGGTGTGAATAGTTCTAAAGGCTTTACTGCTGGCATTGATTGTAAATTATTTGGACAATTTGTTCCTGGAACAGATTCTTGGGTTAGTTTTTCATTAATGAAAACTCAAGAAGAACTTAATGGAGTCAAAGTTCCTCGTCCAACAGACCAGCGTTATAGTTTTGCGTTGTTCTTTACTGACTATTTTCCAAAATTCCCCAAATTAAAATTTAGCTTACGAGGTATATTTTCGGATGGTTTACCAACTACAGCTCCTCGAAGTACCCGTGATCAAGGATATTTTAGAGCACCAGCATACAAACGCGTTGATGTTGGGTTGTCTTATGCATTATTATCTCCACTCAAAGAAGGCGAAAATCGATATGGTTTTTTGAAAAACTTTAAGAGCATTTGGTTAGGCATTGATGTTTTTAATTTATTAGATATATCAAATGTCAGCAGTTATTATTGGGTAACTGATGTAAATAATTTACAATATGCTGTTCCTAATTATCTCACTCGCCGTCAGTTTAATGTGAGATTATCGGTAGATTTTTAAAGTATAATTATGTTGATAAAAATATTAGGCGTAACATGTATTATGTTACGCCTAATATTTTATTTGAATAGAACAATCTATTTACTTAATGCTGCGATACTTTCTTCAAGCGATTTAATCTTTGATTCGGCATCGGCCATTTTTTTCTTTTCGACTTCAACAACAGCTGCAGGAGCATTATTTACAAAACGTTCATTCCCGAGTTTCTTTTGTACTGAAGCAAGAAAACCATGTTGATATTCAAGGTCTTTTTTAAGTTTTGCTAACTCTGCTTCTACATCGATATTATTGGTTAACGGAACATTAAACTCAATTGTCCCAACCATAAATGATGCAGCTGTTGCATCTTTTTCAGAAACGAAGTTAATCTTGTCAAGATTTGCAAGTTTTTCAATGACACTAAACTCCTCATTTTTGAAGTCTCCAAGGATATTTAGGGTTAAAATATCTTTGTTAGGGATGTTTTTCGCTGCTCTTACTCCACGGACGCCCACGATAACCTCCTTGGCAAGTTCCATTGACGAAAGGATGTCATTTTTGATTTCTGTCTCAGAAGGAATTAATGCAGTCATTATTGATTCTCCCTCTTTGCGCTCTTCAAGGTGTTGCCATAATTCTTCGGTAATAAATGGCATGAATGGATGAAGCAAGCGCAAAAGTGAATCAAAGTATCCAAGGGTAATTTTATATGTAGCGCTATCAATGGGTTGGCCGTAAGCAGGTTTTACCATTTCAAGATACCATGATGAAAACTCATCCCAGAATAATTTGTAAACTTCCATTAATGCTTCAGATAAACGGAATTTAGAGAATAAGTCCTTAACTTCGATTAATGTAGCATTTAGTTTTGCACCAAACCATTCTGTAGCTCGTTTTGCATATTCGGGTTGCTCAATTTCAGCCACATCCCAACCTTTAACTAGACGGAACGCATTCCATATTTTGTTGCAGAAATTTCTTCCTTGTTCACATAATTTGTCATCATATAAAATGTCATTTCCAGCAGGCGCAGCAAGCATCATACCCATGCGTACTCCATCGGCACCATATGTTGCAATTAAATCTAACGGGTCGGGAGAATTGCCAAGTGATTTTGACATTTTACGACCTAATTTATCACGAACAATACCAGTAAAATATACAGATTTAAATGGTTTTTCATTTAAATATTCATATCCCGAGATAATCATACGTGCCACCCAGAAGAAAATAATATCGGGACCAGTAACAAGGTCGCAAGTTGGATAATAATATTTTATTTCTTCATTATCGGGGTCTAGAATACCGTTAAATAGAGATATAGGCCATAGCCAAGAACTGAACCATGTGTCAAGGCAGTCCTCATCTCTACGCAAATCGTTTATTGTAAGATTATCGTTGCCGGTTTTTTCTTTAGCTAAATTGAGTGCTTGTTCATCATTCTCAGCAACCACATAACCACCTTCAGGAAGGAAATAAGCAGGAATGCGATGCCCCCACCAAAGTTGACGACTAATACACCAATCTTTAATATTAGTCATCCAATGGCGATATGTGTTCTTAAATTTGGGAGGATAAAATTTAATATCATCATCCATAACTGCATCAAGCGCAGGTATTGTAATCTTATCCATTTTTAAGAACCATTGCATTGATAATTTTGGCTCGATTACGACTTTGGTTCGCTCAGAATATCCTACTTTATTATCATAATCTTCTATTTTTTCAACAAGATTAGCCTTGTCAAGGTCAACTACAATTTCTTTTCGAACATCAAAACGATCTTTGCCAATATACATTCCTCCAGCTTCGCTTATAGTTCCATTATCATTGAAAATGTCGATTGTAGGAAGATTATATTTTTCGCCAAGCATATAGTCGTTAACATCATGAGCAGGTGTTACTTTTAAGCAACCTGTACCAAATTCCATCTCAACATATTCGTCCATTATAATGGGGACAGCACGATTAACGAGAGGAACTATGACTTTTTTGCCTTTTAACCATTGGTATCGTTCATCATTAGGATTTACGCATACGGCAGTATCACCTAATATTGTTTCGGGGCGAGTAGTCGCAACTACAATATATCTATCTTCACCCTCGACATAATAACGAAGGTGATATAATTTACTATGTTCTTCTTTATATATAACTTCCTCGTCTGATAATGCAGTTAGAGCTGCAGGGTCCCAATTGACCATTCTCACACCACGATAAATCAACCCCTTGTTGTACAAATCAACAAATACCTTAATTACACTTTCGCTACGCACATCGTCCATTGTAAACGCTGTACGGCTCCAATCACATGACGCTCCAAGTTTTTTTAATTGTTCAAGAATAATACCACCATGTTTATGAGTCCAATCCCATGCATGTTTAAGGAATTCGTCACGAGTTAAATCGGTTTTCTTAATTCCTTCTGCAGCTAATTTTGCAACAACTTTTGCTTCGGTAGCAATAGATGCGTGGTCGGTACCAGGAACCCATAATGCATTTTTCCCTTCCATTCGAGCGCGTCGAATAAGAATGTCTTGGATTGTGTTATTTAGCATATGCCCCATATGTAAAACACCAGTTACATTGGGAGGGGGAATTACAATAGTATATGGTTCTCTTTCATCAGGTGTCGACTTAAATAAGTCATATTTCATCCAATAGCTATACCATTTATCTTCAACCTCAGACGGGCTGTATTTAGTCGCTAATTCGTTCATTTGTTAATTATAAGTTTTGTTATTATTTAATGTGCAAAATTACAAATAATATTGGATATATTAATAAGTTTTGTAGCGATTTTACTTAAGTAAAATATTATTGTTTAATTGTGGGAATATATTGCCTCGATTATATTGTCAATATTATAAACTGAATTATCGCAAAAATTGGTATATAATATAGAATAAATGAAGAAAATGCGCTATTTTTGTATTGTAATTAATTTTTATGTTGTAAAAATGGCTGAAATGAGAACTAAACCATATAAAATCGGTGTCGCTTTGAGTGGAGGTGGTGCTCGTGGTTTTGCTCATGCAGGCGCTTTATGCGCCCTTGAAGAATTTGGAATAAAACCTAATATAATAGCAGGGGTAAGCGCTGGGGCTATTGTAGGAGTGATGTATTCATCAGGTATATCTCCTAAAAATATTCCACATCTTTTTGATGGACTTAAATTTAATGACTTATGTGAACTTGGAGTCCCCAAAGATGGCTTTTTTAAAATGGATAAATTTCGCCGTTTTTTGAAAAAAAATCTTCTATGTAACAATATTGAGGAGTTAAATATTCCTACTTTTATTTGTGCAACAGATATTGAGAAGGGGATTCCTCATGCATTTTCTTCAGGGAGTATAGCAGAACGGGTCGCGGCATCTTGTAGCATTCCTATTGTTTTTAAACCTATTAGAATTGATGGGGCTTATTATGTTGATGGTGGAGTGTTGCATAATTTGCCAGCTTGGATATTAAGAGATAAATGTGAATTATTGATTGGCCTAAATTGTAGCCCATTAATTAAAGAAAAATATTCACCAACTATCCTTGGAATTGCTGAGCGGTCATTTGATTTAATGTCACGAGTGAACGCTGGTGTTGATATGGAACTTTGTGATATCGTTATTGAAATGACTGATATTGCTAATTATAGAGTGTTTAATTTAAAAGATTCAAATAAGGTATATAATAGTGGGTATAATGCAACTAAAAAAATATTAAGTGGTATTGATATCCTTGAAAAATATAAGACGATATGAACCAAAAACCAATTATTTATCAATTACTTCCTCGTTTATTCACTAATCCAACAGAAAATTGTGTTATAAATGGCACAATTGACCAAAATGGATGTGGAAAATTAAATGATATCACTTCGAATGTGATAAAAAACATTAAGAAATTAGGTGTCACGCATATATGGTATACCGGTATTATTGAGCACGCACATAAGACAGATTATACAAAATATGGCATAAAAAATGATAATACTCATGTGATTAAAGGAAATGCGGGATCGCCTTATGCAATAAAAGACTATTATGATGTTGATCCCGATTTAGCAGTTAATGTTCCTAAACGCATTGAAGAATTTGAAAAGTTAGTTAAGCGTACACACGACGCAGGACTAAAAGTAATTATTGACTTTGTGCCGAATCATGTTGCTCGTCAGTATTATTCCGATGCAAAGCCCGTAGGTATTGAAGATTTAGGTCAAGGTGATGATAATACTTATTTCTTTAAACAAACTAATAATTTTTATTATATACCTCGCCAACAATTTGCGCCACATGTTGATATGGGGCAGGGAGATGATTTTTATAATGAATTCCCTGCAAAAGCGTCGGGTAATGATTGTTTTACAGCTTTTCCAGGTGAGTTTGATTGGTATGATACTATTAAACTTAATTATGGTTTAGATTATGGCGATGGCTCTCGACATTTTGACCCTATCCCTGACACTTGGTTTAAAATGTTGCATATTTTACGCTATTGGGCAGCAAAAGGGGTTGACGGATTTCGATGTGATATGGTACACATGGTTCCATTAGAGTTTTGGCAATGGGCTATATCAAATATAAAAAACACTTATCCTGACATTAATTTCATAGCAGAAATTTACGATACAAATTTATATCGTGATTATATTCATATTGGAGGTTTTGATTATTTATACGATAAAGTTACATTGTATGATACTTTAAGAAATATACAATGCTCCAACTATTCAGCAGCTCAAATAACTAATTGTTGGCAAACTGTAGATGGCATCAATGCTAATATGCTAAATTTCCTTGAGAATCATGATGAACAACGATTTGCATCAATGCAGTTTGCTGGCGATGCAACTATTGTAATTCCATCATTAATTGTTAGCTCAATGATTAATATTGGCCCTATGATGATTTATGCTGGGCAAGAATTAGGTGAGCAAGCTACCGATGCTGAGGGTTATAGTGGTAAAGATGGTAGAACTACAATATTTGATTATTGGAGTGTTCCCACTTTGCGACGTTGGTATAATAATGGAAAATGTGATGGGGAAGCCTTAACAAGCCGTGAAAAATGGCTAAGAGATGAGTATTCAAAGATTCTATCATTATGCAATAAAGAGAAGGCTATTTCTCAAGGCTCATTTTATGACTTAATGTATGTGAATTATGAGAATAGCACTTTGAATCCTCATGATCAATATGTTTTCTTGAGAAATTTTGAAAATGAGACATTAATTATTGCAGTTAATTTTAGAGCAACATCATGTGATCTTAAAATTAATGTTCCACGTCATGCATTTAATTTTCTCGGCATAACAGAGGGAGACTTTGAAGCAGTTGAATTGTTGACGAGTGAAAAAGAAGTTAAAACTTTTTCATCTGAAACTCCATTTGAAACATTTATTAAACCTCATAATGCTGTAGTTTGGAAGATTAATCATAAAAAAGTTAAATCAAATAGTAAAAAAATCACTAAACAGGCCACTTGTAAAGGTAAAAAGTAGTAATTTTGTAAAAAATAATTATAACCTAAAAATAAATTAAAGATATGTTACCTCCATTTAAGGTTTTTTCTGGTCGCAAGTCACACTATATGGCTGAAGAAATCTGCAAGGAATTAGGAGTAGAGTTGGGTAAAATGAATACTCAACAATTTGCAGATGGTGAATTCGAAGTGTGTTTTGAAGAGTCAATTCGTGGTTGCGAAGTATATTTGGTTCAATCAACATTTCCTAATACAGATAACTTGATGGAATTGTTGTTAATGATTGATGCAGCTAAGAGAGCATCGGCAAAATCAATCATTGCTGTTATGCCATATTTTGGTTGGGCGCGTCAAGATCGTAAAGACAAACCTCGTGTATCAATTGCAGCAAAATTAGTCGCTGATTTATTGAGTACAGCAGGCGTTGATCGTGTTATCACAATGGATTTACATGCCGATCAAATACAAGGATTCTTTAATGTCCCAGTTGATCATTTGTATGCATCATCTGTATTCATTCCTTACATTCAATCACTTAACCTTGAGGATATGGTAATTGCAACACCCGATGTCGGTGGTGCAAAGCGCGCAAATAGCTATGCAAAGTATCTTGACTTGCCACTCGTATTGTGTCATAAACAACGCGCAAAAGCTAATGTCGTAGAAAAAATGACTGTTATTGGCGATGTAAAAGATAAAAATGTCATTCTTGTTGATGATATGGTTGATACAGCAGGGACAATTACTAAAGCTGCCGACTTGATGATAGCAAATGGAGCTAAATCGGTAAGAGCATTATGTTCTCATGCAATTATGAGTGATCCAGCATCTGAGCGTGTTGATAATTGCGGTATGACTGAAATGATTTTCACCAATAGCATTCCCTTTAATAAAGATTGCAAAAAAGCAACTATACTTAGCGTAGCACGTCTATTTGCTGATACAATTAGAAGAGTTCACGATAATGAATCGATATCTTCTCAATATTTAATAAAGTAAGATTGCGCAATTATATAGAAAAAATAAGGTGAGAATTTTCTCACCTTATTTTTTTATCTTTAAATATCTCTTGCATAAATCATCATATTCGGGGAGTTTCTTAACCTCTTTTATCCAATGATTAAATTTGTCACAAAGTTTAACATTGCTATGTTTTAATGCCCATACTTGAAATTGATTAAATGATATTTTGGTGTTTATGTCAAGCTGAGGATAATCTTTAATCATTGATTTTGCAATATTGGCATTAACTACAGATTGTTTCACCTCACCAAGTGCTGTCAATATAATTAATTGCTCGGATGAAAAATTAGGAGACTCTATAATGTAAATTTCGTCACAACCCAATTCATCCGAAAGATTTCTTATTCTATTAATATAGGGAGAGCCTGCTACAACCCAGATACTATCTGATGTAAGTTGTGTATAGTCAGTAATATTTCCTTTCCCTGTTTTTTTATCCTTTCGTTGGACAAGAATTTGATGATCAATATATAATGGCTCAGTAAGTAAATATTTTTCTTTTAATTCTGAAGTTGCAGGTATGTCGGCAACTACAATATCAAAATTGCCAGATTCCAAGCCGTTAAATGCAAAGCTTAATGGTACAAATTCATGATATTTGAAATTGACATTGTATTTATTGGATATTAAATTTAGAATGTCATAATAAAATCCTCCTATTGAGTCGGTCGATAATGACATTGATAAAGGAGAAATCTCAATTGCAACATTAATTGTATCTCCTCCTGCACGCTCATAATAAACCTCATTATCAAGAGGATTACTGCATTTTTTTAATGAGAGCATTAATGCCACAATACATATTACCAATATGAGATATATTGATAATTCCCCTTTGTATAGAGCAAATCTTTTCATTAATTAGCTAAATCAACTGATACTCCCACCTGAAACTTACGAGGATTAAGAGGGTAGTGTGGCATTGAGAAATAATTATTATTGCCAAATAGGCCCTGGTTGACATGACTCATCATAACATAGAAACGCGCTTTGCTTAATTTCATATTAATATAGGCGTTCATAAACGGATAATTCCCAATTTCTACTTCATTTTGGTTGTAGAAACTCATTGTAGCAGGTTGATAAGCTACACTTTTATATTTTGTATAGTAGTCACAATCTACTCCTAATTGCACATCTAATACTTTGGCTATTTTAAATAGTAAATATAAATTTGAATAAATAGAAAATTTAGGCAGAGGAATAACACTCTCATTGGTTGATGTTTGATATGTGAGTTTATTATCCCAATTTAAAATACCAATTTTAAAATTTTGATTAAGAGAAGCACTGAAAACTTGCACATTGCCATCGTGTTGAACAGGGAGACAATGTTCATTAAAATAAATGTGATTTTCGACATTTTCAATCCCAACATTGATTAATGTGCGAGTGTGAGGGATATTTAATTTGCCTCCAATGCGGTAGTTGCGCACTTTGCCAAAATCATTCTTCCATATAAAGTGATTTGATACATAGTTATTCATTAAGAAGGGTGTTTCTTCGTTTTTAAACCATCCATAACCTGCAATTGTAACAGAGTCTCCAAAAAGTTTAAATCGAGCTGAAATATCACCATAAATGTCAATATCTCCAATAGATGGCCCTAAAAGGCCAAACTTTGCAGTTACATTATATTTAAGCAAAGAACCTTGTTGTTTTGTTAATTGTCCACCAACCCATAATAGATTCTCAATCTTTCCAGTTGGGACTGAATTCATCCCTTGAGGAAGAGGTGAGAGGTTTGGATGTAAAGCGATTGCTCTATTAAGAGTATCTGCCATTAGAGTATACTCTCTTATTTGGTGTGTGACAAAAGCCGATAATCCTGCTTTAGCATATTTATTAAATCCTTCCAATAATGAAATGCCTAATGTGTTTGATAAAGACCAATAAGCTGTTCTATCTATAGTTGTAGATGGATTTAGATATATGTTATCAAAGAAATTCCTATTTTCTCCATCAGCAGTGCTTCGGAATAAGTGGTCATCGTCGTTATATTTCAATGTCCACACAAAACTAGTTACTGGAATATATTCGCGACTGATAACGCTGTCACCGTCCTTTTCTTCATCCCAATATCCTACTTTATATCGATTGTTAATAAATAAATTATTCCCTTTAACACGAGAGTGTGCAGTTGATAAATTTGTTGGTATTGTCTTTGTGTCAACTTTAGTTGAGCCCCCTTGCACTTCAGCAGGATCTGTAATATATAAATCATTTACTATACCACCATTTTCTTTATTAAGCATATCATAATGGTAAAAATATGCTTGCATTTCATATCGATCACCCAAATATGAACCTGATGCGCCCCAAGTTAAATCTTTTACTGATTGATAATTATAACTACCAATCGAATAAAGATAGTCTATCATTGCACCTATTTGTGCTCGTTTGTTGATATTCCCCGAGAAATCTGCTTTAAGTCGGTCTTGGGTTGTTGCCTTACTACCTCCTGTATTATATGATAATAATGTCATCGGAAGGCGTGTATTATAAAATTTTAGTGTAGATGTATTGGGCATCCAAGCCGATAATGCATCTTTAAAAAAGAAATCGCTCATTGGTTTTCTTTCAAAATATAGCATATTCAACCCCTCAGCACCAAGGTTGCCTGTAGTGGCATATGCAGGAGAAACACCTGATGGTATTGATTTATGATAATAGTTATATAGTAAAGTGTCAATTGATGATTTTTCGCGTAAGCCTAGTGGTTCTATTAAAGTCCACGCATATGATTTTGAATTTTGCGTAGATACTTCTTGAGATTTTGCTATCTCTTCATTTGACTCATTTTGTGCGTTTAGAGCGAAAAATGAGCAACAAAATATTATGTAAATTAATATTTTCTTCATTGCGAGTGCAAAGTTACACATTTTAATGCATAATGCATTATCTGTTATGTATAATTAACTCTAAATGACAAGAAAAAAGGCTATCAACTTGTTGCTGATAGCCCATATGTAGAGATTTTTATTTTACATCTTGAGGTTTCAACCATTTGTCAAACCAACGGAAGAATAGCCGTTGCCACATAATAGCATTTTGAGGTTTAAGTATCCAGTGATTCTCATCGGGATATATAACCATTTCAGCAGGAATTCCTCTTAGTTTGGCTGCATTAAACGCTTGCATACCTTGAGATGCAAGTATACGGAAATCATATTCTCCATGTGAAATCATTATTGGAGCGGTCCATTTGTCAACATATTTGTGTGGTGATTGGCTGAATGTGCGTTGTGCTACATCATTATCTTTATCCCAGAATGCGCCACCTAAGTCCCAATTAGCAAACCACATTTCTTCAGTTTCAAGGTATTGAGCTTCAGTGTTAAAAATACCAGCATGAGCAAAGAGAGCGGCAAAACGATTATCGTGATTACCCGCCAACCAATACACTGAAAACCCACCATAACTTGCTCCAGTTGCGCCGATATGTTTTTCATCAATAAACGGCTCTTTTTTCATTTCATCTACAGCTGATAGATAATCTTTCATATTTTGTCCACCATAATCGCCCGAAATTTGTTCGTTCCATTCTGTGCCAAATCCAGGTAACCCTCTACGGTTAGGCGCAATAACTATATATCCATTAGATGCCATTAATGCAAAGTTCCAACGGTAACTCCAAAATTGGCTTACGGCTTGTTGTGGGCCTCCTTGGCAGTAAAGAATAGCAGGATATTTTTTATTTTTATCAAAGTTTTGAGGATAAATTACCCATGTAGTCATTTGTTTGCCGTCAGTGGTAGGTATGAGTCGTTTTTCAACTGTAGGCATTGTCAATTGAGCAAAAATATCATCATTTACGGTTGATAATTTAGTAGCTTTGCCATTTTTTACCGAGAAAATCTCATTTGGATAAAGCATTGAATGATTTGTTGTAATCAATGTTTTATCATCAATGGGAATTATATCGGTATAATCTACTATGCCTCCTACTACCTCTTTAACCTCATTCTTTTTGAGGTCAATATTAAATACAGGGGTTACACCTTGATGATGTGCCACAAAAAAGATTGACTTGCTATTTGGACTCCAAGCAATTGTGTTTACTGTATAATCCCAATTTTTAGTTAAATCAGTTTTTTCTCCTGATTTGCGGTTGAGAATAAAGATGCGATTTTTGTCTGATTCATATCCGTCACGCTCCATGCTCAACCATGCTATATATTTTCCATCGGGTGAATAAGTTGGATTTGTGTCATAACCCATCATACCCTCAGTGAGGTTGGTAGTGGTTTTAGTTTCAATGTTATAGAGGTACAGATCGCTATTAGTAGATTCAGCGTATTCCTTGCCGGTTTTTTTGCGTGAGACATATATAATCTCTTTGCCATCGGGTGACCAAGCTAAGGACTCAACTCCACCAAATGGTTTCATTGGCGCTTCGTAGGGCTCACCTTCCATAATATCAATAATGTTACTTAACTCTATCCCATTAAAGTCGGCTAAAAATGGATGGGGGATCTCCTTTACCCACTCGTCCCAATGTTTATACATCAAGTCATTTACGACAATCCCTGTAGCTTTGGGAAGGTCGGGGTAAATATCTTGTGCTGTAGTGGCTGATTTTAGGTTCGAGATAAACAATACTTTTGTTTCATCGGGAGATAGAAGAAAGCCATTAACACCTTTTTCGATGTTGCTTATCATCTTACGATTGCTACCATCGGCATTCATTACCCACATTTGCATTACACCATTTACAGGATATAGAAATGCAATTTTTGAGCCACCTTCAATCCATACTGCATTTGATTCACTGCGTGGAGTTTTAGTGATGCGTGTATTTTCAGTGCCATCAACATTCATGACATAAAGATCGTTATTACTGCGATTTTGCTCTACACTTTCATAAGAAATGCCATAAAGGATTTTTGTTTTGTCGGGAGAAAGAGTCGGAGCAGATACACGACCAAGTGCCTGTAATGCCTCAATGTTAAACACACCATCATCACTCTTGAACGATGGCTTATCGATGATTAATTCATCATCAGCTATTGCCACATTTGCCGATGTTGCCATAAGCATAGCGGTACTCATAATGATAGGTTTTAAGATATTCATAATTTAATGTTTTAATTATTCATAATGCAAAGATAATCATTTTACTGTTGATAATGAATAACCTTTGTAAGGTTCATCTCTAAATAACAATATTGAATATAAATATTAATTAACTTGCTTGCTTGGAAATAGTTTGCGTATCAAATCAGAGCGATGTAATCGTTTTAACGATTTAATAATGTCAAACCGATATGTTTTGTCATACCAGAAGAAGTATTTGCGTTGTGCGAGTTTTTCATCGCGTGTGGTTGCAGTAAATACTTTTTCTCCAGTGTATGGATGAAATCCGGTATAGTAGATTTCGGTTGATAGCGTCATGGGGGTGGGAGTAAAATCTTGTACTTGCTCGAGGTGCATGTTTAGATTTTTCGTCTCTACAGCAAGTTCTGCCATATCTACCTCACGACACCCTGGGTGGCTTGATATGAAGTAGGGTATAAGTTGCTGATTAAGACCATTAGTTCTATTAACTCGGTCAAATATTTTTTTGAAATCGTAATATAAGGAGAATGAGGGTTTACGCATAAAATCTAGCACATGTTGGCAAGTGTGCTCTGGCGCAACTTTTAATCGTCCTGACACATGATTGGTGATTAGTTCCTCATTATATTTTGCATTAGCACGGTCAACATCGGCATTGCCTGTGTGATGTATAGAGAGGTCGTAACGCACACCGCTTCCAATAAATGATTTCTTTATTTGAGGTAAAGCATCAACTCGTTTATATATATCAAGTAGTGGTGCGTGATCAGTATTTAGATTCGGACAAGGTTTAGGGTGCAAACATGAAGGTTTCATACATTTTTTGCATATATTCAGATCCTTGCCACTCATCATATACATATTAGCCGAAGGACCACCTAAATCGCTCAAATAACCTTTGAAACCGGGCATAGAAGTAATTTGCTTAACTTCACGAAGAATGGATTCTTTACTGCGTGAAGCGATGAATTTGCCTTGATGCGCAGAGATTGTGCAAAATGCACAGCCACCAAAACATCCACGATGCATATTTACCGAGAATTTTATCATTTCAAATGCCGGTATTGTTTTGCCTTTATATCGTGGGTGTGGTAGTCTGGTGTAAGGTAAATCAAAAGAAGCGTCAATCTGTTCGGTAGTCATAGGAGGATTCATGGGATTTACCTTGACGACCTTATTCCCATGCTTTTGCCACAATGTTGCACCTTCATAACGATTGGATTGTTGTTCTATATGCTTAAAGTTTTGAGCCTGAAACTTTTTATCCTTAAGGCAATCTTCAAAACTGTTTAAGATGATATTATTTTCATCAGCAGATGGCATAGTATCAGTCAGTAAAACCGTTTGTTTAACATCGGTTATACTCAAAATGTTTTCTCCTTTTTCAAGTCTATTAACAACCTCCAAAATAGGCAATTCCCCCATGCCATATATTAGTAAATCAATAGGGGCATCACATAATATCGCTTTATGTAACTTATCATTCCAATAATCATAATGCGATAAACGACGCATTGAGGCTTCAATCCCTCCTGCAATTATAGGAACATCTGGAAATAAATCTTTGAGTATTTTTGAATATACAACAGTGGGGTAGTCAGGTCGCATCCCATGACGACCATCAGGAGTATAAGCATCATCACTACGACGACGTCTATTTGCCGTATAGTGATTAACCATTGAATCCATCGCTCCTGCTGAAATGCCAAAAAATAGTCTTGGACGACCAAATTTTTTGAAATCACGAAGGTCATCACGCCAATTAGGTTGTGGGACAATGGCAACTTTAAGTCCAAGGGATTGTAATAAACGACCAATTACAGCTGCCCCAAATGATGGATGATCTACATAAGCATCACCAGTAAATAAAACTACATCAACATTATCCCAACCATGAGCTTTCATTTCTTTCACTGAGGTTGGCAACCAATCGGTAATCTTATATTTATTGTCAGAGGTGCTATTTGCTTTCATTTTCAAGTGATTGTAGCCTGTTTTCAAGTTTAATAATTTCATCACGAAGTCGGGCGGCTTCAATAAATTCCATATTTTTAGCCGCTTCAACCATTTGAGTGCGAAGTATTGATATGGTGTGTTGTAATGACTCGCTATTCATATATGTAATAACTGGGTCGGCTGCGATATCAACCTCGTGCGTATACTCTTTTTCGTACATCAAAGCAATCGGTTTTTGTCCTTGTGGCACTGGTTCGAAGTCTGTATCTTTATCAAGCCCAATTATACGATTCCGTGCTTTTATGATTGCTTGAGGTGTGATGCCATTCTGTTCATTGTATTCCAATTGTAAGGTGCGGCGTCTATTTGTTTCATCAATGGTTTGTTGCATGCTATCAGTAATTTTATCAGCATACATAATGACCATCCCATTAAGATTTCGAGCTGCACGTCCTACTGTTTGAGTAAGAGAACGATGATTCCGTAAAAAACCCTCCTTGTCAGCATCGAGAATTGCCACTAATGATACTTCTGGAAGATCTAGACCTTCACGAAGTAGATTCACTCCAATCAGAACATCATATATACCTGCGCGAAGATCATCAAGAATTTGAATACGGTCAAGAGTATCTACATCGCTGTGAATATACGCACATCGTATTCGTAATTTCAGCATATAGTCATTCAACTCTTCAGCCATACGTTTCGTAAGAGTAGTTACCAATACGCGTTCATCTTTCTCGGCTCGGTCCTGAATTTCATCAATTAAATCATCTATTTGATTAAGAGAAGGTCGTACTTCAATAATTGGGTCTAAAAGTCCTGTTGGACGAATTATTTGCTCAACAACAACTCCTTCGCATTTCTCCAATTCATAATCGGCTGGAGTAGCACTTACATATATAATTTGTTTGGTTAATGACTCAAATTCTTCAAATTTAAGTGGGCGATTATCAAGTGCAGCTGGTAATCTAAACCCGTATTCAACAAGGTTCATTTTGCGAGATAAATCACCACCATACATAGCTCTTATTTGAGGAACCGTTACATGACTCTCATCAATAATTGTCAAAAAATTATCGGGGAAATAATCTAATAGACAAAAAGGTCTTGACCCAGGATTGCGCCCGTCAAAATATCGGCTATAATTTTCAATGCCAGAACAATGGCCAACCTCTTTCATCATTTCAACATCATAAGTTACGCGTTCGTTTAATCGTTTAGCCTCTACTGGACGTGCTTCTTTGTAGAAAAAATCTACTTGTTGTCCCAAATCAAGCTGTATTTGAGCAATTGCTGATGCTTGTCTTTCTCGTGATGTAACAAAAATATTGGCTGGGTAGATTTTAAAGCAATCATGTTTACCTAATGAAATCCCATCACTCGGATGTACGGTAGATATTGCCTCAATCTCATCTCCCCAGAAAGTTATACGTAGAACAATTTCCTCGTATGCAAGACGAATGTCAACAGTATCTCCTTTTACTCTAAATGTGCCTCGAGAGAGCTCGACCTCATTTCGACTGTATAACGCATCAACCAATTGCCTTAAGAAAACATTTCTAGCAACTTTTTGACCGACTTTTACTTCAATAACATTATTATGGAAATCGGCAGGATTTCCTATGCCATAAATACACGAAACAGAAGAAACAACAATTACATCTTGTCGTCCAGATAGTAATGCAGATGTAGTAGCGAGTCGCAATTTGTCTATTTCATCATTAATCATCAAGTCTTTTTCGATGTATTTATCCACCGAAGGTATGTATGCTTCAGGTTGATAATAATCGTAATATGACACAAAATACTGGACTGAATTATTAGGGAAAAACGATTTAAATTCGCTATACAATTGTGCTGCTAGAGTTTTGTTGTGGCTTAGTATAAGGGTAGGGCGTTGAACCCTTTCTATAACATTTGCCATTGTAAATGTTTTTCCTGAACCAGTAACACCAAGTAATGTTTGTGCTTGTACACCTGCTTGAATACCCTCGGCCAACTGTGCTATCGCTTGAGGCTGGTCACCAGTGGGCTTATATTGTGATGCTAATTCGAATTTCATATAATATATTTATTACACAAAGATAGTTACATTAAATCAAAGATAAAAGTCTAATTGAAAAAATGAAAATAGCGATAGGTAATTTCTATCGCTACAAAATTATTTTATTGCAAATTACACGGGGATTGTCATTAAAGGTATATCTGAATGCAATAATATTTTGTGAGCTAGACTTGGGTTAAAGAATCGAGAAAAAACATTTTTCTTTTTGTTTGGAGCAATTATTAAATCAATATATTTCTCTTGTTCGATTTGCTTAAAATTAGAAGTTATATGATTTAAGTCAATGTGTTCAAGCTTAAAAGTAAAACGTGGATAATTATCTCGGCAATAATTCAAGAATTTAGTTGAAAATTGAGAAGTCGAATCAAAATTGTGTGTTGTCTTTTGAGGAATAGTTAAAATTGTAACATCAAGAGAGTGATTAGGCAATAATCGATAAATAGTATCTAAGGCAATAAAGTCTTCATTAGACATATTGCAAAAGAAAACTATATGATTTATTTTTTCAAAATCAAAAGAATTGGCATTCTCAGGAACTGCAAGAACGGGTATACGACAAACATCAAGTACTTCACCTGTGACACTACCTATTAATTCTTTTTCTTTTTTTCCAGAACCTCTAGTACCCATAATAATTAGTTGTGGTTTGCGCTCTTTTGCAAAATTCTCAATAGAATCCTCTGGCACACCTTCAACTAATTTTGTTGTAAATTTTATGGGCGGAATAACTCCAATTTTTATTTTCTCTTTTAATTTATTTGAAAACTGCTTTAATTCATCTTCAGCGGTTTTCTTGATAGATTCGGTTGAAGTTTTAGATTCGAAATCCTCATCGGTATATTGAAACTTATCTATAGGATTTTGAGCAATATATGAGTGTAAAAAGTTAATTTGAAACTTGTGAATAGCAGCCAATTTGAACGCAATTAAACTTGCTCGATACGAATATTCTGAAAAATCAACCGGAACTAAAATTATGTTGTCGTCCTCGTTTTTTGTTGAGTTAGTAAATATTTCAGGGTTTTCTACTATTCGTAAAGCCAATGGCAAATCTTTCTCATAAATCCGTACTCTAATGCCTGATGAGATTGTAGGATTTTCTAAATTAACATTATTCAAAACCGCAATAACTCCTTCACTCTCTAAAATATTTTTTAGAGCTAAAGCCTTGTCATAGGTATGTATGGCAAGAGTTATTAAACGATTGTCACTCATTGGCAAATATTAATCTTTTTCTTGTGCTTGCAAAATTTCTATAGCCATATCATATATGGTAGTATCATCAAGTACAACAATACCTCCGTTGGGCCCTGGTTCAATATGTACACCACAATTTTTGCCAAATTCGTAGTTTGTACCACCAAAATAATTTCGAACTGTTTGCACTGTTAGATTTAACTTGTCAGCGATTTGATGAATTGAACCATCGGGTAAACTGTCTTTGATGCGACGAAGATCGTTAAATGAAATTGTTTTAGTCATAATGATATTAAATTTTAATGTTAGTAATTCAGGTTATTTATAATGTCGAGTTAAATTTAGTGCTATATTTTTAAATCACCAAATATTTTCTTAAAAAATGATATGTGTTTTACAACATATCATAGCAAAATGCAATATTTTATTAGTATAATAATGCAGAAAGTCAAATAATTATGACTTATATAGTATTATATTTTTTCCACAGAATTTGCTTTTATCCAAGCCTCATTATTGTTTACCTTAATATTATACCACATTCTACAAGTTGAATCGGCCGGAGTAACAATAGAATCTATTATTTCAATCTTACTACCCTCATGAAGCAAAGCAGCCTCTTCAGTTTTATCGATAGGGAGTTGAGGTGATGTGCTTAAAACGACAACCTCATCAGTTACTATTGCATAATTTCTATTTGAAGCACGCGATGCGCTACTAAATGCAACCGCAATGGTAAACAATAAGATTAGTAAGCATGCAATTCCCCCAAAAAATCCTATTTTACGAGTCATAATGTTACCTGATAGGATATAGCATGTAATTAATACTAATGTTATTATAAATATGGTAAACGATGCCCATGCCCATGAGTTTGCACTCATTAAAGATATAATGTCGTCCAAAATACGACTAATAAAATGTCGATTATCGTGAATTTTATCAATAAGATTTGAGCGAACGAATTCGATATTTGCCAATATATCTGAATCATTAGGAGACATCAATAGGGCTCTTTCATAATTGAGCATTGCTTTACCATTATTCCCCGTGCGATAATACGCGTTACCTAAATTGTATAATAGTTCAGATGAAATGCCTTCATTTTTAATAGCATCTTCATAATACATAATAGCTTTGTTATAGTCCTTTTTAATGTATGATGAATCGCCTTTTTCTACAAGGCCTTGCGCATTAACAGCACATGTACAAAATAGTAATAATATATATAGCAATATTTTCTTCATAAAATTATCGTTTTCTTGTTTTAATTGATTCAATTTGGTTGATTATCAATTCTGTTTTAGAAAATAAGTCTGAAATCGCATTCTCTGATAATTGTGGTGAGTATAATGCCATATCACATTCATTTAAAACTGATATTACATCGTTGCAAATAGATTTGGTTGCCCCGTATTTTAATAATTCGTTTGTAATGTTGTCTCTAAATAATTGTGATGTTGGTATTGATAGTTTGTCGCTTAAATATCCCCACAATGCGTTGACAATTTCTTCGTAGAACTCTTTGTTTTTATGGTCTAGCATGAATTGATGCGCCGTTTTAAGTCGTTTTCGTGCTACTTTATTCGCTTTTACTATGCGCAATCCAATAACATCGGCATTAAGTTTTTTATGTTTATTAAATTGATATACAAAGGCAACAAATAGAATTGCAATAAAAATATACATTAACCAATACCAAATTGAAAATATACAGAAATTATATGCCGGTTGAAGGCCTTTATTTCCCAATTTGATATGACGAATATCTTTGTTTTTAGATTTGTCTTCTTGTTGATTGACGGTTAAGCCTTTGTTTACATTAACCTCATAACTTTTTGTCTTTAAAGTTTTGTATTCTTTTGATTCTGGGTCAAAATATACAAATTCATGTTCTGGTATTTTAAATTTGCCAACACTTAAAGGAATGAATGTATAATCAAATGTTACATTACCTTTTAAAGAACCATCAATTACGCTAGTTTTAATATCATTTTTTGGTGCGTAAAGTTCAAATTCTTGAGGGAAATCAATAACTGGTTCTTTAATATATTTAATATTACCAGTTCCTGATATTATATAAGAAAATGTTGCAGTTTCATTCGTTCTTATACTATTAGGCACTAATTTACTACTAATTTCATAATGTCCTACAGCTCCACTAAAGTTTTCGGGTTGTGGTTGTGGGAGAGGTAGAATGTTGATGGTTGCAGTATTTGAACTAATCGATAATTTTTCACGAATTGGAATTCGATTATATGCGAAACCTCCGCCAAAAGAAACTTTTTCATATTTTTCGGCTGTCAACTCATATTTTCCCGAGTTAATTGTAAGTTTACCCGATTTTTGAGGGAAGATTAAACATTTTTTTAGTATTGCAGTATTATATGTTTTCCCGTTATAAGACTCTACTTGTTCTTGTATATTTTTAATGGGGATTTCTTCAATAATAAATCCATCAAAAGATGGTTGTGTAGTTGCTAAAAATGATCTTATACCATATTGAGTATAAAGTTTTATAGTACATTCTATAGGTTCCTGCTCATAAGCAGTTTGTTTTGACATTATTATTCTAACGAATAACTCATTCCCCGATATTGCTCCAGGAGTTTGAGATGAATATTCCTCATCAAAAATTGACTTTTGAAGTCTTTGATTTGGAGTTCCAGTATTTTTATTGATATTCAATGAAAATGCTTGTGACTTATATTGTTTACCATCAACATTGATAGTTACAGATGGTACATTTACCTTACCGCTAGTGTTAGCACGATATGTGCAAGTATAGTCTATGCGAGTTGCAGAGGATGCTACACCGTTGATGTTTTGATAGGTGCTCATTCTACTAACACCCTTATCCGACATGAGCTTACAACCCTCAATTTGAGGGCCATTGAAGTTACTCGCTTCTCCATTTGTTAGAGTAAAAGTAATTTGAAAGACATCTCCCTCAACAACTACACCAGGCTTTTGAGCTTTAAAAGTTACATTAGCCGAAAGGTTTAATGCAATAAAAAATAAGAGTGTAATAAATATATATTTTAATTTCATTTTTACCATGGTTTATCTGTGAAACTTCCATTCGCTTCTTTGTCTGTCCTTTTTGCATCAATTGCACGCTTTTTTATGCGCAATAATGTTTCCTGTTCTTTATTTTCAATAGATTTTAAAATCTTTTCAGCGTTTGCATCATTTAATTGCTGAGTAGGTGCAGGTTGATTCTTTTTTTGTTGTGTATTATCTTGCTCTTCCTTATTATTATCTTTATTTTCCTCTTTTTTATCTTGTTTTTCCTCCTCTTTACTTTTTTCTTTTTCGTCTTCTTTATCTTGATTATCTTTTTTATCTTGGTTATTATTTTGCAACTGCAATTGTGCCATTCTTAAATATTTACGAGCACGATCATTTCTAGGATCATTACGCAATACTTTTTTATAAAAGTCAATACTTTGTTGATAGTTTTTTTGATTGTATGCTATATGCCCTAAATTAAACAATGATTTTTGAGCAATGTTTGTTGAGGATGAGACCGATAAATTGGTAAATATTTTAACAGCTTTTTGAAGCGTTTTAGACTCAATATCTTTGCTTTCTGGTAGGTTAACCAATGCTGATGCGAGATTAAATTCGGCAACTTGAGAACTAGGATTAAGTTTTAATGCTTCTTCATATTGTTGAATAGCTTTCTGATAGTTCCCATTATGATATTCCTCGTTCCCATGAGTTATATAATTGCGTTCCTTTTTAGTCGTCCCATCATTGGCATAACTAAAAAAAGGCATTGCTAGTAATAACGCTATAAAAATATGTTTGAATTGATTCATCTTAATCATTTTTTTGAAAAGAAATGTATATTTTTAAGCCAACTAATCTTTTTTTCTAATACAAAAATATCTATAATCAGTAATATAAAAGCTATCCACGCAAAAACAGGAAACATTTCGGCTGTTGCTTTATACTTAACGGTTTTAAGTTCTGACTTTGATAATTTATCAAGTTGCTTGGTAATATCGTTTAATGCCGAACCACTGTTTGCATTAACATATATGCCATTTCCAGCATTTGCTAAATCTTGTGCAAGTTTGACATTTAAAGCCGTAGTTATTGTTTGGCCGTTATAGTCAGTTAAAAATTGATTTTTTTCTTTATTTATTGGAATAGGAGCACCTTTTTCAGAGCCTAAACCAATTACATTTACCTGAATATTTTGTTTATACGCATTTTTTGCCATTGATACAGCATCGCCAAAGTGATCTTCGCTGTCGGTGATTAGTATTAATGCTTTATGCATACTTTCATCTGCAGTATATGCATTCATAGCCATCTCAATTGCATCTGCTATTGCAGTGCCTTGAGAAGGAACCATGTCGGTAGAAATTATATCAATATATTGTTTTGCTGATACAAAATCAGATGTTATAGGTAATTGTAAATAAGATTCTCCAGCAAAGACGATAAGTCCTACTTTGTCATTATCAAGTTTTGTAATTAACTTTTCAAGCAGCAACTTTGCTTTGTCCAAGCGAGATGTGCCGTTAGGATCATCAGTCGATGACGCTAACATTGAATTAGAAACATCTAATGCAATGAATATTTCGTTGCCATTTTGGCTACTTGATAATTCTTTTTCACCATGCCTTGGACGACAAAGAATAAACACAATCATTATAACAATAATTATATTTATAATTATTTTGATGTTAGACATATACTTAGACACATCAGGCATGAGGCTTGACATAACCTTAATGTCTCCAATTTTTTTTAGCTGAGTAATTCGGCTATGCCTTGACCACCAATATAATAATATTATTAATATTGGGAGTAAAAACAAGATAGATAAATGTGGATATGCAAAGTCAAACATATTTTCTAATGTAATTTTAATTAGGAATTATGCGTAATATTGTGTGTCGCAATATGATTTCTAACAAGAAGAACCCAAGTGCAAGCCAAGCCCATAACATATAGTTATCTTCAGTATGGGTAAAGTTTTTTATGTCAATTTTAGTCTTTTCTAATTTATCTATTTCAGAAAAAACATCATCAAGCACATTATTATTTGTGGCTCTAAAATATTTTCCACCGGTAATATTTGCAATTTCTTTTAGGGTAGGCTCATCTATTACTACCTTTTGATAGGAATATGTAATTTGGCCAAAAGTATTACTTGTAGGATATAAAGCTTCACCATTTGAGCCTACACCGATAGTATATACTTTGATGTTATGCTTTTTTGCAATTTCAGCGGCTGTTATAGGCGCCACGATTCCGGTATTATTAGACCCATCTGTAAGTAAAATTATGCTTTTTGATTTGGCCTTTCCAGTTTTGATTCTATTTATCGCCATAGAAAGACCGTCGCCGATAGCAGTTCCATCCTCTAATAATCCTAGTTCTAACCCGTTAATATATGAAATTAGAATAGTTCGGTCGGTAGTCATGGGTACTCCCGTAAAACCTTCAGCAGCAAAAATTACCAAGCCCATATTGTCGGATTCTCTTTTTGCAACGAACTTAGATGCAACATCCTTGGCTGCTTCTAATCGATTTGGCTTAAAATCTTTTGCGAGCATACTAGATGAAATGTCCATTGATATAACAATATCAGTACCATCTACCGACGAAGATCTCCAATGATCTTTGATTTGCGGGCGTGCTAATACAATAATTAGACACCCAATTGCACATAATCTTAAAATAAATAAGAAATGGCGTAAATATTCTTTATAAGATTTTGGGAGTTTCTTAAAAGGCGATATAGTCGAAAATTGCAGAGTGGGGTTAGTCAAGGAATTCCTCTTTGTATACCATATAATAAGAGGTATATAAAGTAGAAATAGCCATAAATATTGAGGATACGCTAATTGCATAATTATTTATTATTATTTTCTAATATTTCTTCGGGCTTTGTGTCAGTAACAAATTGAATTGCGGCTTGATAAACTTTAGTGTTATCATCGGGCAATGGCCTAACTTTAGCAAATTTAACAAAATCGGCCATTTCTAATATTAACTCCATATTATTGTTTGTCACTTGTGACTCTTTATTGCTTTTCAAAGAATTAATAATTTGAGTAGTCGTCATCTCCATCGCATTGATATTAAATCTACCAGTTAAATATTCACGCAAAATATCGGTTAATTGAGTGTAAAATTCTTTCTCTTGACCATTTTCGCATAATCTTAATTCTTTGAGTTTTGTCAATTTTATCATTGCCAATTCATATGGAGGGATAACTTTCTTGCGTGGTATAATACTTTTCCCTTTTGATTTTAATATATAAATTACTGCAATAATTCCTAGTATTATTACAAAAAATATCAATATCAGCCCCCAATAGTCGATGACCCAATTGGGTAAAATATCAAACCATTTAGATTCTACATCCTCAAGGTCTGCATAGTCATGTATTGAAGTATATATGCTATCAATCGCTACTGGTAGAACCTTCAATGTTAATGGTTTTGATTTAAAAGTATCAACGCCTATTACATATTTAAAAGGTGGTATTGTATATAGACCTGAATCAAAAGATTGAATTAAATAATCTCGATTAATTTGTATGTTATTGCCAACTTTTGAAGTGTCGTTTCTAACAATTTTAGTAAATTCTACACCTCTTACTATTTCAATAATGGTATCTGATTGTTTTGGTTCATTCAATATATGACCTTTTTGCGATTCATCTTGTAATATTTCCAAATGAATTATGGTTTGATTACCCATTAATAGTGTGGCAGAATCTAGTTTTGCATTAAAACTAACACTAGCCATTAATGAATTATTGGCAATAATTAGCATTAGAATATATAATACATATTTGGTAGAATGTTTCATTGCATTCATATGGATTATTTGTAACTCCTATTTTTAAATAAGTTCATTAATGATTTAACAAAATTTTCATCGGTTGATACTGAAGCTAAATCAACTTTAGATTTATTCATTGTATCAATCATTTTTTGTTGGCGATCATACCACCATTTACTAAAAGCGTTTCTTGTACTTTTTGAGGAGGTATCAATCAATTGCTTTTCTCCTGTTTCTAAGTCTTCGATTTGAATAAGTCCTACATTTGGCAGGGTAGTTTCCCTTTTATCATATACTTGAATCGCTATCAAATCGTGCTTATTGCTTGCGATAGTCATAGCTTTCGAGTAATCATTTTGATCAATGAAATCAGAAATTAAAAAGGTGGTACATCTTTTCTTTAAAGCATCAGCTAGATATCTTAATGCCATAGAGATATCTGTGCCATTGTTTGATGGTTCCAAGTTAAGCAATTCACGTATTATGAATAGTATATGTTTTTTGCCTTTTTGAGGTGGAATAAATTTTTCAATTTTATTTGAGAAAAATATAATACCTATTTTATCATTGTTTTGTATCGCTGAAAAAGCAATTGTAGCTGCAATTTCGGCTATCATTTCTCTTTTTTCAATGCCAACTGCACCAAATCGGCGACTGCCCGACACATCTACAAGTAACATGACTGTTAATTCGCGTTCTTCTTCATATACTTTGATATATGGTTTGTTGTGGCGCGCAGTTACATTCCAATCAATGTCGCGAACATCATCTCCATATTGATATTCACGCACCTCCGAGAATGTCATACCACGTCCTTTGAAAGCTGAATGATATTCTCCTGCAAATATGTTTTGCGAAAGTCCCTTGGTTTTTATTTCAATTTTTCGGACTTTCTTCAACAAATCATTAGAATCCATCTAACTGCAATAGATATTAT
>JAZRLP010000030.1:0-94518 GCA_045646905.1 Muribaculaceae bacterium
CCTCCTTGAATACCATATTTTATTATGGATTTTGAGCCACAGAAAAAGCAGATTTTTTATTCATAAATTTTCAAATACCCAAAGTTAATCATTATCAGCAACTTACAAAGGTTTTACCAACTAAAATGACCATTAGGCCAAGATTCACACAGAATCTATCTCTATTTAATACATTACCGGGCTTATCCACTGCGTGGCTAAACCCAGCTACGACTAAACAATCCCCTTGGGATTGATATTGTTCTTGAAAAAATTTTATCGGACACTAATAATTGAAAACCTTTATCAGGCACCAATAATATAATTACCCCAAAAAAGTGGGAGCAGACTATCGAGTCCGCTCCCACATATTTCAGTTAAAAATCGCTATCAGTTATTTTGACAAAGCAGCGATTTTGTTATTTACTTTTTCGTTATTAGGATTGAATTTAGTGTAACGAGTATAAGCAGCTAAAGCTTTTTCGTTGTTGCCTTCTTTTGCATAGTAGTCACCAATAACGCTCAATGCAGTAGTATAAGTTTGTGCATCATCTTTGTATGCTTCATTTGAGTCAAGAAGTTCAACTACTTTTTCAAATGCTTGAGCAACATCAGCATTGATTACACCACTGTTTTTAGAATAAAGGATAATAGCTTTTCGTTCTTGAGCATAAGGGCTGTTTGAACGATTAACACCTTCAGTAGCAACTGCAACTGCGCGATCATAAACTACATCGGCTGCAGCAACATCAGTTTGTGACAATTTGTTGGCATGGTTCAACAATACACCAGCAAAATTGTGATAGTCACCTGCTTTTGCAAGACCAAGTTCAACAAATTTTTCATATGTAGCAATAGAGTTTACATAATCGCCTTTTGAACGATAAGTATTAGCCATTGACTTATAAGCATCTTCACATTTGTTATTTACAGCAAGAGCTTCGTTGAATTGATTGATTGCGGCTTCATAGTGTTGCGCCATGTTAGCAGTATCAACCTTTGCAAGACTTGCAAGAATATCGCCATAAGTTACGTGGTCAACGTCGATAATTTTAGCAACACCTTTTGATTTCATCAATTCAGCAGCCCATTTAGCAGCTTCAGGATAATCCTCAAGAGTGTTTTTACAGTGCATCATAATACGATACATTTGGTTAGGATTTTCGGTACGACCGATTACTCCTTTAGCAACTTGGAATGCTTCTTCATATTTTTCACCCGACATGAGAAGAGTTGCATAGCGTTCTTCATCTTGTACAAAGTGTGCTGGGTTTTTAATATAACGATCATATGCTTCAAAAGCTTGAGTCCAACGGCCAGCATCATAGAGACGATCAGCCAATTCGCATTGTGCAAGAGCTGAATTAGGATTAATGCCGAGATACTCTTTCATTTTAGAGATAGAGAAATCGCGATTTACATCTTTATACAATCCTGAATATTTCACATAAGCAACTGCACTATTAGGAGCATAGTAGATTGCATTGTCATAGTTAGCAGCAGCTTCACCAATTTCAGTATTTGTTGTTGCAGCTTGACGAAGAGTATCACCAATAAAGATGAAATAAGCAGGTTCTTGAGGATTTTTCTTCAATGCTTCTTTCATTGCTTTATCGATATCCTTTTTGTTTGCTACAGCATCAGCATCGAAATACATGCGAGCGATGTCAACATACAATTGAGCATCTTTTTTTGCATATTTCTTTGCGAGTTTAACATTGCTTTCAGTTCCTTTTTTATCACCATTTTTCAATGCGATAGTTGCCAACCCTACATAGTTGTAAGGATTTTCGGGGTTAGCCGCAACACCTTTATTAAAGTAATCTTGTGCTTTATCGGCTTCATTATACTTCAATGCTACTTGACCAAGATAGTAGTAAGCAGTAGCCTTATCAGTATCAGCGTCATTCAATGTACGCTCCAAAATTGTTTTTGAATTGTAGAATTGATCAGCACGATAGTATTCTACACCATCCAAATAAGCTTGAGCCGACATGCTCAATGCTGAACCTAAAAATAGGGATAACAAAAATTTAATTTTCATTGCTGTGTAAAATTTAATATTGTTTAGTTTATTAGTTTGATTTCTTTTTTGTCAAAAGGTTTATTCACCCACTTGCACAATTTGAGGATGCATCACCGCTGGCATCACTCCTGTCTTCATTATCAACTTCTGTCCGTTAAAACTTGTAACAAAAGAGAAGAACCCATGTTCGAGCGTTCCACCCACGCTTGCAATAATCATATACATTTGACGGAACAAAGGATAACGACCATCATAGATATATTGCTGATATGGCTTGAAGGCTTCGCGTGTATCACCCATCACCTTGAGCACCTTCACCGAATTATCAAATTCGGCCACATTCACACCTTTATCATCGTTCAACTCTGCTACCATTTGCTCGGTTGACATATCGGTATTACGCATATCTGAAGTAATCCAACTCACACCTATCACGCCTATCGCATTTTTGTTTTTCTTTACTGCTTCAAACACCCCTTCAATTGAGTTTTGAGCATAGATATTTTTACCAAATGGTTGACCATTCATTAATGAGTCGCGCATATATTGCACTGTGCTTGATTTTTCATCATCAAAAACGATTTTAATCTCTCCCATTTTATTTGGTTCAACCTCGTTCCAATTTGTCAACTTCCCAGTCAATATATCACCTATTTCCTTGCGTGATATCATTTCAATGGTATTTTCGGGGTTCACTATAAGAGCAAGAGCATCTACTGCAATCATTTTTGAACGCACCATGCGCTTGTTTTTGCGCAAGAATTCTTTTTCTTGAGGAGTCAAATCGCGAGCAGCTACAATAGCGCGCGTCTTCATTTCCATCAACGAATCAATCACATCGTTTTGTGGCAAATAGCGAGCAAGGATGTGAGCTTTGGGATATTGAAATTCAAAAACATCAATTTCTTGTTGCATGATGTTTTCAAAACTTTTATCACACATCAATGTTATTGTACCCGAAGTACTTGTTGTTGTGGGAACTTTTGAACCTCTGTTACAAGAGCTCACCAAAAACAACAATAGTAAAACCGAAATATATTTTATAAATTTCATAATGATATTATTTTCTTGTATAATAATCGTCACCTTTCACATAACGATAACCACGGAACACTCCGTAAAGAATAACCACTGCACCTACAACATGCTTAATCCACTCAAAATTTGTACCATCAAATCCAAAGGGGAAACCATATTGTCCAAAATCAATCCAACCCGACATCCATAGGCCCATTAATATATACAACCCAGCCATTACAAATCCAAATATAAGTTTGAATATACGCCCAGGGCTTGGCATTGTTTCTCGAGAACTTGGTGTACGATGGCGCTCTATCACCACATCGGCTTGCTTTTGTGGTGCTTGTTCTATTGTTTCTTTTTCTTCTTGTTCACTCATAATCGTAACTTTTTCATTAAACATTTCTACACAACGCCCATTGGCGCCATTATAATGTTTAACAACTTGCAAACGCTTATTGTTGATTTGGACACAATTATTGACCATTTCAACAAGACACAACTTGCGAGTGTAAAGTTAATTAAAAAACTAATAAAACTCTAATTTCTGCGCCACATATTATAAACAATTAACAATGCACAATAACTTAAATAGGTTTTGGCGTCTTTTTCTTGTGAATTTGAGGCGTAGTAACTAAATTTGTAGAATAATTTAAAATGAATGCACCACTTGCCGAGCGACTTCGTCCGCGTTCGCTCGATGACTACATAGGACAAAACCACCTTGTGGGTAAAGATTGCATATTGCGTCGAATGATCGACTCGGGCAATGTCTCTTCATTTATACTTTGGGGACCTCCCGGAGTGGGTAAAACTACACTCGCACGCATCATTGCCAACACCACAAAATCGGCATTCTACACATTGAGTGCTGTTCATGCTGGGGTTAAAGAGGTGCGCGATGTGCTCGACAAATGCAAAGCCGATGCTCGTAGCATGTTCACTCAAGGTCGCCCCATCTTGTTTATCGACGAAATCCACCGTTTCAACAAGTCCCAGCAAGACAGTCTATTAGGCGCCGTTGAAAGTGGAATAGTAACGCTCATCGGTGCAACTACCGAGAACCCCTCGTTTGAGGTAATTCGCCCCCTACTCTCTCGTGCACAAGTGTATGTCCTCAAACCTCTTGAAGCACCCGAGTTGCAACAACTTCTCGACCGCGCGTTATCTACCGACGAGATACTCAAAAAACGAAATATTAAAGTTGAAAGCACCGACGCTCTTTTCCGTTTTTCGGGTGGAGATGCTCGCAAATTACTCAACATACTCGACCTCCTTGAAAAATCGACCGGCCAAGATGAAGAAATGGTCATAAACGACCAACTCGTCACCGAACGATTGCAAGAAAACCCTGCTGCCTACGACAAAAATGGAGAGATGCACTACGACATCATCTCGGCATTCATCAAAAGTGTGCGTGGCAGCGATCCCGACGCAGCCATCTACTGGCTCGCTCGCATGATTGCAGGTGGCGAAGACCCCGAATTTATTGCTCGCCGATTGGTTATCCTTGCTTCAGAAGATATAGGCCTTGCCAATCCCAATGCCCTTCTTCTTGCCAATGCCACATTCGATACAATACACAAAATCGGTTGGCCCGAAGGTCGCATACCTCTTGCCGAATGCACCATCTATCTCGCCACTTCGGCCAAAAGCAACTCGGCATATATGGCTATAAATCAAGCATTAGAATTGGTGGAACAAACAGGCAACCTACCCGTGCCGTTACACCTCCGCAATGCCCCCACCAAACTAATGAAAGAGATGGGATATGGTCGCGACTATAAATATTCACACAACTATCCGGGCAACTTTGTGCAACAACAATTCTTGCCCGACGAACTCGGTCACCCCACCCTTTGGAACGCTTGCGACAACCCATCCGAGGCAAAAATGAAAGCCCTCAACGATGCCCGTTGGAAAAAATAAGGCACAAAAAAAGCCTTATTTAAAAGATTTTTTCGCAAGTAATAAAAAAAATCTGTTATAAGTGTCACAAATTGCAATTTTGTTCGTCTTACTTACAAAACCGGTTGAAATTTATGTTTAATAAAAATATAAGTAACGATGAAACTAACGAAAATTGTAATTATAACATTTATAGCATTTGTGAGTTATATATCGGCTCAAGCCATCACTTTCAATGAATTTATTTCTAAATGTGAAGCAATTAGCAACATCACCCCCATAAAGTTATCAAGCAATGATGTGCCCAAGTTAAAGGAGGAGAAAGTTGATGAAATCATTGTTTTTAAAATCGATAGCATAAGCATTGATACCAAGCAACAACTCATAAGCGAAATAGGCACTATATCCAAAACCGAAGACATGCTTGCAATAACTCATAATGAAGATGAAACAGCTGTGCAGGTATTTATTCAACCCCTTGGTGAAAAAGTAGAAATGTTAGTCACTGTATTTGACGACAAAGATGGTGTAATTGTTTATATGAATGGAAGTTCCGAATTATTACAACAAAACAACATTGTCAACATTGGTGGCAAAGATATTATAAAAGACGCCCTCAAAGATAAAAACAAAGAACAATAATATAAATGGATTCAAGCGCATTTAAGCGCCTCTTGCTACCGCACTACCGCCAAATGTATGTCACAGCAATGGCAATTCTTCGCAATAGTGATGACGCAAGCGATGCAGTGCAAGAGGCCTTTACCCGACTATGGGAAAAGCGCGACGATCTACCGAACATTGACAACCCCGAAGCCTATTGCGTCACGACAATTCGACGCATCTGCATAGACCGATTACGGCGCACAACATATCCTATTAACGATTTAACCGAGGATACTATGCTTATTTCTGACGACAGTGATGAGCAAGCCGACAATAGAGAATCTATTCAATTAGTAACTCTACTAATGAGCAAGTTACCCGAGCAGCAACGCCAAGTGTTGCAACTGCGAGCATTTAATGATTGTTCCTTTGAAGAAATTGAGTCGATTACCGGGCTGACGGGAGTAAATGTAAGGACTCTACTAAGTAGGGCTCGTCGCCGAATGAGAGAATTATTTAATAGTAACATTTAAAAGTCATTACTACAATGAAACAAAAATATGACATCAATGAAATAAAGAGGTTACTGGAAGCCTATTACGATGGGAATACCTCTATTGAGCAAGAAAAGTTGTTGTATGACTTTTTTGCAACATCAACCGACATTCCGACCGAACTTGAACCTGACCGACAATTATTTGTTTCACTTCACTCTATGTCTGAAATAAAGGTTGAAATACCAACCGATTTGGAGCATAAATTGGTTTCTCATATCGACAATATGCAACAACACGATGAGCGAAACAATAAAAAATGGATAAAGAGATTTGCTTATATTTCAGTAGCAGCATGTGCTATTGCGTTGTTTACATTAGGTCTAAAAATCTTCAACTCCAACGACAACCATATTAATCAAGAGGTGGTTTTAGTTTCCGACAATAAAAACATCGATTCGATTAAAGGCAACAACAATCTCGTTCAAGAGATAGAGGCTCCCGAACCTATATTACCCAAAGAAAAGCCAATGCCCAAAGTGGAGAAAAAGAAAAAAAGAGCAAAACGACAACGCGTTATCAATGCCAACCAACTCAAATCGGTTAGCGACGAGCAAATCGCCTACGAAAACACCGAGCGAGCGTTGTTGTTGCTTTCAGAGAAACTCAACAAAGCCCAAAAAGGGATAAATAAAACACAATCAACAATCAACGAAGTTAATAACACTATAACTGATATAATATAATGAAAACGATTAAATATTTATTAATAGCCATTGCTATAATCTTCTCAACAAATTCCATTAAAGGTCAAGATACAATTTATATTGATTGGAAAGGATTTGAAAAATATGGGTTAAACTCATTGAACAAGCTCCAATTTGATTCCCTTCAGATGACAGATTTAGATCAATACAATGAATTAGCCTCAAGATTACAAGAATTTTCAATTGCAGAAAAATTCCCACCCTCATTCGAAGCGATATCTAACTATAAAGGCGTAACAAGTGTTTATATTTCAAGTGCAATGCTAAAAAATTTTGGCACAAGCATGATTGGCAACCCTGGCATTAGAGCCATTGCCGGCAACCTTAATTCAGTTGAGATTATTGTATGTGAAAACAAAAAGTTCTTATACTCAATAAGAAATTATGTAAAAAAAATTGCAAGCTCATATAATCTTGAAACACTCGCTCGAATAAACGAAGAAGGGGAAAAAGTTTCAATATATGGATATTCAACTAATGGGAAAATTACATACCTACTAATGAGTGTAGATGAAGATGATGAAATCACTATAATATCTATGAGTGGAGATATTCCTCTTGACAAAGTAGGCGAATTAATTAATTCTAAAAAGTAATCATAATATTAATAGTAATTACAAGCGCTTGATTGCAGTATTTTTTCTACAATTAAGCGCTTTTTCTTTCATAAAGTTAGTTTATACCACATAAAATTACTAAATTTGCCACCATAAACTAACAATAACAAAAAAATTGAAATGAAGAAGCACAATTTTTATGCAGGCCCCTCTATTCTTAGTGAATACACCATTAAGAATACCGCTGAGGCAATTTTGAACTTTGCCGATACTGGTTTGTCAATCCTTGAGGTGTCACACCGTAGCAAAGAATTCACTGCTGTTATCGAAGAAGCAGCACAAATGGTTAAGGAATTACTTGAAGTACCCGAAGGATATCATGTTCTTTTCCTTGGTGGTGGCGCAAGTATGCAATTCTGCATGGTGCCATTCAACATCTTGAAAAAGAAAGCTGCATACCTCGAAACCGGTACTTGGGCTGTTAATGCCATCAAAGAAGCAAAACTCTTTGGCGAAGTTGATGTAGTTGCATCATCTAAAGACGCTAACTTCTCTTATATTCCTAAAGATTTTGTCATCCCTACCGATGCTGATTACTTCCACTTCACTACCAACAACACAATTTTCGGTACTGAAGTACGCAAAGATATAGACTCTCCCGTTCCATTGGTAGCCGACATGTCGAGCGACATCTTCTCTCGCCCTGTTGATGTATCTAAATATGACATCATCTATGCTGGTGCACAAAAGAACCTCGCTCCTTCGGGTGTAACTATCGCCATTGTTAAGGAAGACGCTCTCGGCAAAGTAGAACGCGCTATCCCCACAATGCTCGACTACCGCACTCACATCAAGAAAGGTTCAATGTTCAACACTCCTCCTGTGTTGCCTATCTATTCAGCATTGCAAACTCTTAAATATTACAAGAGCCTTGGTGGTTTGAAAGAGATCGAAAAGATGGATGTAGCTAAAGCTACTAAACTCTACGATGCTATCGACTCAAGCAAATTGTTCCAAGGTACTGCTGCTGTTGAAGACCGCTCAATCATGAATGTATGTTTCGTTATGAAACCCGAATATGTTGAACTTGAAAAAGAATTCGTTGAATTTGCAACTTCTAAAGGCATGGTTGGTATCAAAGGTCACCGTTCAGTTGGTGGTTTCCGTGCATCAATCTACAACGCACTCCCAATGGAAAGCGTAGATGCTCTCGTTGCAGCAATGAAAGAATTTGAAGCAAAACACTAATAACATATCTCAATCATGAAAGTATTAGTTGCTACCGAAAAACCTTTTGCAGCAGTTGCTGTTGATGGTATTCGCAAAGTTCTCGATGAAGCAGGTTATGAACTTGCCCTTCTCGAAAAATACAGTTCAAAACAAGAATTACTCGATGCTGTTGCCGATGCCGACGGATTGATTATCCGTTCTGACATTGTTGATAAAGAAGTGCTCGACGCTGCTAAACAATTGAAAATCGTAGTTCGCGCTGGTGCTGGTTACGACAATATCGACCTCGAAGCATCAAAAGCTAAAGGCGTTGTGGCTCAAAACACTCCTGGACAAAACTCAAACGCTGTTGCCGAATTGGTATTTGGTATGACTGTGATGGCTGTGCGCAATATGTATAACGGCACATCGGGCACCGAACTTAAAGAAAAATCAATCGGTATCCACGCATTTGGTCAAGTGGGTCGCAATGTGGCTCGCATCGCTAAAGGTTTTGGTATGGAAGTATCGGCTCTCGACCCTTATTGCCCCGATGAAGTTATCACCGAGGCAGGAGTTCGTCCAGTTCACTCGGTTGAAGAATTATACAGCACTAACCAATTTGTATCACTTCACATTCCTGCAACTGCCGAAACTAAAAAATCGGTTGGTTACGACCTAGTGAAATTGATGCCTAAAAATGGTGTGCTCATCAACACAGCTCGCAAAGAAGTTATCGACGAAGAAGGTCTTGCAAAGGCTATGGAAGAACGCCCCGACATTAAATATGTTGCCGACATCAAGCCCGACACAGCCGAAGAGTTGAAAGCAAAATTTGGCGATCGCGTGTTCTTCACTCCTAAGAAAATGGGTGCGCAAACAGCCGAAGCTAACATCAACGCAGGTATCGCAGCTGCTCAACAAACAGTAGCATTCCTCCGCGACGGCGTAAACCGCTTCCAAGTAAACAAATAATAGAAAGTAACACTCCTATTATACAACACCCCTGGCGCTACATAGCGCCGGGGGTTGTTTTATTTATTGTACAAATTAAGACCTCTAAATCGAGCAAATTGTTCTTAAAATGCAATTTTTGATAATATAAGCGTGTTTGAATACTCTTATTTTGCAAATTCATATATTCCACCTATCATTGCGACGCCACCGAAGTTTAGTGATTGGAGATAGGGAATTTTATCAAAGGTTACTCCACCCAAGGCGATGACTTTTTTATCAATTATGCCTTCGATCGATGCTTTTTGAAGGGCGTCGTGAGTAAATGGTGATTTACAGTCGGGTTTGGAAATGCTGTCGAATATGGGGCTTAGGAATAGGTAGTTATACTCATTCTTATATTTAAGTACCTCTTCAAATGAATGGCATGAGCGAGTCTTAAATCCGTTGTAGTTTTCGGGTAAACTCGTTACATTTTTGTTTATATGAATTCCTTTCAACACAAACTCATAATATAATTGAGGGAAATCGTGAATAATAATTTTACTACATTCCTCTAATGTCAATGCCGATAAAATTTCACGCAAGTAGGTAATAACATCTACCTCATAAAACTCTGATTGATGTTTGCGAAGATGCACAATATCAACACCATTTTTGAGCAATCGTTGAATAATCACCACCTCATTTTCTATTGCATGAGGTGGTGTTATTGCAATTATTTTAATGTTGGTCTCAACTATCACGATTAACCTTTAAGTCGATTAATGATGAGGTCGGCAACTTTTTTACCCGAAAGGAGCATACCACCAAAAATTGGCCCCATTCGAGGAGTGCCACTAACGGCAGAAGCAGCCATGCCACACACATAAAGTCCGGGATAGATTTCTTTTGTTCCATTTACAACTTCCTCTTCACCAGCTATAACATCCAACGAGCGTTCACCAATCACTTCGCCTGTGTCAGTAGCAAGGCGTATGCCATTTTTACGAGCCACCGTGCAACACATTTCGCTATCATGCCCAGTGCCGTCAATCACACATTTTGCCATGATATTTAGTGGGTCAACATGCATTCCTTCTCTTAAAACGGGAGTCCAATTCACAACTACCCCACTCACTACATCGTTTTTGAAAATCACATCTTCAACCGAGTAGCAGTTGAAAATAGTAGCTCCTGCATGAACTGCTTTATACAACAATGCCGAAGTACTTTCTACCGAATCCATCACATATAGGTTGTCGTCGTATTTCTCATAATTAATATCAAAATCTTTGATGATGTGCATGGCTTCTTCTTGTACCACAATTTGATTAAACATCATAGCACCTCCCCACATTCCACCACCAGGAGAAAGTTTACGGTCAAATTGAGCTACTTTTAATCCAGCCTTAGCAAGATAATATGCGGCAACAATTCCCGATGGGCCACCACCAACAATGGCTACATCTAAATCTAAATTTCTCTCTAACTTGTTAAAATAGGTACTTATAATACCTTTCGAAACATTTCTTTCAATCATAATTTTAATTGTTTGTTTGATTATTTATTAAGTCTATTATTTCTCTCATCTCTGTTACTGGATTTTCATCATTAATAATACTGCTACTCAATGCGATACCATTCACTCCACAATCAAATAAATCGGGGATATCATTTTTACATATTCCACCTATGGCAATAAGAGGAATGGCGATGTTATTTTCTCTCATTTTTGAAATGATGCATTTATAGCCCTCGCAACCCAGCACTGGTGCAAGATTCTTTTTTGTGGATGTGAAGCGAAAAGGACCACATCCAAAATAATCGGGCGCCCCCACTTGCAAATGCTGTAGAATGTCATCAAATGTATTTACCGTGCCACCTATAATGAATTTATCGCCAAGCATTTTTCGTGCTTCAGCAACTGGCATATCATTTTTGCCGAGGTGCACGCCGTCAGCGTTTATTTTTTTTGCAAGTGCAACATTGTCGTCAATGATAAATGTAGCGCCACAATCTTTACACATTTGTTGAATAATAAGAGCTGTTTCTTCCATCAATTGCTCACTGGCTTCTTTCATGCGAAGTTGTATCCAACGGCAACCACCCTCCAACGCTAAACGAGCCGAATAAACATAAGAATATCTCTCATTATAATGAGTAATAAACTGCACTCTATAATTATTTGACCTCATGAATTGTCATTTTTAAAGGGTTAAAACCATGGTTGACCGGACCAAATCCATGTCCAATTTTAATGTCGGCTCCCGATCGAATTGCTTCTGAGACATAGCGTTTAGCCACAGAAACAGCATTAGGTAAAGCATATCCTCGAGCCATCAATGCAGCAATAGCCGATGAGAGTGTGCAACCTGTGCCGTGAATATTTTTAGAGGGAATCGTGTCGGACGCAAATGTATCGATTTGCATCTCGGCATCGTGAGTTGAATATAAAATATCGGTTTTTATGTCACCCTCTTCGTGTCCTCCTTTTAATAAGATAGCCTTTGCACCGCTATCGATAAGATAGTGAGCTGCTTTTTGTTTTTCGTCAAATGTAGTGAGTGACATTCCCGTGAGAGCTTCCATTTCAGGGATATTGGGAGTAATAAGTGTCGCCATAGGAAGCAATTTCTCTTTTAGAGCATCTTGTCCCTCAAGAGATAAAAGACGATGACCACTACTCGACACCATAACTGGGTCAAGGATTATCGTTAATGAATATTGACCAAGAGCATTGGCTACGGCATGAACAATTTCCACATTAGAAAGCATGCCAATTTTAACCACAGTTGGAGATAAGTCATCAACTACGGCAGTAATCTGCTCATATACCATTTGTGGGCTTAATGCCTGCTGAGAAAATACGCCTTGTGTGTTTTGTGCAGTTATGGCCGTTATGGCTGTGGCACCATACACGCCAAGAGCCGAAAAGGTTTTGAGATCGGCTTGTATCCCAGCACCTCCCGAAGAATCGGAACCGGCTATGGATAAAACAATTGGATAAGTTTTTTGAGGATTCATACCACTATTTTTCGTTATACTTTTCTCAAAATAGTGGTACGGTAATGTGTACCTAAAGAGGACTCCAAACTTCCAGCGTCAGCATTATCTGTACTGGTGCAATGTGTATAATCTCAGCCACGGTTGCTAATAGCCATCACCGGGCACCACCATTCGAGTTCGCCGACAAAGGTATGAAAAAACTTTTAAAAGAGTGCTACAATTCCACCTGTTTTTATTCGTTGTGGGTTGAAATAGGACTTAGTTATGTTGATAAGGTTACTATTGTAGTTGAGGTGATGCAATAGAATAATGAGAGAAAGAACCTTCTTATTTCCATAAATTTGAGAAAAAGGCAAAAAAAATGACAACAAATAATTATCTTTGTGGATAATAATAACAATTAAAAACTGCCCCAAATGAAAAAAATAACACTTCTATTTCTTTTCGTTTTATTTAATTTTTCAGTGGCCTATTCTTATAATACTCATAGCATGCAACAAACTATAGGTAAATTTAAAGAACGAGGCGACTCAATCATATATATAAATCAATCAAATGGATATTTCTATCATTTACATTATGATGAAGATGATGGGGAAACAAAACTATGCATCTATGACAATAATGACAAAAGCGACACACCAATATCTTCACATTCAGAGCCTACTCAAGAGTGGAGTATTGAAATAGTTGGAGATTATTTATTGCATATTAAATCATACCGATATGGTGAGGTATTTATGACAACATTAGGAGATAAAAATAGTGCAAAATGTATAATATATGGTTTTGTGTCGTCGATTGACAATGAAAACCAAACAATATCGAGTTACCGCGATGCCGAATTATCTAATTACTGTAGTTATGTCCCATGTATGGCTGATATGCAAACAGCCACTATTTACTCGAAATATGATTTTAACGGCAATTTATTGGAAGAAGACCGTAGCAAATATGACTTAAAAAACAGCATTTGCAATGTTATATCATCTGTATATCACTCTACCGACAATTCTAGATGGAAAAATTTTGCAAGTAACGAACTAAAAAAATTATACAATAGTTATCCCTCTAAAAAAACGCTCAATAATAAAATGGGTGGAGGGAGCTTATGGACAGGGCTACCTAAACAAGATGCAAAAAGCGAATTCTTGATTGAAGACATTCAAAGCTCTCCTACAAAAGCATATGTTATTACCTCTTTTTGTTCCCCCAGCTTAAACTATAATACTAAATACAAAGTATTTGTATTAATATTAGAGAATGGTTCATGGAAAATTGATGACATACATTCGTTTGAATCGAATAATAAAGATGCTAATCTTTGGGCATATTCTCATTCTGAATTTGATGATTTTGTGGTAGTTTGTCTATATTGGGATTCAAAATCCATATTAAAGACAACTTCTCTAAAGGAATTATTGTCAGATATAAAATGACATATATTCAATTATTGGAATCGGATAATAAAATTTGGAACACCAATTTTTAAATCGTGAGAGGCTTAAATTAGATGTCGGTTACGACAATAATGATTCTATTATTGTTGTCGTCGAGGAGGTTAAGCCACATTGAACCGTCGGTGGCGAGGCGTACTAAAGATGCTTGTTTAAGATTGACTGGTGTGTCATTAATTTTTAAAGTAGCATTGGGAAGTAGTCCCTCTTGGAGCGGTGTTGTGCCAGGGTTGAATGAAATATTATCCCCAGTGATGAGGCTTCGCATCTCTATCACATTTCCATTTGTAACTGAAACGATTGTGCCTGGGGTATCATAATAGAGCGATAATGATTGTGACACAAATCGGCATCGCTCGTCGAGCAATTCTTTATCGAAATCATCTTGAGGTGTATCAACACCAATGACTGTGACATCGCATTTCAATCGCGCACCTTTCACATTTATTGCCACCGTAGCTTCGCCTTGAGCAATGGCTTTTACGATGACATTAGTCCCCTCTACTCGCAACATAACCACCTGTGGTGCATCGGTCGTAGTTGAAATTATAGTATCGGCATTAACCACTTGCAATATTGCCGAGTCACCCACTTCAAGAGATAGCTGCGACACACTCAACGATGGTCGCAATCGTTCGATAGGATCATCGGCATCATTACATCCCACGCCGACAATCGATATCAATGCCACCAACAATAGTTTCCATATATTTTTAGCATCGCGCATCATTCCACAATTTTTATTTTGAGTTTGCCTTTAATGGTTGCCGATTGGAATCGCAATTCATGTTCTCCCATTCCCATGGATTTTGTTTCAATAAAATCGCCTTCTATTTTTGTGCCATTAATTGTCCATGTTACATCGTTGGGAATATATGGAGAGAATAAATAGACTTTTTCATCGTTCGAGATTGAATATGTAGCACGCAAAGGCTCTTTTGATTGTTCTTGGTCCTCATCCTCTTGTCCGGGCTGATAAGGCTCTGAAGATTTGCTGCCCCAAATATAATCAACCAGTTGAGGATAATCAACGAACGGATTGCGATTACCTTGTGCCATTGCTATGACATCATTTCGAGTTAGTTCAATATCGCTCACGGGGTCGAGTGCATGCCACTGAAGCAATAGCGCCTTTGAATATCCGTTTAAGGTAGGATAAGCCCCATCGGCAAAAAAATTCACTCCTTGCCCACTCCATCGATTGGCTGGATAAATGGTGGCCATATACATTATGATGCGAGCAAAATCACCCTCATAACCTCGTGGTGGCGCATACATATTTATTCGATAACCTTCAATACTTCCCCAACCTACCGACCACACATCGTTGGCATAAACGATATCGGTTACCACTCCGGGCATATAGTCGTTTTTATATTGAGGCACCTCGCTGTTACATGGCAACAAGTTATATAAATCCCACTCAGCAGTGGCGGGTACATGGCTCCCCCACCACGACACATCAACAACGCTATTCACTACCATGCCATAGGGCGCAGTAGTTTTATCGTGAGGAAAATTATATTTAGATGAAGAATATCGGTCAAGCGCCGAACCGTCGGGCATCACATCACATTGAGCAAACAGGCTCCATGCGCCACCCTCGCCTGTCATTGACGACACATAATGCTGTGGAGCGAAACTATCGTGTAGATACTGTTTTAATTGAGCACCACATTTTCCCTCAAAGTCATTTTGCGCCATCATGGCAAATGCCGTAGCACAAACTATTAATAATATGAGAAAAAATCGTTTCATACTCACAAATTTAATGAAAATGATTGATTTTTGACAACAAATAATTAACTTTGTTGCTATAATAACATTCTAAATAAAAAGAAGATGAAAAAAGTATTATACTCACTCATTATTGGTGGCATGGTTATGGGATTCAGTTCATGTTCCAATAATAATCGTACGGGCGAAGAGGCTTCTAACACAGCGCCCAATCTAAACTCAACCGTAAAGGATGCTCCCACTGCAGCTCCTATGATTAAAGAAATCGTTGATGGTGAAAATGGTAAGCCTATTACTCTCGAAACCGAAAGAGGTAAAATGCACGGACAAATCGCATTCCCTGGCACCATCAAGCTTACCAATCCCGATGAGGCGAAAAATGTGCTACACAAGCTCACTCCTGCTCAAGAGATAAACACCTTCAATTGCGCAGTACTCTTTACTGGTACAGCAAAAAAAGGTAAAATTTGGAACTTCACGCCCAATAGCATTACAGTTGATGTAGAATGGAAATATGAAGATGGCACAACCTCAACCGACCAAGTGGTTGTTAAATCTCAAAAATATAATTTCACTCACGCCGACGAAAGCAAAGGCAATACCAAAACAATTACTTACAATGTAAAATAAAACTCTTTCACATACATTTCAAAAGCATCAACTCAACCACAGTTGATGCTTTTTTTATCTAAAAATCTCTTGTCAATGTTCTCGTTATAAAATTTTATAATGCAAAGGTACAACACGAGAAAAGCAATAATCTGCGATAATGTACATCTTTCAAACAGTATTGAATAAAAAAAAGGAATCGCTTGAGTTTTTTCAAGCGATTTCCAATTATCTAAATTTTACAAGATGCTTTATGGGATAGGATTTATTAATTTTTTTACTTTTGATTTTGGATATTTCTTTCTTACTATGTAGTATCCATTGTTATATTGCACAAATTCCCATCCATTTGCTACAAGATAATTTAATGCATTTATCTTGTTCTTAAAATATAAAGTATTTCCGTTTTTGTCTTTTATGAGCTTATCGCCATCTCCATTATCTATTGTTACATAATCAATCTTATCAATCATTGAATAAATATATGTACTATCAGAAGCTGAGGGAGTTTGTGCTGATGCAACAAAATAAGAAGTCAAAAGAGCTAAAACTAAAATCACTTTTTTCATATAAAATTATTTTTTAGGTTAAAATTTTTTAGCATTTTTACCACCCATAGGGTACTAACTCAGCCTTCTTTGGCCTGCTCCAGATGGGGATAATCCGTATCTAAGTTATTCCATAAGTCTTAAATTGACATTATGAGTTTTACCTGTATGAAATACGTTTATAGTCCCTACAAGAGTTTTGTCAACATACTTTAATGACCAATTAGCTGAATTATTCCCTTTAGGAGTTGTCTCATTTAATGAAATTTCCGTTCCATTAATGCTTCCCGACAAGTTAAGTGTATTGCCATATTTTGTGTATGTATAACTGCCATCTATATTACTTTTTGATTGATCGAGTGTCATCGTAATATCATACTCCCCAAGCGTTCCAGCATAAGTTCCTGAAATGTTTTCCACGTCAACAATAAGGCCTTTATAGGGGCTTTCTTCTACCCCTACTTCCATACCTTTTGAAAATTGCGTTTTAAATTCTTGGTATATAATACTATCTTTTTGAGTTGAAAGTATTCCAATATAAGTTAGGGTTGCAGCATCAAGCAATTCTTCACATTTTGACATACTCCCAAATTGTCTTCCACAATTAACCCCTTCTTTATAAGCTATTTCAAGCACTTCTTTTTCACTTAATCCCTCAAACGATTGCCATTGATTGCATGACACTGTTAGCAATGCAAATAAAGCAACTGCTATATATCCTATTCCTTTCATCTATGCACTTACTTTATTTTCTTAATTGGCAAACGCTTACGAGGATTTTTTGCGGAAAAAGAAGAATTGCTATTATAGATATAATCTTCTGTAATACATGCATAGTACATCGATTCTCTTCCTGATGGAAAATTTGCATACGGGGCATCATCAAAGCCGAACTTCAAACATGGAACTCCATATGGAAATTCATCCCATTCTGCATAATACAAAAAGCTATCTCCTTTAATATTCATTGTTGCAGTTTCATCATCTTTTAGATTGACAATCCACACAGTTCCCGACTTATCAGTAAACTGATACCTTCCTGTAAAACGTGAACTTTTTTCATTATTAGACAATGAACTATTATCTGTTTCTTGACTTGTTGATGGTAAAGAATAATTTTCATCGTTAGATGCTGATGACGATTCTCTATAATCTTCACCTTTTAATTTTGCAATTTCTGCTTCAAGTTGTGCAATTCGTTTTTGGTCACTACTATTCCCACAACTTGTTGTCAACATAAGTGCCACAACACTTATTCCTAATAGTAATCTTTTCATAAGTTTGATTGTTTTAATAAAGAGGATTGTCCATAATTTTTAATGCAGGCACAATCCTCCTTTCTAAAAATGCATTATTTCGAAATTCACGTTACATTAGAACGCAATTTTAATACCACCATAAATATTAAACCCAAATTTCTTGGTATTCCAAAACTCTGTTGCAGCTTTTGGCATGATTCCTGAAAGGGTTTTAGCTTGTTCTGGTGTCATACCTTGTGTAATAAGATCTTCTTCCGTTGACATATTATATGGTGCAGAGAATAAAGGCAAAGAATATTCTGCTCCTAAAGTTAATTGAACAGGATAATATATATTCACATTAACCTTTAATCCAATAGGCAATTTCATTGAATATGAATTTATATTCATATCATATTCTTCTATTAGCATCTCTTTTTCTTCTTGAGTAACAGATAGAGATAGAGTTGCAATTTCATTTTCAACTGCTATATATGGCAATAACTCAATATTATTTAAAAATCTTTTACCTACTCCATATCCAAGTCTAATACTTGCTGCAAATGCCCCTGTTGTTTCTCCTAATAAGTTTTCGACTTCGTCCACGTCTAATACGTAGGCACCTAAGCTTGCTTCATATAAAAAATTACCGGTAAATCCCCCTGACCAAACATTTGTTAAGAAATCGCCCATATAATTTAGAGCGAAACCACCACCATTTTTATATCCAACGGTTATGGCTCCTGAACCCTTCTTATCTCTATTACGTACAGCGACATCACCTCTTTTATATGATGGTGTTATTCCTGCAATCATTGTTAAAGTAGCCGAAGTCGAATCACTATTTGCGTTAATAAATCGAGCTCTTCCAATTCTTGTTGATTTTACTTTTCCATCTTTTTCAATATTTCTAAATATATTTAATCTATCCCCATTTTTTAAATTTTGACGTTTATCAAAATCCATTGTAATTGGTAATACTCCCGTAATTTGATTTTGAATTCCAAAGGCTGGAACTTCATTTGCAATAACATCTGCCAACTTAGAACCAGCATAAGCGTTAGATAAGGCTTTTCCTACTACACTTGATTTTATTTTACCATTTGCTTCACATTTCACGTCAACTTTGATGTCGGAAGACACAACCCAGTTGGGATTAGTATAAATATAATCAATAATATCATCGGTAATTTCCACTTTGAAAACAGCCCACGATTTTTCATTTACCAATACGATATAATTATTTTTCAAAATTGGTCTAACATCTTCTTGCAATATTGTTTCAGCATCAATAACTCCATAAGCTTGCTCCATTTTTGACTTATGAATAATTTCAATAGCTCGTTTTTTCAATAAATCCTCTGACCAAGGATTGCGCCTAAAACTGTGATATTGAATCAGTGTAACAGTAGAATCAACAGAGTCAGCAGATGTACAACTTCTCATAATAATATATTTGTGAAAACGACTATCTACACTATCATTCAACTCTTCAGAATATTTGTTACACGTTAGATAGTCCAATATCATTCTACCTGTATTTTCGCGTTCAAATGCAGCCTCAAGTTGTTTTATTGTTTCTTTTTCTTTATAGTTCTCAAAAGAATAACACTCTTCGGGCAATCTCACATTGTTTATTCCAAATTTATAATCTTTGAAATATTTGGTTGAACCGGTTATACCTACGTATTGATCAATAGCACCATAAGCACCTTCTCTTGCCGAAACCATTTGGCTCAATACACAACCAAATAGCAATAAAAACATTAATTTCTTCATAATTAATTTTATTTTTAATTTATAATAATTTAATTGTTTCTCATTTATTACCACCAATGATGTATTCGATATACAATTCTTCGTGGTTGATTTTCATATTTTGCTTTCAATACCGATTCTGCCGCTTTAATTGCAGTAACCCTACATTGCTTTTCTTTCTCAATTTTAGCCAATTCTACTTTGTTTTCATTATTTATTCTCGTCATCTCCTTTTTATGATTCATTTTCTCTTGCTCAACTTGCCATTGCCATTGCTTATCATTTAAGGATTTTATTCGAGTAGTGATATCTTTTGTTAGTTTATTAATTTCACTTATCGCTTGATTAGACGGAAAACTCACTTGTGAAAGCAATTCGTCAACTTGATTCGCTCCATTTTCATCGGGAGAGGTGCTCCACACTTGTTTTGCATTATTGATTAAAGCAAGATTATTATTATCGATTACCTTTCTACCATATTCCGATAAGATTGTTTGAGCTTCGTTATAGTTGGCATTCCCCATAGGAATTGTTCTTAACAACCAAATTGCACTTTCGGTGTTACCCGATGCCATTTCGGCTTTAGCCGAAGCAAATATATCATCAGCAGAATCTTCATAATACTCACTTATCCGTTTACACCCATTTTTTAGAAATTCTTGTATATTCTTATCATTAGGATTTATTTTTCCTATGGCAGATATAACGGCTGCATCTATATCTATTCCAATTCCATTATAATCATTTGCGTATGACGAAAATAAAATCCCGGTTAATCCATCTCCTATAAACAATCGTATTAATACTTTTATAACTGTCTTTTGTGGAAATGTCGAAGTAATAGCCTCTTCTATTATTTGTGCATCTCCACTAATAACAAATCGAGAGTCAAGACCTTCGCCTGATAAAGAGTTTACAGTCGCTATCATTTTCAATTTATTAAGCAATGCTTCTGATTGAAACTGTGTTAATTCCGACTCTTCTGGAATATATGGATTTAAGCAAATATAATTAAAGCTACTGCCATAACTCGTTAACACTCCGATAATAAACATTAATAACATTAAATATCTTCTCATATTATAATCCTCCTAATATTACATATACTTTTCCTAATCCAACAGGGCGCGTTGTCGTTGAGATGCCAAATTGCGATAGAAAACTCGAAATCGATTTCACAAAACCTTCGGCATTGATAGCTCGTTGTTTCCCTCCAAATCTACCCTTAGCAAATAATGGGAATCTTACTTGTTCAAATTGCAATCTAATACTTGATTTTGCGGTTTGTGAATATGACCCATTTACACTGTTTTCATTCATCCAATAATCTATCAATTCGCTCAATTCTCCCGATTCTCCGTTATAAGTAACCTCTGAATCCATATTCAATGGACAACTTTCTGATATTTTGAAAATAATAGTACCCTCTCTACCATTATTAACTATATCATTAAAATGCCTACCAATACTTTTGGTAAAGTTGTCCATATATCCCAATACCGCTTCTTCTAATAGTACTGAAATGGGAGCATAAGATGCCGATGATCGACCTACTTCTCCTCCTATTTGTTTTGATGTTGCCGCATCTACTGACGTTACTCTAAATTCCATCATCTGTCTTGGTCCATATGAAACTCTATCAAAGGCTATGGTTACAATAATATCGGCATTTGCTACTCGCATAAGTTTATCATACTCATCTTCTTGTATTTCAGCTCCATCTTTAGTGGTCATAACCATATCTAATGCTGTTTCATTTTCCATCTCATCAAGAGCGCTGCGAAGCAATTTTAGTGGATAGCCACGTTCCTCCATAATGCTTCCCATGCGTGTAATAACATTAAGAACATCATTATCCAACAAAGCTCTTTCATAATCAATCACATTGTTATTTTGAGAGAGTGTGTATCCTTTTTGTACACACCATGATTTTTCGGGAACTACCATAATTGTCGGTTTCATTGCCCGACGTGTCGTTTCTTGGGCGTTTACTATAACCGCAAAACTACACATCAACAAAATTTGAAGAAATCGTTTCATCATTTATATTCTTTTAAATTAAAAATACACATCAAGCGATTTTATCAAACCATCATTCTCCATCTTTTCACGCAAAGCATCATAGTGAACAATTACCCATAGTCTAACTTTTCGCTTCAATCCTACTCTCACATTATTAGCTCCAGAAGGATACCCAGAGTTAATATTTTTCACATAATTCATAAACTCACCTTTTTTGAAAAAGGTGTCAAAATATTTCCGATTTTGATTATATGCACCTATAGAATCACATATTGCAGGAACTCTACCAGCATGAACATTCCCCTCTATTCCAGTAAAGACACATGCAGCGACAGCATTTTGTAAAGCTTTATCCATTGCTTTATCTACAGAACCAGCTACACCTGTAACACATAAATACTTCTCACCCTTTTTCCCTACCCTTACTATTTCTATTTCATAAGGTTCATTAATATTAAATTTATATTTCTTAGCTTCGAGGCTAATATTACTCATTAAAACCATTAATATGAACGCAATAAAAAGTCTTGTCATTGTTATATAATTTTATAAGTTAGTTTTAATTACGAGCTATGTGATGTTTGGCATAGATCGTAATTTCCATATTTATTAATTCATAATATCTTTTTACCAATTATTTAGACTTTTAGCATAAGCTTCAAAATCTTGCTTTCTTTGTTTATATAATGCCACCTTTTCACTGTCTCCTAACTGACGGGCAATAGATATTATGTTATCTATTGTTATTGGAATGTTTTGTTTGAGGTACATCAATCTAAGTGGATTTCCGGCAACTCTCCCTAATTCACTAATAAATTCCCCATATTCTGTTTCAAGGTCATTTAAACGTTTCAAAAGTCGCAATTTACGTTCATCTTCTTCTGACAAAGTATTTGTGGTTTCAGAATAACTATTATTAGATTGGCTATTCATGGAAGCATTAGCTCCTTGTAATGAAGAATCAATAGTTGTTGAACTTGAAATTTTGCTCAAACTTTGTCCTTCAATAATTACGATATCTTGGTCACAATCTAATATCATTGAGACATCACTTCCTTCTATAATTATTCTTCCATCGGAAATCGAATAGTTTTCTTCGTCAACATGGGAATAACATTCAAAATATGTTGTACATTTTCCATTATTAAATATTTTATAAATATAACCGTTGTCGGTACTCATGCGCCAAGTACCACGTAACCATTGAGGATTTCTTCGTTCTTCATTATATGCATCCAAATTTGTTTCGGCTTTATCAAATGATCGAGCACACTTTCTTTTAATTTCATCTGAGAATGTGTCATTTCCATATAAATCAGCATATCCATAATGTGTGTTTGCAATATATCCTCCTTCAACTTCACCATAAATCAACGCTTCTTTATCATATTCATATATGCACACTAATGCTACGCCATTATTCAAATAATGTATATCATCATAAATCGTTGGAATGAAACCTAATTTTGTCGTATCATTTTCGTCTTTTTTCAATTGTCTCATTCCAAAACGATTAATATTCTCACCTTCTCCATATGGAACAGATTCACTTATTATTTCATAATATTCATTATTTTTGGGTGCGCCTTTCGCTGTCCTAAGTTTTTGACCTTGTTTATTATATACATCATAAGTATCGTAGTCTTCAGATGGAACATAAACTTCACCATTTTGAATCTTTGGTATATAATCGGCATTAAAACGACCACCTTCTTCGGCACACCAACCACCAAGTTTGCCTTCAAAGAGTTTTTTACCGGTTTTATCAATCGCATAATACTCAAAATATTCCCAACCGTTGGGCTTAATTACAAAAGCGAGGTCTTCACAAAATGGGGTCAACGTAATTTCACATCCCACACATTCTTCATCGTTTGGAATTGAAATTACTTCAACACATTCCTTATTTATATAACAATGCTTTTCACCTTTAACCACAGCAGCAATTCCTTCGCTAAAGATATTTGCATCGTCAAATTCAAATGGTATTACAACCTCTCCCTTTGTATTGATATATCCATATTTCCCATCTTTCATCACTGCAGCAAGTCCTTCACTAAAATCCTTCGCGTGTTGATATTGACATTGAGGAATTTCATTTCCTTCAACATCAATAAATGTCCACACTTGCTTCACTCCTCCCGATGGTAGTGGTAATTCGCGCATTACTGCTGCATATCCTTCGCTAAAGCTACTTAAATAGTCATATTGCTGTACTTTCTTGCTAAACAGAGGGGTGATTTTTACAATCTTTTCTTGTTCCTCTTTCCCATTCTCAAGTAGGCCACAAGAAGTGAAAATGCCAGCGATTGCTATCGCACATAAAATGATAGGATGTTTCATATTATTTATTAGTTAATTTTCCATTAAGCCCCCGATTTTTAATTTTAGGGTTATTTCTAAGGCATAAAAAGAAAGTGTGAGCAATTAAATTATTCGCTTGATGGGCCTTCGACTGCCTTGACTACGAATAAGAAAACAGCTCACACTTTTTGGCAATATTATATGTAGAGATATAACACACCAAAAAGGAACGTTACTCTTATTCCATTAGTCAAAATGAGTTGTCGAAGTTCATCAAGATGGAATAATGCTAAACGCTTCCAAAATATGTCGTGTTGCACTATTGCAACAGCACAAAGTTAAGAAAAATTCTTAAACATTGGCATTTGTGAGCTGTTTTTTTAACTCGCGATAACAACTTATACGCAAAGGTATAGTAGAATTAGTGTTTTTCATTCATCCATTTCATCCATTTAGGTTATCGACCCTCAAACAAGGCTATTTGCTCATTAGCATATTTAGTTAAATCAGGACGAGGAGGTCGGTTATATCCACTTATCTCAACAGGAAATCCTTGGTGCATCCAACTAATCATAGTAAAAACGTGCATTCCATCGTTATAAATATCATCAACCGGAATACTTTTATATTTTATATATATAGCCGATTTTTCATTTTCTATTAGAGCTTTAGCACTTTCATAAAAAGCGCCATCAAACCATATTATTGAATCGGTAGCCATATATTGCGCCAACATTTTGTCGTAAATAGGTCGCAATTCACGATACCAATCTCGTTTTACTTCCATGGTAGAACACTTTGACTGAAATGGATAATCATGAGCAGGATATTTATATACTTCTTTTTTGTCAATCTTAGGAGCTGGCTCTATAATATTATGTACTTTGGGAGATTTAATTTTTACAATTAAATCTTTTTCATTAACCGTATCAGTATTATTAATCGAATCTTCTTTTATTTTGATTGGTTGGTGTTTTTTTTCTAATTTTATTTGATTTTTATTAGACTTGTTTTCAACCAATATTGTGTTATATATATACAAACATATTGCCCCCAATATTCCAACATAAATCATTATTTTCACACGATTACTGCGCCACCACGAAATATTAGAAAAATAATTAATTAATGTATCAATATTAGGTCGTTGATTAACATCTTTTGATTGACATTTTTTTGCTATTTTACAATAATATTTAAATTTTTTTCCATGAATAATATAATCCAATATTTTACCTATGGAAAAAACATCTGTGTACGATCCTATTTTTATATTGTTTTTATTCTTTAATTCAGGCGCAGCAAATAAATTAGTATACCCTATTGTATCATCAAAGATATCGGAATAACAAAATCCTAAATCAATAATTTTTACATCATTATTGATTAGAGTCATCATTATATTATCGGGTTTTAAATCCAAATGTAAAATCGAATTTTGATGCAAATATTTTAAGCAATCAAGTAGCTGCGACATAAATCGATTCACATTTTTTTTATTAAAAAAGTATCGAGGATTTTCTTCTATAAATTTAGTTAACGTTACACCTTCAATATAATCCATTATGATAGCATCTCCCTCATATGATATATAGCGAGGTAGTGCACTATGTTCCAATCTAAATCCAAGATTAAATTCTTTTTCTAACGCAGACAAATAACGAGGGTTTAAACGATATTTTTCATTTAATCGTTTTATAAATACACGTCGACCATGCATACGAGCATAATAGGTTACACTCGTTGCTCCGTTGTGATTGATTTGTTGTGCATTTGCGATTAACTCATCAATCTTATTTGTGCCATTTATCTGAGAAACATCCATTTTTATTTTAACATTTTTATAGATGTTATCCCTGAGATTTGCCCAGCTTTTAATTGCCCTAAAATTTCTCCTTTACGCGTCACATTTGAGGCTACAAGAGGATAATTTAATATAAGATATCTCATATCAAATGTGTCGCCGACTTGCAATTTGCTATTTATACTATTTATTACCTCAAATATATAATTCCCCTTATATTCGATTTTAACTATTCGATTAGGAAGATATGACAATTCTAATCGTTGACCAATAGGCAAACCAGCAATATCTAATTCTCCTTCGACTTCTTCAAATGTAGAATTGAAGACTTTGGCCTTAGACAGCATTTCCCAATCAGAATACCCTAGATATTTCGCAATTATATTTAATGTCGAAATCCTTGGATTTCGATCGTCTTCAATAAACCCCAATAATCGCTTTATTGTATTTACACCGATATGTTCATTTGTTTTACTAAATATATCTAATGCAATATACTCACAATCCGACGGGGAAATAAGTTCCTTCCCAGTTTTAAGTTTTATCAATTCCCTAATTTCAAATGAAAATCTCATTTATTTACTTTTTTTTCACAAAGATATAAATTTATTTTGGTTTTGTATATGCAACAACACAAACCATAAACTGCGATAATGTCGCATTTTAGATTATTTAATTTGTCATGTAATTCTAAAATTATCCGACATGTCAAATACAAAAGCGCCTCGGAAATTCCGAGGCGCGTTTGCTTATACTATTAAATAATGATTCGAGATTATTCCCACTCGATAGTTGCCGATGGTTTTGGCGACATATCGTAGCATACACGATTCACGCATGGAACTTCTTTAAGAATGCGGTCGGTGATTTTCTTCAAGATAGCCCAATCGATTTCTTCGATAGTAGCAGTCATTGCATCAACAGTGTTCACGGCGCGAATGATTACTGGCCAATCGTAAGAACGAGCGTTGTTGCGTACACCTACTGATTTGAAGTCGGGTACAACTGTGAAGTATTGCCAAACTGTTTTATCAAGACCAGCATTAGCAAATTCTTCGCGAAGGATTGCATCTGATTCACGCACTGCTTCAAGACGATCGCGAGTGATTGCACCAAGGCAACGAACTCCAAGACCTGGACCGGGGAATGGTTGACGATATACCATTTCGTATGGCAAGCCGAGCTCAACACCACAAGCACGCACTTCGTCTTTGAAGAGTTGTTTTAATGGTTCAACGAGTTCAAATTGCATATCTTCGGGAAGACCACCCACATTGTGGTGTGATTTTACCATTTTAGCAGTTTTTGTACCACTTTCTACGATATCGGGGTAGATAGTACCTTGACCGAGGAAGTCAATACCTTCGAGTTTGCGAGCTTCTTCTTCAAATACGCGAATAAATTCCCCACCGATGATTTTGCGTTTTTCTTCGGGGTCTTCAACGCCTTCGAGCTTGCCAAGGAAGCGTTCAGTAGCATCAACATACACAAGGTTAGCACAAAGTTGATTGCGGAACACCTCAACCACATTTTCTGATTCGCCTTTACGCATCAAGCCGTGATTAACATGAACACATACAAGGTTGTCACCAATAGCCTTGAGCAACAATGCAGCAACAACCGAGCTATCAACACCACCCGATAGAGCAAGCAATACTTTGCGGTCGCCTACTTGACGGCGCACAAGTTCTACTTGGTCGTTAACGAAGTTAGTCATGTTCCAGTTGGCTTCGGCTTTGCAAACATCAAAAACAAATGATTTGATTGCTTCTTTGATTGCATCAACATCATCGTTGAATTGTGCAAGTTTCACTTCGCACAATGCTTTGTCGTGGCCTGCGGCAATCACAGGAATTCCTAATTCATAAATTTCGGGATTTACATCAATTGCAACTCCGTCAATAACATTATTAGGACCTCCATTAATAACAATCCCCTTAACATTAGGCAAAGCTTTTAACTCATCGGCCGTGATGTCATGGGGATAAATTTCGCTGTAAACTCCAAGCGCACGAATTGCGCGAGCGACTACTGTATTTTCGTGACTACCCAAATCAAGGATCACAATCATATCCTGTTTCATATAAAATAAAGTATTGAAATGGTTATATATTTTAATGACTGCAAAATTACAATTTTTTCGGGCTACTTCAAAAAAAAATATTCATTTTTATCAAAACTTTTTTGAAAGAAATGCGCTTTATCGATTTGATTAAACAACTTAATATTATTGATTAAAATAATTTAGTTATCTTTGTCAAAATTTACTTTACATTATAAAAATTACATCCCTAATGAAAAAGATAGTCTTTGCATTATTATGTTTGGTTATGTTGCCACTCACTTCATGTTACGAAGATGAATTAAACACTCTAAAAAATCAACAACAAAACCTTGCCGATAGAGTGTTGGCTCTTGAAATGTGGCAAAAACAAGTTAATGATAATATTATATCGTTGCAAAACCTTGTTGCATCGCTTGAGCAACGCGATTATGTCACTGGCGTAACTCCACTTACCGATGGTTCGGGTTACATTATTAGTTTCCTTAATAATGGAGCTATAATCATTAAAAATGGTATTGATGGTCAAAATGGTTCAAATGGTGCCGACGGAGAGAATGGCACTGATGGATACACCCCTGTTATAGGTGTAAAACTTGCCGATGATGGCCTCTACTATTGGACAATTGATGGCGATTGGCTTTATGATGCCAACGGCAACAAAGTGAGAGCAAGTGCTATTGATGGTGAAGATGGCGCTCCAGGAGCCGACGGTAAAGATGGCGAAGATGGAAAAGATGGCATCAATGGAACCGATGGCAAAGATGGCAAGGACGGCCAAGATGGTACTGATGGAGCAGACGGTGCCGATGGAAAAGACGGCAAAGATGGACGCGACGGATACACCCCTCAAATGCGCATCAACCCAGTTACCAACGAGTGGGAAGTATCGACCGATGGTGGTGTTACATGGTACTCTACTGGAGTAAAGGCTACTGGCGATAAAGGCGACAAGGGTGAAGATGGCGCTCAAGGCGAAAAGGGTGAGCAAGGTGAGCAAGGAGAACAAGGTGAAAAAGGCGATAGTTGGTTTGCCGGAGTAGATACAACCAATCCTCACTATATTACCGTAACCCTAACCAATGGTACAACTCTAACATTCCCACGATATAAATCGTTCAAAATTGGCAACGATGAAAGTAACGAGGCTATTGTGATAACACAATTGGGTGCTACATCTATCGCATTACAACTCCCCAACGGATTTAAAGAAACCGACTATACTGCGATATATGCAAATGTTTTCAGCGGTCAAAATGGCGACATAGTCACTCGTTCATATTCTTCTACCGACTGGATTGTAAAGATTACTCAACCTACATTTGCCAGCGATGGAACATGTAATAACGATGCGATGATTTCGGTAACACCTCCAGGTAATATTAAAGCAGGAGACAAAGCAATTCTCAATGTTACAATCATAAATTCAGACGGTAGCAAAACCGAAGCTGCTCGACCTCTCGTTATGGCCGACCTCAATGCAGTTCCATCTGAAGTGCCACACATCTACATCATGACCGATGAATATGTAGAAGAAATCCCCGATAAAGAGAACTATATGACCTCTACATTCCGCGTAAAATCAAATAATGCTGAAAACAAGATTGCTGGTGAAATATCAATCAGAGGCCGTGGTAACTCAACATGGTATTACGATAAACGCCCCTATCGATTGAAATTCAGCGAAAAAGTATCTCTTTGTGGCATGAAGTCATCTAAAAATTATGTTTTGATTGCTCACTATATCGACCCCACTCTTATGAGCAACCCCGTAGCGTTTAAAATGGCCGACTTGTTGGGTATGCCATATGTAAACAGCGCTGTTCCAGTCGAAGTTACGCTCAATGGTAAATATCGTGGTGCATATATGTTGACCGAAGCCATAGGTATAAGCAGCACTAATGTTGACATTGATGAAGACAATAGTATATTGTTTGAAATCGACCAAAACTATGACGAAGAATGGCAATTTAAATCACCAATTTACAATCTGCCTGTAATGGTCAAAGACCCTGATATGACACAAGAATTATTTGACTATTGGATGGAAGATTTTAAAACTCTTGAGAAGAAATTGTCTAACGATTCAGTCAAGATAAGCAACTATGGTGAGATGATTGACCTCAACTCTATCGCCAACATTATGATTATAAACAACATGGTGGGCAATTATGAAATTCATCATCCCAAAAGCCTATTTATGTATAAAACAAAAGGTGACAAATATTATATGGGACCAGCATGGGACTATGATTGGGCTTATGGACATATTCAAGGTCAAGGATATTTTAAGAATGAAGACCCCATCATCTTTGGCAACGAGCCTAATGCCGAATCAAAAGCTGGATACCAATTATTCCGCACTTTGCTCACCGACCCTCGTTTCGTAAAAGTATATCGCGATAGATGGGAATATTTTAAAGTGTACTGCTATCCACAATTGATGGACTATGTTGACCGTTATGAGGCCCTTATTGCAACATCGGCTGCTAATGACGCAAAAATATGGACCAACACTAAAAATCACACTCAAATGGTTGAAGGAATGCGCCAATGGCTCAAAAAACGCATCACTTTTATTGATAACGAAATGACATCTTTCTAAAAACAATCTCTTTAATATGACAAGCGCCTCAATCGCAATGATTGAGGCGCCTGTTTTTATATATTACAATTATTTATTGACTACCTAACACAAGGAGCGCCAACCCTACTAATAGAATAGACAAATCTATTAGCTTAAGTTTTATATTCTTTTCACGGAGCATTACGACTCCAAACAGGAATGAAACTATTACACTCCCACGGCGTATCATAGACACTACCGATATCATCGAGCCTTCAAGTGATAAGGAATAAAAATAAGCTATGTCGGCGATTGTTAGAAATAAGGCTATACAAGGAATAGTCCACCGCCATTGAAAAGGTGTTGTATCTCGTTTTACACGCTTGATTATCGCAATCGTAACACCCATTATCACAAGTTGATAGAACGAGTACCATGCCTGAACTTCGAGTGGGTCATATTGTCGCAATAGATATTTGTCATACAATCCACTCATGGCTCCGGTAATCATAGCTCCAAAGCTCAACCATAACCAACGATTGTTTTTTATTGATATACCTTCTTTTGCGCCTATTCGACTAATAAGGAACAACGATGAAATGCCCAATATCACACCACCCCACTGCAATAGATTTAATCGTTCGCCAAATATCAACATTGCACCCACAAGCACCATCACTGGGCGAGTTGCATTAATGGGGCCAGCTATGGTCAACGGCAAATGTTTCAATCCAAAATAGCCAAATAGCCACGAGGATAATACTATTGCTGACTTGATTAAAATATGAAAATGCCCAACGGCTGTGCCACCCAACCCTATTTCTCCATGAGATAATCCAATAAAAATTATTGGCGACATCAATAACGCTCCAAACAATGTATTGAAAAATAGCACTGTCAACACATTATTGCCATTGAGCGATAATTTCTTAAATATATCATATACCCCAAGGCACAGTGCCGAGGCAATTGCTAATAATATCCACATATCTTAAAAAATTTGCGACTGCAAAATTACATATTTTTCAACAATCTTGGCGACTTTTGCGTTATTCTCAATTATTATCACTATTTTTGTGTATTATAATAACTCCTACATGATATGTCACCTTTATTCAGCATAATCACAGTTACATATAACGCTGCCGAAACATTACCTGCCACGCTTGCAAGTGTCAAAGAGCAATCGTGCAAGTTGTATGAATATATCGTGATGGATGGTGTGTCGAAAGACAATACTGTTCAACTCGCTACCGATGCCGATATTCCTAACTCACGCATCGTCTCAAGCCCCGACAAAGGACTATATGATGCAATGAACAAGGCAATCGATATTGCTACGGGTGAATATCTCATTTTCCTCAATGCTGGTGACGCGTTCCATTCGCCCGACACTCTTCAAAAGATTGCCGATGTGATTATGAATCACGATTTTCCCGGCATCGTTTATGGGCAAACTCAACTCGTCAATGCCAATCGTCAACGCATTGGCGACCGGCATCTCACTGCACCCGAAGAATTAACCCTCAAAAGTTTTGCCGAAGGTATGCTCGTGTGCCACCAAGCATTCATAGCTCTGCGTCGCATAGTAGGGCATTATGATTTGCGTTATCGATTCTCGGCCGACTATGAATGGTGTATTCGTTGCTTGCAACACTCACGCAACAATGTATATATCCCCCACACTATCATCGACTATTTGAGCGAAGGATTGACAACTGCCAATCGCAAAGCCTCACTCAAAGAGCGTTTCAAGATAATGTGTTATTACTATGGCACAATACCCACAGTGTTGCGCCACTTGAAATTTATTCCTCGATTCCTCAAACAAAGACGCATTGACAAGAAAGCGTCTCAAATTAAATAACATATGGGATATTATATTCTTGAGAATGGTCAGCAATATGGGCCATTTACTATTGAACAACTAAAAAAAAGAGGCATAACCACCAACACCCAAGTATGGCGTGAAGGTATGGCTCAATGGACCTGTGTGAAAAACATTCCCGAACTGATTGACATTGCACAACCACCATTGCCCGGTGGGACTCCACCGCCACATATACCATACCAACAATCCACTCCTACGACACCTTGCCCCGACAACCACTTAACTCTTGCGATTATTGCAACTATCGTTTCATTATTTGCATGTTTCCCTATATGCATAGGCGCAGTTTCTTTAATTTACGCGCTAAATGTTGAAAATAAATGGCGCAAAGGTGACATTGATAGAGCTGAAGAATATGCTCGCAACGCTAAAGCATGGGGTAAATGGAGTTTGATTGCAATAGGCATAGGATATTCTCTTTTAATAATATTCTATATTTTCATATTTGCGTTCTCTATTTCAGCTTTCAACATATTTAATTAGCTTATTATTAATTAATAACCATAATCATCTTATGAACTATTTCATTATTGAAAATGGACAACAAGCAGGTCCATTTACTATTGACCAATTACGCAGTAAAGGTGTTACTGGCGAAACTAATGTGTGGCGCGAAGGCATGGCACAATGGGGCAAAGTCAAAGACTTACCCGAACTTGCATCTATTCTACAAGCAACACCTCCCCCCACTAATCCTCCCTATAATCACCCTTATGGTCAACAACCATATACACCACAACCAGCATATGGCCAACAATTGGCTCAAGAATGTCCCGAAAACCATTTAACCAAGGCTATTATTTCAACCGTAATGGGAGTCTTGTGTTGTGGTATTATAGGTTCAATATTCGGTATTATTTCTATCGTAAGTGCCAATAATGTAGATAAATTTTGGCGCACTGGGAACTATGACGAAGCTCACCGTCAATCAAAGAAAGCTAACACATGGGCCAATATAGGTATTATTGTATCTATTGTTGCTTTTGTTCTTGCGATTATTTATGGAATTTGTGTTGGTCTTTTTGCCGCATCAGTCGGTTCAAACGATTTTTACTATTAATGACACTCCTCAACACAACATTTCATGTACATAAATCGGTAGATGCTCTATTTATAAAATGGGTTAAAGAAATCTACCTTCCTATAGCGAATGAGAGTGGATTATCCAATCCACTCTTCACGCGCATCATGACACAAGTTGACCCCGAAGCAACAAGTTATGCTATTCAATTGCAAGCATCATCTCATAGTGAGGCTGAGAAATGGCACGATACATCGGCAGCCAAACTCAAAGATGCTCTATCGCGCGAAGTTGGCGAACGAGTTCTCCACTTCACTACATATATGGAAATCTTATAATAATTGAGAATTAAGTATTGAGAACTGAGAATTATACTTTTATTATCAATCTGTAAGTTATGAATTCAAGCAAGTCGCTTCGCGAGTGGGATCGTATAATCATAGGCATAGACCCTGGCACAAATGTGATGGGGTATGGCATTCTTGGTGTCAAGGGGAAAAAGCCGTCGATGATAGCTATGGGGGTGATTGAATTGAAGAAATTTGAAAGCCACTATTTGCGTCTTTCTCGCATCTTTGAACGCGTAACAATGCTCGTGGAACAATATCTTCCCGACGAGATGGCTATTGAAGCACCGTTCTTTGGGAAGAATGTGCAATCAATGCTTAAACTTGGTCGCGCTCAAGGAGTGGCAATGGCAGCTGCATTGTCTCGCGATGTGCCTATTACCGAATACGAACCTCGAAAAATTAAAATGGCAATCACTGGTAATGGCGCTGCCAGCAAGGAACAAGTACAAGAAATGTTGCGTCGCATTCTTGACATTCCACGCGAAAACCTTTTGCCACAACTCGATGCTACCGACGCACTTGCGGCTGCACTATGTCACTTCTATGAGTCATCACGCCCACAAATTGAAAAAGGGTGCAAATCGTGGAAAGAATTTATAGCTAAAAATCCCGATATAGTCAAGAAATAACGCCTCTACATCAATAATGAGGCGTCGCCGTAGCTGAGGAAACGGAAATCGTGGGCGAGGGCGAAGTCGTACATTGCTTGCCAATCGCCTCCGACAAAGGCCGACACAAGTAATAATAGTGTTGATTGTGGTTGGTGGAAGTTGGTAATAATTCCTTTTACAATTTCATATTTATACCCCGGTGCAATGATTACTCGCGTTGAGGCAATGAGTGTTTCGCTTCCCGACTCGTTAAGATATTTCACTATCGCGTTAAGTGAATCGACAACCGACAAATGTGGATGCGACTCGCTATAGGGATACCATTGAGGTAACTCACCACTCCACTCATTTTGAGAGATGAGGCAACCTATATGATAAAGACTTTCAAGAGTGCGCACCGATGTTGTTCCCACAGCAAATACTCGGCGAGTCGTCGATGCAAGTTCTTCAATAAGAGCCTTTGGCACGGCAATAAACTCGCTATGCATTTCATGTTCTCCTATGCTATCACTTTTCACTGGTTGGAATGTTCCAGCACCCACATGGAGCGTGAGTTCGCGACGAGGTATTTCTCGTTGCGACACCTCTTCAAGCACTTCGGGGGTAAAGTGTAGTCCTGCAGTAGGCGCAGCTACCGAACCATCGATATGAGAATACACAGTTTGATAGTCTTTGCTATCGCTATCTTCGGTTGAACGATTGAGGTATGGTGGGATAGGAATTTCACCTGCCGCAGCAATAATTTGAGCAAATGTAAAGGCATTATTATCCCATGAAAAACGCACTACCGAAGCATTGCCTTCTTTATTTATACGAGTGGCAAAAAGAGTTACATCAACACCATCAATCGTGATAACAGCCGAAAGATCTCCCTGTTTCCATCGTTTTGAGTTCCCTACAAAACATAACCACGAACACTCATCGGTCTTGGCAAAATTAACTGCATAATCAGCAGGCGAAACTGGCTCAAGGCAAAAGATTTCAATCAACGCCCCACCCTCACTTTTACGAAAACGCAATCGGGCATTTATCACACGCGTGTTATTATAAATGAGCATAGCATCATTGGGTAACAACGAGGGCAACTCGCTGAAAATATGTTCCGAAATAGCACCTTCGGCATTACGCACCAATAGTTTACACTTGTCGCGTTGCTCAAGAGGATGCTTTGCAATTCGTTCATCGGGAAGAGGATAATTATACTCCTCAATGCGTATATCTTTTATATTGCTCATTTATTCTCAATTTTATTGTGCAAAGATACGGAAAAAGCAGTATTTTTGCGTTATAAAACAAAGAATAATGATATTATGGCACAAGTAGGCGATATGGTGCGCTACCTCAATGCTGTGGGTGGCGGAAAAATAGTGAGAATAGATGGAAATATGGCATATGTCGATGATGATGGATTTGAAACTCCAGTTTTGTTGCGTGAATGCGTTGTTGTAGGGTCGGCATCGGCGCCTAAACCTCAAGCAGAAAAAAAGGCTGTCAGCCCAACATTAGTTCCAGAGCAACCCAAAGCCCCCAAACCCGAAGATATTGAAGAGACCGAAGGTGGTGATATTCTCAACATTGTTCTCGCATACGAACCTGTCGAGATAAAGCACCTCAACACCACTACCTATGATGCTTATCTTTTAAATGATTCAAACTACTATCTCTATTTCACATATCTCACTCGTGCCGATAAAGAGGGATGGATTACACGCCATGCAGGTATTGTCGAACCTAATACCCAATTGCTCCTTTGCGAAGTTACACACCAAGATTTGCCATCTATGGACCGTGTAGCAATTCAATATGTAGCATTCAAACGCGATAAAGAGTTTGCACTCAAAGCTCCAGTTGCCGTAGAATATCGTCTTGACACCACCAAATTTTTCAAGTTGCATTGCTTCCACAAAAGTGTATATTTCGACACCCCTGTTATCGCTATCGACATCGTAAAAAACGATATTCCATTGCGCTCAATGGTTATCGACAGTCGTGGTCTTGAGGACGCAATGAACGCAAAGAAAAATTATAAAGACGACAAGCCTAAAGCAAAAAGTACCCCTACCCTACGCCCCGAGACTATCGTAGTTGACCTTCACATACATGAATTGCTCGACACCACTGCGGGATTGTCAAACACCGACATGCTTAATGTTCAACTGCGCGAATTCAATCGAGTGATGACCGACAACCTCAAATTCAAAGGTCAAAAGATAGTGTTTATTCATGGCAAAGGAGAAGGTGTATTGCGCCAAGCCGTACTACAAGAGTTAAAGAAAAAATACCCTCGTTGCCAAGCTCAAGATGCATCGTTTCGTGAATATGGATTTGGTGCTACACAAGTAACGATTCATTAATAGTCATCATCGATGATACTTTGTTTTTCAGGCACAGGCAATAGCCGTTATGTAGCTCGCGAACTCGCTCAAATCCTCAACGAGCAAGTAATTGAATTGCAGGGAGAAATACTCATTTCACCCTCATCGTTTGATTACGACATGAGCAAGGAGAAACGATTTATATGGGTGTTCCCTATATATTCGTGGGGAGTGCCACCCGTTGTTGTTGATTTCATAAAATCGGCTCCACTTAATATTCCTACCCACAATTGCCATTTTATGGTGTGCACTTGTGGCGATGACATAGGCAATGCACATAAGCATTGGCGCAAACTCATAGGCAATCGTGGTTGGTATGCTCAATGTGCCTACTCGGTGACGATGCCCAATACCTACACTCTGATGAAGGGTTTTGATGTTGACAGCAAAGAATTGGAGCAAAAGAAACTTTCCGATGCCCCTACTCGCATTGCCGAGATTGCCTCAAAAATCGCGACAAGTAGCAATAGCGATGATGTGGTGCGTGGCAGTTGGGCTTGGGTAAAAACAGCAATAATCTACCCCTATTTCAAACGATACTGTATGTCGCCCCGACCATTCCATGCTACCGATAAATGCGTAGGCTGTGGCAAATGTGCCAAAACATGTCCGCTCAACAATATTTCAATGAATGACAGTCGCCCTCAATGGAGCAAAAATTGCGCACAATGCCTTCGTTGCTATCACATATGCCCACACCATGCTGTGGCCTATGGCAATGCCACCAAAGGGAAAGGACAATACCAAGAGTTAATTCATAATTCATAATTGATTTCTGCTAATATTCTCAATTCAATATGATTAGATTTGTAACACAGCGCGATGTTAAACGCATAACCGAGATTTACAACGACTATATTATCAATACCGCCATCTCGTTTGAGGTGAAACCTTTAACCGAAGAAGAAATGCGTAATCGCATTGAGTCGATACTTGCACATGGACCTTATCTTGTGTGGGAAGAAGATGGAGAGATTGCCGGATATTGCTATGCTCACCCATGGAAAGAACGCGCAGCATATCACAACACACTTGAAACCACCATATATCTCGCACCAAAATATTTCCGCAAAGGGATAGGCACTAAACTCATGGACCGACTCATTACACTATGTCGTGCCGATGACAAAAAAGTGCTAATAGCATGTATCACTGCCAACAATGAAGCGAGCATCAAAATGCATGAATCACTCGGTTTTAAACAAGCATCATATTTCTCTAAAGTGGGAGAAAAATTTGGTCAATCGCTCGATGTTATCGATATGCAACTCACTTTATAATTCAAGATGTATAAATACCACTAACTTGCATTTTGATATGCATAGTTCACAATAAACAAGAGGTCTCTACCACATAAACTTGCGATTGAGACCTCTTGCTATATCTTTTTTACGCTTATTTATTCAAATCGGGTTTTAAATTCCTCGATTACATCCATTGCCGATTGGTCGGGGCGAGCTGGAACTATTGATGCATAGCCACGGTCGAGCCAATAATAGTCGGTATCTTCTGCTTCAGGTTCGGCATTTTTAAAATTACCAGTCAGCAGATAAAAAGGTTTCCCTTGAGGATCCACATAGTTGGCATACTCTTCGGTCCAATAACCTCGAGCAGCGCGCACCACCTTTGCACCTTTAATTTCACCCTTTGGGAAATTAACATTTAGGCATATATCGGCAGGAAGTCCTTGCTCAATTACTCGTTGCGTTATTGACTTCAAGAATGGTAATGTATTAGTAAAATCGGCTTCGGGCGAATGGCTCAAATAGGAATATCCTATAGATGGAATGCCAAGCATACATGTTTCAAGCACAGCACCCATTGTTCCCGAATAGATAATGTTATTTCCGGCGTTACTACCATGATTAATACCCGAGAGCAATAGATCGGGGCGTCGTGGCACGATTGTATGCAATGCAAGTTTCACACAATCGACTGGCGTTCCATTTACCGAATAAACTTTAATGCCACCACGCTCGGGATATTCGGTTATCCTCAATGGTGTTTTCATTGACATTGCCGATGATTGTCCCGATTGCGCAGCATCGGGTGCTACGATATACACCTCGCCCATTTCTTTCACTGCTTCAGCGAGATAAAACACTCCACGAGCGTTTATTCCATCGTCGTTTGTTATTAATATAAGTGGGTTATTTTGTTCCATATTCTTTTATTCAATAATATATTATTCCATAACGATGCGAAATCCGCCTCGATTAAATCCTTTATAATAATTGGGTTCGCTCCAACTCCATGTCACTTTGCATTTGCTTTCATCGTGAAGAATACATCCACCTCTTATCTTTGCGGTTTCGCGACACCACTCCCACACATTGCCACTCATGTCGTGAAGTCCCAATGAATTAGGCAATAATCGTCCTACAGGATGAACACTTCCGTAGGCATAATTTTCACCATACCATGCCACATCGTTAATGTTTTCACTACCACAATATCGGTAATATTCATTACCTGCTCCTTTGGCTGCATACTCCCATTGTGCTTCGGTGGGCAAATTAAATGACAATCCTGTTTTACGCGACAATTCGTTGCAGAAATTTTTAGCCTCACTCTGATTTACATAATACATTGGAAGATCAGAACCAACACCTGTCAATCGGTCGCCCGAATGTATCGCTCGTTGCTGACTTATAGAAGTTCCCATCACAGCTTCCCATTGGCTTTGAGTGATTTCATATTTACCTATATAGAAGTCGCCAACAGTGCACGCACTCCTTTTCGTACCCATTGCAAATGCACCAGCAGGCACCTTTACCATATCATTAAGCAACTCGGTAATTACAATTTTTTGAGATTCACTCACATCGGCTGACCATATAGGGTTTTCTATCGTAGCCAAGCCGTCGTGCGATTGATCATCGGATTCACTTTTGAATATATCCAATACATTGGGGAACATAAATATCGCTACGATAATTGCAACTACTACAATTGCAACAATGGCAATAATTAAAGCTGATGATGATGCTTTTTTCTCGTTATCATATTGAGGCGGCACTGCATTGTATTGTTTACGAGGTGGCTCGTGTTGATACACGGGAGGTACTGCTCCCATTTGAGGTTTTGACTCTTCAACATAAGGAGGAGGTGGCACCATAGGAGGTTCATTTAGCTGCGAAATCAATGCACTCAATTCGGCAACTTCCATAGCCTTTACCCAATTAGACAATCCTTTATGCCACACCATAGTGTTAGGAGTCAACCCCATTGTTTTTAATTGGTCTATTGTGAAAGGGCCTTTGCGTTCCCTATTTAAAACTACATAATATTCCATAAGTAAATATTTTATATTTTCTATTTACAAAGTTAGGTAATTTCTTTCTAAAAGAGAGTTACTTTTTTATGATTTATTTACAAATTGTGCATTATCTTCCTATCGGCTTTTTCATTTTTCCTTTTTTCTTACTATCTTCGCATATTAAATAAGAGAAAATTAACAATAACCATATCATTATGCAAAAAGAAAAAGATTTAGCGGTCAATCACGATGTTGACCCTACTGAACTTCCCGAAAACGCATTTCGCGAATTGAAAGATGGGGAAGAGTATCGCCCGGTGATGCATCCCGAGCGTAATTATGCCGAAGCTACACCCTATTCTGTTACTATGGGGTTACTTCTTGCCGTAATTTTTAGTGCTGCAGCAGCCTACTTGGGATTAAAAGTGGGACAAGTTTTTGAAGCAGCAATTCCTATTGCTATCATTGCTGTGGGATTATCGGGAGCATTAAAGAAAAAAGATGCGCTCGGTCAAAATGTGATTATCCAATCAATCGGAGCTTGCTCGGGTGTTATCGTTGCAGGAGCTATTTTCACACTCCCAGCACTTTACATTCTTCAAGCTAAATACCCCGACCTAACAGTTAACTTCATGCAAATATTCTTGAGTTCGCTATTGGGTGGTGTATTGGGTATATTATTCTTTATCCCATTCCGTAAATATTTTGTAAAAGATATGCACGGGAAATATCCTTTCCCCGAAGCTACTGCTACCACACAAGTGCTTATTAGCGCCGAAGGTGGCGACAAAAAGTCAAACAATGGTGGACAAGCCAAAACTCTTATCATTGCATCGCTCATTGGTGGTATCTACGACTATATCGTTGCCACATTTGGATGGTGGGCCGAAACAGTTACCACTACTGCTGCTTCATGGGGTGCTACAATCGCCGAAAAGACCAAAGTGGTATTTAGTTGCAACACCGGTGCTGCATTGCTCGGTCTTGGTTACATCGTTGGTCTTAAATATGCGTTTGTTATCTTTGCTGGTTCACTATTTGTGTGGTGGATTATCATTCCATTACTTGGCTCTTATGGTTCACCCGAAATTGCAGCAATGGATGCTCAATCAATTTTCAGCGACCACGCTCGTTTGATTGGTATCGGTGGTATTGCAATGGCTGGCATCATAGGCATCGTAAAATCATGGCCCATCATTATGCAAGCAGTAGGTCTTGCTGGTCGCGAATTTAAAGGTTCGGCAGCTAAAGCAAAAACCGTGCGTTGGCAAACCGACCTCTCAATGAAATCGGTAGTATTCTATATTGCATTGGCGCTTGTTGTAGTGTTTGTGTTCTTCTGGCTTGGTGTTATCGGCACCTTGTGGCAAGCACTTGTTGCGTGGTTGGTAGTAACTGTCATCGCATTCCTATTCACCACAGTTGCCGCTAATGCTATCGCAATCGTTGGTTCTAACCCTGTATCGGGTATGACATTGATGACACTCATCATTGCATCGGCAATATTTGTGGGCATTGGTCTCAATGGCACATCGGGTATCGTTGCTTCAATGGTAATTGGTGGTGTTGTGTGTACAGCACTCTCAATGGCTGGTGGCTTTGTTACCGACCTCAAAATTGGCTATTGGTTAGGTTCTACTCCTCACAAACAAGAAACATGGAAATTCCTCGGCACATTGGTATCGGCTGCTACCGTAGGTGGAGTAATCCTCGTGTTGAACAAAGTTTATGGCTTTACTGGTGACGATGCGCTCGTTGCTCCTCAAGCCAACGCTATGGCAAAAGTAATTGAACCTCTTATGATGGGTGGAGAAACACCTTGGATTCTTTATTTCGTGGGTGCTATCCTTGCACTTCTTCTCAATTGGCTCGGAGTTCCTGCTTTGGCATTCTGCCTTGGCATGTTCATTCCACTACCATTGAACACTCCTATGCTTGTGGGTGGTGCTATCGCATATTTCGTTGCAAAAAGCACTAAAGATGAAGCTCTCAGCAAAGCTCGTCACGAACGAGGCACACTCATTTCGTCGGGTCTTATTGCTGGTGGTGCATTATTTGGTGTATTTGCTGCAATCACTAAATTTGCCGGATTTGAATACACATCACCACTATCGGAAGGTGTATCTCAATCACTCGGATTAGTTGCTTATGCATTACTCATTTGTTACCTCATGTGGGATAGCCGTCGCGCTAAAGCATAATAAGATTTGAAAATCAACTCTATTCATAGAGAAATACTTGCGCTGTCCATACCCTCTATAATAGCCAATATCACAACACCACTTTTGGGAATTGTTGATGTGGCAATAGTGGGAAATTTGGGCAGTGCGGTGTTTATTGCTGCCATTGCCATAGGTAGCACAATATTCAACATGCTATATTGGCCCTTTGCATTCTTGAGAATGGGCTCAAGTGGTATGACAGCACAAGCCTATGGAGCTAACGACAATCGCCAATGTACACTCGTTCTCTATCGCTCGCTATTGGTTGCCCTATCGGTGGGGATTACCATTATTGCTATCCAATATCTCATAGCACGATGTGCATTTTATATGATGGGAATAGGCCCAGAAGCGCTATCGATAGCTCACGAATATTTCTCAATATGTATATGGGGAGCACCTGCGATGCTTGGCTCATTTGCCTTGTCGGGGTGGTTTATAGGTATGCAAAATTCTCGTGCCACGATGTGGACATCAATTTTCATCAACATCCTCAACATATCAACAAGCATAGCACTCGTTTATTGGTTTGACTGGGGATTTGCAGGAGTGGCAACAGGCACACTTGTAGCTCAATGGGGTGGATTTATCCTTGGCATACTGATTATAAAATTTAAATACACCATCTCTCAAGTTTCTTTTTCCGATATTCTAAAGCGCCAAGAATTAAAACGCTTTTTCTCAATAAATGCCGACATATTTCTACGCACCCTATGCCTTGTGGCTGTAACTATGTGGTTCACACGCGCCGGCGCGCAACAGGGGAATATCATTCTTGCCGTGAATACACTCTTGATGCAACTATTCATGCTTTTTTCTTATTTCATGGATGGATTTGCCTTTGCGGGAGAAGCCATTGCGGGTAAATATATAGGAGCATCACAACCAACAGAATTGCGCAAAAGCATCGTTGCCCTATTTAAATGGGGATTGGCGATGGCGTTATTGTTCACTGCAATATATTCAATAGGTGGCGATGATTTTCTATCGTTATTGAGTAGTGATGCGCAGGTTATAAAAGCCTCAAACGACTACTTTTATTGGGCTGTATCGATACCATTATGTGGGTTTATGGCATTTACATGGGACGGAATATTTATAGGCGCCACACGCACACGCGCTATGCTGTTGTCAATGGCTACAGCGATGGTGTGTTTCTTCGTTATATACTTCTCCTTGTTTCCCTCAATGGGCAATCATGCTTTGTGGTTGGCATTTATCAGTTACCTCGTAATAAGAGGCTTAATTTTAAACATAATCTACCTCCATAAACCATTATTATAGCCCTCTTACATCGCGTTATACCCAATATCTACTCTCTATAATATACCCTCTTCACGCGTTGTGATACTGATGTCAGGATTTCATAAGGAATTGTATCCAAACGATTGGCGAGTTCCATTACTGTGATATTCTCACCAAAAATCTCAACGGCATCACCCACATTACATGACACATCGGTTACATCAATCATGCATATATCCATACATATATTCCCCACTGTTGGGCAACGATGTCCGTTTACAAGCACAAACGAGTTTCCATTTCCCAAGTGACGGTCAATGCCATCGGCATAACCAATAGGAATTGTAGCAATGCGCGAATCGCGTGAGAGTACACCTTTTCGCGAATAGCCCACAGTTGTGCCTGCACCCCACTCTTTTATCGAGATTATAACACTACGCAATGATGACACTGGTCGCAAGTCATCTTGCGAGGCATCATCCATCGTAGGTATACCATATAGACATATTCCCAAACGCACCAAGTCGCATTGATGTTGAGGGAAGCGTGTTATACCAGTTGAGTTGAGAATGTGACGCATTATAGGTTGGTCAAGTCCACCTTGTAATACTTCACAACAACGATAGAAGTATTCAAACTGGCTATTGGTATAGTCATCCATGTCGGGACAATCGGCTGTTGCCAAGTGCGAGAATACCGAACGGGGTTGGATTACATTTTGACCTTTCAATATTTCAACCAATCGAGGCATATCCTCTTCAAGAAATCCCAATCGGTGCATACCTGTATCGAGTTTTATATGTACTGGATAGTTGGTTATACCAAACTTTGTGGCTTCTCTTATGATTTCGTCAAGAATGTCAAAACTATATATTTCGGGTTCTAAACGATAGGTAAACAAGGTTTTGTAATTCCCCACTTTGGGATTAAGTACCATAATGGGCATAGTGATACCTGCCTTGCGCAAATCGACACCTTCATCGAGCACTGCCACGGCAAGATAGGCTGCTCCTTGACTTTGCAATGTCTTTGCCAACTCAAATGATCCTGCGCCATACCCCGAGGCTTTTACCATACACACAATTCCTGTTTCGGGCTTTACTAATGAGCGATAGAAGTTATAGTTGTGGACTACTGCATCAAGGTTTACCTCAAGTACTGTTTCATGTTGTTTAGCCTCAAGCACATCGCTCAACGACTCAAAATGGAAATGCGATGCACCCTTTATCAGTATTAATTCATTTTTAAAATCGCTTGTTATCGTTGATGATAAGAATGCACTGGTTGAAGGATAAAATGAGGCATTTTCGCCAAATAGGTTTTTATAACACGAAATTTCTTCTCCTATACCTATTATTCTGTTCACACCTTTTTGGTGCAACAAGCGTGCAATTGATTTATATAGAGTTTCTCCACTTTTAGTTTCGTGCATCACATCGCTCAATATCACTGTCATAGAGTGAGAATCGGTTGCACGACGACTCATAAAGTCGAGTGCTGGTGCCAATGAATGGAAGTCGGATGTATATGCATCATATACCAATAGACAATTATTCACCCCTTCAATTACATTCAATCGAGTGCCCACCGTTGTCAATGACAACATGCGTGATGCAATTACATCAAACGGACGGCAAAGATACAACATTACGGCCAAACAGTGAATAGCGTTCTCTATATCATAGTCACCAACAAACGGAATCTCAATTACTCCGTCATACATCAAGTAGGAGTATTTTATAGTTGTGGTATGTTTAGATTTCTTTATTGATGATATAAATAATGGCGAATCGGGATTTCGACGCGACCATGCTATCTCTTTTACTGTTAGCCCAGCATTTGCCACCACATCGCTAATCAACACATCATCGCCATTATACACAATGCAGTCGCAATCTCGACACAACATCACTTTTTCTTCACATTTCAATCGTTGTGAAGCAAAACCCTCGTCGTGCTCATCACCGATATTGGTAATAATTGACAGTTTGGGGCGAATCATTGACTGCAATGACACCATTTCATTGGGTTGAGATATACCTGCCTCAAAGATTGCGAGTTGGGTATTCTCATTCATTTCCCATATCGACAACGGCACACCTATTTGCGAGTTATAACTTCGTGGGCTACGCACCATGCTATAATCGGCACAAAGTAGTTGATATAACCACTCTTTGACAATAGTTTTGCCTCGGCTACCAGTAATACCTATGACGGGGGCAGTAAAACGACCACGATGATAAGAGGCTATCGTTTGGAGCGCCTTCTTTACATCGGGAACAATCAAGAAATTGCTATCTTCAACATTTTGCATAGTAGCAGGAATGTGATCTACCACAAAATTGCGCACTCCACACTCATGCAAATCATGTAGATATCTATGGCCGTCATTGTTGCGCGTACGCAAGGCAAAAAATAGGCTATCTTCGGGATAGGTCAGCGAACGACTATCGGTCAATAAGATACTGATATTATAGGCCGGAATTTGAGGTTCGGGCAAATGCAAAATTTGTGCTATTGTTGAGATTGAATATGTCATTACTTCTTGATTTTCTTAATTGCTTGCTCCAAAAAAGGATATTGTTGCAACATTTGTGCTTTTAACTGTTGTGTTGAGGTTTCAAATCGAGCTATAGCCTGCGCGTCGTCACTCATAGGGCGATGACACAAGCGTTTTGATAAACGACTACACTCAGTAGCCAATTTTATTGTATCGTTATCAAAGAATGATTGCGAAAACAATTCATAGATATAATCAACTGCCACTTCCGATGGATGTGTCATATCAGAGGCATAGAACCGATAATCGCGTAAATCATCGTTCATCACCTCATAGGCAGGGAAATAAATAAGTCCCACATTGTGTTGCAGTAATTGCTCAATGGCAATATGCAATATTGACTTACTAACTTGATTTTCATGCGCTCCGTCACGGAGATGCCTTATGGGACTCACAGTAAATATTATATTAATATTATTATTTACTTGTCGCACTCTATCAATAACGCCACTCCACTGCTTTACGATCTCATCAATCGACATTAATCGACGAGTGAATTTATTGGCAGGAAGTTTATGGCAATTAGCCACAACCTTGCCAGTTTCGTTGAGTTCATACACCCATGCAGTGCCAAATGTTATTATCAACGCCGTAGCCTCGCTCAATGCCTCATGGGCATGAGTTATTTGTTCATTAAGATGGCGAAGCATACCCTCGGCATCAACACTCGAAAATGAGGAGTGATGGCTGAAACTATGCCAACGATTGTCTCCATCGACTTGCATCAAATCATCGGCCGTAAATTTGCGTTGATTTATTATATCATCAATCCCACAAGCAATGCTTGCAGGATTATATAGTGTTCCAAAAGGATTTATTTCTACATTAAAACATGCTTGTTGTAGTTTCTCGCCTATGTTATCACTAAAGCAAGAACCTAACATCATCACCCTTATGCGATGATTAATAAGTCCCTGATGCTTTAATGGCTCAACTATTGTGCGAAACACCCTTGACATGATTAATAGATATTATAATCAACCGATAAAACCGAGAACTCGGTGCGTCGATTTATTTGGTCGGCAATATCTTGATCTTCCTCGCTCAATGTGTTTACAAACTCCTCATTTAAGATTGTACCTTCTTCAAATTGAGGATAATCTTTTGCGATTTTCTTTGTCACAGTTTTAGGGCGAGTTTCGCCATATCCTTGATATTGTAAACGATCGGCACTTATACCCACCTCGGTGAGATAATCAATAACCGATTTAGCACGGCGATGCGACAGGTCGATATTATATTTTTCTTCACCCCAGCGGTCGGTGTGCGACGCCATTTCAATTGTAATGTGTGGATTATCGCGAAGAATTTGTGCCAATTCATCAAGAGCTTCTTTTGACTCGGGACGCAATGTTGCTTGGTCAAAATCGTAGAAGATATTTTCAACTACATTAGGTTTATTTATTGATGACAAGAAAAAGTCAATACCATATTCGGCATCTTCCTCGGCATTATCACTTTCAAATTCTTGTTTTGAGTTAAGATATCCTTTGGCTCCCGCAAGCATCACATACTTCACGCCTCGTTTCAATGGGAACTTAAACGAGCCATCATCACGAGCCACTTCTTTTTGATTTGAACCATCATCACCAACAATGCGTATCACTGCATTGGGCACAGGCTCTTCATCTTTATCTAATACCCAACCTGCAATAGAGATTTTCAATTCGGGAAGTTCAAATGAGTAGATATGGTCATAACCTCGGCCATCACCACGATTTGAACTAAAGAATCCACTTTCGCCCATTCCGAATGTGATGCCAAAATCATCGGCTGAAGAATTTACAGGTGTACCCATATTAATCACTTTCCATCGTCCATCGGGTTGGAGTTCGGCTCTAAACAAGTCAAGCCCACCATACCCAGGATGTCCGTTAGATGCAAAATACAATAGACTATCGGTGCGCACAAATGGGAACATTTCATCGCCTGGAGTATTCAATATGTTACCCATGTTTTCAAGCGAACCGGCTTTTTCTTTCAAGTTAATACGCCATAAGTCTTTACCTCCTTCACCACCAGGCATATCTGAAGTAAAATAAAGGAAAGTGCCATCGGGTGACACTGCGGGGTGTCCATAACTTGATACTGTATCGGATGTCACTTCAAATTTCACTGGAGCACTCCACTTGGCATCGGAGCGTTGCGATGTATAAATTTCTACACCTGTGCTCGCGTTCAATTCTCTACGAGCCTTTGTGAGATACATTGTGTTGCCATCGGGCGAGAAAGCCACAATACCTTCATCGAGTTCGGTGTTTAACTCACCTTCTACGGTTTCGGCTCGTTGCCACTCCCCTTTTTCGTTTTTCTTCACCATCCATACATCGCCATTTTTCATGCCAGTGATTTCACTTTTCTTATCGCCAGTAACTTTTTCGTTAGTGGTGGTAAAATATAGTGCATCACTTGTTTTGTCAAAATACATAGGAGCATAATCGGCTCGGCGCGAATTAAACATCTTCGCATTTTTCACCACATAGCGAGTTGTCTTTGATTTTTGATTTTCAAGAGCCATTTCACTCCCTGCAAGGCCATTTTTAGCAACATACGAGTTGGGGTCGCGCATCAAGTACTCTTTATATGCTGCTATAGCAGCCGAGAATTTACCTTCGGCATGCAACATTTCGGCAAGATGAAGCAGCGCCATTGAGTCGGCACATCCATAGCGAATAGCATTTTGATATGCAGCAACTGCTCGCGCACTTTGATTGAGTTTACGATGACATTCAGCCATTTTAAATGCCACCTCGCCACGCTTTCCTCGCTCCTCTTTCTTTGTGAGTTTATTATAGACCTTTCGATAAGTTTTTGATGCATCATAATACTCACCACGAGCCATTTGTTCATCGGCAACCGACAACTTTGCGCCTCGACATCCTGTCAATGCCACTGCCAATATTATTGCTAAAAAATATATTATCCTTTTCATAAATTCTTGTAATTATAGAGTGGTTACACCACACCTTAAGATATATAACGTAATATCATCACTCTATATTTTACAAATATAGCGAAAGTTTTAATATTTATTCAACGAATTGCCTAAACATGATTCATATTGTAAAATTATTATTAACTTTGTAGTTATACATAAATCTAACAACCTTAAATAAATTGAGATATGGATAATATTTCTGACGCTAAATTTTATATCGTTGTAAATAGAGAAAAAAGAGGGCCATTCTCTATCGATGAACTTAAGACAATGAATATTACACCAAAAACAAAAGTTTGGTGTAAAGGTATGACAAATTGGGATGATGCCGAGAATGTCTATTCTTTGAAAGATATTATCGTTGATGTGCCCACTACTCCTTATGTTGAAGAGTCTAAGCCTCAAATGGGTGCAGTACCTCCTGTGTATCAAAACGAGTCTACTGAACAATATCATAATAATCCCCCTCAAGAATCAGTTCACAATAAAGGAAATATCGTGCAAAAAGTTATTGCTACTATTGTATTTATAATTATCGTAGCAACAATTAGCATTGTTTTCTTTTACAAACCAGGTAGTGATGATAAGATAGAACCACTCCCTGTAGTTACAACAGAGGAAGTCGTTCCCGATGACCCCATTAAACGGCTTGAATCGGACATGGTTGCTATTAATGGTGGCACGCTAATGCTTGGCGCTACAAGCGAGCAAGTGGCTTATGCTATGAATCAAGAGTTCCCGGCCCATGAGGTAACCCTATCAAGTTATCAAATTGGTCGTTATGAAGTTACTCAAGAACAATGGGAAGCAGTGATGGGATATAATCCATCGCGTAATATAGGGGCAAAAATGCCAGTTGAAAATGTTTCATGGAATGAGTGTCAATCATTCCTTCAAGCACTAAATGCTAAAACAGGCAAAAATTACCGACTCCCCACCGAAGCCGAATGGGAATTTGCTGCTCGTGGTGGCAATCAATCTCATTACTACATTTATAGTGGTAGCGATGATGCCGATGCTGTTGCTTGGCACAAAGGGAATTCGGGTGGCACCACTCACGATGTAGGAACAAAACTAGCCAATGAACTCGGATTATATGACATGAGTGGAAATGTGTTTGAATGGTGTAACGACAAATATGGCCATTATGATTATGGTGCTGTATATAACCCACAAGGCTACGGAACAAGTTCAAAAGTTCGCGTAGGCCATGGTGGTGGATATAATTTAGGTACAAAATTCTGCCGTGTTTCAAATCGCACTCAAGGCACAACCAATTACAAATCGGAATCTCTTGGATTTCGCATTGCTCACGACTAATAACAATCACAACATATGACAATGAAAAAATTAATAATCTCATTATCACTGGCAGCATGTGCCATAAGTGCATCGGCCGAGACTCCTCTATGGTTGCGTGATGTAAAAATCTCGCCCGATGGGAAACAAATTCTTTTTACCTACAAAGGTGACATTTATAAAGTAGCCACAAAAGGTGGCGATGCAATAAGACTTACATCGTTAGAGTCATATGAAGCAAACCCTATATGGTCGCCCAATGGAAAAACAATTGCATTTACAAGTGACCGCAATGGTGGACAAGACATTTACACCATGAGTGCCAATGGTGGGAAAGCCACTCGCATCACTTTTTCTTCAGAGAGCGAAACTCCTGAGGCTTTTTCTCCCGATGGGAAAAATATCATTTTCTCGTCAGCGCTTCAAGACCCCGCTTCAAGTGCCTTGTTCCCTTCTCGCCGTTTAACCGAACTTTACAGCATACCAGCCGAAGGAGGTCGCGTTAAGATGGTGCTTGCATCTCCTGCTCAAATGATTAGTTATGCTACCGATGGCAAGTCGTTTGTGTATCAAGATCAAAAAGGGATGGAAGATGAATGGCGCAAACACCACACTTCATCTATAGCTCGCGACATATGGTTGTACAATGCTACAACTGGCAAACACAGCAATCTCACCAATCATGCCGGAGAGGATCGCAACCCAGTAGTAGGTATTGATGGGAAAACCATATATTTCTTGAGTGAACGCAATGGTGGCTCAATGAATGTGTATTCATTCCCTATTGATAACCCTAAAAATGTGACATCACTCACTTCTTTTAAACATCATCCAGTGCGTTTCATTTCGCAAGGCGCCGATGGCACTTTAGCATTTACTTACAATGGAGAAATTTACACTAAACAAGGGACACAAAAACCATCAAAAGTAGCAATCAACATCGTAAGTGACGATGAAACATCAGTAAAGAAACTCAATGTTGCTTCAGGTGCATCGTCTGCAACCGTATCGCCCGATGGCAAACAAGTGGCATTCATTTATCGTGGTGAATTGTTTGTCACCTCAACCGACTACACTACTACTAAACAAATCACTCACACTCCCGAAGCCGAACGCCAACCTACATGGGCAGCCGACAATCGCACTATAGCATACATGAGCGAACGCAATGGCAAATGGAACATCTATACAGCAACTATCGAGCGTAAGGAAGATGCCAATTTCCCTAATGCTACCACTATCATTGAAAAAGAATTGTTTAACGACAATATTGAACGCACTTATCCTCAATATTCGCCCGATGGTAAAGAACTTGCATTCATTCAAGACCGCAACAAGTTGATGGTAATGGATGTAAAGAGCAAAAAAGTGCGTCAAGTGACCGACGGTTCAACTTATGCTCGTCGTAATGGAGGTTTTTATTACACTTGGTCGCCCGACGGAAAATGGTTTACGCTTGAGGTAGTTGACAATATGCACGACCCATATAGCGATGTGGCTATCGTGAGCGCTAAAGGTGGTAAAATCACAAACATCACCCGTAGTGGTTACTTTGATGAATCTCCACGATGGGTTATGGACGGTAACGCAATACTTTTCTTCTCGGAACGCTATGGTATGCGTAACCATGCATCGTGGGGTTCAATGAGTGATGCAATGTTGGTTTTCCTCAATCAAGATGCCTACGACAAATATCGCCTCAATGAAGAAGACTATGCTCTTCTCAAAGAGGTAGAAAAAGCTCAAAAGAAAGAGGCCGAAGCAAAGAAAAAAGATGATAAGAAAAAGAAAGATGATAAAAAATCGGAGAAAGCCGACTCTACTAAATCATCTAAAGATGTCAATGTTGAACTCGATGGTATTGAAGATCGCATCGTGCGACTTACCCCTAACTCTTCTAATATAGGTGGCGCAATCATTACCAAAGACGGAGAAAACCTATATTACCTATCGGCAGTAGAAAAAGGTTATGATTTATGGAAAATCAAACTTCGCAAACCCGAAGCCAAAATCGTTAGCAAACTAAATGCTGGATACCTCTCAATGGAAATGGATAAATCGGGTAACATATACTTGCTTGGTGGTCGCATGATGAAGAAACTCACTCCTTCAAACGACAAACTCACCAACATCTCATACTCGGCTACTATGAAACTCGACGCTCCTGCCGAACGTGAATATATGTTTGACTTTGTGGCTCGCCAAGAACGCGAAATGTTCTATGTAAAAGATATGCATGGCGTTGACTGGAAAATGATGACCGAAAACTATCGTCGTTTCCTTCCTCACATCAATAATAATTATGATTTTGCCGAAATGTTGAGTGAATGGCTCGGCGAACTCAATGTGTCGCACACTGGTGGTCGTTACGGAGGCAAACCTGCTACCGATGCTACTGCAACACTTGGGTTACTCTATGATTGGAGCCACGATAAAGATGGCTTAAAAGTTGCCGAAGTTATTGAGAAAGGGCCTTTTGACCGCTCAACTTCAAAAGTAAAAGCCGGATGCATTATCGAGAAGATTAATGGAGCCGAAATCAAAGCCAACGAAGACTATATAGTACTATTTAACGGCATTGCAAAGAAAAAGACTCTTGTATCAATATATAATCCCGAATCGGGCGAACGCTGGGACGAAGTAGTATTGCCTATCACATCGGGCGCACAAAACTCTTTACTCTATAATCGATGGATTAAACAGCGTGCAGCCGATGTAGAGCGTTGGTCAAACGGCCGATTGGGTTATGTTCACATTGAATCAATGAGTGATGAAAGTTTCCGTGAAGTTTATGCCGATGTTCTTGGTAAATACAACCACTGTGAAGGTATCGTTATTGACACTCGTTGGAATGGTGGTGGTCGCCTTCACGAAGATATCGAGGTATTGTTTAGTGGTAAAAAATACTTCACTCAAGTGGTGCGTGGCGTAGAAGCATGCGATATGCCAAGCCGCCGCTGGAACAAACCAAGCATTATGGTGCAATGCGAAGCCAACTATAGTAATGCTCACGGCACACCATGGGTATATAAACATCGTGGATTGGGCAAACTCGTGGGTATGCCTGTTCCCGGGACAATGACAAGTGTGAACTGGGTAACATTGCAAGACCCATCGTTGGTGTTTGGTATCCCAGTAGTAGGTTATCGTCTACCCGATGGCTCATACCTCGAAAACAGCCAACTTGAGCCCGATATCAAAGTAGCAAACGACCCTGCAACAGTCGTAACTGGTGAAGATACTCAACTCCGCACAGCAGTTGAAACCCTACTCAAAGATTTGGATAAAAAATAATTAAACACAACCCCATTAGACATAGACAATGAGATATACTTTGTGTATCTCATTGTTGTTTTTTTTATAAAGATTTTCCTTTTTCAACATTTATTACTAACTTTGTTGTCACTGATAGCAATGTGCAAAGAGTTGCCATAATTTGCCATCATCTCATTTGAATTATAACAAAAACGTTATGCTTTTCTTTTAATCGAGAACCTGAGAAATTTTCGAAAAAAATAAAGACGAAGAGAATCATAGCGGTTTATGCTATATGCGTGAACTGCTTTTCACTTTTGTTTTTAGGGTATTCTCAGGACCTTCGATTAAAACGTGGCATTGCAGTTCACGTTTTTATTTTATAACGAACCGTCTTTAGAGTACTGCCTAAAGACTCAAAACGAAAAAAAATTATGAGACTAAGAAAACTTCTTCTTCTAATCACAATGCTAATTAGGCTAACAGCTCCAGCCCAAACTGCACAAGAACTCTGTAACAATGGTCATGAATACTATACTGCCAACAATTACACTGAAGCTGTAAAATGCTTTAAAAAAGCCATAGAGCTGGGGGATACTATAGCTCAATATAATCTTGGGATATGCTATTACAATGGCAATGGGGTTACGAAAAACTATACAGAAGCAGTGAAATGGTTTCAAAAAGCCGCAGAACAGGGGTATGCTCCAGCTCAATACCATCTTGCAGCATGCTATTATTTTGGACATGGTGTACCAAAAAGTATCAGCAATGCTGCAAAATGGCTTCGCAAGGCAGCCGAACAAGGTGATGCTAATGCTCAACACAGTCTCGGTGAACTATACGAAAAAGGAGAAGGCGTCAAAAAGAGCTATGTAGAAGCTATCAAATGGTATAAAAAAAGTGCAGAACAAGGAAATTCCTATGCACAATATTGTCTTGGTGTTCTATACGAAAAAGGGAAAGGAGTCAAAAAAAACTATAAAAAAGCCTTTGAATGGTATCTCGAAGCTGCTTTCTATGGAAATCACCCTGATGCACTATATAATCTTGGCAACTGCTACTATAATGGAAATGGTGTAGAAAAAAGTCTTGGTTCAGCTCTATACTGGTATGAACGTGCTGCAGAAGAAGGGCATACTGATGCTCAAATAAAATGTGGAGATTTATATATTGAGACCGGGAAAAAAGAATCAGACTATAAAAACGCAATAAAATGGTATAGTAAAGCTGCAAACGAAGGCAATGTTAAAGCACAAACATCACTTGCAAAATGTTATTATGAAGGAGCTTTTAGTGGTTTTTTTACAAAATGGGAGTGTGATATTCTTCCCGACTACAAAAAAGCCGTTTCTTGGTTCAAAAAAGCCGCAGAAAAAGAAGATTCCGAAGCATTATATTATTTAGGGGAATGTTATAAAGAAGCACATGGAGTTAGCAAAGATTTCGAGCAAGCAATATCCTTTTATACAAAAGCGGCAGAACATGGACATACAGAAGCACAATTTAGTTTAGGAGAAATCTATTTTCGTGATTTAAATGATTCTTCTAAAGCTATATATTGGTACAAAAAGGCAGCAAATAAAAATCATGGTGACGCACAATATATGTTAGGTAGATGCTATGAAGAAGGGATAGGAGTCTCTAAAAACAAGAGCATTAGCAAACAATGGTATAATAAAGCTCGCAAGAATAACTCTAGTTATTCCTTATGGGGAGAATATGGCGAAAATCATCCTCTCTATGGCATAGGCAAAATTTTAGAGCTGGAGTTAGACCTGTATTTAGACCGATAAGATATACTTTATTGATTTTTATCGTTGAGTTATATTTTAGTATTTCTACCTATTAATCAAAAACCGCAAGAGTTATAAAGACTCTTGCGGTTTTTATTTTATCAGATTCAGGATATATGTGAATTTCCCAATTATATTATCCTTGTGTGGGCTGTGCTTGTTGAGGGCGAGAGAGGATATCAAATTGATCAACTATGATTTCGGTCACATAGTGTTTGATAGTGTTGCGGTCTTCCCACATGCGTGTGCGAAGTTTTCCCTCAACATAAAGTTTAGTCCCTTTGCGGATATATTTTTCGGCAATCTCGGCCGATTTGTCCCACATTACTAAATTGTGCCATTCGGTACGCTCGGGTACTTGTACTCCAGATGCAGTTGTATAGGCACGATCGGTTGTTGCCAATGTCAATGATGCAACTGGGCGACTTTCTACATAACGAATTTCGGGATCCTTCCCTACATTTCCTACTAAAATTACTTTGTTTACTGACATGTGTTTTTATTATTTATAGTTAATAGTATTATTTACTTGCTTTTAGACCTTCAATAACCGCATTGGTAAATCCATTGGCCTCCATTGCATTAAGGCCTTTGATAGTGATGCCGCCAGGAGTAGTAACCTTATCAATTTCCACCTCGGGATTATTTCCTGTTGCTTCAAGTAGCTCAACTGCTCCACGAAGAGTTTGCAATACATATTGCTTTGCATCATTAGGATAAATACCAAGTTCTACCCCACCCTCGGTTGCCGCACGCACATAACGCATAGCAAAAGCTATGCCACATGAACAAAGCGAAGTTGCAGCGCCCATCAATCGTTCTTCGATTACGGCTGCTTTTCCAAGAGCATTAAATATTGCTTCTACTTGTGCCACTTGGTGGGCTGTTGCATTTGCATTGTGACTCACAAAAGTCATACTTTGATGAATAGAGATAGCTGTATTAGGAATTGCACGGAACACAACTGCCTGTTCATTACCAAGCCATGATGTTATTGTTGCAATATCAACTCCAGCAGCGATTGAAAGCACTATTTGTCGTGATAAGTCAAGAGCAGGCAACGCTCCTTTCAACACTGGCTCAACAAGCCATGGCTTTACTGCGACCAACACCACATCGGCATCGGCAACAATAGTCAGGCTATCAGTTGATACCTCTATTGCGTCACATTCTGCCTTCAACTCGTCAAGTTTGTCTTGGGCGAGGTCGGCTACCGCAATTTTTATATCCATATTGCTATGAGCAAGACCGCGAGCTATTGCTCCGCCCATATTTCCTGCTCCAATAATTGCAATCTTCATATTCGTAATAGTTTATGCTTGTTTATCAAGCGCGTTTTTTAATCTACCAATAAAGTCTTGAGCTTGCTCCATTGTCAATACAAGTGGTGGCAATAGGCGTATCATGTGAGTACCGGTTGCTCCGGTAAACACTTTTTCTTCTTTAATGAGTCGTGTGCGAAGTTCTTTAACTGGATAATCAAATTCCATGCCTATCATCAAGCCACGACCACGCACCTCTTTGATGCCAGGGATTTGCTTCAATTCACCCATTAGGTATTCACCTACTTTGCGAGCATTTTCAACAAGATTTTCTTGTTCAAAAATTTCGAGTACTGCAATAGCTGCAGCACATGCAAGATGATTACCCCCAAATGTTGTACCAAGTTGACCATATACTGGCGTAAATTTAGGACTAATCAACACGCCTCCCATAGGGAATCCGTTAGCGATACCTTTTGCCACGGTAATCACATCGGGACGAACACCAGTATATTGATGAGCAAAGAATTTACCTGAACGGCCATAGCCCGATTGAATTTCATCGGCAATGAGCACTACATCGTGTTTGTCACACTCTTCGCGCAATGCTTGCATAAAATCAACATCAGGAATGCGAATACCACCTACGCCTTGAATGCCCTCTATAATAACTGCACTCACATCACCTTTAGCTAACTCGGCTTTAACAGACTCAATATCGTTGAGTGGAACGAATGTGATATGTCCATTGGCATTAATAGGTGCTACAATTTTGGGGTTATCGGTAGCCTCAACAGCAAGTGAAGTACGACCATGGAACGCTTTATCAAAAGCTATTACACGCTTTTTGCCGTTATAGAACGACGCAAGTTTCAACGCATTTTCATTAGCTTCGGCTCCCGAATTTATCAAGAATAATTGATAGTCATCATAACCCGATATTTTACCAAGTTTATCGGCCAACTTTTGTTGCAAAGAATTTATTACCGAGTTAGAATAGAACACCAATTTTGAAGCTTGCTCATTTAATGCTTTTAAATAATGAGGGTGAGAGTGTCCCACCGATATAACTGCATGACCACCATAAAGGTCGAGATATTTAGTTCCTTCTGTGTCGTAGGTATAACAGCCTTCTCCTTTTTCTATTTCTATATCAAACAAAGGATATACATCATATAATTTCATAGCGAATAGTTATTTCGTGAATAATACGCAAAATTACACATATTATTTGAGTAATTAATATAGCTTTAATTTTTTTTTATACCTTTGCTTAGATTTCTAACTAAATTACAACAATTATGGCAACAGAAAAGAACGAACTCGCATATAGCGGATTCAAAATGAATGGTTTTGTGGCACTAATCCTCTTTTTGGCATTAATGGCTGCATCTATCTACGCCCTTGTGATAGGTGGAATAAACGAATGTGGATGGATTATTGGTGGAGGTATTTTGGCCTTAATACTTTGTTTCATTGCCCTCGTAGGGTTATTTACTCTCGAACCTAACGAGGCAGCTGTAATGATTTTCTTTGGCAAATACAAAGGAACATTCAATCAACACGGATTCTTTTGGGTAAATCCATTTATGTCGCGCAAACGATTGACTATGCGTGCGCGCAACCTCGATGCTGAGCCTATTAAAGTAAACGACAAAGAAGGCAACCCCATTCTCATTGGTATGGTTATAGTATGGAAATTGAAAGACACTTATAAAGCGATGTTTGAAATCGATGCACAAAGCATTGCTGGTGGTGCTACAGGCGCAACTGCCTCAACTCGCATGAATGCCTTTGAAAAATATGTACGCATTCAAGGCGATGCAGCCCTTCGCGAAGTTGCCGGACTTTATGCCTATGATGACAACAAAGACACTACCGATGATGATGATGAATTGACACTACGCTCGGGTGGAGCTGAAATAAATGAAATTCTTGTAGAAAAGCTCAATGAGCGTCTTGCATTTGCTGGCATCGAAGTGCAAGAAGCTCGTATCAATTACCTCACTTATGCTCCCGAAATTGCAGCCGTGATGCTTCGCCGTCAACAAGCTACCGCTGTAATTGCTGCTCGTGAAAAGATTGTTGAGGGCGCTGTATCAATGGTAAAACTTGCTCTTGACAAACTCAAAAATGAAGGTATTGAACTTGATGAAGAAAAACGCGCATCAATGGTGGGCAATCTTCTCGTAGTGCTTTGTGCCGACGAATCGGCTCAACCTGTAATAAATACCTCAACCGAGAAATAGTCTAAACGACTTATCCGAAATACATAAACAACGAAGAGTGCCTTAATAGGCACTCTTCGCATTTATACTATACACACTATTACATTAATTTGATTTAAAATTTAAAATTTAAACTTATAACCTACTCCAAGAATGTGTGTGCTTTCTCCTTCATCATCACCAGAGAAGTCTTGATGTCGATAGTACAATCCTATTGAATGTTTTTTATTGATTTTATAATCGCCACCAATAGTATATCTCATCTTCTTGATTTTAAATCCATCAAAATCGTTATACATTTCAACCGATGCATATGGCTCGAATGGCACACCCTTTATATCATATGCAACTTGAAGACGCGAACGAAGCACATGAGAATGTTTTGCTCGTTTTGAATCATTTTTTTCTTCACCTTCTTCACTTATTTTCCACAAATATCCATCATGTTCCACAAGTTCCATTGCCTCTTGAGCCCAACCCCAATCGTCAATGTTATATCTTAACACATCATATTCAACCTTAGAGAATGCCACTTCGGGTTGATAGGTATATTGCCATCGTTCGCGGAGTGACAATTTAAAACGCCCCAACTTTACGCTACCGGTAAGCGACACATTAAAACGATGTCGACTACGCCAAAAGGCATCATTTTTATCTAATTCATATTTTGACCACTGATAGTCGTCATCGTCATACTCATCACTTTTCCATTGCAACGAACTCTCTGCCCTATTGAAATCTCTCAAAAAGATATACCCAACATCGGCCTTCAACCATGAAGTCAATTTATAATCGGTAGAAATTCCTAATGAATAACGAGCCACTTCATTAAAGGCATCGGCCGTACGAAATTCTCCTTCTAATTCGACTCCCCACTTTTTATTTATTTTCTTTTCAACACCAACCGATGTCCACACACCAAAGTCACTTATCTCGTCATCGAGATCAAACGGGTTGCCTTGAGCCATTGTAGGCATAGACAATGCGATGCCAAACGCACTCGCTATTAAGAATCTTTTTGTGCCCATTGTTCTTTATTTAATTTTATAATATTATCAACATCGTTTACATCTTCATTCAATGGCTTATAGTAAACTTTCAACACCGCCATATCGCGTAAAAAATCCACCGCCCCTACATCAACTTTTACTATATTCAACCCGAGTCGAGTTGTTAAGTCGGCCACCATCTCATCATATTTTTCGGGTACAATGAGATTGATTTTATCATATTGAACAAGTTTGCACGAAGTGTGCTTTATCCATTTATTTCCCTCGCAAAGCCATATTACAAGCATAAAAATAATGTTGGTCGCAATAAGTTCTAAATAACTAACAGGACCTGCAAGCGCATTTATAACCGATATCGCAATAATCACAAATAGATAAGTCATTTCACGCACTGGCATCGACTCGGTTCGATAGCGAATAATACCAAAAATCGCGAACAATCCAAGGGCAAAACCAATCTTAATTTTCACACTACCGAGCAGGTATATCAAGAAGAATATACTCAAACTAATGAGCATAAATGTGAAATAATAGTCGCGTCGTTGGCTCTTTTTATGATATAAAAAGTGAATAATAAACCACACAATCGCTGTATTAAATAAACAACGAATGATTAAAAACCAAAAATCGGTCATATTCACAAGAGGTGTTCCCATAAAAATCACACTTTCCACTGCCGATTGCATTGATTCTCCAGTCATTACTTGTTCTAACTCTTCCATATCGTTTCGTTATGTTTATATGTTATTATATTATTTTCATCTTCTCAAGAAGCATCAATCGCTCCTTAAATCGGTTTCTCTTCAACGCCTCATTGGTCAACGCCATACCCATACAATATTTACTAAAGCCTTGTGGCTGAATGCGCAAATCAAGCATAATGTCTCTAATGGGAGAATATACATTGCCATCTCGTTTCAGCTCTATTATCACCAGGTCATTAAGCGTCAACTCATTTCCTGTTACAAGGTTTTTCAATTGCAACCCAGTGTCAATAGTCAATCGCTCGGTCTTTTGCTTATTAACAAGAGTGATGCGATTAAACTTATTCTCAATTTGGGGAATTAATATCGCGGGATTATAGTTGAGATGAAGGCTTAAAAAATCATTATATGATTCTTGCGCTACATCCTTGTTTTCAAGTGAAATGCGTTTCTTCTTTGTTCGCCCATGATTGTTTTTATTTTTCACCTCAATAAAGGTCAACCCACTATTCTCATAGCTGCGCACTCGCACTTTTTGGCGAGTCTTTTTCCCATTTTGATGCGACACATACATGGCACAATTGGGTGTATCGAGATAGCGAGTAAAATATGGCATATTTCTACTACCATCAACCTCTTGTGCCCAATATTGCTCTTGCGCTCTCACCAATAACTCCTCCAATCGTGCCGTTGTAGTAATAAACTTTGTGTCGGTACGATTCATCAGTTTTATTACGCTCATTTCATCCAATGAGATGGGGTCAAATCTATTGAGCAAGTGATTCATGGTTGTCTTTATCCTGTCGTTATTTTCACAAAACTAAACAATTTGATTAATTCACACAATACAACTATTTTGTGTTTCTACCAACTGCAATATTTACTATACAAACCAGGATAAATTAGCACTTTTAACAAATAATTACCCTACTATTACTCATTCCATAGCAATCAATATTGCTCACTCTTGAGTAGTCAATCTCCATAGTTATCAACAATTATTGTCAGTTATCAACAATTATGTCAATTTGCTTTTATTAATTATGTACTTGTGGAAAATTTATAATTACTTTGCATTGCGAAACTATATCTATTTACATATATGAGTAAAATTATTGCAATAGCAAATCAAAAAGGTGGTGTAGGTAAAACCACTACTACAATAAATCTATCGGCGTCACTTGCCAACGAAGGCAAAAAGGTGCTTATCATTGATGCCGACCCCCAAGCCAATGCAACTTCAGGCTACGGCATTGATCCTAAATCAATGTCATCTTCTATTTACGAATGTCTTGTTGACGACTACCCCATTAGTGGCTCTCAAGTTGAAACCTGCGTAAAAGGTCTTGACCTCGTGGGATCGCGTATTGACTTGGCAGGTGCCGAACTTGAATTAGTAAACAAAAATAATCGAGAGAAAGTCCTTGCCAATTTATTGGAATCGGTAAAAGACCAATATGATTACATCATTATTGACTGTTCTCCATCGCTTGGACTTATCACTGTCAACGCCTTGACAGCAGCCGACTCGGTGATAATCCCTGTTCAAGCCGAATATTTTGCACTTGAAGGCATCAGCAAGTTGCTCAACACAATTCGCATCATTAAGTCAAAACTCAATCCCTCTCTTGAAATTGAAGGATTCTTATTGACTATGTACGATGCTCGTTTGCGCCTTGCTAATCAAATATATGAAGAATTAAAAGGTCACTTTGGCGACATGGTATTCAACACTGTTATTCCTCGTAATATACGCTTGAGCGAAGCACCAAGCCACGGATTACCTGCGATTCTTTATGATCCCTCAAGCCGTGGAGCTACAAGCCACATTATGCTTGCTAAAGAAATTATTTCTAAACACAAACGTCAGTCTTAAACTTTTAAAACTAATACATTATGGCAGTTAAACGCAATGCTTTGGGTAGAGGTCTCGACTCTCTAATATCTATGGACGATGTTCCCGCTCGTGGTTCGTCGGCAATCAACGATGTTGCACTATCTCAAATAAGCCCTAATCCCGACCAACCTCGTACAACTTTTGACGAAGAGGCTCTCGACGAATTGGCTTCTTCTATTAAAGAACTCGGCATCATCCAACCTCTCTCATTGAGAAAAATGGGTCCCGATTCTTACCAAATCATTGCTGGTGAACGCCGTTATCGTGCTGCACTACGCGCTGGTCTCACATCTGTACCTGCCTACATTCGCACCGTCAACGACACCGAGCTCACCGAGATGGCTTTGATTGAGAACATTCAACGCGAAGACCTCAACGCCATAGAAATAGCCTTGACATTTAAAAAACTCATTGACCAATATAATCTCACACAAGAACGCCTTAGCGAACGCATAGGTAAAAAACGCGCAACTATCGCCAACTTCCTTCGCTTGCTAAAACTTCCAGCCGAAGTACAACTCGGTCTTCGCGATAAACGAGTTGATATGGGACACGCTCGTGCGCTATTATCGGTTGAAAAACCTTCGTTGCAATTAAAACTGTATAACGAGATTATCAAAAACGGACTTTCGGTGCGAAAAGTTGAAGAACTTGCTCGTAGTTATAACCAAGCAGCAACCGAAAAAGATACCACCGAAAAAACAGCAAAAAGCAAATACTCTTCGAGCGATTTTGATATTCTTAAGAAACACCTTTCAAAGACCTTCAAAACACCTGTTCAGTTCTCTTGCGATAACAATGGTAAAGGAAAAATAACATTTCCTTTCAAAAATGAGGATGAACTTGAGAGATTAATTACTATCTTTGACGCGTTAAAACTTCAAGACAATTAAATTCTCTCATAAAATTGACCATTTTATTAGTTTATTTAATTGATGGTCAATGATTTAATTAATGACAACGGTTAGAAGAGCAAAAAAGAGCAAAAAAGATGTTTTTCCTAAAAAAGTGGCTATCAGCACATTATTTTTTGTGTTGTTATCAACTTTTAACGTTTTTTGCGAAACGCCTCGTTTACCCGTAAAAAAGGGGGACCCAAATCGTGAGAAACATAATATTTCTCCCGATTCAATTAGCGTTTTACCTATAAGCGAATGGGACGAATATAACGACTCAATATTTTGCGACACTACCCTTTGCGATAGTTCTATAATTGACAGCGTTGTCATTACACCAATGATTGAGGAATGGGTAGAGCGTGAAGTTGCATTTAACCCTAACCCCACTAAAGCCGTATGGCTTTCGGCTCTATTCCCAGGCTTGGGACAGATATATAATCGCCGTTATTGGAAATTACCTATTATTGTAGGTGGTTACATGGGGCTTGCATATGCAACTACATGGAACAATGGTATGTTGAGGGACTATTCAGCCGCCTATAGCGACATAATGGATAGCGATCCGGCTACTAATAGTTACATGGATTTCTTTCCACCCACTACCCCCGAGAGTAGCCTTGATAAAACATGGCTCACAAAAGTATTGAAGTCAAGAAAAGATTTTTATCGCCGTAATCGCGATTTATGTATAATATCTATGGTAGGAGTTTATCTTGTAGCAATGGTTGATGCCTATGTTGATGCTTCGTTGTCGCATTTCGACATAAGCCCCGACTTGTCAATCGATGTAGCTCCGGCCGTGTTCAAAGAGTCTCACGATCGCTTGCCATCGGTGGGTGTTCAGTGGGCCATAAACTTTTAAAACTCTCTCTATTATTTATGATGAAAAAATTTGTATTAAGTTTATTTATTTCATTAGGAGCCTTAAGTGCATCGGCTCTACCTATCAACGATTTGCGCAACACTATTAAGGACGACAACATCGTTCCTCCAAATAGTTTTGAAACAAATGTTGAAGAAATGCAAAACAATTGGTATATACAAAACTATACCGAATTGGCCGAACCAAAAGAAAAGTCAAAAGAAATCATCACCCCTACTGATGAGATTTATATTGAGCGCTTACAACGACTTCAAAACGAAATGGGATTTGAAATTGAAATGCCATATAATAATGTAGTAAAATCATATATTGAAATGTACACAAGCAATCGCCGCAAAGCGCTTGTGGAAAAAATGCTCGGTATGTGGTTGTACTACGAACCAATTTTTGAAGAAGCACTCTCTAAAGAAGGTATGCCTCTCGAATTGAAATATCTCCCAATTATCGAATCGGCACTTAACCCCAATGCAGTATCACCTGCAGGTGCAGCGGGACTGTGGCAATTTATCCTTTCGACAGGCCGTGGCATGGGACTCGAGGTAAACTCATTAATAGATGAACGCCGCGACACATACAAAGCTTCACAAAAGGCTGCCGAATTCCTTAAAAGTCTTTATAAAACATATGGTGACTGGTCTTTAGCCATTGCAGCCTATAACTGTGGCCCTGGTAATGTAAATAAAGCTATCCGTCGCTCGGGTGGTGGCAAGAAAGATTATTGGGAAATATACAACTACCTTCCAAAAGAAACTCGCGGATATGTGCCAGCATTTATTGCTGCTGCATATGTAATGAACTATCACAACGAACATGGCATCAGTTCGGCTCTCGCAAAAAAACCTATCCTCACCGACACTGTATGGGTTAAACAGCGTCTTAACTTCAAACAAATCTCTGATGTAATAGACCTCGAAGTTGACGCTCTCGAAACACTCAACCCTCAATATCGCAAAAACATCATTCCAGGTAGTTACAACAAGCCATATGTGCTCATTCTTCCCTCTAAACAAGTTTACAGCTACCTAATGAGTGAAAACACTATCTCACTTCACAATGCTGAAGAATATGCACTTCGCAAAACTGCCGAGCCTGGTGTTAGTCGCACTGAACAAAGAAACGATGTTGCTGTAGCCAATGCAGGTCAATCGGCTAGTGAAGTTGCTCAAAACACTCAAACATCTACCGACGAAAATGCCGGTTTCACTTCTAAAGAAGAAGTGATTATTCACGAAGTAAAAAGCGGTGAAACACTAAAATCTATTGCCAACAAATATGGCACAAATACTTCTCGCATCAAGAAAGACAATAACCTCACAAGTAATGTTGTGAGCCGTGGTCAATCGCTCAAAATCACTACATACAAGAAAGTTCTTGACAACAATAGTTCATTGGCACAAAACGACACTAAACAAAGCCAAACAACTGTTGTGCCCCCAGCATCTAAAAAACAAGAACGCCAATATGAGCCAGTGCCATATCCTAAAAAGAAACGAAGCTCAAGCTACGCCGACCGCAGCTCTTCAAAAGTGAAGTCGGACAATAGTTACACTGGTAGCACTTATAAGACCGACAAGCGTCGCTCACGCAGTAACTACAGTAAGTCAAAGAAATCATCGGCTTCAAGTTCAAAAAGCAGTAGTTCAAAATCTTCAAAATATGGCAAAAAATCTTCGTCTAAAGACAAGAATAAAGACAAAGCTTCAAGCAAAAAATCATCTAAAGACAAAAAGAAATCTAAAGTAAGCAAGTCGTCTAAAGACAAGAAAAAATCTTCTGCCTCAAAATCTTCATCTAAAGACAAGAAGAAATCTAAAGCAAGTAAGTCTTCAAAAGACAGCAAAAAGAAAAGCTCTGCTTCAAAATCATCAAGCAAGAAAAAAGATTCTTCAAGCAAGAAATCAAGCAGCAGCAAAAAATCTTCTTCAAAGTCTAAATCAAAGAAGAAAAAATAATAGGGTTCAACACCCACCCTCTCATACACACAACGAGGAGATGCATCACACATCTCCTCGTTTGTTTTTTATAGTATATGAACACGCCTATATGTATGCTCAACCTTTTTTATCTCGGTTTATATACTAATTAAGGTAATCCTATTGGGTTTCACTTTTTAGGTAAAAGAATATCTTTTAGACCATATTTCTTATTAAATCTACACATATCAACCAATTTAGGGATACCGTTAACCTTGGCCTTTTCGGTATATTGCCATATTGTATAAGTTCCTTTCCCAATTATTTGTGGCTCATTTTTTCCATATCGTCCTATATATAGATGATAGTTATTGTATTTAGGAGCGCAATAGGTATTATATGAGCGTTGTGTGCCATAAATCATAGGGCTTACACCAAATTTAGCTATTACTAATGAAATAAACACATCTAAACTATCCTGAAGTACCTTGGTTGATTTATCATCTGATGTTTCAACATCTACCATAGGAATAAGATCAATTTTATATTTCTTCACTGTATTGTAGAAATTTTAAATTGCTTATGTGCACCACTCGTCATTCTAAAATAATGATATACACCTACTGGCAACCCTACCTTTTTAGCGCCAACAATATTCTTTTTAAATTTAAAATCAACATATGTTTCGCCTTCGGTGGCTTTAATATAAACAAAACCTATTGGCTCTTTTGCTACTTTGTTCCAATTAATGTCCCCTTGATGGTGCGAAACATCAATTCCTTTAGGTGAATTTTGAGAACAGCCATAGAAAGCAACACAACAAAATGCAACAAATAGTGCTAATCGGCTCTTTGACATCGTTATTTAAATTATTTTTATTATTTCATAAATTTAGGAGCGAGAAGGAATACTCCAAATGATAATCCGTAGTTCCAATTATTTTTGGGAAAGCTCATATAGTTACCATATAACGACAATGATGCAAAGGGAAAGTTATATACCAATGCCAATTCGCCAAAAAATTCGGGATTAGAAAACCAGTTTCCATAATATGGAGTGAAATCAATAGTGTTCTCACATATTTTTTGGAAAGGCAAGAAACAATGGAAGTTGCCTCGTGCTTGCAAGTTTTCATTAATCTTCCACACGGGGACTATGCCAGCTGCCACATATGAGTTGGCCCTAAATGCCGGATTAAATGCGTTATATGATGATGGTGTGGGGTTAAATGCCGATGCGTTTACAATTGTTGCATTATAATTTGACAAGAGTTTCTTTGTTGATGCATAAATATCAACCTCTGTCCCTAATGAGAATTTTCGTCCTAATGCAAAATAATTTTTTGCAATTAACTCTATTTGTGCCCATTTTGTGTTCTCGCTACTGCGATTTGCCATGTCATTGGCAGGCAAATATTCATAATTGCCCAAAACTCCTATTGCCGAGGTCTTATAATATGCACCCTTCGACGGATAAGAATTATTGTCAAGTGTATTGTACTCAAAATTAAGAGCCAATTGGCCCAAATTATAGACCGATTTATCTCTATCGGTTACTGCAAAATCGACATTGTTATTTTCATAAAATTTATTCTCAAGGTGCCCATATCCCACTGTCAAGTCGGCCTTTCCATTGCGAGAGGCAGCGATAGCATATTTTACCCGAGCAAATGCTTCAGTTGCCGATATAAATGTGGGCACATTATCTTCATAGAAAAGATTATCATTTTCATGAAAATTATGTCGTGATAACACTCCTTGAAAATCAATTGATGATTGCAAGTGTGTGCGCAATAAAATTCGAGAATACAACTCTCCTGCCATATAACTTTGTCCTATCCACGCATTAAGATTGGCACTAAATGCATTAAAACGCAAAGGTTTATAACCGCCCGAAAGGAAAATATAACTATTGGTTGAAGATGTTATATATCCACCAAATCCCACTACAAATTTGTTTTTAACCGTCGCCTCGAGATTGAGGTCAAACGCGCCAGTTGAATCATTATACACAGCCATCGGATAAAGATTTTTGAGCGTTCCAGGCGAAATGGCTCTATAATATGCATCGCGAGCTTGTTCTACATCAAAAACCTCTTTCTCGTTTTCATCAAACAGGTATTTAATATACTCATTTTGAGCATCTGTTCCACCCTCAACACTCACCGAACCAAATGTCAATGGTGGTGTTTTTGACTTAAACACTCGGCGATTATGAGCAAGCGTCTCGGCCGATATGCGTTTTGTAACACGACCTTTTATTGAATCAATCATTGAAATTGTTTTATCATAACCCACCTTGTATATAGCTTTTGCTTTGGGAAAATCAAGAAGGTTATATGCTTTCAAGTCAAGAGTCATTTTTATTCCATCTTCGTCGGGCAAATCATACTCGTTATTCTGGATTATGAGGTCTTCAAGTTGCGTCAACACATCGTTAGAAATTTTTGAACCATCAGAAGGTGACACATCAACGCCAATCATTATTGATGGAGCAAAATCGGTGCGCATCACATCTACCGGGAAGTTATCGTAAATACCACCATCATACACATACATCCCGTTCATTTTTATCGGCTGGAACACTACGGGAAATGTCATTGAGGCGCGTATGGCTTCGCCTAAATCGCCATTGGCACACACCATTTTTCGTTTGTTGACCACATCTGATGCCACGCAACGATATGGAACAAATAAGTTATCAAAATTACCGTCACATTGAGCCGAATATGTCGAAAAAAGTTCCATAACGGCAAAGTTCATAGGTAATGGAGATATTAAACTCGACGGCAATATTGAGGAAATCTGCGTCGAATCGCCACTCGATAACGGCACTTTGAGCATTGCTGGAGTGGGATTATCTTTTGAAAAATAATATGTGAGTTTCTCGTTTATCTTCCCTGTTGACCAATGGGCAAATTCAGAACTACATATTAATTCCATCATCTCCTCGGGCGAATAGCCACAAGAATATAGCCCACCCACAATTGCGCCCATTGATGTTCCTACAATGTAATCAATAGGAATTCCATTCTCCTCAAGGGCTTGAATAACGCCTATGTGGGCAATACCTTTAGCGCCACCACCACTCAATACCAATCCCACCGATTGCGATTGATTTTCTTCGGTAGCATGTGCCCTATGGGGGATGATTGACACCAATAGCAACAATATTACTGCATATATATTTTTCATAATTTACTCTTTTTAATATAACAACACAAAGATATAATTTTCGCTCAAAATCTAAAAGAAAAAACAGTCATCAATTTAATTGACAACTGTTCATTTTTATCCATTTTCTTATATTTTTATCCCTTTACGAGATAAACGAGTCTTTAAACCCAAGGAAATATAGAATTCCATCAAGGCCTATTGTTGACAGCGATTGCTCGGCTGTTTCTTTCACTTTAGGCTTGGCGTGGAATGCAATGCCAAGACCGGCAGTAGCGAGCATTGGAAGGTCGTTTGCTCCATCTCCCACAGCAATTGTTTGGGCTATGTTTACATTCTCAACTTGCGCAATGAGGCGCAACAATTCGGCTTTTCGTTTACCATCAACTATATCTCCAAGATGGCGACCTGTAAGCTTGCCGTCAACTATTTCAAGTTCGTTGGCATATACATAATCAAAGCCAAAGCGTTGTTTGAGATAATTACCAAAATAAGTGAAACCACCCGAAAGAATTGCAGTTTTATAACCGACACGCTTCAACACCTCAATTAAGCGATCAAGCCCCTCGGTAATAGGCAGATTTTCTGCAATGTCTTTCATCACACTTTCATCAAGACCTTTGAGTAATGCCACACGCTCGGTAAACGACTCACAGAAATCAATCTCGCCTCGCATAGCACGCTCGGTAATTTCCTTTACCTTGTCGCCTACACCCGCACGAATAGCAAGTTCATCAATCACCTCGGTTTCAATGAGAGTTGAATCCATATCGAAACATATCAAGCGACGAGAGCGACGATACATCGTATCTTCTTGCAACGAAATATCCACACCCTCATTGGCCGACATTTCCATGAATTGCGACTGCATTTCAGCACGGTCACGAGGAGTGCCACGCACCGAGAATTCTACACAGGCCTTTGATAATGGATTTTCTTTTTCTTCCAATGGCATGCGCCCGGTCAAACGGCGAATACTATCAATATTAAGATTTTGTCGAGAGATAACATCCGATACCAATGCAATATGACGCGAAGTCAACTCACGGCCAAGCGTAGTGATAATCCAGCGTTGCTTACCTTGACGCCCTACCCAATCGGTATATTCCTCAACCGAGATGGGAGTGAAATGAATTTGGAAATTCAATTCCGACGCTTTAAACAACAACTCCTTCATTATGTCGCCCGATACCGAGCTATCGGTCTTAAACAATATACCAAGCGATAGATAATGATGAATATCGGCCTGACCAATATCAAGAATATCAGCATCATACTTTGCCAAAATACTTGTCAATGCCGCAGTAACCCCCGGGCGGTCATACCCCGAGATATTCACCATTATAAGTTCAAGATTTTTAGTTTTCATGTTTTTGTCATTTATTCTTCAAATTTACGAATAAATTGTAGACCTACAAATTGAATTATATATAAAAACAGTGATGCACAATAAAATTATGCATCACTGTTAGTTATAATAGATATTATTCTTATGCTTGTTCAGCGCGGTATGCGTCGCAGGCGCGTTTTACTTCGCCGTGGAGGAGGAGAAGGCGTTTTGCTTCTTCATATTCCAATCCGAGTTCTTCAACTACCATACGAGTGCCACGGTCAACGAGTTTCGCGTTTGAAAGTTGCATGTTAACCATTTTGTTACCTTTCACGCGACCCATTTGAATCATAACTGATGTTGTAATCATGTTACAAATCATTTTTTGACCTGTACCCGATTTCATACGAGAGCTACCAGTAACATATTCAGGGCCAACAATCATTTCGATAGCGATGTCGGCTGCTTGTGAGATAGGAGCATCGGGATTAGAAGTGATAGCAGCAGTCAAAATGCCACGCTCACGACAAGCATTGAGTGCACCAATCACATAAGGAGTTGTACCTGAAGCAGCGATACCAATAACTGTATCTTTTTCGTTGATATTGAAAGCTTCAAGGTCTTTCCAACCTTGGTTAATGTCATCTTCAGCGTTTTCAACTGGGTTACGAAGAGCAACATCACCACCTGCGATGAGACCGATTACCCATGATGGGTCCATACCATATGTAGGTGGAATTTCAGATGCGTCGAGCACACCAAGACGGCCTGAAGTACCTGCACCCATATAGAAGATGCGGCCACCTTTTTTCATGCGGCTAACGATACCTGTAACGAGTTTTTCGATTTGAGGAATAGCTTTTTCTACTGCAAGAGCTACTTTTTTGTCCTCATTGTTAATATCAGTAAGGAGTTCCAATACTGATTTCTTTTCCAAGTCATTGTAAAGTGAAGGTTGTTCACTGATTTTTACAAATGCCATATTATATAAATTTAATTGTGAATTTTTAATTATGAATTAATTACGCGTGGTAAGCGATGAGGCCTTCCATAGGAGCTTGAAGGATTTTGCCGATTTTACAGTCAACTGCATCGGCTGCTTCTTCAAGAACTTCGCGATAGTAGTGAGCGATTGAACCTACGAAGTTAATGCTATAATCTTTATAGTTATCGTAGTTAGCAATGTTGCGCACAAAGAATGCTTTGAAAGCGTTCAATACGAGACGGTGAACAGCAGGTTCCTCGATGTTTTGAATCAAGAATGGAGTGATTGAAGCGAGGAAGCGGTTAGCTGGATGCTCACGATAAACTTTTTGAATGATTTTCATACGATCGAGGTCGTATTGAGCAAGGAATTTTTCGCAAAGATGTTCGGGAAGTTGTTTTTTCAACACATCGCCCACGAGCAATTTACCAAGAACAGCACCACTACCTTCGTCACCAAGGATGTAACCGAGTGGAGACACATTGTCAACGATTTTTTCACCATCGTAATAGCAAGAGTTAGAACCTGTACCCAAGATACAAGCGATACCCGCTTCGTGACCAAAGAGAGCACGAGCTGCAGCAAGAAGGTCGGTGTAAACTTCGATAACAGGAGCTGGAACATGAGCAGCGATAGCGCGACGCACATTGCCACACACATCGTCGTTGATACAACCTGCACCATAGAAATAGATGCTTTCAAATGTCATTCCTTCAACTTCGGGTTTCAACTCGTTGCCCATACGCTCAGCCATTTCTTCTTCGGTGAGCATAATTGCGTTCATACCAGGAGTGAAGAACTCCTTAACTACTTTTCCATCTTCAACGGCACACCATTGGATTTTGGTAGAGCCACAATCTGCAATTAATTTCATGTTTTGTATTATTATTTTTGTTATTATATTTTTATATAGATTTTCTTCTTATAGAGGATATATCCTATTGACCAACAAAGGGCAATAAATAGAATTGCATAGATGCACGATGCAAGTGTTTCATCGCCAAGCATAGGCACCAAGAATTTGCTATATACATATCCCTTTATAGATAGCTCGGCTGCACCAAATTTAAATGAGCCGAAGATGATGCCTAACACTCCACCAAGCACATACAAGAACAATGGGTTGATACCAAATGCTTCAAAGAAACGACACCATTTTTTATATCCTTTAATGTCAATAATCCATATGAGCAATGCCAATAATGTAGAGGCCAAACCGCAAGTAACAAGGGCATAGGTTGGTGTCCACAATTTCTTGTTGATGGGGATTGCATAGTCAAACAAGAACCCAATTACCATCAAAACAGCACCAATGATAAACAAACGATTGACACGCATATTAATATCTTTCACTTCCATCATCTTCATTCCTGCCCAGAATCCAATTAATACATGAGCTATTGAAGGAATAGTACTCAACAACCCTTCGGGGTCAAAGGCAAGTTTAACGCCGTCGATAGTGTCTTTATACATGTGATCGATACCAAGAACAGCTTGGTCAATTACTGATACTATGTTTTGTTCTGAGAACACAAGACCATATTCATCAACAAGCAATATCACACCATAGCCAACCAATAATGTAGCCACAACCCATAGGATGTGTTTACATCTTGTTATCAACACTATGATAGATGCAGCACCATAACACAACGCCAAGCGAGGCATAACACCAAGTATGCGAATAGTGTCAAATGAATTAGCTGCTTCACCTAAAGATTTACCACCTGCTATTCCGTAACACAACTTGCTAAACCATGCAATTCCAAGTCCGATTGCAAAGATGATAATGGTGCGTTTGATGATTTTAAACAATAATGAACCCGACATTTTAAACTCAAACTTACGCATTGAGATAAATGTAGAGATACCCATTATAAACATAAAGAATGGGAAAATGAGGTCGGTAGGAGTCAAGCCGTGCCAAGGTGCGTGACCGAGTGGACGATACATATGGCTCCATGAACCTGGATTATTAACGAGTATCATACCTGCAATAGTGATACCGCGAAGGATATCGAGAGCAAGCATGCGTTGACTTTGTTTTTTTACAACTTCTGCCATATCTAATTTATTTTTTTGATTTAGTACAACTATCAACCAAATAAGCGATTGATTTATATGGGATGCCACTATTAGTGGTCAAACCTATTTCACAAGTGCGGCTATTAGAATAGCCATGAGTAGCACCCGATGACTCGATTTGTGGGCGAAGCTTACGCAACGCATATTTATTGAGTTCGGGCATCATAAAGCCTTTGTCGCCAGCAAAACCACAACAACCCACTTCACTTGGCACCACTACATTGCGTGAACACATGCGAGCAAGTGCAATGATTTTATCGGCCAATCCCATGCGACGAGACGAACAAGTAACATGAACTGCTATTGTTTCTTCAATTGGAGCAAATTCTAAATGAGGAGCAAGGAATTCATAAATAAACTCGGCTGGCTCATAGAGTGGCATAGAAGTGATGTGGTCGCGCATGCGATGCAAACAAGGACTTTGGTCGCAAAGCACTGGATATTTACCATTCTCCGAAGCCTCGATCAATGCTTTTTCTAATTCGGCAGTTTTGCGGTCGGCAATATCAGGCATACCTTTACTTTCCCAAATCATACCACAACAAAGTTTCTTCATGTTTTTTGGGAAGATAACTTCATATCCAGCCTTATTACAAAGTGCAATGATTGTATCAACAAGAGTTTCAACTTTCTTGCCTTTTTCGCGCGATTGACCCATTGTTTGGTTAATACAACTTGGGAAATATACGACTTTGCGATCGGCAGGTTTGACTTCAGTTTTTGGTGAATAGAACGCTCCAGGAAGTGAAGGAGTCCACAAAGGCACACCCACCTTATTGAGAGCGCCACCTATAGCATTAACACCTCCATCGCCAAGCACTTTACCTGCAAAGTTGGCCATAGAAAGCACTGGACGGAACACGCCAGTAATTGTGTGCAAGTTTTTAGCGGCGAAATCGCCAATTTTGTATCCCGTGCTTCCTTTTGGTAACGATGCTTGACGCAAATCGTGAATCATTTCGCCAGTGTTGTTGCCCATTGGACACGACACACTACACAATCCATCGCCAGCACAGGTAGAATTACCATATGACTTGAATTGCTTTTCAAGACGCGCCAAGCGTTCAGGGTCTTCACCCGATGTTTTGAGTCGAGTAATTTCGCGCTGAGTTACAATGCGTTGACGAGATGAAAGTGAATCAGAATAACCACAAGTTACACAGTTCACTTCACAGAATCCACATTCGATACATTTATCGACATGACGATTAGTCAAAGGCATTGGTTTCAATCCTTTGATGTAACACTCGGGGTCATCGTTGAAAATTACACCAGGGTTGAGAATATTTTGTGGGTCAAAAAGTTCTTTGACGCGTTTCATCATCGTCCAAGCTTTTTCACCCCATTCTTTCTTAACAAATGGAGCCATGTTGCGACCTGTACCATGCTCTGCTTTCAATGAGCCATCGTAGCGATCAACAACAAGACGCTCTACAGCCAACATCAACTCTTTATAACGATCGATTTCTTCTTGTGAGTCAAATGACTGTGATATGATAAAGTGATAGTTTCCTTCAAGGGCGTGACCATAGATACAAGCATCGGTGTAGCCATTATCTTGAAGCAATTGTTGCAACTCCACAGTTGCCTTTGGAAGATCTTCAATGTGGAATGCAACATCCTCGATGAGCACAGTTGTTCCAAGAGGACGAGTACCTCCTACCGATGGGAAGATTCCTGAACGAATTTTCCAATATTGTGAATATTCTTCAGGTTTATCGGTAAAGTAGGCAGGCTTGAATAGGTTAAATGGTTTAAGAATTTCAAGAATTTCGTTGATATTCTTTTGTAACTCTTCGGGAGTATCGGCCTTTGTTTCGGTGAGCACAGCTGTGAGTCCTTCACCTGTTGGGTCATTAACAGCCGAGAGAGATTTTTTGTCGAGAAGTTCAGCTCCAGCAACTGGACCCTTCTTCATTGCCACTACGGCTTTACAAGCTTCTTCCAAGTCGCTGAAATAAAGCATTGCACTTGCCGAGTGTAGATAGAGATGTGCAGTGTTTACAGTAATCTCTGAAAGGAATGCCAATGTACCTTCCGAGCCCACGATGCTATGTGCAATAATTTCAAATGGGTCGTCAAATTCGATAAATGGCAATAGATTAAGACCTGTAACATTCTTAATGCTATATTTATATTTAATACGCTCAGCGAGCTCTTTATCTGCTCTAATTTCGTTGCGTATATTCATGATTTCCTCCATGAATTGAGGTTTGTTCATTGCAAAAAGCTTGCGTGAACGATCATCGCCAGTATCGAGCACTGTACCATCGGCAAATACCAATCGTACTGATTTCAAAATCTTGTCACTATTGGCGTGTGTGCCGCAGTTCATACCCGATGCATTGTTTACAACAATACCACCTACCATTGCCGAGTTTTTAGAGGCGGGGTCGGGAGAGAACATACGGCCATAGGGACGTAGGTAGTCATTTACACGGCTACCTATAATCCCCGGCTGTAGTTTTATTGTTTCTGCACCAGGACCTATTTCATAATTTTCCCAATGCTTACCAGCTACAATCAAGATTGAATCGCTAATGGCTTGCCCTGAAAGACTCGTACCTGCAGCACGGAATGTAACAGGAAGATTGTGTTTTGATGCTACTTTCATCAATTGCGACACCTCTTCTTCGTTATTTGATCGAATAACAATTTGAGGTATCATGCGATAAAAACCAGCATCAGTACCCCAAGCGAGGAGACGAAGGTCATCGGTATAGATACGGTCTTTAGATACTATACCTTTTATGTCTTTTAAAAACTCTTTATAAGCAAGTTCCATAAGCAATTATGTTTTCTTTTAATTGTAGAGATAATATTTAGCTGATTTAGCCTTGAAAGCTTCAACATCTTTGTTCCAATAGTCAATGATGTCGGCTACTTTATAATTCTTTGAGAATTTGATGCGAATTTGATCGGTACCACACACTTTGTCAAACATATTCCAACGATTTCCCAAAGTACCTTGACCATCTTCGTCAAGGAGGCGTTTGTCGGGATACATTTCGGCCAAAATTTCCATTGCATGGAATTGTACCATAGTCAATTCACAATCAAGCACATCGGTAACATAAAGTTGAACACCTTGAAGGTTTTCACCTTTACCCACGCTATAATATGGTTTGATGTGAATAGGACGGAACATAATACCTTTGAGATTCAACGCGTTCAAACGATTGCAGAATTCTGTTGCATCAATCCATGAAGCACAAATCAATTGGAAAGGCATTGTGTAACCTACACCGATTGACACAAAATACAATTCACCAATAATACCAGTTGTGGGGTAATAAACGGCCGATTGTGGATATGGTTGATGAGGAGATGGAAGAATCCAAGGCATACCTGTTTGGTCAAATGTCATATAACGATGCCAACCAGTCATAGGCACAACAGTCAATTTTGTTTTCTTGCCATCTTTCAACATGCCGTCATTGAGCATAAGCGCAAGCTCACCAGGAGTCAAACCATAAAGATAAGGAATCTTAAATTGGCTCACCAATGAGAAGAAGCCCTCCTCAACAAGGTTACCTTCTACTTTCAAACCTGATAGTGGATTAGGACGGTCGAGCACCATAAATTCTTTACCATTTTCGGCACAAGCTTCCATACACAAGCCCATTGTGCTGATGAATGTAAATGAGCGACAGCCATTGTCTTGAATGTCATAAACAAGCACATCAACATCTTTAAGCATTTCGGCCGATGGTTTCTTGTTTTTGCCATACAATGAATATACAGTAACACCTGTTTTAGAGTCGGTGTAAGTGTCAACTTTTTCTCCGGCAGCAATATCACCACGCACTCCATGTTCAGGGCTATAGAGTGCAGTGAGTTTTACGCCTGGAGCGTTAGCAAGGATGTCGATTGTTGACACAAGGTTATTGTCAACACCACTGGGGTTGGTAATCAATCCAACGCGTTTGCCTTTCAATTGCTCAAAACCACCATCGCGGAGAGTTTCCACACCTGGTTTTACTTGAGCAGAAACTGCCATTGCCACAAAAGCGGCAATGGCGAGCACTGATATTTTCTTAAACAATGAAGTCATGTTTATTCTTTTTCTTCAACTTGTTTTGCACCATATTTAGGGTCGATGTGCTTGCGAACAAGAGCAGTAACAGCCCAAGTAGCGAAGTTACAAGCAAGTACCCACCAGAAGAAATTGATGTAAGAATTACCCAACAATTCTTCTTTGATGAAACCAGCAGCCATACCTGGGAGCATCATACCGAGAGCCATGAATGCTGTACAGATTGCATAGTGAGATGTTTTGTAAGGACCATCAGCAAAGTACATCATATAAAGCATAAATGCAGTGAAACCAAATCCATAAGCAAATTGTTCAAGAACGATTGCGCTGAAGATAATAGCTTTACCACCGATTTCTGCATATGAAGGTTGTACATTAGAAAGAATGATGTAAGCTACACAGTTGAGTGAAGTAGCAAGGGCCATAGGCCAAATCCATTTCTTAAGACCACCTTTAGAAGCCACGATACCACCAATGATACCACCAATAGTGAGACCGATGATAGCAAGTGTACCATAAGCAAAACCTACTTCGGTTTGAGTCATGCCAAGACCACCAGCATCGCGAGAAGCAAGAAGGAATGGTTGACAAAGTTTTACTACTTGTGCTTCAGGAAGACGATAAAGAAGCATGAACAACATTGCAAGTACAACATGTTTCTTTTGGAAGAATGTCACGAAAGAACCAGAGAATTCTTTAACGATATCACCAACACTTCTCTTTTTAGTATCTTCGCCACCTACTGCTTTATCGGCCACTGGAGCAGGAAGAATAAATGCGTGATAAAGTGAAACAACAGCAAAGAATACAGCACAAATGATTACTGTATATTTCCATCCAAGAGCCACATCACCAGTTTGTGTTTGAAGGATACCAGCAAGAATAACAAGACCACCTTGACCAAACACATTCGCACAACGATAGAATGTTGAACGAATACCTACGAACATACTTTGTTCTGATGTATTAAGAGCTAACATATAGAAACCATCAGAAGCGATGTCGTGAGTAGCTGAGCAGAATGCAGTGATAAAATAGAAGAAAAGACAAAGCATAAATGCGTTAACAGGAAGACCATTTGCGATTTCTTCTTTATTTGGTAATGGAAGAGTAAATGCAATTGCAGCAAGACCTACAGCTACACATATTTGCATTGTAACAGTCCACCAACGCTTTGTGCGAATAATATCTACTATTGGACCCCAGAAAGGTTTGATTACCCAAGGAAGGTATAACCAACCTGTATAAAGAGTAGCGTCGGTTTCCGACATACCGAGTTGTGTGAAGAGAACCATTGTCACCATATTGATGAAGATAAATGGAATCCCTTGTGCAAAGTAGAGCGTAGGAATCCACGCCCAAGGATTGCGTTTTGTTGCTTTAGCCATTTTTATTAGTTTTTATTTGATTTATTAATATAATTCTTTGATTTCGGCATCTACGAAGTAGTGAAGAAGGATTTCTTTGTAGTTATATCCTTTAGCACCCATCACAGCAGCACCAATTTGGCAAAGACCTACACCATGTCCCCACCCTGCACCTTTGAGAGTGAAAGTTGAGGGAAGTCCGTTTGCATCATTTTCACCTTTTTCAACCACGAAAGCCGAGCTATAGAGGTGAGAAGGAGAAAGTGTGCGGCGAATTTCAAGTTCTTTACCTATAGTAAGAGTTTTGTTTGTACCTACGATTTTGAGTTTATAAAGTCGACCCGAAGTACCGCGAGCGATAGGTTGAAGGTCAACGATATTACCGTAATCCATACCTGAGCGTTCTTTCACCAATTTAGAGATTTCTTCTTGAGTGTAAGTAACTTCCCAACGATAGAAATCGGTAGTTTCTTGGTCGTAGTTATTTAGAACTTGTGAAAGAATTTCAGCATCAGAAGTGTTACAATGAGCTTCGGGACGAGTCAAAATCCATTCACGAGCATTTTCTTCGATAGTTAAGTCGGGGAAATCGGTTTCATTTTCACCATCACGACGAGCAGCGAGATAGTCATAATGAATAGGTTCCCAGCAGTTTTCAAATTCCTCATAAACACCACCACAGCATTTAGAGAAACGAGCATCACAAAGATTTTCGCCATCCATCAACACTTGGCCACGAGTAGCTTCAATAGCTTTAGCAACCTCGGGAGTAGATGCGCGGGTGATACCTTGGTAGCGTTGACAGTGGTCGTCGGCACACACATCAAAGTTGATGTGGTCTTCGCGGTCATACCACTTAATCATTTCATCGTCGGATGTTTTTTCTACAGCCGAATATTGTTCGCCTGCGTCAACGATGCGTTTGTTTTTATCTATTTGAGCCAACAACCAGCTACGAGAGATAACCGCATGAGCTTTGAGCAATTCAAGCGATGCAGTAGCACTCATTTCTGATGAAATTACGCTCAAAAGATAGTCTTCAACACCTAATATATTAATAGGTGTGATTTTACCATTTTCAACGATGAGCTTAAGCGCACCTTTGAAGCGTTGGTTTTCTTTTCGTTCCCAGTGGAAGTTTACCCCAATGGTCACATCTTCAAGCCAAAAGGAAACTTCATCGTTTGCTGGTTCAAAAAATAGTTCGGTATATTCTTTATTGTTCCAAATAATAGATTTACCATCGGTGGTAGCCACTTGGCTACCACTGACAGTAGTATCTGAAACATGGAATTCACCGTCGAGGATAAATTTAACCTCTGCGGCACTCATGATGCCGACCTTAATTTTGGGTTCTTCCATTGATTGTTTTTGTTACTTAATTTTGTTTACAATTTCCTCAACATCTTCTTTAGCAAGGCAAAGTTCGTTGAAGATTACTTTTACTAACTCTGCATCAAGTTTGATAAAGTCTTTTTCAAGAGGAGTGATAAACACACCACCCATATCAACCGATGCAGGGCTGAGCAACATCTTGTCGTCACTTTCAGTTCCGTAGAAAGAAGGACGGTGTTGCTTGCGAGGAATAACCACAAGACGCACACCTGCAGGAGTTGCATAGCAGAGAAGGTTCATCATTGGTTCTTTTTCACCTTCAGGAACAGGAATTGCATCATAAAGACGGTCAAATAGACGTTCTCCTGCTTGAGGATCATTTGAATCAATAACAAATACATTTAATGGTAAAGTGTCACATACAGCCAACACAGCATCACCATCGGTTGCAATAGTCTTGAGTTCGGCTCCATCAAGAGCTTCACCTATAGTCAAGAAATCACTGTTACCAGCTTGGAAATGCATGTGGTCGGGAGCTGAAGCGCCACATTTAGGACCATTATAGAATACTGTATATTCATCAAGTTCTTTAGCAAGGCTCATCATGTCGGCAATGCGACCTTTGATAAGTTGATCAACATGTCCCATGTCGGGAATTGTCAAGTGACGAGGGAAGATAGGGAATGGGTTGATAAGAACGATATAACCATTGCCCCACTCTATGCCACGCTGAACCGAAGGACGGTTTTCAGCACAAAGGAAACATTTGCGTTCAGCGAGAGATTTTGCATCAACTTTTGCCGATGAAGAAATGATACGTGCAGGGTTGAATTGCACTTTGATTTTCATTCCATCAACATCAAGTTCTTTTACTTTTACGCCCTTTAGAGCTTCAAAATTATCAGCGGCAGTTTGCCATTCAGCAAGCTGCTCGCCAATAAATTTGTTTATCATTTCTGAATTTATCACAGTCGTAATGATTATTTGTTTTTGTTTAATTCAACACGAGCTTGAAGTTCCCAAGTACGGATGCGGTCCTTGTAAAGGTTGTTAGCGTTAGTTTTGTTGATATCCAAAGCGTGGTCAGAGTTGTCTTCCCAACGACGGCAGTAGTAAACTACATCATAAACGCGACCGATTTGATAGTGACGAGAGAACGCAAGACCGAGTGCATAGTCTTCACCATAGCTTGTGTTAGGAACATTGATTTCACGAAGCATTGGAGTATAGAATGCACGAGGAGCGCCAAGACCATTGATGCGAAGTGCATTGTTGCGACCATTTTCAGGTGTCCATTCTTTGTGGTCGATTACACCGGGAGGAATCATTTGCATGTTGATGTCGGTGAGCATATAAGTACCTACTACCATTGAACAGTTTTGTTCGTAGAATGCTGCAACCATCTTAGCAAGAGTATTTTCATCAGAATAAACATCGTCAGAGTCAAGTTGAACTGCGAATTTACCACATTTTGGATGGTTTACACCTGCGTTCCAGCAACCACCGATACCGAGGTCATCGCGTTCAGGGATGATGTGGATAAGGCGTTCGTCATCTTTGAATTCATCGATAGCTTCAGTTGTACCATCTGTACTACCGTTATCAATAACGATGAGGTTAAATTTGAAATCAGTTTTTTGAGCAAGAACACTCTTGATAGCATCACGAACAGTGCGAACACGGTTGCGTACAGGAATGATAACTGATGCTTCATATTCAAAATCACCTTGGTTGAAGTTGATTTCTTTGAATTTTGGTTCAAGATAGCCACCGATTTTTTTGAGGTGATCGGTACAAGCTTGTTCCATTTCGATTTGCACACCACGATTTTTTGGATCTACATAGCTGAAGTGAGATTCACCTTCAGTAGTAACAGGAAGTGCAATTTCAGTGTAAAGATATTCATTAATGTGAACTAAGTCACCTTGACGAGATACTTTCAAACGAAGGTCATAAAGACCAGCAGCAGTATATTCCACATCAATTTCAGCAGCAGCAGCTTTCAACGCTTTAGTGTTGAAGAATAAAACTGAACCAAAGTTGAAGTCATCGCGAAGTGAACCGAATTGATAGTCGATTACAGGAGCATTTGATTTTTTACCTTCAACAACTTGATAGTTGTCGGCATATACCATAGCAGCTTTTGAGTCACCAGCAAGACGAACCATACGCTCGAGAGCCAAATAACCCATTACAAGATTGTTATACTTTGTATAGAAAAGTGTGTAATCGCCTTCAGCAGCAGCAGCGATTTTTTTCATGGTAGCTGAGCTGTTAAGAGCATCAATGTTGATTACTTCACAACCTTCTACTGCAGCAGCATTAGCATCTGTAGCAAGAAGGAAGATTTTTGATACTAAAGCATTTTGACGAAGGCCGTCAACAGTTGCTTGCACTTGTTGTGCGTCAGCATAAGGGATAAAACAGTTGATAGTTTTCATTGTAAATGTATTAATAAAATGATTTATAATTATTTAAATATTTCGTTATTTTTTTGTTTTCTTTGATTTCGTTGCTGTCGATTTAGCAACCTTTTGTCGTTTAAAGAACTCTAAAGTTGACTTCATTAACGCATCGCGTTGTGCTTCATCAACTATTGTTTCAAATGGGAAACCAACAATTACTGTTTGATATGCACCTTTATCACAAGCAATACCACTTATCAAATTGTTTTCGCTATATCGCATAATTGTTGCTCCATTTTTGTCATTTGCAGGATAGAATGAGTCGGGCGACTCTACTACATAGCACGCTTCGTTCAAATTGTTATTAAATTGGAATTTGTTTTTACCAAATTCGGCATAGCGCGATTGCACCTCATATGCTTCTCCAGTAGTTGATGCTTGGTCGGTACGCCAATTGAAGCCAAGCACATCGGCCGCAAACTTTTTATCAGCAGCCAATGTTGCTTTATTTGAATGAGGATTATCCCATAAGTCGGTTGCGACATATGCACCCGAAACAAACATATCGGTACCTACTTTAGCCAATTGACGCAAGCGATTTTGTAATTCAACAGGGAAGGTTTTATATTTTGTGCCATAAGCACCTGTCCCCACTTTAATTTCTTTTTGTTTACCAAGAATCAAGTCAATTATTTCGGGGTTATCGGTTGCTTGAGCAAAGGCCTCGGCACTTGACGATACAAACGAATAACCTAAATTAGCGATTGACTTACCATGGCAATAAACATAGTCAAAGGTATTACCAGCAACGACTTTTGTTTCATAATTTGCGCGACTTGCACCAAATCCAGCGGCATCATCATCCATCCATGGGATACTTCTACGATATTCAGTTTGTTCGCCTATATAACTTATATCATACACATAAGGCACACCATGGTCTTTTCGGTCATCAAATCCAGCGATTTCGCCAGCTTCAAACCAATCGGGAGCCGATACGCGTGTAAATCCGTTAACAATAGTCACTGTCTTCGCACCTTCGCCTTTATCACAAAGGGCAAGCACTTCTGATGGGAAACTCACACCACCATCGTTAGCTGCTATGATGCGATATGAGTGAATATTATCATCAGAGATATTTGCTACATATTGAGTCGATTCTACTCGTGCAATTTCCTTAAATTCGCCATCATTAATACGCTCTTGAACGATATAATAGGTAGGCATCGCTGTAGGCTCTTGCTTGTCTTCAGTGGCTTTCCACGACAAGACATATTGCGATTGAGCGTTCTTTGTTATAGCAAATGCTTTTATAGGCAATGGTTGCACCACATAAGCACGATTGTCGCGATTGGCGATAAACTGCAACATACCTTTGTAAATTGCACGACTTACAGTGAATCTAAATGATGGATCAAGACCATACTTCATATCGGCAAAGTTTTGATGCGATAAAAGTTCGAGCAACAAAGCAGGGGTTTGAGGCACGCGAGCTTCATAGTAAGTCTTGTCCCACATTGCACGACGAGTCCATCGTGGTTCATATGCTGCTCGTATATCACCCACTATATTTGTTGCGATGCTATCGGTCAACATGCGTGAAGCATAACGAGGTGTACCATTGGCATAGCGGCCACCATTGTCGCTATAATAGATGCTCAATGTACCAATGATTGAGTCATTCATAGTTGTACCAGCATCGGTGTGGAATGCGAGTGAAAGGTCGATGGGTATATTCAAGCCTTTATAATTAGGCAACATCGAAGAGCCACCCATTAGATAATTCACCCAAGCTCCACGAGCTTTATAATCGTCGGTATAATCGTTTACATTGTTTGAGGGAGTGTAAATTGAATCAGGCACACCTGCCCATTGCATCCAATATCGTGCAGCCTCGGTAAATCGAGGATATTCGCTCTTCACATAGTCATATTCTACTCCAGGCTCACCCTCTTTCACTTTGCGCGCTACGTTACCCATGCCACCACCTATTTTTACAGCATCGGCAGTAACAACTGCACCTTCTTGGCTTGAAAGATTAACCAATTCAATTAACGGAGCTCCATCACCATCAACATCAAATGGGAAATGGCCAAGGTAAATCCATGTTCCTCCACCCATTTTTTGATTAATCTTAAATTCCTTAACTCCTTCACGAGAGTGAATGCGATAGAGTGCATCAGTTGCAGAGTTGGGTAGTGTTACATACGACACATAAACAGCATATTTCCCTGCCTCGGGTAATTGTGGTTGCCATTTAGCGATTGAAACATTGTCGTTTTGGGTAACTGTGTTAACCATTCTCGCCAATCCGTCTTTGAAAGGGTTATCCACATCTTTAAGAATTGCCTTTTTATAAGCAAAACCCTTTACAGAAGCGTCACTCCAAGCTTCGGAGCCCGACACCTCGGTATAGTTTGCTTGCGCCAATGCGCCATCTCCGTCAACTATTACTTCATTTGCATTAAAGTCACGTTCACGAGGGCTCATCACGTAGGCTCCTGCGTTTTCAAGCATAGGCATTAAGAAAGGTATCACATAGCTTTGTGTGTAAAGGTCTTCAACGGTTTCAAAAATACGAGCACGTTGCCACTCCCATCTATTGAGTGAGGGTTCAAAATACCACCCATGGCTTTGCCACATAGCGATATTACTACCTTCAAGGCCCGATGGAGCTTCTACCCCACCTACAGGAGTAATGAAACGGTCTTTTTCGGCAGGCCCGTTAATTTCGTCATAATTTACCGTTAAATAATCGTCAAGATTGTGTTTTCCAGCATATATTTTTACGTCATAATTACTATAATCGCCTTTTAATGAAGCTAATACCGATTGTTTCATATCGCAAAGCATAACCGAATCGATAGAGTTATACCCTACCATTTCATTGCACTTCACTGTCACAAGTTTTTTTGATTTATTGATTTGAACCGCTTCAACTTTTATTGATCCTATGTTGCTATAAGATGGTTGCAAAGATTTCAATGCAGCACAAGCATCCTTTTCCACATTTTGAGCTTGTGAAAAAACTGACACACACACTGCAAGCAAAAGGGCTAAGCCTTTGAGTGTAAATCGGTTCATTATAGGTTTATCAGGTTATTAACGATTATTATGACGATTATTTACAAAGATAATACAAAGATTAAATAAAAACACCATAATTAGAGAAAAAAATCTTCAATTATAGATTTATTAATATTTAACTACATATTTTTAGCATTATATGTTCTCAATTTGCATGATATTGAATGAGTCCAGGCATAGAACTTTGCACAATTTTTGCAATTTCAACTCCAAAATCGCCCGCTACTTTATTTAGAATTTCGGCATATGTCGTTGCAGTTGCTCCCACAAAACATATTTGCAATTCTTTATAGTTATAAGCCGATATATTGCGTGCGAAGAAACTCAAAAATGCATCGTAAACCAATTGATATACATATTCATTATCAAGATTTTCCGACAAGAAATGAGAATAAGCCGAGAGAGAACGGTTAGGTAATGGACTTGTATATACAGCGTCCATTATTTCGTCGGGTGTAACCTTATATTTCTCAAAAAAGGCATCGATAATTTGCTTGGGAGCTATTCCCTTGAGACAATCACTCAAAAATTGTTTTCCAAGACATGCACCACTACCCTCATCGCCAAGGATAAAACCTAATGGTCGCACATTTTTTACAACTTTTTCACCATCGTAATAACACGAATTGGATCCAGTGCCTAAAATACACGCCAATCCTTGCTCTTTTACCAATAATCCTCGGGCAGCTCCCAGCAAGTCACTTTCAACAGTTACAGGGGTCTTAAATTGGGCTACGAGCGATGACTCCATCACCTTTGTTTTCTCGGCATTGGCACACCCTGCTCCATAGAAATATATATGCTCCCATCGACGACGAAAAAACGCCTCGGGAAGTTCTAATCTTATGCTATGAGAAATCTCTCTACGAGTTTGGAAATAAGGGTTCAACCCTTGAGTAAAAGCACGCTCAACCACTTTATCTCCATCTACGAGAACCCACTCTGTGCGCGTAGAACTACTATCGGCAATCACCTTCATTGCTGCAATATTTTTCTTCTAATTTCATCAATAATATGCTATAAATTGCAAATTTATAAAATTATTAATATATATACAAATTGATTTTTCTTCACTTAAAATCTTATTCACGAAATCGCAAACACACAAAAAAAAGTGCCACCCGAACTTCGAGTGACACCTTTTATGAAGTTATATATCTAACGATGATTAACGGCAGATAGATACTTTGTGTGAAGTTTTTCCTTCTACAGTATTAACTTTCAAGATGTAAACACCTTGTGGCAATTCTGATACATTAAGTTTGTTAGCGTTGAGAGCTTCAGCAACTTTTTCGCCACGAATGTTAAACAACTCAAGTTTGTTAATTGCAGCAGGAGCATCTACATTGAATACATCATTTGCTGGGATAGGATAAATGCGTACTGCATCGGCATCGGCAACAACGCCTTCTACGCCACCCTCTTCGGCAGTGCGTTTGATGAGGTTGTCAATATAGAATTCACCTTTTTGAGTGATAGGACTTGTTACTTGCACCACTTTAATGTTGCTAAAGTTGTAGTCGTAGCCTGCTTCAAGTGAATTCAATGTCACTTCTTTGTATTCCCAACCGCGGAAGTTAAGATCACAAAGTTTTTCATATTTAGTGTCGGTACCTTGAGTTACACCCACCCAAAGTTCGTGGTTATTAAAGTCACCATAAACATGAAGACCAAGAACATCACCTTTAGCATATGTGCGAGGAGTTTCATCAGGAGCAACAAAGTTCCATACTACTTGACAGTCGTGATTATCGGCAAAGCTATAAGCTAAACGAGTTGAAGCTTTATCATAAAGATATTTAGCTGTACTCTTTGCAGCAGTTGGTTTTGCAAGGTTGTTTACTGTATAAGTTGTATCATAAGTAAACAAGTCGGCAGCGTTGAATCCTTCAAGAATAGTACCTTCTTTCTCACCCGATACATCTTTAGCGGTGAAGTTGAGAGTTACATCAACATTCATTGGAAGGTTTTCTTTATCACGCAATGCACCAGAGATAACAGCACGATAAGATTCGCCTACGGTCAAGTCGTTTTGCAACACAATCATTGCGTTACCATAACCATTTGACAATTGGTTGAATTTAGAACTACGAGTATTGATTTTCAACTCATTATTGTTCTTATCATAAACTTTGATTTGGTTTTGATAGTCAGAGTAATCAATAGTTTTATCAAAACGGAATTCAAATACAGGAGCGTCGAAGTGAACAGCACCACCATCTGCTGGATAGTTGTCAATCATTTCAAGACGGTTACGGCCGAGTGTTCTGAAGTTGAATGTAAAGTCTTCGCCAAGAGTTGGGTCGGTTGTATATGTATCAGGAGTTTTTGCAGTTTTAGCCAATGTTACAGTATATTCTGTTTCAGTTTCAAGAGAAAGTGAAGGAATAAAAGAAACTTTGTGGAAAGAGTTGCTATATACGAAATAACCTTCTACAGCAGGAGTAATTGTGAAAGCTTCTTCAAATGATTTTTCATCGATGTCATAGTTAAATTCGAAATCAACAGTTGAAGCACAGCTCACTGCAGCACCATCTTGACCAATAGGACCATATGTTTTGACAGTCAATTTTTCAGGGCGTTTGTAGCACAATGGCATATCTTGATATGTTACTTCATCAGCTACTACAGTAACTTTTGTTTCTTCAGTATAGTAATTATCGTGAGTTACTTTCACTGTATATTCACCAGGAGTGATGTTACGGAACACGAATACACCATTATAATCTTTATCGGTAGTGCGTTCTTGAACCACATTACCTTGAGCATCGATTAACTCAACATGAGCGAAGTTGATAGCGGCGTTTTTATCACGACCAAGATATGTGAATGTAGTAGGATAAGTAAATTCGCGAAGGTTGTGGTTGTCATACACAACACCAGCAACATTACCAGTTACGAAACGATCTTCAGTATTGAAGTGAATCATAAGAGATTTAGCAAAGTACCATGCTTCAAGCCAGTTGTAGTCATCATTCATCAAGCGGTGAGCTTGAGGACGGTGTTCGTGCATACCACCTTCTGAAAGCATACCTATGCCATGGAGGTTACGCAACACGCCAAGGCTATAGCCTAACAAATCTTTATCGGCTGTAACACGACCTGGGTTAGTTGTACCTGTTTGACCCTTGTAGTTTACCCAGTTAGAATAGATACTTGTATTAAACACATCATTAACTACATTAGAAAGTCTTTCATTTTCTGCTTTATAAGTAGTCAATTGGCCACTCCAGTCATCATAGCTACCACCTTTGTGGAATATCATCAATGGATAATTCACGCCTTCACCTGCATTAGAGTGAATTGAGAAGAAACAGTCGGCATTATTGTTATTAGCGACATATGAACGAGTAGTCAAACCTGGCTCATCGGGAATACCATCACCATCAATTTCATTATAGGTGTTATGAGTACGAGTAAGAATACAGTTAGTGCCAAGTGAATCAAGAATAGCTTTCAAGTAAAGACCTTTAACAAGGTTACTCTTTGATTCCCAATAACCATCGGTTGAGTTTTGTTCATAAGGGTGAATTTTAATAGGACGGTCATCACCATCATAACCACCATGACCAGGGTCAACAACAACGGTCAAATCTTTCATTTTCTTTGCTTCAACAGCAGTTGTTGCTACTAAAGCTGCTAATATGATAAATAATATACGTTTCATAATTATTCGTTAATTAGAATGTTCATTACATACATCTCACCATCTTCAGTAGTATAAACGATTTTATCTTCTACTGCTGCGAGACCATCTACACGCACACTATCGTCAGTTAGTTCGGTAATTTTACCTGTAGCGACTTCAATAGCGATGATTTTAGCGCTTGTGATAACATAGCCGTCATCTTTAGTGCTCAATGCTACAACAAATTTATCACCTACCCAGCATGGGAATTCGCCACGGCTTGTGAGGAATTTTGCTTCAGTACCATCAACATTTGAAACGAAAAGACCCGAATAGATTTCGTTGAACACGAGTTTTGTAGCCGATGGAGAAACCGATGGCCACAAATAAAGATATCCATATTCAATAGGGTTGATTTCGCGTTTCACTCCGTTAATTGACACTTCCATTGCTTGCTTATTTGCAAAGGCATAAGCATAAGTATCAGCAACAAGAGCGGGAGTGTTAACTGCAGCTTTTGAGTGCTTCATTAATTGAGCTTTGTCTTTTGACACGAAGCTATAACGCTTCACATCATCGCGCGAAATACCGTCTTCTTTAACCGAAGTGCGATAAACGATTTCGTTACCGTCGGCAGTGAAACGAGGATAGAAACCAGCTTTGGGCGATTGATCAATCACGCTTTTTTCTTGAGTTGACAAATTGAATGATTTCAATCCAGTATAGTCCTCTGATGTAAAGAGAACTACTTCACCATTAGGGCTCAATGTGGGATGGTGAGCATCACATCCTACATCAACTTTCTTTGTGTAAACGGCAGTAATATCGGCTGCGCTCATTGAAGCACAAACACCTAAAGCTGCCGCTAAAATAAAAGTTCTTGTTTTCATTTTGATATTATTATTTAGTTATTAATGTTTTACAACTACTTTCTTCAAAGTGTATTTACCACCGACATGGATACGCGCAAAATAAACGCCGTCGGCAATTTCGCTCACATTGATTACATTGCCCGATGCTTTTGCTATTGATGTACCATTCATAGCGATGAGTTCTACGCTATCGATTAAGCCATCGGCATTTGCAATCAAGAGTTCCGATGCAGGATTAGGATATACAGTAACTGTTGCAAATTCAACATTTTCAATACCTGCACCATCTTTTATGTAGTTTACATTGTCAATCTTGAATTCACCAATACGACTCATTAAACTTGGAGTTTGAACCACTTTAATACCCGAAATTTGGTATTCCTTTTCGCCTTCGAGCATAGTCAATGGCACTTCAAAGTAACGCCATCCAAGGAAGTCCATTTTACCCATTGGGATATATTTAACATCTTCGGGAGCAATAGCTTCGAGATAGACTTCATTAGCAGTCAAATCACCAAATACATGAACACCTATTGCGTCATTATTGGTCAATTTTGTTTCACATACAGCAGCGCGTGAAATCAACATTTCACTACCTTCGGTTTCGGGGAATTCATATGCTACATTCACGCATGATGAGCCAAACAATTTGTTAGTTCCGTCGGCTGTGATGTTTGCAGATGTTACATTTGCCGAACCTTGTTCATTGAGTGCATAAACCGATGCATCTTCCATTTCTTCGATTGCCACACCAAGTTTATCTTCGCCAGCATCTACTGCAGTGAAATTAACCACTACGCTATCTTGCAAAGGGATTCCATCTTTATCGGCAATCTCATTTGAAAGAGTCATTTTGTATTTTTTACCTATAGTCAAGTCTTTTGTGAAAGGAATGCGGAAGAACCCATATTCAGCACCAAGCTTGCTATATGTCATTTTACGATTGTTAAGAGCAACTTTTGTCCCTTCTTCATCAACGATTGATACTTGTTTAAGGATTGGAGTCACATTAGGCAATTTATCAAAGCGTACTTCGATTGAAGGATTGTCAAAGTGTACTTTTTCGCCATCTTTAGGGAATTGGCCAAGGATTGACATATAGTTGCGGTCGGCTGTGTAGAACGACAATTCAAATGGAGCTTCCATAGCCATACCTCCAGCATGTTTTGCAGTCACATCAAGGCGTGCAGTGTAGATAGTGCTTGTTTGATATGTTTGTGATGGAGTAAACACCATGCGAAGGTTGTTGTTTTCCCATGTAAACTCACCGGGAATTTCGGGTGTAATAGAGAAGGCTGCTTCAACACTTGCAGTGTCCATATCCCAGTTAAAGTCGAGCACTACTGGTGAATTACAAAGCACTCCAGGCTCTCCTTCTTTCCACACTGGTGAATATGCTTCAACAACAGGTGCTGTGCTACGAATCTTGTTCATTTTGAAGTTAGCAAATGTAATTTCATCGGCTACAACTTCAACCATTGCAGTTGATTCATAGTGACGATTACCGCTCACTTTGAGCATGTATTTACCTGGTTCAACTTTGCGGAATGCATAGATACCATTAAACACCATATCGCTATATGTTTCTTGCAATTTAGTTGTACCTGTTTCGTCCCATAATGAAACAAATGCAGTATCAACAGTTTCTAATTTGTCATCATCAATCATTTTGTAGTCACCCACGCGTGGGAAACGGCTATCGTTCAAACGACCTGCTACTGCACCATATGTTACACCAGGAAGACCATATTGGTCATCAAGAGCTTTACGGAAGTTCCAAGCTTCAATCCATTTATAATCAAGACTCATCAAACGATAAGTTTCGGGAATATAGTCATGGAAAGAGCCTTCTGACAAGCAACCAGGGATTGTGAGTGCACGCAACACGCCATATCCTTGAGTTCCCCAAGTGGGTTGGAACGACCAGTCACCACGATAGTTGGGTGTTGTGCTGGTCCAAATTGTTGCGTCGTTTACCAAAAGGTTTTCTGCGATATTTATAGCCCACACCTTTGCATCGGGATAAACAGGTTCATTGTCATATCCACGATAGAAAATAATAGGGAAGTTCACACGGTTAGATGTACCGGTAGCATTTGAGTGAATAGAAAGGAAAATGTCGGAACCAGCAGCATTTGCCAATCGTCCGATTGTTTCCAAACCAAGGTCGTCGGCGCTTGTGTTAGTCACACGCGACATCACTACTTTAGCACCAAGTTCTTGCAACATATCGCGCAAGAAGAAACCTTTGTGCATGTTTGAGTTTGATTCCCAGAAACCCGATGTATCGCCCAATTCATAGGGATAGATTACCACATTACGGTCATTTGATTGATCATGGCCACCATGTCCGGGGTTGATATAGAAAATGAGGTCACTATAGTTTGTTGCCATAGCCGAAACAGCAGCAAGACCAGCAACTACGAATGCAATAAATTTCTTTTTCATATCTTGTGTCCTCCTTCTTATTTAAGTTTAATATTCATTTGATAAAGACGACCGTCGATTGTAGCATATACAATCTTGCCAGCTGCGATTGATGCAGTAGGATTCATTGTCATCGACTCGGGTTTAGTGAGTTCTTGTTTTTGAGAACCGTCGGCTGTGAGAAGCACTATTTGTGATGAACGATAGTTGTGACCATCGTTAGTCGCATTCATTGCCACGATGTGGTTGTTGCCATACCACACTGGGGCTTCATAGTTGCCAGGTGTAGAAAGCACTTTGCCATTGAGGTCGGTAATAACAATTCCATAACCTGCTGCAAAGAACATAACTTTGTTTCCGTCGGGTGAAAGAGATGCCCATATATAGCCTACACTACCCTCAATAGGAGTATATGCTTTTTCAACACCATTTTTAGACACAAACAATTGTGTTCCTTCGGTGCGCACACGAGTAGTTTTGTTGTCGGTTGCCACAAGTTGTCCGTCGATTGTAGTTGCAAAACCTTTGGTAGTTGCAACTGGACGACCTACAACACGACCTTGACGAGTCAATTCAATTGTTTCACGAGAAGCAATGTCGTATTTCTTCACTTGACGAAGATTGCGGTTACCATCGCGAGTTTGAGTTACAAAATAAATTTCATTTCCATCGGGAGAGAATGTAGCATCAAAACCGGCACGAGCTTCGGTGCTCACTTTAGTCACTACATTGTCATTGAAATCATACATGCGCAAGCCTGCATAATTACAATTAGAGAACAAAAGGCGTGAACCATCAGCGCTCAATACTGGATTGTACATTTCGCTCTCCACGCCTTTGAGAAGAGGAGTTACCGACTCCACGGTAGCGATTTGAGCGTTCATGGTTACAACGCCTACAAATGCCATTGCTGTGAGTAGTAGTTTTTTCATAAATGTTGGTATTATTAAGTTTGTTTTTTGTTAGTTTTCCTTATTTAATTTTCACATACACCCAATTATCCTAATCAAAGCATATATTTTGACAAAGATACTGAAAATAATCGGAATTAACCATGCTCAAAAACGAGTTTTTTATCTTCTTGTTTTGTTTTTAACCATTTTCACTGACCATTTTAACTAAAAAAAAGAAACCGAGTGCTGTATTTACTTCAACACTCGGCCCTAACATTATTTTTTTTTAGATTTTATTTCACTATCAATTTTGATGTGGTTGTACCACCTTCAGTTTCAACAGTTACCATATAAATACCAGTTGTCAATGCCGATGCATCAATGGTTACACTATTGTCGTCACATGACTTTGATACAATATTTGCTCCTGCAACCGAATAAACATCAACTTTATTGATTGTTTGTGATGATGTCACGGTAAATGAGTCTCCATCTACAGGGTTAGGATAAATCTTCGCTCCATTACCCTCGCCTATGGTGATGCTTTCAACCGATGCAAAGTTGTTGTATTCGGCACTCAATTCGGTTACCTTGATTGATTGCTCTCCTTTGTTGGCTGTATTAGCCTCAATCATGAAGCGCACATATTGCAAAGTGATAGGAT
>JAZRLP010000031.1:0-30175 GCA_045646905.1 Muribaculaceae bacterium
ATTGCGTTAGCCTTATGTTCATTCTGTCATTCTGTCAAAATTACTCTGCGTCTTTCAGCGGTTTCAGCGTGAGAATAATATATAATTCAGCCCATTCTGTCCAAAAAACACCACGCCTAGGAAGATATGAACAGAATGACACAAATCTCCAGAATGACAAAATTTTTTTTGACTAATTTTCATTGCGTTAGCCTTATGTTCATTCTGTCATTCTGTCAAAATTACTCTGCGTCTTTCAGCGGTTTCGGCGTGAGAATAATGCTCATTTTGTCAAAAAAACGATGCGCCAAAATTAATTGACGCATCGCCTTGGGTTATGAGGGTGTGTTACTATAGGTTATTTCTTGATGATTTTTACAAGTTCTTGGTTGTTGACTTTCACGAAGTAGTAACCAGTAGCGAGGCTTTCGATGTTTACGGTAGTTATTGTTTCGCCATCGCCATCGATGTTCATCACCTCGGCACCTGCTTCATTGTAAATCACGATAGAGTTAATTGCTTCGGGCGATTTAACTGTGATAGTAGAGTGAGCAGGGATAGGATAGATTTGCACTGCAAATTTGTTATCATCGCCAATAACTTCGACACCTGTAGGAGTCAAAATTTCGGTAGAGATACCCACGGTAGCATCTTTGTTGATGTGACGGTTGCGAGCAGCATAGTGAGCAACGATGATAAATTCCCATTTGTCGGGGGTGTTGGTGATTGTAATCTCTTCGCCATTTGAAGCTACGGCAACACCATTGTCGGCAATAGGAGCATCGTAGAAGTATGACAACACAACATCTTTATAAGAACCACCATCGACAGCTGCTTGATATTTACCAGTGCCGTCGGCGTTGAGAGAGGTGTAATATGGAGCTTTGTCGCCACCATCGGCAATGCTGTTGAAGTTGTAAGTGCCAGGAATCATGTTTGTAGCAGTTGTTTTAGCCCATATTTTACCATCTTTCACCTCTGAACCTTGGTGCAATAGGAAGTTGTCGATATTGATAGTGTCACCCTTGAGGTTGCTTGCCGAACGGTTTACTACGGCTTGGATAGTGTAGTATGTTACAGGCTCGGTAGTAGCTTCGCCACTAAAGTCGGGCTTGTTGAAGTCTAAATCAACACGATAACGGTTCACTTTTCGAGATTCAACCACCCATTCTTCATTTTCATTTTTCACCCATTCGTCTATTTGGAAGTTTTCTTTCAAGAATACATCAACAGTTGGGTCATCGGCTGGTTTAGCAGGATAGTCGTGAATATCTTCGGCATACATTGGGTCAGAGAGATATGATGAACCATCTTTTGTTTGATATTTCACGCGCACATTCACTGTATAGCGACCAAAGTCAATGTCAACATTGTTAGTTGTGTCAGTATAGTTGAAGTCATAAACATACTCATCATCTACTGGTGTTCCGTCGGTTTTGTACAACTCGGGAAGTTCGGCACTTGCCACCAACTCGTTCTTGCTGTTATACATTTCAAAGAGATATGACATCACTTTTGCGTTCACACTACCAGTTGAGCGACCAAATCCGGCAGGGCGTTGCCATGTAGCCACCCCGTCAAAGTGAGTAATATCCGATTGGTCATCGTTATAAGCAGTAGTGATGTTCAATGTAGGTTGCACTGGAGGGAATTGGTTACTTGGAATCAAACGATAGCGAGCAAAACGAGTTCCAGGTACATATTGATAAATATCTACACATTCGTCATCATCTTTCATCGCACTTGCATATGTGCCTTTTTCGGCATGGAACCAGTTACCATTAGCATTGGTTGCTGTAGAGTTAGAGCGTTCATCGGTTTGAACATATTGTGCAACTGGTGTTGATGGCATCAAGCTACCTTCGTCGGCATAGTCATCGCCACTTGCTTTTGTAGCACGAGAAACGAGGAAGTCACCCACATTGTGAGAGTGCATTGATTGAGGAGTGATAATAAACAATTCACCTGTGTGACGGCCTGTGCCATCAATCTCGCCAAATGCTTGGATTGAGGTACCACCTGCATTGTTAATGCGGCTGTCAGTTGTAAAGATGGGGTGCCATCCACTTGTTCCGGCTTCGCTCCATTCGTGAATACCATAGTAGCCATTAGAGCGAATTTGTACTGTTACATCATCGCGACCATCAAGGTGGAACCCGTAATTTTCGGTACCAGTTTTTGGCTCTAATAGATATCCAGTATTTTCATAGCGGTTAAACTCGGTTACCTCGTGCGATACATATTCACCATTTGCAATTTTTACTTTAAACGCGGTGCGAGTCCATGATGGAGATAGAACCAAATAACCGCCTTCAGCGCTTAATACATCGCCCCACATGTGGTAGTAGTCGCTTCGACCTATTACCTGACCATAGTTGCTACCAGAGCCAGCGTTTGCTAAATCAGAACCTACACCAGTAAAATACATTTTTTCAATCCAGTCATTTTGAGTCCACAAAGCAGAGAGGTCGAGCTTGGTTGCTACTTCGCTATAAGTGCCATCGGCATTGCGCTTGTAGAATGTACCCTCGGTGATGCGGCGCTCAAATGCATCGGCAAACCAATCGCCTGTTGGGATTGTGAAGCCATCTTGACCTGTTGCCGACAATTTGGTTTTGTTGTTATTGCGCACAAAGAGTGTTCCAGCATCGTCCATTGCGATACCCACATTTTCAAATGCAGGCTTGGTAAAGATTTTTTCGTAGCCACTTTTTACTTGATCGGCATTTTCGGCTTGATATGTTATAATACCACCTTCAGTGCCCTCTACCCAAGAAGCTATTTGACCATCTTTACCAGTCTCATCGTTTTTAGAAAGATTGTCGGCGCGTTGAGCAATATACCATTTTTTGTCAAAAGTGTTAAATTGCCCTTGACGATAATATTCGTTGTTGTCAAATAGGTTAGGCTTTTTGTCTGCGGCTATTTCGTTGATAGGCACATTATATATTTCTTGAAGAATGTAGCCTGTCTTAGCCCAGTCGCGTGGTGCGATAGTAAGGGTTGTGATGTTACTTTTTACCGAGTCGATAGGAGGATAAACATCGGCAGCCGAACCATAAACGGCCTCTACTTGATAATTTACAGTAGTTTCTACCGATGCGCGCACCAACGATTCATCAAGGGTGTTGTATGATTGCAATTTAGCTTGAATCAATTTGCCATCGCGGTAGAGGTTCCAATACAATGGTTTGTAGGGTGCGTAACCAGGCATTGAGTAGAATACTTCCACAAGCGAGTAGCCTTCATAGTTACGAGTTTCGGTGATAACTGGTGCCACAAGTACTCCTGCTTGCACCTCGGTGGTAGTCACCTCTTGTCCAAACGATGCGTTTTCGGCAAGGTCGGCAAATAGTGGAACTACTTTATAGGTGTAGTTTTGCTTAATACCTGCATTGGTGTAAGAGGTAACATCGGCTCCAAGTGTAGCAAGGAGCGAACCATTGCGATACACCTTATAACCAGTAACGGTAGTGTTTACCATACCAGTAGGAGCATCCCATGTCAATGTAATATCTTGGCGACCAATGTTGGTTACGGTATTCTTTACATATTTATAAGAAAGGTTGCTGATTGATGCACCTGTAGCATTAATCACAGTTACACTGTTTGAAGTTGCATCATTACCCCAAGAAACTGAGTAGAATGGTTTAACTTTAAATATATATGTGCCATCATCGAAATTATTGAATGTATGGGTTAGGCTTGCTGTTTCAACAGCAGTTGACCATGTGTTGCCATTATCACTTGAATAACAGATAGAATATTTAGTAGCATTACCTAAAGATGGTTTTGCCCAAGTTACAACGATGTCATTGATTGACTCGTTAGAAATAGCAGCATTTAAAGAAGTAACTGGAGCTGTTGGGTCGGGAATTGTTACGGTGTTTGATGTTACATTTTGCCCCCATGTTGAATAGTATGGCTCAACTTTAAAAATGTATGAACTAGAAACATATTCAGCATTTTTTAGAGTATATTCGGTTGTTGTTACATTGTCGCTTGCAACAGTCCAAGAACTTCCTCCATTTTTTGAATATGAAACTCGATATTTTGAAGGAGCGCTATTGGCAGGTTTAGTCCATGTTACTTTGATGTCTTTGGTGTTGTCGCTATTTTCTACCAATGAGGCTTTTACATTTGTAATAAAATTGGAGGTTGCAGTAATCTCAAAGGCGCGCATACCTGTCGTTGGAAGGTGGGTGTATAGATATACCGTGTTGTCATTTTTCTTTTCTAATACACAAAAAACATTTACAACACCTCCGTTAAAAGTCATTCCATCTGTTGCATTTACTGCTCCTTTTAATCCAGTAGCTAAAGATTTGTTCTGGGTTAAGTCATAGATGTCTATCAACCCATTTTGTGATGTCGCACCTATTGTAGATAAAATGTTGTTACGAGCAATAATGGTGTGTTCGCGTAGGGTTATGATATCACATCCTTGATTTCGGTCGTCAACAATTTCTTTATCTACAGTAAGTGTATTTCCTGAAATAGAGCACTGAAAAATCCCTGCTCGGTTTTGTAGTACATATTTCCCATTATCGATTGGGAAGAATCGAGATTCAGTGTTTTTATCAGTATTTGCGGCATTTGATGGGACTGTAAATACTGTTTGAGAAATAGAACCAGATGAAGGTACTGTTAAGCGTACGACTTTACCTCCGTCAGTGAACCAAAGATATCCGGTTCCATTAAGCAAGTCCCCTGATGCTTCCCAAAAGTCTGTTCGACCAATACTCGCTCCTGTTAAAACCTCAGTATAAGCACTAGATAAATCAATAGTTCTTGATTCTGTAGCGGCAACGGGAGTTCCCCACGAGGAACTTTTTTTAAATACAGCGACTTTTGTCACTTTGTTAGTGGGCCCTCCGTTTGCAATAACGACATTCCCATAGTCATCAACACTACTTCCCCAACCAGTTGTATATGTCATCAAATGAGACCCATCGCTTTTGGTTGATGTGTTATAAAATGATAATCGCGATGTTCCTGGCATAATGCCATAGATTACACCATTAGATGCCGTGATTTGTTTAGAAACATATGTTCCTCTCCAATCTGCAATATAATTACAAAGAGGGGTAGTGTTTACTTTAATAACATAATCTTCGGGCGCGGCATTAATACTTTGAACAGCTATAGCCATTGCCACAAAAACAGTAAGAAAATGTAATAGTTTTTGTTTCATATGATTAATGGTTTAAAAGTTTATATTCAATATTATAGTAGTTAATTTGCAAAAATATGAAAGTTTTTTTTTATAACAAAGAAAAAATGCAATAAGTAAATGATTTTTAGATGTATGGGCAATATAATTTCCCATGCGAATAGTGCGAATGAGAGTTTAGCTGACGCGTGGCAACATTGAAGACAGAGCCAGTAGCAAAGGTAGCTCTCCTCTTGAAAATTATATAAGACCACCTCCCCCCTACGGGGTAGTTACGGTGAGGCTCGCAATCGTACACCGGCAAGCCGACTTGTACTGCTCGCCCACTCGTGAGCTCTGCGAGGTTCTCCTTTTCAGGGAATAGGAGGAGAGTTTGGCTGACGCGTGGATTTATTGGGACGGAGCCAATAGCAAAGGTAGCTCTCCTCTTGAAAATTACTTGTAATTTTTAGGAGGAGTGGCACGAAGTGACGAGGAGGTTAAAAATTATGTTCATTCTGGCATTCTGTCAAAATAAAGACGCCCGCAGGGCTAAAGCTGCCCACCTTCCCAAGGGGGGCTGTCGCTTGCGACTGAGGGGATTAAAATAAAAAATCTGTCTTAAACCTCTGCGTCTTTCGGCGATTTCAGCGTGAGAATAACATTCAATTTTCAACTATCTTGCGCCTTTCGGCGTGAGAACAAACTCCCTTTGTTATTCTGTCAAAAAATATCTAAAAATTAGTGCAAGATGATTTTTTTGTTGGTTTTATACCCTATAGGGTGTAAAATATCCTTTGAGTTAATAAAAATATACCCTATAGGGTGTAAATTGAAAAAACTTTTATTATATTTGCGGTGAACCGCGAATATAATTTGCACTCGCAGTAAAATACATTAAAGTAAACTTTATGTATTTCGCTTGTTGTTGCTATATTTGCGGTGAATCGCGAATATAGGTGGCACCTCGAGATAAAAAATAAATGACTTTGTTTTGTTCTCCTCTCGGTCTGCACTATATTTGCACCCGATAAGGTATAATTTATTGTGTTTATGGAACAAACAATATTATCTAAGTATGTGAAGGCAATGCGTAAACAATATAATCTTACGCAAGTGGAGCTGTCTGAAAAATCGGGAGTGGGTTTGCGCCTCGTTCGTGAACTGGAGCAGGGCAAACAGACATTACGCCTTGATAAAGTGAATCAGATATTAAACCTCTTTGGTAGCGAAGTTGGTGTCGTGCCAATGCCTAAAATTGATGAGCGATGAAACAGGCTGTAGTATTTTTGCGTGGCATAAAAGTAGGTATCTTGACAGAAGATGAAAATGGATACACATTTGAGTATGATGCCAATTATTTAGTGCAGGCTGATGCAGAGGCGGTGAGTCTTACTTTGCCATTGAGTAATAAACCTTATCGTGACAAGGTGTTATTTCCTTTTTTCGATGGATTGATTCCCGAAGGTTGGCTTTTGGATATTGCTGAGACGAATTGGAAAATTGATGCTCGCGACCGAATGTCGCTATTGCTTGCATGTTGCAAGGATTGTATTGGAGCAGTAGGCGTTGAACCCATAATCGATGAGGAGGAATAGTATATGGCAAAGTGTCTTTATTGTTACAAAGAGTTGAACGAGGGAGAAAAGGATTTACATAAGGCGTGTTCAAAAAAGATGTTTGGCACACCAAGTGTCCCCCAATTGCCATATACTCGCGAGAATTTAACCGATCTTGCCAAGCAGGTAATTCGTAGCCAAACGACATTGACAGGTGTTCAGGCGAAATTATCTTTGGATATAAACAAAGGGGGCAAGAATGATAGTGTGCGTTTTACGATTGTCGGTCTTTGGGGTAGATATATATTGAAACCACAATCCGATTGTTTTTTGCATTTGCCCGAATTGGAGGATTTGACTATGCATCTAGCTGAGTTGGCAAAGATACAGGTGGTGCCTCATTGTCTTATTCGTTTTGCCGATGGAGAGCTGTGTTATATAACTCGTCGTATTGATCGTACAAACAATGGTGATAAACTCCCCATGGAGGATATGTGTCAGCTAACTGAACGGTTAACCGAACATAAATATAAAGGCTCGTATGAGCAAATTGCAAAGGCGATACAGCGATTTTCTTCGGTGCCTCAATTAGACATGGTAAACTATTGGGAACAGGTGGTTTTCTCGTGGATAACGGGCAACGCTGATATGCATTTGAAAAATTTTTCGCTATATAGTAAGAATCAAGGAGGGTATGTGCTAACTCCTGCATACGATATGTTGTCAACGGCATTGGTTATGCCCGAAGATACCGAAGAATTGGCATTGGCCCTTAACGGCAAGAAGCGCAAAATCAAAAAGGCCGACTTTGTGGCTTCAATGCAGGCCTCTGGACTGGGTGATAAGGTTATAGAAAATATATTCAATAAATTTGCTAAAGTAAAAGATAAATGGTTTGAGTTTGTTGAGTTGTCTTTCTTGCCTAAAGAAAAGAAAGAGGCTTTTAAAACCATTATTTCAGAGAGGTTAAGCCTATTAGCATAGCAATACAATGTAAATTTATGCCGTGCTTGAGGTGTATCATAATTGTGCCTCATTAGCAAGGCAGCTCTCCACTTGAAAATTACTTGTAATTTTTAGGAGAATCTCGCAGAGCGTGATATTTGCACGCAGATATCTCAGAAATTCGCTGAAAAGCATATACCGTGTTGAAAATTTAAACTTCTGCGTCTTTCAGCGGTTTCAGCGTGAGAACAAATTTCCCGATTTTTTTTTTGGAATCCTTATAATATAACAATTAAAGAATCTTCCAGATTCAATTCCTTTGCATTTTCATTACCGGGCATTGCCTCTTCGAGCCAATACCACGGCTACATATTAAGCAATCCTCTCGGATTGCCATTTAGTTTTACTGCTTAAAAAACAGAAAGACACAAATCTCCAGAATGACAAAAAATATTTGATTGATTTTCACCGCGTTAGCCTTATGTTCATTCTGTCATTCTGTCAAAATTACTCTGCGTCTTTCAGTGGTTTCAGCGTGAGAATAAATTGCTCCATTTTGTTTAAAAAAACGATGCGCCAAAATTTATTGACGCATCGCCTTGGGTTATGAGGGAGAGTTGTGATAGGTTATTTCTTGATGATTTTCACAAGTTCTTGGTTGTTTACTTTCACGAAGTAGTAACCAGTAGCGAGGCTTTCGATGTTTACGGTAGTAATTGTTTCGCCATCACCTTCGATATTCATCACCTCGGCACCTGCTTCATTGTAAATCACGATAGAGTTAATTGCTTCGGGCGATTTAACTGTGATAGTAGAGTGGGCAGGGATAGGATAGATTTGCACTGCAAAAATGTTGCCATCGCCAATGACCTCAACTCCTGTAGGAGTCAAAAATTCGGTAGATAGACCTACGCTAACATCTTTGTTGATGTAGCGGTTGCGAGCAGCATAGTGAGCAACGATGATAAATTCCCATTTGTCGGGGGTATTTGTAATCGTAATCTCTTCGCCATTTGATGCTACAGCAACACCATTGTCGGTAATAGGAGCATCATAGAAATATGACAACACAACATCTTTATACGAACCACCATCGGTAGCCGCTTGATATTTACCAGTGCCGTCGGCATTGAGAGTAGTGTAATATGGAGCTTTGTCGCCACCATCAACAATACTGTTGAAGTTGTAAGTGCCAGGAATCATGTTTGTAGCAGTTGTTTTAGCCCATATCTTACCATCTTTCACCTCTGAACCTTGGTGCAATAGGAAGTTATCGATATTGATAGTGTCACCCTTGTGGTTGCTAGCCGAACGGTTTACGATAGCCTTGATAGTGTAGTATGACACAGGCTCGGTAGTAGCTTCGCCACTAAAGTCGGGTTTGTTGAAGTCCAAATCAACACGATAACGATTCACCTTTCGAGATTCAACCACCCATTTGCCGTTTTCATCTTGCACCCATTCGTCTAATTGGAAGTTTTCGTTTAAGAATACATCAATGCTAGTGTTATTAGCGGGTTTAGCAGGGTAGTTGTTGTCGTCGATTGCATAGTTGAATGCCGATTGTTGTATATCGCCGTTTATAAACTCATAGTTCACAGCTATACGCGCAGTATATGTTTGGAAATCGAGGTCGCAATTATCTACATTGTCAATGTTTTTGTCGGCAACATAGTCAAATGAGTAGTCCATCAAAATATTACCTTCGGCATCTTTCGCTTCGGGAACTTCGTCGCTATAAACCACATTGCCATGAGCGTCGAGAAGCTCGAATGTGTAAGATTTAATCCATACACTAGAGTTTTCGGAGTTGGTCAAACCGAATGTTTCGGGGCGTTTCCATGTAGAACGGCCATTGAAGTGAGTAATTTCGGTTTTTTCCTCGTTGTAGGCTGTAGTAATTTCCAAAGTAGGAGATACGACAGGCAAACTGAGGTCGGGAATCAAACGATATTTAGCAAAGCGTATGCCTGGCACATATTGATAAATATATACACACTCGGCGTCTTCGCCATCGGTGTTTAAGTATGTGCCTTTTTCGGCATGGCACCAGTTACCGTTGGCATTGGTTGCCACATTGCTGTTGATGGAGGTTTGCTTCATTTGAGCAACTGGCATTGGAGGCATAAATTTAGCTTCCGAAGCAAGGTCGCCAATATTTTCTTTTGTACCACGGGTAACGATAAAGTCACCTTGGTTGCGAGAGTACATACTTGCAGGAGTAATCAAGAATGTTTCGCCATCGTTTTCGGCAGTAGTTTCATTGTCAAATGCTACGATTGAAGTACCACCCGAGTTGTTAATGCGGCTATCTGTAACGAAGATGGCGTGAGTTTCGTGTTCATGACCTTCTTCGTGATTTTCTTCTTCACCATGAATACCAAAGTAACCATTTGAACGAATTTGAGCCATCCAAGAGTTGCGGCCATCAAGTTTGAAACCATAGTTCTCGGTACCAGTTTTCACATTAACCATTCCGTTAGCGCTTTGATATTGGTCGATTTGATGTGTTTCGTGGTTCACATATTGACCATTGGCAATTTTTATTTTAAAGATTGTGCGAGTCCACGATGGTGATAAAATCAAATAACCACCTTCGGCACTCATCACATCGCCAGACATACTATAATAGTCGCTTCGGCCTGTTACTTGACCATTTTTATCTCCCGCAGAGCCGTTTTGATAAGTGAACGCCATGGTGTTGATCCAATCGTTTGATGTCCACAATGTATTGAGGTTAAGAACAATGGGAGTAGTTTCATATGTTCCATCGGCATTGCGTTTGTAGATTGCACCACGAGTGATGCGACGAGTGAAACCGTCGGCAACATATGTAAGCCAACTTACGGGAAGTCCGGTAATTTGGTCAATGGCAGGAGCTGTTGTAGCCATGTCGGCATTGCTATCGTTGTTGTAGCGCATGAAGATGTTACCAGCATCATCCATCGCAAGACCTACCGATGCAAATGCTTCAGATGTGATTGGTTTGCCTGTAAAGCCTGTCAATACATCATTTCCCTCTATTGCTTTAATTGTTACGACACCCCCAGTAGTACCAGCAATGCCCGATACTATTTCGGTGCCTTTGTCGGAAGCAGTATAGTTGGGGTCATCTTTTTTAGCGAGGTTGTCGGCTCGTTGTGCGATATACCAACTTCCATTATAGAAATGACCTTGACGATAATATTCGTGGTTGGTGAAGTTGTTAGGAAGATTGCCAATAGCTTGAGATACTGCGATGTTGTAAATTTCTTGGAGTTGATAGCCCGATAATGACCAGTCGCGAGCCTTTACTTTTATAATCTTGTCTTCGCTTGAGCGTGTTTCGTTATTGTAATTGGCTCCATACACAGCTTCAACGGTATAGGTATAATCAATATCTTTTAACACTTTGGGTAATTGGTCGTCAATAAAGTTGTATTGAGTCAAACCGCTACCAAGTAACACACCATTGCGATATACATTGTAAGTCGCAGGCTTAACCTTGTTATAACTTGGCATTTGATAGAAGATTTCAACGATTGAATAGCCATCGTAGTTGCGCACCTCGGTAATAACTGGAGCATAAAGAATGTTCTCTACCTCGGTAGTAGTAACTTCCAATCCAAGTAATGCATCTTCATTTACACCGGCAAAGATAGGCACAACCTTATATGTGTTGTTTTGGCTGACTCCTTTGTCGGTATAAGTGAGTGTAGAAGCATCAACGGTTGTTACAAGCGAGCCATTGCGATATATTTTGTAGTTTGAAGGAGTGGCTTCTTTGGGTGCTTCCCATGTCAATTCGATATTTTGAACTTTATTGCCACTATCGTCGGTGTTTTCAATATAGTTATATGTGAGCGATGCAAGTTTGTCGGTCTTGATAAATGATTCTTTAGCACTCACACGATAAACTGTTATACCATGGTCCTCGGAATAACTATAAACATCGTAGTTGTAATCATCAACTTTTACGGCACGAACTATTGAACCATAACCAGCACTACTTGAAACGCCGCTGTTTACTTCATTTGCATTTACACCATTGAATGGGGTATAGGTTATATCTCCATTCCCCACATCGGTTAGGTTCCTAATAGCAATACCGATACTTTTGTCTTTGGCGCCATCGCTTCTTACATGGAAGGTGTGCCCTTGCAATATAAACATGTCGGAACTAACAAGGTTAATAGGAGCATAAGTGCCTGTTGCTTCAATCTTTGTCATCATGTCCGATGTAATCGCTTCTCCGGCAGGAGGAAGCGTGATGATGTAGTAGCCGGTAGAACGGAAATGCAAATATAAGCGACCATCAGCGAGTGGACGGAGGAGTATCTGATTTGTGTTTGAAGTTGTCCCTAATGAATGTGTCCATTTGTCGATGCCAGCAAGTGCGCCATTCACAATCTTTATTCGCAATATTTCCTGTGTTGAATTGGGTGCAATCCACACATATCCACCTTCGGCCGACAATAGGTTGCCTTGTGCTGCAATAAAGTCAGCACGAGCACCTGGGAGATAGTTTCCAGATAAAGTAATTTCTTTCTTACCAGCATTACTTGTAGCGCCTTTGGGGTAGATTGTGAATTGGGTAGCCGCACTATAATAGGCGTTGCCCGATTTGATGATGATATTACCTGCATCATCATTGTCCATTGGATAACCGATATATTGAGCATCATAGCCCGATGGGAAACTTGGGACAGAAGCGGGCTTTTCGCCTAACCCTTCGCTTGCGTATGATATCGTTCCAAGTGTTTTGGGTACTGCAAAATACATCATATTGTTTGATACAGCTGCACATGGCGACCCGTCGGAATCTAACATTGTTGACACTTGCCATCTTTTTGTTGTGGTAAATGTAAACCCGGTAGATTCGGCAACTGAAATGGTTTCAGATGTGGTCTCTTCGCCAGGAACGCCGTTGTAGATAGGTGTTACCTTAAATATATATGTGCCAACGGTGAGGTCGGTAAATGTATAAGTCAAATCGGTTGTCTCTACTGCACTCGACCAAGATGTTCCATGATTGTTTGAATGGCATACTTGATATTTCTCGGGAGCGATTTGTGATTCGGGAGCATTCCACGACACAGCGATGCTATTGCCAAGGTTTCCGGCATAAGCAACATTTACATTTGAGACAGGATTGAAGTCGCCTATTGCAACATTGCCCGACTTTGCTTCTTGTCCCCACTTATAAGATGAGGGAGAATAATAGTAGTAGGGGGTGACTTTGAAAATGTAATACCCTATAGGTAGGTTTTCAAAAGTGTGTGAAAGATTGGTGGTTTCTACGGCAGTTGACCATGTTGAGCCACCATCTGACGAATAACTTACACTATATTTATCGGCAGTGCCTTGAGTGGGTTTGTCCCATGATACGATTACATCGTTAGATGATGCATCGGCTTTTGTTGCTTTTAAATTGGGGACAGGATCGTTAAATTCAGAAGAAGTGATAGTGTATTTAGCACCACCCACGCCAGGTGAATAGATGTACAATTCGGCAGTGTTTCCATTTACTTTGACATCCATGCTATGACTCACATATGTACTTTTGCTAATAGCATCGCCAAATGGCTTGATGACATCGAGTTCCCTTTGAGCTGTCCAGTCATATATTCTTATGGTTGTTGGAGATGTTGAATATACAATGATGCCGTGGCCGTTTAATAGGAATGCTGTTGAACCATAACGGCTCACCATGAGCCCTGTTGGGCCAGGGTTGTTCCATGTCACTGTGGCTGTTCCATCATACAACGAGCCACTAATTGAGCCAAGGTATAGTTCTGTAGTTTGGTCTGCGCTGCTCCCTACATTGAGCAAAAGTCGTGACTCTCCAGCAAATTGTTTTACATATCCACTGGCATATTCGTTGGCAAAAGTTACAGGTGCTGTGAATGTGAGTTTTCTTATTGTTTTGGCTTTTTCCATAACAATACACTCAATCTTGTTTGTGCCTGCAATTGCAAACCAAAAATATGCGACACCATTAACCCCTTTACCCGATACACTCATAAGGTCGGCACGGCCCGAAGTTTCATGTCCAGTGCCTGCAATTTTTAGACCCTCTTTAACACCTTCGGTATTCCCCTCTACTGGGCGTGTAGTGTAATAAGTAAACGCTTTAGCCCCAATAGCCCACGGCATAGATCCTGGAGCGCTTGATGTCCTTAATGAGGTACACCATAATGTTCCCTCTTCGTCGGCTGCGATAGCTGGGCCTAAATAGTAATAATTACCATCGCTGGTGTAAGGCATTTTATCATTTTTTGAGCCTCCCGACCAATGAAATTGAGTGCCATTACCAATAACATGGCCAAATGAAACATGAGCACTGCTATATGCAGGATATGTTTCGGCGTCGGTACCGCCAGGAACAGTGAAAATGCGGCCATCGCTTGCCGCTGCTTGGCGATAAAAACCAGGTTGGTGTCTAACGGCTGGGTCGGTGCCAGCAAAATCGGTTTTCCAAACTTTAGTAGCCTTGCTAAACGAGTAACTTGAAGGTTTCGTCGTTTGAGCTTGTGCAACATTAGTAGAAATAAATGTTGCCAATATGGCTACAAGAATGTGTGAAAATCTTGGTTTCATATGATTTTGAATTGATTGTTAATCGGTTGATTTTAAGTAGTTAATTTGCAAATATATAAAAGAATTTTATTAAATTAAAGAAAATGTGTGTTAATAGGTGAATTTTAGAAATGTGGGCAATGGAATTTCTCGTGCATTGAGTAGTGCGAATGAGAGTTTAGCTGACGCATGGATTCATTGAAGATAGAGCCAGTAGCAAAGGAAAAGCTCTCCTCTTGAAAATTACTTGTAATTTTTAGGAGAACCTCGCAGAGCTCACGAGTGAGCGAGCAGTGTATGTCGGCTTGCCGGTACACGATTGCGAGCCTCACCGTAACTGGCACGAAGTGACGAGGTGGTAAAAAAAGCCCGCAAGGGCTAAAACAACTCTACTCCTGCCACGCAGTAGATAGGAGAACCTTGCAGAGCGTGATATTTGCACGCAGATATCGCAGAAATTCGCTGAAATATTAATTAAATAAGGTAATGCTTTTATGAAAAAATGAAAGAAAAAAGAAATAAATAATATCTGCGCCTTTCAGCGGTTTCGGCGTGAGAATAATCATTCAACAAACAAGAACAGAATGACAAAAATATTCAGAATGACACAAATTTATTTGATTAATTTTCATTGCGTTAGCCTTATGTTCATTCTGTCATTCTGTCTAAAAAATCTGCGAGTTTCAGCGCCTTTCGGCGTGAGAATAATACTCATTCTTTCATTCTGTCAAAAAAAATGCGCAACTCGGTGTGTGGGTAAAAAAAGAAAAACGCTGACTCAAATGAATCAGCGTCGTTCTTAAGTTGTCTTACCAGGACTCGAACCTAGACAGGCAGAACCAAAAACTGCAGTGCTACCATTACACCATAAGACAATCCTCATTGCCCAAGACTTCCGTCCTAAAGCGTTGCAAAGGTACGCACAATATTTTTGTTGTGCAAATTTTTTGCAACTTTTTTTGAAATATTTTTTACTTGGCAATTAGCAAGAAGTAGTTTTTCTTGCCTTTTTGCACGAGTATGTATTTGTCATTGAGGAGCATATCAACAGTTGCGTCGGTGTAAACATCGGCAATTTTTTCTTTATTGATTGATACACCACCTTGTTGAGCCAATTTGCGAAGTTCGCCTTTAGAGGGGAATACATTGGCTTTTTCGGTTAAGAGGTCGGCGATTTTGATACCAGCTTCGATGTCGGCTTTTTCAACTTCAAATGTTGGTACGCCTTCAAACACTGCTAAGAGTGTAGCTTCGTCGATTTTGCGAAGGGTTTCTGATGCTTTGTTGCTGAAGAGGATTTGTGAAGCCTCAACTGCTGCTTCATATTCTTCGGCCGAGTGAACCATTGTAGTGATTTCTTTAGCAAGGCGTTTTTGCAATGGACGCAAGCCTGGGTCTTTGGCTTGTTCGTCAACCAATGCTTGAATTTCTTCGCGAGAAAGTTCGGTGAAGATTTTGATATATTTTTCGGCGTCGGCATCTGATACATTCAACCAGAATTGGTAGAACTTGTAGGGTGATGTGTAGCGAGGGTCGAGCCACACATTGCCGCTTTCGGTTTTGCCAAATTTTCCACCGTCGGCTTTAGTAATAAGAGGGCAGGTGAGTGCATATGCTTCGCCACCTACTGTGCGACGAATGAGTTCGGTACCTGTGGTGATGTTACCCCATTGGTCAGAACCACCGAGTTGAAGACGGCAATTTTTGTCTTTGTAGAGTGTGAGGAAGTCATATCCTTGCACAAGTTGGTAAGAGAATTCGGTAAACGACATACCTTGTTGAGATTCACCCGAAAGGCGTTTTTTTACCGAGTCTTTAGCCATCATATAGTTTACGGTGATGTGTTTACCCACATCGCGAATGAAGTCGAGGAATGAGAAGTTTTTCATCCAGTCGTAGTTGTTGACCAACTCGGCTGCGTTGGGCGCATCGCTATCAAAGTCGAGGAACTTGGCAAGTTGTTTTTTGATAGCCTCTTGGTTGTGACGAAGAGTTTCTTCGTCGAGGAGTTTGCGTTCTTGGCTTTTCATTGATGGGTCGCCAATCATGCCGGTTGCACCACCCACGAGAGCGATGGGTTTGTGTCCGGCGCGTTGGAAGTGTTTAAGCATCATCACACCCACAAGGTGCCCAATATGTAGAGAGTCGGCAGTGGGGTCAATGCCCAAGTATGCCGTAGTCATTTCTTTTTTTAGTTGTTCTTCGGTTCCTGGCATCACGGTGTGAATCATGCCACGCCAGGTCAATTCTTCAATAAAGTCCATTGTGTTAACTATATATGTTTAAATTGTGATTATGCGAGTTTGGCAAGAGCATCTTTGATGCGACGCATAGCTTCGCGAATGTTGTCGTCGCTTGTAGCATATGATAGGCGAATGTATCCAGGGAGGCAGAATGCTTCGCCGTCAACGGTTGCCACATGTCCTTCTTCGAGGAGATACATTGCGAGGTCGGCAGCGTTGTTGATAACCTTGTCGCCATATTTTTTGCCAAAGTAGCTTGATACTTCGGGGAAGAGGTAGAAGGCTCCTTGAGGTTCGTTGACTTTAATGCCTGGGATTTCGCGAGCGAGCGATACAACGAGGTCGCGACGGCGTTGGAATGCTACGCGCATCTCTTCGATGCAGTCTTGTGGCCCGAGGTAGGCTGCTTCGGCTGCTTTTTGAGCGATTGATGAAGCGCCCGAGGTGTATTGGCTTTGGAGTTTGTTGGTTGCTTTAGCTACCCATAGAGGAGCAGCGATGAACCCAATACGCCATCCGGTCATTGCGTATGCTTTTGAAACACCGTTTACGATAATCACGCGGTCGGCAATTTCGGGGAATGAACCGAGTGATGTAAATTCGCCAGTAAAGTTGATGTGTTCGTAAATTTCGTCGGCAAGAACAAGCACATCGGGATATTTAGCAAGGACTTCAACCAATCCTTTTAATTCTTCTTTGGTGTAAACGCTACCGGTGGGGTTTGAAGGAGAGCAAATCAACACCATGCGAGTTTTGGGCGTGATTGCTGCTTCGAGTTGCTCGGGGGTAACTTTAAAATCTTGTTCGATTGATGCAGGAACAAGCACATTAGTACCTTCAGCAAGTTTGACCATTTCTACATAGCTCACCCAAGCAGGAGTGGGGATTACAACTTCGTCACCGGGGTTGATTACGCTGAGGATAACATTGCAGAGCGATTGTTTAGCACCGCCCGAAACTACGATTTGCTCGGGAGCGTAATCGAGGCCGTTTTCGTTTTTGAGCTTGTCGGCAATGGCTTTGCGTAACGATAGATAACCAGGAACGGCGGTGTAAAAAGTGAAGTTTTCATCGATAGCGCGTTTGGCGGCCTCTTTGATGTGGTCGGGAGTGTTGAAATCGGGCTCGCCAACAGAGAGGTTAATAACATCAATGCCTTGAGCTTTAAGCTCGTTGCTTTTTTGTGACATCGCTAATGTTTGCGATGGAGAAAGCGATTGAACACGGTCAGAAATATGAGTCATTTTATTGAAATTGATGATTTTTTATTTATTAATGTTGCAAAGATAGTTAATTTAATTCATAAATCACAATTAACTCGATTAAATCTCGTTGCGCCACTCTGAGTTGGTAATGCGTAACTCATTGTCGGGGATGCTTAAAGTAGCATAAATAACTCAAGTAGGAGGTTGTGATGACGCAGTGGTTGTTTGACAATAAAGAGCATAATAGTCGCAATTTTTATTATGATAGATTTTTTTATTCTCGATATATTAGGAATATTGTAGTTTATGTGTAAATTTGTGAAAATGATAAAAATGTTTTTTAATTGCATATTTTAAATGATCAGTTTATTATGAAGAAATGTTCATATTGTTTGAAAATGGTAGTTGATTATGCTGCGTTTTGTTCAAGGTGTGGTCGCCCGTTTCCTAAAGAAACCATAATTGGACTTGAATCGGACGAGGAGCAAGAACTGGAAGAAAACGAAGATTATTTAGCTCAACAGGATGTTGATGATGAGGTGTTGTTAGAGCAAGAAGAGGACGCTTTTGAGATTGATGCGTCAGAAATGATACAGTGTCATTACGAAGAAGAATCAAATAATATAATGCCGCCTCCGTTTGAAAATTTGGCCGAGGGTGAAATAGAAGATGATGAAGAGATGCCACCACCTATCCCCGATGATTTAGAAGAGGATTATAGTATAGAAATGGATGAAGAACTTCCACCTCCATTGCCTAATGAAATATTTGAGGATGACAATGTTGGTGTAGTGTTGCCTCCACCATATGTTGGTGAAGAAGATGTAAATGTTGTGCCTCCGCCATATATGGGAGATTAAATAATTTAAAAGTATTGATTAGAATATGAAACGAGTATTTTATGCAATGGTTGTTGCTGTGGTGGCATTGGTAATGCCATCGTGTGCAAGTGATGCGAGTGAGGTGTTGGATACTATACCTGCCGATGCTCAAATGGTGGCTATGATTGATGCTGCATCGGCGATGAAACACTTTGGTGTAGAGGTTGATGCCGATGGGCTTACTTTTGCACCCGAAATCCAAAATGTGAAATCATTGATTGATAAAGCAATCCCTGCCGAAGAGCAAAAGAATGTAGCTCAAAAGATGAGCGCATTTATGGCTATAATTGATGTGGAAAACATTGCAGGTTATTTCTCGGCCGATGAAACGGTATATTTCACTACGATGGTGAAAAATGAAGGTTTGTTGGAAAAAACATTGACCGAAAATGGTGTAACTAAATCACAAGTCGCAGGTTTTGATTGTTATAAACTCGACGGCCGATTGTATATGCTTGTCAAAGATGCTCAAGCGTGGATAGTTGAGCGTGAGGGCGATGCCGAAAAGTTGAAAGCCGAACTTGATAAGGCTTCATCAAATCCTATTACATCAAACACCACTGTGTGTGAATATCTTGCTCAAGACAATGATGTGAATGCTGTCGCTTCTACCAAGCAGTTGAATGTCGAAGAATTGGGCAAGGATGGTTGGATTAGAGCATCGGCCAATATGAAAGGTACTGGCGTAGAGGCTACATTGTCGGCGGTGAAATCCGATGGTAATGTTGTTGATTTTAGCGAGTATTTAGGCGAAATCAATGACGATGTGTTGCAATATATACCTCAAAAATCAATGTTGGCAGTAGCGTTGGGCATCGATTCAAATATGAAATGGGATTTGCTCGACAAAGTGTTGGCAACGATGTCGTATGGCGATCGTGCTACAGCCGAGTTGTTCCGTCCTTATATCGAGTCGATTGATGGTAGTGTGTTGTTGACTGTTTCTCCTGCTGTAGAGGGCATTACTCCTCGAATGATGCAATCGCCCGACGCTTGGGAAATGAAGTTTATGGCACACATGCCTCAAGATAAAATTGATGGCGCAATTGAAAAGATTGTATCGACTATTGAGGCCGATTATCGAATAACTTTACCTCGCGAGGGAGACTTTTATGTGCTTCCTAACCCTGAAATGCCTATGAAAGTGGGTAGCCTTGACGGATATTTTGTTATAGCCAAAGGTGGGGTAGCTGTTGATGCAAGTAGCGACTATATGAAGCAAGCAATGAAAGGTGCGCGCGTGGCAGCTGCCTTGAAGGGCGAAAATATTATGCCTGCGCTCAAGGCTATGGATTGGACTTTGAGAGTTGAAGATAAAGAGGTTAAGGTGTCTTTGTCGTTGAAACTTTCAGGCAACTTGGTAGATTATATGCTTTAAGCACGAGAGCGTTAATTATGATAGATACTATTATATTAAATAATGTGTTGCCACGAGTCTTTGCTGGGAGCGAAAATGAGCCCCCGGTAAAAGGGTCGCAGGTGTGGTTGCAAAAACTTGAATTCCACCAGTCGCAAAGTTATCTCATTGAAGCCGAGTCGGGTACTGGCAAATCATCGTTGTGTAGTTTTATCTATGGCAATAGATGTGACTATAGTGGTGAGATACTTTTTGACGGGGTGAATGTGAAAAGTTTCTCCATCGCCCGTTGGAGCGAGTTGCGCACCCATGCTCTTGCGTTGCTCCCACAAGAGATGCGCCTCTTCCCCGAATTGACGGTATTGGAAAATATTCAGATAAAAAATCGCTTGACCGACTACAAGACCGAAGGCGAAATTCTTGAAATGTTACGCCGATTAGAAATCTCCGAAAAAGTACATCAGCAAGCAGCCTATTTATCAGTAGGTCAGCAACAGCGTGTGGCCATAGTGAGGGCATTATGTCAACCTATGGATTTCTTGATTCTTGATGAACCTGTGAGCCACCTCGATGAGCGCAATAATGAAATTGTTGCACAACTCATACAAGAAGAAGCCTCTGCTCAAAATGCAGGCATAATAGCCACCTCGGTAGGAAATAAAATTAATATCTCGTTTGATAAAGTGATTAGTTTGTAGTGGTAAATTTATAGCACAAATGCCCCTTTTACGGAAAAGAAAATGAAAGAAAAAGGAAAAAATAATATCTGCGAATTTCAGCGGTTTCCGCGTGAGAAACGAGGCTCAAAAAGTTCGTTAGTGTGGCGGTTGCTTCGCAAAAATGTGAGTGTGGCTCAAATTGTGGGCTATGCTGTTGCTAATCTTGTGGGATTGGCTATTGTGCTCACAGCCATACAGTTTTACAACGATGTGAGTGGAGTGTGGGAAGAGGACGACTCTTTTTTCTCAAAAGATTATTTGATAATATCAAAGCGCGTGTCGGGGCTGAATAGCTTTTTTGGAAGCACAGCGTTCACCGACAAAGATATAGAAGACATTGAATCGCAACCTTGGACTCGCAAGGTGGGGCGTTTTACGGCTGCCACATTCGATGTGAGAGCCTCGGTCGATTTGGGAGGAAAGGGTATGTCGTCGGCATTGTTCCTTGAGGCAATTCCCGACGAGTTTTTTGATGTAAAACCTCGTGGTTGGGGTTTTGAGCCAGGTCAAAAGCAAGTCCCTATTATTTTGTCAAAAGATTATCTCGCTTTGTATAACTTTGGATTTGCTGCTACGCGTGGATTGCCACAGTTGAGCGAGTCAACGATAGGCAAAGTGCCCTTAAAACTGTATCTTTCAGGCGATAATGGTAATGTGACCGAGGTGTGCGATGCACGCATTGTGGGATTTTCTTCGCGCATGAACACCATTGCTGTGCCACAAGACTTTCTTGAGTGGGCTAATGATAGATATGCCTCAAGTGAGGATAAATCGCCCTCACGCTTAATAATAGAGGTGAATAGTCCAGGTAATCCCGATATCACTAAATATCTTGAAGCTAACAACTACGAGGTGGCAGGCGACAAGGTTGACAATGGAAAAGCGTCATATTTCTTGTCGATTATTACCGGTGTAGTGGTGAGTGTGGGGATTATTATCAGCATTCTCGCTTTCTTCATCTTAATGTTGAGCATATATTTGTTGCTACAAAAAAATAAAGAGAAACTTCACGACTTGATGCTCTTGGGCTACACCCCTTCGCAAGTGGCTCGACAATATTATATATTAGTGGGTGCCGTGAATGGGGCAGTATTGTGTATGTCACTGATAATCGTTGCCTTGTCATCGATGATGTGGAGCACTCCACTTGCCGACCTTGGGGTTGACCGTGGCTCAATGTTCCCCTCGGTGATTGTGGGTGTGGTAGTGATGACATTGATAACAATAGGCAATTTCATCGCGATATCTCGAAAAGTGGAGCGAAATTTTTATGACAGTTAAATGTTAAAAAATAGAGTGATTTTTAATTTACATTTGTTAAAATTGTAATTTTAGGTGTATTTGCCTATAAAAAAGTGAAAGAATTTGAAAAATTATAGTTTTCTTTGTAATCTAAAAGTATAGTTTTATTGTTGTAAAAAGACAGTAAAGCCTATATAGGCATGATTTTAAAGGTTTTAGTAAGCATGATACCAATATTAACACAACGCCCGCTGGCAAATATGTGAGCAACATATTGTGCCTCTATTGTTATATATATATGTGTCGAGCTAAATAGTTAAATGATTACCTCACCCCAACTAAAGGAAATAAAATTAGAGATTAATAATATTTTTTGTAAAACTAAGTAAAACTAAAAAGAATTCTTGCATGAAGAACATTTGTTTTCAAATGAATCGGAAAGCTTGGCTCGCCCTCGTTATGGTGCTTTGCCTCTCTTTCCCTGCTTTAGCGCAGAAGATTACAGTATCAGGTACTGTAACCGATCCCACTGGTGAGCCTCTCATCGGTGCTAGTGTGCTTGTTCAAGGAACAAGTAACGGTGTGGCAACAGACATTGATGGTAATTATTCGATTTCAGTTGACGCTAATGGCACTCTCGTTGTGTCATATGTTGGCTATGAAACTCAAAATGTTGCCGTTGGTGGTCAAACCACAGTTAATGTAGTTCTACAAGAGAACAGTGTAGTACTTGGCGAAGTCGTAGCTATTGGTTACGGTGCCGTTAAGAAATCAGATGCTACCGGTTCTGTAGCAGTAATCAAACCCGATGAAATTGAGGCTGGTATCTCAACTTCAGCTCAAGACCTCCTCGTAGGTGCTTCTCCTGGTGTGGTTGTTACTCCCGACGGTGGTAACCCAACTGGTGGTGCTGCTATCCGCATTCGTGGTGGTGCTTCTTTGAGCGCTAGCAACGACCCATTGATCGTGCTTGATGGTGTGCCCTTGAGCGACCAAGGTTATGGTGGTACTAACCCATTGACAATGATTTCTCCCGACAACATCGAGTCTATGACTGTGTTGAAAGATGCTTCAGCTACTGCTATCTACGGTTCTCGTGCATCTAACGGTGTAATCATCATCACTACTAAAAAAGGTCAAAGCGGACGCCCTCAAGTAAACTTCACAGCTAACATGCATGTGAACACTGCTCGCAAAACTTGGGATGTAATGACTGGCGACCAATTCCGTGACATGGTTATCAACCAAATCGGTACTGAATCAGCTATCGCTCAACTTGGCGAAGCTAACACTAACTGGCAAGACGAAGTGCTCCGCACTTCTATCTCTCAAGACTATAGCTTGAGCGTTGGTGGTACTGCTGGTTTCCTCCCTTATCGCGTTTCGGCTTCTTATACCAACAACCAAGGTATCTTGAAGACTTCAGGCATGGACCGTACTACTGTAGGTTTCAACCTCACTCCTAAATTCTTCGACGGTCTTCTTTCAATCCAAGCCAATGCTAAAGGTTCTTACATCAAAAACCGCATGGCCGACCAAGGTGCTGTAGGTGCTGCTCTTACTTACAACCCAACTCTTCCTGTTTACAGCAATGTAACTACCAACAACGCTAATGGTCTTGCAATGTACAATGGTTACACTACATTGGTTGACGCATCGGGTAAACCACTCGACAACTCACCAAACAACCCATTGTCAATGCTCGAATCAATCAACAACACTGCTGAGATTTTGCGTTCAAACGGTAACTTACAAATCGACTACGCTCTTCACTTCCTCCCCGAACTTCACCTCAACTTGAACCTCGGTTACGATGTGTCAAAGAACGAAACTGTAAGCACTACTGCTCAAAACTCTCCTCAAGCATGGCGTGGTAACTACTACGATGGTGCTGGTACAATCTACAACCACTACGAACTTCAACGCAACACCCTTCTTGATTTCTATGCTAACTACAAGAAGGAATTTGAAGCTATCAACTCTAATCTTGATGTAATGCTCGGTTACTCTTGGCAACGATTCGACTATCAAGGTCACAGCTTGTCAACTTTCAACACTACTGGTTTCAACAACAACTGGAGTGAAGTTTATGCCGATGGCGTTTACAACCTTGTAGAAGATCCTGCAACTGCTGATCGCATTGGTCACTCTTACAACGATCAACCAACTTATTACTGGAAAGGTCAATTGAACCTCGTTTCATTCTTCGGTCGTTTGAACTATACTCTCGACGATGCATACCTTTTGACATTCACTCTTCGTGACGACGGTACTTCTCGTTTCTCACCCGATACTCGTTGGGGTCTTTTCCCATCATTGGCACTCGGTTGGAAAATCTCTGAAATGGACTTCTTCGAAGCTGCTAAGAGCACTATGAACGAGTTCAAACTTCGTCTCGGTTGGGGTATCACTGGTCAACAAGCTGTAGGTGGTTACTATCCATATCTTCCTATCTATGCTCAATCAACTTCATCAGGTGTTGTTGACTATCCTTCTCCCGATGGTTTGAATCCTGACGGTACTATTAACTGGATTAGCCCTCTTTATCCAAAGGCTTACCAAGAAGACCTTAAGTGGGAAGAAACTACTACTTGGAATGTGGGTGTTGACATGGGTTGGTTAAACAACCGCATCACTGCAAGCTTAGACTGGTATCTCCGTGATACTAAAGACTTGCTCGCTTATGTACCAGTTCCTGCAGGTATGACTACTACTAACTACATGGACCGCAACATTGGTGAGCTTCGCAACATCGGTGTTGAAGCTACTATCGGTGCTAAACCAGTTGTAACTAAAGACTTCATTTGGAGCACAGGTATCAATGTGGCTTGGAACAAAAACGAGTTGACTAAATTGACTGGCTCTAACGAAGAAGACCAATCTTACTACCTCCAAGCAGCAGGTAACCCTGCTTCTGAAAACGCTGGTGCACTTCAAGTTCACAAAGCAGGTCACCCAGCTTATTCATTCTATCTTCTCGAACAAGTTTACGACAAAGATGGTAACCCAATTCCTAACCAATATGTTGACCAAAACCAAGATGGTGAAATCAACGATGCCGACCTCGTGATTCGTCATTCACGCGATCCTAAAGTGACTTTCTCTTGGAACAACACATTCAACTATAAGAACTGGGACCTCGGTATCCAACTCCGTGCTAATGTTGGTAACTATGTGTTCAACTCTGTTCGTGCTTCTAAAACTAACCTCACAACAGTTGACCGTTATGGTCTAAACAACTTGGTGAAAGCCGACTACTACTTCAACGATGCAAGCGCTAACTCTAACCTCGTGCGTAGCGACTACTTCCTTGAAGATGCAAGCTTCATTCGTTGTGACAACATTACTCTTGGTTATTCTTGGAATGAATTGCTCAACAATAACCTCAAATTGCGTCTATATGGTGCAGTTCAAAACCCATTTGTAATTACTAAGTATAAAGGTCTAGATCCCGAAGTATTCTCAGGTATCGATAACAATGTTTATCCACGTCCTGTTACATTTACTCTCGGTTTAGTAGCTACTTTCTAATCTCAAATAAAAGTAAAGAAGATAAATTATGAAATCAATAAATAAATTTTTCATTGCTTTGGGATTGGTTGCATCTCTTGGTATGACTTCTTGTGTCAATGACCTTGATAATCCTGTAATCGACCCCAACGATATGACTCCCGAGGTCTTTGCTGAAGATCCTAAGGGTTATATGGACCGAGTGCTTGCTGAGTGTTATCAATCGCTTGCAACTTCGGGTTATAATGGTCCTGGTAGCTCTATCATCTCTGGTGGTGACGCTGGTGCCAACTCTTTCACTCGTGCCGTATTCGTTTGTAACGAATTGACTACCGACGAATTTGCTTGGAAACAATTTGGCGACGCTGGTCAATATGAGCTCGCTACTATGCAATTCGCTGCCGATAACGGTGTGATGTACACTACTTACTCTCGTATCTACACTTGTATCGCTCTTTGCAACGAATTCCTTCGCACTGTTGAAGGTGGCAAATTCTATCTCACTGAAGATTTGATGCCTCTTGCCGAAGAATACAAACGCCAAGTGAAAGTGCTTCGTGGCCTTTGCTACTTCTATGCAATCGACATGTTTGGTAACGCTGGTTATCAAGATGAAACAATGCCTGCTGGTACTGCTCCCGAACAATGGAACCGTGCCGACCTTTACAAAAAGGTTGTTGCTGGTCTTGAAGAAGTTTCGGCTTCTTGGGGCGAAACATATGCTACTCCTTCATATGGTTATGTAGGTAAAGAAGCTTGCGACGCTCTTCTCGCAAAATTCTATCTCAACGCTGAAGTATTCTGCGGTGAGCCTGCTTACGACAAATGTTGGAACATCTGCCAAAAAATCATTGCTCATCACCAAGGTGCTGGCATGAATGGTTCAGGTCTTGCTGATTCTTACATCGCTCTTTTTGGTGCTAACAACGACGAATATATGCCACAAGGTGGTCGCGTAAACGAAATCATTTGGGGTATTCCTCAAGATGGTGATTATCTCCAAAACTATGGTGGTACTACATTCTACATCGCTGCAGGTTCTTCTACTTCAACTCCAGGTCTTAACATGACTAATGCTACAACTGGTTTGAACGCATCATGGACTTGTATGAATGCTCGCACTCAACTTTCAGAGCGTTTTGACTGGGACGACGCTGGTAACTCAAGCGATGCTCGTGCTATTCTTTGGATGACAAAGAAAGATGGTGCTAACATCGAAAACACCTCTATCACTAATTTCCAAGATGGTTATGTGCCTGTAAAATACACTAACTATGCTTACGATGAATTTGGTGGTATTGATGTTGATAACAACCCTCCTGCATCAAACGCATTTGCTGATGCTGACTGGTGTGTTATCCGTCTTGCTGAAATTTACTTGACTGCTGCCGAATCATTTGTTCTTGGTGGTGCAGGTAATAGTGCCGACGCTCTTACTTATGTAAACTATATTCGTGAGCGCGCTTGGATTGAACCATTTGGTTTGGCTCAACTCACTCCTGATAATATCCTTGACGAGCGTAGCCGTGAGCTTTATGGCGAAAACTGTCGTCGTACTGACTTGGTGCGTCATGGCAAGTATGCTGGTGGTAACTATAACTGGAACTGGAAAGGTAATGTTGCTGATGGTGGTACTGCTACTCCTCAACACATGGATATCTTCCCAATCCCATCTACTGTTATCAGCTTCCAAGGTTACAAACAAAACCCTGGTTACTAATCATAACTCAATGTTGAATTTTAACAAGAGTAAAGAAAAATGAAAAAATTATCAATTCTTTTTGCGTGCTTGGTAGCCGTTCTTTCTCTCAATAGCTGTAAAGAAGATACCGATCCACAATACAACAACCCAACTGAGTTCAAGCTTAATACTCCAGCTCTTGCTTCACAGTATTATGAACTTACAGCTGACGGTACTTTAGACCTCTCTTGGTCTCAACCCGACTATGGCTATGCTGCTGCTGCAGTATATAAAGTGTCAATTTCTCTTCTTGAAGATTTCTCTGAAGCTAAAGAACTTACTTCTGAATACAAACTTTGTTATGCTCAAATCCCTGGAAGCGAAATTGCTGAAGCTATTTGTAACCTCCGTGGCATTGAAAGTGAAGATGACTATACCGACGAGCCTGCTCGCGCAGTTTACTTCCGTGTAAGTGCTAAAATCAATGGTATCGAAGGTAGCGAAATCGTTTCTAATGTAATTAAAATTGACCAAGTTAAAGAATATTGCGCTATCCAATCTCCAGGTTTCATCTATGTTGTAGGTGCATTTACTGGTTGGACTGGTCCTGATGCTGGTGCTGCTGGTCACTATGCCGACTTCCGCCTATTCGAAAGCGCTAACGCTATCGGTAGCAAAGTTTACACTGGTATCTTTGATGTTCCTGCTGGTCAAGCTATGTTCCGTTTCTACACTGCATTGACAGGTTGGGATGCTGACTCTTATGGTTCACAAGCCGATGATAATCCTATCGATTGCGCTCTCGATGGTGGTGTTTACAATGGTCCTATCGTTAAAGGTAAAGGTTCATTCAACTTCCCCGACTGGGCAGGTGGCAAAATGAAGATTACAGTTAATATGAACAATATGAGTGTAATCATCGAAGAAGGTGGCGTTGACACAAGCAACAGCCCATTCATCTACCTCGTAGGTGCTCCTTCAGGTTGGACTGCTCCATCGGCCGATAACGCAGCTCATTATGAAGCATGGAAACTTTTTGATGTTGAAGGCAATGGTGTTTATGTTGGTACATTCCAAGTAAACGCTGGCGAATTCATGTTCCGTTTCTACAAAGAACTCACTGGCTGGGATGCTGCTTCATTTGGTTCACAAGCTGAAGATAATCCTATCGACATCGCTTTGACCGATGGTGTTTACACTGGTGCTGCAACCGACGGTAAAGGTAGTTGGAACTGTCCCGACTGGGCAGGTGGCAAAGTTGAGGTTAAAGTTGACATGAAGAACTTCCAAGTGACTTTTACTCAAAAATAATGATTAATCAATAATTTATCGGGATTGAGTGGGTAGCACCACTATCCACTCAACTCTACGATGAGTTAATAAATCAAGAGAAATAAACAATATGAAAAAATTTAGCATAATGTTAATGGCGGCTCTTGCGCTTGGTTTCACTGCTTGTGAGGATTACGAACCAGCACAACCACAAAGCAATCCACAAGAGCCTATCATGTCGGCTGAAGGCCTTGTTGTAGCTCCAGTTGATACTGTTGCAACTCCTTCATTTGACCTTAAAGCTCTTGCTGATGCAGAGCAACAAGCTGCTGTGCTCAACATCGTTGAAGCTCAAGATCTTCCTGCTGTTGGCGACTTGACTTTTGTTATGCAATTGTCTAAATCTGACGATTTCGCTGCAGTACAAGAAATTGCTACAACTATAGTTGACAACCAAGTGTGTGTAAAACCTGCCGATTGGCAAGCTGCTTACCTCAAAGTGCTTGGTAAAAATCCTAAAACTCAAGATGCTTATGTGCGTTTTGCTGCTTATGTAGTGAATGGTACTTCTTCAGTGCGCATCGGTAACCCTAACCTTTACTATGGTGCTCACAAAGTATCGATTACTCCATTCCCTGCTGCTGTGACTATCGAAGAATCTTATTCTCTCGTAATCAATGGTGGCGAAACTATCGCATTCAACCACACTGGTGATGTTTATGACAACCCAGTATTCTCAATCAAAGTTGATTATGCTGCTGCTCAAGAATGGGCTGTTAAAGGTGCTGAACTCACTTATGTTCCTACTGCTGGTGAAGCTGAAAATGCTGGTACATTAGCTGTTGGCGAAGGTTGGGGCGTTATGCCTGCTGGCACTTGGGTACTTTCAGTTAACATGGAAACTTTGACCTACGAATTTGCTTCTGCTGTTGAAAACCTTTGGACTCCTGGTGATGCTAATGGTTGGAACCACGGTGGCTCTCAAATGTTGTTCACTTCTGACTATACAACATATGTAGGTTTTGCTAACCTTTCTCCAAGTGGCTTCAAATTTACATCTGCTGCCGACTGGGATCACACTAACTATGGTGATGCTGGTGATGGTAAACTTTCTACCGACGGTGGTGCTGGTAACCTCACAGTTGCTGAAAAAGGTCTTTACTGGTGTAATGTTAACATCGCTGCATTGACTTGGACTGCAACTAAGATTGAAACTATCGGTGTAATCGGTGGCTTCAACAATTGGAGCGAATCACTTCCTTTGACAAGCGAAGATGGCCTCATCTGGGCTGGTACAATCACTCTCAACGAAGGTGACGAATACAAGTTCCGTTGCAACAACGACTGGGCTATCAACCTCGGTGGTGCTGATGAATATAACCTTGTTCCCGATGGTGCTAACCTCAAAGCTCCTGCAACAGGTACATTCACTATCACACTCGACCTCTCAGTTGTACCTTATGCTTGCTACCTCGAATAATATCGAATCCTTTTTAGCATAAAATAAAGATGGAAGTGCGACAATCATTTGTCGCACTTCTTTTTTTGCTACTATAACTTTGAGCATAGGAGACCATCGCAGAACCATCGCACTCCTCCTGTACGAAGAGGATAGGAGGAGTACGGCGAAGCCGGGAGGTGGTAAAAAAACTATCCACAAAAAATCTGCGTCTTTCAGCGCGTTAGCCTTATGTTCATTCTGTCATTCTGTCCAAAAAAAAGACACCCGCATGTATCGTCCTGAAAAAGGTTTACTTTTAAATTGTTAATAAATGTATAATCAAAATAAGAGTGTAATACGGAGCTAGCTCCGTATTACAGTTCAACTATTCAAAATTAGATATATTTTGCGAAAAGAAATAATTTTTCCAT
>JAZRLP010000032.1:0-18350 GCA_045646905.1 Muribaculaceae bacterium
AAAAGGAAAACCTGTTAAAGTCGCGATGATTGCAGTAGTAAATAAACTTCTAAAACAAATTTTCGCTATTGTGAAAAATAATTGCTTTTATGATGAAAATTTCTCTAAAAATATTTGTTTTTGAACACAGTTCATTCTGTCTAAAATAAAAAGCCCGCATGGCTAAAGCTCTCCTCTTGAAAATTATCAAATAATTTTTAGGAGAACCTCGCAGAGCTAACGAATGGGCCATAACTCTCCTCCTGCCACGAAGTGGATAGGAGGAGTACCCCGAAGGGGGGAGGTGGTTAAAAATTCAGCGCCTTTCCGCGCTTTCTGCGTGAGAATAACCTGTTCATTCTGTCTAAAAAATTGCCATTTCAGCGTGAAAACAACTCTCAACTCTCAACTTTCAACTATCAACTATCTTGCGCCTCGGCAATGCAAATACTTAAACTTTGTTTAATTTTTGCAATTGCGCCCAAATTCTCAACTCTCAATTCTCAACTCTCAATTCTTTATATTATCTTTGCATATTGATAATTTGGCTACGAGTGCCTTATCACGAATGAAACATCAATTTCAATATGAAAAAGTATAATATCATTAACAATTCGCTTGGATGGCTATGTTTTGTCATCGCAACGGTAACCTACATGCTCACTCTTGAGCCTACGGCAAGTTTTTGGGACTGCCCCGAATTTATTTCACAAGGTGCTAAACTTGAAGTGGGACACCCACCCGGCAACCCCATATGGATGTTGACAGCTCGTTTCTTCATCAACTTTGCCGGTGGCGATATGTCGATGGCAGCATTGATGGTCAATGCCATGTCGGCGCTATTGAGTGCAGGCACTATCTTATTGTTATTCTGGACCATAACACACCTTGTGCGTCGCATTATCGTTAAAGACAATGCCTCTGAAGTGTCGTTGACCAAGATGATTGTGATTTTTGGCGCAGGATTGTGTGGCGCATTGGCCTACACTTGGAGCGACACCTTCTGGTTCTCGGCTGTTGAAGGTGAGGTATATGCGTTCTCATCATTCTGTACAGCGCTCGTGTTCTGGCTCATTTTGAAATGGGAAAACCGTGCCGACTGCCCTACAAGCGACCGTTATTTAATACTCATTGCCTATGTGATAGGTATCTCTATCGCCGTTCACTTGCTCAACTTGTTGTGTATCCCCGCAATAGGATTGGTGATATATTATCGCAAATTTAAAGACACCAACGCCAAAGGCTCGTTGATAGCCCTCGGTATTTCGTGTGTGGTAGTGGGATTGATTCTCTATGGATTGGTACCAGGCTTCGTTGAAATGGCTCAATATTTTGAACTATTCTTTGTGAACAGTTGTGGCATGGGCTACAACATGGGTGCGCTCATCTATGCTATTGTGCTTGTAGCATTGTTTATATGGAACATATACGAGCTTTATAGCCAAAAGTCAATGACCAAAATCAAAGTTGCTACATGCTTGAGCATATTCTTCTCGGGCATGCCTTTCATTGGCGAAAACTATGCTATTCCCGTGTTGTTTATGATAGGTGTGGTGTTATATTTCATATTCACTTCAAAACTCCCCATTCGCATTCTCAACATCGTTGTCACAGGTATATTGGTAATCTTCATTGGTTACTCTTCATACGCATTGCTCCTCATTCGTGCCAATGCCAACACTCCTATGAACCAAAACGCTCCCGACAATGTGTTTGCGTTGAGTTCTTACCTCAACCGCGAGCAATATGGCCAACGCCCATTGTTCCATGGTGCTACATTTGGCGAATTTGTCACATACCAAGAAGACCCCAACACAGGTCAAAATGTGGTGAAATATGTACCTGCATCGGCTATCATGCGCGATGAAAGTGGTAATGCCGTTACTACCAAAGGTCGCCCCGAATATGGCAAAGTGGTGAAAACATCACCCGAGCAGGCCGACAAATATATCATCAAGAACTATAAAGAAGATTACGAGGAAATACCCGAATTTAAAATGCTATTCCCTCGCATCTACAGCTCTGATGCTGGTCATGTGAGAGCATATAAAGACTGGGTGAACTATGATGCCGACAATGCTAAACGCAAAATTGTAAACATGTATGATTCAAACGAGCGAGGAATGGTGGCTAAAGAGGTAGCTATGCCATCGTTTGCCGACAACCTTGCATATTTCATGAACTATCAAATGAATCATATGTATTGGCGTTACTTTATGTGGAACTTTGCCGGCCGTCAAAACGACATTCAAGGCAATGGCGAGGTGACTCAAGGTAACTGGATATCGGGTATCTCTTTTATCGATAATGCTCGCCTTGGCGACCAATCATTGTTGCCCGAAGAATTTGGCACAGGAAACAAAGGTCACAATGTATATTTCTTGCTCCCATTATTGTTTGGTATCATAGGGCTATTGTGGCAATTATTTGCTTCAAAACGCGGCACAGAGCAATTCTGGGTAGTTACATTCCTCTTCCTCATGACTGGTGTGGCTATTGTGCTTTACCTCAACCAAACACCCAACCAACCTCGTGAACGCGACTATGCATTTGCTGGTTCGTTCTACGCATTTGCAATATGGATAGGGATGGCTGTTCCAGGCATTTGGGACGGTATCAAATCATTGTTTACCAAGAAAGCTCCTAAAAACGAAAAGATTGCCAAAGAGGTAGAACAACCCGAGGACAAAAAATCGCTCGCTATTGCAGTGGTTACTGCCATTTTAGGCTTGATAGTACCTATCCAAATAGTTTCGCAAACATGGGACGACCACGATCGCTCGGGTCGCTACACTGCTCGCGACTTCGGTAAAAACTACCTATCGAGTGTGGATAAAAATGGTATCATCTTTGTGAATGGCGATAACGACACATTCCCTCTATGGTATGCTCAAGAAGTTGAGGGTTATCGCACCGATGTGAAGGTGGTAAATATGTCATACCTCACTACCGACTGGTATGCTTACCAAAACCAACACCCCACATATGATGCCCCTGCCATCGATATGTATGCTCAACCCAAAGATTATCTCAACGATAAGCTTCAATATCGCTATGTGTTACCTCAAAAACAATTAAGTTCGGCCAAAGAGGCATTGGAATTTACTTATAGCGACCAAGCTTATATCCCTGCTTATGACATCAGAATCTTCAACGCAGGGATGGTATATATCCCCGTCGATGCCGACAAGGTAATCAAGGCAGGTATTGTTCCCGCTTCTCAACGCGAACAAATCGTTGACACACTATTCATCGACATCGCGAAACAAGAGTCGGGATTGGTTCTCAACAAAACTCTCGCTCTCGACATGATTGCCAAGAGTGCCGAAAATGGTTGGAATCGTCCTATCTACTATGCTGTAACCGTACCCAACTCATATCATTTAGGCCTCACTCCATATCTACAACAAACAGGTATGGCCTACCAAGTTACTCCAGTGAAAGCTGGCATAAATGGCGATAATGGCATAAATACCGAAAAGATGTATGATGTGGTGATGAACAAATATCTATGGGGTGGTCTTGACCAAGGCAAAGACTTGTATCTCGATGAAACAGTGCGTCGCATGGTGTCAACAACTCGTGGCACAATGATTTCGCTCGCTCAAGAATTGTTCTTGGAAGGCTTTGCTCAATTGGCCGCAGACTCAACAAATCAAGCTGCTGGTAAGGAACAATTTGAAAAAGCTCGCAAGGTGCTCAACCTCATGGAAGAAAAACTTCCTGTGAGTGTAATGCCCTACGACAACTACTCAAGCATTGATGTTGCCGAACTTTATATCAAGCTATGGGAAAAAACTGGTAATGCCGATGATAAAGCTCGTGCAATGACTCTTGCCAACGATGGTTTGACTCGCTATAGCAAGTTTATTCCATATCTCTTAAATCTCAACAATCGTCACCTCAATTCAATCGCTTATAGCGAAAAATATGTGGCAAATGTAGCTATTCCACAATTCATTACGCTATATCAACAAGCCGGTGGCGATATCGACAAGAAACTCAACGAACTTGGCGTAACTATCGACGACATTTTGGCCTTGAGATTGCGATTCTTGCAATTAGACAATCCACTCATCGAGATTGAACGATTTGTTCCATATGTAGTTGAATATTATGGTATGCTCAACTATAAGCCCGAAGAGCTCGACAAGCACATTATTGACTTCTTCAGCAAACGAGGCATCGACGCATCAAGATTAAGAGAGGCCTTTGATATGGCTTATAGCGAAAAAGAATCAAAATAAACTCATAAACTCATAGGTTTATGCTCATCGAACAACCGCCGTTGCTTTATCGCATACTCTTCCCCGAGGCGATGTGGCGCATAAAGCGCAAAAAGCAACGCGTGGTATATCTCACATTCGACGATGGACCGATACCCGAGGTGACACCTTGGGTATTGGACACGCTCGATCGATATGGCATCAAAGCCACTTTCTTTATGGTGGGCGACAATGCTCGCCGACACCCTTGGCTGGTTGAAGAGATAAAAAAACGAGGTCACAGCTATGGCAATCACACCATGCATCATCTGCAAGGGCTAAAAGTGACTAAAGTGCGATATATGCGCGACATCACCGAGGCAAATAATTATATCGACTCGGCACTATTTCGTCCACCTCACGGATTGATGCGCCCCTCGCAAGCCCAAGCAATCAAAAATCGTTACAATATTGTGATGTATGACCTTGTAACACGCGACTATAGTTACAAACTCAAAGGCGAAGAGGTACTCAAAAATGTAAAGAAATATGCTCGCAACGGCTCAATCATAGTATTTCACGATTCTCTTCGAGCCGAAAACAACTTGAAATATGCACTTCCTCGAGCAATAGAATGGCTAAAAGACAATGGATATGAGTTCCAACCAATACCCATGTAGCGACGATTTGCTACCTATTGCTCAAGAGTTACAGATTTCGGCAATAGGCATCGCCTCGGCTGGCGAAATACCTTCATGTGTATCCGACTCCTATGCCAAGTGGATTGGCGCTAACAAACATGGCGAAATGGCCTATATGGCCAAGTATGAAAATGTGCGTCGCAATCCTCAAGAACTACTCCCCGGCACGCAGTCGGTCATCGTTGCAGCATTTAATTATCATACCCCATTAAAATTCCCCGAAAATCATCCCCAATGGGCTTCATATGCCCTCGGCGACGACTATCACGATGTGGTGCGCAACCGACTATCGCAACTCGCATCGTTTATTCAAGAAAAATGGGGTGGCGAAACCCGTGTGTGTGTTGACACTGCCCCCATCTTTGAGCGCTATTGGGCACAACAAGCAGGGGTGGGATTTATGGGGCGCAACTCTATGCTCATAGTGCCTAATGTGGGGTCATATGTGTTTATCGGCATCATTCTATCAACAGTCAAATTTCAGCCCAACGAGCCTTGCATGCTCGATTGCATAGGCTGCAATGCTTGCATTCGCCATTGTCCAGGTAAAGCAATCTCGCTCAACGGCACCATTGATGCGCGCCGATGCCACTCCTACCTCACTATTGAATATCGTGGGGAATTACCCGAAGAACTAAACCTCAACGGCAAAGTATATGGCTGCGATGTGTGTCAAAATGTGTGTCCACACAACCTCAACGCACCCACTACTCAAATCGCCGAATTCCTACCTCGCAAAGAGATACTCGATCTCACACACGATGACATCGATGCAATGACCCAAGAGGAATTCTCACGCATCTTCAGCCGTTCTGCCATCAAACGCACAAAACTCACCGGCCTCCACCGCAACAACCACCATTGCACTAAAAAGTAGGGAGAAAACCGTAAAAAGTAGGGAGAAAAATCGCTATTTCTTGAAAAAAGTAGGGTGAAAACCACAAAAAGTAGGGAGAAAAACTATATCTTTGCCCAAAAGTAGGGAGAAAAACTAAATTTAAATAGTATGGTTCACAATTTAGACGCACTCATTGGCAGATATAAGGAGTTAGGAATTGACCAACAAATAGATTATGACAAATTTTATTTGTACTCGCTTATTACTCACTCCACCGCAATCGAAGGTTCTACAATTACCGAATTGGAGAACCAAGTTATGTTTGATTATGGGGTAAGCATCAAAGGAAAAAGTATTGAGGAACAAAGCATGAACCTCGACTTAAAAAATGCTTACGATGTGGCTATTAATCTTGCTAAAAATCACACCCCCATCACTATTGACTCACTAATATCTCTCTCTGCATTAGTAATGAAAAACACCGGGATAGAATACAAAACTGTTCTTGGCGATTTTTCATCGGCAAAAGGCGAATTGCGTTTGCTCAATGTCACTGCAGGGTTCGGGGGGCGCTCTTATATGAATTATAGCAAAGTTCCAACAAAACTTACTGAATTTTGCAACCAACTAAATGAAGACCGAAAAGACGCTAATAAAAAATCAATCACCGAACTATACAAAATTTCATTTGATGCTCATTTAAATTTAGTAACCATACACCCATGGGCTGACGGAAATGGACGAATGGCTCGTTTGGTTATGAATATGTTGCAGTTTGAATTTGGTCTCATCCCCACAATAATACACAAAGAGTATAATGAAGAATATATCAAAGCATTAGTAGCAACACGAGAAGAAGATAATCTTGATATATTCAGGTCTTTCATGACAAAAATGATGGAAGAAAACCTTACGGCTGAGATTGAAACCTATTTGAAATCTATAGATGACACAGAAGAAAACATAATAAAACTATCAAAAGTCAGCAAGAAAAACTCTAATAGTAGGGATAAAATTATTTCACTCCTACGCGAAGATGGTAGGTTGAGTGCTGTTGCATTAGCCGAAAAAATTGGCATTACAGCCAAAGCCGTAGAAAAGCACCTCGCACGCCTAAAGGCCGACGGCATCATTCAACGCATCGGCCCAGCCAAAGGTGGTCATTGGGTTGTAGGTCCAAAGCAATAATTTACATCTTTACTATTAAAATTGACAATTGCTTCATTTCTCAGTTAACTTCTTCTTTTTTCTTATTAACCCAATTTGAACCATAAGCAAATAGAAAAAAGAAAGCCCCAACAAATACTGGTATTGATAATACTATAGACCCGATTGAGACATCTGTATTAATATCACTATAATCTCTTAAGTATAAATCGCTTGATAGATAATTGTTTTCAAGACTTCCTGTTAGATATCCGTCTAAACTTACATCAATATTCCCTATCTCCCCCGGATTTATATAATCCCCATTGATAACAACTATAACAGAAATAAGAATAGTTCCAAATAGCACTGGAGCAAAATTATACACTAATTTCCTTCTTATTTCATAATCAGATTTTAAATCTTTGTATATCCCCATTTTATTCAATAATGGTAGCATCAATATCCTTTCACCTGTTATCTGTTGTTTTGACCATACTATCCACAAATAATAGCACATTACTATTATATAAAATGGCACATAGAAAAACGCATTAATAAAATATTCCAATCCAATAATACACCCTCCAACTATTGAACAAAATGCCATAATCAAGATTGACACCAACGCTTGAAAATAAAATTTTTTCTCTTTGTAGTTAATCTTTTTTGAGAGACCATTTGCAATTACATTATCTCCTTGTTTCTCTTTAATAGTATTATCGTGTTCTACTTTATTTAGTTGATCCTGAATCTCTGTTTTTTGCTCTTCATATTCAGACAAATCTTTGATTTTTTCTTTTTTAATAATACGACCCAAATAAAGACATATTGAACCGGGAATCAAAAATAACAACATCGTAACAACTATCCACTCTAAGCTCATATTCTGATTAAAAAACACTTCAGTAATTCCTCCAACACATGCTATTGTATTAAACAAATAACCAATAGTCATCAATAAATTTGCAAATATCTTTTTCATATTCTATTGTTATTTAATGTTTAATTGTTTGGGCAAATTCAATCGATTATTAATAACCTCATGACCAAACACAATCTCACAACTATCTGTATGAGTTTCGTTCATATACCGATAAATCAAATTTATACGACCTATCGCACAATCTACTAATACTGATCTATGATTAATATTAGTAGATAATTCTTGAAGAATAAACTCTTGTAAATCTTCTCTACTATTTTCTTTTATATCATTAAACAAATCCTCTTTCTCAACATCAACTTTATAAATTAATGAATCGTTAGTATTAAACACATCTACAAGAGTCATATTCTCACTAATTTTTGTTGGCAATGATATTCGTAATATTTCAAAATCCCATTTAATTATCTCATTAAGAGCCTCTGCTGGAGATAAAACTCTTTTTTCTTGAGCCAACAATACTTTTAATTCTTCGTATGATATTGACCGAGAAAATGTATTTCCGTTATTAGATTTTAGATTAATTCTTTCCCCATATTTATTTTGCAATAACATTTTAGCCAATTCTTCTCCTCCTCCATCTTGACCATTCAATATATAATAACTCATTATAAAGAATCTATTAGGATATTTTTGCAATTTCTCATAAGAAAGAATCGTTTCATCATAACTAATATTATAAACTATTTGATTATTCTTTGTTTCTATAGATGTAATTTCAGCAACCCCCTCTATTATTGGAATTGGACAGCACTCCCTATTTACCACGTTTATTTGATAATCAAGGTCATATTCCAACATTATTTCCCTTGAGCATCTACCTATTATTGAAATTATAAATATCGTAAGGAATGTTCTAAATATTAATTTTCCATAGCCGACTTCTTTGAATTCTTTCCCTTTTGCTTCGGCTTTTCTTTTTCGATACTGTCCTAATTTCATCAATCCATAGCCAATCACACCAATAATAATTGATGTTAACAACAAAGGAACAGCAACGTCAACCACCCCTTGAAAAAATAGTACAATTCCAATTGTTAAATACAAACAACCTAACCCAATAATGATATGCCCAAATCTTCTCATGGTTTTTATAATTTGTGTTTTTCAGTCCTCAAAAAAACAATTTAATAAATAAAACAAGCGTGAGAACTGTATTGCTTATCTACCGATTAGGCTTCTCGCATTGCCTATGATGCAGGATAAGCAACAGCAACTCACGCCTATAAGGTATATAAATCCATAATAGGATAGTATATAACCGAACGTGAGCATTGTTGCACATCCTTTTGCATCATTCAAATTTTGCGAGAATTTAATCGGCAAAGGATAAGTTCAATAACGCTCTGAAAATATTTAAGACAATCCTCCGATTGTCACAACACAAAAGTAATCAATTATTTTGACCCTACAATATTGTTTTAGTTATTTTAATCACTAATCATCACTTCTTTTATTTAAAATGGAATTTTTAATTCATATCTTGGATATATTAGAGAAAGTGGTGAACCGGGAATAAAGGTTTATTATTTTATGCAAGAATTGGATTCTCCTATATATTACAATTTTGTAAAATTAGCCTTCAAATATACACCAAATTGGCTAACAAAATAATTTAGAAATAATATAGCCAATACTGTGTCTTTTTAAGATTATATTGGTTTAGGGTTAGATTTACTTCTTTTCCTTAGTAGGCAAGCAAGGAGAAAATAAATAGCCGTAAGTCGCCAAAGCATTATATATGGTGTGGTAACATCTGATAGTGTTGCCCCATTGGAGTTGATATGCACAAATCCCCCTATCCCCCATGTGGCTGGGATAAGGTCGCCCAATTGTTGCCATGGAAAATCCATCGCATAGCGAGGCCATGTCAAACCCGAAAGAAACAAGAATATCAACGAGGTAAACACTACGACAAGCATCGACGCTTCCCTTTCACTCACAAACACTTGCAACACAAATCCCATAAATATCGACGACAATAACATAGGCACGATAAACAACAAATAATCTACTATATCGCCCACATGTGGTAAATTGAATATCAATGGCACATAGTGATACATATATATCAACAATGGAGTATATATCAATACATAACACAATGCCTTGCCCAATATTGTTGCCACAGCAGGAGCAGTTACCGCTAATGGGTCGATGCCATTATTTAGCCTACGGCGGTCGCGCGATGTTCCCCCAAGCATCGCAATGCCCAAGATTATACTCTGTTGCATTATGAGTATCAATATCCCAGGTATTACAAACGAGGCAAATCCTTGCGACACATCTCCAAGAATAAATGCTTGTGAATCAATCGTGGCAACATTCAACCCCGACGATAGGTCGCCCATGACATTGAGCATCTCGGTTCTTTGCTCGTCGGCTACAGCCATTTGAATATCGGTAAGTGCGCTCACAAAGGTGCGATAGCGCATCAATAGGCTCATATCATAATAAAACGGCACTACTGCTTGACTCCCTTGCGCTATATTTACACCATAATTCGAAGGAATATACATTATGCCATAACACGCTTTTTCGTTGAGCCAACGGCGAGCCTCCTCCATGTCGGAAGCATATCCCACAAGCGTCATCGACTGCGTAGCGTCGGCCATTCGCACCAACTCACGACTTTGCGGAGAACGAGAGTCATCAACCACACAAAAGGGCACTTCGTCAACTACCTCGGGATTGTAAATAAGAGTATATGCCATTGGGTAAAATAATGGCAACGCCACAAAAAACAGCATCACTCCCACATCTTGGGTAACAACATAAAACTCCCGTCGCCACACACAATAAAGCGACCTAAACCACGATTTCATATATCGCACAAACACACCCATCCCCTTTCAATTTTAAGGCAAATAAATAGGTTTTCGACACGCTTTTTTCAATCGCCATAGCATCGTAGAGGCTATGAGCGGGAATATAGCCAACGCCACAAAATAGTAGCGCGAATAGTATAGCGAAATGCCGTTCAATGCTTGATCGATATATATCAAAAAATAGTATCGCACAGGAACAATATAGGAGAATATCGCCACTGCTCCATACATATTTTCAATAGGAAATGAAAAACCTGTTATCGAAAACGACAACACCCCAAGCAACGACACCACACTCAACGCAAATCGCAAGTTGGGCAACAAGCAACACACCAATAATGCCAATGCTTGACACGCTACAACCAACATAACCATCGCCATCACCATAGCCCACACCGAGCCATTGAGTGGATAATGATTATAACCAAACATTACCGACTGAATAAACACTCCTACTATTGAAAACACAACCGTATGTGGAAGCATTTTCCCCAATACTGCCACCTCGATAGAGCCGCGGGCCGTTTCAAGCCATTCTATCGATGTGGCCCGTTTTATCTCCTCACATATAGCAAAAACCGTTACGAGCATTATCATCAATGCCAATGCTCCAGGCGCAAAAGAGTTGCAGAGATATATTGCATAATCGGTCCACGGATTACCTATAGCATGATCTTGCACTGCGAGAGGCTGTATCAATCCTCCCACCAAACCACCATCTACTCCCTCCGACATCAATTGCATCGTTACCACACCGCCAACCGTACTCACTGCTACGGTTTTAAACCCTTTAAACGACAATGTGCCAGGTATATAATATGCCATATTGCAGTAATAGGTAATTGTAGGCTCTCGTGACGCAATAGCCTCCCTTTCAAAATCATCGGGAATCATAAAAAATCCATATATCTCCCCTCGCTTAATTCCCTCAAGCGCATTGTGATAACTTTCGTAATGGCGCGTTACATCTATCAACTGCATCGCTTCAAGATTAGCTATCATTTGACGCGACAAAGTAGAGTTATCAAGATCCACCACGGCAGTAGGTACTTTTGTAGGCAACCCATCATCGAGCAACGACACAAAAAAGAGTGTGATGACGATAGGAACACCTACCATCGACATCAAATATATGGGACGACTCACAAGCCGTCGCAACTCTCTTTTCATTGTTGCCACCAAGCCCATTGCACATTCTATTTAGGTTGATATATAACCGACATTCCAGGGCGAAGTAGTGGCAATGTGTCAACGGGGTGGGCTTTAATTTTAAAGGTACGACTATCCCACTCACCTGTAGCTTTTGTGGCTCGCCACACAGCATAATCGCCCATATCGCGCACATAGAACACTCTCACATCTACCATTGTGTCACCAAGGGCTGGAATCATCACCTCCACTTCTTGTCCCATAGGGAAATCCTTTAGCAACTCCTCACGCACATTAAATGTAACCCACTTATCATATATTCGCAACACACTCATTATAGGCGCACCGAGAGCCACTAACTCTCCCTCATGAGGGTATATCTCGTCGATTACACCATCGCAAGGTGCGAGTAAATATTGATCTTCGAGCAGTGCTTCAACCTCCTTTTCGCCACCTTTCGCCACCGTAACCATAGCCGCAGCACTCCTTTTGTCCTCTTTTTGAGCTCCACTTTTAGCCAAGTTATACTGACTCAATGCCGCACTCTCCCCCGCTTGAGCAGCCTTATATGCGGCCAATGCTTCATCGCGTTTTTGAGCCGACACAACCCCTTGTGCATATAGCGACTCCATACGATTATAAGTCTTGCGAGCTATCTCGGTTGCCGCTTGGGATTGTTGCCAAATGCCACGCGCTGTTTCAATTGTTTGTTGTCGAGTTCCTGCATCAACCTTTTGGTTTTGCGCTTGGGCAGCAGTAGTCATCGCTTGAGCCTGCATCAGTTTAGCCTCCACTACCGACGAGTGAATATGCACAAGTGTGTCGCCCATCTTCACCCAATCACCCTCTTTCACAAAGAATCGTTCGACTCGGCCGGGCAATTTACCCGACACCTTCACCTCCGTAGCCTCGGCCTGACCTTGAACATACTCCACCGGCTCATTGATAAACACAAAACCTACTACAGCTACTGCTATAATCATCACCAATATCCCTCCAAGCGATATCAGCAACACCCTATTTTCTCGTTTTTCCTCATTTGTTTCCATAAATATTTATAATAAGACGCAAAATTTGCAGTTTATAAGATGCATGTCCCCTCTTTGCCTTGTTAGTTATTAGGTTTTAGTAACCCTAAAACTTTTTGCAGGTAGGTATTACAAAGTTGGACCTCGATTTGTGCATCGACGCGCTCCGAGTTAGCTTTGAGCCACGCTGTTTGTGCTTCCATTACATTATCGATGGTCATAACGCCCTCTTTGAATCCTACTTGTGCTTGGCGAAGGTTTTCATTGGCACTCGCAAGATTTTCAAGAGTTGTTTTATATGTTTTGACTGCCTCTTGAGCCTTATACGAGGCTTGTTGCACTTGCAATGCCACTTTTTCTTTGGCGTCGGCAAGATTTAGTCGCATAACCGTTTCGTTGGTTTGTGATGCCTTGTATTTGTTATAATTTCCACCCCAATGCCACAACGGCACCGACACCATTACTCCTACCGAAAAACCTCCGTCAAAATCTTTACTAAATCCGCTATACATATTGGGATTACTAAATTCATATGTCCCTATTATCGACACTTTTGGCAACATCGTTGACAACTCCACTCGCGACTGCTGATGTGTAACTTCCACCCCCAATTCAAGTTGTTGAATATCTTTGCGCCGAGCATAAACACTCTCAATATTTTCATTTTCGGCAAATAACGGCACAACAATCGACCTATTATCTTCATCTTCAAGGCGTAAATCGCTATCAATAGGCAACCCACACAATTGCGCAAGTGCCATGCGCGATAATGAAAGTCCATTTTTCACTTTTATCAAATCTACATGGGCCTCGTTGCGATTCACCTCCACCCTTAATTGGTCGCTTGGCGTAGCCACCCCCTCACGAATCATTGCATCGACATTATATTTAAGTGTATCGAGCAAAGCCACATAACTCTCTGCGAGTCGCTGTTTTGCCCCTAGCGACACTACTTGCCAATATGCCACATCTACCTCATAAACAATATTTTCGGCTTCGTACTCCTTTTGCACTACCGCCAACTGTGAAGCATAATTGGCAATATTATTTAGCGCTATGATTTTACCCCCCATATACACAGGTTGAGTCAATGTCAATGCTCCAAAGAAAACATTTTGAATGTCAAAAGTCAAGGCCTCCTTTGGTATCAAAGCTCCTTCGGGCAAGAAATCACCATTTGCATTTTTTATAGGCAAAAGTTGATCAGAACCTAAAATCGAAAGATTTTTTTGATTATAAGTATATCCACCTATAAAATCTAAAGCAGGAAGATAGGCAGCTTTCGCCTCTTTCTTTTGATATCGCGCGCCCTCTATACGAGCCTTACTAATGAGCAATTGCTTATTATTTCTCAATGCCATTGCCCTGCATGAATCAAGCGACACCACCCCTTCGCCCCACGCAATGGAAGCCACCATCGCCATTCCCCAATACACTACAATCCTTCGTATCATTGCTATCACAATTTTTCATGTAATAACAATCCTTCAGTGTAATTTGTTGCGTAAAAACAAAGTGGGGGCTTCTCTTCAAAGCCCCCACTTATTAATTATTGAATTATGGGTTATTATCCTATTTTGTCAACTTCGAGGTCGCCGCCGAGCACTTCGTGCCAAGGAAGACCTTGCTTGTTGAGTTGTTCCATAAATGGATCGGGATCAAATTCTTCTACATTGTGCACACCTGGCTTGTTCCATTTACCAGTGAGGAACATCATAGCGCCAATCATAGCAGGCACACCTGTTGTGTAACTAACGGCTTGCATACCTGTTTCTTTGAACGCTTCTTCGTGGCTACAGTTGTTGTAGATGTAGTAGTTAAGAGCGTTGCCTTCTTCGTCTTTACCAGCGATGCGACAACCGATTGAAGTTTCGCCTTTGTAGTTTTCGCCGAGGTCTTGAGGGTTAGGCAATACTGCTTTGAGGAATTGCAAAGGCACAATTTTCACGCCATTGTATTCAACCTCATCGATGCGAGCCATACCTATATTTTGAATCACACGCAAGTGGGTGAGATATTCTTGACCAAATGTCATCCAGAAACGAGCACGCTTAATTGTTGGGAAGTTGATAACGAGTGATTCCAACTCTTCGTGATAAAGAAGATATGAATCACGCGCACCGATGTTAGGATATGTCAATGGAGCATGAATTTCAAGTGGACCAGTTGTTACCCATTTGCCATCTTGATAGAAGCGACCATTTTGGGTAATTTCGCGAATGTTGATTTCGGGGTTAAAGTTGGTTGCAAATGCTTTACCATGGTCGCCCGCATTACAGTCAACGATGTCGAGATATTCCATTTCAGAGAAGTGGTGTTTAGCAGCATATGCTGTAAATACTCCCGATACCCCTGGGTCGAAACCGCAACCAAGAATTGCAGTCAAACCAGCCTTTTCAAATCTTTCACGATAGGCCCATTGCCAAGAGTATTCAAAGTGAGCTTCATCTTTGGGCTCATAATTGGCAGTATCAAGATAGTTCACACCACATTCAAGACACGCGTCCATGATTGTGAGGTCTTGATAAGGAAGCGCCACATTGATAACCAAGTCGGGGTTATGACGACGGAAAAGCTCCACAAGTTGAGGCACGCTGTCGGCATCAACCGAGTCGGTCACAATGTTTGATGCACCAATAGCTTGAGCAATCGCATCACATTTGCTTTTTGTGCGCGAAGCAAGCACTATTTCATTAAACACTTGGGGGTTTTGAGCGCATTTATGAGCAACAACGGTACCCACACCACCGGCTCCGATAATAATAACTTTAGCCATTCTTTTATAATCTGAATTTATAGAGTTATAATTGTTGATATTAAATTTTCAACGAAGATACATCTTTTTGTTGAATAATTTATTTCTCAACACAAATATTTCACAAAAGTTTCTTTGATATATGGCTTACGGGCAATATTTCAATCAAGTCACCCATAATTTTTGTTGCATATATCGTCGTAATTTGGTAGTTAAATTTATTTAATTTATCGGCAAAATATCCCTTTTTGTGGGGCAATTATCCGTTAATATCGATGCTACGCCTATTTTATTTTGGCTATAATTTTTTGGTGAGTAATTTTGTATAGGTGAAATTATGGCTTATTGACTATCGATGAATATTATTGATAAATTCTCATCATTGGTAAAGAAAAATCAGCATTTATTGGTGAATTTATTTATTCACCTATCGGCTATTTTTTTATTTATATCACCCGAAATCATCACCAACATAGATGACAACCGTCCTATTCCCAGCGGAGTGATAATCAAAACTGTGCTATACATTGCTATATTTTATATCAATTATCTTTTCATCAACCGCTTTCTTGATCGCAAAAATGGCAAATGGCATTTTTTTGGTATGAATGTGTTGTTGTTGATTATCGTTTCGGTAATCATATTACTTACTTCTCATGGTTATACCGACAATAGTTTCCACCCCATCAACAAACCTCCTCATCCACATTCCGAACAACAATCCATTAATCAACATCAAGCCCCACCCCAATGGGATAGCGATAAGCCCACGCCACCATCTCATCCTAAACATAAAAATATTTTTATCCATGCTGCCGGGCGTTTGTCGCGCGATTTATTAATTGCAATCCTCACTATTGCCCTTGCTTTTGCGGTGAGAGTTGCCGTTCGTTGGCTTGAATTACAGCAAAAACAAGCCTCGCTCATATCATCTCAACGCGAAACCGAGCTTGAAAATCTCAAGAGCCAAATCAACCCTCATTTTCTTTTTAATACCCTTAACTCCATTTATGCCCTCATCGACATAAGGCCTACCCAAGCCAAAGAAGCGGTGCATGAATTGAGTGGAATGATGCGATATGCCATTTATGAAACCAACACAATGGTTACTCTTAAACAAGAACTCGATTTCCTAAATAACTATATCGCGTTAATGAAAATGCGCATGAATCCCAATCGTCGCATCGAAGATTCATTGAGTTGCAATGGATATTGCAACTATAAGATTGCGCCACTCTTGTTTATCCCCATTATTGAAAATGCGTTTAAATATGGGAATACCGGCAATACCTCCAACCCCATTATAATCAATCTCACGGTCAATGATGGGATTGTAAAGTGCTACACCTTCAATCACTTTGACAACCAAAAGCGTAATACCCAAAATGATTCGGGCATAGGTTTTAGCAACTTGCAACGACGCCTAAACCTTATTTATGGCGAAAACGCCTCGTTCAATGTCATTGAGCATAACAACACCTTCCAAGTAGAGTTAACCATCAACTTAAATAACCCTTAAAATAACCGTTATGACAATTCTTAAATGCTGCGTTATAGATGATGAACCATTAGCAAGTCAATTGATTGCGTCTTACATTGAAAAAACTCCATTCATGCAACTCGTGGGGTCGTATTCTTCGGCACAAGATGCAATTAAGACCATACTCGACAATCAAATTGATGTAGTGTTTCTCGATATTGAAATGCCACAACTCAACGGCATTGAATTTGCAAAAATTATCCCACAATCTACTCGCATCATCTTCACCACGGCCTATGATCGTTATGCGATTCAAGGATTTAAGGTTGATGCGCTCGATTACTTGCTCAAGCCTGTGAGTTATGAAGATTTTTTTGGAGCAGCCACCAAAGCGCAACGATGGGTTGATATTCACCGAAACAGCATAAACAAAGATTTTTTTAATGATTGCATTATCGTAAAAAGCGAATACCGACTTGTGCAAATCCCCACAGCCGACATTCTTTTTATTGAAGGGTTGAAAGACTATGTGAGAATATACACTGTTGACGAGCAAAAAAGCATCATGACATTAATGAACATGAAGACTCTTGAACAGTCGCTACCATCGTCGTTTTTGAGAGTGCATCGCTCTTTTATAGTCAATACTAATAGAATTAAAATCATAGAGCGCAATCGCATCGTATTTGGCAACAAATATATCCCCATCTCCGACACCTATAAGCAAGCGTTTACCGACTATATCTCATCTCATCTTATTTCGCAATCGCCATCAAATGATTGGAAAGACGAAAATTGAGAGAAAAATTAAATCTCATCATTTTTCAGGCAAATACATTACACCCCTATTCCATTATGTTAAAATAGCCAAAAGGTAAATATTTATTAGATTATTCACTCACTTTTTCATCTAAAAATTGTACCTTTACCATTGATTTAATGGGTACAAAACTCATTAAATCTAAAACTAATTAATAATCACACTTTTATTAACTATTTTATACACTAACAAAAATTACCAATTTATGAAAAAATTTTTCATTTCGGCAATGTTGTTGTGTTCAAGCATGCTTGGGTTTGCTCAATTGGTAGAAATTCAATCTATCGATAAAGTGGCTCTTCCCGAAGGCGTGAGCGTGGACAAAGCAACTATCAGCCCCGACGGTTCATTCGTAGTGTTCTCGCAAAACACTGTTGCTGGACTTCACAAAATGGACCTTGCTACCAATGAAATCAACATGATTTCGGCTAATGGTAACAGTTTTGACCTCAAAATTGCTGCCGATGGTACTGTA
>JAZRLP010000033.1:0-27036 GCA_045646905.1 Muribaculaceae bacterium
GTGTGCGCAAGTCAATCAATAGGCTTGAGATATTGATTGATGGAGTAAACTCTATCCACAATTTGTCGGGAAGACTATAATATTGCACGGCTTTACCCATTTGAATATAGGGCGCGCGTGGAGAGCCATAAGTAAACGAGAATGTTCCATCTTCGGCAAGCGCTCCTTTAGTGATGCCCGATGATGCTTTAATAGTCCAACCGGCCATGTCGCTTGCTGGCATTATTGCTGCATTGGCTATCTCAACGGTTACATATGTAGTATCAACAAAGTCACCAATCTTACCTACTACCATTGATTTGCCTTCTTTCAATCCACGAAGCACACCAGCCTCGTCGATTGAAATTACATCTTGATTTTCAATAGTCCATTCGATTGCGGCAGGGTTATAGGTATAAACTTCTTCACCTATCATAGCCGTTACCTCCATCGCATATTCGCGATTGGCGTCAATGAGGATAGGTTTGATGCGAATAGCAAGTTCCGATGCTACTACTTTCATTGTTTTTGACACACTCACACCATTATAACTTGCTGTAAGAAGTCCTTCGGCATCAGCGCCGCCTGCAGTAAATTCAGTACCATTACAAGTACCTAACGACGCATCACAACTCAATGTATAGCCCTTGAAATCATCATCAACGATGTCGCCATATTGGTTATATGCAATAATTGTGGGTGAATATGTTGCATATGTAGGAGCTTGAAGTAAAAGGTCTTTAAATTCAAGGCGAGTGATTGTTTCATCTTTAGGAGCAGTTGAATATAAGAACCAACCATTAGCCACTGCGCGAGGTGATCCCTCGGTTGTTTTATTAATTACTTTTCCTTCAATCATCATTTGAGCCGAACCACCGGCATCGACATTACACAAGTTGGCACAACCATAATGTTTCGCAATTTGACACATCACGCGAGTGTTACAACCTGCCGAAGTGCCATAAGTGGGGTCGGTCGATTTATCGATTACGATGATATAAAGTGTGCGACCATCGGCACTTGAGCCATAGGCACAACGCGAATATACTTGAGAGTTATAGGTTTCGTCATCGTTGCGGCCAGTCATTTCGCCATTTGCCATCACGATAGCATTACCACCTATGAGTTGCTCTATTACAGGAGTTACACCTCCAGCAGTTGACCATCCATAATTGATTGTCACTTGGTCGCCAGCAACAAGTTTTGCAAGAGCATCTTTTTGCACACCTCGACCCACAAGACACAAATCATAATTACCAAGAGTACCTGTTCCAGCATTTGTTTTCACCTCACCCACCGTGCAAGTCATTGGCTGACCAGCCATCCAGCGTTGGCCTTCGTTGATGGTGAGATATACCTCGGTTGCCACACCTTCCACAAGGCGGAAATGGCTCACTCCATTATCATCTTTATATTGGTCGGCTGGCATAAATGCTTTTGTGCGACCATAGAAACTATTATAAAGAGCGATTTCATTATCGCGTACAATCTTATTGGATTGTATAATCTCGGGGCTACCTATTTTGTCGTTTATAGCATAGCCTTTATAGTTCATCGACTCGATATAAAGATTTTTAGATGCATCAACAGCAATTACGCCTGTGCGCTTAGGACCGCCATCCCATTGGTCCGAATAAGCATTGGTTTCGGTGATAATCTGCCCATTGCGAAGGTTGCCGTTATAGGTAGCACCTATCAATAAATCGCTATGAGGTTGTTGCGACGACACACACCAAAAGTTACCATTGGCACCTGCGATAGGTCGTTTGTCGTCATACATATTCTTGTAACGAGTATATGCCGTTGCAAGTTTTTCGGTTTTGAAATGAGTATCCGACGCTTGGAATGTCTCGATGCGATTATATTGGTTATTCATATCCATCTGCAAGATATTCACATTCAACGGATAGTCGGGAATGCGAAGACGATAGTGGTGAATACCAGGACCGATATCTTGACTTTCAATCACATCTACATGATAATTTTTGTCATTGATAAGAATATTATCAACTTGAGCCGTTGCAGTCAAACCCATGACGAGGAGCAACATAGAGAGTATTCGTTTTCTCATATATGGTAATGTTTTAGGTTATTTTACAAAGATAGTATATTTAATTGAAAAGAAAAATGTGTAATGTAATATTTTTCAAAAACTTCACACACATACATTGCTTATCTCAAAATAATAGACCCTCCTACTCTACGCCAATAATCACCCACATTGCCTGTTAGCAATCGCACAATAGTATCAACAACCCTCGAGGCTCTCAATTGCTCCGGGTGGGTTTTGGCGAGCTAACGGTTCTCAACTATTTCACAGCTCTTACAGTGTGACCAAACTCGCGCGTCGAGGCTCCTTGTTGATAGTTGTGGCCATTCCCTAAACGAATACTCCATGAAGAAATTCCGTGACTTACACTTGCAAGTGTTGAGGTCCAATACCACCCCATCAGATTATCTAAATTAAACCTTTCTCCTATCATTTCTCCTGCATAAGGCAAAAATATGCTCACGCCATTAGGTCCAGTAACCTTTTGTCCATATACACCCTTATACTTGAAGTATTCCCATTTGCAGAGTGCATATAACTCACCAAATTCGGCCAAGGTGGGCATTCTCCATGAATCACCCCATTTTTGTGTTGCCACATCATACTGTGTACCGCTAATATTATCACCTATATGAGCATACTCTCCTTTATCAGGGTATCCATTGCCATCAATATCGGCCCAAAATGCATAGGTATTACAATCATAGCAATCTTTTTCTTCGATTTCACCCCATGCATAATATCCGCCATAGCCTTCGGGAGATGTTGCGCCGATATTCCATCCTGCCCATTTCACCGACAAGCCCAAATCAACCTCTTGGTCGATACATATACCATATTCATCAATCGTAGGCTCATATTTCACAACAGGCTCATCCTCTTCACCACACGACACCATCACTAAGGCCATCGCCACACATGTAATCACACCTAAAATTTTGTCTTTCATAACTCAATATTTTTAAAATTCACTTTGACAAATGTATTAATTATTCTCCAATAAAACAACAACGGCTTCCAAATACATGGAAGCCGTTGCTATATAAAGTTTATCTAAAATTCTATTAGAAGAGGTTGCCGATAACTGTTGCACCTTCAGTAAGACCAAGGAGTGAGTTGTAAACACAACTTACGATACCGAGGAGGATGATACCAGCTACACAAATCCACATTGCAGTGCGTTCAGAGCATGCCGATTTGAAGTTAGCAATCTTGCATTCATCTTGGTGGATAAACATTGCTTTCACTACAAGGAGATAGTAGTAGAGTGAAATGATAGTGTTAATCAACGCAATCAATACGAGCACATAGATAGCGATGCTACCTTGTTCGATAGCTCCTGTGAAGATGAAGAATTTGCTGAAGAAACCTGCAAACGGAGGGATACCTGCCAATGAGAACATTGCAAGCATCATAGTGAACGACAAGCGTGGGTTAGTTTTATACAATCCTTTGTAATCATCCATGCTCACCATGCCGGTATTGTTTTCAATGGCTTGAATCACACCGAAAGCAGCAAGGTTAGAGAAGATATACACAAGAATGTAGTATAACAATGATGACACGCCTGTTGCAGTCATTGCAATCACACCAAGCATAATATAACCGGCTTGTGACACTGAAGAGAATGCCAAGAAGCGTTTCATGTTGCGTTGGCGAATAGCGAAGAGGTTACCGAGAGTGATGGTGAGGATAATCAATGCATAGAGCATCCATTCCCACACTTGTGAGTAAACCGAGCCAAACACTTGAGCCATTACTACCAAGAATGCAAATGCAGCAGCACCTTTTGAGATTACCGAAAGATAAGAAGTAACCGATGTGGGTGCACCTTGATATACATCGGCAGTCCACAAGTGGAATGGCACTAATGAAAGTTTGAAACCGATACCTGCAATAACAAATGCAACAGCTACGATGAGCATTACACCTTGTTCGGCTGCAATTTTAGCTGCAATAGCATCAAAGTAGAGTGAACCTGTGAGCGCATATACAAATGATAAGCCCATCAAGAACACTGCCGATGAGAATACTGCAGTGAGAATATATTTGATAGCGGCTTCGTGGCTTTCAACGCGTTTTTTGTCGAAGGCAACCATTGCAGCCAATGGCAATGATGCTGCTTCAAGACCAATCACGAACAACAAGAAGTGACGAGCCGAAATCATCAAGTACATACCAAACAATGTAACGAGCAACAATTCGTAGAATTCACCACGGCGAATAACTTGATCTTCGCTGTTGGCCCATTTCATTGATTGAATGAGAACAATAAATACACCTATATTAAGGATGTTCTTGATTGTTGCTACGATTGCCGATGTGTTATACATGCCGGCAAAAGCATCGGTAGCACAACCACCCATACATGGGCAGAAGAATCCGCTAAGTGTAAATGCACCAAACAATATTGTTGTTATGCCTGCAAGTGCGCCTTGCGACTTTTTGGGCATAAAGGTGTCGTAGAAGAAGACTAATAGAAATATGACTAACAATCCTATTTCTTGCTTCATTGCTAAAAATTGTGAGTAATCCATTTCTATTTATCTTTAATTGATGAAACCTAATACTGTAAAGAACTCGGGATTAAATGTGAACTTAATCAAGTCGCTAAAGAAGTTGGGGAAGCAACCGATTGCAGCCACACACACTATGAGAGTAATTGCCGAGAAGCGTTCCCACCATGTAGCGTCGGTCAATTGCAAGTGATGCTCGTCTTGAACTGGGCCAAAGAGCAACTTGCCTACAACGCGAAGGATATAAACCGCAGTGATTACGATTGAGCAACATGCCACGATAGTGAACACGCGGTGGAACATATCGGTGTGTTGGAATGAACCTACGAAGATTGTCATTTCGGCTACGAAACCACTCAAGCCAGGAAGACCGAGTGAAGCCATACCGGCAATAACATAACATACAGCCAAGAATGGCATAATCTTCATCAAACCACCCATTTCGCGAATATCGCGAGTGTGTGTACGGCCATAAATCATACCGATAAGGGCGAAGAACAATGCTGTCATAAGACCATGAGAAAGCATTTGCATGATAGCACCTGTCATTGCAGTAGTGTTGAGCATCAAGATTGCAAACAACACAAGACCACAGTGGCTCACCGATGAATAAGCATTGATATATTTAAGGTCGGTTTGAACACAAGCGCTAAATGCACCATAAACAACCGAAATACCTGTAAGAATCAAGAAAATCCAAGCGAGTTCGTTAGCAGCTTCGGGCATAAGATACATTGACACGCGGAAGCAACCATATCCACCAAGTTTCATCAACACACCTGCGTGAAGCATTGACACTGCAGTTGGTGCCGAAGCGTGACCATCGGGGCTCCATGTGTGGAATGGGAACATTGCACCAAGAACACCGAAACCTACGAATGTCATTGGGAACAAGAACATTTGCCAATCGTGAGGGATAGCCTTATTTGCTGCAATCTCAACAATATTCCATGTTAATTGAGAACCTTCGGGTGCTGAGTGATAATAGATACCGATGAGACCAAGCATTAAGAATGCCGAACCACCCATCAACATCAATGTCAACTTCATTGCCGAATATTCTTTGCGACCTGTACCCCAAAGACCAATGAGAAGGTACATAGGGATAAGCGCAACTTCGTAGAACATGAACATTGTAAACAAGTCGATTGAGATAAAGAACCCAAACACACCTGTTGACAATAAAATCAACCACAAGAAGAAATCTTTAGGAAGAGGATTGATTTTCCATGAAGCAAATGAACCAGCAAACACGATAATTGCCGAAAGCAATATCATTGCTACTGAAATACCATCAACACCTATAGCAAGATTGATGTTGAGAGGGCCAAACCAACTCCAAGAATCGGTATAAAGCATTTGAGCAGTTTCACCCGCAGCACGAAGTGCAAGGTAATCTACCAACAAATATACCGAAAGTGCCACTAACAAAGTAGAACCTACAACAGCAACGGTGCGGATCTGCTTCATATTATCCTTTTGGCAGAGGAATAATCCGAGCAACATGAGCACCGGAATTATCACGAAATATAATAATATATTTAATCCAAATAACATAATTTTCTAAATTTTAGATTTGCACCATTGTTATTAAATCACACACACAATCATTACACCTGCGAGGATTAATGCACCAAGTAGGTAAACCCACACATATTGTTGCACACTACCCGATTGCAAACCTTTGATCTTTTCTGAAGCATAGTTGGTCATAGTAGCAAAGCTATCCATTGTGCCGTCGATGATGTGACGGTCAAACCATGCGATAGGACGGCTCACGAGGTTAAAGATAATCTTGTGAGTGATGAAGATGTAAAGTTCGTCGAAGTAGAAACGATTGTAAGCAGCAGTCCACAAACCCTTCATAGCATTTTTCATCTTTGTAGGGATAGCATTTTCTTTGCGATACATCACAGTAGCGAGAGCGATAGCACACACTGCAACCACGATGCTTGTTGTAGCAACTGTCCAATCGAGGTGAATATGATAAGTTTCACGATTCCAAGTTACAAATTCGCCAAATGGAATAAATCCGGCAACACATGAGATAGTTGCAAGGATAATCAATGGCATTGACATGGTCCAAGGTCCATCGTGTGGAGTGTGGTGACCATAGTCGGGGTTATTCCACCAGAAGATGCGATAGTAAAGACGGAACATATAGAATGCAGTCAAACCAGCAACTGCTGTCATCCAGATACCCCACATTGGGCTATTGTTGAATGCTGCAGTGAGGATTTCATCTTTAGAGAAGAAACCTGCAAATGGAGGAATACCTGCGATTGCAAGACAGCCAATGAGGAAGGTGATGTGAGTGATAGGCATATATTTACGAAGACCACCCATTGCTGTATAATCATTAGAGTGAACTGCGTGAATCAATGCACCTGCACCCAAGAACAAGAGAGCCTTGAACATTGCGTGAGTAAACAAGTGGAACATTGAAGCCATATATCCAAGACCTTCGTGGAACTCGGGACGAGCAACACCAAGCGACACCACCATGAACGCAATTTGCGAAATGGTTGAGAACGCAAGCACGCGTTTTATATCAATTTGTGTACAAGCCACGATTGCTGCATAAAGAGCAGTCAACGCACCCACTACGGTTATAATTTCTAATGCTGATTCTTGACAGATGTAAACAGGGAACATACGAGCCACCAAGAACACACCGGCAACAACCATTGTAGCAGCGTGGATAAGAGCCGAAACAGGTGTTGGACCTTCCATCGCATCGGGCAACCAAATGTGAAGTGGCATCATAGCCGATTTACCCATACCACCCATAAAGATGAGCACCAAGCCCCATGTCAACACCGAGCCACCCATAAACATTGCACCTTGAGTGCTTGCAAACACAGCACCAGGATTAGATGTCATAGTTACGAAATCAAATGTTGAACTATAGAATGAGAGAATGAGAATACCAATCAAGAAACCAAGGTCGGCAAAACGAGTAACGATAAACGCTTTCTTTGAAGCCGATACTGCCGATGGTTTTGTGTAGTAGAAACCAATCAAGAGATAAGATGACGCACCCACAAGCTCCCAGAAGATATACATTTGGAAGATGTTAGTAGCAACAACCAATCCCAACATCGAGAAACTAAACAATGAAAGGAACGCATAATAGCGTTGGAAACCTTTCTCGCCGTGCATATAGCCAAGGCTATAAAGATGCACCATAAATGAAATTGTGGTAATTACCACAAGCATCATTGCTGAGATAGGATCAAGAAGGAAACCGAGCTTGATAACCAATTTTTCGGTAAATTCCAACCAAGTATAGTCAAATACTGCATATTGCAATCGTTCACCAGCAGCGTTAACAAACAATTCGCAACCGCTGAAGAAATACTTATAAGCAGTGGTATAAGCAAGCACCAAGGCAGTACCCATACCCAATGTACCGAGCCAACCAGCTAATTTGTGGCTCATCTTATTCCCAAAGAGTCCCAACACGAGGAACATACACAAGGGAATAGCTAAAATCATTAAAGGCATTGTAATATCCATAGCGCTTAAAATTTCATTTCGTTAACATCTTCAACATCAATATTCTTTGCCACACGGAAGAGGTTGATGATGATTGCGATAGCCAATGCAGTTTCGGCAGCAGCTATTGCAATAGCGAAGAGTGTGAAGAACATACCCTCCATTTGTCCGGGGAACAAGAAACGGTTAAAGACTACAAAGTTAATATCAACAGCATTGAGCATTAACTCAAGTGAGATTAATATCGCAATCATGTTTTTACGGGTGATAAACCCATAAACACCGCAGCAAAACATTATTAAGCTGGGGATTATATAATATAACATCGTAAGTTCCATAATCGATTATCTTTTACGAGCGACAACGATGCCACCAATTATACATGCGAGTAATAACACACTGATTGCTTCAAAGGGCAACAAATATTGTCCTTGACCCGACCCGAGCAAGTCGGCACCAAGCTTATCCATTGTATACTCTTGCATAGCAGGCAATTTAGTACACAATGCACAACAACGGCTCACCAATGCATAACCAGCAACAACAAGAGTGCCAATAGCAGCGATTAAGCCGAGGACATGTTTCTTTGAAGTAAGTTTTGTACTATTGTCACCAGGTCGGCTTGTCAACAAAATTGAGAAGACAAACAACACGACAATACCACCTGCATAAACTGCTATTTGCACAGCACCCAAGAACTCATAATCGAGTTGGAAATAGATTCCAGCTGTAGCAAAAAGTGTAAATAGCAAGTAGGTTGCCGAACGCAAAATTTTGCGTGTGGTGACAGTAAGTACCGAAAAGACCACAATCGACAACACGATTATGCTCAACATAATGATACTTCCTACTGATTCCATATACTGTTTTTAATTTTTATTTTTCTTCAGTTACTTTTGTTTCATCGTCGGCTTTAGGAGCTTCGGCTATAGCAGCTGGTTGTTCGGCAGCGGCAGCAGCAGATTTCTTGGCAGCGGCAGCAGCTTTTGCAGCAGCGATTTTTGCTTCTTTTTCGGCCTTTGCTTTCTCAATTTGCTCAGGTGTTGGAGCAGGTTCTTCCTTTTCGGGGAGATAATTGAGTTGTTTCACCAATTTTTCACGAGTGAAAACTGCTTGTTCAAAATCGTTAGAGAACTCCAACGCATCTTGAGGACAAGTTGTTACACACAATTGACAGAAAGTACAGCTACCCAAGTCATAAACATATTTGTCCAACTTGCGTTTTTTCTTTCCGTCCCAAGTGTCCACCATTTTACTTGTAATGCTGATTGTGCCATTAGGACAATTGCGTTCACATATTCCACACGCGATACATTTGTGATTTCCTTCCTCATCATATTTGAGTTCCAAAATCGCACGGAAACGCTCGGGAACCTTCACGGTGTCACGATGTTCGGGATATTTTTCAGTAATTTTAGGTGTAATAAATTCTTTACCGGTGATTTGCATACCCTTTACAAGGCTTGCCAATCCCGCACCTAACGATGAAAAATAATCTTTTACACTACCCATAGAATTAAGTCTAAATCTATATTATTAAGTTATTATTATTTTCGTTATCTCACTTGTCCCCCAACGATATCGAGCAACTCATTTGTGATGCTTTGTTGACGGAGTTTATTATATTCTAATCTCAATTGATCAAGCAATTTCTTGGCATTATCATTGGCACTTTGCATTGCCATCACACGAGCAGCCTGCTCCGATGCACGATTTTCAGTAAAAATCTCTTGCATTGTTGATAGCAAGAATAGAGGCAATACCGATGAAAAGATTTGATTCACATCGGGTTCAAATAAATATGGACGCGATGAAGCCAATTTTTCACCATCGGGCATAAACGACTCTTGCACCACTGGCAATATTTGCTCAAAACGAGGGCGTTGACGGCTCATACTTTGGAAATTCATATACAACACATCAACCAAGTCGGTTTCACCTGCGAGGAATTGTTGTTGCAACTGTGCCATAAATGCTTTCACACCATCGGCTTCAGTTTTTGAATTAATACCCTCTACTGCTTCAACCTTCACTGTGGCATGAGCAATTTTATTTGTTGCCTTGAGCATTTTTGCTCCCACAGGAATCACTTTAATCGCCACATTATCGCCATATGTCGAACGATAATATTGCACTCTTTCAAGTAATTGCTTGAAAATATTTACATTATAGGCTCCGCAAAGACCATCATCCGACCCAAGCACCACGATGCTCACATGTTTAACATCACGAGCCTCGATTAATGGCGAGGAGAATTGAGCATCGGCACTCAATAAGTTAGCGATAATAGTCTCTATTTGAGTGCGGAAAGGCAACTGACGACGCAACGCCTGTTCGGCCTTGTGCATCTTAGCCGAAGATATCATCTTCATAGCCCCCGTAATCTTTTCCGACGAGGCTACCGATCCAATTCTACCTTTTAGTTCTCTTAACGTTGCCATTTACTTTTCTTTATTAATAACGGCTAGCTATTTCGTTTGCTACCGCTGTGATTTTTGCTTCAATTTCATCAGTGAGTTGACCTTCACGAATCAAGTCGAGCACATCAGCTTGATGTTTAGCATGAAGCATTTGAATAAATTGCTTTTCAAATTCGGCCACCTTATCCATAGGCACATTTTGAAGCAATCCTTTCACACCACAATATATTACTGCCACCTCTTCTTCTACCAACATTGGACGATATTGAGGTTGGATCAATAAGCGTTCATTTTTACGACCTTTGTCAATTACGCGAGCTGTTACAGGGTCGATATCACCACCAAACTTGGTGAATGATTCAAGTTCACGGAATTGAGCTTGGTCAATCTTCAATGTACCTGCAACTTTCTTCATTGACTTGATTTGCGCACTACCACCCACACGCGATACCGAAAGACCTACATTGATTGCAGGACGGATACCACGGTTAAACAATGCTGTTTCAAGGAAGATTTGACCGTCGGTAATAGAAATCACATTGGTAGGAATATAAGCCGACACATCGCCTGCTTGTGTTTCAATCACAGGAAGCGCTGTGAGCGAGCCACCACCCTTCACCATAGGTTTAAGCACTTCGGGGAGGTCGTTCATGTTAGATGCTACCTCTTGGTTATCGATAATCTTCGCTGCACGCTCAAGCAAACGAGAGTGGAGATAGAAGATATCACCAGGATAAGCTTCACGACCCGAAGGACGCTTCAAAATCAATGAAATTTCACGATAAGCTACAGCTTGTTTTGACAAATCATCATACACGATAAGTGCATCACGACCAGTGTCACGAATATATTCACCAATTGCTACACCAGCAAATGGTGAGTAATATCTCATAGCTGCCGAGTCAGAAGCCGAAGCTGCTACCACAACTGTATAGTCCAATGCACCATTTTGGCGCAATGTGTCAACGATAGCTGCAATCGATGATGCTTTTTGACCGATAGCTACATAAATACAATATACGGGTTTGCCTTCTTCGAAACTTTTGCGTTGATTAATAATAGTATCGATAGCAATTGCAGTTTTACCTATCTGACGGTCACCAATGATAAGCTCTCGTTGACCACGACCTATGGGCACCATAGAGTCAATTGCCTTGATACCTGTTTGTAATGGTTGTTTTACTGGTTGACGGAAAATAACACCAGGTGCTTTACGCTCAAGAGGGAGGTCAATCAATTTGCCATCAATAGGTCCACGACCATCAATAGGCTCACCCAATACATTAATTACACGGCCAAACAAACCTTCACCCACTGGGATTGACGCAATCTTACCAGTGCGTTTCACGGTCATATTTTCGGTCACTGTATTCACATCGTTGAGCAAAATTACACCCACATTGCTCTCTTCAAGGTTGAGGGCAACCCCTTTAACGCCATTTTCAAACTCTACGAGCTCATTGGCACACACATTATCAAGTCCAAACACATGGGCAACACCGTCACCTACTTCAAGGACTGTACCAACTTCTTCAAACGAAACTTTTGAGTTTACATTTTCAAGTTGTTGTTTTAATACTTCAGATATCTCGCTTGGATTAATCATCACAAATTATTTTCTAAGAAGATTTAAACGCAATTGTTTCAATTCATTCTGCACAGATGCATCAAGTCGTTCCGAATCAATGTTCACGACAAAACCACCTATGAGTTGAGAATCTACTCGTTGGCTGAACTCCATTGTTCCACCATTGAGATGCTTCTCTATGAGTTTTTGGAGACGCGACTGGTCGTCTTTGTCCATTTCAACGGCCGATACCACCTCTACCAAATAAATGTTGTTGGCCTTACGATATATAGTCAGATAGGCTATTGCAATAGAACGTATGGCTGACAAGCGATTGTTTTCAACCAACAGTTTCATAAAATCGGCAAAACATGTGTGAGATTCTTGAGCTCCCGATGCGATATTCAACAACTTCACTTTATCGTCATTTGCGATAAAGGGGTTATTCATTACTTCTTGAAGCTTTGAATCGGCTACAAATGCACCCGACAACTGTTGCATCAATCCATACATAGGTTTATCCTGGCCCTTTTCAAGTGCAAACTTGTAAAGAGCTTTAGCATATCGGCGTGGAATAAGACCTTCGTTCATTGCGTTTATTAATTTTTATTCTCTATTTCGTCAAGAAGAGTGTTTACCAACTGTTTTTGAGCTTTCTCTTCGGCAAGTTGAGTTCTCACAACTTTTCCTGCAATATCAAGAGCAAATGCGCTCACTTCATCGCGGAAGTTTTGTTCAGCCTCTTTACGAGCAAGCTCTATTGATTGTTTAGCGGCGTCCATCACCTTCTGTGCCTCTTTTTGAGCTGCTTCACGAGCATCTTCGATAATTTGAGTTTTCATCTTATCGGCTTCACGGAGCATATCGGCTTGTTGACGACGAGCTTCTGCTATATATTTTTCAGCCTCTTCACGGGCGTGGTCAAGTTGCTCTTTAGCATTTTGAGCGTATTCCACACCTTTATCAATCAACTCGGCTCGTTGATCAATGCCCTTTAGTATCACTGGCCATCCCCACTTCGCCAATACGAAGAAGAGCACAGCAAACGATACGAACATCCAAAATATCAAGCCAAAGTCAGGCGTGAATAGTTCCATACTATAGAATTAACTTGTTATTATACGAATAATGCAAGAATGCAGACAATTACAGCGAAGAGTGCAACACCTTCTACAAGTGCAGCGATAACAATCATATTACTACGAATATCACCTGCTGACTCTGGTTGGCGTGCGATTGCTTCCATAGCAGCGGCACCAATTTTACCGATACCAAGACCTGCACCAATAGCTGCCAATGCAGCACCAAAACATGCACCTACTTGTAATAAACCTTCTGCGGCTAAAATCATTGCTAACATAATCTTAAGTTTTTAATGTTATTGTTTATTTAATTATTTATTTTTTTTCGTTTTTATTTCAGTTATTAATGTTCCTCATGATGAGGTTCCTCTTGTGCCAATGAGATGAAGATTGTTGACAACATCGTGAACACATAGGCTTGAATGAAACTCACCAACACATCAATGAGCAACATAAAGATTGAGAACAACACCGACACCACTGTTGTTGCACCGGCAACGGCTGCACCCATTGGAGCAAAGATGAAGATGAGCATAGTCAACACAATTACAATCATGTGGCCACCCATCATGTTGGCAAAAAGACGCACTGTCAATGCAGCTGGTTTAGTAAACATACCAAACACCTCAATTACTTGCATAATGGGTATTGGGCATTTCAACCACATTGGCACATCGGGCCAAAATATCTCTTTCCAATAATGCTTTGTTCCATATAAGTTGGTCATTATAAATGTCAAGATGGCCAACACCAATGTTACTGCAATATTACCTGTGAGGTTAGCACCACCAGGGAAAATCACAATCAACCCAAGGAGGTTCATCCCAAAGATGAAGAAGAACACCGTCAATAGATATGGAGCAAAACGAGATGCTTTGTCCTTGAGTGTTGCTCTAATAACACCATCATAAATAAACGAGATGAGCGATTCGATAGCACCCACCCCTTTGCGTGGAGCCTTTGTGCCATTGCGACGATGCCAACGAGCAACGCTCAACACACACAACAATACCACTGCAATAGAAATGAATAGAGCAAACACATTCTTGGTGATTGAAAAATCAAGTGGACGATACACTTTCCCTTGAGCATCTTTTGCCACGATTTTTCCACTATATTCTTCACCATGTGAAATATAAAATCCCTCATAGGTTTCTCCATTGGTCACTCGCGACGAGCTGAAACAATGCCATTGTCCGTCGCAATCTTTCACGATTACAGGCAACGGAATGCGATGATGGTGTGAGAATGGTACTTCCCAGCCATAGCCATCGCCCAAGTGGTGGAATATGGTTTCCTTGATTTTCAATTCGCCATCACCACCTTCTGAAGATGCATAACTGCTGCATGGCATTACAAATGCCATTACCAACATTGTCAATATGAGAAATACTTTCTTCATGTTAATATATACACACCGATACCACATTTTTATCTACATCAACCAATCCACCATCAACGGCAATTGCTTTTTTCTCGCCAGCCACATCATATACAATATTACCAGCCACAAGCGACGATACTATTGATGCGTGGTTGTTGAGAACAGTAAATGAGCCTTTTTGACCGGGGAGTGTTACAGCATTAACCTCTCCATCAAAAAGCACATCTTCGGTTGATATAATTTTTAGTATCATTATTGCTAAATTTAAGCTATCTTTTTTATTTTACTTCAGCAAGAAGTTTCTTACCCTTCTCGATTGCTTCATCAATAGTACCCACATTGAGGAATGCTTGTTCGGGATACTCGTCCATTTCACCACTGAGAATCATCTTGAAACCACGAATAGTTTCACTCAATGGCACCATAACACCTGGAAGACCAGTAAACTGTTCAGCCACATTAAATGGTTGTGAAAGGAATCGTTGAGCACGACGAGCACGAGCCACTACAAGTTTATCTTCATCAGATAGTTCATCAACACCAAGAATTGCGATAATATCTTGAAGTTCATTATACTTTTGAAGAAGTTGTTTAACAGCTTGAGCTGTGTTATAGTGTTCCTCACCAATAATATTGGGGTCAAGGATACGAGAAGTTGATTCCAATGGGTCAACAGCTGGATAGATACCAAGCTCAGCAATCTTACGGCTCAATACGGTAGTAGCATCCAAGAAGTTGAATGTTGTAGCAGGAGCAGGGTCGGTCAAGTCATCGGCAGGCACATAGATTGCTTGTACCGAAGTAATTGAACCATTTTTTGTTGATGTAATACGCTCTTGCAATGTACCCATTTCAGAGGCAAGTGTAGGTTGATAACCTACAGCCGAAGGCATACGGCCAAGCAATGCCGACACCTCAGAACCTGCTTGTGTGAAACGGAAGATATTGTCGATAAAGAGAAGGATTTCTTTACCACCACCATCTTGGTCGCGGAATTGTTCGGCAACAGTCAAACCCGAAAGTGCAACACGAAGACGGGCACCAGGAGGCTCGTTCATCTGTCCAAACACGAGTGTAGCTTGTGATTCCTTCACCTTGTCCATATCGACATCAGCAAGGTTCCACTCACCTTTCTCCATTCCCTTTTCAAACTTTTCGCCATATTTCATTACACCACTTTCAATCATCTCACGGAGAAGGTCATTACCTTCGCGAGTGCGTTCACCCACACCAGTAAATACCGAGAACCCGTTGTGACCTTTTGCGATGTTGTTGATAAGTTCCATGATGAGCACTGTCTTTCCTACACCGGCACCACCAAACAAACCAATCTTACCACCTTTGCTATATGGTTCAAGAAGGTCAATCACCTTAATACCTGTATATAGAATTTCTGTACCGATAGTAAGATCTTCAAACGCTGGTGCAGGTTGGTGAATAGGACGCACATTTTCTCGTTTTAGTTCAGGCAAGTGGTCGATAGCCTCACCCACTACATTGAGCAAGCGACCTTTTACTTGTTCACCTGTGGGCACCGCAATAGGACGATCCAAGTTCACAACCTTCATGCCACGTTGCAAACCATCGGTACTATCCATTGCCACACAACGCACTGTGTCCTCACCAATGTGTTGCTCTACCTCAAGAATGAGTTCTGAGCCATCGGGACGGTCAATCTTCAACGAAGTGTAGATGGGGGGAATTGTATTGCCCTCGCCTTCAAATGCAACGTCAACTACCGGACCGATAACTTGAGCTATTTTGCCAAATTTTTCGCTCATAATCACGAAATTTATCTTTGTATAAAATTAATATTAAAAGTGTAAACCAAATACGATAACGAGTACCATCAACACAAGGTTAACCAAGTTGATGGGGAGAAGATATTTCCATTCAAGTTTCAACAATTGGTCGATACGAAGACGAGGGAATGTCCACTTAAACCAAATGATGATGAATGTGATTGCTACAGCTTTACCCAAGAACCACACAATTGAAGGAATATAGTTCATCACATCATTAAAGCCTTCCCATCCTGGGATATGTAATGGCATCCAACCACCAAAGAACAACAATGTTGCAACACCACCCACGATAAATAGGTTGAGGTATTCGGCAAGGTAGAAGAAACCGAAGTGCATACCAGAATATTCGGTGTGATAACCTGCAGTCAACTCACTTTCTGCCTCAGGAAGGTCAAATGGACCACGGTTAGTTTCAGCTGTACCTGCTACAAGGTAAATAATGAATGCAATTATCGCTGGGATGTGCCCCGAGAATATAAACCACAAATCTTTTTGTGCTTCAACGATACCTGTTATTGACATTGTACCTGCAAAAGCAACCATTGTCAACACCGATAGACCGATTGACAATTCATAACTTACCATTTGAGCTCCCGAACGCAACGCACCGATCAATGTAAACTTGTTGTTACTTGACCATCCTGCGAGTAAGATACCGAGCACACCTATTGACGATACTGCGATCAAGAAGAAGATACCTATATTGAAATCAATTATTTGCAAACCATTAGCCCATGGCAAACATGCAAATGACAACATTGATGCGATGATTACCAAATAAGGTGCAAGAGCAAACAAGAAACGGTCAATATGTTTAAGAGTGATAATCTCTTTGATAAGCATCTTAAACATGTCGGCAAATGATTGCAACAAACCCATAGGACCTACTCGGTTAGGACCGAGACGGCATTGGAATGCAGCACACACCTTGCGTTCAAAATAGATATAAAACAATGCCAACAAGGCATAAACCAAAAGGAGCCCTACTCCTATGAGCAAGCATTCAACGGTTGTAACAAGCCATTCGGGCATATATTGACCGAGAAATGAGTCAATCCAGCTGGTTATAGTTGCGAATGTTATTTCGTACATAATTATATTATTTCTTATTTATCAATTTTTTATCGGTCAATATCGGGAACAATGTAATCCAATGAACCACCGATAGTGATGAGGTCGGCAATTTTTGAACCTTGAGTGAGGTGGTCAACCACATTTGCCAAAGGCAAGCATGGAGGCACAAGTTTGAATCGAAGTGGAGATGTACCACCATCGCTTTCGATATATACACCAAATGCGCCACGACAACCTTCTACCATTTGGAAATAATGTCCTGCAGGCAATTTAATCACTTTAGGCACTTTTACGCAATATTCACCGTCGGGGATATTGTCGATAAGTTGCTCAATGATGCGAGCCGATTGTTCCATTTCGGCAATACGCAATTTTGTACGAGCCATTGAATCGCCTTCGGTATATACTACTTGTTCAAAGTCAAGTTCACCATAGATGCTATAAGGATTAGTTTTGCGCACATCGCAAGCCCAACCCGATGCACGACCCGAAGGACCTGTAATTGCGTAAGAAATAGCATCTTCGCGTGAAAGTGTTCCCACATTAATAAGACGGCCTTTAGCAATCACATTGCCTATGAAGAGTTCGTTATATTCTTTAATGTTTTTAGGCAACACAGCAAGGAGTTCTTTCACATCTTTCACGAAATCTTCGTGAAGGTCTTGCATCACACCACCTATGCAACCATAGTTGAATGTCATGCGAGCACCACAAGTTTTCTCCATGATATCGAGAATTTGCTCACGCACGCGCAATGTGTAGAACAACATTGTTGTAGCACCAAGGTCCATACAGAATGTACCCATATACAAGCAGTGAGAAGCAATACGAGCCAACTCATCCATCAACACACGAATCACTTGTGCACGGCGAGAAATCTCAATACCTAAAGCCTTTTCGATTGCGATACACACACCATGGTGGTATTGTTGACCCGAGAAGTAGTCCATACGGTCCATGAAGTGAAGAGTTTGAGGATAGGTCAATCCTTCACATATTTTCTCTATACCGCGATGTATGTAACCCGAATAGAAGTCAATCTTTTTGATATTTTCACCATCAACTGCAGTGCGGAAACGCAACACACCGTGAGTAGCAGGGTGTTGAGGACCAATGTTCACAACAAAGTCATTTGGTTCAAAAATATTACGCACTTGTTTTTCAATCTTACCATCTTCGGTTTCAACATACGAAACGGTAGTATCTTCTTGGCGTTCATTTTCGGTTGGAACAGGATTAATTTCGGGATTAGTATCGTAATCCTTACGCAATGGATATCCTTTCCAATCGATACTCAAGAACAAACGACGCATGTCGGGGTTGTTGATAAAGATGATACCGAAGAAGTCATATACTTCGCGTTCGAAAGTGGTAGCAATAGCCCACACATCGTGAACACTATGAATCATTGGGTTTTCACGGTCGTCGGTAGTAACTTTAACCGAAATCAATGATTTGTCATCGGTATTTTGTAGGTAATATACACAACCGAGTTTGTCGGTCCAGTCCATACCCACGATTGTCACAAGAAAGTCAAAATGCAATTCCTCTTTCAACATTTTCGCGAGAGCATGCCATTTCAAGTCGGGGATATTAACCAATAGGTTTTCGCCCTCTTCAAATACTGCCTCGGGAAATTGTTTGGCTATCTTTTCCTGAATGTTTGCCATATATGATATTATCTTTATTTTCTTAATTAATATTCTTTATTGATATGTCAACAATCACTCGTATGATTCTTCGGGATGAGCAGCGAGGAAGTCTTTGATTTTTTCTTGACGGTTCACGCCACCAAAGAATTTCTCAACTTTCATCTTTCGTGACAATTGCATTATTGAATAAATCATAGCTTCGGGGCGTGGAGGACATCCTGGTAGATATACATCGACAGGAACGATTTCATCAATACCCTTCACTACATGATATGATTTGCGGAATGGACCACCCGAGATAGCACAACCACCACATGCAATTACATATTTAGGTTCGGCTAATTGGTCATAAAGACGACGCATAACGGGAGCCATACGGTGAACGATTGTTCCGGCAACCATCATAAAGTCGGCTTGACGAGGCGAAGCACGCGCTACTTCCCAGCCAAAACGCGCCATATCATATCGTGCAGCACCAAGCGACACGAATTCAATACCGCAACAACTGGTAGCGAAAGTAAGTGGCCAGATAGAGTTAGACCGCCCCCAGTTGATAAGTTTGTCAAATGTACCAACGATAACATTGGTGCCATTTTCTTGCAACTCTTTTACAAGAGATTCAATATATTCGTTATCTTTCCATGCCTCATAAGGCATGCTCTTTGTTGTTACTTCCATTCAAGAGCTCCTTTCCGCCAAGCATAAACAAGACCTAGCACTAAAATTCCGAAAAACACTGCGATGCTGATCAAACCATCAGCCCCCATTTCGCGCATACGCACTGCCCAAGGGAACAAGAACACTGTTTCAACATCAAACATCAAGAATAAAATCGCATAAAGATAGTAACCTACTTTAAATTGCGACATACTTTCGCCTCGAGTAGGAATACCACACTCATACGCCTCACCTTTTTGAGGGTTAAATGAACGAGGTGAAATCATCCTCGCCAACCAGAGAGCCAATGCTACAAGACCAAAACCAGTCAATGCTGCAGTTACTGCAAGCAAGGCATTGTTCTGAATTCCAAAAATGTCTAATAAAACCATATTTTAGTATCTAATATTTTTCCACACTATAGCCCAACAAACACGGCAACCATATCAGCCCCTATCATTTTGATAGTCATGCTAATACAATCGCTATATGTGTTTATTTTCTTAAAAAGGCTTAATTTTCAACTGCAAAGATAATCAAAATATATTAATATTCAATAATTTTCAACGACAATATTTATAAACATTTTTGCAAAAAAATCACAACTCTTCGCAGCGTTTCTTTCTCTTATACTAGCCTTCACTTTTCGATTTTTTTCACAAAAAAAAGAGGCCACGCTAAAACTATAGCGCGACCTCATATAATCGTTTCGTTATAGAATTATTCTTCTAATACGATAGGATAACCAAGGCGTGCAGTTACTGAATATGTCATACAATCAAATCGCAAATCCAATCCTGTTGCATATGTAATATTACCATTCAAGTTTTTAATCATATAATCGGGATATGGCACATCTTTAATCGTAGGTACAACCTCTTCTACAGCGAGTTTGCAACCTGTCGATGACACTTCGATTGGAATTTCGGGGAATCTCATATCCATAGCAGGCATTCTATCGGCAAATTTTGCCTTATAAATATTGATTGTGGCAGTCTTTTTATCAGGGTCTAATGCAACATAATATACCGGCGTTTTAGAAGAGAAAAAGCTAGACGATGCATTATCAACAACCCCTGTTGTGCCGAAGTAAACATTGTGTTTCTGCACTGTAACGACCTCTATATCACCCATAGACATTGACATATTTATCATAGGGATATACTCGGGAGTAAAGCCCAACAAACGACGCTCAAGAACATTAATTTTTAGTTCATCCAACACATATGCCGATGCATCAACCTCTTTATCATTCATCTTCACCCATGTGGGCACAACATCATTTTCTAAAATCACCTTTACTCCATCATTATAGGCCCATTTCAATCCTTCAAATGCGATATCAATACCATCGGGCATGCGCACCGAGAATTTTGCATCATAAACATAAATATCGGCAGTAAAATCGGATCTCCAACGCAATAAATAAGATGTTCCTTGCACGACAGCATCTTGATCCACACTCTTTTTGTGTATTACGCTAAAAAATGCATTAGCGGCACAAGGCTGTTCAATATAATTTTCGTGCAATGTATTATTTTCTTTCTCACACGAAGTAGCAAATACAGCCAACACTACTGCGGCCAATACTGTTTTTAGTAATTTCATATTTATACTCATTTTTAGTTATTATTTTGTTTTAAAGTTCATTCTCAATGTCACACCGCAACGAGCAGGATTGCCTTGTTGCAAAAAGGCGTTCCCTATAGAAACGAAATAAAATGTATTGTATTGCGTATTTGTCAAGTTATCGCCCCATATATCAAGCGAAAAATCTGACTTTTGAAATCGCACCGATGCACCCAATAATCCATAAAAAGGTTGCTTCACACTATTAGCCTCATCCCAATAGATGTCCCCTATCCCTTTTGCATCAACATTCACATTAATACAATCGAGCCACGACCTATTGATGGGTATGCTATATGAAGCTCCTACAAACAATGTGTTTTGTGGAGCATAGGGTATAAATTTATTCTTATAATCGGCCTTGCCGTTATCATACTCAACAAATCGTGCATCGGTAAACCCATAACTTGCATTGAGCGACAAGTGTTCAATAGGACGCCACGAGGCCGAGAGTTCCACACCACAACTTCTTGTCTTACCTGCATTTGTCATAATGCGTCCAGTTGTTGTCCCATCGGGAAACACTGTTAGCTGCTGGTCGCGACAATCGACATAAAACACCGATAATCCAGCCGAATAGCGACCTGCTCTATCGGTTATATGAGCGCCCAATTCATAGTTCCAACTCTTTTCGGGCTTATATGTTACAACCTCATCAACATCATACAACTCACTCAATCCCATCATGCCTCGAATGCGTTGTTGCAACACATCAGAGAACATCTGTGTATTAAATCCACCAGCTTTATAACCCTTTGCCACCGATGCATACACTCGCGATGCGTCACTCATGGGCAAACGATAAGCAACTGTCAACTTGGGCAAAAGTTGCAAATAGGATTGTTCGAGATGGCCTTTGTCATCAATCTCCACAGGGGAAACTCTAAATACCTCACTATTTTCAACAGCTCCTTTGTAAATTGTATAAGAGGTATTGCAATAGCTATTATAGTCGAGCGTAGATTTCTCATAATCGAGGCGCAACCCGAGCGTAAACGACCATCGATTCCAGTCATAATGACTTTGGTGATATAAAGCCAAGCCATAATTGGGTATATCAAAATCACTACCCAACAAGAAACTATCATCATTCCAATCAATGGGATAATCACTATTCTGCTCATTGCGATTCTTCTCAATGAGTTGGTCTATGCCGTAATCTTTAAATGTCACAGGGGCGCTCATATCGGTGTGGCGATAGAACCCGAATGTACCCACCAACCAATCATAGTTTTTCTCACGACCTTTAGCTACAAAATCTTGTGTCAATGCCCATTCACGACGGCGTTGTGTGAGTGTAAAATACTCCAATGGCAAAAAATCTTGGTCGAGTGTCATATTATCATCAAGATACTGAAAACTGGTGATACTCGACAATGATACATTGCCCCAATTGGCATTTATCGTCAACCCATCCATCACCGATAAGCGTTTATAAAAACAAGTATCGTTGTATGCTATTGCACTCGAATCGACCATCTTATAGGGGTATCCACTTTGTCGAGAATGTTGCAATGTTGCCACATTTTCAATAGCCACTACCGACGACGGATACCACTTTGTTTTCCAACGCACTAATCCTTGACGCTCGGCACCAACATCGGCTCCGTTATATGCGTTATCATAAAAGCCATCGGTTGAAGTAAAGTTGAGGCCCAATGACATTCCCAATCGCGAACTCAACTTGGTATAATATGATAATGCAGTCTTCATAGAATTGGCACTACCATATTCACCCATAAAACGCACCCCTTGATATTTGAACGGCGACAATGTATATATATTAATGAGACCACCCATAGTATTTCGGCCATAGAGTGTGCTTTGAGGACCACGCAACACCTCAATGCGATCTACATCGGCAAGATCAAAGTCATAGTTATCTTTATTGAGATATGGCACATTATCGACATTGAGCCCCACTACCGGTTGGTCAATGCGAGCGCCTATTCCTCGCACATATATTGATGAGGTCATTCGCGATCCATAGTCGGGGATATAAAAATTGGGGGCTATCGTGCTCACATTTTTTATCGCATCAACACCCAATCGTTCCACATGCGTTGAGTTTAGAACTGTCAACGAGGCCGGGCTCTTATTCAAGTCAGAGGTCTGCTTAATCGACGACACTGTAATCTCTTGTAGCGTATCGCTCTCCTCTACCTCAACAGCCCACAAGCCACAAGCATAGCTCACAGCCAACGCCATTAATATGTAACGCAAATTATTCATTAGTGAAATCTAAGTGCAAAGTTAGCACATATTCCACAATCACACAATTACTTTTTTGTTAATTGATATCTTACAATATCAACAATGATATTGCCATTATCAACATGCCGAGTATCACACCCGCTATTGAAAAATGATGATGGCCATATTCCTCGGCTCCAGGTAAGAGTTCATCGAGTGCAATAAATACCATGATACCCGACACAGCAGCCAATAGTAATGCGCTCACTATCGGGGTCCAAAATGGCAATAAAAATATGATGCCAAATATTGCTCCAATAGGTTCGGCCAATCCAGTCCACATCGTGTATGTAAGAGCCTTGCGACGGCTCCCCGTAGCGTGTAAAATAGGTATTGATACAGCAATTCCTTCGGGGATATTGTGAATAGCAATCGCTATAACAATGGGAATCGCCACATCAAGTCCGTCAAGGGCAGAGATAAAGGTGGCCATACCTTCAGGAAAGTTGTGAATACCTATTGCCAAAGCGAGCATAAAACCTGTGCGTTTCAATTTTTCGGCTTTTCCTGCAACCGACTCCACTCGATGAAATTCGTGAGGGTTCTCATCTTCAGGGATCAAGAAGTCAATCAACGCAATCAGCCCCATTCCGCCAAAGAATGCGATGAGCATATATATGTTGGCCATCGTATCGGCATACACCCCTTTTAGCACTTCCAACGACTCGGGAATCATCTCCATAAAAGCCACATATATCATCACCCCAGCCGATAGGCCTAATGCTCCCGACAAGAAACGCGTATTTGTGGCAGTTTTAGAAAACGCCATCAAACCACCAATAGCCGTTGACATACCAGCAACCAATGTCAACCCAAGTGCAAGCAATATCGATTCAAATGTCAATGTTATACCCATTGTCTAAAAGTTCTCATCAATTTTATGCTACAAATATACAACAATTTTTAATGCATAATGCATAAGGGAACTATAACTTTGTTGGCACAAGAAATATATTTTTAAGTTTTACCACCTCTCGGCTTCGTGTTTTTAAACAGAAAGAGCAGAATGAGCAGGTTATTTTCACGCGGAAAGCACAAGATAGTTGAAAATTGAGAATTGAAAGTTGAAAATTGTTCTCACGCGGAATTCGCGGAAATGCGCAGAATTTATTTGGACAGAAAAGACATATTTCAACCACCTCCCCCCTTCGGGGTACTCCTCCTAAAAATTACTTGATAATTTTCAAGAGGAGAGCTATGGCTCACTCGTGAGCTCTGCGAGGTTCTCCTATCCACTGCGTGGCAGGAGGAGAGTTTTGGCCCTTGCGGGCTTTTTTAACCACCTCGTGGCTTTGTGTTTTTTGACAGAATGACAGAATGAGCATAAGGCTAACGCGATGAAAATCAATAAAAAAATAAAATTTTGTCATTCTGGAAATTTGTGTCATTCTGTTCATATCTTCATAGGCGTGTTTTTTTAGACAGAAGGACAGAATGGACAGAATTTTATCTCCTCAGTCGCGGTGCGATTTTTAACCACCTCGTCACTTCGTGACACTCCTCCTATCCACTTCGTGGCAGGAGGAGAGTTGTGTATAAGGTGGGGAGTTGTGGCTCTACAAATTTCTAATATTGTGTCCCAACATGTTCTTACGGCAGGCCTCGATTCCTATAGGATGGTGTGGTATTTAAGGGTGTGAGATGAGAAAGTATGCGAGTGTTGGCGTTGTCGATGAGGGTGCTGCTTATAGAGGCGAGATATATTTGTGTGGTGTGTTCGCTATCGTGCCCCATGCCGTGACTGATAATGGAAAGTGGTATCCGTTGGTCGCGCGCCACGCTTGCCCATGAGTGCCGTGCCACATACATGGTGAGTGGAGATTCGATATCGGCAAGTCGCCCCACTTGCTTGAGATATTTATTCACTCTCGCCATTGCTTTTCTATAACTTCGATGGGTGTCGTCGAGCGATTTACATATTGGCAACAGATATGGCGAATGGGCTTTACACCTATATTTATTTATAATATCAAGCATAGGCTGCTCAAGGCGTATCTGCAACAGTTGCCCGGTTTTCTGTCGCCGATAATATAGTATATTATCTTTCACATTAGAGACTTTTAAGTGTGCCATATCCACAAACGACATGCCTCGGGTATAGAATGAGAACATAAACATATCACGCGCAAAGTTGAGCAATGGTTTGTCGTGCAGGTCGAGCGAGAGAATGCGTTGGATTGATTTGAGTGGCAATGCTCGTTTCATGGTCTTGGCTATGCCGGTATATACATGCCTAAAGGGGTTGCGCTGTGGTGTGATACCTTGCTCTACGGCTTGATTATATACTGCTCGAAGGTTGCGCATATAAAATGAGATGGTATTTGGCGATACTCCTCGATGGGTAAGATATGCTTCGTAGCGTTGCATCATGTCGGAGTCAATTTCGGTGATATTTATATCGCAGTTTTCGCAAAATGCCATAAAACTTTTTATTGCCGAGGCATAGTTTTGCGCTGTGCCGTGTCGTTTTAAGATTGTGAGGTGATCAATGGCGTTATTCATAAAATCAAAAAATGAAAGAGAGCGACGCTGTTGTAGGAAGGATTTTGCTACATCGCGCATATTAAATTTTTCGCCCGATGAGACATAGTCTTCATAAATTTCACGAAGTTGCATCAAATCGCATTTTATATTGTTGTCAATCTCTCGCAGTTGGGCTTTACGAGGGGAGTTTTTGCGAGGCATGCGGATGGTGTTGCGATAAGAGTTCCATTCTTCACGATAAATGAGATGGGTGGTGTTGACCGACGCATGGCCACCATTGCGATTAACGAGCTGATAATTAATGTTTCCTGATTGGTTGGGTTTTCCAGAGGGGATGAATTGTAAGATAATTTTCATAGTTAAAATAGTTATTTTAATCGTTTATGATATAAGATTTAGACACAAGAACATAAGATTTTTTTCAATCTACATTGATTTACCATTGACATTATGTTTTGATGGTGCAAAGTTACAACAGAAAAAAGGGGAAAATATGCGATAATGTACAATTTAAGTTGTGCTCACGCGGAAAGCGCATTTTTTTGTGGGACATAAGAACAGAAGGACAGGTTATTTTCACGCGGAAAACGCTGAAAGGCGCAGATTTTATTTGGGCAGAATGAACTTTTTAATTTAGACAGAAGGACAGAATGAGCATATTTTTTACCACCTCCCGGCTTCGCCGTACTCCTCCTTTTCAAGGAATAGGAGGAGAGTTATAGCCCTTGCGGTGTTTCTTAACCACCTCGTGGCTTCGTGTTTTTTAGACAGAAGGACAGAAAGAGCATAAGGCTAACGCGATGAAAATCAATAAAAAATAAAATTTTGTCATTCTGGAAATTTGTGTCATTCTATATTTGCAAAAGGAACGAAGATAGCGAAATTTCGCTATCTTCGTAAACCCAGAAGCAGTAAAGGTATAAGATTATTAAATGTCATTGGTTAAAAACCGTACAGAATGTAAATCCCCTTTACTTTCTTTGTTG
>JAZRLP010000034.1:0-25013 GCA_045646905.1 Muribaculaceae bacterium
CAAAACCGACGGAACGGCCTCTGACTGGGATAAATTCATCATTTCTCTTTAACTAATATTCAAGCACTTACAATATTACCCTAAAATTGGGAACAAATTGGGAACACTTTTTGTACTCAATTTTTATAAATAGAGCATAATTTTGGAGCAAATTCAAAATTATTATAATTATGAGAAACGTATTTTTAATTTTAACTTTATTTTTATTCTCACTGCCAAACCATATCTGTTTGGCAGAAGAAACAACAAAAGAAAGAGTTCCTATTATCATAGGACAGGTATCGATGTAGTTAATTCTCTTCCGACAGAGGTAATTACTACAAATATTTTCAATATTTCAGGGCAAAAAGTAGCTACTATTCAGGATACTAATGACAATATCCAATTGCCTAATGGCGTTTATATTAAAGAGAATATTTACAATACAGGCGAAAAATTAATTAACAAAATAACTTTTTAATCATGAAAAAAATAACTCTTATTATTTTGGCATTATTAATTGCACCGTTTATCCATGCACAAAAACATATTAAAGTGACTATCAACGGAGAGGAGATCGCAATTGATTCTATCCCAACAATATCATATTACGACAATTGCAACTTTTCTCTTGTGGGAGATACTGCGAATGAATCGACTCAATGGGAAACAAGAGTTTGCCTTGATTGTAATTCTGCAACATCGGCTTATCAAATATATAATCCATTGAAGGGGAATAGTTATTTATTTTGTTTGGAGGAATTAGATGAGACTATTTCCTTGCCCGAAACAGAATCGGGTTTAGCTTGGGAAGTAAAAGATGGCTATGTCAATGCTACAATAACTGCCAATACCTCAAAGGGGTGGGTATATTCTATTCCTGTAAAATTAAAGCTTATACCAGAGGCTCCTATTGTTGATTCATTTGAAGTTTCAGATATTATTTATACTGAATCAAACGAAGATAATGAAATATTTGGGTGTAAAATAAAAATGACATGGAATACACCCGATTTCCCTGTGAAACCAATGAAGGTTATAACAAAAACAACAAATAACTATTATAATGACATTCGTCCGTTTGATGCCCCTGGATATGGAGAGTATCTCAATGAGGGAGCATTTGACCACGATATAATTGAGATTTATTCAGAGAATAGATATGGCAAAAGTGTTATACAACGATTTGCAGCAAAAAATTTTGCCAATGTCGAAAATATAACAATCAATAACCCCAACTCCCCTCAAGCAACATTTAGAGATGGAAACATTGTAATAACAGGACTTGAAAACTCCCAACCATGGAACCTTTCACTACATTCTATATCGGGCTCTAAAATCTCTGAAACTTCAGATGAATGTGATAATGCTGGTTCTATTATATGGGGTATAGATGCTATTGAAATGGGCATATACATTTTGTCAATTTCAAACAATAATAAATTCTATTCATTCAAAATCTACAAAAACAACTAATCAATGAAATATATAAAGTTAATTTTAGTCGGGGGATTATTCCTTTCGACAGCAAACTTGTTAGCTCAAGAATACTCATTTACCATAACTTCAAATGGATCCTCTGGAGTGGAATTGTCTCATAATTTAAAGAGTTCTTTGACTCAACGAGGGGCAGGCTGGTACGACAACCAAGCTCGCTATTATGACCCAATCCTCGCTCGATTTACTATAGATTTAAACAACAAAACAATGGGACTGTTATTCATCCGAATTAAATACAAAGATATATGAAACGCAATATTATAATATTAGTTACAATTATTATAACGATATGTATTATCATATTTATAGGGATTTTCTTTATTTTTTCAACACATAGAAAAACCACTACTATATATAGTAACAATATCGCAGAATCAATAAAGAACAGTTCTTTTATTTGTAGCTACAAGATTGATTCAATTTCATTATATAACCCCGATATTGACACTCCTAAAATTAAGGAAGTATTTGCTGAAAAAAAATATCACTATTATGACCATAATAAAAACAATGATTCTATTATCCATTTAGATCAATCTAACCTAATAATAACTTTTGAACAAAATAACTCTCAAAGAGAAAACATTTGGGTTAATGGATATGGAGGGATTCCACCTTTATTTATCAAACCATTAAATGATACAATACCGCCCGATACATTAGAACTATATTTAACAAATGACCCTTTTAAAAACAAAGATATCTCCATTTTTGGTAAAATATATTTATCTATTAATTCTAAATGAGTAGAATTTGCACTACATATTACAATTATACCTATCGTTCCGATGGGGTGAAGATGCATCAATATTATGTGTGTGGCAATCATAAATAACATAAGGGCTGTATCAAATAATTGATACAGCCCTTATGTGTTATATTATTTCGTCGATGACTTTATATCGACAATCGATGTAGAGTGTTGAGGAGTTCGCGGTTGATAGGTTTATCGTTTTTGATAGCCTTTGTAAATGGCACATACACGATTTCATCGTTTTTAATACCTATCATCACATTGCGTTGATCGTCGAGAAGCGCATCGATAGCAGCAGCTCCCATGCGCGATGCAAGAATGCGATCGCGAGCCGTGGGCGAACCACCTCGTTGCAAGTGTCCGAGGATAGAAACACGCACATCATAACCTGGGTATTCGTTTTTCACTCGTTCGGCAAGTGCCATTGCACCACCGGTTACAGGGCTCTCAGCCACCAACACGATTGATGAGTTTTTGCTCTTACGGAAGCCGTTTTGAATCAACTCGGCCAATTGGTCAACCTCGGTAGAGATTTCGGGGATAATAGCCGCTTCAGCACCCGATGCAATAGCGCCATTGAGGGCGAGGAAGCCTGCATCGCGTCCCATCACCTCGATAAAGAACAAGCGCTCGTGAGAGGTTGCAGTGTCGCGAATCTTATCGACACATTCCATAATTGTGTTAAGAGCTGTGTCGTAACCTATTGTGAGGTCGGTACCATAAAGATCGTTATCGATAGTACCAGGCAATCCTATGATGGGGAAGTTAAACTCATTAGCAAAGATGCGCGCACCTGTCAACGAGCCATCACCACCTATCACCACAAGAGCGTCGATGCCATGTGAGCGAAGAGTGTCGTAGGCCAACTGGCGACCCTCGGGAGTGGTGAACTCTTTACAGCGAGCCGTTTTGAGAATAGTACCACCCATTTGTATGATGTTTGACACATTTTGTGTTTTGAAATCAACGATTTCGTTAGTAATCATCCCTTTGTATCCACGATAGATACCTTTCACCTTAAAACCAGCATATATTGCCGAGCGTGTCACGGCACGAATAGCCGCATTCATACCGGGAGCATCGCCTCCCGATGTGAGAATACCTATGCATTTAATATCTGCCATATCCTTATTGTTTTTAATGAATCACAAATTTATATATTGCAAAGATAATACAATTTAATTCATAATGCACAATGCTTAATTCATAATTAAAATTAACCGAGCTATTATTTGTGACTAAATAAATAAAACTAACATTAATTTGTGTGTAATATAGCACTCAAAGCCAAGTGGTGTACATTGCTCTCTCTCGTTTATTTGGCTCTGTTGCTATGAATTGTGCATTAATTGTGCTATCTTTGCACCAAAATTAACAGCCAAAGGGAGTTATGCTCAAGAAAATACTACAATATGGTGTGCCTTTAGTGATTAGCATAGGGTTGTGCTATCTACTTTTTACTGACATCGATTTTGATGAAATGATTGCGACTATTCGCAACGAATGCAACTTTTGGTGGATAGGGTTGGCCCTATTTATAAGCATTTTTTCACATGTGTTTCGTGCTATGCGTTGGCGCATTCAGCTTCGCGCCCTCAACATCAATCCACCATTGATGCCCCTTGTTTATAGCATCTTTGGCACATATGCTGTCAACCTCGTATTTCCTCGCCTTGGCGAAGTGTGGCGCACTACCTACATAGCACAACGACAAAACGCCCCATTCACAGCCGTTTTTGGCTCAATGGTTGCCGACCGCCTTGCCGATACTGTCACCGTGCTACTCATTACCCTATCGGCATTCCTTCTCGCCACAAATGCACTCACTCAATATCTTGCCCAAAACACAGCCCTCTATAACAAATTGCTTGCGCTTATTGCATCACCTTGGTTGTGGATAATCGTGGTGGCAATGGTGGCTATTGTGTGGTGGCTATTCACAAAAAAACGCAACAACAAGTTCATTGCCAAAATCATAGGTTTTGCACAAGGATTGTGGACCGGATTTGCCGCCATCGCAAAAATGAAAGGTAAAGGACAATGGCTACTCTTGACTGTTGCGATATGGGGATGCTATTTCACACAACTTTTTGTAGCATTTTTCGCGTTCAAGGAGACCACCGCAGTTATTGAAAACCATGGAGTAGTGGCCGTGCTTGTGTGCTTTGCATTGTCGAGCATCGCAATGGGTGTCCCATCAAATGGTGGCATAGGTCCATGGCAATGGTCGGTTATCTTCGGGTTGAGCATCTATGGCATGTCAATAGATGGCATATCAGTGGCTTTTGCCAATCTTGTGCTTGGTTCGCAAACATGTCTGCTCATCGTTCTCGGCATCATCACCTTCACAGCCATCGCCCTCGAAAAGCGCCGCAACACACCCGCATCACGATAAAATCAAACATCTACATCAACAATAAATATTGATTCTATCCCCATAAAAACAGTAAAAATCGTCAATACACTGACGATTTTTATATCTTTATTAAAATAAATCTTCTAATACAACTTCATTTTGAATAGTATTGCTATACATATTTCGTTTAACACCATAAGTAGTTACCATCGTTAGATGTAAAGCCTTTCGTGTTTTTGTAGTAGAAGAGAATACCGATTTTTTTTGTCTAAGTTGTGCTTCGTATTGTTTTGTTATCTCATATTCATCAATAGAAAATTTCATTTCACACAAGTTGATAATTTGGTCTTTTCGGTCAAGTATCAAATCAATTTGTGCTCCATTTTCGGCTGATGTGTCTTTCCATGAAGAAACAGATGTTTGTACCCCTGAAATTCCTAACGACGCTTTTATTTGCTTTATATGATTCAAACAAAGCATCTCAAATGAATATCCTGCCCAACTATTATGCTGAGGAGTGTTAATTGTATTAATCCAAAAATTTTCGTCGTTGTATCTATTTGATTTAACAAATTTGAAATAAAATAATGTATAAAAATCAACCAACTGATACAATTTATCTCGCTCTTTTTTGCCGAAAGCTATATACGATCGTATAAATCCACAGTTTTCAAGATTTTTGAGAATTGTAGTAAGACCTCCATTTGTTAAAAGTTTAGTATAAGCAATAATCTCATTTCTACTTAGTCCTTTATTCTTTTTTGATAAAGCCTCTACTATTTTAATATAATCTTCGCTATTTTTGAAAAGAGCGGCATAAAGGTTTTGAAACTCATTTTTTAACAAAGAATTCTCTCCAAAAAAGAGTAAATCTATATTTTGAGCTACACTAAACTCTTTTTGCATCATACTCAAATAATATGGAATGCCACCCATTGCCATGTAACACTCAGCAATTTGATATTGAGAATATTCCATTCCTCTTGAAAGGAAATATTCTTGGGTTTCTTTTAAGGTAAAAGGTTCTAATCGCATTTTATAGGTTAAACGATTATGTAATCCACCATGGTTGTTAATAATTTTGTCAATCATCCACGATGTTGCAGATCCACACACTATTAACATAATATCATTTCGAGCCGACGCCCAACCATTCCAAAAATGTTCCAACGCTTGCACAAATTGCGAACGAGGAGTGTCAATCCATGGCAATTCATCTAAGAAAATCACCTTTCGCTCCTCGGTTGACGCTTCAACTAATGCAATTAATTGCTCAAAAGCCTCCAACCAAGTTTTAACTATTGGCAAATTTTGTTTTGATTCACGTTTGATTGTAAGGTTAAAGTTTATGAGTTGCTCTTTAGTTGATGCATTTGCTAATCCCGATAACTGAAATACAAACTTATTCTTAAAAAATTGACGAATAAGAAATGTTTTGCCCACGCGTCGGCGACCATAAACAGCTACAAACTCTGATTGAGATGAATTATATAGACGACTTAGAGTGTCTAATTCATTTTTTCTGCCTATAATTTGTTGTTCCATAATTTCTATAATTTGCCACAAATATATAAAAAAATACACTTATGGCAAAATATAATCATATAATCTGCCATAAGTTGATGAAATTTCCCATTTATGGCAAATTATAACTATAGTTCTTACTAAGTATTGTGGCTAAGTCACTGACATATTCCTCAAAAATCTCTTCCTCTCCAAAAAAGTCGGTGAAATTGTGCATTATGCATTATGAATTATGAATTCCTTATATTATCGTTGGCTGACGCCCAAGATAGGCTGCGCCTCGGCAATGCAATTTTAAGCAAGCTTAATTTGCAATTGCGCTCTTTTTTTTTCTATCGTTGGCTAACGCCCAAGATAGGCTGCGCCTCGGCAAATCAAGAACTAAAATTTCATTTTATTCTTGCTTTTGCGCTCGGCTTGCACTATCTTTGCAGTTAATTAGATAAATTGACAACAATGGGAGCTGAAAACAATTCAGAATTAACGCTTAAGAACACTATTGAAGCGTTATCTTGCAAAGAAAACATCAAAGATGTGTGCCATCTTCGCCAATATGGCGAACCGTTGCCCTCACAGCAATCGGTTGCTCGCATTGTGGAGTTGTGTAGAGGATTGATTTTCCCCGGTTTTTTTGGTGATAGTGATGTTAATCGCAATAACGTGACTCACTATGTGGGTATTCGTTGCGAACAGTTGCGCGAAGTGCTTGTGGAGCAAATCACCGCCGGACTATGCTTCAATTCTAAAAATCAAGAAATTAATCTCAACAATATCGTTATTTCGGCTCAAGAAAAAGCCGACCAATTTATTGCAAATCTACCCGAGTTGCGCCGTTTGCTTTTCACCGATGTTAATGCTACCTACCTTGGCGACCCAGCGGCTATCTCAACCGATGAGGTGATATATTGCTATCCTGCTATTCGCGCCATAAGCAATTATCGCATTGCTCACGAGTTGGTAAAACTTGAGGTACCCATTATCCCTCGCATGATTAGTGAACAAGCTCATAGCGAAACAGGTATCGACATTCACCCAGCAGCAACCATTGGCGAAGGATTTACCATTGACCACGGCACAGGTATCGTGGTGGGTGCAACTGCAATAATTGGCAATAATGTAAAACTATATCAAGGTGTTACACTCGGAGCAAAGAGTTTCGACACCGATGCCGACGGCAATCCCATCAAGGGCATTCCTCGCCACCCAATCATTGGCGACAATGTTGTTATCTATTCCAATGCGTCAATACTTGGTCGCATCAACATTGGGGCTAATGCAGTGATAGGGGGTAACATATGGGTTACCGAAGATGTGGCCGAAGGCGAAAAACTCGTTCAAGCTAAAGCAAACAATTTTTTAAGATTCAAGCAGTGATGAAGGAAAAATTTGAAATGGTGGCGAAGACCTTCCAAGGATTGGAAGATGTGCTTGCCAAAGAATTATCAAATCTTGATGCCGAAAACATCAAAGTGGGTCGTCGCATGGTATCGTTTGAGGGCGATCTTGAGACACTCTACCGTGCCAACCTATGCTGTCGCACAGCGTTGCGCATCCTCAAGCCCATATACAAGTTCATTGCCAACGATGCCGACAGTCTTTATGACTTGGTAAAAGAGTATGACTGGACACAAGTTCTTACTCTCGACAAAACTTTTGCCATCGATGCAGTTGTCAACTCTAATGAGTTTACCCACTCACGCTTTGTCACTTATCGTGTTAAAGATGCTATCGTTGACTTTTTCAAAGATAAATTTGGACCCGACAAACGCCCTGGAGTGCGCCTACAAGAAGCCGATGTGGTCATTAATGTGCACATCAACGGCAATCGTGTGACTCTATCGCTCGACTCATCGGGCGAATCACTCCACAAGCGTGGATATCGTGTGGCTCAAACCGAAGCCCCTATCAATGAAGTGCTTGCTGCTGGTATCATTCTCAAAAGTGGATGGAACGGACAATGCCCACTTGTTGACCCAATGTGTGGCTCGGGTACATTCCTTGTTGAAGCTGCACTCATCGCTGCCAACATCAACCCTGGCATCTATCGCAAAAAATTCGCTTTTGAACAATGGAACGATTTTGATGCCGAACTCTTTGATTCGCTCTACAACGACGAAAGCGAAGAACGCGACTTTGAATTTAAAATCTATGGCGCCGACATTTCGCCCAAAGCTGTTTCCATTGCTATGGAAAACGTAAAAAGCGCCGGCGTGGCTAAATATGTTGATATACAGGTAAAACCTATATCACTATGGGATGATGCTCCCGAAAACTGCATGATAATCACCAATCCTCCCTATGGCGAACGCATCAGTTCAAACGACATGGAGGGATTATACTCTACCATAGGCTCAAAACTCAAACATGTGTTTAAAGGCTCGGCTTGGATTATAGGTTATCGCGATGAATATTTCCACAAGATAGGTCTCACTCCGTCATCTAAAACGCCTATTCTCAACGGCTCTCTCGAATGCGAGTTGCGCGAATATGTAGTATTCGATGGCGACTATGCATCATTCCGCAAGAGTGGTGGCAAAATCAAAGACTCTCAAAAGGTTGAGCAATCTAAAGACCTTCCACGTCGATTGAGCGACAAAGAGTGGAAAGCCCAAGCTCGCAAACAAGGTATGGGGGGCAAAGATTCTCGTGGCAAAGGCGAAAAACGCCGTTCGGCCCTTGAAGAAAAATATGCTCCTAAAACTCGCCGCTTTGACAAAACTTCGCGACGCAAATCGGGCGAAGATTTCAACCCCGAAAATCCACTTGCCGAACGACGCAATGTTCACGCACTTAAATCGGTAGTAGGCAAGCGCCCATCAATCCCCAACATGGTGAAACGCGGTTGGAAACGCTCTCAACAAGACGAAAACGAAGATTAACAACAATTTAGCAAAAACAAAACAAGTAATTATATATGGAAAAAATCAACATTCTGCTCCTTGGTTCAGGAGGTCGCGAATCGGCTCTCGCATGGAAAATGAGTCAAAGTCAGTTACTCAACAAGTTATACATTGCTCCAGGCAATGGTGGCACAGGTGCTTATGGCGAAAATGTAGCCCTTTCACCTCTTGATTTCCCTGCTATTGAAAAATGGGTAAGCGAGAACGCCATCGACATGATTGTTGTGGGTAATGAAGACCCTTTAGTAGCAGGTATATATGATTATTTTGAAGATAAAGACATCCTTGTTGTAGGACCATCAAAAGCTGGTGCTGCTCTTGAAGGTAGTAAAGACTTTGCAAAGCAATTTATGGTGAAAAACAACATCCCCACTGCTCGCTACCAAAGCTTTACAGCCGACAACATCGAAGAAGGATATCGTTTCCTCGAACAACTTCAAGCTCCTTATGTGTTGAAAGCCGACGGATTGGCTGCTGGTAAAGGCGTATTGATTCTTCCTACTATCGAAGAAGCCAAAGCATCGTTGAAAGAAATGCTCTCGGGCATGTTTGGCGCATCATCGGCAACAGTCGTTATCGAAGAATTCCTTTCGGGCATCGAATGCTCGGTATTCGTGTTGAGCGACGGCAATGGTGGCTACCGTGTGCTTCCTGTAGCAAAAGACTACAAACGCATAGGCGAAGGTGACACAGGCCTCAACACAGGTGGTATGGGTGCAGTGAGTCCAGTGCCATTTGCCGATGAAGTATTTATGGAAAAAGTGCGCACTCGCATCATCGAGCCCACTATCAACGGCCTCATCAACGACAATATCACATATCGTGGTTTCATCTTCCTTGGTCTCATCAATGTGGGTGGCGAACCTATGGTAATCGAATACAATGTGCGCATGGGCGACCCCGAAACCGAAGCTGTGATGCTTCGCATCGATAGCGACCTCGTGGCATTGATGAAAGCTGCAGCACAAGGCAACCTTGGCGATGTAGAACTCAAAGAAGATCCTCGCACAGCCGTTACTGTGATGATTGTATCGGGTGGATACCCTGGCGACTATGCCAAAGGCAAAGTTATCACCGGTTGCGAAAATGTTACCGACAGCATACTTTTCCACGCTGGAACTAAAATCAACGACGAAGGCCAATTAGTAACCTCGGGAGGACGCGTTATTTCGGTAAGTTCTTATGGCAACAGCATTGCCGACGCACTTGCCAACAGCTATGCGTCAATCGAAAAAGTTGACTTCGAAGGTAAATACTTCCGTCGCGACATAGGTAAAGACCTCATGAAATAAACGACATGATTATAAAAGAAAGCGACATTTCACGATTTTTGCACTCGCGAGTGGCATTAGCCATCATTGCGATTATAGTATTTATTGCCACTAATAGCGCTTTCTCAAGTGGGAATATCACCCCCATTCTCGACGATAAAGGACTGGGCTTGACGCCAATAAATCGTTGGTTAGAGCCCGGCCGTTTCTCGATGACAGTGAGCATGTTGCTCAACATTGGCATCGCCTTGTTGATGATTTACCTCAACAAAGCATTCAACATCTTGCGCAATCCCACAATCTTATTTGCAGGATTGTTTCTTGTGTTACAACTACCCCTCACCACCCTCACAGGCCAACTTTATGGTGGCACAGTGCTATGCGCAGTAATACTTTTATGCGCATTCTTCTTGTTTTCCACCTACAACTCGCCCAATCCGTGGGCTATATTCACAATTTCGGCAATACTTTCATTTGGCACCTTCTACCAATATGCATTTATGTTCTTTGCGCCCATTATGCTCATTGGATGTGTGCAAATGCGCATACTCGACCTGCGCATCATTCTCGCCGCTATATTTGGATTTGTAACCCCTCCGTGGATATTGTTTGGGTTTGGCATTCTTAACGCCCAAAACTTCGTATTTCCACAATTCACGAGCATCTACTCACAACTATCATCGGCCGAGGCACTGCACATGTTGGTAACAATAGGCATTTCGGCATTTACATGTTTAGGCGCATGGGTGGCCAATATCGTGAAGATTATTAGTTACAACGCTCAAACTCGAGCCTACAACGGCTTCTTTGCTATGTTGTCGTTGCTCTCAATCTTGTTGATGCTCATCGACTTTACCAACTACATCATCTATGTTCCCATTCTCAATTGCTGCGCAGCGCTACAACTGGGACACCTCTTTTCTATCTACGAATCTCGCCGTAGTTATATAGGCATCATTTCAGTATTTGTCGTTTACTTTGCGCTATACTTGTGGGGAGCATGGATCTAAAAATCATCATCGAACACAACATCCCTTTCATAAAAGGCGTGCTTGACGACTTGGCTCATGTAGAATATCTATCATCTCTCCAAATCGACGCCAAAGCCATGCGCCATGCCGACGCGCTCATTTGTCGCACTCGCACCCATTGCAACGCCTCGCTTCTCGACAACACCCCCTGTTCATTCATTGCCACTGCAACTATTGGCACCGACCACATCGACCTCGACTATTGTCATCGTCGTGGCATCACCGTTGCCAACGCTCCGGGCTGTAATGCTCCCGCCGTGGCACAATATGTCTTTGCCTCGTTGGCACAAGTTATCGACCGTCCCATAAGCGACTACACCATAGGCATTGTGGGCGTGGGGCATGTGGGTAAAATTGTAGAACAATGGGCCACCCAATTGGGCATGAAGGTACTACTCTGCGACCCTCCTCGAGCCGAGGTTGAATGCACCAATAATTTTGTGTCGTTAGATGAGATAGCGTGTCAATGCGACATCATCACATTCCACACACCATTGACAACCAGTGGCAAATACCCCACCCATCACATTTGTAACGAAGCATTTATCGCATCACTCAAGCATCGACCCATCATTATCAACTGCGCCCGTGGTGGCATTTTTGACACCCAAGCCGTGATAGATGCACTCAATAACAACAAAATAGCAAATGTCATTGTCGATTGTTGGGAAGGAGAACCTCATCTCAATCTCACACTACTCGAAAAAGCCATTATTGCCACTCCACACATAGCCGGATATTCACGCGAAGGAAAAATTCGTGCCACAGCTATGGCACTCGACGCTCTTGCTCGTCATTTCAACCTCACGATCCCCAATGTGGCACAAGGCATCGCTCCCGGAGCAGCCGAAAATGTCACATTACAATCTATCGCCGAGTCCTACAACCCTCTCACCGATACCCAAGCCCTCAAATCATCACCTACCGACTTTGAAGCACTTCGCAACAACTACAACTATCGCAACGAGGTAAAAGGTTAATTAACTATTTATTGTTTATAATAGATTCCTTATAATTCATTTATTTTACCTAATAGGAAATCCTCTATATAAATATATTGCACTCCATTATCATCAACCCATGGTAAAATATTATCTTTTACCACTACAATTTTTGTAAATGAATCATCTATTCTATTTAATGAATTAACCTCTTGTTGTCTCTTTTCTTCTTCAGCAACAGTAAGAGCCGACTGAATATAATAACGTTTATCTATTTTATTCACAACAAAATCCACCTCTAATTGAGTTCTAACCTTTTTCCCATTAGCATCTACATGATTATACTCAACAACCCCCACATCTACATTAAATCCACGAGCAATAAGTTCATTATAAATAATATTCTCCATAATGTGATTTTCTTCTTGCTGACGGAAATTAAGTCGTACATTTCGCAGCCCTATATCGGTAAAATAATACTTTAGTGGAGTATCAATATAGGAACGCCCCTTTATATCGTAACGATATGATTTACATAAGATGTAGGCTTCAATAAAACAATCTAAATATGTTGAAATTGTCTCATTCTTTATTTTCACCCCTTTTACCGATTGAAATGTGTTAGATAATCGTGTAGGATTAGATAATGAACCTACTGCCGAAGCAACTACATTAAGCAATTCATCAATTACTTCTACTTTGGCTCGCAATCGATTGCGCTCTATAACATCCTTAATATATGTCAGCCTAAATAAGTCTTGAAGATACTTTGATTTTTCCTCGTGAGTAGTCTTGTGTAATACATAAGGCATACCTCCATATGTCATAAACTCACGCCAAGCATAACGTTTATCACTGGGATATGCTGCATAAAATTCTTCATATGTAAGCGGTGTAATATGTATCTCCTCGCCCCTGTCACGAAAAGCTGTAGCGACATCCGATGATAGCATTTTGGAATTACTCCCCGTTACATAAACATCTACATTAGGCAAACTTTTAAGCCCTAAAAGAACATCTACAAATGTTATTGGAGATGCTGAACCTTTTGGCAAATAAGGGTTATCAATAGTCTCCACCATTTGTATTTCGTCAAGTAGGATATAATAATACTTTTCGGTATCACTAACCACTTCTCGAAGATATTGGCCCAATTCCAACGGATTTCTATAACGTATATTTGTATCGTTATCTAATTCAAGTGAGATAATTTGCTCGGGCAAAACTCCATCTTGCAAAAGATAATCACGATATAATACTCCAAGGAGATATGATTTCCCACATCGCCTAATACCTGTTATAATTTTTATTTGACCATTTTTTCGACTATTTATAAGTCGCTGAAGAATTCGCTTTCTTTCTATCCTCATGATGTAAAGGGTATTTTTGCGTATATCCGCATTTTTACCCTGCAAATATACACTTTTCTTTTTATTAATTCATATATTTATGAAATTTTCAACCTCACAATGATTAAAAGCTTATTATATACCTCATCGAGCATAGCCTGGCTATGCCTTTTTATGTTCATTTTGCTCATTCTGTCAAAAGATATTATGAATAATTCATACCACCTCCCGGCTTCGCCGTACTCCTCCTATCTTAGGAGAAGAGTTGGGCTGATGCGCAGTAATTCATTATGCATTATGACCTATGCATTATGCTTTCACTTATATATTGGCCATTGGAAAGCACGGAGTTCGGCTTTGAGTTGAGCCTCGCGACCACCGCAATACTCATTGCACAACTCATGAAATCGCGAACTGTGGTTCATCTCCGATAGGTGTGCAAGTTCGTGATATATCACAAAATCACGCAAATGCGACGGAAGAAAAACCAATATATATGAGAGCGCAATGATGCCATTGGTATCGCATCGCCCCAGCACTCGATGTCCGTTTGAAATCTCCCAGCCCACCGGATAACGCTTCACCTCATGTGCCAACTCGCGAGCGCGAGGCAAAAGCAAGTCAGCAGCAAGCCGTTGCGCTATGCGACACATCATGTTGCTTATAGTGCGCGAAGTATCCGATTTGTTAAAATCAAAATTTCGACCCACCTCTATCACCGAGTGAGGCAACTGTGCTTGAGATATGATTTTATCAGGGGAAAACGACTGTCGGCCTATAGTTATCGTTACACCTTCGAGTTCAATCGATTGCCCGTCATAATAAAGAATTTCGGGACGCGACAACTTTAATTGTCCCTCAAAATTTGCAAGCGCACGAAGCATCTCTTGCTCACTCATCCCATAGGGCACATTTAGAGCCACCTTGCCGTCGCGCCATCGAGCCGAAATGCGATGCGAATTGTGTCGCACAGTCACCCTCACCACTCCAAGTGGTGGATAGTCAAATTCGTAGCCCGACACTATCACCCTTCAACTGCTTTTATGGTTATCGTTTATCGACACCCCACAACAACTTATTGCGAAGTGTTTCGCCAAAATTGTGCTTGGTGCGTTGCACCACTTTTGTCACAAACGGAGCTTTACGCAACTTTATCGTCGAACCAACAGGCAATGTCACCGAGCGCCCATCAAGACTCACACGATAATTAGTAGCACGCGATGTGGTGGTTATTGTTAATTCGTGAGAATCACCCACCACAAGCGGACGCATAGTGAGTGAATGGGCTGCAATAGGCGAAATTATCCAGTTGGGCGCAGTAGGCTCTACAATAGGGCCTCCCACCGATAGGTTATAGCCGGTACTTCCTGTGGGAGTAGCTATTATCAACCCATCGCCCAAATATGTTGCCAAATCCACATCATTCACCTTTGTGGCAACTGATATCATCGACGAGGTGTCTTGCTTGAGAATAGCCACCTCATTTAGAGCATAATTCCAATCGATAATTGCCTCTTTGCGCGAACTTGTAACCTCTATCAACGAGCGTGTTTCAATCTTATACAACCCATTTTTCAAATCCTCGACAGCCCCTATCATCTCATCGACAGTGATATCGGCAAGATAACCAAGATGCCCTGTGTTGATGCCAAGGATAGGTATCTCTTTGTCGCCCACCCAGCGAGCAGTGCGCAAGAAAGTGCCATCACCACCTATGCTTATAGCCATATCGGCCTCAAAATCGCTACCCACAATCACTCCATCAACCTGTGGCTCTTGTGGCAACAATCTACACAGATAATTGTAGAATCTCGATTCCATCTCAACCTTTATATCCGATTGTGATAGAGCCTCCAAAAATTCCGACAATTGTTTCAAATAATCCTCTTGATACATATTGCCATAAATCGCGATTTTCATTGCTATTGATAGAGTTTTTAGCGAATTTTTTTATAAAATCCTTGGGTTAATAATTTTATTTGATGGGGCACACGCCCTTTCATAAGTTTTACAATTCGATATAATGCATCAGTTCATCTACGCGGCGACGCATAGTATCTTCATCCACAGCATTTTCGTGAACAATTTGCACCACCTCATAGCCATAGCGAGCAAGACTTCGAGCCACACTCTCACCGTTATTCACCCCCACGCGCAGTTCCACCACCATTTGGCCAGTAGGAGTCGTTTCGCCGGTGACATTAAGATTGAGCACATGAGCATCGCAATCCTCCACGGCACGCGCCACTATCGACGCAGCATAATCACTCTTGTGGCAAATCATCGTGAGCCTACACGAATCTTCGACCACAGGGAACAATCGAGCCATTTTTTGGGCCATATCAACCCCTAAATCTTCTTCAAGGGTGTCAATTTGCGTTAATATATTATCTTTTGCGCTCAAATCTTTCGCTATTTTATTATTTCTAACTATTTTTGTAGTCAAGAAAATGTTTTTAATTAAAACTACTTATAAATCTTGACAAATTTACGAATAATTATTTTAATCAATACCAATTATTCAACAAGTTAACTTGTCAAACAGATTTTTTAGGAATTTCTAAACAAAAAATGACAAATTTAAGTGTAAATATCAACAAAATTGCCACATTACGCAACTCTCGTGGCGAAAATCAACCCAATGTGCAACAAGTTGCTGTCGATTGCGAAGGATTTGGTGCCAACGGCATCACCGTTCATCCTCGCCCCGACGAGCGACACATCAAGTATGACGATGTTTACAAACTTCGCCCATTGGTTAAAACCGAGTTCAACATCGAGGGATATCCCTCCCCCGAGTTTATGGATCTCGTTCTCAAGGTGAAGCCCGAACAAGTTACCCTTGTTCCCGACGCTCCCGATGCCCTCACCTCATCGGCTGGATGGCAAGTTGAGCCCAACATAGAGTTCCTCACCAACATCGTCGATGCACTTCGCGATGCAGGTATCAGATCATCTATCTTTGTTGATACCGATGTAGAAAATATCAAAATGGCGGCTAAAACTGGTGCCGACCGTGTTGAATTGTTCACAAAACCCTATGCCGACAACTACGCCAAAGACCGCGAGGCTGCCGTTGCGCCCTACATCTTGGCGAGCCAAGCTGCCCATAAAGCAGGGCTCGGGGTTAATGCCGGTCACGACCTCAACCTCGAAAACCTCGAGTATTTCCACAAGCAAATGCCCTACCTCAACGAGGTATCGATAGGTCACTCTCTCATTTCCGACGCCCTATATTTAGGGTTGAGCGAAACGATTGCTCGATACAAAAAATGTCTTAAATAATAACCACTAAACTCAATATTACAACCTTTCATTTATCATGGTACTTTTAAATTCAATACCTGCTACTCAAGCTGCAATTGACACAGTTGCAACAATCGCCAACACCGCTACTGCTACCGAAGCAGCAGCCGCTCCTTCAACCGTAAACCTCTCAATATGGGAACTTTGCCTCGAGGGTGGTTTTATCATGATTCCACTTGCATTGCTCTCAATATTGGCAATATACATCTTCATCGAGCGCGCCATTGCTATTCACAAAGCAACTAAATATGACCCCTCGTTCATGAAACGCATCAAAGACTATGTGCACGACGGAGAAATCGAAAGCGCTCAAAACCTTTGCAAGGCCAACCCTTCGCCTGCTGCTCGACTCATTGCCAAAGGTCTTTCGCGCATTGGTCGCCCTGCCAACGACATCCTTGTTGCCATTGAAAATGTGGGCAACATCGAGATAGCCAACCTTGGCAAAGGTCTTCCTTGGCTTGCTACTACTGCTGCCGGCGCGCCTATGCTTGGTTTCTTGGGTACTGTTATCGGTATGGTTGACGCATTCTTCAGCATCGCCAACTCGGGCAACGCTGCTTCTATCGGCGACTTTGCAGGTGGCATCTACACCGCTTTGGTCACCACCGTTGCCGGTCTCATCGTGGGTATCATCGCTCTTTTTGCCTACAACTACCTCGTGGCTCGCATCAACAAAGTGATGAATCAACTCGAAGCACGCACAATGGAATTTATGGACCTCATCAACGAGCCTAACCAAGAATAATCATGGCACTAAAACGTCAACACGAAATATCGGCTACCTTCTCAATGGCATCGATGACCGATGTCATCTTCCTCCTGCTCGTATTCTTTATGGTTACTTCTACTTTTGTGTTTCCCACAGCCCTCGAAGTAAACTTACCTCAAAGTTCTGAGCAAACAGCCATTAAGCCCGGCACTCGAGTGTATCTCGACAAAGAGATGCAACTTTTTGTGTCGCACGACAAAGAAGAGCCTCAACCCATTCACCTCGATAACCTTGTGAGCTACCTCGTCACAGTGCAAGTGCAAGCCCCCGAAAGCTTCATTGCCCTATATGCCGACGAGGAAGTACCCTATGGCAAAGTAGTTGAAATTCTCAACCTTGCCGCTCAAAACAACCTCAAGATGGTGCTTGCCACTAAACCGGCGCCCACCTCGGCTCAACCTGCTTCAACAACCTCTCAACCTCAATAATGCGCCATAGCGATGGAACAAGAAAATAAATCACGCATCATTGCCATCGCCGGCACTATTGCTTTTCATGTGCTATTGCTCGTGATATCATTGTGCTTTGTCATTGAGCATTCACCTCAACACGACCTCAACGCTCAATGGCCGCCGGTCGATTCGAGCGAAATTCTCTTTGGTGGCGAATATGTGATGCTTGGCGACATGCAACAACCTCTCGAAGAGAGCGACCAACAACAACCTGCCCCATCGGCCGACGAAAATGATGCTCCCCCTGCCGACGACCTCCAAAATTCAGGCTCTAAAGGCGAACCAGCACAAGTGGTTACAACCCCCAACGAGTCGCCCATGAAAGTAGAGAAAAAGCCCGTCGAAACGCCCAAACCAGGCCCTACTGAAGAGGAACTCGCTGCTGCCGAGAAAGCACGCATCGAAAAAGAGAAACAACAAAAAATTCAAGAACAAATCAGAAATCAGTTTGCCAGCAAAGGTAAAAGCTCCGACGAAGGTGGCAAAGGAAAAACTGGGCAAGCCGACGGAAATAGCGAATCGGGGGCTACTTCGGGCTCTCCAGGAGCCGACCTCGGCGGTCGCACACTCGCACATTGGGTAAAAACATCAAGCACCAAGGCAGGGACCATCGTAGTTGCTGTGAGCGTAAACCCTCAAGGCAAAGTCATTTCGGCAAAGGTAAAAAGTGGTTCAGGACCAGCCTATGCCGATGCTGCCACTCGCACCCGTTGCGAACAAGCTTCTCTCAAATGCTCTTTCTCTGTCTCTAAAACCGAGACCAAAGAGCAACGCGGCACAATCACTTGGCGATTCAAATAATCCCCCCTCGCCATCCTCATTATAGCCTATCGTCACTCACATGAAACACCTTCTCCCCATCATATTATCTATCCTCTTACTCTCTGCTTGTGGGGAAAGTGGGCGTATGCAATTTGAACAATTGCAACAAATTGACTCAATTGCCGAAGTTAATGCCAATAGTGCAGTAGCTATGCTTAAAGAGATTAAGCGCGATTCTCTTTTAGGCAATGACAACAAATATTATTACGATTTATTAAAAATTCGCACCAACGATAAAGCATATATTGCCCACACATCCGATTCGGCTATACTATCGGTTATCAACTATTTTGAAAATCACGATTTCAATAATCTGCTCCCAGTAGCCTACTACTATGGTGGTCGTGTGTATTCCGACCTTGGCGATGCTCCACAAGCCCTTGAATATTTCCACAAAGCTTTAGATTGCGAAAACATCAATATTAAAACCAAAGAACTTACATATGGCCAAATGGCAAGTATATATCATAAACAAAAAGTATATGATTTAGCAATACCCGCTTATAAAAAAGCTATTAAATTAAATGACCAAAATAACAATGTTACAAACTCATTATATAATACTCTTAATTTAGTAAACATCTATATTCTGAAAGATAGGACAGATAGTGCATTTATGTTACATAACAACGTCCTTAATAAAGCTAAAACATTAGATAATTCATCATTAATCCTATCTGCAAACCTCCAATTAGCAAATATACACTTATTAAACAAAGATTACTCCTCTGCGAATAAAATACTAAATTCAATTAACTCACTCTCATCCAAAGAAGATTCAACTTCAATTTCAACTTTGCTTGCTAAATTTCATTACAATCTTAACAACATTGATTCTACAATTTTATATTGTAACAAACTCATTAAATCCAAAAGTCTCAATGCCCAATTAAACGGATATAATATTTTAGCCAATTTACACATGCATAATAATAGGATAAATGAAGCATATGATGCTATGATTATGTCAACTAAATTATCTGATTCTATCCGCAAACTGCAAACTCCACAAGAAATACGTCAATTATCTTCAATATACAACTATCAAATTCGTGAACGAGAAAACAACAAATTAAAACAGGAAGCACAAGAACATAAAATTAAGATTATATTTTTGGTTGGCTCGATTACGATTATCATTATTCTTGCTCTAGCTATAATTCTCATTATTCGTAAAAGGAAACACATTATTAAACTAAAGCTCCAAAATGTTGAACTTTTGCTTAAACAAAGTAATGAGTTTAACGAAAACACCATTGCTGAAAATAATAAGAAAATTGCTCAATTAGAATCGCAAATTAGTTCAATAAACTGTGAGAATCAATCTCTTATTCAAGAATTAGAAAATCAAAAGAAATTATTGGAACTCAATAATGAAAAAGCTATTATTTATCAAAATCAAAAAAACAATGCCATCATTGCATTCAATAAAGATGCATTTATTGTAGACCTATATAATCGACTAAAAAACTATCCCGAAGGTAAAAACATTATCTCTGAAAAAGAATGGAACATACTCACAGAAAAAATCTCTGCACTTTTTCCTACATTTATTAATACCATACATGAGTTGCCGTTCAAACTTAGTTCTTATGAATTTCGTATTTCCATTCTAGTAAAAACTAAATTTACCCCTACTGAGATTGCTCGTTTAACAAATCACTCTGACGCATCTGTGTCAATAACTCGTGCTCGACTTCACAAAAAATTAACAAACAATGATGGTAAAGCCTCTGACTGGGACAATTTTATAAATAGCATATAAGCATACAACAGACTGATTATTAAATATTTACCCCCACACAAGAATTTATCTTTTTAAATTGTAAAGTTTTTGTAAAGTCATTTTTGATGCATTCTCTTTGTTTTCTTCATTAATTTGCACAAGTTAAATTTTAATTTTTACAAATTATGAAGAAAACATTTTTATTATTATTTCTAATGTGTGGAGTTCTTTTATCTTCAGCTGAGGAGAAAAAAGAAATTCCAATAGAGGACGAACCATTTGTCACAATAACTCCACGCATTCCCAATTATGGAAGTGACATCACCGCTTTTTATCAAAACGGAGTAGTGTATCTACAGTTCGCTTACGACATGGGCGAGGTGGAAATCACAGTAACTAACGAATCAACAGGTGAGCAATGGCAACAAATTGATGACTCAGCTTTTGGCTCTGCGACAATCGCCACTTCAACCGATGCCAGTAACTATTATATTACAATAGTTACCGACGATGGGACTTGCTACTCGGGTAGCTATTCTCTTTAATTAAGATTTATCTTATTTCACAAACAAGGTTACTCGGCATACTTATATGCCGAGAACCTTTAATTAAACTAATCATTTTAACCCTAAATATAATTTTAATTATGAAAATCAATTATTTTTTTAAGAAACTATTGTTTTGCTTTATTACAACCCTCTTTTTCTCAAATATTATTAACGCCCAAATTTCTTATGATGGAAATATTCTAAATTTTGGAGGAGCCCCAACTAACGGACGTTACAATTTTTTGGTTGATAAGTTTAGCGGCTTATATTGGACTTTTAATAATGGAGTAAATTTCATGCAATTTGATGTAGCAACAGCAAATCCTCGTATTGCTGGAACAGGAAATAAAATAGTGTTTTACAACTCTTTTACAAACACATATAATAGCATTCAAGTTGCAAACGTTTATAATAATTCTGATGAACGCACAAAAACAAACATCAACTCTATTGATAATGGGCTAAATACCATCTTAAGTTTACGCCCAGTTAGTTATAATTGGAAATCCAATATCGCTAATACAAAATCTCGCACAAACGACAACACTCAAAGTATTCCAACTGGACCTGAAGAGGGAAAAACTCAATATGGATTTCTTGCTCAAGATGTAGAAAAGATTTTACCCGATGCAGTTATAACCGATGAAAATGGCTATAAATTAATTAACTATACTGCAATTATCCCCCATCTTGTGCAATCGGTTCAGGAATTACAAGGAGTTGTTGCAAATCAAGAAGCTATTATTGAAAACCTTTCTTCACAACTTGCTCAAAATGGTAGCAATGCAACTCTTTGCAAAATAACAAACTGCACGCCAAACCCAACATCGGGAATAATCACTTTTGAATATACATTAAGCGAAACTACATCTTCAGCAACAATTCTAGTAACCGATTTAGTTGGTGCATTAAAATATAGCTTAGATTGTTCTCCTATAGAAACGTCTATAACCGAAGATTTATCTTCTCTTAAAGATGGCTTATACATTGCAACTCTTTCGGTTAATGGCGAAGTTCAAGACTCTAAACAATTTATTATTAGAAAATAAGATTATCTCTTATGAAAACTTTAAATTTCAAGTCCCTATTTATGGTTTTAGGGGTACTCATATTTTCGTATAGTATTAGTAATGGGCAAATACACGAATCTTTTGCGTTCCCTGCCGATGATATGACATTAACTACCGATACTATTGATGGCGTAGTATATTGCAATGTATCTTACTATGACTCTTATTGTAATGGAGAAACAGGCCACCCCTCTTTACCCGTAAAATACTTAACCTTTTCCGTTCCTTATAATGCCACAAATATTTCAGTTAGTACCGATGTTTTAGATACTAATATAATTCTTGCTCCGGCTAAAGTATTTCCCATGCAAGAACCTCAGCCCGCTGACGGCTCTGCAACGATAGACTTCACTTTACCAAATAACGAAATCTATAATACTAATGCATTTTATCCATCACAATTAGCTAAAATTGTTGATGATGGGTATTTTAAAGGGGATAATCATGTGGTAACAATCGCAGTATGTCCAATACAATACAATCCTATTTCAAACAATCTTAAAGTCAATAATGAGATTGTGTTGAATATCTCATATTCATTAGTTAATGAGTCTAATTTACCATTGAGTGTACTATCGAGAAATAGTGAAACGCTTAGAGAAGAAGGTATCAATAACACAAAATCTTTTGTTTATAATCCTGCCAGTGTATCTGGTTTTGCAGCACAATTTACACCTCCAATTACCCCCTTGACAACTGAATGCTTACCAATGTATCAATATTGCATTATCACAAGTCGTGAACTTGCTCCTGCATTTGAAAGATTAGTTGCATTCAAAAAGAACAAAGGATATGACGCTGGTATCGTTTGTATGGAAGATATTATTGCCTGTGAGAATTATGCAGATGGAGATATTATTTCAGGAATAAATGATGAAGCGGGGAAACTCCGCGCATTTCTTTCTGAAGCATTTAAAAATGGCACTGAGTTCGTTTTATTAGGAGGCAAAGAACCTCATGTCCCTATTAGATATGGACATGATGGCATAGGAAGTTCTTTTAATAGTGCATATCAAACCATTCCAACTGATTTATATTTCGCAGATCTTAACGGCAATTGGAATGTGGATAATGACATCTTTTATGGGGAAACAAAACAAGATAGTATTGATTATAACTACGAGTTAATCGTTGGGAGATTACTTTGTAAGAACCTAGAAGAAGTCAATAATTATATTGACAAACTTTTAACTTACGAATTAAATCCTGGTAATGGTAATTACGATTATTTAGAACATTGTTTATATACTTTCTCTAACAGCATGATTGGATCTTACAATACTTATAGTTGTCCTATAGATAATAATAAGCATAATGCTGTTGATTATATTCGCCATATGTCAATGCCCATTTTTGAAAATCAAACAATAATCACTCAAAATGGAAACTACCCCTCTGGGACAGAAGTTATATCTTTATTAAACTCCTCTCCTCAAGGATTTATTAGCTTTCATGGTCATGGAATACCTAACAACGTTTGTCTTACCGATAAAGGAAGTCAATGTGATACAAATCATGCAATATGTGCTTTAGACGATGAATGTTATTATGTTTTTGAGACAGCTGGAGATGGTCTAGACAATATGACAAACCGATATTATCCCAGTATTTCATACTCAATGTCTTGCACTTTAATGCCTTTTGATATTTACACCGATAATGATACAACTTATAATGTTACATATAATTTTGGAGAATCATTTACATTGGGAAAAAATTACGGCGGGGTAGCCTTTCTTGGAAATACAAGAATGGGGTGGACTCCACCTTCTATTGATTTAGAAGGGATATTTTTAAACCAAATTCTTAATGGTAAATACTGCATAGGATTAGCCGAAGCTGAATCAAAAAAAATATACAAAGCATATAATTATATTCGACTTTCGCATAATCTCCTTGGAGACCCTGAATTTGAAATATGGACTGGCATACCTGTAAAATATACTGATGCTGATATTGAAATCTCTCGCAATAACCAAGGTATTTCGGTATCCGGAAGCTGTCTTGAAGGGGCTAAAATTGTAGTTTTAAATACAAACGGAGATATATTGAACGGAGTTGGAAAAGCAGTAGGTAGCACCACGTTTTCCGCATCGCCTAATAGTCATGTGGTAATTTATCGACACAATATGATTCCTTATCTTGCTCCTATAGTAATTCAAAATGAAACCATTAATAATCCATGGCATTATTTTGCAAGTTCTGTGAATATTGGCTCCAATGCCGATTCAAATAGAGAATCGGGGAATGTAATATTTGACTACAATGCAAATTGTATTATTGATGCTTCGGAGGATGTTATACTCGGCCCTGGTCTAACTCTAAATTCTGGTGCAGAATTAACCATTAGAACTAAAGGTAAAATTACGATTAATAGATGTACCATTAAATCGGGGGCAACCCTCAATCTTGAAGGACAAAGTATTGAGATTAAGAATAATATTAATTGTGAAACCAACTCAAATTTCAATTTCAATCTAATTCAAAACTAATCGTTATGCAACTACGACATTCTAATCGATTACAATATTTTAATGAGTTGGCTAACACAGCTCGTGAATATTTTATTGAATACCTTAATAATCACTATAATCTTTCGGCAAAAACACGAGTGCTTGAAATAGGCTGTGGTGAGGGGGGCAACCTCCTCCCTTTTGCCGAATTGGGCTGTGAGGTGATGGGTATCGACATAAGCCACACTCGCATTGAGCA
>JAZRLP010000035.1:0-91673 GCA_045646905.1 Muribaculaceae bacterium
TTATTAAAGGCGTCGATGATGTATTGTGAACGACCAATACGATAGCGAATTTGAAATCCGCGATAATGTTCCCACACTTTTTTGATATTTTCTGGTTTCATAGTAAGATTGTTTTAAATGTTTGATGATGCAAAGTTACAACGCAAAAATGAGGAAAATGTGCGATAATGTACAATTAAAGTTTTTTCTCGCGCGGGTGTCTTTATTTTGGACAGAATGACAGAAAGAACAGGTTATTCTCACGCGGAAAATACGCTGAAACTCGCAGAGTTTTTTGGACAGAATGAGCAGAATGGAGCATAATTAGATTTATCGCTTTAAGGTTTGAGACATAGGAACATAAGTACAAATTTTGATGGACAAAAACAAAACCACTCGACTTTAATGGTCGAGTGGTTATTTATGAGGATTAAAGGTGTTTACCGAAATGGGGTGCGGCCGATAGAACAGCCAAAGCCAAGAATCAACGGCACATCATCGTATGTCTATCTAAAAGATAGTTATGCAATCAAATTTGCAAGAGTGCCGAATGTGAAAAGTATCAACGGCAAATTATCTGCAAGCGTAGGTTGATTATCAAGATATTTTGCAATGAGAGTTACACGAAGTTTAGCACGAACATTTGGGTTTTGTAGCAGATTGAATAACTCTTCATCAATTCGAGCATAAGCGATATTTGCTCGTAGGTTAGGCAATGAATAATTGCTGATTTTATCAATCTGACAATTTGGATTTGCCACGAGTTGCCAAAATGGTTCAGACTTCATGTGATAATATGGGTAGTTGGCTACTGGCTGAAACAATTTGCTTTCGCCTAAAAGAGCCGAAGTATTACGCTTGAATTGACGCACCAAATCATCGCTAAGAGGAACACGGCAATCAGTAATCACTCCTCGCTCGATTAGGTCGATAACTGAAAGCAACAGCAATGCCTTATGCGGTGCTGGCTTCCCACACTTCTTCATCGTATTAAGAGACGAAAAACAATCAACATAATAATTCAAATCTTTAGCCATATGTTATATAATATATGTGATATCTCAACAACTTTTGTTTTATAGAAACGAATAGGTTTATTATAAGATATGTTTATTTAATTTCACTTTATCAACCAATCCATTAGGAAATATAAACGCTAATTGTTCCCTATCAAATTCAGCATTTGTTTTATGTATGATTCTGTGATAGTTTGGCGAAAGGATTATAATATTTGACGCATTATTATTCATCGATTTAGTAAATGGTTCAATATGATGAGCTTCTACGACCATAGCGCCGAATTGTTCCCCTATTTTTTCACCACTCATCTGACACTTGTATTCATACAATTGCTTTAATGAATCACCAATAGACTGGTCAAGCATTCGGACTTTTTGCAATCGTGAAACTTCTTTAATAGAAGCATTATTATCTTCACGCAGTTCCACCGTTTCAAAATCAAGTTCACCCAAAACACTTATCTCTTCAGCCACCTTATTTTTTATTGCTATTGTTATGCAATCTACAGTAAAAACATTTGGCAAATCAGTCGAACTTAATATTAAATACTCTTGTTGTTCTTTAGGAACTCGTATGATTACCCTTCTGCCTATATTTTCAGGAAGAGATTTCTCTCGCTCCACATATTCCCAAGTGGTTGAATATATTTCGCGCAATTTCTGTGCTAAAAGAGATTGTTCATTATAACGAACCTGAATCACATCTGGATGTCCTTCATATTTAGCGCGGTCAAAACCTTGATTTACCAACATCGCTTCATACCCTATTCCCTCTATCAATATTTTAATTGACCGAGTTTCTCTATGAGCGGGTTTCCCTCCGGGTATATGCTCTAACAAAGGATGGAATTCAACTGGTATTTGAAATCCTTGACGCAATGTTGAACGATCTATAATTTTTTGATAAATTACCATAGTTCGGTTTTCAAGATAAAATTTTAATGAGATATTTTCAATCTTATTATACCCATTACTTTAATAATTAGTATCTGTAGCAAATTTAGTAAAAATTCACTTAACGAACTACTTTTGCAATGTATTTATCTACTAAATCATTGAATCATGGTGTATCCCCTACATTTCATCGGCTATTGTGCTTAATAGTCGAGCTTCTTCTTTTAAGTTACTTGACAATATATCAGATTCTTTATCACGCTTTGATTTATTTCCTAATAGTTGCAAGTATGACGAAATTGGGAATTCATCAAAATTATCCAACCAATTTTCGTTATATCCTCTAATCCCATATTGTTTGAGCATTCGAGTTGCTTCTCTTAAGACAGCCGATTTGAATACTTCATGACTAACCTCAAAATGATATTCTTCCTTAGGATTTGCAATTTCATCATGTCTCTTTTCATAACGGAAGAAATCCTCATCGGTAATCTTTATTGAAATTAAGTCGGTTTCTCCATTATATTCTATATCAAACTGCAACACTCCTGGTTCATCATACCATTTTAAATACATCTGATTAGGAATATTACCATATTCTATATCTCTATCTATTTCTGCGACTAATGAAATTAGCGTAGACAACGGACATTGACCTATATATGACGCCCTAAACTCCACACAGACCTCGTCAAATATAAGGTTTATCGACTGCCAACCTACTTCCATATCCACAACTTTAATATCAACTTTTGATACTGACTTAACTAATACTTTCTTTTCCATAATTTAGATTATTTTCTGCAAAGATAATATCACACCTACGAAGCCTATTTGCGCAATCAAAAAAAATATTTAGTTTCATTTTCCAAAACATCTAAAGCCCTAAAAATACACTAATTAGCACACTACTCTCTCGTGTTATAGAAATCCTCTATCGGGCCATAAAAACTATCAATTGGAAAAATTGTTATGGTGATGAATAGTGGTTATATCTTTGCATCAGAAACGAGGAAATAACCTCAACAACTAAACAAAATCAACTAAACGAAAAATATTTATTAACCATTAAAACTATAAAAATTATGACTCCAATTATCAATTCTCAACTTCCTGAATTTAAAGTTCAAGCTTATCACAATGGCGAGTTTAAAACTGTATCGCACGAAGATGTATTGGGCAAATGGGCTATCTTCTTTTTCTATCCTGCCGATTTTACTTTTGTGTGCCCAACAGAACTTGTTGACCTTGCCGAAAAGTATGACCACCTTAAATCGCTCGGCGTTGAGGTATATTCGGTGAGCACCGATTCTCACTTTGTACACAAGGCTTGGCACGATGCAAGCGAATCGATTCGCAAAATTGGTTATCCAATGTTGGCCGACCCTACTGGTGTTCTCTCTCGCGGTTTTGGCGTGATGATTGAAGAGGACGGCATGGCTTATCGTGGCACATTTGTAGTAAACCCTGAAGGCAAGATTAAAATTGCCGAAATTCAAGATAACAGCATCGGTCGCAACGCTGACGAACTTGTGCGCAAAGTGGAAGCTGCTCAATTTGTGGCTACTCACGATGGCGAGGTGTGTCCGGCTAAATGGAAACAAGGCGGAGAAACGCTCAAACCAAGCATCGACCTCGTAGGAAAAATTTAAAAAAAAGGAAAGAGGAAAAAGGAGAAAGGAAAATTTCTGCTCTCTTAACCTAACACCCTACCCACTCTGTGGACAATAAAAAGGAAAGAGGAGAATGGAAAGAGGAAAATTTCACTCCCCTACACTCCTAAACTCTGCTAGATTACAAAAGAGCAAAGAGGAAAAATAAAACCAACTAAACTAATTTCAAATAAAACTCTTTGCTCTTTTTATTTCGGACACGGCACGCCGAGTCCATACAAAGTTTTCAATTCTAATTTCTCAATTTAACTCATGTTGGATCAAAGCATAAAATCACAAGTAACTGGTGTGTTTCAACTTCTTGAAAAGAAGTACACTTTTGCCGTAAAATATAGCCCAAATCGTAACGATGCCCAAGAGTTTGTGGGTTTCGTGAATGATGTGGTGAGTTGTAGTCCCCTACTCGATGCTACTTTCACGGAGGTGGCAGATGCCGATGTGTTGGAGTTTGCTCTACTTAAGGAGGGAAACGACACGGGTGTGAAGTTTCGTGGCATTCCTGGTGGGCATGAGTTTACTTCGCTATTGCTGGCGGTGTTGAATGCTGATGGCAAGGGCAAGAATTTGCCCGACGAGGCGATTGCTCGCCGCATAATGGGTGTGCAAGAGAAGGTTGCGTTGCAGACTTTTGTGTCGTTGAGCTGTACGAACTGCCCCGATGTGGTGCAAACGCTCAATATTTTTGCTTTGCTCAATAGCAATATCACGCATGAGATGGTTGATGGTGCGAGATTTGAAGATGAGGTGAATGGGCTACACATTCAAGCTGTGCCTACAGTGATGGCCAATGGGAAGGTGTTTCACACGGGGCGTGGCGACTTGGCTACGCTGCTGAAAAAGATGGAGGAGGCGTTTGAATGCCGATGTGACGAGAGTTTCGAGCCAATGGTGAGAGAGTTTGATGTGGTAGTAGTGGGTGGCGGTCCGGCTGGAGCATCGGCGGCTATCTATTCGGCTCGCAAGGGGTTGAAGGTGGCTGTAGTGGCTGAACGCATGGGTGGCCAGGTGAAGGAGACTGTGGGTATAGAAAATGTGATTTCGGTGCCCTACACTACTGGCGAAAAACTGGCTGCCGACTTGCAAAAGCATATTGGGGAATATTCGATAGAGGTGTTTGACCAACGAAGTGTGGAACGCGTGGAGCTTCAAGACGATGTGAAACGAGTGTTTGCCTTGGGTGGAGAGGTGTTTGAGAGTCGTTCGCTCATCATTGCCACAGGAGCAAGTTGGCGCAAACTCAATGTGCCAGGCGAGAGTGACTACTTGGGCAAGGGTGTGGCGTTTTGCCCCCACTGCGATGGGCCTTTCTACAAGGGTAAAGATGTGGCTGTGATAGGTGGCGGAAATTCGGGCATCGAGGCGGCTATAGACCTTGCTGGTATATGCCGTAAAGTAACGGTGATAGAGTTTGCCGACTCGCTCAAGGCCGATGAGGTGTTGCAAAAGAAAGCGCAAAGCCTTGCAAATGTAGAAATATTCACATCGACCGAAACTACCGAGGTGATTGGTAATGGCTCGAAGATGACTGCGTTGCGAGTTAAAGATCGCACAACAGGTGATGAGCGTGAGATTGGTCTTGATGGTGTGTTTGTGCAGATAGGTTTGGCGGCTAATAGTAGAGCATTTGCCGAGCAAGTAGAAACTAACCGCATGGGCGAGATTGTGGTGGATGAGCGTTGTCGCACTTCGGTGGCAGGGGTGTATGCTGCCGGCGATGTATCGACTGTGCCTTACAAGCAGATTGTGATTGCAATGGGCGAAGGTGCAAAGGCTGCTCTCACAGCGTTTGATGACAGAATAAGAGGGGGAATAGTTTAATTCATAATTCATAATGCATAATTCATAATGCGTAGTTCATAATGCATAGTTTATAATGCATAGTTTATAATGCATAATGAAATACCCCATTAGTCGCGGAGCGATAGCCAGCCATTGAGAAGGTGGTAGTTGTGCAGTGCTTTTTTGCCCCTCTAGGTTTCGCCGTAGTTATGGTAAGGATTCTTGTGTGGAGAGATTTTTAACTATATAGGAAATTTTTAGAGATGATTCAAACAAATTTGGGTCATCTCTATTTGTTTTATTGGTAATAATAACTACTTTTGTGATAAATTAAGCGAACTATTTTTAGTTTGGAAATAAATGACAAAGTAAAGTTATACATAAGAGCTAGAGGTCAACCTTAAATGTTGAAATTATGGAGAAAGATTACAACGCTATAATAGAGCAAAATGTAGGCGAAATTATTGAGGCAATAAAGCGTCGCATTGAGCCTGAAGATATTGAACGCATCAAGGCTGCCTTTGAACTTGCTCGCGAAGCTCACTCTAAACAGTTTCGCAAATCGGGGGAACCATATATCCTCCACCCTATTGCTGTGGCTCGCATCATTGCTATAGAGCTTGAGCTGGGGGCTAATCCTATTATGGCGGCGTTTCTTCACGATGTGGTGGAAGATACCGACTACACTATCGAGGATATGCGCGAGAGGTTTGGCGACGATGTGGCTTTTCTCGTGGGTGTTGTGACCAAGAAGAAGAAAGAACATTATGAGCGTTCAAAACAGGTTGACAATTATCAGCAGATTCTCGAATCGGTGCAGTATGATGTGAGAGCGTTGCTCATAAAGCTTGCCGACCGATTGCACAATATGCGTACGCTCGATAGTATGCGCCCCGATAAGCAAATGAAAATTGCTGGAGAAACCGACTATTTTTATGCTCCGCTTGCCAATCGCCTGGGGTTGTATCACATTAAGAGTGAGTTGGAAAATCTATCGTTCCGTTATCGCTGTCCACAAGAATATGCCGAGATAGAGAGCCTTCTCTCGCAAGAAAAAGAGAATATCAAAGGTATGACCGAGACGTTCCTCTCGCGCATTGAGGAGATATTCATGCGCGAAGGGATTAAGGCTCGCACCGAAATGCGTTTCCGTCCGCCTTTCAGCGTGTGGCGCAAGATGAAAAACAAAGGGTGCGATTTCTCGCATGTCACTGGAATTCACTATATTCGCATCATTTACCCAAATATGACTCAATTGTCGGAAAAGGATATGAGTCTGCACATCTATTCGGTGTTGACCGATGTGTTTAAGGAGCGACCTGGCAGTGTGGCCAACTATATCAATGCTCCTAAAGAAAATGGGTATCAAAGTTTCCATGTGAAACTTCTTTCGCCTCGTGGGAAATGGGAGGAGATACATATTTCGTCGGAACGCATGTTGAGAAATTCGCGTCTTGGTTGCACGGCTGAACGCTCGGAAAAGAATGTGAAGGCCTGGCTCGAAAAGTTCCGTGAAATACTCAAAGATGTAGCACACCATAGTAATGACATAGATTTCATGGAGGGGGTGACTTCTTCGTTCTACAATGATGATATTATGGTGTTTACCCCCAAAGGGAAGGCCATCATTCTCCCCAAAAATGCTACTGCGCTCGATTTTGCCTACGAAATTCATAGCGAAGTGGGACAACATGCAAAGTATGCTCGCATAAATGGCCGATTGTCGTCGGTAAAGACAGTGTTGCAGCGTGGTGACTGCGTAGAGATAGGGACCGATGAGAATGTCAATCCCAAGCCCGACTGGATGGAGCATGTGTTGACCTATCGTGCAAAGAAACAAATTCGTGCTTTCCTATCGCATCAAAAGCGCATCAAATATATTCTTTGTCCCAACTGTCACCCAATTCCCGGCGAGGAAATTATTGGTTTTAAGAGCAATAGAGATAAGATTACTCTTCACAAGCGCAACTGCAAAACTGCAATTCGCATGGCTTCGCAACAGGGCGATTCAATTGTAGCAATAAACTTTGAAGAAGACCCCGAATTCCTATATCCGGTGAGATTGTTGATTAGAGGCATTGACCGATATCACCTTTTGAGCGATTTAATAGAATGTATCACCGAGCGTCAACATCTTTCGATGACCGACCTCAAAACAAAGACTATCGATAGTATTGCCGAATGTACGATTGACTTTGCTATTCACTCGGTGAGAGAACTCAACGAAACGATTGAGAGTATTAATGCTATTGATGGCATTGATGAGGTATATCGCATTGATATATAATAGGTGGGAGCATAATATGGTGCGAAATAATGTTCAATTCTCAATTATTTCGTATCTTTGCGAAAATTTTTCAGAATAAATTGTTATTATGCCTGTTAGAGTTCCGGTATCACTCCCCGCAGTAGAAGCATTGCGATCAGAAAACATCTTTGTCATTGATGAGCAACGCGCATCTTCGCAAGACATCCGTCCTTTGCGAATAGCTATTCTCAACCTTATGCCGTTGAAAATTATGACCGAGACCGACCTATTGCGTCTCATCTCTAACACTCCTCTTCAAGTAGAGCTTGACTTTATTGACACCGAAAGTCATGTTTCAAAAAATACTCCACGCGAGCACATTGAGACTTTTTACAAGAAATTTGACGAGGTGAAGCATAATAATTACGACGGGTTAATCATAACTGGTGCGCCGGTGGAAAAAGTTGATTTTGAAGAGGTTGACTATTGGGAAGAATTGACCGAAATATTTGATTGGGCAAAGACTCATGTCACATCAACTCTCTACATTTGTTGGGCAGCTTTGGCCGGACTTTACTACCACCATGGAGTGCCCAAGTATGTGCTTGACAAGAAAATTTCGGGAGTATTTAAGCATCGCATTGATGATGAGTTGAACCCTATATTCCGTGGTTTTGACGATGAGTTCTATGTCCCTCATAGCCGATATAGCGAGGTGCGACGCGAAGATATTGAAAAAGTCCCTGAGCTCAAAATCATTGCCGAAAGCGATGAAAGTGGCATATATATGGTTATGGCACGAGGTGGTCGCGAATTTTTCATCACCGGACACTCGGAATACTCTCCTGGCACGCTCGACTTTGAGTATCATCGTGATCTTGAGAAAGGCATTAATCCAGCTATCCCAAGCAACTATTATCTCAATGATGACCCATCGCAGCAGCCCATTGTGCGTTGGCGCTCACATGCCAATCTTTTATTCTCCAATTGGCTCAACTACTTTGTTTACCAAGAAACTCCCTACGACATTAGAGAGATTAGATAAAAAAAGGAGCAAAAATGCTCCTTTTTTCATATACCATAAACTGGCAATCATAACCCAAGCTTGCGTCGTATTGACTTTGGAATCGAGTTTTTATTTACAATGATTGAAATTGTTTTTCCTTTTACATATTCCTCAGAAAGGAAGTGATAACCAGTGCCATTTCGTTCGGTGCCGGCTGAGTTTTTTGTTTTATAATATTTCACGCCATCTTGGTCGTGTGCAATCCCAGTGATATGTTCAAGGTGATCGTCAACGGTTTGAAATGTTTCGAAATACACTTGGCGACTTTCTTGTGTCACGGGTATCTCGACTGCTTTTGCTGTTAATTGTTTTTGATTGCGTATGTCTTCTTTGGTATTTACTGCCACAAAGTGCTGGAAGGCAAACCCTGGTTCGCTTATATCACCATCCCACGCCACAGTGTAACCGTTGTTAATTGCGTGGTCTATAATTTGTATCATCTCATCAAGAGGCACATTATACATCTTTTCGTTGTCCCAATTATCGGGCACCTCGACCGCAACTTTTTGGTAGAATGGATGATGAGTAAAACTGGTAATCTCAACATAATCATCGGGATTTAATCCCATCCAATCACGAAAACTTTGAGCTGTGTATTCTTTGCCTTGATAAACAAACTTTTCAGGTACTTTCCCCAAATATGCATCAAGCACTCCCTCAACAATCTCTATAGGAAGAGGCTTCTTCATTTCCACAGCGGTTAAATTGATAACCTTTACCCAATGGCTCAAGTCATCGTGATTATGTTTTTCAGAGTCGTAAGCAATGCCACGATATGCCTCCTCGGGCATAAGACCTACATTCTTCATAACCCAAGTGTGCATGTGCCCAACGCTACCAGGGTAAACATTTCCATGACCACGACGCAATACATTGTCTTTTATGCGACGAATATAATTGTGTCGCACCACAAACATTTCGGACAAATCGTGCTCGCCTTTTCCAGTGCGAATCAATTCCGACTCCATGAAAGATGTCATCGCATAGCACCAACATGTTCCGGTTTTTGCTTGATCCTTTACAGGTGTTGCCGCAAGTTCCTTTTCAATCGTAAATTTATACTCATATGGTTGCTCGGTGGAATTGGTTTGAGCAAACGCAACTGTCGATGCCAACAGGGCTACAATGGTCAATTTTCTCATTTTGTAACAATTTTTATGGTTTAATTCTCAAAGGTACAAAAAATCCAATTATAAGTGGGCATTTATGCAATTATATTTGAAAGAATTAGTAACTTTGTAGTTAAATTATGGGAAAGCAAGAAGAACCTCGCAAAATAGAGTTATTGGCGCCTGCGCGTGATGCCGATACTGCCATTGAAGCCATCAAGCATGGTGCTGATGCAGTATATATGGGAGCATCGAGCCATGGAGCAAGAGCCGCTGCGGGGAATTCGCTTGAAGATATCACAAGGGTTGTAAAATTTGCCCACCAGTTTAATGTAAAAGTTTACATCACAATCAACACCATCATTTATAATGATGAGATTGAACAAGTGGAGCAACTCATCCACGACCTTTATCGCATAGGTGTAGATGCATTGATTGTGCAAGATATGGGAATTTTGCGAATGAATATCCCCCCTATTGCGTTGCATGCAAGCACGCAATGCGATACTCGCGATGCCGATAAAGCAATTTTTCTTGAAAAGGTAGGTTTCTCACAAATAGTCCTCGCTCGAGAACTATCGTTTGAAGAGATTGCCGATATTCATTCAAAAGTTAAAGTTCCGCTTGAAGCCTTTGTTCATGGAGCATTGTGTGTGAGTTATAGTGGAGACTGCCAAGCAAGCCAAGTTTCGACTAAGCGTAGCGCTAATCGTGGCGAATGCTCTCAAATGTGTCGCCTACCCTATAATCTCGTGGGAATAGATGGCACAATATATGAACATCGAAAATATTTGCTCTCATTGCGCGACTTAAACCGCATTGCCGATATTGAAAAAATGCTCGAGGCTGGTGTATCATCGTTCAAAATCGAAGGTCGCTTAAAGGATATTGGTTATGTCAAAAACACGGTTGCGGCATATCGTCAAGCTATCGATAAAATTATTGAAACATATCCCGACAAATACCAACATGCATCATTAGGACAATCAAGAGTTTCTTTTACGCCTAATCTTGCAAAGAGTTTCAATCGTGGTTTTACACGGTACTTTGCCGACGAGGTTTCGGCCTTCCGTCCTATGGCCTCGTTAAATACGCCCAAGTCTATCGGCGAACCTGTAGCGCGTGTTAAACGATACATTTCACCCACCTCATTTGCTGTTAAAGAGCTCACAGCCGAACTTCACAACGGTGATGGAATGGTGTTTTTCAAAGCTGGTGGCGCTTTTTGTGGATTTCATCTCAATAGAGTTGACGGCACAACATTATACCCAGCAACAAAAACCTATGTCGAACCGGGAATGGTAATCTATCGCAACAAAGATAATCAATGGGACAATGAATTGGCGCGCAACACTGCGACGCGACTAATCGACATTGAAATGACTTTGCGACTTACACCAAGCGAATTGCTCGTTCTTGATATATCGGATCAACGAGGCAATAACATTTCCACCTCTATAGCATTTGACTCTCAACCAGCCAAAACGCCTCAAATCGATGCTCGCCGTCGCGCCCTTGAAAAAGTAGGTGGAACAATTTACCACATCACTAAAATAGATGATTTTGTGGGGGATGTTTTCGTGCCAGCATCTATACTTTCAGAGCTGCGTCGCTCGGCTATAGAAGCATTAGAGAAAGCCCACGATATGCGATATGAACACGACTACCGCATAGCCGAGGATATGTCGGCAGTTCCACCTATGGGCACTCGCCTTTCATATCACGACAATGTCTCAAATCGACTTGCACAACAGTTTTATGTTGACCATGGCGTAACATCAATACAACCAGCCATCGAAGTGCGACAACCCAACGATGATTTAATCGTTATGACCACTCGTTATTGCATTCGTCGCGAACTTGGATTCTGCCTCAAGACCAACAAGGGGAAAGAACTTCCAGCACCTCTTTTTCTTGAATATGGGTTTAATAAATTCCGACTTGATTTTGACTGCAAGAATTGCCGAATGAGATTAATCAAGGAAATGAAAATTTAGGACATATCTACAAAATATCATTATCCGTGAATCCCATCAAAAGGCTTCACCTTCACTAAAGTTCTTCCATATTTAATTTTAGGCATTGATTATCCATTTAGTTGGAATAAAATTAAGCCTAATTATGCTCTGTACATTATGAATTATGAATTAAATACACTATCTTTGTAGGATAAAATTCATAATACGCATTTCAATATGAAAACTGACCGCATATTAGTTACCGGTGGTACTGGATATATAGGCTCACACACCGTTGTTGAGTTACAACAAGCTGGCTACCCAGTTGTCATCATCGACAATCTATCAAATAGTAACATTGATGTACTTGATGGCATTGAACGCATCACAGGCATTTGTCCCGACTTTGTTGAGGCTGACTGCAATGATGTTGATGCTCTCACCAAATTATTTGAACAATATCCCGATATTACTGGCATCATCAATTTTGCTGCGAGCAAGGCTGTTGGCGAATCAATCGAAAAACCAATATTATATTATCGCAACAACCTCAACACATTGATGAATCTCCTTGACCTCATGCCTCAATATAATGTCAAAGGTATTGTATTCTCATCATCATGCACAGTGTATGGCGAGCCCGATGAAAACCCAGTAACCGAGGCTGCACCAATCAAGGTTGCAACATCGCCCTATGGCAACACCAAACAAATATGCGAAGAAATCATTCACGATGTAGTGCGTAGTGGTTCTCCAATCAAGAGCGTGATATTACGCTATTTCAATCCTGTTGGAGCTCATCCATCGGCCGAAATAGGCGAATTGCCTAATGGTGTGCCACAAAACCTCATCCCTTATCTCACTCAAACAGCCATTGGCATTCGCAAAGAATTGAGCGTATTTGGCGATGACTACGACACCCCCGACGGCTCATGTATTCGCGACTTCATCAATGTCGTTGACTTGGCTAAAGCTCATGTAATTGCCGTTGAACGCATGCTTCAAGATAAGAGCCTTGATAATGTGGAAACATTCAACCTCGGCACGGGCATAGGGTTATCGGTTAAAGAACTCATTGCGGCATTTGAACACGCTACAGGAGTAAAAGTGCCTCACAAAATAGTCGGTCGCCGCGCTGGTGATATTGAAAAAGTTTGGGCCAACCCAAAATTTGCCAATGAGGTACTTGGGTGGAAAGCTACTGCAACAATCGACGACACAATGCGCTCGGCATGGGCTTGGCAATGTCGTTTACGCGAACGAGGAGTGATGTAATAGCAAAACGATGAAGCGTTTATTTCAAATTGTCCTAATGTTTATTGTAGGTTGTATTGGTGCATCAGCCCAATACGACACGACAAAAGTTGCCCCACCACGCATCAGCCTCATCACTTGCCATGCTGGAAGCATAATGTATGAGTTGTGTGGACACACGGCCATTCGCATTCAACACAATGGTCAAGATTGGGCTGTAAACTACGGACTCTTTGAATTTCAAACTAAAAATTTCGCTTTAAAATTTCTCAAAGGCGAAACCGATTATCGTGTAGGAGCATATCCTTTTGATATTTTCATGCAACACTACACATCGGAAAATCGCCGAGTTGTAGAACAAGAGTTAAATCTAACTCCCGAGCAATCATGGCGATTGTTACAACTGCTCGACATCAATCTTCTCCCCGAGAATTGTGTGTATCGATACAATTATGTGAAAAATAATTGTGCGACAAAGCCTATCAACCTCATTGAACAAGTAGTCAACGACACCATCACATTTTCAGAGCCCGACATTGAAGGAGCAGAGTCGTGGACTTATCGTGATGAAATGCGACATTTCCACAAGAATTATGAATGGTATCAATTGGGCATTGACATGGCATTAGGATCAGGCATTGATTACACATTGTCAACGCGTGAAAAAATGTTTGCACCCGAAGCGCTTGAGAGCATGATGCGAGGGGCATCTATTCACAATTCTTCGGGATATAGAATAAGCCTCGTAACTAAAGAGAATATTCTTCACGAAGGGGCTCCAGCTCAATTAGAGCCTACGCCCACCCTACTTTCGCCCAATTTCATTTTTTCTTTAATCTTTACTATAATCCTCATGTTGTCGGTAAAAGATATCAAGAAAAAACAAATTACGAAGTGGGTCGATTCAGTAATATATGGACTATATGGATTAATATCATTAATACTTTGTTTCCTCATTTTCATCTCGGTCAATGAAGCAACATCGCCCAACTATTTAATCTTATTACTTAATCCATTGTGTTTCATTCCAGCAATATGCATATGGATAAAAAAATGCAATAAACTTACATTTTATTTTCATGTTGCTAATATTGTGGCATTGATTTTGCTGTTAGTGATATTGCTATGTGGAGTGCAAGTAGGCAATATTGCAGTAGTTCCACTAATATTAATTAGTTTGACTCGTTCGGCTACAAACATTTATATTTCACGATGCGTCGCAAAGAAAACAAAATAGCACAACGAATAATACTCTCACTCATCGCTTCGATGGTGACTATGTCGCTTTCGGCTCAAACTTCAGCCACAAAGCGACCATCGCTCGTTGTAGGTATTATGATTGACGGATTAAATCAAGAATACATCAATCAACTTCGTGATTTATTTGGCAACGATGGTTTTAATCGCATACTCAAAGATGCCGCTATATTGCAAAATGTTGATTATGGTACACCTCTCGACATTGCAGCAGCAACTGCCGTCGTCTATTCAGGGGCAGCACCATCAATCAATGGCATCCCTTCATATGAAGTATATAGTTCCGAGAAAGGTAAGACATATCCAATATTACTCGACCCGTCAAAGATAGGCAACTACACCTCTGAAACCTACTCTCCTTCGGCGTTATTGGTCTCAACACTCTCTGACGAGGTAAAAATTGATGGAGATGGACTTAACCAAGTTCATTCAATTTCGCCCGATGCCATTCAATCGATTCTCATGGCAGGACACGCTGCCAACTCGGCATTTTGGATTAACGACAATTCGGGCAAATGGGCCACAACAACTTTCTACAAAGATGTGCCCAAAGTCATATCCAATCGCAACTATAAAACACCATTATCCACTCGTTTAAATACTCTCGAGTGGAAACCTACTTTAAGCATTCATAGTTACCCCGATGTCCCCGATCATCGCCGTGCATATCCATTTCGTTACACATTCCCTCAAAATGAGCGAGATAGATATAGAATGTTTAAGCAATCGGCTTGTGTAAACAATGAAGTAACATCAATCGCATGTGAATATATATCATCGCTGTCATTAGGTTCACACCAAGGGGTGATTGACATGCTTAATATTTCATACACACTCACTCCATATCAATACACTCGCACTCCCGATTCGCGCGTTGAGACTATGGACGCATACATTAAGCTCGACCACGACCTTGCCCAACTGTTCTCAAGCATCGAACGCACCGTGGGGATGAAAAACACCCTCGTGTTTATTGCCGGCACACCAGCTCGCTCTCGTTCTCGTCGCGATGATGAACGATGGAATATTCCTTATGGAGAATTCTCTACTCGTAGAGCCATGTCGTTGCTAAACATGTATCTCATGGCCAAACATGGCAATGGAGAGTGGATTAGTCGCATACACAACAACAATCTTTACTTCAATCACAAGCTCATTAAAGACAAGAATGTTGATGTAGTATCACTTCGCCAAGATGCTGCACAATTTCTTATGCGAATGAGTGGAGTAGCATCGGCTCACACTATTGATGATATTCTTGCAGCACGCGTAGGAGAAAATCCTAACGCATTAAAACGCAACACATGCATCAAATATGCTGGTGATATTATTATTTCAATTACACCAGGATGGAGTGTTACCGACAGCGATACTAAAGCAGAGAATAATATCGTTACTCGCGCAGTTGCATCTACTGCTCCTGTGTATATATTAGCGCCTTCGATAGCATCTCAAACAATCACATACCCTGTTGATGCTCGTGCCATAGCTCCTACTGTGGCTCGCATATTACGAATTCGTTCTCCAAATTCAGCGGCTACAATGCCACTGCAATTTTAGTCCAAATTCTACCCCTCAAACCTTCCATTTATAAGTATTTATAACTATCTTTGCAGTTGCATTTTTTTGCGACGGCTACACTTTTTATTTTTCATTATTGAGATATTGAGTGTGCAATAAATTAGATAATAACAAAAACAAAATATAACAATGTCATTTACAAGCTTTTTAAGTAAACTTTTTGGGAACAAATCTCAACGCGACCTTAAAGAAATTATGCCTATCGTAGATAAGATTAAGGCTTTAGGTCCCCAGATGGAATCCCTCTCAAACGATGAACTTCGCGACGCAATTAACCAAGTGCGTCAATCAATCGCTGAAAGCACATCTAAATTTGAAGAGTCAAATAAAGAATTGCGTGCTAAAGTTGAAGAGTTGCCATTTGATGAACGCCAACCCATTTGGGATGAAATTGATGCAAATGAGAAGAAAATTCTCGATATCATCGAGGACCAACTCAACGAACATCTTCCTATCGTATTTGCCGCTGTAAAAGAAACAGCTGCCCGTTTTGCTAAAAATGAAACCGTAGAGGTTACTGCAACTCAACTCGACCGCGACCTCGCAGCCGAAGGCCGTGATTTCGTATCAATCGAAGGCGATAAAGCTATTTGGAAAAACCATTGGATTGCTGGTGGTAATGAAATAAAATGGGACATGATTCACTATGATGTTCAGCTCATTGGTGGTATCGTGTTGCATCAAGGAAAGATTGCCGAAATGGCAACTGGTGAAGGTAAAACACTCGTGGCTACCCTACCTGTATTCCTTCGCTCACTCTCTAAACGCGGTGTGCATGTAGTAACTGTCAACGACTACCTTTCAAAACGAGACTCGGAATGGATGGGCCCATTATACATGTTCCATGGTTCAACAGTAGATTGTATCGACAAGCATGAGCCAAACTCTGACGAACGCCGCGATGCATACAACTGCGACATCACATTCGGTACAAACAACGAGTTTGGTTTTGACTACCTTCGCGACAACATGGCAATGACTGCACAAGATATGGTGCAACGCAAACATTACTATGCGATTGTCGATGAGGTTGACTCGGTGCTTATTGACGACGCTCGTACCCCATTGATTATCTCAGGTCCAGTGCCCAAAGGCGACGACCAAATGTTTAACGAATATCGTTCAAATGTGGAGAAAGTGGTACAAGCACAACGCCGTCTTGTGACTCAAATTCTCAGTGAAGCTAAAACAAAAATTGCATCTGACGACAAAGAAACTCGTAAAGAAGGGGCAATCCTTTTGTTCCGTGCGTTCAAGGGTCTTCCTAAAAATGGCGCACTCATTAAGTTCTTGAGCCAAGAAGGTATGAAAAACATCTTGCTCGAAACTGAAGCTTATTATCTACAAGACAATAGTCGCGAAATGCCGTTCATCACCGACCCACTCTACTTCGTTATCGATGAAAAGAATCGTAGCGTAGAGCTCACCGATAAAGGTATTGATGAATTAACTGGCAAGAGTAACGACCCTCAATTCTTCGTTCTCCCCGACATTGCTTCGCAACTCTCTGAACTCGAACATATCAACGACCTTGCCGAAAAACAACAACGCAAAGACGACTTGATGCAAAACTATGCTATCAAGGCCGAACGCGTTCACACCGTGACCCAACTTCTCAAAGCATATACCCTCTTCGAAAAAGATGTGGAATATGTAATCGACGACAACAAGATTAAAATCGTTGACGAGCAAACAGGTCGTATCATGGAGGGTCGTCGTTATAGCGATGGTCTCCACCAAGCTATCGAAGCTAAAGAAGGAGTTAAAGTTGAGGCTGCTACTCAAACATTTGCAACCATCACATTGCAAAACTACTTCCGCATGTATCACAAACTTGCGGGTATGACCGGTACTGCCGAAACCGAAGCTGGCGAGTTGTGGGATATCTACAAACTCGATGTGGTTACAATTCCTACCAACCGCCCAATAGCTCGTTTTGACCTCAACGACCGTGTTTATAAAACAAAGAAAGAAAAATATGCCGCAGTAATTGAAGAGATTGTTCGACTCAAAGAGGAAGGACGCCCTGTGCTTGTGGGTACTACCTCGGTTGAAATCTCGGAATTGCTTAAACGCATGCTCGATATGCGCCACATTCCATGTCAAGTGCTCAATGCTAAACTTCACCAAAAAGAAGCCGAAGTTGTTGCTCTTGCAGGTAAAAAAGGTGCTGTTACCATTGCTACCAACATGGCAGGTCGTGGTACCGACATCAAGCTCACTCAAGAAGTGAAAGATGCTGGTGGTCTTGCCATCATCGGTACCGAACGCCACGAATCTCGTCGTGTTGACCGTCAGTTGCGTGGTCGTTCAGGTCGTCAAGGTGACCCAGGTTCATCAGTGTTCTATGTATCATTTGAAGACCAATTGATGCGTCTTTTCGCTACCGACCGTGTAATGAAAATGCTCGACACTCTCGGATTGAAAGAAGGCGAAATGATTGAAGCTAAAATGGTAACCAAAGCCATTGAAAATGCACAAAAACGCGTTGAAGAAAACAACTTTGGTATCCGTAAACGATTGCTTGAATATGACGATGTGATGAACAAACAACGCACATATATCTACAATCGTCGCCACCATGCATTGCTTGGCGAACGCGTGGGAATTGACATTGCAAATATGCTTTACGACACTATTGAGAACTTGCTAAATACTCACGAAGCGCCCAACTTCTATGAAGACCTCAAACTTGATGTATTTAAAGTACTCACTATTGAACTTCCATTTACCGAACAAGAATACAAAACTCTTGGCAAACAAGAACTCATTGACCGCTTATATCAAGCTGCCAACGAAGCCCTCGACCGCAAGAGCCAACGCATCATTGAAGTTGCTCAACCTGTTATCAAAGATTGGGTTGAAAACCGCAACGCAACAGGTAAAATTTTGGTGCCTATCACCGACGGTAAACGCATCTTCAACCTTCGTGTAGATATCACTGAAGCATACAACAGCGAATGTAAAGCTATCGTAAAAGAATGGCACAAAGCCTTGTTGCTCGTCTCTATCGATGAATTATGGAAAGAGCACCTTCGCGAACTCGACCAATTGCGTCAATCTGTTCAAAACGCTTCATACGAACAAAAAGACCCATTGGTAATCTACAAGGTTGAATCGTTCCACCTCTTTGAGAATATGCTCAACAACCTCAATGTGAAGACTATGTCGGCATTGTTGCGTGGTCAAATCCACATCCAACAACGCGAAACCTCAAATGAGGAACAACCTCAACGCCAACCCGAGGTGAAACAAGCAATGCCTGAACGCCGCAACGACTATTCACAATATCGCACCTCTAAAGAGGATCTTCCTGGACAAGCTGCACAACAAGCAGCTGCATCGGCTCACCAAGGCGAGCGTCCACGCCCTCAACCAGTAATTGCCGGTCCTAAGATTGGCCGTAACGACCCATGTCCTTGCGGCAGTGGCAAGAAATACAAAGCCTGCCACGGCAAAAATATGTAAGATTTCAATCATCTATATTACACGAGCGTTGTCAATCGTCAACGCTCGTGTTGTTTTTATTAAATCAATTAAGAGCAGAATGACAGAATTATTTTAGCATTCACCCCCTCCCCCCTTCGGGGTACTCCCCCTAAAATTATCTTCGTAAATTTCAGAGGGAGAGCTCCTTATGCTATTGGGAATATAACTATTCCTTTGTTTTTCGCAGAAAAATAGGGGGAACCTCGCAGTGCTCACGTGTGAGCGAGCAGAGCTTGTCGGCTTGTCGGTGCACGATTACGAGACTCACCGTACCAGGATTGTTCCGGAGGGGATTAAGCAAAAATGTTATGCGTTAGCCTAACTCTCCTCCTATTCCTTGAAAAGGAGGAGTACGGCGAAGCCGGGAGGTGGTTAAACAATCTTTGGGTCAACAAAGTTATAGTTCTCTAATTATTTCCCATGACGGCATTGCCGAAGGTAATGCTTAATAGTAGCCAGGGACAATAGTGCCAATGAGAGCAATATATCAAACTTGTTTGATTATTGCTGAGTGCAGCCTATTGAAAGCCTAAGTTAATTGGCTTGAAAAGGCAATGCCCGAAATGGGTTTAAGTTGAATTTGAGTCTGGAGGACTCGTTATTTAGGATAATTAATGTTTCTTTCAGAATCTACTCCACTTTAATACACCAACCGGGCTTATCCACTGCGTGGCTAAACCCGGCTACATACTAATCAATCCTTACGGATTGTATTTGCTATTGATATCTTTTATCTTACGACAGTGATAGATTTATTTCATCAGCTCAATCACAATTTCCACACGTCGGTTGAGGGCTCGACCTTCTTCTGTTTCATTTGTAGCCACATAGTCGGCCAAAGGCACCCCTTGAGCTGAAAGACGAGTGCGAGCGATGCCAAGTAACGCCAATCGGTCACTTACTGCCTTGGCACGGTTATTTGACACTCGTTTGTTTGACTCAAGCGAACCTACATTATCGGTATATCCTTTAATTATAACATTAGTTGAAGGTAATTTCTTCAAAGTCGCTGCCACTTGTTCAATATATTTTATAGCCTGTGCATTGAGGTTAGATTTGCCGAAATCAAAAAGAATTTTGTTTTCAAAAATCATTTTAAATGCACGATTACCATCTTCGGTAACGACTTGCTCTACAACAACTTCTTTCCCAAATGCCTCTTCAAGTTTGTTTTGTTCAAGAACAATATCATAATTAATAAGAGCCGATTGTGATACTTCTTCTTTTTCTACAATTATCAATTCGTGGTCAGTATTTAGTCCATATTCCAAAGCAACCCAATTTTCACCATCTTTATAATAGAAAATACCATTGTATAAAATCAAGTCGGCATAAATAGGTGCAATAATTTCACTACCAAAAATTTCATCACATGCTCCATACTTGCCATCCTTGCACACTCGATAATAACGACGTCCATCAGAACATGTTTTAACGATTGATGAATAACCACGAGAAACAGGGATAAGATAATTTCCTGTGCAGTCATAAATACCACAATAATTACCGTCACCAACTAAGAAATAACCACCATAATAAGGCATATATTTAACATTAACATATTCAGCAGGCACAATAACCTTGCCACCCACTTGCGCCCCACAAAGATTTGACTCACCCTTCAATGAAACCCACTCATAGCCGTCACGCTCACTATTTACCCCATCATTATCAATTTTGATTGCTAATCTAAATCCATAAATAGAACACGCCATACATTCCATTCCATCAATACTATTAACTTGACAATCTTCTTTCTCATTAGCATAATGACCACCCCTTGCAGGCATAAATGTTCCGGTCTGATTATCACGAATAGGATTAAATTTAACATGAGAATGAGTATTATAATCGCATAAACCTTCATCATACCATTCTGCAACATTTCCACTCATATCATATAAACCCAGTTCATTTGGCTTTTTTAATTTTACATTATGTGTTCGTCCGTATTCATCACTTTCTCCACACCATGCAACATCATTTATATTGTTACTTCCACTATATTTATAGCCTTTGCTATATTTACCGCCACGAGCAGCAAACTCCCATTGAGCTCCTGATGGCAAACAATAATTCTTTCCAGTTAAATCTCTTAATCTCTCACAAAATAGTTGAATTTCATCCCAATGGATTGATTCAACCGGTCTCTTTTTTCCCTTAAATTTGCCATCAGATACTCCCATTACTGCTCCCCATAATTCTTGAGTCACTTCGGTTTCTCCTATAAAATAATTACTTAATGTTACCTTTGAATAATTGTCTGAGCCTGATTCATTACTATAAAAATTAATATTATTCATATAAAAAGAGCCTCCTTCAACAGCAATCATCTTAAAGGATACCCCTTTAATATTCTCTGTAAATGTTTTGAATGGAATATTTTTAGGATAAAATCCTTGAATAGACTTTTCTTTCATATCACATGCTAATCTTAAACCAATATTTTTTGTATGAATCCATTTATAGTCACTGGTAGAATTTCTGACATTTAAAGCATTGTCCCAATCTACATGTGCTCCTCCTTTATTTATTTTACATTCTATGTCATTAAATGAGTTAGTTGAATTGCTACACCATTCCGAAACGTTGCCAGACATATCAAATATGCCCAATTCATTAGGTTTTTTCAGTTTTACTGGGTGTGTTGTATAATTATTTTCATAATCATAATACGGACCTTTACAATTCCACGCAACATCATCTATGTTATTACTTCCACTATACTTATATCCTTTGCTATATTTACCGCCACTTGCTGCATATTCCCATTCTGCTTCTGTTGGAAGTTTAAAACCATACTTGTTATTTGTTATATTGTTTAATTTGTCAATAAATACCAAACAATCATTGTATGTAATTGTTTCAATAGGGTTTTGTGGATTATTGAATGCAGAAGGATTATATCCCATCACAGCATCCCATAACTCTTGGGTTACTTCGGTTTCTCCAATATAAAAATCGTCTATGGTTTGTTGCGAAATAGAGTCTTTGTCAGAAGCTTCCGCATCATAATTCGGAAGATTGGGACTTTTATTTTGCTGCCCCATCGTAAACGTGCCGCCTTCGACGTAAATCATTTTGAAGGAGACGCCATTAACTGTTTCGGTGAATGTTTTCTTTTGTGCAAACGAATTTAATCCAATAAAAGATAGGATTAATACTGTAAGAAAAAACTTTTTCATGTATAAGTGATTTAATTGTATATAGTTATGTAACAGGATTTTCTCCTATCATTCTACAAATGTAGGGATAAAAAAGGGAAAATAAAAGAGGTGAATGAGAAATTTAAATTACACAATTAAAAATTTCTGCGTCAACTGTGAATATCTACATGAGGACAAAATAAACTCAGCGAGTTTCTGCGATTTCAGCGTGAGGATATGAATTAAATATATTTTAGGTGTGTTCTTTTTATTCTTTCGGTGATTATTATTACCTTTGTAGTATTATGACAGCAGAAGAAAAATTACATATTGAAGAGAAGGTTGTAGAGATGATTAAAACCGTCTATGACCCTGAAATACCCATCGATGTATATAGTCTTGGATTGATTTACAAAATCGATCTTGCCGATGATGGCGCTTTAAATATCGACATGACTCTCACTGCTCCCAGTTGCCCTGCTGCCGACTTTATTGTCGATGATATGCGCATGAAGGTGGAGAGCGTTGATGGCGTGACAAGTGTGAATATCAATATTGTCTTTGAACCTGAATGGAACAAAGATATGATGACCGAAGAGGCTAAACTCGAACTCGGATTCTTATAATGCATAGTTCATAATGCATAATTCATAATTAATTCTAATAAATCTCGGCGAGCACTTCGTGGTTTATAATGCATAATTAACTTAAAAGAAACTCGTTAACTCTCAATTGCCTCGGACACGGCACGCCGAGTCCTACAAGGTTCTCAACTTTCAACTCTCAATTCTCAACTCTCAATTTAACAAATTTGTGCGTAACAAAACATATTTCATATCTGATTTACATCTTGGTGCTTCTTATCTAAAAAAACCTTTAGATTATGAGCGCAAGGTGGTGCGTTGGTTACAGTCAATCAAGGATTCAGCCAAGGCAATATATCTTCTTGGCGACATATTAGATTATTGGTATGAATATCGCAATGTAGTGCCCCGTGGATACACTCGTTTCTTGGGCACTCTTGCCACTCTTGCTGATGAAGGGATTGAGATACATTGGTATATCGGAAACCACGATATATGGATATTTGACTACATCCCCAACGAAATTGGGGCAACCGTTGTTGATGGCTATGAGGTAACAGAGATTGACGGACATCGATTCTTCCTATCACATGGCGATGGCATAGGCAGCCTCAAACCGGGATTTAAATTTATTCGCAGCGTATTTCGCAACCGAGTGTGCCAAAAGTTATTCTCGAGCATCCATCCCCGCTGGACCGTTCCATTTGCTCATCGATGGTCATCGCATAGTCGCAACTTTAGCGATGAAACACCTCGTTTTTTAGGAGAGCACAAAGAGCCCTTCATTCCCTTTGCCCGCAAATGGAATGAGCAACACCAAGATTCTCAAGTTGAGTATTTTGTTTTTGGGCATCGTCACATTTTGCTCAATTACGAAATTGAGAACAACTCGCATGTGATTGTTCTTGGTGACTGGATTCACCACTTCTCTTATGCCACATTTGATGGTGAGAATCTCACTCTCGACACATTTGACGAGTAATGAGGTGAGTTTTTCGCCAAAATAGACGACAAATCAACAAAACATGTTTAACAACATATCATTTTTTTTGCCTACACGGCAAAAAAAGCCGACCTTTGCATCACAAACCTAAAACAATCTTTTTTACCTTAAGAATTATACCTAATGGAAATCATAAGAACAAGCTCACTTTGTAGTGGGCTTGTTTTTGTTTATGGGCATAGCTCAACTATGTTATAAATATTGTACACACTCCGCCAAAACTGCAACTCGGATGTTATATAAACAAAAAAACAGCGACTTTTCTTCTCGAAAAGTCGCTGTCATTATTTATATCGTATTATTATGTTTTTATCTACGAGATTTTTTTGATTTAGACTTTGATTTGCTCTTTGACTTTGAGCTTGCAGTTGCTTTGCTTTTGCTCTTTTTAGATGATGATTTAGCCGCTTTTACTGAAGCTGATTTTGATTTTTTAGAGCTTGACTTTGTATATCTTGACTTATTTGCTTTAGAAGTATAAGTCTTTTTAGCTTGATAAGTGCTCTTTGCGTAAGACTTTTGAGCTGCAGCTGGAGAATAGTTACGAGCGTTTTGGTAAGTATTCTTGTTGAATGTAAATACATCGCTGTGAACAGTAGCATTTGCAAAGTCAATAATCGCAGCAGGGTTAATTGCTACACCCATATAACGAGTTTCAAAGTGAAGGTGTGCACCAAAACTGCGACCAGTATTACCACCGAGACCAATAGGCTCACCTGCTTTTACATATTGATTACGCTTTACAAGGTGTTTTGAGAAGTGGCCATAAACTGTTTCAAGTCCATTGTCGTGGCGAAGTACTACATAGTTACCATAACCACCAGCTTCATAATTAACGATGCGCACACGGCCATTAAATGCGGCTCTAACAGTGTCGCCAGTGCTCAATCGCATATCAACACCACGGTGCATGCGACGGAAACGGGGACGATAGCCATAATTAGATGTTACTGCACCAGGAACTGGCATATGATAGCCTGTAACATCAATTTTTGCGATAGCGGGGATTTCTACACCTTCATAACAATTTACGCGAGGGCTATTCCAGCCATATGATTCATCAATATCGCTAATTGTTATTGATTCTTGTTCGTTACCGAGTACTCCGTTTACAAATTTGTTTGTTTCCTCGTTTTTAATTTTGTTGGCGTTGTTTCCTACTCCAGCAATATAATTTTTGTGCATCATCGCATGACGATTACTTTGAGCTTGAGTAGAAACAGTTGCGCAAAGCGCGATTAAAAATAATGTTGTTGTCTTAATAATCTTATTCAAATTCATCTTTTTTAATTTTGCGTCCTAAGTTGTTATAAGTTCAAAATTAGAGAGAGATAAGGACGAGTTTAAAATATTTTTACTTTTACTTCAACGGTGGCAAAGGTACAATGATTAGTTTGAGTACCAAACAATTGCACAAATAAAAAATGTGAATTGAAAAAGATAAATCTTAAAAAAGACGCTTAACGCACTATCAGTCAGCGTATTAAAAATTAACACTTTTGTTGCAACTTTTTTGAGTGTGCACAATTCGTTGCGCATCAAATGTTAATTTGTGGTTAAAATTTGTTTTCAAAATGAGCAAAATTTTAACTTATCAGCCCCCAATTGATGTTTTTTGCGAATAAAACATCGAGTTGACGGCGCAAAATTGTATGATTTTGTTGCGTCAAATCGGGGTCTTCGTCAAGTATATCTGAAGCAGTATTGCGTGCCAATTGTATAATTTGCCCATCGGTGGCAAGATTAGCAATGTGCAAGTCAAATGCTATACCACTTTGCATTGTACCCTCAAGGTCACCGGGGCCTCGCATTTTTAAGTCGGCTTCGGCCACAACAAATCCGTCGGTAGTTGAGGTCATTATTTCTAACCGCTGGCGTGTTTCTTTAGCGATTTTCACTTTGGTCATCAATATACAATAACTTTGATCGGCCCCACGCCCCACTCTACCTCTTAATTGGTGTAGTTGCGACAACCCAAATCGCTCGGCATTCTCAATTATCATCGTCGTAGCATTAGGCACATTTACGCCCACCTCTATCACGGTTGTTGCAACCAATATTTGTGCTTGATTAGATGCAAACAACGACATTTGATGATCTTTCTCGGCCGGTTTCATTTTACCATGCACAAAAGCTACACGATAAGATGGGAATGTTTCGCATATCAATTCATAGCCTTCTTCAAGGCTTTGCAAATCGAGTTTTTCGTTTTCTTGAATAAGTGGATACACAATATATACTTGGCGCCCTTGTTTTAATTGTCGACCTACGGCTTGATAAACTTGCATTCGTTGCTCTTGCTCATCGCCATAGCGCAACAAGGTCTGCACAGGTTTGCGTCCCGGGGGCAATTCATCAATTACCGACACATCAAGGTCGCCATATACGGTCATAGCCAATGTGCGAGGAATGGGTGTCGCAGTCATCACAAGCACATGCGGTGGTGTAGAATTCTTCTTCCACAAGCGAGCGCGTTGTGCCACGCCAAATCGATGTTGCTCATCTATAACTACAAATCCAAGATTATTGAATTGCACATTATCTTCAATTACGGCATGTGTGCCTATTAATATATGTAGCGAGCCATCTTGCAACTGCTCATGAATGAGATCGCGTTGTTTTTTGCGAGTTGAACCGGTTAGTAGCTTCACATTGATGCCTATTGGAGCGACCAATTGCGATATAGTCTCGAAATGCTGTGTTGCCAATATTTCGGTAGGCGCCATTAAGCAGGCTTGCGTATTATTATCAACTGCGATGAGCATACACAATAGCGCAACAAGAGTTTTTCCACTACCCACATCGCCTTGCAATAAACGATTCATCTGTTTGCCGCTACCCATGTCGGCACGAATCTCTTTTATCACTCGTTTTTGGGCGCCTGTAAGCTCAAATGGTAATTGTTGAGTATAGAATGTGTTAAAGAAATGCCCTATGCGTGGAAAATGAAATCCACGAATCACAGCCGAGCGCTTGCGTGTGTAGCGCAATATATTTAGTTGCATATAGAACAGTTCTTCAAACTTAAATCTTAAGCGAGCTCGTTGCAACTGCTCATTATTTTGAGGATTGTGAATCGTAATAATCGCTTGTGGCAACGGCATGAGATTTAATCGCGCCAAAATCTCTTGGGGCAATGTTTCAGAAATTTGGTTTATTGCCGTGAGCGCAGTGTGTATATAATTAAATAATGTGCGCGACGACACACCTCTATTGCGCAATGTCTCGGTCAACGGATACACACCTCTCAACCCTTGCATAGCGCCTGCGGCTGCAACGGGGTCAACCTCGGGATGCACCATACTCCATCGGTTGTTAAACTCCGACGGTTTGCCAAACAACACATACTCATTACCAGGGAGATATGCTCCCTTTATTGACTTTATGCGTTGAAACCACACTACTTCAATCGTTCCCGTGCCATCGGTAAATAATCCCACCAAACGGCTCTTGGCTCCCACACCTTGCACGGTGAAGTTAATAAAACGCCCTTTCAACTGTATCGACGGCATATCGCCATGCAGTTCACGAATTTTATATATCGATGAACGGTCGAGGTAATGGGTAGGGAAATGATATAGTAGGTCATAATATGATTTTATGCCCAACTGTTTTTCCAACAATTCGGCACGCTTAGGCCCTACTCCTTTAAGATACTTTATGTCAAAATTGCGCAATCTATTCATCTTTGTCGCAAGTAAAGTTGGGCAATTTCGATATCAAGCGGATTTGTTATCTTTATATTATATGTGTCACCTTCCACGAGAGCCACATCATATCCCAATGCAGCCAACACCGAAGCGTCATCGGTAAAAGTTGCATCAAATGGCAATGAATATGCCTCAATAAGTTTATCGGCATGAAATGCTTGAGGTGTTTGAACGGCTTTATATAGTGAGCGATCGACTGGAGTTGATCCCGACTCAACTATTTGTCGCAACGAATCGGTCACCGACACCACAGGGATAGCCCCTACAGCATCGTCGAGAGCGCTAATTAGTCGTTCTACCATCATGGAATCAACAATAGGACGAGCGCCATCGTGAACAGTGATTACCTGTGTATCGGCAGGGATTTCATCGATAGCATTCTTTACCGATTGCCAACGAGTATCGCCACCCTCCACTACTTTGGGCGATATGAATGAATACTTCTCACACAATTCGGTCCAATAATCAACAAAATCACGATTTAAGACCAACACGATTTGCGATTGAGGCAAAGCACGGCGCATGTTCTCAATCGTGTGCATCAATACCGGACGGTCATTCATCAAGCAATACTGCTTGGGCAACGCAGCACCAAATCGGCTACCACTACCAGCAGCTACTATTATATTATATATGTGTTGAGCATTCATTAATGCAAAGATAATATTTTTAATCGACCTAAAATAACACTCGTGTAGATATATTTAATATTAGTGAGTGAGTGCATTTATCGATCGTTTGAGTTTGGGTTATTCCATAGGTTGAATTGGGCGACAACGAATATTCGGCACTACTCAATTCATATCCCAAAGTTGCCCCTACGCTCATATTATCGTTTATTCGATAGGTTGAGCCAGCCGAGATGCGAGCATTAAGAAAGTCATCGTTCACCCCTATAGCTCGGTCGATAGATTTTAACGAAAAATTGCGATAATAACCACAGGCAACAGCGGCATTAAACGAAAAACGCGAGTTTAATTGCGTGCGGAAATAGGGCGAAAGTTCTACCCCAACAGCATTTTCGGGTGCTACAAATGTGCGCTCACATGCTGGCGATTCGACAAATATAGGCGTAGAACGCATAACAGCCCCTACCGATGCTCCCCAATGACTACCAAAGGGCAACCCATATTTAATACCCACATTTAATGATGGTTCGCGCGAAATTGTGATTCCACCACATCTCAAGTTGGAAAAGTCGAAACTCATACCAGTTTCAAGCGTGAGGAATGGCTGATTTCCATCCTCTACCGACAGTAATGTGTATTTGTTTTGTAATTGTTTATCTCCAAATATTTTGTCGCCAATGAAATATCCTAAATGCCCGGTTACAATACCTATCACAGCCCCACCTGCAACATCAACCGGGAAATGTCGGCAATCGACCACTCGCTGCATACCCATTGCCGATGCAAATGTATATGCACCAAAAGTGTACCATGGTGAGCACCAACCAAGTTCGCGTTCTATCATTGTTGCGCCGATAAAACTCCATGCTGTGTGTCCTGATGGGAATGAATGATTATCGGTTGCGTCGGGGCGCATTTCCCCTACTACACGCTTCAAGCCCCATACACTTCCTGCCATCGTTACCACGCCAAATGCTTGAGAAGTAGCCATACGCCCCCAACCCGACCGAGTTGGCTGACCGACAGCCTTCATTACCCAAGGAAAAGCCAATGGCACATATTGCGCACCTTCAACAAGCAATCCATTTTCATCATTTGGGGCGCTCCATGTAGGAGTCCACTCGGGGCGCAATGTCTCAAGTTTCATTATCTCTTGAGAAAAAGCACCCATTGCGATGCCCATTGCGACTATAATAATTCCTAATCTCTTCATATTACAAAGGTAAGTATTTTAGCCCTATATAAAAACAGTGAGGACCGACAATTTTGTCAATCCTCACACATTATGTATTATTATACTATTTTTTAGATGATACCTTGAGCCATCATTGCGCGAGCCACTTTCATGAAGCCTGCAACATTTGCACCCTTAACATAGTTGATGAAACCATCTTCTTCAGTACCATAAATAGTACATTGTTTGTGGATTTCGGCCATAATGCCTTTGAGTTTAGCGTCAACCTCTTCGGCACTCCAGTTGAGTTTTTGAGAGTTTTGAGCCATTTCAAGACCTGATACTGATACACCACCAGCGTTAGCAGCCTTACCAGGAGCATAAAGAATTTTAGCGTTGAGGAATTCTTTGATAGCTTCGGGAGTTGAAGGCATGTTAGCACCTTCCGACACTGCGAAACAGCCGTTTGCAAGAAGTGCACGAGCATCGTCGCCATCAAGTTCGTTTTGAGTAGCCGATGGCATTGCGATGTCACAAACTGCGTGTTGCCATGGGCGTTCGCCATCGAAATATTGGCAATCATATTCTTCGGCAAACTCTTTGATACGACCACGATAGATATTTTTGAGTTTGAAGATATAGTCGAGTTGTTCTTGAGAGATACCTTCGGGCACATAGATTGAACCATTAGAGTCGCTCATTGACACAACTTTTGCTCCAAGTTCGAGAAGTTTTTTAGCTGTATAAGTAGCCACATTACCCGAACCCGAGATAGCAACCTTCTTATCTTTAATGTCGATGCCTTTTGTTGCAAGCATGTTCAACAAGAAGTAAACATTACCATAACCAGTAGCTTCGGGGCGAACGAGTGAGCCACCAAAATCAAGGCCTTTACCTGTGAATGTACCAGTAAATTCACGAGCCATTTTCTTATACATACCATACATGTAACCCACTTCGCGACCACCTACACCAATGTCACCAGCAGGAACATCGGTATCAGGGCCAATGTGGCGCCACAATTCGGCGATGAATGCTTGGCAGAAACGCATCACCTCCATGTCGCTCTTGCCGCGTGGAGAGAAGTCAGAACCACCTTTACCACCACCCATTGCGAGTGTAGTGAGTGAGTTTTTGAATGTTTGTTCAAATGCGAGGAACTTCAAGATTGACAAGTTAACCGATGAGTGGAAACGGATACCACCTTTGTATGGACCAATCGCATTATTATGTTGCACACGGTAACCCATGTTGTTTTGCACATTACCTTTATCATCAACCCATGATACGCGGAAAGTAAACACGCGATCGGGAATGCAAAGGCGTTCAATCAAGTTGTAGCGTTCAAATTCGGGGTGTTCGTTGTAAACATCTTCAATTGTAGATAAAACTTCTTCTACTGCCTGAATGTATTCAGGTTCATTTGGAAAACGACATTTCAATTTGTCGATTACTTCAACTGCTTTCATAAAATTCTTTCTTTAATGAAGTATTATGTGTATATTTTATTTTCTAAAACAATCATGATACACCTTTGTATCATTTACGACGACAAAGATAACACATTTTTTGTTATTATCATAACATTTTGTAATTTTTTTATCGCAAAATGTAAACTTTTTCTATTTTTTACCCCTTTATTAAGATTTTTGTAAACTTTATTACAACAAACATAGCAAAAAGCAAGCAAATGCCCTATCTTACTTCTTTTGTCTCATATTCTCATTCTATTCATTTTCAATTTTATCTACTTAAATAAAAAAACTACCCCACGATTACTCGTAGGGCAGTTTTAATATTTATGCCGAATTTTATTTATTCGGCAGGATCTTGGATAACTACACGGTAGTTGCCTTGTTTGTTGAATTCCTTCATGAAATCTTGTACATCTTTCACTGTGAGAGCCTTGAGTGTTTCAACTCTATTGTTGAATGTATCAACGCCATTGATTTGCACACCTACGATGCCACTCATCCAACTATTGTTCTTTTCTTTCGCTTCAATAGCACTCTTAATCATGAATTCTTTCACTTTGTTGAATTCTTCTTCAGTGATATTTGATTCCATGTCAACAAATTCATTCTTAATCATACCGAGAACCTTTTCTTTCAATTCAGGTTTCATTGGGAATTGAGTTTGAATAGTAACAGGCTCATTAGCAATGCGACTCATGCTACCACGTGCGCCAATTGAATATACAGCACCCTCTTTTTCACGCACTGTAGAGATGAGACGCGCGCTGAGGATTTGACCAGCCATAGAAGCCAATGTTTGGTTCTTATCGGTATATTTCATATCAGCAAAAGCAATAATCGCGGCAGTAGTTTGAGGAGTTTCCATTTTGTAGGTTGACTCATCAGTTTTAGTACCTTTACCCATTGCGAGAGACTTGTTCAATTTCACTTTCTTTGTCGCTTTTTTAGCATTTCCAGGAAGAGAAGCGATATATTGCTCAACAAGAGGTTTCAATGTTTCTGCATCAATATTGCCAACGAATACAAAAGTGTAATCTGCAGCATTTTCAGTCATTTGTTTTGCAATATCAAGCATTTTTTGACGATCGGCACTCTTAATGATGTCAACCGAAAGCATTTGATTGCGAGGATTTGAGAACAATGATTTTACGAGGAACTTGTTGAATTGGAAGTTAGGAGTTGCTTCTTGATTTTGTAGTATACCAGCATACATATTTTGCATTGCTACATACTCATCTTCAGTGATATTGAAGTCGGTAAACATCATATATGTCAATTCCATCAATGTGTTCAAATCTTTAGGAGTTGTGTTACCAGCGATTTGACGAGAATAATTAGAATGAGCAAGACGGAGAGAAACTTGTTTACCAGCAAGATATTTTTGAAGGTCAGTATTAGTATAGTTACCAAGACCATATTGATTGAATGCGATTGAAGCAACAATCAACTCGTTTGCAAGTTCGTCGCCAACAACACTTGTACCACCTTTAGCCACAGCAGTCATCAAGATTTCATCTTCTTTGAATTTTGTAGGTTTGATGATGACTTTAGCACCATTAGAAAGAGTCCATTCGGTAGTTCCCCAAGTTGCATTTTGAGTTTCTTTCACTACTTTACCAGCTACAGGGAGGTTAGTGATAAGAGGTTCGCTCTTCACATTATCAACATATGCTTCTATTGTTTCGGCATCAACAGCAGCAATTACTTGCGCAAGTTCGGCTTCGGTAGGCAATACCACACCCTCTTTTTCGGGGAATAGAGCAAGAAGCACGCGGTTATCGGGAGTAATATATTGAGTAAAAATTTGGTTAATACCTTCAACAGGTATTTGATTAACAATCATATTCATTGTTTGATATTCCCATTCGATGCCAGGGATAGGCTCATTTTCAGTAAAGTGAGCGGCATATTCACGAGCATAAGCACCCGATTCACGACTTGCGCGGTTTTTGTAAGCCTTTTCAAGACGAGAGATATATTCGGCGCGAGCGCGAGCATATTCAGTTGCAGTAAAACCACCTCGTTGAGCACGAAGTACCTCGCGATAAAGAGCTTCTACTACAGGTTTGATATCAGTATCTTTTGCCACTGCACTCACGCTAAACGCATCTTTTGTGCTTGCTATAAAGAATTCGCCATCGCTTACACCTGCAGCTGCAAAAGGAGCATCAGGTTTGCTTGATATGTCTTCAAGACGAGTGTTGAGCATGCTTGTAATCATGTGGCTCACATAATCCATCAACATGTAAGAAACATCGCCCTTCATTTCTTTAGGCATTGCATCACGCTTAAACATCAATTGCACTTGTGTGCTTGATTGTTCTTTATCTTGACCGATAGCGTAGATTGTGCCTGGAGTGTCTTCAACAGGATAATAGATGCGTTCTTTAGCATCGGCTGGCATTTCGATGTGAGAGAACATCTCTTTAATTTTAGCCTCAATGCGATCAACATCAATATCACCTACTACGATAATACCTTGTTGGTCGGGACGATACCATGTGTGGTAGTAGTCGCGAAGGGCTTTATAGGGGAAGTTATCGATAACATCGATTGTACCGATAGGGAGACGCTCACCATAACGATTGCCTGGATATATTACAGGGAGAAGTTTTTCAAGAATACGCATTTGTCCCACCATTGAGCGACGCCATTCTTGGTGAATTACACCACGTTCTTTGTCGATTTCAGCATCTTCAAGAAGAAGGTCGCATGCCCAGTCGTGAAGAATCAAAAGGCAAGAGTCTTGAACAGCGATGTCGGCAGTAGGAACATTTGAAATGTTATAAACAGTTTCGTCGATAGAGGTGTAAGCATTGAGGTTTTGACCAAATTTCACACCTTTAGTTTCCAACCAGCTCACTACTTGGTTTCCAGGGAAATTTTTTGTTCCGTTGAAACACATGTGTTCAAGGAAGTGAGCAAGACCGCGTTGGTTGTCTTCTTCAAGAATTGAGCCCACTTTTTGAGCGATAAAGAACTCTGCTTGGCCTTTAGGATATTCGTTGTGACGAATGTAATAAGTCAACCCATTAGGGAGTTTACCTATGCGCACTGTTGTGTCAACAGGAATAGGCATTTGTTGAGCTATTGCCATAGCAGGGAACATAAGTACACCCACCAATAGCATCAACATTGATTTTGCTAATTTTTTCATTTTTATTTATATTTAATTAATGTATTATTTCACATTTAAGGGTACAAATCTACATAAAATATGTTATAGATATGCACCTATTACAAAAATTTACACTCTATTAGACTCATTTTTATGTAAAAAGTTACACATCGGCTATTATTTTTCAACTTTTTTCACATTTCTACGAGTGAAAATTATCGACAAAGCGACCATTAAACCCAACGCCCACGGATAATATAGGTATTGAAATGGCTCGGCAGGAGCAATGCCTGCCAATTGAGTTGCCAATAATGTTTGTGCGCCGTAAGGGATGAGGCATTGAGTGATACAGGAGCATGTATCGAGCAGACTGGCCGTTTTGCGAGGCGAGATGCCAAATCGTGAGGCGATTTGCTTTGATAACGAACCTACGGTGATAATAGCCACCGTATTATTAGCAGTGCACATGTTCACTATCGAAACAAGGAATGCAATACACAATTGTCCGCCTCGAGAGCCCGAGATGCGTCCCGAGAGCAACTGCAATAAGTAGTTAATCCCTCCGGCGGCCTTAATTATTCCCAACATTCCAGCAGCCAACAATGTGATAATAATGAGATTTCCCATAGAGTCGATTCCTTGCCCCATGAAGCCAAAGAGGTCAAGAATAGCATAATCGTTTATTATTGCAATAATTAATGCCGACATTATGCCAAGCGCCAACACCACTGTCACATTCACCCCTATTATAGCTGTTACAATAATGACAAGATAGGGCAAAATGAGCATGGGGTTAATATCATGAGCAACAGCAACTGTTTCTACACGAGTGCCTATGAGCAAGTATATTATCAATGTAGCAATTGCTGCGGGTAGTGCAATAGATAGATTTGCCTTAAATTTCTCATTCATTTGACATCCTTGAGTGCGAGTAGCAGCTATCGTGGTGTCGGATATAAATGAAAGGTTATCGCCAAAGAAGGCTCCACCAAGCACTACAGCCACAAAAAAAGGCACATCTCCCCCACTGGTCTCGGCAAGTTGAACTGTCAACGGGGTCAATGCCACAACTGTTCCCACCGAGGTTCCTATAGATATTGAGATAAAACATGCTGCAATAAATATTCCCGGCACAACAAACTGGGGTGGCAAGTATTTCAATGTGAGATTAACTGTTGCTTCAACTGCACCTATTTCCTTTGCAAGTGTAGCAAAAGCACCGGCAAGGACAAATATCCACACCATATATAGCACATTTGAACTACCTGCCTCTTTAGAGAATATCTCAATGCGTTGCGCCAGCGACTTGCCTCGAAATATCAATATAGCCCACATTGAGGCGATTACAAGTGCTACCGCAATAGGCATCTTATAAAAATCACCTATCACAAGCGACACCACAAGGTAAAATGCCAAAAACACCACAATCGGCGAAATAGCCAATAACCCTCGACGATGCGATATGCGATTATGCAATGGAGAAATGTTGGAATTATTCATCAAGTTACAATGCAAAAAATTATGAGCACAAAGGTAGTGCTTTTCACACAAATAGCAAAGGGAACAAAACACTTTCCCGTGCGAATCTCTTGCATAATCAAATAATTATTTGTAACTTTGCGACCGATTTCGCAATCTCTGGCGAGTTATGTGAACCGTGAATATTGCGAGTAATGTTAACATTTTAAATATCAACAAAATGGATTTAATTAAAATCGCCAACGAAGCATTTGCTACTGGCAAACAACACCCAGAGTTCGGTCCTGGTGACACTATCACAATCGCTTACCGTATCAAAGAAGGTAACAAGGAGCGTATCCAACAATATCGTGGTGTAGTTATTAAAATTTCAGGCGAAGGCGAAAAGAAACGCTTCACAGTTCGCAAAATGAGCGACAACATCGGTGTAGAACGCATCTTCCCAATCGAATCACCATTTATTGACTCAATCACAGTTAATAAATACGGTAAAGTTCGTCGTGCTAAACTTTATTACCTCCGTGGTCTTACAGGTAAAAAAGCACGTATCAAAGAACGTCGCGTTTCAAAGTAAGAAAAACCTTCTTGCAAAGAATAAAAAAGACTTGCTTTCTCGAGGAGCAAGTCTTTTTTGTGTTATTAAGATTGATATTAACATTTCTCGGTGATAAACATTCGTGATTTCTTTGCCAACAACCTCGGTCGCGAGTTCCAAGGGATAATCTCGGACGCTTTTGATAGGTATTAAAAAAAATGATTCAAAAATTTGGCGCAAGTAAACTTTTTAGTTAACTTTGCCGTTGTGAAAATGAATATATGGCTAAACGAGAAATAAAATTCTACAAGCATTATTTTAACGAGTTCTATGTGGCTCAGACCGATAAGGTTAGAAAAAAGATTGCACAAATATTGGTTTGGCTGCAAACTTTAGATAGATTGCCTGTTACCATACTTAAGAGTATAGAGGGTAAAAAAGGACTTTTTGAAATTAGAGTTGAATTTGGTGGCGATATATTCCGTGTATTCTGCTGCTTCGATGAAGGTTCTTTAGTTATCCTTTTCAATGGATTTCAAAAGAAAACTCAAAAAACGCCTTCGAGTGAAATCGATAAGGCAGAAAGATTAATGAAAGAATATTTTGAATCTAAAGACGCAAAATAAAGAGTATTATGGAAGAAGCAAAAAAAGAAGCCCTTATGAATTGCAACAGTCTTGATGAACTTCTTAATATTGAGTTTGGTGAAGTTGGCACTCCTTCTCGTAAAGTGTTTGACAAGGAGACTGAGGCATTCTGTCTTGCTCAAACTCTTAAAGAAGAACGCAAGCGTGCAGGTCTTACACAGCAAGAACTTGCTGAAAAGATTGGAACTAAAAAAACTTACATTTCCCGACTTGAAAATGGCAAAGCTGATATTCAATTAAGCACTCTTTTCCGTATTTTTGAGGGATTAGGTCGTCGTGTAAGTTTGACTATTCTTTAAGAATTCCCTATATTAAAGCTCACTCATTCGAGTGGGCTTTTTTATCTTTTAGCGAGCGAAGTTTCGACCATACTTTTGCATTGAATTTAATATGCCCCACCTTCACTACCTCACCGAGGGTGTATCTACCACCGATAGCCATATAAGCAACAAGAATACCATTATGGTGGCTATAATTGCCATCCACACGCTCATTTTTATTGGGGGTTGATATTTGCGTCGTCGATTCATTGTTTCAAGTCGTTTCACTTAAAACAATAAATCCCCCAATTTTGTTTAAATTGAAATTCTATTTACACCCTATCACGCGGCGCAAAGTATCGATTTGCGAGCGCCAAAGGTCTTTTGATTCATCAAGTTCATCTTCTTCGGCAAAATCAATTATTTGCAACACCACATTATCGGTCATTTCGCTGGTGAGAATGCGCATTTCAAAATAAGTTTTTTCGGAAGCATCGTTCCATTGCAATTTTATAGCAAGCCCTTTGCGCATACCTATCATTCGCGCCTCTTGTTCATATCCTTTCCACTTAAATATATAATCTCGATCTTTTATCTTAACATCGTCGGCAAACCATTGCTTCAATCCATTTTCGGAAGATATATATTCCCATAAAATAGTTATGGGAGTGGCTTTCATGTCAAATTCTAATTTATATTTAATATACTCCATGATATAGTGTAAGGTATCTTATATTTTTAGTTATGATTAATGATAGTTTATATTTATAACTGCGAATTAATATAAAATTCTTGACATATCCATCATTTTTTTCGTTTTTCTTTCATAAACTATCCTTTTTCATTAAATTTGCATATATAAAAATTTCAACAAACATCAAAGACACTTTCATTATGGGATTATTTGAAAAACTTACCGAAAGAGCGATTAAAAATCGCCAACGAATTGTACTTCCCGAAGGTACAGAACCACGTACTTTGACCGCTGCTGATAAAATCATCGCAGAGCAAATTGCCAATGTAATCCTCATTGGAGATCCTGCCGATATTTTAGCAATGGCCAAAGACCTTAAACTTGAAAATATCGACAAAGCTCAAATTGTCAATCCCGCCGATGAAAAAGTAATCGACAAATATGCAGGCATATACTTTGACCTTCGCAAGAGCAAGGGTATAACAATGGAAGAGGCTCGCCTCATGACTGCCAACCCTCTTTATCTTGGTTGCTTAATGGTTAAAGCTGGTGATGCTGATGGACAAGTAGCCGGTGCTCAAAACACTACTGGCAATGTGCTTCGTGCTGCATTCCAAGTTATCAAAACTCAACCAGGCATCGATGTTGTATCGGGTGCATTTATCATGCTTCTCCCCGAAGGTTCTCCTTATGGCACCGACGACTTGCTTGTATTTGCCGACTGTGCAGTTATCCCCGACCCAACCGACAAAGAATTGGCACAAATCGCTGTTTCGGCCTCTCAAACCGCTCGCGACATAGCTGCCATCGAACCTCGTGTGGCAATTCTCAGTTTCTCAACTAAGGGTAGCGCACGCCATGATCGCGTGAACAAAGTTATTCGTGCAACGGAAATAGCTCACGAAATGGCTCCCGATTTAATTCTCGACGGCGAACTTCAAGCCGATGCAGCATTAGTTCCAGGTGTTGCTAATAGCAAGGCTCCTAATAGCCCATTAAGTGGTCGTGCAAATGTTCTCGTATTTCCATCACTTGAAGTAGGTAATATTGCATACAAACTCGTGCAACGCCTTGCTGGCGTTCAAGCTGTGGGACCAATCCTCCAAGGTCTCGCTGCTCCTGTCAACGACCTTTCTCGTGGTTGTTTCCCCGAAGATATTTACAAAACTGTAATTATCACTTGCAACCAAGCCATCGGTCTAAAAGAAAACAAATAATCTCATCAAAAAATATATTTAAAACATTTTAATCATGAAAATTCTTGTATTAAACTGCGGTAGTAGTTCTGTAAAATATAAACTCATCGAAACTGCCGACAACAATACTCTCGCTGAAGGTGGTGTAGAACGCATCGGTCTTGAAGATGGTTTCTTGAAATTTAAACGCAACGATGGTTCGAAAGAAACCGTAGCACTCGGTCACATTGACCACAATGGTGCCGTTTCGGCTATTCTCAACAACCTCACCGACGAAAAAGAAGGTTGCATTAAGAGTTATGACGAAATCGATGCAGTAGGTCATCGCGTAGTGCATGGTGGCGAAAAATTCAACAAGAGTGTGCTCATTGATGATGATGTGAAAGCAATGATTAAAGAATGCTACGACATCGCTCCTCTTCACAACCCAGCTAACATGACTGGTATTGAAGCTATCACAGCGTTGATGCCTAATGTGCCTCAGGTGGGCGTATTTGACACTGCATTCCACCAAACAATGCCTGCTAAATCATACATGTATGCTCTTCCATATAAATATTATGCCGAAGATGGTGTGCGTCGCTATGGTTTCCACGGCACAAGCCACCGTTATGTATCACAACGCGTGTGTGAATTCCTTGGCGTAGATATTAAGGAACAAAAAATCATCACTTGCCATGTGGGTAATGGTGGTTCAATCACCGCTGTCCTCAACGGCAAGAGCGTTGACACTTCTATGGGTTTGACTCCTACCGAAGGTCTTATGATGGGTACTCGCGTTGGTGATATCGACCCAGGCGCGTTGACATTTTTGATGGCTAAACACAATCTTTCTCCTGCGCAAATGCAAAACATCATCAACAAAGATAGTGGTGTTGCTGGTGTATCGGAAATTTCGTCAGACATGCGCGAAATCGAAGCTGCCGACATCGCTGGTGTTGAGCGTGCACAATTAGCATTGGCAATGTATGAACAACGCATTATCAAATATGTTGGTGCATATGCAGCCGAAATGGGTGGCGTTGACATCATCGTATTCACTGGTGGTGTAGGCGAAAACCAAACAGGTGTGCGTGAAAATGTGTGTGCGCCACTCGGCTTCATGGGTGTAGAAATCGACAAAGAACTTAATGCCAAGATTCGCGGTACAGAAACTGTAGTTTCAACTCCCGAATCAAAGGTTAAGGTTGTTGTAATTCCTACCGATGAAGAATTAATGATTGCTCGCGACACCGAGGCAATCGTTAATGGCCGTCAACCTGAATAATATCAATAAATCATAAGCTTGCTCTCCCTCTCATTTATCATAAATTAGAGGGAGCAAAGCAACGCTATAGGGGATTAAAATCACTAAAATTCAAAGAAAATCTACAACACATAAGTATATATGAAAAAGATTAGAGCTGCCATTGTTGGATATGGTAATATTGGAAAATTTGTGCTCGATGCACTTGAAACAGCGCCCGACTTTGAAGTTGCAGGTGTAGTGCGTCGTAGTGTAAACAATATCCCTACTGAATTAAACGGATACGATGTTGTAACCAATATCGACCAACTTGAAAAAGTTGATGTTGCAATCCTTTGCACTCCCACTCGTGAGGTTGAAAAATATGCGGTGGAATATCTTGCTAAAGGTATCAACACGGTTGATAGCTTTGACATCCACACAGGCATCGTTGACCTACGCAAGAGCCTAAACGCAGTTGCGCAAGCCAACGGTACTGTTGCAATCATTTCAGCCGGTTGGGATCCAGGTAGCGATTCGGTGGTGAGAACTTTGCTTCTAGCAGCAGCACCCAAGGGATTGACCTATACCAACATTGGTCCTCGCATGAGCATGGGGCACACCGTGTGTGTGAAATCAAAAGAGGGAGTAAAAAATGCACTTTCGATGACAATTCCATTGGGAACTGGCATTCACCGTCGCATGGTGTATGTAGAACTTGAAGATGGCTATTCGCTCGACCAAGTAGCTAAAGCAGTTAAAGAAGACCCTTACTTTGTGAATGATGAAACTCATGTGATGCAAGTAGAATCGGTCGATGAGGTGAAAGATATGGGACACGGCGTGAACATGGTGCGCAAAGGCGTATCGGGTAAAACTCAAAACCAACGATTTGAATTCAATATGAGCATCAACAACCCTGCTCTCACAGCACAAATGCTCGTGAGCGTGGCTCGTGCCTCTATGGTGCAAAAACCTGGCGCATACACAATGATTGAAATCCCTGTCATCGACCTACTACCAGGCGACCGCGACAATCTAATAGCTCATCTTGTGTAACCGAACAATCTTTTCTACAAAAAAATAGAGGCGATATATCACAATTTTGATATATCGCCTCAACTTTTTCTCGCTCATGGTTGTTTTATCATTACCAATATTGTTTATTCAACACAAACTCACTATCTTTGTATAGAATTTATAACAAGATATTAGTTGTTAACGGTAAAAAATCTTTTTAGATTTATAATCCCCATTATAATTGCAGTAGCATTTATTAATGGATTTGAATTGGTAGAATCAACTGTCACAGATGATTATACCATTGATTCATCTACCGAAAACGCCGCAAATATTGACGATTGCTCAACATGTGATTTTGAAGCAAGACTTCCTAACCAACCCTCTCCCACAAGTGCCCTTCGATTACAAAACACATCCAAAAGGAGCAATTGTTTCCACAACAATCAATTTAAAGCAATCAAAGCCAGCCGAATTGACGGTCTGGACAAAAGGAACTATTCTCAACAAAAAAACCTTATTATCCATTACTCGTTTACTAGGCCTTTTCATCGATTGATAAGCCTTGGTAAACTTGTTATTTAGTGTTTTATTTCAAATAATATTTTGTGTGAAGTAATCCTTTCTCTTGGGGACTATTTCACATGAGTTGTTATGCTACAACTCACGCATAATCACATATTTAATTTGAAATACTAAATAACAAATGGAAAAGAAATTTATCAAAACTCGCTCTCTTAAAGACATTATTATATTCTCACTAATAATTTTAGTTGGTTGTATTTTTACGATATTACCCATTGGAACAAATGCAAATATTGGAGGTTTTACTCTAATTATAATTGGCATCACACTCGCTTTTACATTAAAGTCCTCATATAAACACTTTCATTCGGGTGAAAAATTCCATAGAAAACAATTCTTGTTTCCTATGGACATGAAAGGAGCATTATTATCAGCACTTGGCTCTCATCCCGAAAATATAGATTTAACACGAGAAGGAAATGCTCAATCATTGAGATTATACATTTACTACAACAACCAAATCAAAAAAGCCTATCTTCAACTTTTTGAATATTCAGCCAACCAATATGAGCCATGTTCACAAATTTATGAATATGGAACAGATAAGATTGAACGACTAATAACTTCTAAATAGAATAGCTATGAACTTTTTTCAAATATTTACCCTTTTAGGAGCATTGGGTATGTTCCTATATGGTATGAACTTAATGAGTTCGGGACTTCAAAAGGCATCGGGCGACAAACTTCGCAGTTTCCTTTCGGCAATGACCTCCAACCCATTCAAGGGTGTAATGACCGGGCTTGGCATAACATCAATCATTCAATCATCATCGGCTACTACCGTAATGGTTGTGAGTTTTGTAAACGCCGGGCTTCTTTCTCTTGGGCAAGCTATAGGTGTAATCATGGGGGCCAACATAGGCACCACTGTTACGGCATGGCTTGTGTCGTGGCTCGGGTTTAAAGCCGACATCTCGGTGCTTGCCGTTCCATTAATGGTATTTGGATTCCTATTTTCTAATTCCAAAAAGAATCAACGCCAAAACATTGGCGAACTCATTGTAGGATTCTGCCTTTTGTTCCTTGGGTTATCATTTATGAAGGAATCAGTTCCCGACCTAAATAGCACCCCCGAGGTATTGGAATTTGTAAAAACATGGTCAAGCTACGGTTTTAGTTCGGTTCTCATTTTCCTTGCTTTCGGTACAGTATTAACACTCGTGCTTCAATCATCATCGGCAACAATGGCCATCACACTCATTATGTTGAGCATGGGATGGATTCCGTTTAACATGGCGTGTGCAATGGTATTAGGCGAAAACATAGGTACAACCATTACCGCCAACATTGCGGCAGCAGTTGGTAACACACAAGCCAAAAGAGCGGCAATGTCACACACTATCTTTAATGTGTTTGGTGTTATATGGGCATTGATTCTATTCACGCCATTCCTCGCTCTTGTGGGCAAAATAACCGAGGTAGTTTTCGGTCTTCCCAACCCTGCCGATGAAGGTTTTGTTGTTACCTCACCCAACTCTGACACAGGTGTTGCTGCCCTATATGGCCTTTCAATGCTACACACATTATTTAACACCATCAACACATTTATATTAGTGTGGTTTATCAAGTATATTGAAAAGCTTGTTGTGATAATTATCAAAGCACCTAAAAATCAAGAACAAGAGGTATTCCGTTTAAAATACATCACAGCAGGGCCTGTCGCTACTGCCGAACTTGCTACCGAACAAGCATTTGACGAAATTATCCATTTTGCTCAAATCTCAAAAAGAGGCCTTGGATATGCCAAAGCAGCAATCGAAGAGCGCAATCGCGACAAGTTTGAAGAGTTACGAAACAAACTGGTGAAATATGAAGAAATCTCTGACCGCATAGAATATGAAATTGCAGCATTCCTTAATGCAGTATCGGCAGGAGACATCAGCGAAGAGTCTTCAAAACGCATCAAGGCAATGTATAAGATTATTGGTGAATTAGAATCACTCGGCGACTCGGGTGAGGCTATCAGTCGCATTCTTTCACGCCGCAATATTCACAATAAGACATTCGATGAGGACACACTCATCAAGATTAACAACATGGTAGAGGCTGTTGACAATGCTTATGATGTGATGATCGACAATCTCATTGCTGCTCATAAAGGCAACCTCACCGAAATTTCAAATGCTTACAATGCCGAAGAGCGCATCAACAACCTCCGAAGCAATCTTCGCGATGCTGAGATTGAAGACATCGAACACAATGTGAAAAATTACCAAACAAGTGTTTACTATATCGATGTTATAAATCAACTTGAACGAATGGGCGATTTCTTAATCAACATATCACAAGATTTAGAGAGTGCATTTGCTCAACGATAGAATTTATTCACATCTACTTTATCGGTGGCTTGCTAAAATAAATAGCAAGCCATCGTTTTTAATATGTAAAATAATCAAAACGCAGCATATATAATTTGCAGGTTGATGGGATATGATGTAAATTTGTAGAATATTTAAAAATTAGTGATTTATTATCACATTTACCAATCACATAATGCTTGAATCAATAGGAAATTTCATCACTACAATCGCCGACTTTGTGTGTGGCTACCCAATGTTTTTCACACTCATAGGTGGTGGATTGTTTCTCTTCATATACTCAGGAGCTGTATCTATTCGTCGCCTACCCTATGCACTTGCTGCCCTTCGTGCTAAAAGCGATGCGAAAAACGGACAAATCAGTTCGGCACAAGCCCTCGCCTCGGTTGTTGCCGCTACAGTGGGACTTGGTAACATTGCAGGTGTATCAATTGCGTTAGTAATGGGTGGTCCCGGAGCAATTTTTTGGCTATGGGTGAGCGCACTCGTGGGAATGTGTACAAAATATCACGAAGGCGTGCTTGCTATTATGTATAAAGGGAAAGATGACCAAGGAAACCCTCAAGGTGGACCTATGTATATAATAGAGCGCGGATTGGGCATGAAATGGAAACCTATGGCAACATTTTTTGCCGTTGCTGGTATGTTTGGCACCATGTGTATTATGAATGCCAATCAGCTTGCCGAGGGCGCAGTTGCCACATTTACCACTCCCGAGTGGATTGCTGGTAGCGATTTCCTTTCAACAATCTCGTCACTAACATCGCTCGATAATCTTCACTCATTCAAACTCATATTTGGCATCACCATTGCTTCGATCGTTGCACTTGTGGTGCTTGGTGGCATAAAACGCATTGCCAATGTGGCCACCGTGCTTGTGCCATTTATGGTGGGCGCCTACTTCTTAATGGTATTATATATCATTGTCACCCACATAGGCGATGTCCCCGAGGTATTTGCAAGCATTTTCCGCGAGGCATTCAGTTTAAAAGCCGGATGGGGAGGATTAATAGGTATTGCACTTATAGGCGCTCGCCGAGCAGCATTAGTAAATGATGCCGGCGTGGGAACTGCCTCAATCATGCATGGCGCTTCTCGAAATGACCAACCCGTGCGCGAAGGTCTTGTTGCAATGTTAGGTCCAAGCATCGACTCGGGCTTGGTGTGCACACTCACTGCATTGGCAATACTGCTTTGTGGAGATATTAATGTTGAAGGAGTGCAAGGTCTTCAAGTGGCAATGGCTGCCTTTGGCAACGCAATCCCTGGAGGGAAATACTTATTAATGTTGATTGTGATATGTTTCGGTATGTCATCAATGTTCTCATACTCATTCTACGGCAACCGTTGCGCCAGCTACCTCTTTGGCGCTAAAAACGCAAAATACTACACTTATTTCTTCATCTTGTCGCTTGTTGTTTTTGCCGTTGTTCCGTTATCGGCTGCAGTAGGTGTATGCGACTTATTCTATGGTCTTATGGCATTCCCCACAATGATTGCTATTCTCATATTAAGTCCTAAAGTGAAACAAGCCACTAAAGAATATTTCTCACAAATAAAAAAGTAGAACATCATAGCTTAATTAATTATGCTTAACTTCATTACATGGACTACCGACCCCATATTGCTCGAAATAGGGTCATTTCAACTTCGATGGTATTCATTAATGTTCCTCTTTGGTTTCTTGGGAGGATACAAGATTGTAGAAAAAATATTTAAACACGAAGGTGCGCCCGAGAGTTGGCTTGGGTCATTGCTTGTGTGGGTAATGCTTGGCACTATCATAGGTGCTCGCCTTGGTCATGTATTCTTCTATGAATGGGACCAATATTCACAAAATCCCATTGAAATATTTAAAGTGTGGGAAGGTGGATTGGCCAGTCATGGTGGCACAATAGGCGTTATGATTGCCGTAATATTATATTCTCGCTTCACCACCAAGCGCAATCCTCTATGGACATTTGACCGCTTGGCTGTAGCAGTAGCAATGGTAGCCGGATTGATACGCCTCGGCAATCTATTCAACCATGAGATTTTTGGCCACGCCACCGATGTGCCATGGGCATTCTGCTTTATCGACAACATTCGTGCATGGCAAGCCGGAGCAGAACCTATCTTCACAGCTCCCTCACACCCCACCCAACTATATGAAGCATTTTGCTATTTCGCCCTATTCGGATTATTAATGTGGATGTATTGGAAAAAGAATGCACAAGAGCGTCAAGGGCTATTGCTCGGCATCTTCTTTGTGTGGGTATTTGGCTCTCGTTTCCTCATTGAGTTTGTAAAGAACAACCAAGTAGCATGGGAAGAAACTATGACACTCAACATGGGACAATGGTTAAGCATTCCTTTCGTGCTCATTGGCATTGCGCTCATCATCTATGCGATGAAACGACCTCGCGTCGCTCTCGAATATCCCAATAAATTCCCCGATGAGAGCAAAGGAAAAAAGAAATAACATCAACAGCCTCAAATAACAAAGAAACACCTCAACATTCATTGGGGTGTTTCTTTTTCTTATCTAAATGAGTTATTTACTCTTTTAGATTTTGATTTTGATTCATATTCATTACCGGAACCATTCCTTCGGTTGGCATATAGATGATTTGAGGCAACGAACCTTTATCAGAGATTTTTTCTAATGTGCGAATAAAAAGATATTGATTGTAGGTGCTTGTGAGTTTACCATTTTCAATTTCCATCGCTTCAGCCATACCTTTTGCACGCTCAATTTCGGCCTGTGCATTTAATTTTTCGGCTTCTAATTTAGCCTTGGCCTCTTCTACAAGAATCATTCTATTTTGCTCGGCACGAGCCATTTCGGCTTTACCTTCCATTTCTTGTTGCCACACATTGTATTTAGGAATGCCAAACATGAGCCCAACAATAATTGCAGCAACAACTCCTATTGATACTAGGATTTGAATAAATGTTCCATTTTTCATAATGTTCTATTTTTAGGTAATTAATTGTTATTGATCTTTTTCGGGCAGAGCCGAATTTATTATGTTATATGATTCCTCCATTACTGTTTTGATACGATAACCGCCTTCGGGCATATCAATAGGTTTGTGGATAGTCAATTTAACATGTCCCCACTTTGGCAATTTTTTAAATCGTGGCATCACATCAAATGCACCATCGATTGTAATAGGCACAATGGGCAAACCAAACTGTACGGCCAATAAATATGCACCTTTCTTGAATGGTTTCATCTTTCCATCCCAAGAGCGAGACCCCTCGGGAAAAACGATAAGCGACTGATCTTTTTGCAATTGTGTGCGTGCTTTAGCCATAGTATCTTTAATCGCTGCTGGTGAAGAATTATCAACAAACACCATTCCGGCACGCTTACAGCTCCACCCTACAAATGGAATCTTTTCAAGACTCTTCTTCATCATCCATCTGAAACTATGACCAAGATAGCCATAAGCAACAAATATATCATATGCACTCTGGTGATTAGCCACAAACACATAAGGTTTCTTGGGGTTAATGTTTTCTTTTCCTGTAACCGTCACTTTGACCATCGTAATCCAACACACAAATCTACCCCAATAATAGGCTGGATAAAATCCCCACCAACGGCCACCACCAAGCATACTACCTATACCTACTGCAAGAGATGTGATAATTGTCGATATCACCAATAAAGGCACCATGACAATGCACTGATATATACGATATAAAATTTTCATAATTTTACTTATTTACAACTTTTGCAAAGTTACAAGTTATATCGCAAACTCACAAAAATTGCCATTTCTTTCTACCAAAATACCAAAAAAGGTTGCACCAACGCGTTGATGCAACCTTTCAGTTTTTTTGCGATATACTATTTTATTAGTAAGCAAACATTGGGTATTCAACCATGATTGAGTTAACTTTTTCGCGTACTGAAGCGATGATTTTTTCGTTTTCAGGGTTAGAAAGTACAGTGTCAATCATTTCAACGATTTCGCCCATGAGGTCTTCTTTAGCACCACGAGTAGTGATAGCAGGAGTACCGAGACGGATACCTGAAGTTTGGAATGGTGAACGGCTATCAAATGGCACCATGTTTTTGTTAGCAGTAATATCAGCTTCAACGAGTACTTTTTCAGCCACTTTACCAGTCAATTCAGGGAATTTAGTGCGAAGGTCAACAAGCATACAGTGGTTGTCGGTTCCACCCGAGATGATTTTGTAACCTTTGTCAACAAGTGCTTGAGCCATAACAGCTGCATTCTTTTTCACTTGTGCTTGATATTCTTTGTAAGAAGGTTGAAGAGCTTCGCCAAATGCTACAGCTTTAGCAGCGATAACATGTTCGAGTGGACCACCTTGAACGCCAGGGAAGACAGCAGAGTCGAGAAGAGACGACATCATGCGAGTTACTCCCTTTGGAGTCTTTTTACCCCATGGGTTTTCAAAGTCTTCACCAAGTAGAATGATACCACCACGAGGTCCACGAAGAGTCTTGTGAGTAGTAGAAGTTACAATGTGAGCATATTTCACAGGGTTGTCAAGCAAACCAGCTGCAATGAGACCTGCTGGGTGAGCCATGTCAACCATGAAGATAGCACCAATTTCGTCGGCAAGACGACGCATGCGAGCGTAGTCCCATTCACGAGAATAAGCACTTGCACCACCGATAATCAATTTAGGGCGTTCACGACGAGCAACCTCTTCCATTTGTTCATAGTCAACCAAACCAGTATCTTCTTTCACATTGTATTCCAACGCTTGGAACATAAGACCCGAGAAGTTTACAGGGCTACCATGTGAAAGATGACCACCATGAGCAAGGTTCAAACCGAGGAATTTGTCGCCGGGTTGCATACAAGCCATAAATACAGCCATATTAGCTTGCGCACCTGAGTGTGGTTGCACATTAGCATAGCTTGCACCGAAGATTTCTTTGAGGCGTTCGATTGCAAGTGATTCAGCTTCATCTACCACTTGGCAACCACCATAATAACGGTGTCCAGGGTAGCCTTCGGCATACTTGTTAGTGAGGCATGAGCCCATTGCTTGCATCACTTGGTCACTTACGAAGTTTTCAGAAGCGATAAGTTCAATACCTTTCTTTTGGCGTTGATGTTCACGCTCGATAATGTCAAAAATTTGGTTATCTCTTTCCATAAATTTTGATGATATATTAAGTTATTATTTTTATTTCTTTTTCTTTACTGTCCAACCAAAACCACCTATTTTTTCTCCTTGAGTAAAATATCCTCCATGGCTATAACTTATGGGTGATGCTTTAGCAAGGTCAAATGCTCCAGTTTCGGAATCCATATATTTTTCATCGGCAAGCACATTAAGCACTTCGGCTATAAACATGTCGTGACTGCCAAGTTTTATTATCTCTTTAACCCTACATTCAATTGAAAGCGGTGCTTCTTCAATATATGGACACCCTACTTTCTCGCCAGGCATAGGTGTTAGGCCAGTCTCTTTCCATTTATCATAGTCGCGTCCCGAACGCACTCCACACCAGTCGGTTGCTTGTGCCATCGCTTCGGTAGTGACATTTATTGTAAACTCCATTTCCTCTTTAATGATGCCATAACTATGACGCTCGGGGCGAATGGAGATATAACACATTGCCGGATTGGTGCATATAGTGCCTGTCCAAGCCACTGTGATGAGGTTGCGACGCTCGGGGGTGTTTCCACAACTCACAAGCACTGCAGGGAGTGGATAAATCATCGTTCCGGGCTTCCAACTCTGTTTCATCGGCAATAATTAGTCGATTTGAGCGTCTTTGTTACTTACAGAATGACCACAATAGTGGCAACTGATAGTAATATTTTCGCGATCTACTACCTCAAAACGAGTTTTCATAGGCTCGTTATTTGTGATACACTTGGGGTTACCACATTTCACGATGCCCACAATGGTGTCGGGGAGTTGCACAGGGTGTTTCTCTACCACCTCAAAGTCGCGAATGATATTCACCACAGCCGAGGGGGCAATGAGTGCAATGCGATTGAGTGTTGCTTCGGGAAACTCTACATCGGCAACCTTTATAATACCCTTTGAACCAAGCTTTTTGCTATTGAGGTTGTTACCTATCGTAACATGAGTGTCGAGTTTTTCAATTCCCAATATTTTTACAGCTTTAAACAATACTGAAGAGGGAATATGGTCGATTACTGTGCCATTTTGCAATGCAGCTACAGCGAGTTCTTTCTTTCCTGTCATGATTTTTGTACCTCCTTAATATCAATGTTTAATGCTCTACAAATTATTGCCTGACGGGCATATAATCCGTTTTGTGCTTGTTGGAAATAATATGCTTTGGGGTTATCATCCACATCTTGGTCAATCTCGTTTACACGAGGTAGTGGATGAAGAATGCGAAGATTTTCTTTTGAGTTATCGAGCATTGCATTATGGAGGTTATAAAGGTTTTTCACCTTTTCATATTCCATAATGTCGGTGAAGCGTTCGCGTTGCACACGAGTCATGTAGATAATATCTGACGAGTTGATAACCTCTTGTGAAAATTCTTTATGTTCGGTGTATTTAATACCTTTTTGGTCGCAAAATTCTTTATATTCAGCAGGCATTTTCAATTCATCGCAAGCCACAAAATTAAATGTGGGGTTGAAATATTGCATAGCCATCAATAATGAGTGCACTGTGCGGCCATATTTCAAGTCACCTACCATTGTGATAGTGAGATTTTCGAGTGTGCCTTGTGTTTTGTAGATTGAATAGAGGTCGAGCATCGTTTGCGATGGGTGTTGATGCGCTCCATCACCGGCGTTGATGATAGGTGTATCGGTCACCTCGGTTGCATAACGAGCTGCACCTTCAAGATAGTGACGCATCACAATGAGGTCAACATAGTTGCTCACCATCTTTATGGTATCTTTGAGTGTTTCACCTTTTGACGAACTGGTAGTGCTGGCATCGGAGAAGCCTATCACACGACCACCAAGGCGATTTACTGCTGTTTCAAAACTCAATCTTGTGCGGGTAGATGGTTCAAAAAACAATGTTGCAACCACTTTACCGTCAAGAATTTTGTGATTAGGGTTCTCCTCGAAATAACGAGCATTCTCAAGGAGTCGCAATATCTCCTCTTTTGAGATATCGGAGATTGACACGAGGCTATTGCTATTCATTGCACAATGTAGTTTTTGAGTTATAACTTATATAACTACAAAGTTAATGCAATATCTCGCTACTCGCAAATTATTCTCTCACATTTTTCGCAGAAGTTTTTAACAACATTTATTTCATCAGCATCAATATAATTGAGTATTGAGCCAGCGGGCTCCGAAGTCGCTAAGGTTCAAGCCCTCTAATGTTACCAATTCTTTACCACCATAACGATAGGGTTGCGATGAGGCATTGTATCCCTCTCCCATCAATGAACCATAGGGATAATAATGATTTATTTGTTGCACCACTCCGTTTTGATTCAACACCACACAATTATTACCTTGATAATCTTTCAGATAATAATATCGCATACTTCCCAATAATCATTTAAATTTATAACTTATTTTTCAATCACTCACAAATTTGGATTTTCGCCATTCTTAATAATCAATATTCTTTTTTGTCTTGGGTTTAAATATAGTCCTTCTTTTTCTACAATTTCTCTTAATCTAATTTCTTCTAATTCACATTGCACATGCATATAAAAATCCCAACCAAACTCAATAAGAAGTTTCTTTTTTTTATTTCTTAATCTTGCACCTAAATAATTTCTTAATATTAGCTTAATAATTTTATCTATATTAATTTTATTAATACATTTTCCCCTTTTTAAACTTTGAGCAAATCGCAATAAAGGATAATCAACATCTGGGAAACGTGAGTCTTTTATATCTTCAGCGTAATTTTTGAACCACCTATCTAATCTAATATATGTACAATTCAATTCTTCCAGAATTTTCAGTATTACATTTATATACTTTTTTTCTACTGATAAATATTCTTCAAGAGTAAACAATTTGTCATCAAATACTTTACCAATATCACTATAATCCGTCCACTCATCTTTCTCATAAATTCCATTTATATAATTTTGAGGAGGATACTTTACTATTTCATGCATTTTTAAAATATTTCTTTTCATTTTTCAATCTCCTATTCTATTTAAATTCTCATCATAGGTTCCAGTTCTTATATCTTTTCTGTCCAACATTTTTTTATCCTTTGCTTTTTTCCAAACTCCACCATTATGACAATCTTTATCTGGAGAAATATAATCTTTCCCATTTGTAAAAATTGGCATTCCATGTTTACTCCGTTCATTTATTTTTCGATATCCATTAGGCACTTCTACTGTGACTTTTTTAGCCACGTCTCCTTTCCCTTGAATAAACGTAACCGTTTCCGTTTTCTTTGCATTTTTACTCAGCGAAATACCTAATGCTTCGGTGACTTGTTTTTGCCCTTTATCGTTAAACTCAGTCCCTACTATTACATCTGCAACAGCTGCTATTTTATCTATGACTGATGCATCTCCATCAAATATAGTTTGAATATCACCAGCTATATCAACAAATTCATCTAACCCAGCCTTTTTTAGATTTTCTTTTGTCAGTTTTCCAGTTTTCTTGTAAACCTTATATAATTTATTGATATATTTTAACCCCGAAGCTGCGACTTTAATCGTCGCTTTTCCACTCGGATCTATATATTTCATAGGATTGCCAGCACAATAAAGGTATGGGGAGAGATGTTGGAAGTCTTCACATAGTGGATCCATTGTTGTAAATGTGCCATTAGGGGAGTCGAGCCAACGGGCTCCGAAGTCGCTAAGGTTCAAGCCACCCAATGTTACCAATTCCTTGCCACCATAACGATAGGGTTGCGATGAGGCATTGTATCCCTCTCCCATTAATGAGCCGTAGGGATAATAATGATTTATTTGTTGAACAACTCCATTTTGATTCAACACCACACAATTATTCCCTTGATAATCTCTCAGGTAATAATATCGCATGCTTCCCGATATATATCCTGCCGGAGTTATTATCATGCTAATGTTGCCATTCTGATAGATATAGTTGCCACAATAATCACGGCGACTTGCTATTGTATAATAACCAGATGTCGATTGTGGCTCATTAATTGTCAATGGCTCCAATTCTAATGATGGCGGATATCCGAAATGATATACCTTATATATCTCACTTAATTTCCTTCCTCTAGCATCATATTTGAAAATTATCCTATTGTTGTTCTCAAAATATATTGTATCAGGAAGATTCATCCTATTGTAATCGATATATAATATATCCTTATCGGGACAACGAAATAAATTGCCGTTTGAGTCATACAGATTATAATTTTCCCTATCGTTAACATCCATTGTTGAGGATAATATCACTTCATCGGTGGCATCATTAACTTGTCTTAATTGATTGCCGTCGTAGATCATCGCCACATTGTCAACTTCTCCAAATGTCCACAACTCGTATGTGTCGGCGAGTTCTCTACTCACCAAGCCATTACGACGCAAAGAGGTGATATTTCCATTAAGGTCGTAGGTATAGGCTGTGGAATAATTGGGGGTGTTGGTGGTTTGATATGTAAAATCGGAACGAGGTTCTGATTCCTCATATTGTGCCGATGTGAGACGATCGAGACGGTCATAGTCATACAGGTATGTGCGTTGTATTGTTGGTGCTATATTACCACCATTGTCTCTGCCATCACTCGACCAACTCATGGCACATACATTTCCTGTGAGACTTTCTTCGGCTCCGTATGGGTGCGTCTCGTAATATAATTGTTGATGGAATTTATTGTTGTCGATATGCGTAGTCCACCCTTGAATATTATATTGGTATGCAGTTTCTATCAATCCCTCTCCCAATGCTTGCGATGATAATTGACCGAGACTGTTATATGTATTTGAAAATTCCAACATTGACTCACTTCCATTATGAGCAAGACTCACAGATGTTGGTCGCAATTGAATGTCATAGGAATAGGTATATACATCTACACATGAGGTATCGGCAGTGGAATGTTCATGTCGCATGGAGATAGGATTGCCAACAAACGACAATCGATACATCTTTCGGTCATAACCTCCTAAATGGTTCGTCTCGCAACTCTGTATCAAACGCCCTTTTCTATCATAATAGTTTGCACAAAGCAATCTTAACGAATCACCAATAACCGAAGTTACTGTCCCTGTCAACATTCCTAAATTAACATGTCGAGGATTAAGTGTATCGGTATATCTTCCATCGTAGTTCCTTACTACCTTATAATCAATCGAGTCTTTTTCAACCGGATATAATTCAAGAAAATCATAATTATCATAATAATTAATCGTGTTGACTGTCTTTACTGTTCCACAAGGAATAACATTTGTGTAACCCCCTAAATTATTTATATTTGTTGTTAAATTTGAGTTGTTTGTCTTATTCGAAACTGTTTGTCGAAGTTGTGTTATTGTCATTGCTTCAATTTCAACCTCGCATGTATATGCTAATCTATATCGTGTATCATAAGCATACGCTGTCCATTCTCCTTTATCTCGTTGATTCCCATCTTGGCTATATCGCAAACGATTATTATCATCATAAACATAATATATCGTTTTCACTCCGGGAAGTTTCTTTTCTTCAAGACGATTGCGACTATCATATTTATAAATATAACAATAGTCTTGAACAGTCTCATTATCATCGGAGATTACTCCAGTCGAAGACGAAGCCAATGCAACCGATGCCATTGGTGGTATCACGTAGCAAATGTTTCCAATATTGTCATAGATGTAGTACGTATCGGCATAGTTGTTTTCATCAAGCACTCTGCGATGCAGATATGTACTATCGTTGAAATCTTTGAAGATTATAGTTTCGCGGTTGTCTTCATCTATAACATTTGTAACATGCAATCGACCCGATGGATATACTCCTGAATGCATTAAACTTCCATTATTGCTATTAAGAGTAAATTTGTTACAACTATATTTACCTGAGTTCTTATTTATATGATATTGAGAATTTGTCCCTACGCTCATTTGCCAATCGCTTCCGGCTCTTTTGGTTGTAATTGTGCGTGGAGTTACCGATGCATCATATTCGGTTGAGATATAGGCATTCGTGGCATCTTCGGGATATAACGAAGCATGGCTTGAGGTTATTTGTTCAAGCGAAGCATAATTACCCGAACCGGAAATTGTGCCGGGAAGATATTGTCGCACAATTCGTCCACGATTGTCATATTCATAATAATCGGCAAGGTCTTTCCCTGAATTATTATTGCGAAGAACGGTCTGTTGCTTACGACCAAACCCGTCGTAAAACGTAGTACTGATTATTGCTCGTGCAGGAGATACTGAGGTCAATTTTTTCACTCCTTGTGTAAACACTGCCTTTGCCACATAATTTCTATCTGTTGAGCCTGAAATTATCGATGGAACAGTAACGGCATCGGCAGAATATGTTGTCGCCGAATTTTCTTGTGCCATCAACGACGGCACCGACAACATCAAAAATAAGTATGTAAGTATTCGTTTCATGGATTATTAGATTTAATGTGCGTAATTATAATTATAAACTTCGATATATTTCCCTTCTTCGTCCTTTATGGCAACCAATCTGCCAAATATATCATAATGATATGTAGTGTATCTTCCGTTGGGTTCTATTTTCTTTCTAATCTTACCAAATGCATTATAATAATAGGTCGTCATTTCTACTGTTGTTAACGATGTCCTCAATCGGTTTAATGCTGTAGTATCAGGAGCTTCAGAGATTGTAAAATTTGGATTATTCACAATCCCCGATACCACAGATGATACAATTCCCTTAATTTCAGCAACAGGATATAATCCTTTATACCCCCATAAACATGACGTAACAGGTTCTTTTACCGATTTTGTTTCTATAATATTGTAATATTCATCATATAAATATGATGCCACTTGCCGATATGCATTATTTCCATACGCCGTATATATTGAAGACGGTTTAACGGAATTTTTTTCGTATCTATTATTTTGCTTAAATTCAGTAGTATATGATGAACCATCAAATGATTCAATCACTTTTTCCACTATTGGAGATATTCTATTGTTTTGAACCATCTGTTCATAATAGGTTCCACTATATGAATTTGGATATTTTAGAGTTACTCGTTGCTGCTTTGAATCACTTTGGTTAGTGGTTATCGTTTCAACCAATCCCAAGTTGTTATATGTGTATGTGGTTTCTTCTCTTAAAGAATCTCCATCTTCATATATTGTCTCTATTTGTTTTTTGGGTCGCATGGAATAAGTGTAATTCCTATATGCAGTTGCTTCTGTATAATATTTCGAATTGCATAAACCTTGTATATTAAGTAATAATGCTCCTACAAAATTATTTGTCGAATTGTCATTTTTTTCATATTGGTATATTGTTTTGTTTGTTATAATGCCTTGTGAATTATATTCCGACTTAGAAAGCAGAAGCCCTCGTTCTTGATCTTTACTCGAATATGGCTCATAACCGGTATGACTTTGAACAGAAACATCTGCAAGGTCATCTAAATATCCATTATCAGCATTAGAATATTTATATATTATAAATGACCCATCTGAATATTCTTCTACAACTTCTGAATATCCAATATGGGTACCACAAGAATTAGCCGTAAAAGGCAAAACAGATAACGAACTGAACGCATTAATAATCGCCTCTCCTGATTCATTAATAATCGGGACTCTATAATCTGTATAATTATATTGTACTGGATTTAACAAAACTCCACTTGAGACTGTCGCATTCGAACGATTTTGCAAAAAATCAGATACATAATAATATTGTTTCTCAATATATGCATCTTTATCTAATCCCGATGGACTATTTATGATTTCTTTTATTCGGATTCCTCCGGCAATCTTATTATTTGATAATATTTCACAATTATTACGAGATAATGTAACTCTTTTTTTATAGTCATGAGATTCATATATAAATTTTGTATATCCCCCTGTTGGATATGTTATTTTACTTAATGTCCCCAATGTTGCATATTCTGGATTCGGCTCCCTTTGTTGATAATAACCACCCCAATTATTTGCGTTTATGGTTTGTTGAGTTGCATTATAAAATCCCCAATGATCATTCGTTTGATTTACATACTCTGGAAGTAATTCCGGAGTATAATACTCAAATGAATAGGCATATAACGAATCTGTCATATATTTATCCAAAATAACCGACTGCAATGTTAATCTTTGTTTTTTGTCGCTACTATAGTTGAAGTTATAGCTTTTTAACAACTGCCCCCCTTTACTGATATAAATTCTATCTAATTGCCTCCATTTTAATCGTTCTAAACATGATGGATATTCAAGAGGCGTACATTCTGGATTGTTTGCTTCATTATGTTGCAATATTGGCATAGATTCTGGACCTAAACCCTTATTCCTACAGATCTTATTCAAGAAGTCGTATTCTAACTCTTGAGTTATAGCCGTGCTTAATGAAACATTTACATCATCACAATGAATACTACTTAAATATGATGGCATTATCAAAGAGCCATCGTAATAATTATATCGACTTTCACCTCTTGAACAACTTACACCAAATAGCCAATCATTTGTTGCTGCAGAATAATCCATGCTATATGAGGAAACATTAATTTGTGCAATAAAATCACCTCTGGTATAATTAAATTCAACCACCCTTTGCTCTGGATAAATAATTTTTGTTAAATACCATGTATTTGCCCATTGGAATGAATTTCTCTGATCAAAAAATAACACTGAAAACTCTATTGCCTCATCTCTATCTCCAAATATATATTGTGTTCCATCTTCTCCTATTATTGTAAATTTCTTAAACGAATGAGACCGACCTTGTGAAGAATAATAAGTCCCATATGGATTGAAAAAATCTGATTGTTCTCCATATGCCATTGTAAAATCATCATCATTGCCACTAAAAATGACCTTTATTGGTTTATTACATCTAACTTGCCATTCGCCATTAGGATTTAAATAGAATCCACCCTGATAATCTAAAAAACTAAAGCTAAATTGGTCGGGTTCCGTATCATTATGATACAGATTTGTACTTGAGTTACTTTCAATAAATCCCTGTAAATTTTCCAAATTATTCCAATCTACATTGTATTCATTACACTTATAATAATAACCTAATTCTGCGTCTATCCAATTTTTACTATTATAAAACTCGTCGGGCAGGTCTTTTACAATTCGAGATATACACCCTCCGGCATTAAGAGACCAACCTAATCCAAGCCAACCAGGATGTTGATCCGGGCGAACTCCTCCAGCATGATAACTTAAAGATATTGGGATTTTATGTCCGGACAAACTTATCTCATGTAATGGAATCTGAATTAATGGCAATCCGGTATATGGAGATACCGGAACTTCTCCATATTCTCCTAATGATGTCGCATTTGGACTTATCGGAGTTACAATCTCTTTGGGAACATAAGCATACAACTGCTGAACTCCAATGATTAAAAATAATATTATAATTTTTATTCCTGTTTTCATTTTCATTGCGTTTTAGTGTTTTAATGGTATTTTTCGTGTTATTTGCTCTCCGTTATTGTTTATAGATAGGATATAATCACCTTGGGGTAATTCAGTTATCTCTATTATTGGATTATTTGTTTTTCCCGATGCAAAAACTCGTCCTAACACATCGCACAACACATAATCAACTCCTCCTGCACTAACAATTTGTGTCGAAAATGTTATTTTTAAGGTTTCATCTTTATATGAGATTACGATATCATTGTTGGCTAACGAGGACTCTATTGATGGTGCGTTAGAGACATCTGCATTTGCATTTAATTGATTTGATATTACAATCGTTCCATTTTCATTATTACTTTTTATTTGTTGCCTAACTATTTGATTTTCTTTGTCATTGGTTTTGTATGTTTGTTCCGACGGATAGCATATAAACGAGGCTCCTTGCTTGCCGGTTTCTTTTCCTTTATAAAAGTTAGTATTGATTATAGTTTCCGCTATGGGATAACGATAACCTTGTGCATACCAAGTATATCGTTCTTCTATGCGTCGCATAGTTGTATCGGCAATATTCATAACTCGAGTGGTATCATCTTCTTTTCGCATAATGTTAATAATGGAATTACATATACGATGAACTCTAATAACATCGGTTATAGTATCTCCATCAGGAAGATAAATCACTCCCTCTCCATCACAAAGCACAGTTGAACTTCCGTTGATTCTCACTGCCATTGTACGTGAATATTCCCCATAAAAACAATATGGTTTAGATGCGTTATCGCCATAACGCATTGGATATATCAACTCTATCGCTGCACTGGAGTCTCGCATGAATGTACTACGATTTTCATAACCTCGCCACAAAAGAGTGTCGCCTCTTAATCGAAAATCATAACGTGTGCAATTTTCGGTTGTATTAATCAACGAATCATCAATGACGCTATAAAAAACTTTTGTATTTCCGTCAACAACCTGTGCCTGAGAAAAATCCCAAACTACATTCTTTCCCGAATCACCAGGAGCGACAAATGATATTCTTGTTTTTGTGAAATTGTCCCCATTTTGGGGCAGATTGTGTGTTTTTGTTATCTCATTCCCCATCATTGTACCCACAACAATGCCACAAAATAAGATAAACATCTTTAATCTAACTATTTTCATGGTGCTTTTTAGTTTAAGAGAATTACTATAAATTCCACGAGTTAATTAATCATTCGTTTTCAGGAACTTAACTTATATATCTACAAAGTTAATGCAATATCTCGCCACTCGCAAATTATTACCTCACATTTTTCGCAGAAGTTTTTAACAAAAATGTGCCTATATTGTACTTATTAGATGCATAAACTACATTTTAGTTGCACCACTATCAAAGAAAAATTATAATTTTGTTCAAAATTAGGTGAATTAATGGATAAAATCAAAGTATTACTACAAAATTGTGCCACTATTGATGAAATGCTCGACCGTGGAGATGTGGAAGATGCTGTAAGACTTTCGGGCGAATTGCTTGCCAAAGCCGATGCGCTATGGACTGCGGCTCGCAACAATAAAACATCAACGCTCGACGAAATATCGGCTCTTGCAATCCTTGCCGCATACCATTGCGATGCACTTGCGATGATGAGCAATGTCAATGACGCATATGCCACAGCCGTCACAGCTCTTTTTCAAATGGCCATTGATGGCAATAATTCTCTCTCGATCAAGCAATCGGCCATGCAACTATATATCACGGCTATCTTTGCATTGATGCAGATAATCAACCAGCAGTTTGCCGACGCTGACGAAACCGAGCGCAATCACCTCAACGAAATTATGCGATATTTAGCGTCTATGCTATATTACTACTACAACCAGGTGGGTGTAGCTAATTCGGAGTTTCCACATCTACCAGTAGCATACCAAATGCTATCGCAACTACAAAACAATGTAGATATACAATCGCCCACAATCAAAGTTCTCAACGAAGAGGTCAACCCCTCTGCCCCACTTCCACTCTTTAGCGACCTCATGGGACGCTCCATTGCTATGGGATTAATAAACCACGACCGATAAACGACTACTACAATAAAACACAATGCGACTGCCACCAAGGTGACAGTCGCTCGCTATTTTGTGAATTATTTATCGCTTGAAAATTAGAACAAGTAAGCAGCTGTGATAGTCCAGCTATTTTTTCTATTTCCGTCGCTGATGTATTGTTCCATTCCACCAAGAACACCATCGGCAATTTCATTAGCACCTTTGATATATTTGTTCAATCCCCAACCATAAGATGCACCCACTTGAAGATGGTCAAATAGTTCAACACCTATACCAAGATTCCAAGCTACTTCTACTGGATTTTGTTTGAAATATGTTTCAAATGAATCGGGAATATCATTACTCAACATAAATGAAACACTTGGTCCAGTAAATACATAAGGAGCAACAATCTTTTCTACTGCAGGGAGTGAAAGTTTATATTTCAAGTTTACAGGGATTTCAATATAGTGGTTTGCGCCAGAGAAGAATGATTCTTTTTGTCCCAACATTTCCACATCGCCTTCAATTGGTTCATAAATATACATCAACGATGCGTCAATACCAAGCCCTACGATTGGGAGCATAAATTCGCCCATTACGCCACCAGTAAATCCAGCACAGTCATCAAATTCAAAAGAACCGATTTCTTCGGGAAACTCATTTATTTTAGCACCTGCTTTAATACCAAAAGAGAATTGAGCCGAAGCAGGGACTGCGATTGCTACACATGCAATTACAACAGCAAAAAGTCGTTTAATTGATTTCATAATCATAAAATTTTAAGTTAATATTCTTATTTGTTATGGCACAAAGATAATACTAAAATACACAAATAAAACATTTCAGCTATAAAAAATATCTATTGTGGCATAATTTTTTTCTATAATAGCATCAATTCTTATCTTTGCACTTGAAATTTTTATCAGCAAGTAATATATGTCAATAACCTCTATTACAATATCTCTCTCGGTTGAGAACACTGCTCGTGCCGATGTGTTATTAACTACAACACGCGCATATTATAGATTTGCCACTATCGACACCTGCGAGGAGGGCGAAATGCCCTACGAAAATAGTTGCGATGTTTTCAATAAAATAGAGCAAACATTGGCCTCGCATTCTACCACGGCGATGCCTCAAGATGTAAAATGTGCAGTATCAATCACAAATAATGACAATTCTAAAAAAGATTACAACAACAGCAATATATCCCTCTCAACCTACAATTCATTAATCAATATTTTATCGCGAATAAGCGAGGAATTTTTGTTCATCAGAGGCTTTAAATGAATTTATTTTTCGCTTTTCGCTCAAAATATTTGGCAGAATAAAACAAAACTACTATCTTTGCACTCGCAAAACGGAAATATGGCGGGATAGCTCAGTTGGTTAGAGCGTCGGATTCATAACCCGGAGGTCACGAGTTCAATTCTCGTTCCCGCTACTCAAGCGATGAAACATAAGTTTCATCGCTTTTTCTTTTATCTATGCCAACACTTTCTTGCAAATCTCCACGATTATTTATTACTTTGCATAAAAGCATTAGTATAACAATGAAACGCATCACTTTATACATAGCATTTATAGTTATCGTCTCAATGTCGATGCTTGCCCAAACAAAGATTTATCGCGGTAATAGCACCTACTCAAGCGATATCCTTTACACATGGGACGGAGAGCATTTATATCGAGGAAATAGCACCTACTCGAGCGACATCCTATACTCGTGGAATGGCCGTTATTTATATCGAGGCAACAGTTCATACACATCCGACATTATTGCCACTTGGGACGGGCGTTTCTTATACCGAGGGAGGAGCAATTACTCAAGCGACACGCTATATACCTTTGATGGCAAATATATTTATCAAGGAAGGAGCAACTACACATCGGACACGGTGGCAACATGGAGCAACAATCGCCTCTATGCTGGGTATAGTGTATATACTTCCGATATAATTTATCGTGTAAATGGGGTATTCCCACCTATTTTGTTTGTATTCTTATAATTCAAATCATGAAAACGATTACTGCACAACAACTCAATGCCGAATTTCTCAAACGCAAATATGCCAAATTGTTAAGTCAAAATGAGGTTTATCCATCGCGAAAAAATTGGAAATTCATCATTGAGAATAATATGCACGAGCTATCTGATTTATTATATCGTAAGTATTTATTGGCAGTCAACACCCCCGAGGAAGCTCGTAGCACATACCACAACGACACTATCGAAATGTTTCCCCAATATCTTGAGTATATTGATCGCAGGCACGCCATTAAAACATTGTATAAAGACACCTCGACTTGCCCCAATGCGTCAATTGATTTGGCAATAGAGCTACACTTGTTTGACATTGATGGTATATTGGACATGCTCGACCGCGATGAGGTGCGCGCTGCAGCTCGCATGCTCATGGCTATGAAACCCACCTACGATGCCAACGACATGAACGACCTTTATGACCTTCTTGACGACTTTACCGAGCTACCCGATTTAGGACATTATGAAGGGAATAGATTGGGATTGCTGCCTGGCAGTGAACGATATGTGTGTCCCAACGGGCATACCAACAAAAATGAGGAGCAATTTTGCTCTCACCCTGGTTGCGGACTAAACATAAAGGGATTGACTCGCACCGAAGTTGAATGTATCGACACCTACTCCGAACGGCTAAATATCCTCAAAGAGTTATTTGCGCCAAAATGTGCGAGTGAATAATAATAGCACAGTAAATAGTTCTAGACGCCCCATCAGCATCAATAGCGACAACACCCATTTACCTATATCGGAAATTATATCATAAGAGCCACCATAACCTGTAACTCCGGCTCCCAATCCTGTGTTACCGATACATGAGAATGCCGAGAAGAAAGCATCGACAAGAGGCGTTCCTGTTGCGGTGAGAACAATCCCCCCCACTGCGATAAGAATCACATAGATACACAAGAATGCAATTACTTTATTAACCACTTCGGGAGCCAAAACTTTACCATTTACTCTCACCGAACATATTGCATTGGGATGTAAACTGCGGTAAATCTCATTTTTGATATTCTTTATCAAGAACAACATGCGGTCAATCTTGGCTCCACCACTCGTTGAACCAGCACTTGCTCCAAAAAACATCAATATAAAGGTCAATGCCACTACAAAAGAGCCCCAATTTTCATAATTGCCCACAGTGAGTCCTGTAGAAGTGAGAGTTGAAACTATTTGGAATAACGGGTCGATAGTCACAGCTACCCAATCGTGTGCTTGATTATTAACTATAATTGCGATAACAAACAAGCCCAACATCACAAGCACTATATACACATATGTGCGAAAAACTTCACTTTTCCACAATTCTCCCACATGGCCAGTAGCAACCTTAAACAATAATGCAAAGTTCACACCACCAATAAACATAAACAGTGTCACAACCGATTTCACATAAACCGAGTCCCATGCACCAATACTTTCATTTCGGGTAGAGAATCCACCTGTTGACATTGTACTAAAGGCATGACACACGCTATCGAAGAAATCCATTGGACCAAGCCACAACAACACACAAAGGATTGCGGTCAATATCACATACACAAGCCATAGTCCCTTTGCCGTTTGACTAATGCGAGGGCGCAACTTATCGCGAGTGATACCAGTAACCTCAGCATTAAACATCTGCATACCACCCGAGTGGTTAAGCATTGGGATAACGGCCAATGTAAACAGAATTATCCCCATGCCTCCAATCCACTGCATCAAGCAACGCCACATGTGAATACCATTTGATAGGTGGTCAATTGATGTCATCACAGTGGCTCCTGTGGTCGTAAATCCCGACATTGTTTCAAAAAAGGCATCGCTCACACTCATTTGCGTGTCGCCAATCAAAAACGGAATCATCCCAAAGATTGAGAACACAACCCATGTTAACGCTGTGAGGAGAAAGCCTTCTCGTTTGCCCATATCGGGGCGCGAGGGGTGTATCCCGAATGCCATTGCCGAGCCCACTATGGCAGTTATACCCGATGTAATCAAAAACGCATTCACATCATTCTCTTTATAAATAAATGATGTAAGCGCCGGAATGAGCATAAACACTGCCTCTATAATAAGAAGCAGCCCTATTACTCGAGCTAATGCAAGGAAATTGATTTGTGTATTATTTTTATACATCGAGTTCTATGTAATCGATTTAGTTAAATAGTTTTTCCACTTTGTGCAATGCACCTGTCAAGCAGAATATAACGACATGGTCACCAGCTTGAATGTGAGTGTTACCAGTAACAAGCATTCCCACTCCATCACGAACCAATCCAGCAATTGTCATGTCGCGTGAAAGATTTAAATCTTTAACCGCACCACGAGTAATCTTTGAGCCTGGGCGCGCTTCAATTTCGGCCACTTCAGCATCGGTCAACGCGTGACACTTTGATGTTGAGGAGTCTGCATCAAGAAGCAACTGGAATATAGTGCTCGAAGCCAACAATTTCTTATTTATAGTTGTACCTATATTCAAGCCCTCTGCCTCAGAAACTAATTGCAGATTTTCAACCTCGGCAATAGTTTTTGCCACACCAAACTCCTTGGCCATAATACATGCCAAAATGTTGGTTTCAGAACTATCGGTCAATGCAATAAAGGCATCAACATCGCTAATACCTTCTTCGCGAAGCACATCGATATCACGAGCATCGGCATGTACGATATCACAATCGGGACATTGCTCGCTCAAGTATCGACACACCTCAATATCTTTCTCTATAATCTTAAATTTAAAATCGCTATCGGCAAGATCGGCTGTGCGAATTGCGATGCGTGACCCTCCCATTATCATCACCTTACGAACATCATAATTGGTTTTACCACATATTTCCAACAAGTCGTCAACATGATTGCGAGTTGTGGTAAAATATAATATGTCATCAAGTTTGATAAAATCATCACCGCGAGGGATAATTATTTCATGACGGCGCTTTATTGCCGAAACGTGAAATGTGGGTTGTATTGAAGCCAAGTCTTTAAGTTGCAAGCCTATGAGTTGAGCATTTTCGCGCATCTTCACACCCACCAATATTATCTCACCATCGTGCAATTCAAACCAATGTCGCACCCATGGACGCTTTAATGCTGTGATAATCTCTTGAGCGGCCAAGTATTCGGGATAAATCAAAGAATCTACGCCCATAGTAGCAAAGTATTCTCTATTTTCCTGATTCATAAACTCATAGTTATCAATGCGAGCCACTGTTCGCCCAGCACCTATTTGTTTTGCTATTGAGCATGAAATAACATTTGTTGACTCATAGGGTGTGACGGCGATAAACAAGTCGCAATCTTCAACCCCAGCCTCGCGCAATGCATTGAATGAAGTGGGACTTCCAACCATAGTCATTAAATTATAGTTTGCATCAATCGCTGCGAGTTTTGACGCATCGCGATCAACCAACACTATATCTTGATTTTCATATGAGAGAAGTTTGGCCAAATGCGACCCAACCTCTCCAGCTCCTGCAATAACTATTTTCATTGTTTTATATTTTTTGCATTGACTATAGTTTGGTAAATTGACTCACTATCCATTTTACAATAACGATACAATTCGGGGACAGTGCCTTGAGGCACAAAATCGTCGGGGATACCTATAGGATAAACATTTCGGTTGGCTCCTTGTTCATTGAGCCATTCCATAACAGCCGAGGCCAATCCTCCCTTTATTGTTCCATCTTCAACCGTAATTATTGGAGCATTCTTTGCCAATACTTCGGCAAGAATATCCTCATCAATAGGTTTCAAGAAAACCATATCATAATGGGCCACCGAAATATTATTCTCTTTTTGGGCTCTTTCAATTGCTTTTTCAACCTCATTAGCGATAGTTCCTATTGACAATACCACTACATCACTACCATCAACAAGGCGCTCACCTTGCCCTATTTTGACTGCATGCATATCGTTTTGCCAATCAACCTCTTTGCCCGAACCACGAGGATAACGAATTGCAAAGGGACCGTAATTATCACTTTGAGATGTATATAATAGATTCCTCAACCAATGTTCATTTCGAGGCGCACTCACAACCATTCCTGGTATTGAGCGTAGGTAGGCCAAATCCAATGCTCCATGATGAGTAGCACCATCTTCACCCACCAATCCGGCGCGGTCAATGCAGAATGTCACAGGCAACTTCATCAATGCCACATCATGTATTATATGATCATAGGCTCGTTGCAAGAATGATGAATATATAGCACAATATGGGCGCATGCCATCTTTAGCCAACCCACCTGCAAAGGTAATAGCATGTCCTTCAGATATGCCAACATCAAACACTCTATCGGGCATCACTTCTTGCATTATTCCCATTGATGTTCCCGAGGGCATTGCAGCAGTTATACCTACAATTTTATCATTTTTTTGTGCCAGTTCAACCATAGTTTCACCAAACACATCTTGATATTTCAATGGTTTATTTTTATCGTCTGATAGATATCTCTCGCCAGTCACAGGGTCAAATTTGCCTGGAGCATGCCACGATGCAGGGTCTTTCTCGGCTGGGTCAAACCCTTTTCCCTTAATCGTACACACATGTAGAATGCGTGGACCTTCCATGTCTTTTATCTCGCGTAATACTTTTATGAGTCGAGGCAAGTCATGACCGTCAAACGGGCCGAAATACCTCACATTTAACCCCTCAAATATATTTTGTTGACTTGACAGCAACGACTTAAGACTGTTGTTGAAACGCAACACCTTTCCTCTTAAGCGTTCCGAGATGAGATTATGTCGTTTAAGTGAATTATATGCACGATGACGCAATCGGTTATACCCTTTTGAAGTAGTAATCTTTCCCAGGTAGGAATTTAACGAACCCACATTGCGGTCAATCGACATATTATTATCGTTAAGGATAATAAGCAGATTATTTTTAGTGTTAGCGGCGTTATTAATACCCTCAAACGCTAAACCTCCGGCAATAGATGCATCGCCAATAACGGCAACCACATTGCGACGAGGATATTCTTTTTTTAGTTCTGACGCAACAGCCATTCCCAATGCCGCCGAAATTGAGTTTGAGGCATGGCCAGCAGCAAATGTATCGTATTCGCTCTCTTTGGGACTAGGGAAACCACTCAATCCACCAAATTTGCGATTGCCCACAAATTTATCGCGACGACCGGTCAATAATTTATGTCCATATGCTTGATGTCCAACATCCCATACAATGCGATCATAAGGTGTATTGAACACATAATGCATTGCCACCGTCAACTCCACGGCCCCCATGCTCGATGCAAAGTGTCCTGGATTGCTCGACAAGGATTGAATAAGAAAATTTCTTATATCGCTACACACCTGTGGCAAATGCTCTTGCGACAGTTTGCGTAGGTCTTCGGGAGAGTCTATTTTATTTAATAATGGAGTATCAACCATTACTCAATCATTTTATTTTCTACTATTACTTATGTATTTTTTATACATAGGCACAAATATTATCACTGCCGACGCAAAGATAACAAACCATGTATATAAGGTGACAGGCTTTGCTGTTGTTAATAACAAATAGCATAAAAACAGCCACAACGCTCCTAAAATAACAAATCGTAATATTACTGAAAATTTCATTTCAAATTAATTTATAGGTCCACCTATGGATTTAATATGCAAATATACTGAATTTATTTAAATCTTCATTATATATAAACAAAAAAGAGTGGCAATCGCAATTGCCACTCTTTCATATTGAGAGTTTAAATAATCCTACGAATTATTGTTGAAGTTTGAAGTTGATAGGAAGTGTAAACCAACAACGAACTGACTGACCGTTATTCTTACCAGGGATGAACTTTGGAAGAGATTTAACAAGACGGATAGCTTCTTTATCGAGTTCAGGGTGACGACCGCGAGCAATCTTAGCTTGACCTACGCGACCATCTTTTTCAACTACGAATTGAACTACTACACGACCTTGAGCACCTTCTTCTTGCGCCATTACTGGGTATTGAATGTTAGAGCTAAGCCATTTCATCAAAGCAGCCTCGCCACCAGGGAATTGAGGTTTTTGTTCTACCGCAGTGAAGATTTTGTTTTCTTCTTCCTTTGGAGGTTCGGGTTTCTTGATTTCTTCAACGATAACCTTTTGTTCTACTTGTTGTTTATTCAAGTCGTTAGTACCTTCAGTTACATTTTGAGAACCAAGTTGAGCTTCGTTTTCTTGAACTTCCGACATATCTTTAACCTGCTTTTGATCGTCAAATTTGTTATCTTCAACGATATCGATTTTGGTTACTTGTTGCTCGTTAGCAACATCTTCCTTCTTGATTTGTTCTTCAGGTTCAGGAAGATCGATAACTTCGGGTTCTTCAATAGGTTCTTCGTCGGGGATCGCATCAAGATTCACCACTGTTTGTTCTACACCTGCATCGGCTGTGTCTTCGCTTTCGAAGCTAACAACACCTGTTACAAGCAAGATAACTACAGTAAGAATCACTGCCAAAGCAGCCAATACAATCATCATTGCCTTATTATGGCGACCTTCAGAGTCTTTACGCATTTGGTATGCACCAAACTCTTTATTTTTGCCTTCAAAAATCAGATCGCGCCAACCTTGTGATGAAAGATCTACATCTTTTGCCATTTTCTTTTCTTTTTAATAGGTTAATATATAGTTCATTCACACAAAATTACTTAGAAGGATTCCTACGCTTAAACTCATTGAGGAGAACTGTGTCGGTGTGAGTTGGGTACTCAATACTGTAACGAGAGATTTGGTTGATTTGCATTTCATCGAGTGCGTTAACCAATCCTTCGTAAGTAGTATTGGGGCCTGGTTTAATCACAACCACAGGACGAGTCTTAGTTGAGTCGGCAGCATTTTTCTTTGCAAGAGAGTCAAATTGTTCTTTTGTAATCTCTTCTTTTTGCCAACGTTCTTTAAGTTTCAAGTATTCTTTCATAACCGCTTCGTTGCGTTTAATAAGAATAGCACGAATACCTTGTGGTTGGTTATTTTGGTTACCAACAAATTTCTCAAGTTTCAAGAAGTCAGGAGTAGAGAAAGTAGTATCAGCGATACCGGTATAATAATAAACAAGGTGTTTAGTTTTACCGTTTTCGTCAACTACTGGAGTACCAGTTTGTTCGTTATACTCTGTATCAAGAATCAAAGTAACCGCTTCTGATTTCTTTGCTTGGTTTTGATTTTCCTTTTTAACATCTTCATTAGTAGGGAGAATCAATTGCAAAGTTTGCGATTTGATCATTGTAGTACAAAGCATAAAGAATGTAATCAAAAGCATGTTCATGTCAACCATTGGGGTAAAATCGACATGAATAGCGATCTTCTTTTGGGCGCCTTTCTTTTTGCCGCCGTTGTCTGATTGTTCTATTTGTGCCATAATTTACCTTTATTAATTGGTTGGTTCATCTTCTGATTTAAGTGCAGTCAAAAGACTGAACTTATTAAGCTTCATTGTTTGAAGGTTGTCAAACACAATTTGCACAGTTTTGTAAGGAGTATTTTTGTCGGCTTTCACCGCAATACCCTCACCTTTACGCATAAGAGCTGTGTAAAGGTTTTCCAACTTTTTGATTTCAGCAGGATCGCCACCTACGGCTTCCTTTTGATCGTTGTGAATTTTTTGTGCTACATTATATACAGCCTTCATCCACACTTGGAAGTCGTTAAGTTTACCATTACGGTCTTTGTTACCGTCAATGGGAATACCAACGTTTTTATCTTCCATATTACCTTGGAACTTATCACGCTTTGTTTGATCCATTTCAAGATATTGAGGCATACCACGGAATGGCAAACCAAACATGTTAAGTTTAGTAAACTCAGCAATTTGTTTTGGAGTAAGTTCTACCTTTGCTGAGGGGTGCTGTTCATTGTAAATTTTTACTGCCTCCACAAGCATCATTTCACGAATGTGCTCGCTTGAGAGGGTTGAGTCTTTATCACCGGTGAAAGAGATAAAGATTTTACCTTCGGTGGCTGGGTTACCAGCTTTACCTGGTTTATCTTGTCCTGAAACAAGGATAGTAACCAAGTTATTCATTGGCACCTTTTCTTCTGAAACTGAAGAAGGAGTTTGAACCACAGTAGGCTCTTTAGCCAAGAAGGTAGAAGTCAACATAAAAAAAGTAAGCAAAAGAACAGTCACGTCACTCATCGCGGTCATGTCGATGAGCGTACTCTTTCTTTTAATTTTTACTTTTCCCATATTTACCTTATTATTATTTGATTAATAAAATCTTGTTAATTGGTTGAAATATGGAATTAGTGAGTAGCAGCAAATGTTTGCACGATTGAGAAACCGATTTCGTCAATTGCGTAAGTAAGGTGGTCGATTTTGTTAGTATAGAAGTTATAACCAATAACTGCAAACGCACCAGTAGCGATACCAAACGCAGTGTTGATAAGCGCTTCAGAGATACCAGCTGAAAGTTCAGTTGAGTCAGGAGCACCAGATGCAGAAAGAGCTTGGAACGATTTGATCATACCGATTACAGTACCGAGAAGACCAACGAGAGTACCAAGAGTTGTCATTGTTGCAACGATAGGAAGGTTTTGTTGAAGCGATGGCATTTCAAGAGCAGTAGCTTCTTCAAGTTCTTTTTGGATAGTTGCAATTTTTTGTTCTTTAGAAAGAACTGTATTTTTGTCCATTTCTTCGTAACGAACAAGAGCAGCAGATACTACAGCAGCAACTGAACCACCTTGTTTTTTACAAGCAGCTTGTGCACCAGCGATGTCGTTTTTAACGAGAGCAGCTTTGATAGTAGCAACGAATTTTGTCACGTCACCTTTACCTTTTGCTGAGTTAAGAGCGAAGAAACGTTCAACGCAAAGAACGATAACTGTCAAGAACAAACCTTGGAGGATAGGCACGATGATACCACCCATGTAGATTGTACCCCAAATGTTAATTGGGTGACCATCTTGGAAGTGAGCGTCATTACCAAACCAGAAGATGTAAAGACATACAGTTACAATCATACAAGCAAGAATCACCAATGATGCGTTCTTGATGCCAGGGGCATTTGATTTTTGAGCCTTAGCAGGCTTTGTTGCGGGCTTTTTAGCTTCCATAACTTTAAAATTACAAATTAATTAATTAATGATTAGTTATAAATTAGTTAAATCTATATTTCTTTTCTCTATCGTTTTCACATGTACCCTTTACGGCTATATATAAAAACGAATATGCAAAAGTAATATTATATTTTCAACTTTCAAATTTTTATAGCGCATTTTTTTCATCAATTTTCATCATTCATCTTATTAATAAATGTGTAAGCACATCAACATTCCACATAAATATTATATATATATTCAGCCCACCCCCAGTCATGCCCGCAACAACCTTTCATATCATACTATAAACCAATATACTTAACGCCCAACACCCACCAATATTTACTTTATAAATATTTAATCACCGCAAAAAAATTCATTTTTCACAAAATTCCTCTTATATCATTTATTATGTGTATATTTGCAAATAAAACTAATCAATTATTTCATCTCTATGGCATTTATAAAATGGATAGGCGGAATCGTCGGTTGGATGGCAGGCGGCCCACTTGGTGCCTTGGCAGGATATGTTATTGGCTCATTATTTGAAAAAAGCACAACAACCTCTACTATTCAAACCCATGTCAACGACAACACCGCAACTGGACATCGCAATAGTTTCTTATTCTCGATGCTTGTTCTCGCTTCATACATCATTAAGGCCGACGGCAAGATTATGCATAGCGAAATGGAGTTTGTACGCCAATTCCTTCGCGCAAACTTTGGCGAACAAGCTGTTGCCGAGGGTAACCAAATCCTACTCAACCTTTTTGAACAGCGCAAGCGCATGGACGCAGTCAACCCTGCATCTTTTCGCAACACTATAAATGATTGTGGGCGACAAATAGCAGCCAACCTCACCTACGAAGAGCGTCTGCAACTGCTTCGTTTTCTCTCAATGATTGCCCAAAGCGACGGCAATGTATGCAACGAAGAAATTAATGCGCTAAAAGAAGTCGCATCAGCAATGGGACTATCTTCGGGAGAAGTGGACTCTATGCTCAACCTTGGTCGCAACACGCTCGATTCAGCATATAAAGTACTTGAAATCGAACCATCTGCAACCGACGAAGAAGTAAAAGCCGCATATCGCAAACTCGCAATGAAACATCACCCCGACCGAGTAGCATCTCTTGGCGATGACATTCATAAAGCAGCCGAAGAAAAATTCCGTCAAATAAACGAAGCCAAAGACCAAATCTACAAAGCTCGCGGAATAAACTAATTTTTTAGGTGAAAAGTTTTTTACTTTTTGTATATTTGCATCAACAATCAACATAACAGCCACTTTCGGTGGAATTCCCGCTGTTATACATATCTAACCATTACACATTCGGGATATGTGTTACAAAAAAGAACAAATAACATGGAAGACCAAGATTTAAAAAACGCAACCGTAAACGCATTGGTTCATGCATTGTATTCAATTGTGTATCTATTATTTATCGTACCTTTTGACTTATGGCGCAAGGCAACATTTCGTCTTGCCGAGCAATATCAAAATGGCTCATTTAAAATCATCAACATTGGTGGGCTATGGCCTTTCCTATCATTTATAAAGATGGTTCTACTCGAATTCCTTTTTGATGCAATCACATTCCTCGCTTACATCATCATCCCTATTATTGCCATCTTTGCATGGATTGATTCAGGCGAATTCAGTGTATTCATTTCTATATGCATTTCAGGATATTATATGCCTATATCAACATCTATCACTCGCGATTTCTTCCAAATCGCAATCCTCCCTATCCGCAAATTCATCAGCTGGTGCCGCAAACCCGCACAACAACTTGATATTGATTTAACAAAGAAAAACTAATCGTTATTGACTCACCTCAATAATACATACAAAAGAAAAGCCCCGAAGTACAACTTTCGGGGCTTTTCTTTTATTTAAAATCGTTTAATACAATCCCATTTGCCATTTAGCTTCCTCTTCTTTGAGTTTTTTCATAGCTCTAACATATGACCTACGACACTTATCTTTTACTTCTTGCGTGAATGTATCATTGCCATTCATATCAAGATAAGCATTATGAACCGTAACATATGACAAAAAATCCGCTCCTTCTCCTTCAGTCATCGCATTTTCAGCATATTCATAAAGGGTTACCACCATTACTCCATTCTCAAATTTGGGAGATGAAATATAATCATATATGGCTGGAGTGAGTTGACCCACTTTTATTTCAGCATTATCTTTTTTGTTCAAAAAACTAAAAAAGTTCAACCATTCGGATGACGATTCATCATCTACCGTGGGCTCTTCTACATTATTCATCGTAATTCCCACGCAATAATTATTATATCGCACTCCATCTTCTACGAAATGAGTATCTTCGGAATACACCTCATAGCGCATCTTCTTCTCTTCAGTTTCAACTCTAATTTTTTCACCTAAATTATTATAAACCTCGTAAGTAATATCGTAGGTTTGTTCATTTTGGACAGGAATCCATACCTCTCCATTTTTAAACACACACAAATTAGCAAAATGTTCTTCAGATGCTGTCATTTCCTCCATTTCATGTTCAAAATAACCGGCACATATCTGTCCTCCAAAAACTTTTCGTCCTGTTTTGTCTATAAAATAGAACTTTGGTTTTTCATATTCATTTGACCAATTACATTCCATTACACATGCCAACCCTTCGGAAAATGGAGCCAAACAAGTTTCGCCATACTCATAATTCACCTCAAATGACAAAACCTCCTCCCCTTGGGATGTAATATAACATTTTTTACAATTGTTACTTTCTTGTGCCATATACCACACACGAGCCATACCATCGCTAAAACCTTTTGCTACATCATATTTAAACGGGATAACAACCTCGCCTTTAAGATTTATATATCCCCACTTCCCTCCTTTGCATACTGGTGCAAGATTTTCATTAAATGGCAATGCCGATTCATATGTACATGGAATTATTTCATCACCTTTGTGATTGATATAGCCCCATTTCTCATTTTTACATACCGCTGCATAACCATCCGAAAATTCTCCAAGTTGATCATATGCATTAACTTTTGCGGCAAATTCAGGAGTAAGTTCCACTACAACTTCCCTCTTTCCACACGACGCCATTACACTCAAATGCAGGAGTATGGCTGTGAATAACTTTATCTTAACCATATTCTTTATAATTATCCGTTTTTAACGATACACGCTATTTCACTTCAATAGTAAATGGTTGTTTTGCGTAATTCTCAAGAGCCTCAATTTGCAAACCACCTTTTCCGTTAAATTTAAAGTCTAACTTTAATGATGTAATCCAGTTGGTATAGTGAATTTTAGCAGTAAGTGTATTATCTTTATTCCATGCATAGCAAGCACCTGTATAGAACGGTCCTGCAATACCTGTAAAACGCCCCTTTGCGCTAATTGAATAATGAGGATAACCAGCCAATTGCGACATCAACCATTCATTATTCCCCATTGCGATGGCCGACTTTTTACCTTCGGCATCAACCACATCAAGAGTCATTTTATTTTTTTCGAAGTTAAATTTGATTGCCTTCCAACCCAATTTATTTTTAGGTAATTTAAATTCTTTACCGTTATATTTTTTAGCCAAAGCATTTTCGGCGTCACCTTTTAATAAAGGAAGAGATGCTGTTGCCTCATATTTTGCCAATGAATCAAGTTCGTCGGGCTCGGCTTCAATTGCGCAACCCTTTCCATGCTTCACTACTGTGTTCCATATATTTCCGCGTTCGGGCCAACCTTTGCTTCTTGAACATTGATTCAACACCACTACCATATTCTTTTGAGGAACAATTATTATATATTGGCCATAAGCGCCATCAGCGCGCCATGCCCCGGGATATTCACACAACCATATTTGATAGCCATAATCATTTGCAGCTTTACGCACTACTCTCACAGTCAACATTTCATCAACCCATTGTTCCGACACGAGCTGACGACCATTCCAATTACCTTTTTGAAGTAATAATTGGCCAAACATTGCCTGAGCTTCGGCAGTCATATATATACCCCATCCGCCAGTTATAATTCCTTTGGGGCATTTTTCCCACTCCACATCATCAATTCCCATTGGGAAGAACACTCTTTCATTGAGCAATGTGAGCACATCTTTACCTGTAACTTGTTGCACTACAGCCGCAAGAAGATATGTTTCAATTGAATCATAAGAGTATTTTGCGCCAGGAGTAGCCACAAGTGGACGATTGAGATAATAGTCAACCCAATCAAGTTGTGAGTTACGCATGCCTCCGTTGGTTTTAAAGCCCGAGCGCATTGTAAGTACATCTTTTATCTTTATACCTTTAATTGTTGACGCATATTTAGGGAAGAATTTAGCCAACTCATCTTCTACACTCAACAAGCCATCTTCAACAGCCAACCCTACAGCAACAGCTGTAAATGTTTTTGACACCGAATATAGTGTATGCTTGTCACTTGCCTTAAATGGCGCAGGGTGAATTTCACCGGCAACTTTACCATCAACAACCACCATAAGGTGATGAAGTTCAGTTAAATCACTTGTGAGCAATGAATCATATAGCAATGTCAATTGCTTGGGTTCAATACCTACCGATGTAGGAGCTACTCGTGGCAACTTATAAGCTGCACTTGCACACACACTCGCCATCATTAAGATAGCACATAACACACTTTTTAATCGTAACTGATTTTTTATCATGGTAATATTTTTTTATTTTCAATTATGCAAAGATACAATTTTATTTTATTCTTATCCTTTAGTCGTTATTTATTTTCGTAATTAGCGTTATCACAGCCATATCACTCCTTGTTCCAATGCGGAAAGGAGGTCCCCAAAGCGACAACCCACTCGACACATATACATGTGAATTATTCCACTTCTTATACCCATGACTTTGCTCATACATATTATCGACCAACACACTCAATGGCCACACTTGCCCTCGATGTGTGTGTCCACTTATCTGAACATCAACGCCCAACGAGTCTTTTTTCGCCACCTCATAAGGTTGGTGATCAAGCATAATAATGGGTTTTGTAGCATCTACTTTTTCCATAATATGAGCCAATGGCATGCGTCGGCGATTAAATCTATCATCACGACCCACAATTTGCACACCACAAGGTAATTCCACAATCGAATCTTTCAACACACATATCTGTGTTTTCTTCAGAAATTGCTCACACTTCTCAATCCCACTTATATATTCATGATTTCCAGGGACAAGATACACCCCCATAGGCGCTTTTATTGCATTCAATTCTTCTTCAAGATGATTTGCTTCAACTGGCGCAATGCTATTATCAATCAAGTCACCAGCAATTAATACTACATCGGGCGATTGAGCATTTATCATTTCAACATATTTTTTCGCCATTGACTTTCCTGTACCTAAACCTAAATGAATATCACTCACAGCCACTATTTTCAGAGAATCACATGCTAATGGTTTATCTATCGCGATATCAACTTTTTCCACCTTAGGATTACGATAATTTATATATCCATAGCAAAGCAACAATATAGTTACACCTAATGCGCTCACAAAACCATAGTTAAACGATGGCACAAATAATTTAATCACATCGGCAACAACAAGAAACATCACCATATAAAGTACCATTACCATCCATGTTGAGCCTATTGAGAACATTGCCCTACTTAACCATTGAGGCAGTGCCACATCACGCATTAATATGGTAATTACAAGCATCAATGCAACCATCCAAAATGAAACAGAACAAACAATCTTTAGCCACAAAGGCACTCCTGCTAATAACGGCCACAAGCGCCAAAACACATATCCGTTACCCAATAAATACACAACGGGCAATAACAACATCATAAATTGCATTATCAAAACATCTTTTAAAATTTACCACAAATTTAAGCATTATTTTTCACTTCTATTATAAGGGAAAAACGGCAAAAAATGAGTATATTTGCAGATTATTACATAATGAAGATTTCATACAAAATAATACGAGCAATTCTTGTTGTGCTGTTGGTGCTTATTTTAGCCACACCAATGGCCTTATATGTAACCATATCGTTGCCTTCGGTACAACATAAATTGTGTGAAATTGGAGAAGAAGAATTGACCAAACTCCTTGGCACTGATGTTGATATCGAGTCAATTAGCATTACTCCATTCAATCAACTCTCAATCAATAATGTTTCTATCAAAGATGACTTCAAGAAAGTTGCTCTAAAGATTGAAACAATCGATGCTGGCATAGATTTCTATGAATATTTCAAAAACGATAAAATTGTCATTACTCATGCGGCATTGATTGGATTAGATGCTAAAATATATCGACCAAACCCCTCTTCTCCTATTAACATCCAAAATATCATAACCAAACTACAGCCCAAAGACAAAACAAAACCTCCCACAAAGTTTGACCTACGCATCAACAATGTTGTTATTCGTGAATCACAAGCATCGTGGGATATCTTATCGGCTCCCATAATTGACGATAAATTTGACACGAACCACATAAAAATCTCAAACTGGAATGCCGATATACACATCCCTCAACTCAAAAACGATGATTTTATTTTCAATATCAAGCGTTTCAAAGTCAGCGAAAGATCGGGAATAGTAATCGACAATCTACATGGTGATTTTCACATTGCCTCTACAGGAATTAAAGTTAGTGGATTAGAACTTAAACTCAAGAACTCTAACATTGCATTTAGCGATATCACACTCTCACACAACAACTGGGATGAGTTTAACTCAAAAATAAAAAACATCCCTCTCGACATTTCAATAAAAGATGGAAGTTATATTTCACTCAATGATTTAGCCCCATTTGTTCCAAAGTTAAAAAACTCCAACGACCGTTTCAATATCAACCTCAGTCTAAATGGCGAGTTGAATAACCTTGCTATCAATTCGCTCAATATATCACACAACACAAGGTCTATAAAGCTAAAAGCATCGGGCAATATTGAGAACATCAAAACCCCAAAATCAATGAATATCATTCTCCCCGATTTTTCATTGAATGCCAATGCTAATGATATGTGTGATATATTAAATACAGCAAATATCATCAAACCCGACATTGCATCAAAAATTGCCAAATTGGGCAACATTACTATCGACGGACAGTTTAACGGACAACCTCTCGACGCACTATTTTCGGGCGAAGTAACCACATCAATGGGTGATGCAAAGATTAATATCGATTACGAAAAGTCTTCATCTAATTTCATTGCGCTAAAAGGTGATGTGGGCACGACCAATCTAAACATTGGAGCAATAACTGCAAATCCTAAACTCAACCAGATATCGGCTAATGCCACATTTGACCTATCACTCAATGGCAACAACCGAAAAGGAGTAGTAGATGGCATCATAGATTATGTTGATTTCAACAACTATCGCTATAACGACATTAACCTCACGGCTACTATCGACAACAATTTCATTGAAGGAAATGTGGCTGTCAATGACCCCAACATTACCCTTACGATTGAAGGAGACGCCAATATCGACAAGAAATCGCCGTTAATAAATGTTCATGCCGATATTAAAAACATTAATTTCCTCAACACTAATCTATCTAAAAAATATCTCACACTATCTACCACCATCGATGCCAATATTGACAACTTTAATATCGATGAAGCCGATGGCTATATACACATCAACGACCTCTCGTTTAGCGACAACCCACAAAAATCGTTACACATCAACAACATCAATATCGAAACTCAAAACAGTGTCTCTCCTCAATTTCTATCATTAGAATCGGACTTTGTTGATGCTAAAATTGACGGTAGTTATTCATTTAAAACGATTCTACCCACCATTAAAGACATTCTCTCTCACTCTTTTCCTGTTTTCTTTGGTGAAGGCACACATGGGAATGTTGCAAATGCAATGCAACATAACTCTCGTCAAAACAATTTCACATATCATGCCACAATCAAGAAAAGTCCTCAACTATTTGACTATTTCAACATATCGTATGAACTATTTTCGCCAATCACAATTTCAGGCGAAATTAATCACCCACTCCACAAGATGAATCTCGTGGCCGATGTTCCATATGTTGCTAAAAAGAACAAGTTAATCGAAAAAACTCAATTAGAAATTGACATAAACCCAAGCATAGACAAATGCCTACTACGAGCATTTACCGAATATCCCACTAAACATGGTAAAATGCCCCTTGAAATTGTGTGCAATGGTAGCGACAACCAACTCGATGCAAGTGTTAATTGGGTAGTAAATCGCAAAGAAATGTTTAAAGGCGACCTTTCACTATCGTCATCATTTTCTAAAGATGAAAACAACAACCTCACCACCGATTTAACTATTAACCCAAGCAATCTAATATTCAACGATAGCGTGTGGATTATACAACAAGCCCACATACATCACACAAAAGACCAGATTATTGTTGACAACTTTGATGTGCGTCACAGCGACCAATTTATTACTATTGAAGGCAAAGCATCTCCGTCTCCCGAAGATGTGCTTTGCATCGACCTACGAAATGTGAATCTCGATTACATATTCCAAACACTTGAAATCAACAATGTAACAATTGGTGGCGATGCTACAGGCACTTTCTATGCCTCACAACTATTTAGCAAAACGCCTGTTGCCTATACTAACAACCTCAATGTAAAAGGCATCAGCTACAATAGCGCTGTCTTTGGCGATGCTATGCTAAAAGCCCATTGGAACAATGAAAATCAAGCCGTACACATCGACGCCGATATCACTCAGGCCAACAAAGAAAATTCACAAATATATGCCAAGATATACCCAATAAAAGAGGCTCTTGACCTTAAATTTGTGGCAAACAAACTCAATGCAAGTTTCATGAATCCATTCATGTCGGCATTTGCATCGGATGTGCAAGGAAATGCATCTGGTAATGCGCATCTTTATGGCACATTTAAAAACATCGATATGACTGGTGACATATTTGTAGAAGACTTCAAATTCAAAATCAACTACACTAATGTTTACTATACCGCGAGCGACTCTATACGCATTCGTCCGGGAATCATTGAATTGAACGACATTGCAATTCGTGACATGAACAACAACACAGGCACTCTTAATGGGTGGCTAAAACACACCTATTTCAAAGAAGCCGAATTTAATTTCGATATTACTAATACCAAAAACCTCCTATGCTACGACATCAACGAGCATGCTGGAGATACATGGTATGGCCACATCAACGGAAATGGGTCGGCACATATCGATGGTAAGCCTGGAGTTGTTAACATCAAAGTTGATATGACCACCAGCCCCAAATCAAATTTCACCTTTGTCATTTCCGATATGGTTAGTGCGTCGGAATACTCGTTCTTGACTTTCCGTGATAAAGAGGCTGGCACTAAAAAACAAGAGACCATCGTTACCGATGAGCCTATTGAAGTAGTTCAATTTAAAGAAAAACAAAAGAAAATAGAAGAAGCAAGTTCTTCAGAGTTTAACATACAAATAAAAGTAGATGTAACACCTCAAGCACTAATCACGCTTGTAATGGATCCCGTGGGTGGTGATAAAATTAGAGGCACTGGCAAAGGGACTCTTCGTCTTGATTATGGCTCACGCGAAGATGAAGTGAAAATGTATGGCACTTACAACATCGATGAAGGCAGCTACAATTTCACATTGCAAGACATTATTATAAAAGACTTTAAGATTCGCAACAACAGTTCGGTATCATTCAACGGCGACCCTATGGCTGCGCAACTCGACATCATTGCCGCATATCCAGTAAAAGCCAATTTGAGCGACCTCGATGAATCATTTTTGCAAGATAAAGACCTCAACCGCACTAATGTGCCAGTCAATGCATTGCTTTACATCAAAGATGAGATGACTCAACCCAATATTAGTTTCGGGCTTGAATTCCCTACGCTTAAACAAGATGCTCAAAGCAAAGTGATGAGTATTATCAGCACCGATGAGATGATGAAAATACAAATTCTTTACCTCTTGGCGCTAAATCGCTTCTACACACCCGAATATATGTCAACGACCAAGGGCAACGAGTTATTCTCGGTTGCATCGTCAACGCTATCTTCTCAATTGAGCAGCATGCTTGGGCAGATAAGTGACAACTGGACAATTTCGCCCTATCTACGCAGTGACCTTGGCGACTTCTCCGATGTAGAAGTTGATGTTGCATTGTCGAGCACACTCCTTAATAACCGTTTGAGACTAAACGGGAACTTTGGTTATCGCGATAAATCGCTCAACACCAACCAATTTATTGGCGACTTTGATATTGAATATCTCCTCAACCCTCGTGGTTCTTGGCGTCTAAAAGCTTACAATCGATATAACGACCAAAACTATTATCTTAAAACAGCGTTAACCACTCAAGGAGTGGGTATTATGTATCGCCAAGACTTTGACAACATGTTTGCTTTCTTAAAAAAGAAAAAGAGAACAAACACTATCGACACCATTTCTGTTGATACTATCAAGGTGGAGCCCATCATCGTTCTTCCCGCCGATAGTAGCACAATAAAATAACATTACACACATAGTATTATTATGGAAATTCTAAACGCGATAAATAACTTTTGGAGCTACATCCTTATAGTGTCCCTACTCTTTTGCGCTATATATTTCACTATCAAAACCCGCGGAGTGCAATTTACAATGATAGGCGACATGATTAAAGAACTTACTAATTCAGGGAAGAAACATAACTCGCCTAATAGTTCAACTACCGATAAGCACAACTCAATAAGTTCATTTCAAGCCTTTGCCGTATCGATTGCGAGCCGTGTAGGCACAGGAAATCTCGCAGGTGTAGCCACAGCCATAGCCATAGGTGGGCCAGGTGCCGTCTTTTGGATGTGGATTATTGCTCTACTCGGTGCAGCCAATGCATTTATTGAATCAACACTTGCCCAATTATATAAAATCAAAGGCGAAAAGTCGTTCATGGGAGGTCCGGCCTACTATATAAAATATGGTATTGGCAACAAACTATGGGCAGGCACTTTTGCCGTACTCATCACTATCACATTCGGGTTAGCATATAACTCGGTCCAATCCAACACCATTGCATCGGCAATGAATACTTCATTCGGATTTTCGCCTACCATTGTGGGCATCGTGCTCACCATTATGTCACTATTAATCATATGTGGTAGCATTCAACGCATTTCTCGTTTTAGTGAAATCATAGTGCCCATCATGGCCATTGCATACATTCTTCTCGCCGTGATTATTATCGCAATGAACATCACCCAAATTCCAGCCATATTAAAACTCATCGTTACCGAAGCGTTCACCATAGAATCGACATTAGGAGGCGGATTGGGTATGGCTATGCTCATGGGTATAAAACGAGGACTATTCAGCAACGAAGCCGGAGAAGGTTCGGCTCCTAATGTGGCTGCAACAGCATCGGTGTCGCACCCTGTAAAACAAGGTTTGGTGCAAACATTGGCTGTATATACCGACACGCTCATCATTTGCACCTGTACGGCACTAATAATACTCTGCAGTGGCACATTCTACACCCAATATAATGGCATTGAGCTCACTCAAATTGCTCTCTCGCACGAAATAGGCAGCATTGGAGGCAATTTTGTATCGATTGCAATATTTCTATTTGCATTCACAAGCATTGTGGGCAATTATTATTATGGCGAAACAAACATTCAATTCTTGACATCTCGCCGATGGGTATTATATCTCTATCGCATTGCCGTGGGCGCAATGGTAATGATAGGCGCCGTTGCGAGTCTTGACCTCGTGTGGGCATTAGCCGATATCACAATGGGAATGATGACTATTTGCAACCTCGCAGCCTTGCTTGTGCTCGGCAAATATGCCATTAAAGCGCTCAACGACTATCGCTCTCAACGCTTTCGTGGCTATGATCCCACCTACCACTCCTCTACTATTCCTCAAATTGCCGACAAGACTCGTTGTTGGGAATAAATCTTTATCAACATATTTTCACCCTATTTTGTTGCTTTTTAAATCGGCAAGATTATGATATCTGCAAGATTATGAGTAACTTTGCACCCGATTTATAAAACATCGGGGTTACTTGCTATGTAAACTCCTTTTACTCAATTTAATAATGGTATTTTCTGACCTTTTCTTCTTATTTGTATTTATCCCAGTTTTTGCATTATGCTATTTGCTTGCTTCAATTATCGATCGCAAGCTTTTATCAAACCATAATCATCATAGTTGTTTATCAAAAAACATCATAATCGTTATTTTCTCACTCATATTTTATGGTTGGGGCGAACCTATTTATGTTTTCTTGATGATTATATGCGTTTTTCTCAACTACTTGAGTGGATTGGGAATTGACCGATTTAAAGGAAAATCACGCAAAACGGCATTAGTACTCGGACTGATATGTAATATTGCAATCCTTGGTATATTTAAATATGCAGGATTCTTTGCTCAAACACTTAGCGACATAGGTATCCCAATGTCAATACCCAAAATATCGCTACCCATAGGTATTAGTTTCTACATCTTCCAATCAATATCATATCTTGTTGATGTATATCGCCGTGAGTCACCGGCACAACGCCACTTTGGCAACCTGTTGCTCTACATTTCAATGTTCCCACAGCTTGTTGCTGGTCCCATTGTGCGCTACGACACTATTGCTCGCGAAATCAGCGAGCGCAAAGTTTCGTTAAGCGATGTTTCAGACGGCATATATCGCTTTCTCATTGGCCTTGGCAAAAAAGTGATTATCGCCAATCAATTCTCGGAATTGGCCGACCAATTTCTCCTCAACGGCATCGACGACCTCTCTACGGCCGGCGCTTGGGTAGGGATAATGGCATTCACATTCCAAATCTATTTTGATTTCTCGGGCTATTCCGATATGGCAATAGGCATGGGACGCTGCATGGGATTTCACTTTAATGAGAACTTCAACCACCCATATTGCGCTAATTCAATAACCGACTTTTGGCGTCGTTGGCATATATCACTCGGTAGTTTCTTCCGCGACTATGTTTATATCCCTCTTGGGGGCAATCGTCGCCACCAAGTGTTGAACCTCTTTGTTGTGTGGTTTCTCACTGGCATGTGGCATGGCGCAAGTTGGAACTTTATTTTGTGGGGGCTATATTTTGGAGTAATCGTTACTCTTGAGAAGTACACCCTACTGCGCGTGATTAACAAAATCCCTAAAGCATTACTTCATACTTATAGTTTGGTGCTTATCGTATTTGGTTGGGGGCTGTTCTACTTTGAAAGTTTCGACCATTTGCTCATCTTTATCAATTCATTCTTTGGTAACACAGCTGCCACATGCGACATAGTTGAAGAGAGCGCATTTTTCAACAACTTCTGGTTGTGGATTGTGGCTATAATATTCAGCATGCCCACTCGCACATTTGCGGCAAACATGCTTTCTCGCAAATTGAGCAATCACACTACTGCTCTATCATGGATTAAACTGTCTTTACAAACAATAATTTCTATCACAATATTAATTTTAAGCATCGCACTACTTGTTGGTGCTACAAACAACGCATTTATCTATACTCGTTTCTAAACTCAATATTAATTATGAATATATTTAAAACTTTTTCAAGCATATTACTTGTTGCATCGCTTACATGTTTCAACTCTACTGCTCAAGAAAAAATTGATTGCCATGTAGAAGAATATGTCAATACCGTAAACCCTCATGCTTCGGCTCGCAAAACTCGCACTGGTGTTATTCTCACCGGTAGTGTTGACACGGTGAGAGCGTTCAACGGCTTTGGCACAACAAAGGCCAACGCTATAGCATATGCCGAGTGTGCCAACCTTTACAAACACACATTTGGCGACACCGTAAATATTTATCTCACTGCGATCCCCACTGCCGTAGCATTCTACTGCCCCGATGCTGCCAAAGATTGGACTAACAGTCAAGCCGATGCGCTTAATATAATGTTTGAAGCTCTTGAACCAGGAGTTGTTCCTGTAGATATGTACACCATTCTTGGTCAACATGCTCACGAACCAATATATTCTCGCACCGACCACCACTGGGCTCCTCTTGGAGGTTATTATGCTGCTAAAGCATTTGCCGAAGCTGCTTATGTGCCTTTTATGGATTTATCGCACTACGAAGAGGTCGTTATCCCCGATTATGTGGGTACTATGCACATGTACTCTAAAGATGCTTCAGTAAAAAAATCGCCCGAAGACTTTGTTTATTACAAACCACAAGGCATTGACTACACAACTACTTATATTACTTTCTCTCTCGACAAAAGTCGCAAAAACATCGTCAAAGAAAGTGCTCCTCATCAAGGTGATTTCTTCCTCAACTTTAAAGGAGTGAGCTCTTATTGCACCTTTATGGGTGGCGATAGCAAAATCGTTCAAGTGAGAACAGCCACCGACAATGGTCGCCGATTGATTATAATCAAAGATAGTTTTGGCAATGCCCTTCCTGGCTACCTCTTCTACTCATTTGAAGAAATACATGTGCTCGACTATCGTTATTTCAATCGCAATCTCAAAGACTATGTGAGCGAACATGGCATCACCGACATTTTGCTTGCCAACAACATCTCTTTTGCTTGCAATCCTAAAGCCGTAAACGCCTACAAACGCTTCCTTGAACAATAAACATACCACTATTTCTTCTAATGAAAAGGACTCAAAACATAATATATATTGCACTACTGCTCACTATCATTGCCTCGGTAACGATAGTTTTCAACTTTTTTCCTCGAAGCACTGTCTCGCAACTTGAGAATCGTGAATTGGCAAAGTTTCCCGAGTTTTCATGGGAGAAACTTAAATCGGGGGCTTTCATGACCGAGATATCGTCGTGGTATAGCGATAGCGAACCCTATCGCGACAATCTCATGGCATTGAGCATGGAGGTTGACAAGGCAAAGAAACTCAATTTATCTACTTCGCCCGAAGATGAGGTGACATTCCTCGCTGGCGATAGCGACAACAAACCCCAAGGTGCCGCTGACTCTACTAAACAGGTCACAGATTCTACCACCTCGGCAAAGATGAATATCGAAGACAAAGCAAAAATTGCCAATGCTGGGATAGTTCTCGTGGGATCAGAGCCTAATGTGAGAGCCTTGATGGCCTATGGTGGCGCTCCTGGTGCTTGCAACTCATATGCCAATCTCGCCAATAAGTATCGAGAATCATTTGGTCCCGAAGTGAACATCTACTGTTTGATTATCCCCACTGCCGTTGAGTTCTATTGTCCTCAAAAGGCCAAAAGCCGCATGAAATCGCAACTTGCTACCATCAACCAGGCATATAGCAAACTTGCTCCTGGTGTGAAATCGATTGATGCATATACTCCTCTCTCTCAACACACCCACGAAGATATCTACCTTCGCACCGACCACCATTGGTCGCCCCTTGGGGCATATTATGCGGCACAAGCCATTGCTAAAACTGCAGGTCTCCCCTTTCGCGACCTATCTCACTATGACCGACATGTAGTGAAAGGCTATGTGGGCTCTATGCATCGTTACTCTAAAGATATTTCGGTGAAAAATTCGCCCGAGGACTTTGTTTACTACACTCCACGCAATATTGAATATACCACTACATATATCAATTATCGTGTTGACAAGAATTACAATGTAATAAGTGAAAGCAAGCCTGTGCAAGGACAATTTTTCTATAAATTCAAAGATGGTTCGGGTGGCGCTTATTGTACCTTTATGGGTGGCGATAGCAAAATCACTCAAATAAGGACTGCCACTAAAAATGGTCGTCGCATGGCTATGTTGAAAGATAGTTACGGCAACCCCATTCCATCATATCTGTTCTTCACTTTTGAGGAAATACATGTTATTGACTCGCGCTACTTCACTCCCAATCTCAAGACATATGTGAGAGAAAACAAAATTACCGATCTCATTCTCGCAAACAATATAACTTTTGCTTGTTCATATAAAACTATAAACGCATATAAAGAGTTCCTCACTCAACAACCTGGTAGTGTGATAAGAGCTAATAAAACTATTGCCAAAACTGACACCAATACCTCAAAGAAAAAATCAACAAACGACTCGGTGAGATAAATTCATATTACATCTCACTCTAAAAGCACAAGATAGTTGAAAGTTGATAGTTGAAAATTGTTCTCGCGCGGAAAGGCGCATTTTTTTGGGGACATAAGAACAGAAGGACAGGTTATTTTCACGCGGAAATCGCGGAAACTCACAGATATTTGTGGATAGTCTTTTACCCCTCCGTCACTTCGTGACACCTCCCCTAAAATTTCCTCCGTAAATTTCAAGGCAGGAGTTTTGGCCCTTGCGGGGTTTTCTTTATCCCCTCAGTCGCGGTGCGACAGCCCCCCTTAAAAAGGTGGGCAGCTATAGCCCTTGCGGGCTTGATTCTTCTTTATAAAGTGGGTTGTTGTGGTGGATTTATAGGGAAATTAAATAGGTCGTGGCACGAATGCCACGACCTATTCACCTAGGAAATTGTTTCAATTATTGTCGTTAGTGGTATTGCGTTATAGAGTCGTTAAGGTCTATAAAGTCTCTAAGGTCGTTAGAGATATTAACCAAACAAATACCTTTTTACTATTAATTATTAATTTACATCGCAAATTTGAATGTTTCCCCTTCAACGGTTAATATATAAATGCCGTTAGACTCGAGTGTTATTGACTTTTCAATGCCATTGTAAACATTAATACCTGATGTGTTATATATTTCAACATCGTCAAATTCATCTGCTCCTAAAATCGTTACAGTATTGCCATTTACACACACTTTTATATCATTTGCAAGTGTAGATTCTACTCCAACAGCATCTTTTACAAAAACTATGCTTAATTGCGAATCGGCTGTTATTGATGGGGTGTTGTAGTTGCCATCTGCATCAAGATTATTGGTAACATCAACTCCATTAAATGTTACACTATTACATTTCCAACCGTTAGATGGAACAATTTGCAATTCAAGTATTGTACCATTATCGACTTTTTGCTTTATCACTCCTCCTTCGGGATATGCAATAGTAAAAACTGGTTTTACAGCATCTTCAACTTCAAATTCTTGAATTTTAGTAAAATGTCGCCACCCATCAGCAATCATATAACTCATCATTGAGCCTTTTGGCACCATTAACAAAGCTGCAGGATTTTCACCGAATGCATAATCATCACATTGTTGAGGTGTATTACTCAAACTTTTTACAATTCTTAAATTGTCGCAATTGAACGCCTCATCGCCGATAGAGGTTACGGAATTGGGTATGGTGATAGAGGTCAAGCCGTCGCAATAAGCGAACGCTCTTTCACCGATAGAGGTGACGGAATTGGGGATGGTGATCGATGTCAAGCCACTGCAACGATAAAACGCATAATCTTTTATTTTGGTAATATCATTAGGTATAACTAAATCTTTTATCTCAGTTCCATTAAGTTTGAGCTTCTTTGCATAATATAACGGATTTGCGCTATTTTTACTAAAATCAATCTTGCACCATGCTGATAAATCTGAAATATTAACCTCAGTTAAGTGTGTACAATTATAGAACGCATCTTCACCGATAGAGGTTACGGAATTGGGGATAGTTATAGAACTCAAACTGGTGCAATACTCGAACGCACTATTGCCAATAGAGGTAACGGAATTGGGGATGGTAATAGAGGTCAAGCCACTGCAATAATAGAACGCATAGGAGGCAATCTCGGTTACGGAATTGGGGATGGTGATAGAGGTCAATGCGCTGCAGCCATCGAACGCCCAGGAGCCAATCGAGGTGACGGAATTGGGAATGGTGATAGAGGTCAAGCCACTGCATCCAGAGAACGCATAGTCACCAATCGAGGTGACGGAATTGGGAATGGTGCTATTTTTACATCCTAATATCAAAGTATTTGTTGATGTTTCAATAATCGCATTACAATTATCTCGAGAATCATATTTACTATTACCATTTTCAACTATTACCGATGTCAAGCCTCTGCAATTACTGAACGCAGATGCGCCAATCGAGGTTACGGAATTGCCGATAGTGATAGAGGTCAAGCCGTCGCAAGAAAAGAACGCACTTTCGCCAATCGAGGTAACGGAATTGGGAATGGTGATAGAGGTTAAGCCGTCGCAACAAGCGAACGCCTCGTCGCCAATCGAGGTTACGGAATAAGTCGTGCCACTATATGTAACAGATGATGGGATTGTAACTGAACCTGAGTATTCGTCGTAATAATCATAATAGATACTTCCTTTATATGTCACTTCAACAGTTTTTGCTGTTTTATCGAGGTAGTTGTAATAAATTCCACCGACTTCAAAGTCGTGGGCGAGTGTGGGGAGTGCCACACAGAGCATTATCGCTATCGCGAGGATTGCTCTTGAAAATTTGTTTAATTTGTTCATGATTAGTTTATTTTAGAAATTTATTTTTTGCCATCGAATAATTCGTTGTGGTAAGATTTTCTTTGTGATATAATCGATATATTCTTGTCGAGTTAATAGTAGTGAAAAACTTTTCTCTTTTGCTTTTCCAACTCTCCATAGGAAATGGTCAAAGAGAGCAAACTTTGTACGACGAGTGTTTCGTTTATTCCATAATTGTGGATTTTTGCTTTCAAGTAGCTTTATGATTTGATATAACATATATGTGTAACTACCTATGTCGGATTTGCAACCATATGATTTTATTCCAAGTTTATTAGCTATTTTAGGAGCATATTTACAAACAATTGAATCATATATAGGAAAACCAATATTGTTTGGCATGTTTTGTTGCATTAAGAAAAAGAAATATTTTGACAATATTGATGGTGCTTCGGGTCTATTAATTGTCTTACCATCAAATGATGTCATTCCATAATTCCCCATAAAAGCTTTTTCTATTGACGCATTGCTATTTTTATTTGCTTTTATGGGAGAAGAAGTATATTTGTTTGTAAATGCAACTAATTTATCTGCTAATTCTTTATCACTATGATTCCCATTTCCATCATCACATAAATCCCAAATTTGCTTGGCTAGATCATCTAATCCAAATTGTCGCATTCTAACGATGTTTGTTCCGTAAAACAAATCAATCAATGCTAGTCGTTGAATAATTAATGTTATTGATAATTTGCGAGGGCATTTGCCACTAGGATATGAAAACGCATTTTTTATGGAAACATAGTCTGTGGCATACGAATCTAAATCGTAGGAAACCAAATCTATATCATCATCTATCTTTTCGATATCTAAATCGTCATTAAGCATATCGCTTATCACATCATTGATTTCTAAAATCAATTTTTCCGCGCCTTGTGTTAATTTATCCATATTTCACATATTTTATTATTAATCAACCTATTAAGTCCAATAAAATCATCTCTTTCTTAATAAGAGAGATGCGAAAATTGCCAATTCATTGATAATCTTCCACCTATCTCACCGTGAAACAATCTCACCTGCCGTGAAACATACATTTCACGCAATAAAAAACTTAAATAAATTTCGTAATCCTTTGATTTTTAACTAAATTTGCACATAGTGAATCTCTCTTATTAAGAGAGATTCACCTGGATAACTGGGTCGAATAGGGCAATTTTAAGTTGAAAATTGTTCTCGCGCGGAAATCGCATTTTTTTGGGGACATAAGAACAGAAAGGACAGGTTATTTTCACGCGGAAATCGCTGAAAGGCGCAGATTTTATTTGGACAGAATGAACTTTTTATTTTAGACAGAAGGACAGAATGAGCATATTTTTTACCACCTCGTCACTTCGTGCCAGTTACGGTGAGGCTCGCAATCGTACACCGGCAAGCCGACTTGTACTGCTCGCTCACTCGTGAGCTCTGCGAGGTTCTCCTATCCTCTGCGTGGCAGGAGGAGAGTTTTGGCCCTTGCGGGCTTTTCTTAACCACCTCTCGGCTTCGTGTTTTTTGACAGAATGAACTGTGTTCAAAAACAAATATTTTTAGAGAAATTTTCATCATAAAAGCAATTATTTTTCACAATAGCGAAAATTTGTTTTAGAAGTTTATTTACTACTGCAATCATCGCGACTTTAACAGGTTTTCCTTTT
>JAZRLP010000036.1:0-7568 GCA_045646905.1 Muribaculaceae bacterium
GGTGGTGTTGCTGTGCAAATGCCTGTGGCTTCTATTCGCCATGGTCAACTTTGCATCGATGGTAAAGTGATTTCTCCTAACGGACAAGATGGCGCAAGCTACCTTTGGGCTTCTATCTCGCCTAATGGTACTAAAGTGTGCTACTACTATGTAGCAGGTGGTTGCTATGTTGCCGACATCGATGGTTCTAACCCTGTTTTCGTAGGTAACATTCGTGCTGCGCAATGGTTGAACGACCTCACTGTTGTGGGTATGCACGACATCGACGATGGCACTGTAGTAACTTCTTCTAAACTTGTTGCTGCATCTATCGACGGTAAAACTCACCAAGAACTCACTCTCGATGAGTCTATGGCTATGTTCCCATCAACCAATGGTGGTCGCATCGCTTACTCTACTCCTGCTGGAGAATTGTTTATCATCAACCTTAAATAATTAAACGCTCTATGAAAAAGATTTTATTTTCATTAGTAGCGGCAGTTCTCGCACTTGGTGCTATGGCTCAAAACACGAGCCAAGTGCGTATCTACATCAACCCAGGACACGGTTCTTGGGGTGGTGAAGACCGCCACATGGGTACTGTTACTCATGGTGGTCCTACTTATACCGACACTGCCGGTTTCTATGAGTCAAACACAAACCTTGAAAAAGGTTTTGGTATGTTGGAAAAACTCATTGAATATGGTATCCCATTTGACAGATCAAAAAACCAAAGCAACTCAAATGCAGCTCGTCGTGGTGCAGCTCTTGACTTGAGCCAAACTAACCTCGTGATGAGCCGCGTGAAAAACGGTCCATATCCTCACGATGGCTCTACATATGGTGCTTATAGCCGTAATTTGAGTGAAATTGCAGCTGAATGTGAAAGCTGGAATGCCGACATGATGATTTCAATCCACTCAAATGCTGCAACTGAAGGTACTACAACTAACTATCCACTATTCCTTTACCGTGGATATACCAACTCTGAGCAAAATGCTGGTAGCTCGGCTGCATCTAAAGCATGTTGGCCACACTGGTGGAAAAACCAACACATGATGTGGACATACTACTCTGCAACTAATATGAACATCCAAGGTGACTGGACATTTGCTTCAAGCTGGGGTACACAAGGTTATGGTATCCTCCGTCACAGCGTTCCTGGATTCTTGGTAGAAGGTTACTTCCACACTTACCAACCAGCTCGTCACAAAGCGATGAACTGGGATGCTTGTCGTTGGGAAGGTCAACGATATGCTAAAGGTTTTAATGACTACTTTGGTTGGGGTAAAAAAGACAGCTATGGTACAATCTATGGTGTGCTTCGCGATGGAGAACAAACATTCTCTCACACTTACTACACTCCTAATAGCTCAACTCTCGACAAATACAAACCAATCAACAATGCTACTGTAACTCTTAAAAACAGCAGCGGTCAAATGGTTCAAACTTATAAAACCGACGATGAGTATAATGGTGTATTCGTGTTTGACAAAGTTCCTGCTGGCAACTATAGTATAACATATTCTCACCCTGAATATAAAGAGTTTACACAATCGGTTACTGTTACTGCCAACGAAACTTCATTCCCTACTCCATTATTTGCTACTGAGCAAATCCCTGCTCGTGGACACTATGCTTATGGATTAAGCTCTTCAAATAGTGGCACTACTTACACATTGAAGTTCAAATCAACAGGTGATGTTTCAAATGGTACAATCATCTTCACCAACAACACTACCGGTGCTAAACAATCAATCAAAACTGGTGCTATCAAAAAAGGTGAAAACACTGTAACATTCGACTCTAAAACACTTGGTGAAAATGCTCAATTCTCTTGGTCGGTAGCTATCGATAACCCAGTGAGCACAGGCGTAGAGCTTCTTTACTCTGACAATTCTATCGTTTACAACAACGGTTCAGCTAATGCTCGTATCGGTGTTGCTATCGATAAAGACCAAACAAGTGCTAACTTCGGTACTATCTACACATTGACTGCAATGGGTCAAGGTCTTCAAAAATACAACCCCGACTTCAGCAAAAATGGTAGTAAGGTAATCACTGGCATGTTTGGTAAAGACACTGATGCATCTACAAGCTCAAATAAATTCTACCGTTCTAACCGTATTGAGGTAAATAAGGGTAAAGTTTATATTGCAAACTATGCTAACCAAAACACTGGTATGTGGGAATATGACCCTGCTACAAATGCTTCTCCTCGAAACATTACTAATGTTTATTACGAGCGTGCTCTTGCATTCTATGGCGAAGGTTCAAGCCGCAAAGTATTCTCATCTCACGAAAACAATCTACAACGATTTGACATTGGCACCAGCACATCATGGACATCGGGCAGCCCAGCCAAGAGCTACACTACTGCAGGCGTGATGGATAATGGTGATGGTGATATTCTTGTTACCGACAATGCCGTTATCGTTTCTCAATGTCGTTATTCAGGAAATAACCTTGCTCAAAACCCAGCATTTGCTGTATTTGACCACAATTTGAATCTCATCTCTAAATCAGATGTAATTAATGGAACTCTTAATGGTTCTGAAAATGGTGGTATGGCAATCACAGCCGACAAAAAACGATTTGCTATTGCCAACTCTTATACTAGCTCAGGCAACTCAGGTGTTGTAGTTCAAGTTTATGATGTAACATGGAGTGGTAGCACACCTTCATTTGTGCATAAACACACTATTCCATTGGACGGAACATATCGTGTTGACCAAATGGAATTTGACTATGCCGATAACCTCTATATCGCATCTCAACAAAAAGGTCTTCTTGTGTATGCAATCAAGAACCCTGCTCGTCAAACAGTAACTAAAGCAACATCTACTATTCAAGGTCAAGCAATGCCTGCTGTGCGCGGTCACTATGCTTATGGACTCAAGATGTCGCAAAATGGAAACAAATACACATTGACATTCAAGTCAACAGGTGCTGTAGAATCGGCCAATGTTGTTCTCACTCCTGCTCAAGGCGATGCTGTGAAAGTGAAAGTTGAAGGCGTTAAAGCTGGCGACAACACTGTTGAAATCGATGCTACTACACTCAACACAGGTGTGAAATACACTTGGGCAGTAGCTCTCGACAACCCTGCAAGTCCATCTATTGAACAATACTTCAGCGACAACTCTATCATTTACAACAACGGTTCTAATGATGCTCGCATTGGTGTTGCTATCGACAACGACCCTGCAAGTGCTAACTTTGGTAATATCTACACTATCACAGCTATGGGACAAGGTATGCAAAGATATAACCCCGACTATAGCAAAAATGGTGGAAAGGTAGTTACCGGAATGTTTGGTAAAGACACCGACGCTTCTACAAGTACCAACAAATTTGTGCGTTCTAACCGTCTTGAAGTAGAAAATGGTAAAGTTTATATTGCTAACTACGCTAATATGAACAGTGGTATGTGGGAATATGACCCTGCTACTAACGCATCGCCTCGAAACATTACCAACGCGTTCTATGAACGAGCTCTTGCATTCTATGGTGAAGGCTCAAGCCGCAAGGTATTCTCTTCTCACGAAAACAACCTCCAACGCTTCGACATTGGCACAGGTATATCATGGACTTCAGGTAGCCCTACTAAGAACTACACTGTTGCAGGCGTTTTGGATAATGGTGATGGTGATATTCTCGTTACCAACAATGCCGTTATCGTATCTCAAAATCGTTTTGCAGGCAACAACCTCACTCAAAACCCTGCATTCGCAGTATTTGACCACGATTTGAATCTCAAATTCAGATCGGATGCTATCAATGCAACCCTCAATGGTTCTGACAATGGTGGTATGGCAATCTCGGCCGACTATAAGACATTTGCTATTGCCGACTCTTATACTGGTTCGGGCCGTTCGGGCGTTAGCGTTCAAGTTTATAGCGTGACATGGAATGGTGCAACACCTACATTCACTCACAAATACGCTATTCCTCTCGACGGAACTAAAGTAGTTGACCAAATGGAATTTGACTACGCTGGCAACCTCGTGATTGCATCACAACAAAAAGGTCTTTTGGCTTATGCAATCAAAACCGATGCTCGCACCACTACAACCAATGCGGCTGCTTCAATGGTAATCGAAGGTGTTCAAGCTCCTCTCTACATCACTGGTGCTAATGTAGGTGGCAACTGGGATCCTGCTAATGCTGCTGAATTTGATTTTGATGGCACTAACTACACTACTACTGTTACCGAAGCCACTACCGAATTCAAGATTTCATCAACAAAAGGTAGTTGGGACGAATTCAATGCAGGCAACCTCACTCCCGATGCTGCTATCACAAATGGTGGCATGGTGAACCTCTCTGTCAACAAAGATGGTGGCAACATCGTCCTTCCATGGGCTGGTGTGTGGACTATCACTGTAGCAAGCGACCTTTCTACATTGACTGCCTCTACCGAAACTCCCGAACCAAAACCTGTTTACCCCGAAGTTATCTATGCATTAGGTAATATTAACGGATTGAATTGGTCAACAAGCGAAGGTGTTGCCTTTGCCCACAAGGCCGATGGTGTTTATGAAGGTGAAATCAACATCGACAATGCCGACAATGGATTTGGTTACTTTACATTTGTGACAACCCTTGGCGACAGTTGGGATGCTGTAAACGCTGGCACTCGCTATGGTGCTACCGAAAAAGACCAATTGGTTGAAGCTGGAGTTATCTACTCTATGACTAATAACTGGGGTGGTGGTTCTCAATCTTGGAAATGCGCCGAAGGTAAATGCGACATCCAAGTTGACATCGTAAACTGCACTATGCAAATTATGGAATTTACTGGTGTAGAAGGTATCACTATCGACAACAACGGCTCTAATGTTTATTACAACCTCCAAGGCGTGAAAGTCGATAAACCTCAAGGTGGTGTATTCATCAAAGTACAAGGCAACAAAGCAACTAAAGTTTACATCAAGTAAAAGGAAAAAGGAGAGATGAAAAAGGAGAGAGATTTTCTCCTATTTGAGAGATTCCAATTCAATTAAGATTTTTCCTCAATTAATCTTCATAGAGCGAGCAATCCACATGGGTTGCTCGCTTTTTTTTGCGACTAACTTCATGTGTATTTTTGACTGAATGAGCAAGTTGATCTCACGCCGAAAGCGCAAGATAGCTGAAAGTTGAAAATTGAAAATTGAGAGTTGAAAGTTGTTCTCGCGCAGAAACCGCTGAAACTCGCAGATTTTATTTAGACATAAGAACAAAAGTACATATTTATTCTTTATTCCTGCGGGCGTCTTTATTTAGACAGAAGGACAGAATGAACATAAGGCTAACGCGGTGAAAATCAATAAAAAATAAAATTTTGTCATTCTGGAAATTTGTGTCATTCTGTTCTTGAAATTAGACAAAATGACAGAATGAACAGGTTGTTTTCGCGCGGAAACCGCTGAAACTCGCAGATTTTTTTTGAGACAGAAGAACAGAAGGACATATTTTTTTCTTTATTCCTGTGTGTTTTAATCCCCTCTGTCGGTGAGCGATTTTTTACCACCTCGTCACTTCGTGACAGTTACGGTGAGGCTCGCAATCGTGTACCGGCAAGCCGACATACACTGCTCGCTCACTCGTGAGCTCTGCGAGGTTCTCCTAAAAATTACTTGATAATTTTCAAGAGGAGAGCTGTGGGCTTTCTTTATCCCCCTCCGGTGCAAGCACCTCGTCCCCCTTGGAAAGAGGGACAGTTTTTCCCTTGTCTTATCCTAGAATAGGTTTACTGGAGCGACGGGACTCTCCATCTTCAATTTCTGCGATATCTGCGTGCAAATATCAAGCACTATTTTTTAATTGCAACTTGAGTTTGTGATATTTTTTTACAAAATAAAATGTATTTTTGTGGAAAATATAATTTATTCTTTTGATGAAACATTTTCTTACTCTTATATTATCTATCCTCTTACTCTCTGCTTGTGGGGAAAGTGGACGTATGCAATTTGAACAATTGCAACAAATTGACTCGATTGCCGAAGTAAATGCCGATAGTGCTGTTGCAATGATTAAAACGATCAATCGCGACACTCTTTCGGGTAATGACAACAAATATTATTACGATTTATTAAAAATTCGCACCAACGATAAAGCATATATTGCCCACACCTCCGACTCGGCAATACTATCGGTTATCAACTATTTTGAAAATCACGATTTCAATAATCTGCTCCCAGTAGCCTACTACTATGGTGGTCGTGTGTATTCCGACCTTGGCGATGCTCCCCAGGCTCTCGAATATTTCCATAAAGCCCTCGACTGCCCCAATATCAACTCCCACACAATGGCTGTTGCATATGCCCAAATTGCAGGAATTTACAATGAACAAAAAGTTTTTGATTTAGCTATTCCCGCTTATAAAAAAGCTATTGAACTAAACTCTAAAAATAATAACTACAATGGTATAATATATAATACTCAAGGTTTAGGTAATATATATTCCAAAAAGGAAGAAGAAGATAGTGCATTAATTTTATATAACGAAGCTCTTAAACTAGCCGAGAAAATAAAAAACACAAAACTTTCTAATTCCTTAAGACTCAGCATTGGTAAATTCCACATTAATAAGAATAACTATGTTGATGCTTATGATATTTTATCTTCTGTACAATCCAATCAACTTAGAGAGGATTCTATCGTAATAACAAACACATTTGCACACTTATATTATCGCCTTAACAATGTTGATTCAACAATCTATTATTGTAGCAAATTAATTAAATCTCAATCACTCAACGCTCAATTAAATGGATATAATATTTTAGCTAATTTACATATACATAATAATCAGACTAAAGATGCATATGATGCTATTGTTATGTCAACTCGATTATCTGACAGCATACGCAAGATAAACACTCCTTACGAAATACGCCGACTATCATCAATATATAATTATCAAATTCGTGAACGTGAAAACAATAAACTGAAACAAGAAGCTCAAGAATACGAAATCAAAATTATTTATTTGTGTAGTTCAATTTTTATTATTGTAGTGGTGGCATTAATTACAACTTATGCCCTCCGAATGAGAAATAAGGCTCAAAAAGAGAAAATCAATCGCATTTTAGGAGAACATTATCAATCCCAAAACCTTATTTCAAATGCCGAAAAGCGAATCAGCACTCTTGAAGACCTTTTGGCTAACGAAACTAATAAATCACAAAGTTTAATTAATGAACTTGCGATACAAAAAGAATCGTTACAATTATTTACCCAACAAGCCAAACTTCGCGAAGATGCTACTAATGCCATCGAAACTTCTGACATCGCCAATCAATTTCGTAAAGCTCTTGATGGGAACACAAACCCCACCAAAGAAGACTGGAAACAACTTGATGATTATATCAACCTACAATTCCCAGGATTTAAAAATGTGCTATACAAATTAGCAAAATTAAGCGAAATCGAATATCAAGTGTGCCTACTTTTAAAAGCCAAATTTACCCCAACCGAAATTACAAAATTGGTCAATTTAAGCAAGAGTGGATTGGGAAATGCTCGAAAAAGACTATTCGTTAAAGCATTCAAAACCGACGGAACGGCCTCTGACTGGGATAAATTCATCATTTCTCTTTAAC
>JAZRLP010000037.1:0-16978 GCA_045646905.1 Muribaculaceae bacterium
AAGAAAGTAAAGGGGATTTACATTCTGTACGGTTTTTAACCAATGACATTTAATAATCTTATACCTTTACTGCTTCTGGGTTTACGAAGATAGCGAAATTTCGCTATCTTCGTTCCTTTTGCAAATATAGAATGACAGAAGAAACATATTTTTTTCGTTATTCCTGTGTGTATTAATCCCCTCAGTCGCAAGCGACAGCCCCCCTTAGAAGGTGGGCAACTATGGCCTTTTTTTAGGCATAACATAAAGGCTAACGCATTGTAACATGGGCGAAAGAATATATAAGCTGATGCGTGTGTAGCGACAAAAAAAACGACTGGGGTGATGGGTTTCAACTCAGTCGTTTATGTATTATGTTTTGTGCTTTGTAAATTATTTCACAAGCACTTTTGTTACTTTGTTGCCTTGTTTCTTAATGTAGATGCCGTTAGATGGATTTTCTACCTTTATGCCTTGCAAGTTGTAGTATTCGATAGGAGCATTTTCATTTTCGATAGGTGCTTCTTCGATGCCTGTAGTTGTGAGGCTGAAGGTGTATTGAGCGGCGAGTTGGCCAGGAACATATTGATAAAGAAGAACTGAGTAGTTGTCTTTAATTTCGGCACTGAAACAGTTGGCATTGGGTGACACAACGGCCGATGAGAGTTGAGCATTGTGGGTAGCAACAATTTTGTTGTTGGTGATGTCAACGATTTGGAATCCGTCGATATATGCAGTGCCAATAGGCTCAACGGCAAACAATGTATTGTTTAGTGTGAAGAATGTGCCACCTTGAGTTGTAGAAATTCCGTTGTTGGCATATGGAACAAAGCTTGTGCCGTCGCTATGGTAGAAATGTTTGTTGCTACGAACACGAACAGCGAAGTTGTCGCCAAAGCTATCTTCCAAAGGCATTGCAAAAGATTGTCCGTCGGCAGTGATGCCTACAGGAATGCCTCGTTGAGCTTTTTGTTCGCCATATTGGATGTAGATTTTAGCAACCGATGTGTTATCTTTAGGGAACATAAATACAATACCACCTTCGCCGTTTAATATGTTTCCAACGATTTTTCCAAGATATTGCATTTGGTTGGCAGTAACTCCGTCGGGCATTGTGAGTGTGAGGTCTTGGAATGCTGTGCCACCAACTGGAAGTACTTTGTATGTAGTATTGTTAAACATATCGGTCGAAATGATGATATTTCCAGCGTCGTCGCTTGTGATGGCAGTACCTGCAGCCGATGTGATGCCGGTGTTGGTCAAGCCATCTTTGCTCCAATAGTAAAGCATTGAGTTGGCGTGGTCGTTGATGTATATTTTACCACCGAAACCTGTAGCCCAACGGCTGTTAGCGTTGGCAACAAGGTGTCCTGTGGTGTGAGCCCAGTTTTGAGTGAGGGTATATCCTGTCACAACTTCGGGTTCATCGGGTGTGGGTTCATCGGGTGTTTTAGTGTTTGAGCCCGAAAGGGTAACCGAAACAGAGGTAGCTCTTTTAGATGAAATTGTGATTTTAGCAGAGTGGGTACCTTCGGCTGTAGGAGCGTATGTTACGGTGATTGTAGCAGAGGCAGCGTCCTTGCTTATAGAGGTAGATGAGATGCTAAATTGATTAGCGTTAGTGCCAGAGATGGCGAGAGAAATAGCATCGCGAAGGTCTTTGCCGGTCACGGTGAATGTTTTTGTTACCGATTTGTTGTCGTTGGTGCTTAACGAAAGTGAGCTTGCGCTTGTTGACAATGTTGGGGTGGGGAGTTTAACAACAAATAATCCATCGGCAACGGGACGAATGCCACCGCCACCATTGTTGGTGCTTGCATCATTGACAAGACCTCCACCTGTAATCCAGAATTGTGAAGAACCACCACCATCGAAGTTCATGGCATCATTACAACCAAGGTTTTTCATGATGTCGCCAAGTACTTTGCCATTACAGCCTGTTGACCAACCACTGCTTCGGCCGTCAACAACGCACATGATGAGTTTAGTTTTGTCGGCATTGTAACCAACAGCAGTGCGAGGCTCATTACCCGAGATGTTGCCAAGAGAGTTGGCATAAGAAGATATGCGAGTGCCATTGTCAAGAACCATAAGCGAACCACCTACTGCTTGAGATGCTACAGGGGTAGTGATGTTGCCTGCATTGTCTTTGAGGTTGGTGTTCATGTATATGGTAATAGTAGTGCCTACAGTGAGACCTTTTACATAGTTGCCATTTTGAGAGCCTTTGCCAAACATTACAATGCCATTAGATGGGATTGTAACATTGCCCGATGATGGAGCACTTGCCACTTTATATTGAAGATATTTGCCAGGAGTGAGTTTCGCTCCGTTTACGGGAGTGAGTTGCACGGCATAACCACCCATGCCCGAAGTCCCTGATGTTGTGCTGTTAGACTCGGGTGTGTAGAAGATGATTTGTTCGCTTACGCCTGCATTTGCAGCTACAGTTGAAGTTGTGTTAATAGCAGCAAAATCGGTCCAACCTTCAACGCCATTTACAGCGCTGCACCAGCAGGTGATTTTGTTGAGATATCCGATAGTAGGTTTTTGGCTTTCATCGAAGCTGATGGCATAGTATCCATCGCCACTAAAACCTTTGCGAGCGCTGCCATTGACCACAGTCAAACCTCCGTTAGAAGTATCGGTGAAGAATCCACCATTAGTGCCAACGATAGGAGTGGCATCGGTGATGCGGCTTGCCATAGTTGCAACAGTAGCAGTGTTGGTGAGTTTGCTACCACCAGGAGTTGCGCGCACGGCAATGTCTTCATTTGTGAGGTCGGTGATAGTGTAGAAAATGCGCATGTGGTGCGAACTTGTGTAAACATGAGCAGTAGAGTAGGTCACTCCAGTGGTCAATGTTTTAGATGATGTGACATCAACGGTGTAACTTGTACCATTGAGTGTCCATGTAGCAGCCATTGCACTAAATTGCATAGCAATAGCAGCCAAACCTAAAAAGATCTTTTTCATAATAATATGTTTTTATTGAATTTTATTCTATTGTAAATTAAGATTGCAAAGGTAGTTCTAATTTTCTAATTGGCAAAAAAATAACAGTGCCAAAATCTTTAAATTTTGGCACTGTGTCAATTTATCTGTTTTCATCTTTAAGAGCAATACCAATTGCCCATTTGTCTATGAAAGAGTAACCATATTCAGGATAAATAGATGTTACTATTTCGCCCTTTTGGGGAGTGGTAAAGTTGATACCGAGTGATTATTTTGCCGATAAGAACTCGATGGCCTTATCTAAAATAGCATCTTTGCCAGTGATGTGAGCATCAGGTGCCATGTCGATTTTGAAGCCTTCTGTTGGGTCGATACCAAACTCGGTGTGAACGCCGTTAATGTCGAGCATTGGTGATGTAGATAGGCGCACAACCCATCCGTTAGGGAGATCGAAGTTGCAAGGAACGCCGCCACCGCCACCGCTACGGTCGCCCATGATGGTTACATTGTCGAGCACTTTCATGGTACGAATGAAGTCGTTGGCAGCGCTATAAACACCACGGTTGCTGAGAACAACTACATCTTTGAGGAATTTTACGATGTTGTTTTCATTATTGATGTCGCTAATAGAAGAACTTTCGTGTTCAATATAATTGGGAATAGTGTCGGCAAACTCGCTATGACCAGGGCCTGTTTTGTGAAGGGTGTAACCGCATAATACTTTGTCTTCTTTAGAGAAACGACAAGCGATTTTGTTGACATTAGATATAGAGCCACCACCATTGCTACGAATGTCGATGATTACACCTTTGCAGTCTTTGAATTGAGTGAGGATGTAGTCAAGAAGCCCTTCGCTAAATTCACTGGAGAAAGAGTCGTAGTACATATAGCCGATGTTTTGGGGTAATACTTTATACTCGAAACCTCCTTTAATATGATAATCGTTGTTGAGATAATTTTCGTGAACGATGCGTGCGCTATAATTTTCGGGGTAGTCTTCGTGCCATTTCCAATATTTAGAATTATCGTAGCCGTAGGAGAGATTAACATGGCCGTCTTTCAACTCGGCAAGCATGTCGGCGCACACTTTGAACAATTCATCGCTGCTCATGCCATTGTGAACGCGAGTTTTATATGCAGTATGAATAGAATCCCAATCAATGTTTTTGTAGTCAAAATAGCAATAGTATTCATCGCAAATTTTCCACAACATTTCAAAGTTACCTTCGGCATCATTTACAATGTCGCTGTCGTCGTTAATGTAGCACGATTGCAATGGGAGGATAAATAGGAGAGTTGCTACAAAAGATAAATATTTAGTTTTCATAATTAATATGTGTAAAGTGCAGTTTTAATTTTTTTATTCTCATTTGACTTGCTCCAACGCATCAAGTCGCCAGTGAAACCTACAACGAAGTTGTGTGATACATATTGGAAATGGTTGGGGGTAGCATAATATGTGATAATATCGTTGTTATAACCCAAACGCAAAGCCCAAGTGTCGAAGTGAAGGTCGGCGTGAAGACGGTTGCGCATATTGAAACGGCTTTCCCATGAGCCAGCTTTCCAACCATCTAATAGGCCTGAAGTAAAATATCCCTGCTCGGTTTGAATAAATGCACCTAAAACGGGGAGTGCCATTTGATAACGAGCAGTAACGGGAAGTTTGCCTAATGTGAAATCATACACAGCCATACCAGTAAAGCCAACAGAAATATCGGCTTTAATCGTTAAAGGATTATTGCCACCATGCATATTGGTTACAATGCCACCCATAACATCTAAATCGGCACCATAGTAAAGGCGGAGGTTGGGACACACGGTGTTATATGTCATCATGCCGAAAGTGTAATTTCCAAAATAGGCTTTAGAACCACCATTATCAGAGATAGACATCGTTCCGGTGTTATACATGTAGCGAAGTTGATGTTGTTGCACCCATTTAGAGTCGCCTTTGGCTGCACGCATCATTTCTACATTTACCGAAAAACTAGGGCCAGAGAATGTGAAGTAAGAAAGAGGTTTTTCTACCCAAGATGCTCCACCTATGTTAAGTTCTAACGCAGTGAAAAGAGGGCGATAGGTGCTGTCTTTTTTTGACTCCTCTTTGGCAAAAGATGTCAAAGGCAAAGTCAATAGGATTGCACTACAAAGTAGATTTTTGAGTTTTTTGTTCATCTTTGTCAGATTTTTAATTTGATTTATATTTACAATTATTTTTCAACTTTAATTTTGCCTGCCATATACATTATTATTTTAGAATCTTTGTTCTCTATAGCAACTATAAAGTCGGATATAGTCTTGTCATCGATAGGAGAGGCAAAACTACGAATATAGTCATTGTTGGCAAATTCTTTTTCGTTGCCTAATTTGTATTCTTTTAGTAGGGTAGTAAACGCGTCGAGTTCTTTGCGTAATGCTGTGCACATTTGTTGAGGAGCGTTACTATAGTCGATGATGGTGATGCTGGTTACGCCCTTCATGAATTCTTTGCCAAATTGTTTATTGAACATCATTTTGACCATGTTTAATCCCATCCCTTTGGTTACGGTAGTGCAGTCTACGCCTTTCACATTTTCATATTTCTTCACAATGGCATTGACCTTGTTTTCAACCTTTGATGGTGCTTGAGCATAAACATTGACCATTGTAGTCAATGCCAATGCGATGCAAAGTGCTATTTTTTGAATATAGAGTTTCATTCAAATGATAATAATCGGTTGCTCTTTTTGATATTTTTTGTGAAAAGGTAGTGGAGGCTTACATTCTTGAGTTTCTTGATTGCAACCAATACCCAATCTCACTTAAAACTAAATTTTACATAAAAAATAATTTCTAACACAAAATTACTTTCATATTCTGTAATAGTCAAACAATGTAATCCTACATTTTGGTCTATATAGGCGCTTTCAAACCTTATCAAATAATAAATGTAAATCGAAATGTATATAAAATAAATTGCGGTGATAAGTGGATTTTATATAAATTTGTAAAAAAATAATGAGATAGAAATGGAAGAACAATCTACAACAAGTTTACAAAATAATGAATTAGACCCCTCAAAGCAGTGTCTTAATTGTGGCACACTCCTTTCTGGGAAATATTGTCATAATTGTGGGCAACATATTACCGACCACGCAATGACGGTTAAACAATTGATATTTGGATACCTCGATAATACATATTTGTGGGACACTCAACAATTCAAAACAATATGGAGATTGATTAGTAGGCCAGGTGAATTAACTCGCGACTATGTGGCAGGGAAGTTTGTGTCGCAGGTTCAGCCTCTTAAACTCAATATGTTTTTGTTGATTATATTTCTCACATTGTTTGTGTTCTTTGGAAGCGACCAAGCAATGAACACCACGATGCAGGACTTAACAAAAGATGAAGTGTTCTTTGCCAAGATGCAACTGGAAGATATCAGCGAGGATGAAGCTTATCTTGAAAAGGTAAGAACAAGCCCTCGCGACACGGTTAATTTAGTTGCTCCAATATTTTTAGCAAAAGACCATCCCTCAATAATAAAGTCTCATCAAATTATATATAGTTCAGAGGGGCGCGATATTGACAAATGGGTTGCGATTGTTCCACGAGTGTTTATCGAAGAAGAGATTATCAAACCCGACGAAGAGGGAAATTATAGGTTTAATACAGAGGCAGGTATGGCTGCTGAAGATGTTGCGCTAATTCAAACTATTTGGGAGCAACTGACTTCGCTTATAATGCAATATTTGCCGATAATTTTATTGTTTACAGCTCCATTTCTAGCCTTTTCTTTGTACCTTGTTCAGTACAAGAGTAAACGAAGGTTTATCACCCATTTTGTTTTCTCTATGCATTATATCGCTTTTGTTGAATTAATGATTATTGTGATATATGTATTTTATCTAACATTAGATCCTTCGCTTGCGCTATTGAATATGATATTTACTATATTTTCATGCATTTATTTTGCGCGATCATTCCGCACTGTGTATGAAACTTCATGGTTTAGGTCAATAACAAAGGCTATATTATCAAATGTGATTTATTACTTGATATGTCTTTTGACATTTATAGTCCTCTTGTTTGTTGCGTGTGTCATTGTAGCGGCGCAATCTGAGTTTTTTTCTTGAAGTCGAATCAATAATTGAAAAAGAATATTTGATATTATGACAACAATTTCTAAATGGCTTGCCGTAGTGGCAATTTTATGTAGCGCTAATGTTGTTAACGCTACCGACAATAATCCGACAAGTGAAATAACAAAAACAGAACTACTTCGCACCACTAAAAGTTGGAACGGCGAAGATTTACCCGATTATCCTCAAGGGAAGCCCGAATTGGTAGCAATGAAATATGTTATCCCGGTAGGGCATAAATTGGACTGGCATCACCATGTCGCAATGAATCATGGTGTATTAGTGCAAGGTGAATTAACTATCATAGGGCTTGATGGACAAACTAAAACATTGCATGAAGGCGATGTGGTAGTTGAAATGGTTGATTCAGTGCACTACGGCGAAAATCGTGGTACAAAGCCTATCGTGCTATATATGTTCTATATATCACAAGAGGGATTACCATTGTCGGTTCCTCATTCCGAGATACCAATGAAATAATCTTAATGTATTATATAAAAAATAAAGACAGCCACTTGGTCAATCGACCAAGTGGCTGCTCGTTTATAGTGCTATCAAATATTATTTTTTGAATTCGATGATAGTACCGTTAGCAATAGCTGTTACTTTAGAGTAGATACCTAATACAGTAGAAGCTTTGTATTGAACATTAGCGTTGATGATTGCTTGAGAACCTTTGATGTTAGCATTTTTGTACATTTCGCTCATCGCTGATTCGCTCATTGATTTTTTAGACAAACCACCGATGCCAAGGATGTAAACTTGAGTACATTCGCCTGAAGCTGTACCTACTACATCGTAGTTAGCTTTGTCCAAAACTACTTGTGTTTGCAATTGGTTGTAGTTAGAGGTAGCTTCTTGGTGAACGCCACAGCTACTTACGAGAAGGCCCATAGTAGCAACCAACATAAATAAAAATTTTTTCATAATTATAAAATTTTAATCTTCATCGACTCTCATGAAGAAGTTATTAAAATTATAGAGATTGAGTCAATTTCTCCATTTATAGATTTGAAATTTTACTTAAAAATCACCTTTTGATTATTTATGATATAAAGATTACCTTTTTGAGGTTCAAATACTCTACGGCCTTGTAGGTCATAGATAATATTATCCATTTTCTCTTCGGTTATCTCTACATCAGTTACTCCTGTTGGAAGATCTTCTTCCACTAAGCGCATTTGCATACTACTTGGTGCTTCTGATTTAGCAAATTGGACATAAGCATGGTAAGGATATATCACTTGTACACTCTTTGCTGCTGGTATTATCTTATTCCAACAATCATTATTTAGTGTATATAAACTTTGTTTCTCTACATCTTCTTTAGATATATATGCCAAAGTACCCGACATCATAAAATCACCTGCAGTAGCTTGCGACAAACGGCGTGGAATAACAGGAATAGTAGTCTCTGATTTAACTTGAAGGGTTGCATCGTCATCTGCTACAACAATATATGGATTGTTGGCAACAATGTTCTTCGCTTGAGTGAATATCAAGGTGTCGCTTGCTACATCGGTCAATGTATAAGCTTTCACTTCTTCAGGCAATTCCATGTCAAATGGTAAGCAGAGTGTTGCAGCTTTACCTTTTTCAAAAACTCGGTCATAGAGAACCTCTGCAGCCTTAAACTCACGAGATACTACATAGTCAGCGCTATCGGACAACACCAAATAATCGCACTTCAAGTCACCCTCATCGCCGTAAACAACATTTGTGAGGTTGGTAGTAGTAACACCTTTAGGTGCATAAATAATAGCATGTTTGTTAATATTCAAATTAGCAATATTGGTTTGATTAACTACACCTTCTTTTTCACAGCTTGCAAAGTCAACATATTGCAATTTTGTGTTTGTTGCAAATGCGTCTTCATCCAATACTGAAAGTGTTGCAGGTAGTGTAATCTTTTTCAACCCTTTAAGAGATGCGAATGTAGTACTTGTAATACTATCAACGGCACTAACACCCAACGATGTGAGGTCGGTAATATCATTGTGGTGGTCAAACCATCCATTGATATTTGTAACATTACGCATTTGGTCGTCAGACATCACTGCATGAGAGCCATAAGCACGGAACAAGGCATCTTCATTATAGTTTGTATTGAACTCTTTTGTGTGAGTTGTAAATTCTTGGTCAGCCACATAGTTGTTGTATAGGCTGAGAGGGATATACATTTTTTCTACTTGATATGGTTGGTCTGAGATAGGATCGGTAAATGCATCACCATCAAAAGTAGGTTTCTCATTACACAAGAATACAATGTTCTTCAAGTTTTTACATAGACCAAATGCATCGTTTCCAACTTCGGTTGTTGCATCGCCTACTACAATAGTTTCAATATTGAGACAATCGTAGAATGCATTATCATCAACCTTGGTTACATTTTTAGGAAGAATAACTGTTTGAAGTTTGTCAAGTTTCCAGAACATGTGCTCAGGAATTACATTGTCTTCTTCCACATAGTCATTGTTCCCATCTCTATTGAAACAAATATTATTAGGGTCGGTGCAAATTGTAGCATCATAGAGGTCAAGATATGTCATGCGAGCCAATATCACCTCTTCGGCGTCCTCTTCATCGCGACCGCCAAGCATACGCAACACTGCGATATCTTTACCATTGATAGGACCATTTACCTTCAATGCAGTGATGCTGATAAGGTCGCCACCTATACGGCCTATATCGTTAGAAGAAGCCATTGATACAGTAAATCCAAGTGCATCGGCGAGAGTGCCTGGCTCGGTAACAGTAACGACTTTAACTTTTTCTTTGAGTTGCTTAAATCCTTGAATATGGTCGGCATATTGAGACCATGCTTTGCGATAAGCATCTTCCTTGCCAACAGTTACATAGATTACAAAATCTTTTGGAAGGCTCTCAAATGCATTTTCAGCCAATGTTGGGATTGAATCACAACTCACATTGATCTTCATCAATGAGCTACAGCCATTGAATGCACCAGCTGAGATTGATTCTACATTAATAGGCAGTGTTACCACTTCAAGATTAGGACAGTTGCTCAATGAGTTATCGCCCAATTCTTTTACTTCAACAGCCATTACTAATTCGTTGAAGTTCTTCACTTCGCTATTGCCGTTAATCAAATTCTCTACATCTTTTAATTCAGCAAGGTCATACATTGAGTAAATTCGCTTTTCGGCCAATGCACGCAACAATACATCATCTTCAAATGGTGAAGCAATAGAGTCTCCACGAGTGTAATATACTCGGCTGCCCGATATGTGATTGCGATATGAGTTTGGTGTATAGAAAATGCCGATAGGAGTGTCTTCCGACCAAGCATTGCCATCGGTTGCTGGAGCTTCTTTAGCGAGCAAAATCACTTCTTTAAGTTTAGGGCTGTCGTGAGTCACTTTTGCTCCGATGCTTTTGGTATTATCGCCAATCACCAATCGATTTAGCGCGTTACAGTTATTGAAGGCATAATCTTTAATCTTTGTTACGCTCTTTGGTAAAATGAGTGTTTCCAACACATCAAGTTCCCAGAACATATAAGTGTCAATGCAATTATCTTCGGTGATGCGGTCGTTAGAACCATCTTGGTTATAATCTTCGCCACCAGCTTTGATGTCGGCATCATAAAGGTCAAGATATTTCAAATTGCGTGGGTAGATATCATCACAATTGTTTACATTGCGACCTCCCATGAAGCGAATCACACCGATATCGGTGCCATTGATAGGCCCACTAATCTTTAGTTTGTCATACTTAGAATAGTTACCATCGATTACAAGTGGGTCAGTGCCTGTAATTGTAAGACCTAACTCTTGAGCCAATGTGCCAGGTTCGGTAACTGTTACTTCCCAAATACCAGTATGTTTTTCAACGGCCGATTGAATGTGGTCGGCATATTGTGGCCATGCCTCTTTATAAGCAGTTACTACTGAATCTGGCACATAGATTACATAATCTTCAGGCATATCAGCAAATACATCAGCACCTAATGTGGCAGGTGTAGCTGATTGGAATGTGATAATTCTTAAATTAGCACAATTTCTAAACGCTTCGTCTTGGATTGTAGTTACACTATTTGGAATTACTACATCATCAAGCAATGCACAATTATTAAACGCTTGTTTGCCTATGTTTTCTATCGTAGATGGCAATTCTATATTTTGTAGTTTTTTACAATCTTTAAACCATGATTCGCCAATATAATTAAGATTAATGCACTCAAATGCCTTGAACTCACGGAATGCGCCTATCTCTTTTGCTTGGAATTTACCATTGAGTGTGCTTGGGTCTGTAACCTGCATTACATCGTAAATGTCAAAACTTCCTCCAGTAATTGGCGATTCGTACTCCATGCCACACTCTTCGAGAGCATCCATTAACGCTTTGTCTCCTGTCAAGATGAAACTTGGGAGGAATCTATCTTCATATTTTACCCATGTAGTATCAGCCTTAAACTCTTCAACGGCCGATGTTACCATCTTAACCTTCAATTTGTCGCTGCCGGCGAATACTCCGTCGCGTAATACCACGCGCGCTGGGCTCATAGGTTCTACCGTATTTTTGCCATCGGTGCGGAAATATAGCATATTAATGTGTTCCAAGTTGGGGCAATAAGCAAAGGCAGAGTCTTGCAATTCAACTTCCAAGTCGCTATATGCATCACCTGTGCCTCCCCAACCCTTCAAGTCAAACATTGAGATACCAGTAAGTTCTTTGCTACCATAGAATGCTTTTTCTTTTACATAATCGAGTTTGTAGTTGTTGAAGATACCTATATCGTTGAATATACCGAGTTCACCGTTTTGGCTCGCCATGTCACCGTTTTGGCCGATGATATGCAAGTGTTCGATGGTGTGTCCTCCTGTATAGCTTTGTTTCTTCAATGTGTTGTTCTCAAAACTATAGCTATATTGAGCACCATAGTCGGTAAAATCAACCACTTCAGGAACATCAACTGCAACAAGACAATTCTTATATTTTTTCCAATAAATATTTTCGGCAAATTCTTCATACTTTTCAGCGCCGACACGAATTTTAAGTTTTGTAGTATCGCAGCCTGCGAAGATATCTTCACCACAAAGAATAAAGTTTTCAGGACCAAGAGCTATATCACGGTCGGTATAGTTGCTATGCATTATTAAATCAATTGTTTCAAGATTAGAACATCCCAAGAATGCTGAGTCGGGTATCACAATGTCCATCGATTCATACATCTCGCCAGTGTTTACATCTTTGAAACTCAAAGTTTTGAGTTTGTCTTTGCCGCGGAATGCATCACGACCAATGGCAACGGTTTTGTAGTTGTAAGCCGAACCAATATCATTATAAAGCGTGATGCTCTCTTTGTTTTCTACATCTTTTACATACATGTGGTAGATGGTGTGCTTGTTTTCGGTCATCAACCATTGTCCATGCAATACCCAAGATGGATCGCGACGAGCCTTGTTTCCAATAGTAGAACTAATATAACCCAAACCATTTATACCAGCAACCGAACCAGCACTTATACCGGCCATACCCATTGCATAGAGAGTTGCCTTTTTAATTGATGCATTTGAAGAAATAATAGTTTGTACCCAATTATCGCTCGTTATTTGCATTGCTGCCAACATTTTGGTATATCCTTTTTTCCCCACATATTTTGCAGCAATAGAAGCCGCTTCCTTATACACTGCCTCCGCACTCGCATTCGCTGTTTTAGCTGCAGCTTTTGCAGAAGATAAAGCTGCACTACCTGACCCATATGTCGCAATAGCAATAGCCACTTCAACGCCAATGATGGCAGCATTCCACCACGAAGATTGAAGGCGGGTAAGTTCTGATGTAGGCAATGTGTTTAGCGATTTTGCGGCATAATCATAAGTTACATCTTCATGTACGATAGGGTCGTAAGTTGTAGGCATATAGTCAGATGCCACGATTTTATCGGCATACTTACTCCAATTATCATCATAGATAAACATTTCATACGCTTGAGGAGCCACCACGATGCGGAAATCCTCGTGACAACCATCAAACACATCTTCACCTATGTATATATCCCAAGGATATAATATTTGATAATGATTAGTGCCCTCTGTTACGAGGTAGTACATATTGAATTCTTTCAAGTTTTTACAACCTTTGAAAGCTCCGTCGTGAATAACCATTTTTAATTGGGTGCTAGCGTTAGCCGATGTCGATGCACAATCTTCAAACACTACCTTCTTGATGTGTTCGTTGTAGCGCAAGCCAACGCTATCAATGAGGATAGTTTTATAATTATATGTGGTGCCGATATCGTTGTAGATACGCATTACGCCATCTTCGTTGTCAAGGTCATTATTATTAGCCCCCACAATTTGCATGTACCATGTTTCTTTATCGGGAGCAGGTGTAAGCACACCATCGACATCAATATTAGGGATTTTTGTAGCCCACGATTCGACGATTTGCTTCATTTCAGCCATGTTGTCACTCGAAAGTTGGTCGCCAAAGTATTCATACAACACGCCGTCTTCGTTATAAGCATAGGCTACTTTCGTTGTCATCGTTGCACCCGATTCGGATAAGGCGCGAGCAGCGGTGTCGGCAATCATCTCGCGAACAACGAAGCATTCTGCAATAGAGTCATACTCCATTTCCGATGCAGGGATGGCTTTTGTAGCCCGTGGATAGGAGTGTACCTTTTTGTTCTCGATAGGGGGAATCGTGTCCGTCCCTTCGGCCCAGATCCTTGTGGGCAAAGTCATCATACACAATGAGATGACTAATAAAACTATTCGTTTACTTTTCATTTTAATTATATTATCTATTTATTTTTTATTGTTACACTTTTAATTGTTATTGGTCCCTAATATTTCTTCTATGAAATTTTCTAACGATAATTCGGTAGTCATCCCTATTTTTTGACGGAAGCGGTGGCGAAGCATCAACACACTTCGTGGAGCGATAGCCAATAAATCGGCTATTCGTTTATTGTCTTGTTTTAATACAATGAGCATGGAGAGAATCTCTTCACGATGGGTGATTGAGGGAACTTTTTCACGGAGTCGAGGCAAGAAAAGAGGATATAGCAACTCGAAATATTGACGAAATTTTGTTTCTCCCTCAGTTTGAAGTATAGATGGAGTTAATGTTTCTAATTCGTGCCGGTTGTCTTTTACTTTCAAAAATTCCTCAATTTCATGAGCTCTTATTTCTTCTTCAGTATTTAATTGATCAATTTGTTGCGCTAATGAAAGCAGTTTTTCATCGGCTTTCTTCAACTGAATTTTATGTTGTCTCTTTTGCTTAATTATATATGCAACAATGCAACAAATAACGATGATAAATGTTGTTATACATATTGAAAGCCAAAGACTTTTATTAGTGTTCTTGAGTTGTTCTATCTTTAATTTTTGTTCATTTTGTTCGGTTTGTGATTTGACAATGCTTTCAACAAGATTGAATTTGATGCTTTTCTCATTAATCGCTTGTTGCTCTTTAAGCATTAGTCTCACATATTGTTCAAACTTTTCTTGTTTCTTATTTTTTAAATAGTGATTTAATATAGGTTCGTAGTTGAGATGGATAAAAAGATAAGTATCGTTAAGAGTTAGCAATGTATACATGCTATCGAGCATTGTCTCTGCCTTTTTGCTCTCGTTGTTTTTTAAATAGGTTTGGGCCAATTGGTGATATGCTTTTGCTCGATTAAGATTGGTTGCTTGGCTGGTTACAAACTCCAATTCCTCAATGCCTTTTTGTAACGAGTTACCTCCCTTTTCGGTCAAAAAAGTGCCATTTAAAAGGTTTACATCTACTAAACCACTGTTATAGGGTAGTGATTGGCATAGTTTTCGAGCCTGCTCAACATATAAAGGTATTGAATCAACTATCCCAAGTTTATGCAATGCCCAACCTTTATTTATATAGGTTTGGGCTGAAACCATAGGGTTCTTAATTGTCATATTTTTTTCTACTCTAATGGCTTCAGATGCATAATGATTGGCATATTCGGGTATTCCCCAGTATAGGAAGAGGTCAGTCATTGAGTGCAAGCTATTTAACACGCCCAAATCATCATTTTTTGCAATAGCATCATCCTTGCTTTGTTGAAATAACTCTAACGCTTTATCAAGGTGCCCGTTGCGTTTGTATAGCGAACCCAACATGGCTGTTACCCATTGCTTTCCTGAGGTGTTTTTGCATGATTCGGCATGAGTCAATGCTTCTTGACACCAATTAATAACCTCATTTTGATATTTAGGGTTGCTATAAAATACAGCCGCGGCATAGGCATAGTCGCGGAAATTGCGTTCGGGAGTGGCACGATAGAGTGGGAGAGTGAATACTTTTAACATCGATTCCTCGGCTTCTTCAACCTTTTCGGTGCGTGATAATGCATATCCCATTATTGAGTGATAGTCTCTTAAGCATTGGTTTTGCAAAATGTGTGAAGCCTTGAATATCTCTTTTAGTGTCGAAATGCAAGTTTCGGGATCGCCTTTGCTTTGAAAAGTGTTCATCAATTGCATTAGCGCTTCGGTGTACTCAACGAGTTGTTGGTCGGTGAGGTCGGTTTCGTTGATAGGTCGAGATAGGTATTCTTTAAAGGCGATGATTGCTTCATCATATTTCCCGCTATGTTGTAATTCTCTTGCGCGTTTAAAGGCGTTATTATTGGCATAACAAGTGCTACATATCAATAAAGATATGAGTAATGTTAAAATACATTTGCTCCAAGATGATAAATTCATAATATTTTGTCTTGCTTAATTTACATTTTGTTGACATTGGATTGCTTGTAAACATGATGTATATATTTATTCAATCCATGCCATGAATATAGTTGCAAAATTACGCAAAATCCACACCTACACCTAAAAGGAGGTGTTTACATTTTGGTTTACATTGATATGAATTCTGATGTTTTTAGTGATTAATCGAGATGGGTTGGCAAATTTTATTGACTTGTGCCATTGATTAAATCTCTACATATGGATATTTTGGCTTGTGGAGGAGCGTGTGTGTATAGTGTTATCTGTGTTATTTGAGGTACTATATTGTGTGCATAAGGATGCGATATTTGGGAATGTGTTATTGTTTAGAGAGTACGCGCTTGTTGAAATAATTGCAAATGTAGGAATGGAAATCCTCGGGAGTTTTATCGCATATGCATGGATTGAATCGGTTTTGATTTATCTTTTTAGAGATATAAATCATACGAGAAGGAATAATGAGAAACTCGTCAGGATTTGACGGAGTGCCCCCAATGCCTATTGCGATAAATAATTCGCAGTTGTGTTCTTTTGCAAAATTGCGATATCTCAAAAATTGATTTGATAAATCAATGTTCCCGTCTTTGTCCCATGATGAACGATATTTGCATTCAATAAAATATTCGACTTCTCCAGTTGGGATTTTGTGGCGAATGTGGAGGTCGGGGTAGAGGTTTTCGGCAGCGTAGGTATTTCCAAATATTTTGTCGCTACGCCAAGCCAATAATTTAAAACGAGACTTGTCGGCAACTAATGAAACCACAAATTCTTCAAAACGCCGTCCTTTTATTTCGTTTGCCGAGGCTAACTCCACTTCTTGTTGAGTGTCTTTGGTCAGTGCATAGGCTAATCGATAGAGTTTATTCGCGTCAAGACTGTATTCGTTGGCAAAATCTTTGAGAAGGCGTCGTTCATTTTGAGAAATAACACCATCTTTTGCTGCCATCTTTGCAATCCATTGTATAGCCTCGCTTAATGGGATTTGTTTTTCCATGTAATTATTTGTTTTGAACAAAGATAATAAAAGGATGTCTTTTGGCAAAATGTAAAGAAAGGTCTATTGGTCAAAATAGTTGGTAAAATATAATTAGAATAGCCAAATGGTCAAAATAGTTGGTGCTTACAAATTGAAAGTAATAAAATACAATGAAAAACACACCGGGGGAACGCCAAGCGGCAAGGGGGCGAGTAGCC
>JAZRLP010000038.1:0-59179 GCA_045646905.1 Muribaculaceae bacterium
ATGGAAAAATTATTTCTTTTCGCAAAATATATCTAATTTTGAATAGTTGAACTGTAATACGGAGCTAGCTCCGTATTACACTCTTATTTTGATTATACATTTATTAACAATTTAAAAGTAAACCTTTTTCAGGACGATACAAGGAGGAGCCGCCAAGATTATTGACATAAGTATTATTAGCTCTCCCTCTGATTGCAAGGCAATTAGGGGGAGTACGGCATAGCCGGGAGGGGGTTGGAACACAAACTCATTTTAAGAAGATGATTAAATAAAATAAGGGAATGCGTCAAATCTTTGAATTTTGACACATCCCCATTCGTTTTTTATAGCAATTCGAAATCCATTACTTCCCCACCAAATTAGGCACAAAGCGTTTAATCAGCATAATCACAGGGATTGAAGCAATAACCACAATTACATACGACACTATTCCCTGAATCACCAACGACACATCATCAGTGCCTACAAGCCCCAACTTTGGCAACACCTTTGATGCCGCTAACAATATAGTGCCATGAATACAAAGTATTGTCAACGAATTTTGACCAATAAACAGCAACAATTTCTTCTTGCTTATCCACTTATCTATCAACACCGACAACCCTATCAATGCAAACGACATCAACAGCGCATTCATGAAAAACAAGCCCCAATTTCCTAATGCACCTACCGACATTTCAACATGAGCACATGCAGGATTTAACGACTCTGGCAAATTCATATATGCCGTAAAACCTGTTACAACAAAAAGCACTGCAACAATCGCCAACAACAGCCATTGCTTTTGAGCATTAAGCCAATCAATTGCGTTCTTAAAATAGAATCCGGCAACCATAAACACAGCTCCCACCAATGCCATATCAAAATTCAACGGATAGCCATATTTTGCTATCATCGGTTGACCGTCTTTCAGCATTTCACATGCTTTGGCGCCGACAAGCATCACCGCCACTCCGGCTATCAAAATCCACGCTTTATGCTTCGACCGGTTGCCAATATTCATCAACAACGAAAACACCAATACCGCCACAAAAAAGCATGGCAAAAACCACAACACAGTATATGTCCCTGCCATATTCAATGCGTTTCTACTACCATAAGCCACAAGCGCCCAACTGCTCATTTCGCCACTACAAAATATCAATGCAAACAGCAAAAACGGCACATAGATAGTCTTGATTTTCTTCACTAAGAATTCTTTATCAATCCTTTGAGCCCGATAGGTATAACCCGATAGCACAAAAAACAACGGCATATGAAATGCATAAATCCATTGTAGCACCTCATTGGGCATCTTTATATGACCAAATATCACCAACGAGATACCCAACCACTTACACACATCTACATAATCTAATCTCTTTACTTTTTTCATTTTTTAAACGCCTCTAACCTATTATTCCTCAATCTCTTGCTTCTTTAATTTAATTGCTCGCACAGGAATTGCGAAATTACCATTAGCTCCTGATTCCCAAGTTCCACTACAATTTTCGTAGTTTATCAAAAACTTCATTGCTCCTGGAAATCCTGAGCCAATAATCCTACTCCAGGTTGCAAGCATATTATATACACGCTCACCTTGGTAATAATAAATTAAACGATCGGCTGTTTCTCTCGGTTCTAAAAATCCTAAGCATCCTGCTGCTGGAAAAAACAATCTATTTCCATTTATGCTACTTGTTATTAACAATCCGGGACACCCTCTGAATTTAGCGAGCGCCGGAGGATATGCATAACGAGGACCGATATAACTATAATATGTATCTTCGTATTCAAGCTCAAAAAACTCTTTATATTCTAAAGATGTTGGGGAACACCAATCTTTGCCCCATTTGCTATAGGCTATATCATATTTCGTCCCTTGCACAGTATTCGGTCCGTCATCAGGGGTGATACTATCAAAATAAGCTATCTCATGCCGGGTGGTAGGAAAGTAGGTATTACCTGATACATTACGAGCCACCGTGTCACCATAAAAATAATAATCGCCATATTCCTCAGGTGAAGATGCTCCTATATTATACCCTGCCCATATCGTTCCACTGGGCAATCCCATATCAACTTCCTTTTCGGTATTTACTCCATGCTTATCAAATGTTACGACTAAATCATTCGTTAACTGCGTAACATACACCGAGTCCCTCGAATACAAATGTTGCTCATATCCACCTTTGGTATTCATCACATATTCGATACTATCCACATCCTCATCATTAAAAATCATTGGAATATTGGTATTAATCCACACCGAATTAACTCGCCCGTACATATATGATGAGACCATAGCCAAAGCTATTAATATTGCTATCCGTTTCATTTTGTTTTCACTATTTTAGTACCTATTCCATTTACTCTCACAATATATATCCCTTTAGGATATTTTTCAAGCGACATAACGTATTCGCCCTCTACTATTTTTGAGTCCAATAACACTCCTTCCACCGAATAAAATGCTATATCACTATCTTTGGGAAGATTACGAAACATCAGTATATTTCCTTCTTGCTCCATTTCGGCGCCTGAAAGCAACACAGTCCCTACTCCGTCAACATTGCCACTAAACGTAAATTGAGAAACACTATCACGCTCTAACTCAAATATACTCATCGCCGTGGTAATTTTCAGTTTCCCATCGGCAATCTTCACAATAGGCATCTCTTGTAATGGGACCTCTATCGTTGTCCCATCTACCATATAAACCACTATAAACTCTCGCTCGGTCGCATTCAATGCCAACATAAACATCGACATCAAACAAATTATCAAAATTCGTTTCATCGCTATTATCATTTAAATTCAATAAATTCATATCCGGAGTCTTTTATCTTGTACAATTGAAATGTACCACCTATCGGTCGAACATGATATACCCCACTTTTGGTCAATGTCATTGTTTTTCCTTCAGCATTTGTTATCACTATTTTGGAGTCTGCCAATATGTTACACACCAACTCCATCTTTAAATAAGAACTTGCAATACTATTTTGAGTTGAAATATTTAATATCGAGCCATGATTTAGATATATAAAGCATTTATCGCACATCTCCATAATATCACCTCCCTGCGCGTAAAACAAGTCCTCAAATTTTATATTTTGAATTTGCTCTGTCGAGTTTGAATCCATATATACAATTTTTGATTCGGCCGATGGCACAAAATCTCTCGAAACGAATTTAAATGTAGAGTCAGTCTTCGATGTTGTATTTAATGGATTATACATTGTATTTTCATTTAAAATATACATCTTGTCAAACTCCTTAAAATACCCTAATCCGTTATCGGTGATATTTCCTTCTATTTTGATATGATTACATCTTGTAGCCTTTACCGACGAATATGGAATCTGGCTTTTGAAACTAAAATTCAAATATCCACATTGAGTAAGATCAATCCAAGGCTCTCCAATTGGCACATACCCTTCACTCAATCTTATATCATTAAAATTATTGTGCCATGCATTATATAGCGTAATAGCCTTGCACTTAAATTTTCCATCCACATCTCCTTCAAAACCTACACTATTAAAGACATTCCCATTTATTAATCCGACGATACCATTCAAATCATCTCCAATTGGAGTTGAATACACTCCATAATTACACCTTAAACGCCCCCCATTAAACTGATTTTCATTTACCCACATTCTATCTGTAGCTGCTGCGTTTTTTGCCCCCGAAGATATATCAATATAAACACCATATTCTCCTACCACATACTGCCATGAAATTCTGCAGTATTGAATTGCACATTTGGCATTTGGCATCAAATTAAAAGCTTTGTCAAAGTAATAAATTTTATCAATATCAATATTAGCATGATATACATTTCCCGAGAACAAGACTCCGCTACCTTTATATGGTGTAGTTTGCTCTTCCCAACCTGCATTTTGGCGCAACTCGCATATATCCAACTCGATATATTTTTCGGTCAGTTCAATTGCAGCCCCTTCGCCTCGATATGAAAGGATTCCATCACATCGCAACTTTTGATTTTGACCAAGCACTATCGTTTCATTGGTCAAATATCGTAGGTTATCAAGCACCACCCACGATGTACCGGCATCGCGCAAAGCTCGGTTTATTGCACCACAATCATAGTTTACACCATCACCTTTAGCACCCCACCAATGTGCCGACACCTCGCCATTAGCGATAGCACTTTTTAGAGAATCTACATTATTCTCAAAATTAATGTTTTCTCCAAATATCTGATACTTCGGCGCATCAATCATCAATTGTGTACCTACAATTTTTCCCGAGCCATTAATTTTTCCCCCTTCAAATTTTAAAATTGAGCCTGCTGTGAGTGTAACATCTCCCGATAGCGAACAATCGCCCTCGATAATATACATAGCCTGCTCGCCTACCACCGAATCATTAAAAGAACCTTGCGACACATGCTTCACCGTCAAGGCATTTACCTGCAAAGCACCAAGCAACATCAAGATTGTCAAAAATCGAACTTTGGTTAATTTCGTTTTCATAATTTTACGGATTTAATGGTTAATTCAAAAGTAAAACGCAATATAGCTAATTTTCAACAAATTGACAATTTTATTTAGTTAATTAAGCATAACAACACAAAAAAAGACGAGCAACCACATCGTGACTACTCGCACCAGTCTATAATATTTATCAAATATACCTTCTGGTCATGCCTCAGCAAGCCTCAAAACATCTTCTATTTTTTAAAATTCATATTTTACCGAGGTCAAAAGTCTCATACTCTTTATCGACGCATCCTCTATTGGAATTGACAATCGAGGAGACACCCACAATGGCCCTACTTCAAATGAAAGCCCCAAATATGCTCTATCTTCAGCGTCTCGATATTCGGGAATATTTGACACACTTGCAACAATCGAGAGAGCCTTATATGCGTTAAACCACACTCCACCATGATAGCATGTTGTGTAACTATATCCCGAATCATAGTGAGGGTTCACCGCTGCATCTATTTTAAGACGACTAATTGGAGCATACTCTGCCCCTATTTTAGCCCCAACATTATAAAAGCCACCATTGTATATTGCTCCACCATAAACCATTCCTGTGAACGCAAATTTATTTACAGGTTGTTTATATCCCACATTGGCTCTAATATATTGAAATGGCAGTTTTTCAGCAAATACACTATGCTCGAGCTTAAATTCCCACTTATCTTTTAGTTCATAGGCAACATTCACATATTGATTATCTCTCAAACCTATGCTCCATTGTGCATAACAAGCAATATTTATTGACACAAATAATATAACAGCTAATATCTTTTTCATTTCAAATTTGAGATTAATAATTCACTTAATATTTCATACCCATATGGGCTTAAATGCAACCCATCATATGAATATTGCTTTTCTATCTTATCATCATTTATGAATCGTGAAAATGCATCAATATAAACAATATTAGCATACCCTTCAGCCTCTTTTTTTATTAAGGCATTAAGGGCTTGAATCTTTTCATTTATATCATTGACATCTGACTCAAAATTTCGTGGCAATATTGAATATAAATAAATCATATGGGCATCGGTGGCGATTATTTGTTGCACATATTCTTGAGCATACGAAGCCATTGTTTCATCGGCTATTCTACCCAAATCATTTGTACCAATTATAACAACAATATCCTCTCCCGAAAACTTATGTGCATAATTTTCAAAGCTCGCAATACCACTACCCGACACGCCCTTGTTTTCAACCACATATGAAGGAAACGACACTTCCAAATCCCATCGTGCTACAATTGAATCACCGATGAATGTAAGTCTCTTATCATCTTCTTCACACGAAGACAACATTACTATGCTCAACAAAAATAATATTTTTAATATTTGCGATTTCATTAAAATACGCTATCCCTTCTCATTCGGCTAACCAAGTCGGAAGTATATTTATATGCCCCTTCTTTGTTTAGATGCGTTTCATCATAGAACATTGTTGAGTCATTTAAATATTCCTCTTTTTGAACATCAAGATAATATTTAATATCATTCTTTTTGCAGATTTCAACAATGTCGTTTATTGCCGACAAATTGCCATTGTTATATAGTTTGAGATATTTAGGCAAGAATACAACTACCAGATTTACACCTTTTGCCTTACACATCTCTACGATATTTGTAAATTGCTCCAAACGTTCAGGTGTAGAAACATAATCTTTATCATCGGAATTTAGTCGTGGGAAGAATCGAGGCATCCCTTTCGCCACAAAACCTTGTTCGCCTTGTTCATTTGGTGTAACAAATTGATATAATAAAATTCGCCACCAAATGTTATTGTATCTATATAGATTTGACTTCAACAAATATTTTTCCTCAACCGACGACGATTCCAAATATTTATCAAGTGTTTCATATCCTTTTCCATAATATGGTACCAATAGGTTATATCTATCCCCTATTCCTGTAGTAGTTGTTTCATTTGGTCGGAAACCAAAGATTATAGCCTTCGGAGTATATCTTTTAAATACACACTCCAACATTGTTTCAAAAAAAGGCAACACTTGACCATTTGCCGACCCATTATAACACGACATTCCAGTGCTATCGGTTATCACAGTTGGCACAAGTCCGTTCAATGCCACCGATGAGCCCAAAATCAACACATCTTCATTGCATTGAGTCATCACATATTCTACCGATTTATAATCACCGGCCATTTTGTGATTATCCACCATATAACCACCTATTTGTCCTACTATCAAATCGGCAGCAACTACTATTGCAACTACTATTAATATGAATTTTATTACCTTTTTCATAACTTAGAATTGGAAATAAATAAATTGACCACTTTCAAACTCAGCACACAACAATATCAACACAATCATCATTGCAGTTGAAACCACACTCACCACTTGCGACTTGCTGTGCATTAGATGAATAGGCCAATTAAGTTCATCTTTAATTTCTTTAAACATCAATAAACCAATAAGGCACAAACACATCAATATTTGAGGCATACCTTCTCCGTTATACAATCCGCCTATATCGGTAAACATTGATTGTAGTATATGAATAGCATCACTCATAGAGTTGGCTCTAAAGAAAACCCAACCAAGCATTGCTAATGCAAATGTGAATAATACTTTCCCCACTGTCATTATTTTGCCATTGAATTTAATAGGGATAAACTTTTTCTTCAACACTTCAAGACACAATATCACACCATATAAGCCACCCCATGCCACAAATGTCCAATCGGCACCGTGCCACAAACCACTTATCAAGAATGTGATTAATAAGTTTCGCAAATGCTTCATTAACGAGCAACGGCTACCACCTAATGGAATGTAAACATAATCCGAGAACCAAGTTGACAATGATATGTGCCATCTACGCCAAAACTCCTTAATTGATGTTGACAAATATGGACGATTAAAGTTCATCATTAAATTGAAGCCCATACATTTTGCGGCACCAATAGCTATTAATGAATAGCCACCAAAGTCGCAGAAAATTTGGAATGTAAAGAAGAATGTTGCCATTATCATACTTGTGCCGTTGTGCATCATGGCATTGTTATATACAGCATCAACATATGGCGCTACATTCTCTGCAATACATAGCTTCATAAAATAACCCCATATCATCAGTTTAAAACCTTCAATCATCAAATCTCCACAGAATTTATGAACAGTTTTAAATTGAGGCAAAAGATTTTTAGCACGTTCAATAGGGCCAGCAACTAATTGAGGGAAGAATGACACAAATAGCGCATATTTCCAAAATGAACGTTCCACAGGAATATCTTTGCGATATACATCAATCATGTATCCTAATGCTTGGAATGTATAGAACGAGATACCCACTGGCAATAATAAATCAAAATGAGGCACCTCCATTCTCAATCCACACCAATCTAAAATCCCATATACACTTGCTGTTGCAAAATTTAGATATTTATATAAAAATAGCACACTCAAATTAAGCACCAAACCTATTATTAAATAAAGTTTTTGCATCTTTTTTTGAGTGCGATCAATTCCTAATGAACATAAATAAGTAACCCCTGTTGAGCCTAATATCAACAATGCATAAATAGGCTCCCAATTCATGTAAAAATAGTAACTCGCAACCAATAGCATTGGATTTCTATATTTATGAGGCAAAGCCCAATATAGCAGCACCACTATTGGGAAAAACAGCAAAAATGCCAATGAATTAAATAGCATACCTTTATCCTTTATAATTTATCGTACAAAGTTAGTCATTTTATCCCAATCTCGCACTTTAATTCTTTTTTTATATCATATCCTCAATTTATAACTACTCATTTTGAATCACATTTTGTCACCCTGTCAGTCGCTTTGTCAGTTGTTTTGTCATATTCCACCAAACAAACCACCACAACACTACACACTGGTTATCAATATTTTACATTCAATCAAACCTTTTTGGCACAAGATTTGTTTTATTTAGGAGTCGACGATGAGGTCCTCGTGACACATCACAACACAAAAACAAGAAATTAATAACAAAAACAATAAAAACTCAAAATTATGGGAAAAATTATCGGTATTGACTTAGGTACTACCAACTCATGTGTAGCTGTTCTCGAAGGTAACGACCCTGTTGTTATCCCTAACAGCGAAGGTCGCAACACTACCCCTTCGGTAGTAGCATTTGTTGACGGTGGCGAACGCAAAGTAGGCGATCCTGCTAAACGCCAAGCAATCACAAACCCAAAACGCACTATCTACTCTATCAAGCGTTTCATGGGTGAAACTTATGACAATGTAGCAAAAGAAATCGACCGCATTCCTTATAAAGTAGTGCGTGGCGACAACAATACTCCTCGCGTTGACATTGACGGTCGCGAATATACTGCTCAAGAAATCTCGGCTATGACTCTTCAAAAAATGAAAAAAACTGCCGAAGACTACCTTGGTCAAACAGTAACTGAAGCTGTCATCACAGTTCCCGCTTACTTCAACGATGCTCAACGCCAAGCGACTAAAGAAGCTGGCGAAATTGCTGGTCTTACAGTAAAACGCATCGTAAACGAACCTACTGCAGCTGCTCTTGCGTATGGTCTTGACAAAATCGACAAAGACCAAAAAATCGCAGTATTCGACCTTGGTGGTGGTACATTTGATATCTCTATCCTCGAACTCGGCGATGGTGTATTTGAAGTAAAATCAACCAACGGTGACACTCACCTTGGTGGTGACGACTTCGACCATGTTATCATCGACTGGTTGGCTCAAGAATTTCTCAACGAGGAAGGTGTTGACCTCCGTCAAGATCCTATGGCTCTTCAACGCCTTAAAGAAGCTGCTGAAAAAGCTAAAATCGAGCTTTCAAGCACTACTTCTACCGAAATCAACCTTCCTTACATCATGCCTGTGAATGGTATTCCCAAACACTTGGTAAAAACTCTCTCACGCGCTAAATTTGAGCAACTCGCCGATAGCCTCATCCAAGCAACTATCAAACCTTGCGAACAAGCTCTCCGCGATGCAGGTCTCACTGCAAGCGATATCGACGAAGTAATCCTCGTGGGTGGTTCTACTCGTATCCCTGCTATCCAACAAATCGTTGAACGCTTCTTTGGCAAAGCTCCTTCTAAAGGTGTTAACCCCGACGAAGTAGTTGCTGTGGGTGCTGCAATCCAAGGTGGTGTACTTTCGGGCGAAGTGAAAGATGTACTTCTTCTCGACGTTGTCCCCTTGTCGGTAGGTATCGAAACTCTCGGTGGTGTGATGACTAAACTCATCGAAGCTAACACTACAATCCCTACTCGCAAGAGCGAAACATTCTCTACTGCAGCCGACAATCAACCATCAGTAGAAATCCATGTGCTCCAAGGCGAACGCCCAATGGCTAAAGACGACAAAACTCTTGGTCGCTTCCACCTCGATGGCATCGCTCCTGCTCCTCGTGGTATTCCTCAAATCGAAGTTACCTTCGAAATCGATGCCAACGGTATCCTCAATGTTTCGGCTAAAGATAAAGCTACTGGCAAACAACAAAGCATCCGCATCGAAGCATCAAGCGGCTTGAGCGACGAAGAAATCAAGCGCATGAAAGAAGAAGCTGAAGCTAATGCTGCAGCCGATGCTAAAGAAAAAGAACGCATCGACAAACTCAACCAAGCCGATGCTATCATTTTCCAAACCGAAAAGCAATTGAGCGAACTCGGCGACAAGATTCCTGCCGACAAAAAAGCTCCTATCGAGGCTGCTGTAGCTAAACTTAAAGATGCTCACAAAGCACAAGATATCCCTGCTATCGACGCAGCAATCAAAGAAATTGAGACAGTATTTGGTCAAATCCAACAAGACATCATCAATGCTCAACAACAAGCAGGTGGGCAACCAGGCGCTGGCGCTAACCCATTCGCAGGTGGCCAACCAGGTGCAAACCCAAATGCTGGCGGAAACAGCGACACTGTTACCGATGTTGACTTCGAAGAAGTAAAATAGTCTCTCTTGAAATAATAATCTATAAAAACATGCACCAAGAGCGTTCTCCATTTGGGGAACGCTCTTTTTTTGAGTAGAGAGACATGCATCCACTCCAACCTATTCCTTGCTATAACACTTGTGTGCTTTCACTTTGTTACTTTCTCAAAAGATGAGGCAAGGTAAACAAAATGACTTCTACCCCTCCCCTAATAAAAAAGTCTCAACTACGCATATCGTAATTGAGACTAATATTTCATCGTTTTTTTACTCTACTTATTTTTCTCCAATAGGAATTTGTCGCTTAAACACCTCTTTAAATGAAATTAGCGATTCGGTGCGAGAGAGGCCCAAATGTTGCAATTTCTCGTGTATAATATGCAAGAGATGGTCATTGTTGCGAGCATATAATTTGATAAACATATCATATTGACCGGTAGTGAAATGGCATTCTACCACCTCGGGGATCTTCTTCAACTCCTCAACTACATAATTAAATTGAGATGGGTCTTTAAGGAAAAATCCTATATAAGCACATGTATCATATCCCACCAACGATGGGTCAAAAAGAGTCTCCGACCCTTTAACAACCCCCATTGAAGTGAGTTTTTGGATTCGTTGATGAATTGCAGCGCCCGACACATCGCACGCACGAGCAATTTCAAGATAAGGCTTGCGTGCATTATCGGCAAGCATTTGTAATATTTTAATATCGAGAGAGTCGAGTTGTACTTGTGACATTATCTATTATTTTTTATTGATTTATATGGCAAAGTTATAAAATACTTTTAATTTATAACTATCATTTTTGAAGTAAATTTTGAAAAAATGGCTATTTTTGCAAGCAAAACATCTAAAATGCGAGAAATATCACTAATAAAATCACATTTTCACCAACAAGCAACATCTGCTATCAAGGAAATATACTTCAATTCGTTTCCTCCCGAAGAACGCCGTTCATGGGATAGCATTAATCATTTATTATCACAAAACAACTCGCCATATAATATTGACATAATCCTTTGCGATGGTGAGGTTGCTGGATTTATTTCATGGTGGCAATTTCTCGACTTTTGTTATATTGAACATTTTGCAATAAAACAATCAATGCGTGAAATGGGTATTGGGGCAAAGGCCATCTCTCAATTTACCGAAACAAAAAACATGCCCATCGTGCTCGAAGTAGAATTACCCAACAGTGGCGAAATGGCTCAACGACGCATTGCATTTTATACTCGAAATGGCTTTACTGCACACCCCCACTTTGAATACATCCAACCTTCCTATGGTACAGGGCTGCCCTCTGTACCGTTAATGCTAATGACTGCAAACGCACCTTCACACATTGATTTGAATAACATTTCTCAACAACTTCATAGTGTCGTTTATGGAGTAAAATGATTCTTTTTACAATATTTGTAGGAATATTCGAGTGGTTATTTGTTAAAAATATGGTACTTTTGTATTTATAAATAATGTAATAATGAAAACAAAGATTTTATATATTCTCATTTTTGTCCTCGCATTTGTCGCATCGAGTTGCAAACGCGAAACATCAAACGCCAAGCCCTCGATAACAGTGAGCCTTGAGCCTCAAAAATATTTCCTCGATAAAATCGTGGGCGATAGTATTGAGGTCGTGTGCCTACTACAAAATGGAGCCAATCCCGAAAATTACGAACCTTCGGTCAATGACCTCATGGCAATTGAAAATAGTGTGGCATACATCAAAATGGGCAATGTGGGATTTGAACAAGTTTTGATTGAAAAAATATCAGAAAACAAATCTATTCCCATCTACAATTGCTCTCAAGACATCACATTGATTATGGGCACTCACGACTGTTGCGAGCATCACAACCATGAGCATGGCGATGAATGTAGCGAAGAGCAACATCATCATGAATCTTCGGCCGACCCTCACACATGGACCTCAATAAAAAATGCAAAAATCATTGCTCGCAATATGCTTGATGTCGTAGTGAAAGTTGATTCGACAAATGCCAATTTCTACACATCTAACTACAACAATCTTATAAGCGCTCTCGATTCGCTCGACAATTATGCCACTACGCAGTTAGCATCACACAAAGGCGAGGCATTCCTTGTGTGGCATCCCTCATTGAGCTACTTTGCCCGTGATTATGACCTTGAGCAAATAACTATAGGGCAAATAGGCAAAGAGCTATCGGCAAAACAGCTACAAGAGCAAATCAACAATGCACGCAACCACAAAGCGCGCGTATTTTTCTTTCAAAAAGAATTTGACTCACAACAGGCCTCGGTGTTAAACGACCAAATTGGAGCCAAAATGATAACAATAAATCCTTTGAGCTATGACTGGGAAACCGAAATTAGACGCGTCATCGATGCGATTGCCTCAAAATAAAATGATTGAACTCGACTCGGTGGCAATGCAGTGGGACAATCACATAGCATTGCAAAATGTGAGTCTCACCATAAACGAAGGTGACTTTTTAGCCATTACTGGACCCAATGGTGGAGGTAAAACTACATTGTTGCGACTCATACTTCGCCTCATTAAACCCACGAGCGGCAAAGTTATATATCGTAGTTACGGCAAAGAGGTAGAGAATCTTGAAATAGGATATCTACCTCAAAAGAATCAGATTGATAGTCGATTTCCCATCACCGTTGAAGAAGTTGTGTCTCTTGGGCTCATGTCGCAAAAAAAACTTTCCAAACAAGAGCATAAAGAAAAAGTATCGCAAACAATCGCACTCATGGGGCTTGAAGAGCATGCCAATCGATTGATTGGTGAATTATCGGGAGGCCAGTTACAACGCACGCTACTCGGTCGCGCTATTGTTTCAAATCCTCGCGTGCTTGTTCTTGATGAGCCGTTAAGTTATGTCGATAAATCGTTTGAGGGCCGACTATATGATATTATAGCGCAACTGGCCAAGCACACTACAATAATTCTTGTGTCGCACGAAATGACTCGCATTGCAACGATGGCCAATCGCCACATAATTATTGACCGCACCCTTCACGAATGTAGCGCCGAGCATCATTATATCGCTACAGAGTGTAATTAAGAATTATGAGCTTGTTGTTCATTAAAATTTAAATGAGTTTATATACCATCATGATTACCGACCCTCGTTTTAACCGTTTGAGATTGCTTCTTGGCGATGAAACACTAATGCAAATAATGCAAAAGCGCGTCATAGTTTTTGGTGTAGGAGGCGTAGGCAGTTGGTGTGCCGAGTCGTTAGTTCGCTCGGGTATATGCGACATCACATTAGTCGATGCCGACAAAGTGTGCATCACCAATATCAATCGCCAACTATTAGCTACCTCTTCAACCATCGACGAAGTCAAAGTAGAAGTAATGAAACGACGATTGCTCGACATTAACCCCTCGGCACAAGTAACCGCTCTTGAAAAAAGATACGATGAAAATTCGGCCAGCGAGTTTAACCTCAACGACTATGACTATGTAATTGATGCTATCGATTCGCTCACCGATAAAGCACTACTCATTCGCAATGCTTGCGACTCAACAGCCACATTATTTGCATCAATGGGAGCAGCCCTTAAAACCGACTCTTCAAGAATAGCGACAGCCGAATTTTGGAAAGTACAAGGTTGCCCGTTGGCAGCAGCATTGCGCCGTCGATTCAAAAAAAGCAAACAACTACCCTCTCGCAAATTTCGATGCGTGTATAGCGACGAAGTATTTCCCAATAGAGGAGGTGAAATTGACAACGATGGATCGATGACTTTTAATAAAGTTTCTATCAACGGCACATTGGCTCACACTACAGCAATTTTCGGTCTCAAACTCGCCGAATTAGTCATCAACGATATCCTCAAACGACCAAATTAAGACCCCTCAACTCATATTTTTCAAAAAAAAGAGACAAAAAACGCATTTTTTTCACAAAACACTTGCACAGATAAAAAATAGTCCCTATCTTTGCACTCGCAAAAGCCAATGAGGCGAAAGCATCGGGGTGTAGCGCAGTCCGGTTAGCGCACCTGCTTTGGGAGCAGGGGGTCCCAGGTTCGAATCCTGGTACCCCGACAAAGAAAGAGAATCACAATGTGGTTCTCTTTTCTTTTTTATAAATACAAATAACCGGTAGAACCACCTAAACGCACCAAACACTACAATCCAAATCATCACTCAAGAATCACACTCCATATGCTACCTCGACTAAAATGAAGTTTTTTTTGAAAATGATGATAAAATATTTGTTTTATATCACGAAAGTTTTCTATATTCGCAGTGTGATTTGGTCACGCCAAATTGCGAGGTGATTAAAAAGATAGTAAAAACGATATTAAAGAATAGTTAAGTATATGATTTTCAATTTTAGATTAGTTTCAGACGAAGTTGACAATTTCAAGAGAGAGATAAAAATCGACGCTGACTACACTTTCCTTGATTTAAAAAATGCAATTTGTGATGCTGTAGGGTATGACAAAAATCAACTATGCTCATTTTTCCTTTGCGATGATGGTTGGGAAAAAGAAACAGAGATTACACTCGAAGATATGGGCACAAGCTCTGACGAAGATGTGTGGTTGATGGAAGATACAATCCTCAGTGACTATATCGAAGATGAGGGTCAAAAATTGATATTCATGTTTGACTATATGACCGAGCGTTCTTTCTTCCTCGAAATGAAAGAAATGATTACTGGCAAAAAACTCAAAGACCCATTGTGTACACTTTCTCTCGGCAAAGCCCCCGTGCAAATTATGGATCTCAAAGAATTTGAGGCTAAAATCGATGCCAAACTAACAGCTGCTACTGTTGACGACATCGACGAAGAATTTTATGGCAGCGAAGAATTCAACGAAGACGAATTTGAAGCCGAAGGCTTTGAAGAAATGTCATTTGATGACTAAAAAAAACAACTTATATTTATAACATATCCCCACAACATCCCCCCCCGATGTTGTGGGATTTTCTTATCCATAAAAACCATCGCAAAGGAGAGTTTTAGTTTTATGATTGAATATTGGAATAAAATAGTTACCTTTGCAATCGAAAATAAAATAAGTATATATACATTATTAATATATTATGAAAGAAATCGTATTGAGTGGTATTCGTGCCACAGGTAATCTCCATTTAGGAAATTATTATGGTGCATTAAGTAAATTTGTGAAAATGCAAGAAGACTATGATTGCCTCTTCTTTATTGCCGACCTTCACGCACTAACTACTCACCCCGACCCCAAAACCCTCCATTCAAATGTAAAAAATATCCTCGCCGAATATCTCGCTGCCGGCGTTAACCCCGACAAAGCAACCATCTTTGTGCAAAGTGATGTGCCCGAAATTTCAGAGCTATATCTTTTGCTCAATATGCATGTGGGCATCGGCGAATTGATGCGTACAGCATCATTCAAAGATAAAGCGCGTAAAGCACTCGGCATTAAAGCCGACAAAGAAGAAGGTGAAATCGAAAAAGAAATCATAGGCAATGAATCAAACAAACGCGTAAACGCTGGGCTACTCACCTACCCCACACTTATGGCCGTTGACATCCTCATTCAAAAAGCCAACAAGGTGCCTGTAGGAAAAGACCAAGAACAACACTTGGAATTGACTCGCCGTTTTGCTCGCCGTTTCAACTCATTCTATGGTGTTGACCTTTTCCCCGAACCCGAAAATTTCAACTTCGGAGGCAATGCAGTTAAAGTTCCCGGTCTTGATGGCTCGGGCAAAATGGGCAAAAGCGAGGGCAACTGCATCTATCTTATCGATGAAGAAAAAGTGCTTCGTAAAAAAGTAATGCGTGCAGTTACCGATGAGGGCCCAAAAGAGCCAAACTCTCCAGTTTCACAACCTGTAGAAAATCTATTCACCCTCATGGAACTCACTTCAGCACCCGAAATAATCCAACAATATCGCGATGCATATGCCGATTGTTCTATTCGCTATGGCGACTTAAAAAAACAACTCGCCGAAGACATCTTAAAAGTAACGCTCCCCATTCGCGAACGCATCCTCGATATTCAAAACGATGATGCCCTATTGGCTCGCGTAATTAAGCAAGGCGCCGATCGTGCTCGTGAACGCGCAGCAAAAACATTGAGCGAAGTGCGCGAAATTATGGGTATCAAAAAATTCTATTAATAGAAAATATCTCATAAAATCTCAAAAGCGGTGTGTCAAGAAGATGACACACCGCTTTTTTCAGCCACAAAGATGCATTTTTTTTACAAAAAAGACACATTTTCAATGTTTTCACACTTTTAACACTAAAAAAACATCAAATAATCTCAAAAATATAAAAATTTTCTCTAACTTTGTCTCGATTATACCTTAAATATGTAACTACCATACATATAGCCAAAGAACAAGAATTTTTTTTAAATCTAATAATTAACTTATGAACATCTTTACTAAATTTTCAACAATTAAGAAAGCTGTTGCAGCAGCTGTCTTAATGACTTCGTTTGGTATGTCGGCTCAAATCGACATGTACGAAGTGGGTGATATGGGATTCCTCCGTACACCAATGGAAACAGCTAACGGTATTATTGTAACTAACAACCGTTACTCTGAAATCTACACTCTCAAAAACAATCAATTGACTCCTATTTTGAGAGCAAACAACTGTGGTCTTTACACCAACTTGAGCAAAGATGGCAAATATCTTGGTTTCAAAAGCTTCGACGCTCACGACTACCAAGCTCCTGCTATCCTTGATGTAACAACTGGTGCTGTTACTATTCTTGAAGACTATGTGTGGGAATGTGGTCAAGTTTCATTTGCTAACGATGGAACAATGGCTTACACTATGGGCAATAGCCTTATCATTCGCAAAGGCAATATGCGCAAAGCATTTGACCTTGGCTTCTACACCAACATCGCAAACATTTCGCCCGACGGTACTCAAGTTGCATACAGCAATATCGAAGGCAAATCATTTATCATCAACATCACCACAGGTGCTAAAGAAACTCTTCCTGTGATTGATGGTTATCGCGCAATCTGGTCACCCGACGGTGCTAAAATGGCTATCCAAACTGCAAATGGTGGCGTTATGGTTCGCGAAAACGCAACAAAACGCGTGTTTGACCTTGGCAAAGCTGAATCTGTAAACTGGGCAAATAACTCAACCGAACTGATCGTTACTCGCGTTGACCGCAAAAACGAATTTGAAATCAATGGTAGCTCAATCAAACGCGTAAACTTTGATGGTTCAAACGAAATCACACTCGTGAACAATTCAAACAACCTCCCTGTTGACGCTATCCTCACATCTGACAACCAACTTTTGATTCCTTACAAAACAGGTGCAAAACGCGGTCTTGCAGTTAAAGATCTTCGCGCAGGTATCACTCCAATGGCAGCGTCTATTTCTGACAAATCAATGATTAAATTTGATAATGAAGAAGTTTTCGGTGGTCGTATTTCTGACCCTAACGATAATCCTAATATCAAACCTAGCCCAATACCTGCTGAAGGTACAATTGGCGAACTTGATATCCCTTATTTGAGCCAAGTTTATGACTCTCCAGCTGTTAATGGCTGTACAAAACACGGCTATGTAACATGTGCTCCTACATCGGCTTGTATGCACCTTGGTTACTATGGTCTTCTCCCACAAAAAACAACAACTCGTCGTTCGGGTGGTTCAATGGGTACATGTACACAAAAATATGCTCACGCAATTAGTGCAGTGTTTACTAACCTTGCAGGAAGTAAAACATTCAATGAATTAGCTTATGGTAATGGCTGTTCAAACGTTCCTGGTGGTTATGGTTACATGTGGAATGGTTCGAACTCTCCTGGTGGTGGCCGTATGGGTACATTCTACACCCTCAATGGTGCAACTTCAGCAACATACTGCTGGTCAGCATCTACTTCATGGAGCCAATTCTGCTCTGAAGCAGCTTCAGGTCGTCCTTATCCATTGTGTATCGCTCTTGACTCAGGTGGTCACTTGATTCTTGGTTTCCGTACAAACCAATACTATCGTGGTTCAGAAGGTGGTTTCGTAAGCCGTACAGGTTGCTTCGTATGTCATGACCCTTATGGTGATTGTAATGACAGCTATTGGGCTGACGATGATGGTCAACACTCTTCATATGACTGGTTAGGTTACAACTCAGGTCGTGCCAACATCGGTACTTGGTACTGGTCAATCAAAGTAGGTATTCCTGCAAGCGCAGCTCCTGGCACAACAGTTGAAGCAGGTGTGAAATGTGACCCTGCAAGCATCGAACTCGCTGGCGAAGTAGGTTCTACTGCTAATATATATAAAGATGTGAAAGTAACAGGTACTGCTCTTACAACAGATATCTCTGTAAACAGTGCAACTTCAGCTATCACAGTTGAAAAACTTTCAGGTTGGAACGATCGCACAGGTGGTACAATCCGTCTTAAACTCAACACTAACTTCTCTAAAGGTGCTGGTACATATGAAAGCTATGTAGCTGTTCAATCTACTTCATCTTACCGTGTGGAAATCGCTACTAAAGTAACTCTTACTGACCCTGCTGGTGCAACTAAAACTCCAACAATCGGCGTATCTCCTTCAAGCGTTTCAATGAACGCTAAAGTTGGCGAAACTGCTACTTCTTCTATCGCAGTAACAGGTACTGACCTCACAGCGAATATTGCTGCTGCTCTTGCTGGCGACGCTGCATTCTCTATCGACAACACATCACTTGGCACTTCAGGTGGTACTATCAAAGTTACTTACAAACCTACTGCAGCTGGTAGCCACAGCGCAACTCTCACATTGTCATCAACTGGCGCTACTTCTAAAACAGTAACTATCAGTGGTACTGCAACTGCAGCTTCAGCTCCATCTACTCCTACCTACACTAAAGGTCTTACAAAAATTTGGCAAAACACTTCAAGTGTTCCAGGTACAGCAGCAGGTGGCGATGTTCGTTTCGCAGCTGTTTCAGGTGGCAAACTTCTTGTAAACGACAAAGCTAACAACAAGATTATGGAAGTTACTGCTTCAGGTTCTTCTAACCACTATGATCCTGCTTCAGTTCTTTCTGAATACTATGGCCAAGTTATCTCAACTGCTATCGGTTGTGACGATGCAGGCAACATCCTCGTATCAACTGGTTTCTCTGGCGTAGCTTCAGGACAAAACTTCGCAGTTATCTCTGCCGACCTCAAATCAACTTACAAAATTGACTTGAGCGCTATCGAAGGTTACACTCCAGCTCGATTCGACCAATTGGGCCGTATCCGTGGTAACATGCTTTCAAGCGAAGGTGGTTATGCATTCATCGTTCCTAACGGCGGTACTAAAGTGCTTGTTGTTAAGATTAAGAATGGTGCTGTTGACACTGAATATACTCAAGTAACTAACGCAATCGCTGGCGTAGCTCTCAATACATCAGCTTGTCCTCAACCAGCATTTGCAACTGTTGCTGAAATCGACGCTCTTATGGATGACAATGGCGACTTGTCAAATGCGTTCATCATGCGTTCTCGTGGTACTCCTGGTTCAGTATTTGCATGGAATGATGGCAACACCGATATGGTTAAAGCTTGGACATTCTCTACTGCCGACGGCGGTTGCACAACTGCTAACGCATCGGTTGAAGGTTTCGACTGGTTTACTCTCAAAGGCAAATCATACTTCATTATGCCTGTAACTACCGATGGTACAACTGGTACTCGTGGTTCTAACTTCGCTATCTATGACGAAGAAGGCACTGCAGTTGCTACATGGACCGAAGGTCAAAAAGCAGGTCTTGGTGCTTGTATGGGTAGCTTCATCGTAGTTCCTAATGATGATGTATCGGTTTACATCTACCACTTCGTTCCTGGCACAGTTGCTGAAAAACTCATCTTCGCTGTTGACTCTACTTCAGGCGTAGAAAACTTTGAAACTGAAGACGCAAACGCACCTGTTGAATACTACAATCTCCAAGGTGTGAAAGTTGCTAATCCTTCTAATGGTATCTTCATCAAAGTTCAAGGCAACAAAGCATCTAAAGTGCTTGTAAAATAATGCATAATTAATAATGCATAATTCATAATGAGCGAGCAGTCCATTGGGCTGCTCGCTTTGTTTATACTTTTTCACCACTCCAAATGATATTGCCCCTATAAAAATGGAAAGTAGTGGGCAAAAAGAATCTCTATCGCAAAATTCAACAATTAAGAGTTCTTCTTACATAATTCACCCGTATAACTAAAAAATCTTAATTTTTTATTTTTATAAATTTTTATGCCTATATTTGCCGACTCATATGCATATTTATAAAAAAAACTAAATCTAATTAAATAATTTCTCATGAGCATTTTTACTAAATTATCAACAATCAAGAAAGCCATCTTGGCATCTTTCTTGATGACTTCAGTAGTTGCGTCGGCTCAAATCGACAACTATGAAGTGGGCAACATGGGATTCCTTCGCACTCCAATGGAATCGGCGAATGGTATCATCATGACAAACAATCACTATTCTGAAATTTATGCCCTAAAAGGTGACAAGTTGACAACCCTATTAAAAGCCAACAACTGTGGACTTTACACCAATTTGAGCAAAGATGGCAAGTATTTAGGATTTAAGAGCTTTGATGCTCACGACTATCAAGCTCCCGCCATTCTTGATGTAACAACAGGCGCTGTAACCATTCTTGAAGACTATGTTTATGAATGTGGACAAGTATCTTTTGCAAACGATGGGACAATGGCTTACACAATGGGCAATAGCCTCATCATTCGCAAAGGCAATATGCGCAAAGCATTTGACCTTGGCTTCTACACCAATATTGCCAACATTTCGCCCGATGGCTCTCAAGTTGCATATAGTAACATCGAAGGACACTCATTCATAATCAACCTTACTACTGGCGCAAAAGAAGAAATTCCCGTACTCGACGGCTATCGCGCAAAATGGTCGCCCGACGGAAGCAAAATGGCAATCCAAACTGTTACAGGTGGCGTGTTCGTTCGTGAAAACAGTTCTAAACGCATATTTGACCTTGGCAAAGTTGAATCGGTTGAATGGGCTAACAATTCAAGCGAATTGATTATAACAAAACAAAATCGCGACAACAAATTCATTTTGCTTAACAGCGAAATCAAACGCGTAAACTTTGATGGCTCAAATGAAATTACTCTCGTAAAAGCATCTGACAATCTTCCTATCGATGCGATTCTCACCACCGATAATTGCCTTGTAATCCCTTATAAAACAGGCGAAAAACGTGGTCTTGCGGTAAAAAATCTTCGTACAGGCATCACGCCTATGGCTGCATCGATAAACGATGTATCGATAATTAAATTTGATGAAGAGGATGTTGTAGGTGGACGCATTTCCAACCCTAACAACAACAAATACATCAAACCAAGTCCAATCCCTGCCGATGGAACTATCGGAAACCTTGATATTCCTTACCTTAACCAAGTATATGACTCTCCATCGATGAGTGGATGTACAAGTTATGGTCATTCAACATGTGCAGCAACTGCAGCATGTATGCACTTGGGTTACTTTGGTCTACTTAATCAAAAAGCAACAAAGAATCGTTACGATGGTACTACTAAATATTATGCCTATGCTATTGGCGAAATATACACCAGCAAAGACGGCAAATACACATTTAATACCGGACGATATAAAAACTGTGCAACTATTTATGGAGGCTATGGTTATATGTGGGGTAAAGGAAGCCCCGGTGGTGGCCAAATGGGTGAATTCTATACCCTCAACGGTTGTACTAAAGCCGTTTATACCGAATCGGCAAGTACTTGTTGGAGTCAAATGAAATCGGAAGCAATAGCAGGACGTCCTTATCCTATTTGTGTTGAATTGTCCACAAGCAGTGGCCACTTGATTCTTGGGTTCCGTACCGACTGCTATTATCGTGGCTCAGAAGGTGGCTTTGTTACAAGAAAAGGCACATTTGTAAACCACGACCCATATGGAGACCACAACGAACGTTCTTGGCCTAACAATGTTGGGGAACACTCTTCATATGACTGGCCTGGATATAACAGTGGTCGCGCCAACCTCAACACTTGCTATTGGGGGATTTTGGTTACACTCCCTTCTGGAGCTACACCAGGCACTTCTTCTGAAGTAGGAATTAAATGTGACCCTACAAGCATTGAACTCACTGGAGAAGTAAACTCTACTGCTAACATTTATAAAGACGTAAAAGTAACAGGTTCTGGTCTTTCTACCGATATCTCGGTAAACAGTGCTACTTCAGCTATCACAGTTGAAAAACTCTCGGGTTGGGACGATCGCACTGGTGGTACAATTCGCCTCAAACTCAACACTAACTTCACAAAAGGTGCTGGTACATATGACAGCTACGTAGCCGTTCAATCTACTTCATCATATCGTGTTGAAATCGCCACTAAAGTAATTCTTACCGACCCAGCAGGAGAAGAAACTCCTTCTACTCCTTCTACTCCTTCTATTGAAAAAGGATTAACACAAATTTGGAAAAATACTTCAAGCATTCCAGGTTCGGCTGCTGGTGGCGATGTGCGTTTTGCAGCAGTATCTAATGGCAAACTTCTTGCTATTGACAAAGCTAACCTTAAAATTATTGAATTGACCGAAAATGGCCAAAATGATTATTACGATTGTACATCAGCCTTATCAACACATTGGAGCGCATCCAATATGGGACCTGCAATCGGTTGTGATGATGCAGGCAATATTCTCATTCACTGTGGTTGGCCCGATGGAGGTTCAGGTAGCAACTTTGTTTTAATATCAGCCGACCTCAAGTCAACTTATAAGATTGATTTAAGTTCTATCGAAGGATATACCCCTGCACGTGTTGATCAAATGGGTCGCATTCGTGGCAATATGCTTTCAAACGAAGGTGGTTACGCATTTATTTGTCCTAACGGTGGTACTGAGGCACTTGTCTTTAAAGTTGTGAATGGAGCTATTGATACCGATTATTCTCAAGTAACAAACAATATCGGAGATTCATTTGGCACACTCTCTACATCATGTTGTGCGCAACCTGCATATGAAACAGTAGCCGAAATCGATGCTTTGTTGGATGACAACAACGATTTGTCTAATGCATTTATCTTGCGCAATCGATCTTATGCCGATCAAATATTGGGTTGGGATAGTAATAATTCTGCGCTCACTAATATTTGCAAATTCACAAGTACAACAACAGAAGGTTATACTACCAAAAACGCGTCACAAGAAGGCTTTGATTGGTTTACTCTAAAAGACAAATCATACTATATTGTTCCATTATCATCTGACGGCACTACCAACGGACGCAGTTCTGCTTGGGCAATATTCAATCAAAATGATGAAATTGTTGCTTATCATGCCGAGAGCCTAAAAACTGGCTTAGGTCAAGGAATGGGTAGTTTCATTGCTGTACCTAACAATGATGTTTCGGTTTACATCTATCACTTCATTGCCGGCACAGTTGCCGAGAAATTTATTTATGCAGCTGAAAAAACATCGGGCATTGACAATGTAGAAATTGAAAACAGTGATGCACCTATTGAATACTACAACCTCCAAGGTGTGAAAGTTGCTAATCCTTCAAATGGCATCTTCATCAAAGTTCAAGGCAACAAAGCATCTAAAGTTCTTGTAAAATAATGCATAATTAAAATTGCATAACAGATAATGAGCGAGCAATCCTTTGGGTTGCTCGCTTTTTTTAGTAAGTAATACCACCCAGGATTATACTCCATTCTCATCTATTAAACTGTAGAAATCAGACAGCAAATCACTTTTTAACAAAAACACATTGTTATTCTGCAAATTATCACTAAATTTGCACTCGATTTTATCGACAACGCCTCTCGGCTACGATAGAATTAAAAATACGAGTAAAACAATTGATATTATTTAAACAAAAAACTTCATAATACACTCTATATAAGGAAGGGGGATTGAATTATACGAAGATATATTCATTTAAAATAACACTCTAAGTATTTTTCAAGACATTTTTTGTAAAAATAGCAAGAAATGGGCGAAAAAGTTTTGACATATTGAAAAGTATGCGTAACTTTGTGCCCGCAAAATAATTTATAGATAATAACTCAAAAATAATTATAACAAAATGATCATCGTACAAGTAAAAGAAGGCGAAAACATCGAAAAAGCTTTAAAGAAATTCAAACGTAAATTTGAAAAGACTGGCATCGTTAAAGAACTCCGTAGCCGTCAAGCATTCCAAAAACCATCAGTGACTAATCGTAAAAAAATGATGAAAGCTGTTTATGTACAAAAATTACGCTCGGTTGAAGATTAATTAAAAATTTCTCCTATTTTATTTGGAAAATTAAAAAGAAAAGCATAAATTCGTAGTTACAGAATAGATTGATGGCAGGACCTCAATCGTAACTCGAAGAAAATATGCTTGTTAATGCTTTTCTAACATATATACGGTGTGAACTGAATCTTTCGGTTCACACCGTTTCGTCATATAAGCGCGATATTGAACAATGGCGCGAATATGCCACAGGAGGAAAGATTGACACATTTGAACCCCGAGATGTTACCACCAACGACCTTCGTGTGTGGGTGGCTCAACTCTCGACCGACGGCATATCAACTCGTTCTATTCAGCGCAAAATACAAGCCCTTCGCGCTTTTTATCGCTACCTCAATCGTTACCATGATGTCAACAACAATCCGGCTGCCGAGCTACAATTATCGCGTACAAAAAAAGAACTACCTGTTTACATAAGACCAAGCGAAACATCGGCAATATTTGACTCGGCATGGGATAAAGATGATTTCATCTCTACACGCGACCATCTTATTTTGCTCATGTTCTACTCTACTGGAATGCGTTGTAGTGAACTCGAAACTCTCACCGATATCAATGTTGACACACACAAGTGTGAACTAAAAGTGCTTGGGAAGCGTAATAAAGAAAGAATCATTCCTTTTGGCAACGAAATGCGCGAAATCATAAATCAATATAGAGCACTACGAGATGATTTAACGGGTTCAACCCCCACCCGTTTTTTCACTCGTCCCACAGGCGAGCCTATGTATCGCAAACTCATATACAACATTGTGCATCGAGAGCTCACCAATGCCGGAGTACATTCATCGCGACAAAGTCCACATGTGCTACGCCACTCATTTGCATCGGATATGCTCAACAATGGAGCCGATTTAAATGCAGTTCAACAACTTTTAGGACATCAATCACTTGCCACAACGCAAGTGTACACACATATAACATACCGTGAGTTAAAACTTAATTATCAACACGCACATCCACGTGCACTAAAAAAAGGAGGATAATATGGAACTAAAAATTAAAGCCATCCACTTCGACATCGCTGAAAAACTTGAACAGTTTATCAACAAGAAGACCGAACGACTCGCACGCAAAAACGAGGACATCTCAACAATTGATGTATCTCTAAAAGTAGTAAAACCCGAAACAGCAATGAATAAAGAGGCAATTATAAAAGTTGCAGTACCTCAACACGACGATATAGTAGCCTCAAAAACTGCCGACACATTTGAAGAAGCAATCGACATGTGCCTCGATGCAATCGAACGCCAACTCGAAAAAATCAAAGGCAAGAAATAGTCAATAATCATTCTTTTAACCATAAGCCCTACCCAGTGTAGGGCTTTTTGTTTTTATTGTCATTTTTTTTATCTTTGTAAAAAATTAACTCTTCATCATTTAACTCATGAGCGTAAACTCCCCTAAAGAAGTAATTGAAAGTGCCGTAATTGTAGGCAAAAACAAAGTAGCATTAAGCAGTGGCAACTATGGCAAATTTACCGTGTTGGCAATGCTCGCTGGTGTTTACATTGCCTTTGGTGGCATTTTGTCTTTAACAATAGGTTTCGGATTTCCCGAAATAACCGCAGCCAACCCTTCTCTACAAAAGTTGTTAAGTGGGTGCATGTTCCCCATTGGGTTGATTCTTGTAGTACTACTTGGCGCCGAATTATTTACTGGCAACAACGCCCTCCTCATTCCTGCATATATGAAGAAGCACTATGGTGTGTGGCCTATAGTTAAGAACTGGACCTTGGTTTATTTTGGCAACCTCATAGGTGCATTGGCTTTTACCTATTTTATGGTTTATCAATGTGGATTAACCGCTGCCGACCCCTATCATAGCGCAATCATAAAAATTGCCGAGGCCAAAGTATCAATGACATGGGGAATGGTATTTCTAAAAGGCATTGGAGCCAACTGGTGTGTGTGCCTTGCAGTGTGGTTGGCGCTTTCAAGCCGCAGTTTCGTAGGAAAAATGATAGGATGCTGGCTCCCAGTGATGGCTTTCGTTGCTCTTGGTTATGAGCACTCTATTGCAAATATGTTCTTCATTCCTCTTGGCATCATGGAAGGAGCCAATGTGGGCATTATGCAATCAATCACCACCAATTTCATACCAGCCACATTAGGCAATATCGTAGGTGGAGCATTATTTGTGGGTTGTGCCTATGGATATATCAATCTCACTAAAAAAGCTGAATAATTTTAGGCACTGAATTTACTATATACACATATTAAACAGTTGTAATTATGAGTTTACACATCATTGACCATCCATTGGTTCAGCACAAGCTTTCGATTATGCGCAACAAAGAAACATCGACTGCTAAATTTCGCCAATTATTACAAGAAATTTCAATGTTAATGGGCTACGAAATAACTCGTGACTTCCCAATCGAATATGAAGATATTGAAACCCCATTACAAAAAATGAACGCGCCAAAACTCGCGGGCAAAAAAGTAGTAATTGCGCCTATTTTACGCGCTGGGCTTGGCATGGTTGACGGGTTGTTAAATCTCATGCCATCGGCACGCGTTGGACACATAGGTTTGTATCGCGATGAAGAAACTTGCTTGCCAGTTTTCTACTATTACAAAATGCCTCAAAACAAAGACCGTTTGGTAATTTTGACCGACCCCATGTTGGCCACTGGTGGTAGCGCTTGCGATGCTATTATGCGTCTAAAAAAAGATGGGTTCAATAACATTAAACTCATGTGCCTCGTGGCATCTCCTCAAGGGGTAAAAGCTGTTACTGATAAATACCCCGATGTAGATATCTATTTGGCATCACTCGATGAAGGACTTAATGAGCGTAATTACATTCTACCTGGGCTCGGAGATGCTGGCGATAGAATTTTTGGGACAAAATAAGTTTATCTAAAAACTCTTAATAATTATGAGTAATGAAAAACTTAACCCCATTCAAAAAACAATAGTTGGCACACAATTTTTATTTGTAGCCTTCGGGGCAACTGTATTAGTACCCCTATTGGTAGGCATGGATCCCTCAGTTGCTCTTTTCACGGCAGGAATAGGCACTCTAATATTTCATCTTATCACAAAGGGCAAAGTACCCATTTTTTTAGGTAGTAGTTTTGCCTTCATTGCTCCCATTTTAAAAGCCACCGAATTATATGGATTACCTGGCGCCTTATCGGGTCTTATTGCCGTAGGGGTTGTGTATGGCATTATGAGTGCATTAATTAAATTTAGAGGAGTAAACTTTGTCGCACAACTTTTCCCTCCGGTTGTAGTTGGTCCAGTAATTATGCTCATAGGCCTATCATTAGCAAGTACAGGTGTAGATATGGCAAAAAGCAATTGGGCTCTCGCCATCATATCATTAGCAACAACAATCATCGTAACACTATTTGGCAAAGGGTTATTACGCTTAATTCCTATCTTTGCAGGCATCGTTGTTGGTTACATTGCTGCGATGTGCTTGGGTGTAATAGATTTCCAACCTGTGGTTGAAGCGCCATGGTTTTCATTACCCGCATTTGTTCGTCCCCAATTTTGTTGGGAGGCAATGATATTCATGATACCCGTAGCTATCGCACCCGTCATAGAACACATTGGTGATGTATATGCTATTAACGAAGTGGCCAGAAAAGACTTCATAAAAGACCCAGGCCTACACCGCACAATGCTTGGAGATGGCGCTGCATGCGTTGCAGCCTCACTATTGGGCGGACCTCCCGTAACAACATATTCAGAAGTTACAGGAGCCATCTCACTCACCAAAATCACCGACCCATCAGTAATTAGAATTGCCGCCATTGTAGGAATTTTATTCTCGGTATTAGGCAAAATCAGTGCAGTTCTCAAAACTATTCCTAACGCAGTGTTGGGAGGCATCATGTTACTCCTTTTTGGTACAATTGCTGCAGTAGGCGTCAACAATTTGATTAAAAACAAAGTTGACATGGGCAACACTCGCAATCTTGTTATTGCATCACTCATTCTCACATTGGGAATTGGCGGTGCCGAAATGTCATTTAGTGGCATCACCATAGGCGGCATTGGACTTGCAGCGTTGGTGGGAGTAATATTAAATCTCATTATACCCAAAGGAAAAGCAAAATAATTAAGAAAAATTGTTGGCAATATTAAAATTTCCGTGCCCTACATTTTTTTATGCAACAATAAAGCAGTAACTTTGCACTACGAAAAATTTAGACAAAATTTATTTATTAACAAATAATTAAAAACGAAATGGTAAGTTTCAAAGAGTTAGGCTTGGTAAACACTCGTGAAATGTTTGCTAAAGCAGTAGAAGGTGGTTATGCTATCCCAGCATTCAACTTCAACAACATGGAGCAACTTCAAGCAATCATCAAAGCTGCTTCAGAAGAAAAATCTCCAGTAATCCTTCAAGTATCTAAAGGTGCTCGTAACTATGCTAACGCTACACTCCTTCGCTACATGGCTCAAGGTGCTGTTGCTTATGCTAAAGAACTTGGTTGGGAAAACCCACAAATCGTTCTTCACCTCGACCACGGTGATAGCTTCGAACTTTGCAAATCTTGTATCGACAGCGGATTCTCTTCAGTTATGATCGACGGTTCTCACCTTCCATACGAAGAAAATGTCGCTCTTACAAAACAAGTAGTAGAATATGCTCACCAACACGATGTAACTGTTGAAGGTGAACTTGGTGTACTTGCTGGTGTAGAAGATGAAGTATGCTCTGACCACCACACTTACACTGACCCTGAAGAAGTAATCGACTTCGCTACTCGCACAGGTTGCGACAGCTTGGCTATCTCAATCGGTACTTCTCACGGTGCTTACAAATTCACTCCTGAACAATGTACAAAAGACGAAAACGGTAAACTCGTTCCTCCTCCTTTGGCATTCGATGTATTGAAAGCAGTAGAAGAAAAACTTCCTGGATTCCCCATCGTACTTCACGGTTCTTCTTCAGTTCCTCAAGACGAAGTTGAAACTATCAACGCTAATGGTGGTGCATTGAAAGCAGCTATCGGTATTCCTGAAGAATGGTTGCGCGAATCAGCTAAATCAGCTGTTTGCAAAATCAACATCGACTCTGACAGCCGTCTTGCAATGACTGCAGCTATCCGCAAAGTATTTGTTGACAATCCTGCTGAGTTTGACCCACGCAAATACCTCGGTCCAGCTCGCGACAACATGGAAAAACTTTACAAGCACAAAATCATCAATGTGCTTGGTTCAGCTGGTAAAGCTTAATCATTACACAATGATAATCGTTAAGCGTGGTTGCCTTATGGCAATCACGCTTTTTTATTAGAAATATACGAAAGTGACTTTAGAGACATTATTTAAGGGTATAAAACCTTTCATTTTTTTATTTTGTTTTTTATTTAGTGATTGATTCTCATTGTTTTTTGCTATTTTTGTAGTGTTAATCGATTTGTGATTTTTATGAAACATATATTATCTCTCATAACCATTCTTTTCGCCGCTCTATACTCTTGGGCGGTTGATATTCCCAAAGGGACTTTCTATTTTGATAATTCACTGACTGGGTATGCTCAAGTGAAGTTTGTATTTGGTAGCGACTCTCGTGCCGAAACCTATGTGGTGTCGATGACCAACGAAGGTAACAATCGTTGGAGCATAACTTTCCCCGAGACGGTGCGCAATATGTATCGCTACACATTTGCCAACACTCACCTTGCCGATGGCAAGATTGAGAAAACTTTCTCTACCGTAAAAGAGGAAATCAGCAAAACCTATAACGAATATCGCACAGCCACTACCGACAAAACAATTATCGTAGGAGGCACCTTCACTCCCGAATCGGGCGACAATTGGGCGCAAGGTTCATGGATTGGCCCTAACGAAAACAAATATGGCTATTCGGGCTCGCTCCCAGTAATGTTTATCAACACCGAAGGTGGTGTTGCCATTACATCGACCGAAGACTATGTAAATGCCACATACTATATCGACAATATGGGCATTGAGGGCGTTGAGTCAATTGCATCGCCCGACAGTGCGTTTGCCCTTGAAATTAGAGGTCGTGGCAATTATACTTGGCGCGACTTTGACAAGAAACCCTATCGTTTGAAATTAGACAAAAAAGCAGCCCCTCTCGGCATGAACAAGAGCAAACATTTCGCACTCCTTGCACATGCCGATGACCAAATGGGCTTTCTTCGCAACACTATGGGATTTGAGTTAAGTCGTCGATTAGGACTCAAATACACTCCTGCTCAACAACCAGTTGAAGTGGTTCTAAATGGTGATTACATAGGATTGTATTTCTTGACCGAAACCATTCGTGTAGATAAAGATCGTGTAAATATCGTTGAGCAACCCGACTCGGCCACCGATGCATCGGTTATCACTGGCGGTTGGCTTGTTGAAATCGACAATTATGATGAGCCACTACAAGTGCGCATCACCGAAGGGAACGGCGAAATTATACGCTTCACATATAAGACACCCGAACTACTCTCGGCTCAACAGGAGCGATATCTAAAAACCCAAATGGTTGCCACCAACGCAGCAATCTACTCAACCGACAAAAATTCTCAAACCTGGGAACATTATATCGACATTGACTCATTGGCGCGTTTCTACATCGTGCAAGAGATAATGGACAATGCCGAATCATTTCACGGCAGTTGCTACCTACACAAAGACCAAGGACAAACTAAATGGATATTTGGCCCAGTGTGGGACTTTGGCAACTCATATCGTCGCAATAACGGACTTTTCATATACCAATATCCACCTTTTGGGCAAACATGGATAGGCGAAATAGCCAAATACCCTCGTTTCCAACAAAAAGTCGTGGAGGTGTGGCGTCATTTCAAAGGCAATAATTATGATGGATTACATGATTTCATTGATGTGTTTATCGACCAAATATATAGTGCTTCGCAAAGCAACTATACCCGTTGGTCAAAATATGGCAATGGTGATATTGAATGGGCCAAAAACGAGTTTGTAAAATATTTTGACAACCGCATTGCATGGCTTGTGAATCAATGGGGCGAAGGTGTAGGTGTAGAAAATATTGAACACAATGACATTGTCATCACATCTCCCGCCAACGGCTTAATAACAATTGCAAGCGACTCCCCTATCACAAACATAATCGTTAGCGACATTTCGGGCAAAATTGTCACAAGCATCGCCAACCCAGGCAACGAATATCAAATCAACTGCAATAGCGGCATATATATCGTAAACGCAACAACTCAATCAACCTCTACTACACAAAAAATAGCAGTCAAATAATCTCGAAAAAATATAATTTCAACACATTCATCATCATAAAATAGCACTTTGTCGATACAATCATTGTGCTATTTTTATTTTAATATCGTTTTTTGTACCTTTGACTTAATGTGGTTATTAACACATTAATACCTCATATTTTTAAAGATATAAATAACGATAATTAAATGAAAAAAACTCTACTTCTAATCCTCGCTATGGCAACATCATTTGCCATCAAAGCCGTTGAGCCATCAGGGACGCTCCCTGTGATTTATATCACTACACAAAACAATGCCGAAATCACTTCAACCGAAAATTACATCAATGCCACTTTCTACATTGATGCTAAAACTTCGGGATACGCCTCTATAGGTTCTGCCACCAGTCAAACCGCAATGAAAATTCGTGGTCGTGGGCAATCATCGTGGACCGACTATGACAAAAAGCCTTATAGGTTCAAACTTTCATTAGGAATCCAAATCCTTGACATGAGCAAAAGCAAAAACTATGCGTTGATGGCATATGCCGACGACCCTCATGCATTCCTTCGAGCAACAACAGGCTACAAGGTGAGCCAACTAATGAATCTTGCATACACGCCCAATCGTCGTGCTGTAGAACTTGTGCTTAATGGCGATTATAAGGGATTATACTTTTTAACCGAGACTGTGCGCATTGACAAAGACCGTGTGCCTATCGTAAAACAAGACGACAACGCCACCGATGCAAATATCATTACTGGTGGTTGGCTACTTGAAATTGACAATGCCGATGAAGCCGAACAGGTTTCTATCACCGAAGGAAATGGAGCAAAAGCGCGTTTCTCATATAAAGACCCCGAAGAGTTATCATCTCAACAAGAGACCTATCTATTAAATCAACTTAATGAGATGAACAATGCCATATATGCCACCGATAAAAATTCAACAAAATGGCAAGAATATATCGACATTGACACCCTTGCGCGCTACTATATTGTGCAAGAAGTGATGGACAATTTCAAAGCTTTCAATGGTAGTACCTACCTATATAAATCGCGTGGCACAGGCGATAACTACAATTGGAATTTCGGCCCGGTGTGGGAGTTTGGCGATGCATTTATGCGCGAAGGGCAACAATTCATCTATGAAAACTCGCCCAAAACTCCTCAAATATGGATTGCTGAAATAGCCAAATTCCCTGCATTCCAAGCCAAAGTAAAAGAGTTGTGGCCCGACTTCTACAACAACAAATACCCCACCATAAGCGCACATATTGATAGTTTTATCTCATCAATTAAAAGTGCTGCTGCTTGCGATGTGCAACGCTGGCCTCTATATGGCACAAGCGACCCTGTTGCCGATGCTATTGCATTCAAGGCACTTCTCGATGCACGCGTGAAATGGCTCAATGAACAATGGAGTGGTACAGGTATTGATGGGATTACTACCAACAACGATGCCGACATCAAATATTACAATCTTCAAGGCATCAAAATCGACAATCCCACCAACGGCATATATATCAAAGTTCAAGGAGCAAAAGCCTCTAAAATCATCATTAAATAACTTTTTTCATCTTTTAATAACAATAAAATGGGCAACACCTTTTGAGGGTTGCCCATTTCTCTATTTTCAAGTAGCCTATATATTTGCTATTTTAATTCAGTTAGTTTTTTCACATCTCCCACAAGCCACACTATATCATTGGGTTGAAATTCCACCTCTCCATTAGGCTTGAGATATTCATCGCCACGCTGTATCGCAACCACGAGCGCCATGTACTTGTTTCGCAAGCTTGCCGATGCCGATGTGTGACCAAGCAACGGCGATGTCTCGCTCAACTGCACATTTGTGAGTTTGAAATTATTGGCATTAACAGGAGCTTGTTGTTCCTCTTCGCGAGCCTCAACTACTGGCAACAATCGTTGAATTTGCTCATCACTTCCTATCACGCCCAACACATCACCAGGGAATATGCGAGTGTCACCCTTAGGGATAGGAATCATTTTTGCACCACGCTGAATGCTTGCTATATTCACTCCATAACGCTTACGAAGGTTTGAATCAATAAGCCTTTCACCAACAAATTCACAAGCATGCCCCACTTCCATATAAGCAAGGTGGAGATCGCTCACAAGGTTATTGTTTTTTCCGCTTCGGCGCAATTCTCGTTCATTGAGGTTGTCAAGGAATTTTGATTCAATATTAGCAAGGCGTTTACCCACGCGTTTAGACAACACCACTACCAACATTATAAAAATAGCCAACCCAAAACATATACCTATGGCAAAACTATAAATGTCGGCCAATACATATACGATAAAAGCCGAAGCTATAGTGAAACGGAAAAGCGACATCACAATTAGAGGCACATCAAAACGCGCATGCGCTTGTTTCAAGCGTTCGCGTTCAACCTTCTTTGACACAGGCACCGACAATGCCAATAAGAATGGCGACATTGCAGTGAGAGTAATAATACTGCTCACAAATCGGTGCCATGATGGCATGATATCCATTAACCATGGTTGTATAAATTGTTGCGAAATAATGACAATAGCAATCAATACTATTGAATATAGCAACACACGCCACAAATATCGACGCAACAACGATGACCACAACGAGGTGTTTTCGCTTTCGCTCGATGCTTGTGTGGTGTATCTATCAATAAGGAAATGTAGTTTTTTGGGCAATATCTTCTCAATAAGGTTATAAGCAGGCTCGGCCATTTTTATAAAATAAGGAGTGGTGAATGTTGTAATTACCGATACCGCTACAACGATAGGATAAATTGTTTCGTCGAGCACTCCAAGCGACATACCCAACGATGCAATAATGAATGCAAACTCCCCTATTTGTGTAAGTGAGAAACCGCTCTGCATTGCCACTTTTAGAGTTTGACCAGTTACAAGCATACCAAATGTGCCGAATATAATCATACCAACTATCACAACACCCGACAGAATGAGTATCGGTGACCAATAGTCAAAAATCACTTGAGGTTGCACCATCATCCCCACCGAGATAAAGAACACAGCGCCAAATAGGTCTTTGACCGGAGCAACGACATGCTCAATGCGTTCGGCATAACTTGTACCTGCGAGAATTGAGCCCATCACGAAAGCACCAAGAGCCAACGAGAATCCACAATATACCGAAAACACAGCCATGCCTAAACACAACCCCATTGCAACCACAAGGAGGGTTTCGCTATTAAGGAATCGACGAGCTGCATTAAATGCTGATGGCAAGACAAACACTCCCACCAAAAACCATATAATGAGGAAGAATGCCAATTTTCCTACGCTATATAACATTTCTCCACCCTCAACACTACTATTGACAGCTATCGACGATAATATCACCATCATCAACACTGCAAAAAGGTCTTCGACAATGAGCACGGCAAATACCATTGATGCAAACTTCTTGTGTCGCAAATTCATGTCGGTGAAAGCCTTAATGATGATTGTAGTAGATGACATTGACAACATTCCCCCAAGGAACAGACTGTTTATGTGCGAAAAACCGAGCAAATGCCCTATTATAAAGCCACCAGTCATCATCCCTATCACGATAATCAATGCCGTGACAACTGCCGACCCTCCTACATTCATCAATTTCTTGAAACTAAATTCAAGCCCAAGTGAGAACAACAACACGACAATACCTATCTGCGCCCAGAACTCAATATTCTCGGCAGTATTAACCGATGGTAGGTACTCAAAATTGGGACTTGCCAAGAAACCTGCAACGATGTAGCCAAGCACCACTGGTTGCTTTATCCACTTAAACAGTATAGTGACCACAGCGCCAAGTATCAAGATAAACGCAAGGTCGGTAATTAGAGATGTAATCATTGTTTATTTTGTTTTTATAGATTCACTTGATTTGCGAGTGAGATGGACTGCGTAGGAAATAGTTTGCGTAAATCGGCAAACAAAGCAACATTATCGGTGTGATCTTTCATTAACACCACAAAGTTGATGCGAGTAATCTCCTCGGTATAATCATATTCAACAAATACACTACTCAAGTGCACCTTGTGTTGTTTGAAAATTTCACGATAGCGCTCTATATCCTCTACGACGCACCCCACTTTTATTCTAATAATACGAGAGTCAGACCCCATACCCACTCTATGTTCAAATCGTTCAAGTGGCACAAGTATAATTAATATCAAAGCCGTAGCAACTATAGAGATTGCATACAACCCCACCCCTACAGTCAAGCCTATTGCAGCTATCATCCATATACCAGCGGCCGTTGTGAGACCTTTGACCGAGCCTTTCATTTGGATTATTGCTCCTGCACCAAGGAAACCAATCCCCGATACCACTTGAGCAGCAATACGGCTGGGGTCACCATTCTTTAGGCCCAAATACACTTGTGGCACATATATCGAGATGAGCATTGCAAGAGTTGCACCCATAGATATGAGGGCAAATGTGCGAATACCCGCCGACTGACCTTTGCGTTTGCGTTCAAGCCCCACAATGCTACCAAGCACAAGGCTCAAGCACAATTTAAATATAGCCGACACAAGCGTGACCTCCTTGACATTTATCAAGGCTTCAAAACCATTCCACATGTCAACGATTGAGGTCATCATTGTTTCTATTATTTTTTCATTGTAAATCGGCGTGAAGTCAATCGATAGCCATCGGTAAACAATTCGACAAGATATTCACCTGGATTGAGGGCTGTATTCACATCCCAATAGATTGTAATACCACCTATTTCTTCACCACCATATTCGATTTGCTTGCGAGCTGTGCATTGCAAGCTTGCACCTTCAAAACTAAATGAGCCAGCGCCACCCAATAGCGTTCCCTCGGGCGATGTGATGCGCAAATATATATTTTTAACACCTACTGGAGTTGAATTGTTTTGAGGGATAGTGAATGTTACTTTTAATTGTTTTGCCTTAGTGATATTTTTCTCGTTTTTGCCTTTTTTATTGAGGGCTGCAAACGACACTCCAGTGACATTAAGTTTTTCGGCAAGCACCATGCGTTCTTCAAGCACTTTCTTTTCGCCCGATACTCGTTCAACACGACTTGTCAACTCGGTGTTTTGACTTTTTATTTGAGTATTTTCTTCACGAAGACTTCTATTCTCCTTGCTCAATGAATCAATTTGAGCAACATAATGGCGAAGAATGCCCTTGAGTGTTTCAATCTCACCTTGCAATTCTTTTATGCGCTTCGCACTCTTGTTTTTCTCATTTTTCAATTCTTTGCGAAGCTCTTCGATGCGTTTTTTAGCTTGATTATATTTCTTTGTAACCGAGTCGCTTACAGCAGCCTTCACCGATTTACTTTGCGACTCGATTGCTTGAAATTGGTTTTCAAGATTTTGAAACTCATTATCAAGTTGTATCTGCTCATTTTCGAGTTTTAACTGTTCATTAGTATTTTGAAGTTCGGCAACAGTTGTTTGTGCTTGTTCAATCTTCTTGCTTTGAGAACTATACATCCATATAAACAATACCATCAACACCACTACAGCCGCAGCCATTGAAATGATTATAATCTTTACTTTCTTATCGTTTGTAATTTCCTTTTCCATAACATTGTTTTATTTAATTTAGACTACAAAATTAATGAGACTTTTTGTTTTCTACAATTGCAATAACACCCATTTGTGTGATTCTACTAAAAAAACTCTATATTTTTTAGTTAATTTTCCCTAATCAATCACTTCCCTATTACAAATAATATGTATATCTTTGCATTCTGTTAGATTCAATTACAACATATAATCATACTTACTTTCTTATTCATGAAAAAGCTTTATTCTAAAGTTGCTTTAGCAACATCTCTATGTCTTGCATTAAACATGTCGGCAGCCAATAGTTATGGCTTGCCCGAGAATTGTCAAGACGGCACAATCTTACATTGTTTTGATTGGTCGTTTAACCAAATCAAAGAAGAACTCCCCAATATTGCAAAAGCAGGCTTCACATCGGTACAAACCTCTCCTTCTCAAGGCAATGCCGGCAATAATGCCACATGGTATTTTGCCTACCAGCCCTATGATTTCACCTTTGCAGCTGGTGGCCTTGGATCAAAGCAAGAACTTATTAATCTTTGCACCGAAGCCGACAAATATGGCATAAAAGTTATTGTCGATGTCGTTTCTAACCACCTCAATGGCTCAATGAATTATGTAGCACCCAAGTGGAACAATAACGAATATTGGCACACCCATGGTAGCAACATCGATTATAACAACCGTTGGCAAGTGACACATGGCGATATAGGTATGCGTGACCTCAATTCAGAGCACCCCACAGTCTATAACGCTGTGCGTGCCTATGTTGACGAACTAAAATCGTATGGCGTTGATGGTATTCGCTGGGATGCGGCCAAACACATTGGCCTACCATCGGAAGGGTGCGATTTTTGGAGCGCTGTAACAAAAAATTCTGAGATGTGGCACTATGGCGAAATTCTCATTGGCCCAACTGATAATGGTGGTAACGATCATCTCATGAAAGAATACACCAATTATATTTCAGTAACCGACAATACCTACGGACGCGACATGCGCTACTCTATTCAAGGCGGAAATGCTTATAGCCACAACGGCAACTGGGCTAACCGTGGAGTAGCAAGCGATAAGATTGTTTATTGGGCCGAAAGCCACGATACATATGCCAACGACGGAAAATATGGCGAAGACTCTCGTTCGGCAAGCGTTAATCACATCAATCGCACATATGCCCTATTAGCATCACGCGCATCATCAACTGCATTATATTTCTCACGCCCCACCTCTACAAGTGCCAATGCAATACGCCTCGGGCAAAAAGGTGGTTTGGATTTCAAAAACAAAGAGGTAGCAGCCGTAAACCATTTCCACAATGCCATGATAGGCCAAAAAGACTACTATGTGAGTGAAAATGGAGTAATGGCAGTGTGTCGCGAAAAAGGTGTAGTAGTGGTAAAAGCATCGGGAAGCGGCAATGTAACTATTTCAAATGGTGGTGGCATAGTTGCTCCCGGCACATATAAAGATGAAATCACTGGCAACACATGGACAGTTACATCATCAAAAATCACTGGTACAATAGGTTCTACAGGCATTGCTGTAGTGTATAACTCCGACGGTATTATACCCGATATACCCGAAGATAATCCTGGCGACAATACCGAATCACAATTTACTGCATATTTCGATAACTCAAACAGCAAATGGTCAAATGTATATGCCTATGCATGGGAAAACAATGGCGAAATCCTCGGCCAATGGCCTGGTACTCAAATAAGCGTTGACAGCGAGTCGGGCTACTACAAAGTATCGGCAAGCACAACAGCTTCGGCTCCAATGATTATTTTCAGCAACGGCTCTGGAACACAAACAGCCGACCTCACTTGGATAAATAACGGGGTATATACCTCTGCCGGTTATGCTGGTCTATTTGGTGAATATCAAGGCGGAAATGACGAAGGTAATGATGATGAAAAGACCGAGAATAAATGGATTTTCTACTATAACGATACCAACTGGGGCAACTCAACAGTTTATGCCTATGCATGGGATGCCGGCAACGGAGACAAAACCTATTTAGGTAGTTGGCCAGGAACAACAATGGCAAAAAATGCCGATGGCATGTGGGAAATATCATTCACCACTACCGACAACCTTGTTACCCCTATGGTAATATTCAATAACGGACAAGGTGGCAGTTCAAACCAAACTGCCGACCTCGTATTGAAAAACAATGGCATATACAATTTCAATGGTTGGGAAGCAGCCGGTGTTGAAGATGCATTTGAGACTCAAGCATTAAAAGTGTATGCATCAAACGGCGTGTTGACTATCATTTCGCCCATTGACACCCAAGTAACCATTACTCGTGCCAATGGTGTTTCAAAAGTCATTAACCTAAATGCCGGAGCCAACTATATCGACAACCTTCCTCGTGGATTCTACATTATCACTACTCAAGAAGGAGTTGCATATAAGATTATATTTTAATGCCGTTTGCTCCATCTAAAATTAGCGATTACGCAACAATTTAATTTTATGATAATTAAATAATGCTAAATATATTTTTTAGAAAAAACTTCTCATAAAATTACATTGTTTTATAAAAAAACATTACTTTTGTAGTTGTAAAACATTTTAATTCGTATAATATCTAAATTAAATTTATTATGGCTTACGTAATTACTGACAACTGTGTTGCTTGTGGTACTTGCCTTCCTGCATGTCCAGTAGAAGCAATTTCTGAAGGTGATATCTATGTTATCGATGCTGATACTTGTATCGACTGTGGCACTTGCGCTGACAACTGCCCAAGCGAAGCAATCGTTCCAGGCGAATAATTCCTTCTCACAGACAAAAAGTTATAACAAAGATGCACTCGCTTGAGTGCATCTTTGTTGTTTTATAAACTCGGTCTTTTATCATATTATAGTTCACTCCACCACTGTACACCATAACGCCCCACTATCAGCACCCATTCAAGGGGCTTATCAACTCAAAAGGTTGTCAATTACAATAAATTAGAGTAACTTTGCACTTTGTAAACTAAATATTTTTCAATTTACAGATATTTGTCACATGAAAATAGTATCTTTTATTGCTACAGCTTGTGCCACACTATTATTAAGCGCGTGTGGTGGTAACGGAAAAAGTTCAACAGAAAACCCCGAAACCGACTCAGTTAAGGTTGACACTCCAAAAGTAATTGTCCCTCACCCCGATACAACTTTTGCCTCGGTTAAAAACTTGAAGGCAATTAAAATAGACACTTTCCTTAAAAATATTCCTGGCAAACTCGAAAGTTACGAAAACCTATATGCCAATGTTGATGGCATACTCACATTCCGTGGAGCGCCATCACGCGAAACTCCATTTTCTGGCAAAGTAAAAGGTACTCCATCAACAGTAAAGGTTGATTGGGAATTCAACACCGGTAGCGGCATGACAGGTCGCTGGGGAGGTGGTTCGGGTTGGACAGGACAACCTCTTTATGTCAACTGGAACGATGCTCAAGTCAATCGCATCAAGAAAGAGGCTGCTGCTTATGTCAAACCCGAGTTTAAGAATCAAGAAATCATCGTGGGTTCGCTCGCTGGCAAAGTTTTCTTTATCGACTTTGAAACAGGTAAGCCCTCACGCGAAGCATATAACATAGGCAACCCCATCAAAGGTACTGCCTCTATTCACCCATCATTAAACGGCAACATCTTCGTGGGTCAAGGCATCAACACCACTCGCCCATTTGGCGCCGTAATATTCAACCTCTACAACCACAAAGAGGTATCATTCTTCAAAGAAGACCGCAACGCATGGCGTGCATGGGGTGCTTATGACTCATCGCCTGTGGCTGTGGGACAATTTGTGTTCCGTCCTGGCGAAAATGGTACTCTTTATAAACTCTATTGCAAGGGTGATAGTGTGCAACTCCACTCTACCCTACGATTCCGTGGCGCTAATGGCAACGCTGCCGGTATGGAATCATCTATCGCAATTCACAACAACTATGGCTATGTGGCCGATAGCGATGGCAATATCCTTTGTGTGAATCTCGACAACCTCAATGTGGTGTGGCACTATCGCAACCACGACGACACCGATGCCACTATCGTTGTAGTTGAAGAAAACGGCGTTCCATTCCTTTATACAGGCTGCGAAATCGACTCGCAAGGTACCGAAGGATTCTCTTGGTTTACAAAAATCAACGGTTTGAACGGCGAAATGGTGTGGAGCACCAAAACCGACGGCCGTTGCATCAATGGCGAAAAGAAAGTAGAGGGTGGAATGTTCTCAACTCCACTCGTTGGGCATGGCGATTGCGAGGGATTGATATTCTCGCATTTTGTCACTCACAAGTCGGGCCGCCTTGGCGAGTTCTTGGCATTTGATCGCAAGACTGGCGAAATTGCTTATCGCATTCCGTTGAAAAACTACTCATGGTCATCGCCCATTGCTGTGTATAACGAAAAGAACGAATTGTTTATCTTCACTGGCGATGTAGTGGGCAATGTGTATCTAATTCGTGGTAAAAATGGTGAAATACTTCACACATCACATGTAGGTAGCAACTTTGAGTCATCACCCATCATCATTGGCAACAAGGTGGTGTGTGGCTCTCGTGGCTCTAAAATCTTCAAAATGTCAATCGAATAAATTGCGTTATATTAATGAACAAAATATCTATTCTGCTCATCACTCTTTTATCGCTCACCATCTTTGAAGCCGAAGCCAAACTCTCGGCTAAGATAGGTGTCGTTAAAGATGGATATAACTTTTGGCTCTATGAGCCCGACAATACCTCTTCATCATCGACCAAGCAAAATAGCGCCGAAGATGACCCCCAATTTAACCCACCTATCGAAAGCGAAAATCCCGATGAGTTTTTTCCCATCAACCTCGACAGTCTCTCTACCGAAGAGCAAATCGCATATGAAATGTGGGGCAATGAACTTTGGGGCGATAGCATAAGTTACCGTTCCAAGAAAGTCGATGGCAACAAAAAACCTCTCGTGATATTTCTTCATGGGCGCAGCCTATGTGGCAACGACCTCAACAAAGTGTTGCGATATGGCACAGTCGATGCGTTAAAGAAAGGACGCGAAATTGATGCCTATGTCATTGCGCCTCAAAATCCTGGCACATTTTGGAAGCCCGACAATATCATGAATGTGGCCGACTGGGTTATCGATCGTTACCCTATCGACACCAATCGCATCTATGTGCTCGGCATGAGTCTTGGTGGCTATGGCACTATTGACCTCACTGCAGCCTATCCTCATCGCATTGCAGCAGCAATGGCATTATGTGGTGGTGGCTCGCGCAAAGATTTAAGTGGATTGAATGAAGTGCCACTATGGATTATCCATGGCACAGCCGACGCTGCAGTATCGGTAAACGAGTCACGCAAAGTGGTAGATAAAATGAAAGAAGCGGGCAAAACTCCCCTACTACGATATGATGAATGGAAAGGGGTGAACCATGGTGCATTGGCTCGTTTGTTCTACCTAAAACAAACCTACGATTGGCTCTTTATGCATACCCTCGACAATCGCAATGTCGATAAATCGATATCAATCGACCACAGCGACACCAAAAACGCCTACAAAGACCTCCGCCGCCGATAATATCAAAACCCTTCATAAACGACCAACGCCAAGTCAATGACTTGGCGTTTTTTATACACTTCCTTTGCAGACAGCTAGCTGTCCCCTTGTTTTTCGCAGAAAAAGAGGGGGAACCTTTAGCTCACATGTGAGCGAGCAGTGCATGTCGGTTTGCCGGTGCACGGTTGCGAGCCTCACCGTACCAGGCACTTGTGCCGGAGGGGGTTAAGCAAAAAATAATTCCCTAAATAGGGTGGCTCCGCTCACCCTATTTAGGGAATTATTATTTATGCTCTGATTTTTAGCTTAAGAATAGAGATGAATACCCTAACCTATGGCATAACTAAACGGAACCCAAGGCCGCTGTGGCGAAGGCCGGGGTAGTTGTTGTCGCGATGCGACACTCGGCAGCCGTTCGCATTGTAGCTCCAACTACCGCCACGGTTCACGCGGTAAGAGCCACTTGTTGGGCCGGTAGGATTAGTCTGTGCTGATGACGAGTAACTACCAAACCAGTCACTACACCATTCCCGCACATTGCCACTCATGTCATAAATACCTAATTCATTAGGCGCTTTGATACCTACTTGTTGAGTTTTTAATGAATTACTATAGTACCATGCCACATCGCCAATAATGTTACTTCCCGAATATTTATAGCCTTTGCTTTTATTCCCTCCACGAGCAGCATATTCCCATTCGGCTTCAGTAGGGAGACGGAAGGTTTTGCCGGTTATCTTATTCAAGCGTGGAATAAAGATATTAACTATATCTTCCCAACTCACATAATAAGCTGGATAATAATTCCCCACTCCATAACTTGATGAGGGATTTGTGCCTAACCATACATCTGAGGCGTATGCACTCATCGTTGAGCCATCGGCACAGGTGCCACTATATTTCATAACATATTCCCACAACTGTTGAGTGACTTCATACTTTCCTATATAATAATCACTCAAAGTCACTTGATGAGTGGGATATTCATCAGCGTCTGGATCTGATGTCCCTTGCTCTGAGGTTGCTCCCATCGTAAAGGTGCCACCTTTTACAAGCACCATCTCATCTTTTTCCAACTCAGGGAAAACATTATACAAAGACACAGGTATCGTTTCATCTTGCTTTATCACACTTTTCACCGGACGGATTGTGAGCCCATACCAAGTGTATATATCATGCGAGTCAATGCCAGCTGTTGCTACATGCAAAAAATCCATTGTATTGTTGATTATAGACCCGCTCAGATAATATCCCGATATTTTTGACCCATATACCGATGTCCCTTTTTTATAGCCAACAAATGGTAAAAATATGGAATTCCCGTTGGGTCCTGTGTATTTTACCCCTTTTACCCCATTGTAATATGCTATCTCTTTATCGCATTTCATGAGTTCTTCCATTTCGGCATGCGTGGGAATGTGCCAATCTTCTCCCCATTCTTGAGCAACCACATCATAATCGGGCGCTCCACTAAAATATTCTATCCCTGAAGGGAATACTACCGAATAGTTTGATTCATAGTATGTGTCTTTAGTCTTCGTTTCCCCCATAGCATAATAACCACCAGCTTGTTCGGGTGATGTAGCGCCAAAATTATATCCACACCACATTGCCGACAAGCCCAAATCAACTTCTCGGTCGGTGCATATACCATCAACAATAGATGGATGATGCACTTCTTCGATTTTTAGGCTATCTATATCGGCTACCTTAATCGAATGCATTATTTCTCCATTCCTATATAATTGTAATGTTGGCTCTTTTGTTTGTGAATTGAGCATTTGAGATACTATCACACAAAATGCTGATAGAAGTATATATTTTTTCATTTGATATATGATTTTGATTGGTTATTTACTATTTAATTATCTTTACTGTTTTTGCTTCGGTTGCCGTAATTGCTTTTACCACATACATGCCCGATGCATAGTCGGCAAGGGAAACGGTGGCTTCGGTGGTCATGAGCGTTAACATTTCTATCACCATGCCATTGAGATTGCACACAACAACATTTGTGATTTCCTGTGATGATGACACCGTGATTTCTTGTGAAGCGACATTATAAGTTATAGACAGGTCGATATTATCGACCAACACTCCTTCAACACCCGATGGTTCTACCTCAAACACTCCTTTCTCAAATGTCGAATAGGGGTATTTATCTATTGCTGTCTTTCCTTTTATATGCACTTCAAGCGCATTGGTGGTTTGTTTGCCAAACGTGATTTTGCGAACATCGCTGATGGCATAAGATTTCACCTTTCCACCCCCATGCAGCGTGAGATACTTCGGTGTTTCTGCCACTGCCACGATGGCGACAAGTAGCAGGATAGGAGTAATTAATTTTCTCATATTATTGTAATTTTGTATATCTTTCTACAAAAGTATAAATTATTATTAATAAGAACTATTGTATTATTATAAATTATTGGCCACAAAAAAGTTTTTTTTGTAATAATATGCCTATCGGCTCATGATTATATACCTCACCGCAAATAGGCAAAGCATAGAGTAGAGTTATGCCGATACGGGATTCTCGGGGTAAAAAAAACTGCAATTATGCTCTGTGCATTATTGCATTGCGATGGTGAGGGTGCGGCCAGAGTTGATGCCTAAGCGTCGTGCCGAGAAGAATTTTTGTGGGTTGCAACGTGAGCAATGGGTGGGGAGTTGTATGTTTTCATCAAGCACCCCTACTTCAATTAATGCTTGACGACATGCTTGTGGGAGGTCGATATGTGGGCGTGGTTGATAGTGACTCAATATCACTTGCGATGAATCGAATCCATTTTCAACGAATTGTGCCACAACCTCAGGCCCTACCTCAAAACAATCGCCACAGATACATGGTCCCATGGCTACTTTAATGTGCGAGAGGGAGGCTCCACATTCAAGCATTTTGGACACAGTTTTTGCTGCTATTCGCCCCACGGTTCCTTTCCAACCCGAGTGAGCCACGCCTATTACTTTGTTCTCTTCGTCGGCAAACAGTAATGGCACACAGTCGGCCGTGTTGATTGCTATCGCGACACCCGAGAGTGTTGTTACAAGGGCATCGATGTTCTCTAATCTTTGGGCATCGAATGGGATTGAGTCAATGACTGCGACATTGAGCGAGTGTGTTTGGCGAGGGATTATCAAATTATCGCGACCAATGCCAAGCATGGAACACAACTGTTCACGACATTGCGTTATATGCTCTTGTGCATCGCCTGTGTAGTGGCAAGCATTGAACCCGCTATAACTATCCCCTTCAACAACACATCCCCGACATGTGCTCATTGCAGTCACGCCGGGGAGAGTCATAAGGTTTATATAAGAGAGATTACTTTTGAGGCTCATCTTCTTCGTAATCTACCCAATCATATTCAATATCTTCGCCCCAGTCGTCACCTTCATAGAAGAATTCTTCTTCCTCTTCTTCGACAGCCATAGGCTCATTTTCGAAGATAAACTCATCTTCTTCACGCACACGATGATGACCATCGAGACGGCGATGGGTGATTGTTGATGGCTCAATGCGATTGCTTTCGTCGGTGATAGCATTCCACAATAGGTCTTTGAGTTCGGTTATACCTTGACCTGTCACCGAAGAAATAAATACATGAGGCACACCTTCGGGGAGTTCTTTCTCCATTTCGGCCATTAGTTCCTCATCGAGCATATCGCTTTTTGAGATAGCAAGCACACGATGTTTGTCTTCCAACTCGGGGTTGAATTTCACTACCTCATCGAGTAGTATTTCATATTCGCGTTTGATATCGTCGGCATCGGCAGGTACCATAAACAGTAACACGGCATTGCGCTCGATGTGGCGAAGGAAGCGCAATCCGAGGCCTTTCCCTTCGCTTGCACCTTCGATAATGCCAGGAATATCGGCCATAACAAACGAGCGATTGTCGCGATATGACACGATGCCAAGTTGTGGCTCCATTGTGGTAAATGGATAGTCGGCAATCTTGGGACGAGCCGCCGAAACCGATGAAAGCAATGTTGATTTACCAGCGTTGGGGAACCCTACAAGCCCCACATCGCCGAGCAATTTCAACTCCATAATCACAGTTCGCTCTATTGCTGGTTCGCCTGGTTGTGCATAACGAGGTGTTTGATGTGTAGCGCTCTTAAAGTGCCAGTTGCCGAGACCACCACGACCACCACGAAGCAATTTTATCTCTTCATCGTGATCGACTACTTCGCAAAGGTATTCACCTGTTTCGGCATCAAACACTACGGTGCCACATGGCACTTCGAGAATAACATCGTCGCCATCTTTACCAAAACTGCGACCACCCGAGCCACTTTGTCCGTTGCCAGCAAAAACATGTCGGCGATAACGCAATGGCAATAGCGTCCACATGTTTTTATTACCTTTGAGTATGATGTGACCCCCACGGCCACCGTCACCCCCGTCGGGACCTCCCTTGGGGACATATTTAGCGCGATAGAAGTGTCGAGAGCCAGCTCCACCTTTTCCTGAGCGGCAAAGTATCTTTACATAATCAATAAAATTTGAATCTGCCATAGTAAATAGATGTTTTTCTTATTTAATTAAATCATTATGGTGGCGCATGAGATCTTGGGCCTGTTTGAAGTCGTTTGGCGAGCCCACATCAATCCATGTGCCGTTTATTGGATAATAAACTACCTTCAACCCGTTATTAATAGCCTGCTCTATTAAATCAGTTGCATCGGTGCGACTGTCACTTGGCACGGTATTAAGCAACTTATTGGAGAAGATATAGATGCCGGCGTTGGCATAATAAGAGTATGATGGTTTTTCTTCTATTCCTTTCACTTGCGCGCCATCGGTGGTCAATATCGCATAAGGCACCGATACGACATAGGGTATTGCAGCGATAGTAACATCGGCTTGCTCCTCAATGTGGCGCATATACATTTCTTCAAATGAGATTGTTGTCAATAGGTCGGAGTTCATCACCAGCGTGTTGCCCTCTTCACTTCGCGACACAAGCGATGCTGCTCCAATGGTGCCCAATGGAAGCGTTTCAGTTACGCATTTTACATTAACTCCTGCCACAGGGGTCGAGAAATGGGCATGAATTTGGTCGGCAAGGTAACGCGTGGTTACTGTTATATCATCAATCCCCACCGAGGCCAATGCTTCAATGTTATAGTCGATGATGGCCTTGCCCCCTATCTCGAGCAATGGTTTGGGAGTGTTTAATGTCAATGGGCGCAATCGCTCACCTTTACCACCTGCCATGAGTATAGCGCTCAATGGAAGTACGGCTTTAGTTTTAGTGAGGTCATAGACGGTTTTGATGGTGCCGTCATCGTTGAGATGAGGCAATATCCCCACCCCATTAATGCGACAGTTGCGCATCATCACCACATCGACTTCTTTGGTTTTAATGGCCTTAAAATTGCGATGCATAGCCTCTTTAACTTGAGCATTGAGCGATACGCCTCCCAACAAGGCTCTACGCACATCGCCATCGGTCAATGTGCCGGTCATCACATCACATTCATTTGTAACGAGCAATACCATCTGCATGCCCGACAACAAATTTAATTGATGCAAGGCTTCGAGCAATGTAGCATTCTCTTTTATCACATATTGATTCATAGCCATTTATTTTTTTGACAATTCGTTCATTACTACTTCGGCAATAGCCCAATCCATAGGCGTATCGAGGTCGATGCTGCGTTCACGAGGCATTTCGCATGGGACTTTGCGAGTGAATTCACCCATCGTCATTGCACGAAGTGATTGTGGATTAATCACATATACTGCGCCGTTGTATTCCCACACTCGTGGAGCATCTTGACGGCGAGTGATGTTGCCGTCGCCTTTGCACACATACAAGTAGCCTGTTGTGGCATCGGTTTCAAAGCAGTTATAATAGGGATTAGCGTTAGCCTCAACCACACTCACCACCATATCTACTTGTGAAGAATATAACTTGAGTGCTTTTTCTACATCTTCGGCTGTGCGTAATGGCGATGTGGGTTGCAACAACACTACATTATCATATTCAATCCCCATTGCATCGGCATAGTCCATTGCATCGAGTATCACCTCGCGCGAGCCGGCTGTGTCGGTTGCAAGATGAGTTGGACGCATATACGGCACAGGCAAACCTGTTTCGCGTGCCACTTGAGCAATTTCTTCGTCGTCGGTGGTAACGATAATATGATTATCGTCGGCAAGCGCTCGAGCCACCGCTATCGAATAATGTATGAGCGGTGTGCCCGCAAGAGGTTTTATATTCTTGCGAGGTATGCCTTTGCTGCCACCTCGGGCTGGGATTATATATAGCGATTTATATTTCATTTCAAGTCGTAGAATGATTTTCGTTTTAATGATTCCAATGGTGTTGTTGCTATTGCTTCAACTATTAGTTGCAAAGTATTGTCCTTGCAATATGGGTTAGAGGCTTTTTGCGCCTTTGCTCTACCCTCTTGACTCAATGCCAATTTTATCGCATCAACAATGCTTGCGCTATCATCACCACAATGAATTACCGACTCGCTTGCCTTGCGACCTTGCTGACGCATACCTATGTTTACGGTGGGAATGTGCATCGATGGCACTTCGATGATGCCACTTGATGAATTGCCCACTACTGCGCCTACATAGTGCAATGCCGATATATAACGCATTAATCCAAGCGAGGGTTTAACCATTACCCTATCTTTGTTATTAGATGCATATGCCTCAATCATATCAATAATTACACGGCCTTGTGCATCGTTATTTGGGTAAGTAATAATCACTTTATTATCGGGGAATGCGTCGAGAGCATCGAGCAATGCTTGGCAACGCAATGCCACATCTTCATCATCGAGAGTTGCCGGATGATATGTTACAAGCAATGTGCCGGGTTTGATATCAAAATTAAGCGATTCATTTAACTCATCGAGGCTCAAAGGCTCAATGTGTGCCACATTATACACCCCTATCGCGCCGGTATTAATAACTCGGTCGGGATTTTCGCCCATTTGTATTACTCGATTACGATATTCTTCGGTCGCAGTGAGATGCAACGACGATAATTTTGTAATAGCGTGGCGTATGCTGTCATCGATAGCCCCCTCTGAAATTTCACCTCCATGAAGGTGTACGATGGGTATGCGCATCACTGTTGCAGCACTTGCCACCGACAGCATTTCGTAGCGATCGCCCAATATCACTATCATATCGGGAGTAAGTTGAGCAAACGCATCGGCCATTCCGTCAAGACATTTTGCCATAGCCTTTACGGTTGAGGTGGTTGAATCATCATCGGCCATCATTGGCACTCTGACATCAACCTCAAAACCTTGAGCGAGAATATCGTCGATGGTGTGTCCATAGCGAGGGTCGAGATGCATATTGGTTGCAACTATTTGCAACTCAACATCATCACGCATGCGAAGTTGTTGAGCAATGCCACTCAACAAACCCCACTCGGCACGAGTGCCGGTTACGATACACACTTTGCGTTTGTTATCCATTTTCAATCGTTTCTAATAGGATTCAATACTCCACAATTTATCTAATTTACAAAAATACGAAAATTCCCTCCAACTCTCGCTTTTTGACTCCACTTTTTTACAATGGCACTCGCAATATCGCACATTTTGCACATTCTTTTAACTCTCAAAGGCTAAAATACACAAAAGATAAAGGTATTGCCTCATTGACAACACCTTTATCTTTAATCAATCAATCTTAGTTCTATTTTACTCTGAAATATATTTCGCGATTTGCAGTAGATGACTTTGAGATGATAGCCTTTTCATTGGCATAAGCGCATTTTATACCATGTGTTTCATCTTGTTCGTGAGCCTTTTTCAACTCGCCATTAGCAAGATTAATCTTTGTGGCCATATCGTTATAGAATGCCACATTGAGTTCGGCATCATCACAAGCAACACTTATAGAGTCGGTAGCATAGGCCATTTCAAGGCAACTATCGTTTACCTCCCACATACCAGTTACTTCAACCTTTGCGACTGTGTCGGTATTGGATGAATTTACATAGGTGAGTTTACGCACAAAAGTGTTGTCATCGACCAATGTCAATGTATCAAACATATCATAAATGCCCACAGCATCAACCTCCTCTTGACACGCATTGCTCCACACGCCCACAAATTGAGATTCTTCGTGAGAGCTGCATGCAAAAAGCGAGGCACACACCGCAAGTGTTAATACTATATTATGGGCTATTTTCATCGCAAAACTACAAATTTCAACAAGTTACACATTGAAGCGGAAGTGCATAATGTCGCCATCTTGCACCACATATTCTTTACCTTCAACATTCATTTTACCTGCTTCTTTCACAGCAGCTTCGCTTCCGAGCGACACGAAGTCGTCATATTTGATTACTTCGGCACGAATGAAACCTTTCTCAAAGTCGGTGTGAATGATACCGGCACATTGAGGAGCCTTGCTACCACGAAGGAATGTCCATGCACGCACTTCATCGGCACCTGCAGTAAAATAAGTTTGAAGATTGAGAAGTGCATATGCAGCACGAATCAAACGAGCTACGCCCGATTCTTCAAGCCCTATTTCGGCAAGGAATTCTTGGCGTTCTTCCCATGTATCGAGTTCAGCAATATCGGCCTCGGTTTGTGCAGCAACGATAAGAATTTGAGCATTTTCATTCTTTACAGCCTCGCGCACTGCTTCAACATATTTATTACCAGTAACAGCCGAAGCATCATCAACATTGCACACATACATTACAGGCTTATTGGTCAACAAAAATAGTTCGCGAGCAAATTTTTGTTCATCAACGGTTTCAAATTGAACCGAACGAGCAGGCAAACCTTGATCGAGAGCCTCTTTATATTGCTTCAACACTTCATATTGCATCTTTGCAACTTTGTCACCACCAGTTTGTGCTTGCTTTTGAGTTTTAGCGATGCGAGCTTCTACTGTTTCGAGGTCTTTGAGTTGCAACTCATAGTCAATAATCTCTTTATCGCGCACGGGGTCAACAGTTCCGTCAACATGAGTGATATTGTCGTTATCAAAGCAACGAAGCACATGAAGAATTGCATCGGTTTCACGAATATTTGCGAGGAATTTATTGCCAAGTCCCTCACCCTTTGATGCACCTTTTACAAGGCCGGCAATATCCACAATTTCGACCGTTGCAGGAACAACACTGCGAGGTTCACACATCTCTACAAGTTTTGTAAGACGATCATCGGGAACGGTGATTACGCCCACATTTGGTTCGATTGTGCAGAAAGGGAAATTTGCCGATTGCGCTTTAGCATTTGATAGACAGTTAAAAAGAGTTGACTTGCCCACATTAGGAAGCCCTACGATACCACATTGAAGTGCCATTTATTATATCTTTATTTGTTATTAATCAATTTTATAGTGCAAAGATACGAATAAATATTGGCATTTGCCACATATGCACTATAGTTGAATATGAAAATCAAGAGTCAAGAAAGCCTTACTTCGCTACTTTGCACGAACTATTGCGTCGGTTTTACTGATAAATAGTGCATCGTGAGCCGATGATAAGATATAGTGAGTATTGTCTTCGGTAAATTCATCGGCGATAATTGTTCCTTGCTTAACTGTGGTAAATAATGTATAAGGTATGCCCTCCTCATAGCATTCAACATAAATGGGGGTATTAGGTTTATTGGCAATTAGCACACGATTTCCGTGTCCACTATACCAATTTTGCTCTCCCAAATATTTGCTATAGCACCATCCTGTAACTTTGCCAACACTAACCAAAGTCCATTTGCCTGACTTACCTCGTTTTACACCATTTCCCAACCCATGAAGAGGGGTCAATACTTCGCCTAGAATTGGCGATGATGACGATTGCGATTGACGCACATTTACAAATCCATCGCTTGATATAGCATAGACCAATGTAAATATTTCAGGGGCATCGGGTGAGGCTTCAGCAATTTGGCCGTTAGAGGTAGATGCTTCTAATCTTTGCTCCATCTGGCTCAAAGCATTTTGTAGCGAGTCAATGCGTTCTTTGTCCTTGTTCCCGTCTAACTTTCCTCTGAAATATTCTGTCACATTGCCACATGATGCCATCAAAATGAATGTTATTGTTATCAATAAAATCTTTTTCATAATTAAGCCATAAATCTTTAACACTCACAAATATAACACATTCCTCATAAATAACAAAACTCAATCACACATTTGGCGCGATTGAGTTTCAATATAGCATTGTTATAATTGCAATATCTTTAGAACGCCGATGGTTTGAGACGGAGGCCCACACGCTCTTGAAGACCAAAGAGGAGGTTCATGTTGTGAACGGCTTGACCCGATGCTCCTTTCACAAGGTTGTCAATAACCGATGTGATGAGCAATTTACCATCAACCTTTTCAATGTGAAGAATACATTTATTGGTATTTACCACATCTTTCAAGTCGGGAGCTTTGTCGGTTACGAATGTAAAGTTGTGGTCTTCGTAATATTCATCATATAGTTTCTTGATTTCATCGAGTTCAATAGGGCAATCCATATACACGATAGCCATAATGCCACGAGAGAAACATCCACGCACAGGAATGAAATTAATATCGGCTGCAAAACTATTTTGCAACGATTTGAGCGATTGTTTAATCTCGGCAAGATGTTGATGCTTAAATGGCTTATAGATTGACACATTGTCGTTGCGCCAAGAGAAGTGAGATGTTGCCGATGGCTTCACTCCTGCACCAGTTGAACCAGTAATTGCTGTAACATGAATGTCGCTGTTAAGCATCAAGTTTTTAGCCAATGGGAGAAGTGCCAATTGTATAGCCGTAGCAAAACAACCTGGATTAGCCACACGCGTAGCTCCACGCACAATGCGTTTGCGATTCAACTCGGGAAGTCCATACACAAATTCGTGGCTACCATCTTCAATGCGATAGTCGGTCGAAAGGTCGATGATGCGAAGTTCTTGAGGCACTTCGTGACTCTCCATAAATTTGCGAGTTTCGCCATGAGGAGTACAACAGAAGAGCACATCGATTTCCTCCCAAGGAGTTTGGTCGGTAAACACGAGGTCGGTTTCACCAATGAGTCCTTGATGCACATTTGCAACCTTATTACCAGCATTACTGCTACTATTCACCCATTTTATTTCCACATCGGGGTGGTTTAACAACAAGCGAAGCAACTCGCCTGCGGTATATCCAGCACCACCAATTATTCCGGCTTTAATCATAATTATCTTATTTGATTTCTTCTTTCAGGTATAATCAACAACAATATCAAATAGGCCAATGCGCCCGAGAATGCAGTGCAGAATGTAAGTATTACATATATTGCACGCACTACAGTGGGGTCAACACCAAAATACTCGGCGATACCTCCACAAATACCACATAATATTTTGTTGGTCGAACTTCTATATAATCGTTTATCGTTCATTGATTATGACCTTTTGATTTAGATTTGTTCGTCGTTATGGTTAGCATAATACGCACGAAGAGCAGTAGCCGATACTTTGATGAAACCTTTGGCATCATCGGCAGTCCAACCCTTTTGAGTTTCGCCATATTCGCCAAATTTATTTTTCACCAAGTCGTCTTTACTTTCAACGCCTACTGTAGAGAAACCAAGCGGACGAAGTTCGAGAATTGCTGTACCATTCACATTGCGTTGTGAATTTTCGAGCATAGCCTCAATGTCGCGCATCACTGGTTCAAGATATTGGCTTTCGTGAAGGAACATTCCATACCATGTAGCCACTTGGTCTTTCCAATATTGTTGCCATTTACTCAAAGTATATTTTTCGAGGAAACGGTGAGCACCAATGATGAGCATAGGAGCTGCGGCTTCAAAACCTACGCGACCTTTGATGCCAATAATAGTATCACCCACGTGCATATCACGACCCACACCATATGCAGCACCAATCTCTTCTACTTTTTGAATCGCTTCGATAGGATCATCGTAACGCACATCGTTAACGGCTTTCAATTCACCTTTTTCAAAAGTGAGACGGAGTTGTTCGGTACCTTCTTTTTCGCAGTGTTTGAGATATGCACTTTCGGGAAGGCCTTGAGCCGAGTCGAGGATTTCACCACCACAGATTGATGTACCCCAAAGACCTACGTTGTAGCTATATTTGAGTTTAGTAAAATCGGCAGCAAAACCATTTTTATTGAGATAGTCAATCTCTTCTTGGCGAGAAAGATTGTTGTCGCGAGTGAGAGTAATGATTTCCACACCTGGTGCCATTACAAGGAAAGTCATATCGAAACGAATTTGGTCATTACCTGCACCAGTTGAACCGTGAGCAATAGCATCGGCTCCGATTTCGTTTGCATAACGAGCAATAGCAATAGCTTGGAAAATGCGTTCAGAACTTACCGAGATAGGATATGTGCCATTACGCAACACATTACCATAAACCATATATTTAAGGCTCTTTTCGTAATATTCACGAGTTACATCGAGCGTCACATATTTTGTTGCACCAAGTTTATATGCATTTTCTTCATTTGTTGCAAGTTGTTCGGGGCTAAAACCACCAGTATTGGCACAAGCAGCATATACTTCATAACCCATTTCTTTTGCAAGATACATCACAGTGTATGAGGTGTCAAGACCTCCACTAAATGCAACTACTACTTTTTTCTTTCCCATTTTTATTATCTTTTTTTCTTTATTATTCAATTATTAATCTTCATCATCGACATCATTAGTGAGACTATAACGATGATATTGAGTTTCTTTAGGGTCATACAACAATCCCACGCATAGGCATTTGTGACCACCATTGCGTTGTAGTATGTCATAGTTCACACAACTTTCACAACCTTTCCAAAATGCAGGATCGGTAGTTAGTTGGTCAAATGTTACAGGACGATAGCCTAATTCAAAATTCATCTTCATCACAGCAGCACCTGTAGTCAATGAAAAGATTTTTGCATCGGGATACATCTCGCGCGAGAGTTTAAAGATACGACGCTTGATGCGAGTTGCCAAGCCCATTCCTCTAAATTTATCGGCCACGATGAGCCCCGAGTTAGCAACAAACTCTTTGTTGCTCCAACTCTCTATATAACTAAATCCCGCAAACTCGCCATTGCAAAGAGCAACCACGGCTTTGCGCTCGAGCATTTTTTGTTTCACATATTCAGGAGAGCGCTTTGCAATACCAGTGCCACGCACTTTTGCTGCGCGATTAATAGTGTCGAGAATCTCATCGACATATTTCACATGCTCCTCTGAAGCGACTACTACTTCTATTTTATTAGAGTCCTCCATTTCTTCAAATATATACCGTTTATATTATTGTTAAGATTAATAATTACACCTCTTCGGCCTCGTCTCCAAGAAATTGTGCCTTTGCAGCATCAAGCACCGATTGAGGGAGGAATGACTGAAAAAGTTCATATAAATCTCTACGGCTTGAAGATTCGTTAACCACAGCAAACACTGTATCAGCGCCAGGTATAGTACCCAATATGTGGTGCGACTCAAGCATATCAAGGTCGTAGGCCAAACCACTGGCATATCCATTGCGCGTTTTGATGACAACAAGATTACCCGATACACTCAACGACAATGCTGCAGGATGCAACGATGACTGCACTGTATTTTGTACTTTTGCAAAAGGCTCATTACTCATGCGATGAGCGTCGGCAATAATATATCGATAGCCTCCCATATCGGTTGCTATCTTTGTAGTACGCAACATTTTCAAATCGCGTGAGAGGGTTGCTTGTGTCACGATATAGCCACGAATAGCTAACTGTTTTGATAATTCTTCTTGACTCCCTATGCAGTTATGTGTGAGAATGTCAACAATAACTGGCAATCGAGATTTTCTCTTTTTCATAATAACGACTATTAATTTCTATGCAAAGATACTACTTAATATTGAATAAAAATAGAAAACGCATAAATATTTAATTGTTTCGCAATTTTTTCGCATAAAAAAGGGATAGAACTTAATCTACCCCTCTCAACATATGACATTAGTTATTATATCATTTTTTGATATTTTCAACGCCAGCGAGAACGCGTTTCACGGTCTCTTCTTTACCAATAAGTTCGGTGATGTCAAACATATGTGGGCCTTTACACTCGCCTACTACTGTAAGACGGAATGCATTCATCACATTACCCATGTGATAACCCTTTTCGGTAATCCATCCAAGCACCGCAGGCTCGGCTGCTGCACATGAGAAATCTTCAAGACCACGAAGCACTTCAACAAGCTCGGTCATCACTGCAGGAGAATCTTCTTTCCAGCGTTTTTTTACTGCTTTTTCTTCATATTCGGTAGGAGCAACGAAAAGGAATGATGTTACATCCCAAAGATCGCGAACAAAGTTCACACGGTCTTTAACCATCGATACTGCTCGAGTGATATATTCATCGCTATAGTTTTCTACAGCCACACCTTTTTCCACCAAGATAGGTTTAAACATTTCGGCAAGGTCGGCATCGGCTACCTCTTGAATATATTTGTGGTTAAACCACTTGCCTTTTTCAAAGTCAAACTTCGCTCCCGATTTTGAACAATGGTCGAGTGAGAATTTAGCGATAAGTTCGTCCATCGACATAATTTCGGTATCATCACCAGGATTCCAACCGAGCAATGCAAGGAAGTTAACAACTGCTTCGGGGAGATAACCCGATTCACGATAGCCCGATGACACTTCGCCACTTTTTGGGTCGTGCCACTCAAGTGGGAACACAGGGAAACCAAGACGGTCGCCATCGCGCTTGCTCAATTTGCCCTTTCCGTCGGGTTTGAGCAACAAAGGAAGGTGAACAAATGCAGGCATTGTGTCGGCCCAACCAAATGCTTCATAAAGCAACACATGAAGAGGAGCCGAAGGCAACCACTCTTCGCCACGAATCACATGCGACACGAGCATCAAATGGTCGTCAACAATATTTGCCAAGTGATAAGTAGGAAGGTCGTCGGCACTCTTATAAAGCACTTTATCATCGAGCACGCTTGAGTTGATTGTTACTTTGCCACGAATCAAGTCATTAACCACTACATCGCGACCAGGTTCAATCATAAAACGCACCACATATTTTTCGCCATCGGCAATCAATTTATCAACCTCTTCTTTGGGCAGCGAAAGCGAGTTGCGCATTGAAAGACGAGTTGAGGCATCATATTGGAAGTTTGCCACCTCTTGGCGTTTTGCATCAAGTTCTTCGGGGGTATCAAAAGCGATATAAGCCTTGCCATTGTCGAGAAGCATCTTCACATGTTCGCGATAGATATCGCGGCGTTCACTTTGCTTATAAGGACCATATGCGCCACCTTCGCTCACACCCTCATCAATCTTAATGCCGAGCCAAGCGAGAGATTCATTGATATATTGTTCGGCACCAGGAACAAAGCGTTGAGAGTCGGTATCTTCGATGCGAAGAATCATCTCACCACCATGTTGACGAGCAAACAAATAGTTATATAACGCAGTGCGCACACCACCGATGTGCAAAGGCCCCGTAGGCGACGGAGCAAATCTTACTCTTACCTTTTGATTCATTTTCTTTGATATGTTTTATAAAACTGCTACAAAGTTACACAAAAACCACGAATAATCACACAACAGCAAAACAACATTTGCCATTACACACAAAAAAGCGCCTAATTTACTCCCTTTATTATACATTCATAAACTTCTTTGAATTTCGAGTGTATTTCATCTCTCACTCGACGAAATTCAGTCATTATCCATTGGTCATCACCTTCAGCATCGGATGGGTCATCAAATCCTATATGCAACCTAGTGCCTACATTACCCACAAACATTGGGCATGATTCATTGGCTCCGCCACACACAGTTATCACATAATCCCATGTTTCATTTAAATAGCGTTCCACATTTATAGGCTTATGGCTTGAGATATCCACGCCAACCTCTTTCATCACTTCAATTGCTTTAGGATTTACCTGTAACGCAGGCTTTGTTCCCGCTGAATATACTTCAATGCTTTTATCAAACGATTTCATAAAGCCATGAGCCATTTGACTGCGACAGCTATTTCCTGTGCATAAAATCAACACTTTCATAAAATCCAATTAAATAAATATCCTGATATAATAATTAATAGTGTTACTACTCCAAAAAACACTCCTATCAATCGCCAAGTCATCACTTTTTTGAGCATCGTAGCTTCGGGGATTGACAAACCGATGATGGACATCATAAAAGCGATAGCCGTACCAAGTGGAATACCCTTTGCGACAAAGACCTCAATAATCGGAACGATACCCGCAGCATTGGCATACATAGGTACAGCAAGAATAACCGCC